>NZ_OAOF01000010.1 GCF_900205965.1 Lacrimispora amygdalina
ATTGCCAGAGGCTATTTAAACCGTCAGTCCCTGACTGCCCAAAAGTTTGTTGATAACCCGTATGAAGCCGGAGAGAAGATGTACCGGACAGGGGACCTTGCCCGCTGGCTGCCGGATGGGAATGTGGAATATCTAGGAAGAATCGATGATCAGGTAAAGATCCGGGGATTTCGGATCGAGCTGGGGGAGATTGAAGCAAACTTACATAAGCATCCGCTGATCCGTGAGGTGGCAGTAATCGCCAGAGAGGATAAAAAGAAAGAAAAATATCTCACAGCATATTTTACTTCGGAAGATGAGCTGAAAGCAGAAGAACTGAAAAAACATCTTTTAAAGGAACTGCCGGACTACATGGTCCCAGCCTTCTTTATGCAGCTGGAGCATATGCCCATGACTCAAAGCGGTAAGATTGACAAAAAAGCACTGCCGGAGCCCGAAATACGCGGAAATTCCGGGGCAGATTTCATAAGCCCGAGAAACGATGCGGATAAGAAGATTCAGGAAGTGTGGCAGGATACACTGGGAATTGATTCAATTGGAATTGACGACAATTTCTTTATGCTGGGCGGTAATTCCATCAAGGCAATTCAGGCAGTATCAAGGCTGGCGTCAGAATTTGAAATTGGGATCAACGACATGTTCCAATACCCCACAATACGTAGCCTGTCAGATCAGATAAAATACTCCAAAGACAGGCTGAAGACAGCGATTGAAGCACTTGAAGAAGCAGCAGTCACCAGAATTGAAGGAAGGGGAGCCAGTGATGGCAGAATCCTTAAAAGCCTGAAAGAATACCATAAAAGAAATCAGAAGTATAAAGAAGTTGCGATATCAGAAAAAGCTGGCTACCAGAATATACTGGTGGCGGGAGGAACCGGTTATCTTGGAATACAGATTGTATATCAGCTGTTGAAGACCACTGATTATAAGATATACATAGTGGTCAGGGGAAAGGATGACAATGAGGCACAGGAACGGCTGTATGCAAAGCTTAAGTTCCACTTTGGAGATGAAATATGCGGTCAGGGAACAATGGAAGACAGATTGTGTGTATTCTGTGGAGATTTGACAAAGGAATACTTCGGGCTGGGTAAAGAGCGTTATGAGAGTCTGGCAGAAATAATTGATGCAGTCATAAATTCTGCGGCAAATGTAAAGCATTTTGGAAATTACTCAGAGTTCTATGCGATTAATGTGGAAGGAAATAAAAGGCTGATTGAATTTGCGGGTACAGGGAAGAGAAAGGTGTATAACTTCATCTCTACCACCAGTGTGGGAAGCGGTTTCATAGAAGGCCAGTCAAGTGTGGTATTTACCGAGTATGACTGTGACGTGGAACAGAGCTCCGATAACTACTATGTAATGACGAAACTGGAGGCTGAGAAGCAGATTGTCAGGGCGAGAGAAGAAGGCATAATATGCAATGTTTTCAGAGTGGGGAATCTGGTCTTTGATTCAAAGTCCGGTATATTCCAGGAAAATATTCAGGATAATGCGTTCTACACCATGGTGAAATCCCTGATAAAACTTGGATATGTCCCTGCGATTGCCGATAAAACTCTGGATTTTTCCTTTGTAGACCAGGTGGCGAAAGCTGTCGTACTGCTGTTCGACAGGAAGAATTTAAAAAATGAGACGTATCATTTATTTAACAGCCATCGGATTAACATGATTTCCTTTGCCCGGTTTTTAAATCAGGCCGGGGTAGAAGTAGAGACGATGCCCGTAGACAGGTTTACCTCATTTATTCTGAAAAAATACGATGATGATGATGCGAAACAGGAAGTATCCAGAATACTTGTCCATTCCAATATATTCTTTGAAGGTGCCAGCAAGACATTATTCCTGGTGAAGAACAGAAAAACTGACGGCATCTTAAAGACACTGGGATTTGAGTGGCAAAAGCTGGACAGCAGCAGAGTAAAGCTCATGATTGAACACTGCAGAAATGTAGGGTTTATGCAATAAAAATACGCTGGAGGCAGTAAAAGATGGATGCAATCAAACTTGCAAGTTTATACTTTTTTGGAACAGAAGAATTTAATTCGTCCAATTGCATGATAGCAACAGTCAGCTTTAAGAAAAAAATTGATCCGGAAAAATTGTATCCCAGCTACCGGGCGCTGGTTATGGAAAATCCGCTGCTGCAGGCAAAAATGGTGGAACGGCCTGAAAAAAATACGTTTCAATGGAACCGGTTTCCCAAAGAGGAGCTAAAAGCTTTGCTTGATTATGAAGAGGAGCAGCTTTCTAAGTATTATACTGAGGAAGAGGTTTTGGAACGATACGATTCCACCAATTCCAGGCTGGTTTTTCATCTGTTTCCTGTAAATGAGAATACGATGGTATTTTCCATGCACCATGCCGTGACCAATGGCCGGGGACTGATATTCTGGATTAAGAAGTGGCTTGAGTATTATTCGTGTGAAATTGATACAGTGCCGGGAGAGACAGACATCTCTTCCGGCTTAAGAGAACGTATTCTTCGCACGGGAAGAAGAATTTCTGCTTATATATGGCTGCCTGTATTTTTAACAGGCTATGCATTCAATGCGAATAAGAAGGATAAAAACGAAACGTTAGACTTAAGTTATGACAGAAAACCAAAGAAAGGCAGAGGCTATGTAAAAAAATCCTACAGCTTCAGTGCTGAAAAAACCCGGGAAATATTACGTCAGAGCAGACGGTATGATATGACATTTAGTGAATATCTCTGTTATAGAATGACGGCTGGATTATTGGAGCATGATTCCGGAAAACAGCGGGTGCTTGTCTCTATGCCTATGGACATACAGCCTTTGCATTTTTATTCGCCACAGACCATGCATGGTAACTATGTGGCAAGTCTTCCGGCGCAGTTTTTCCGGGAGGGAGATTTAAGAAAACAGGTAAAAGAAGCGTTTAAATGGTTCAAAAGAGGAGTCCCGTACGGCTTGCTGCGTCTGGCAGCTGTATTCTCCAATTCATTGAAAAAATACAAGAGACTATGTTTGAAATCGTGTAAGAAAACCATGTCTGAAAGGGGGCCGTTGATGAATACGTCCATCACACTTTCTAACCTTGGCATTATATCCTATCCGATTATGGAAAAATGGGTGGAATCCTTTTATATTTCTGTGAGAGCCCAGTCACTTTTCCTTTCGTCGGCTACCATATCAGGGCGCTTAATGATGGAACTTTGCGTTTCAAAAAATCTTTACGATCCGGAAGAAGTTATTTCTCTTTTTGACAGGATATTATCTGAGAAACATTTATTAAATTCATAGTAATAAGGGGAGATCAATCAGTATGGAAACACAAATGAAAAACGTTACAGAATATCCGTTAAGCTCATATCAGAAGGACATATGGCTGGAACAGTGTATGTATCCCGGTAAGCCGATTTATAATATTGGCGGATATACAGAAATAAAAGGCAAAATTAATGTATCATTATTCAACCAGGCCATTCAGGTTTTCATAAACCGCAATGAAATGATGCGGGCTAACGTGGCAGAAAGGGACGGAGTACCATATCTGAACATATTATCAGAGTCTTTGTATGAACTGCCTGTGCATGATTTCTCCGGGAAGGAAAATCCCCGTGAGTTTTGTATGGAATGGATGCGGGGAGAGTTTCAGAAACCCTTTGATATGGGAAAACAGCTCTTTCAGTTTGATCTGCTGAAATGGAGTGATAACCAGTACTTTGTATTCATCAAAGCCTTTCATCTTATTATAGATGGCTGGGGTTTTGTACTAACTCACAAACAAATCATAGAAAACTATAATGAATTATACAGAGAGGGAAAAACGGAAGAGAAACCGGTCTATTCCTATCACGATTTCCTGTTGGAAGATCTAAACTATCATGATTCAAAAAACTTTATAAAAGACCGGGAATTCTGGAGGGATAAGTACTTAAATATTCCCGAGCCTTTATTTAACCGAAACGCAAACGGCACCAATCCGGACGGGCAGTCAGACTGGAGCGGCAGGCGTGTTTTAAAGATAGACAGGGAATTATATAACCGGATCATTCAGTTTAGTGAAGAAAGGGGCTGTTCTGTCTTTCACTTTGTACTTGGAACCTTATATACCTATTTCAGCAGAGTATGCGATAAGGAAGAGGTAGTAATCGGCGTACCGGTTCTAAACCGAAGTAAAACAAAGTACAAGCAGACGATGGGACATTTTGCCAATGTGATTCCATTAAGGATATCTCCGGGAAGCGATATAAGCTTTCAGGAACTTGTGAAATATATTAAGAATGAGCTCATGGATTGCTACAGGCACATGAGGGTTTCCACCGGAGAAATATACCGGACCGTTTTCAGTACATCAAACGAAAAAAGCAGTCTTTTTGATATTTCGTTTTCCTATGAAAAGCATGGGGCGACGGAAAGCTTTGTGGATGCTGAAATTGGAAGCCATGTAATGCTGCCTCATCATCATGAACGCAACGCCCTGACAGTCTATTTAAGAGAGTATGAGGATGCAGAAGTTTATATTGATTTTTCCTACCGGATGGATGTATTTGACAAATTTATTCCAATTGAAAATGTGGTCTCTCATTTTGACTTTTTATTCCGCCAGGTATTGGAATATAACGAATCCGGCATATCAGAAATCGGAATTGTACCTGAATGGGAACAAAAGAAAATGACAGAAGAGTTTCATGCAGCTGCTGCGGATTACTCCAAAAACAAGACCATACACACTCTGTTTGAGGAACAGGTTTTAAAATACCCGGAACAGGCTGCCGTATGTCTGGAAGATGAGAAGCTTTCGTACCGTGAATTAAACCAAAGGTCTAACCAGCTGGCATGGACCCTGAGAGAGAAGGGGGTAAAAAAAGATCAGATCATTGCCATCATGACCGGACGTTCGTTTGAAATGATCATAGGTATGATGGGAATCCTCAAAGCAGGCGGAGCGTATTTAACCATTGATCCCAACTATCCTTCAGAAAGAATAAAGTATATGCTGGAAGACAGCGCGTCGGAAATTTTGCTGACTCAAAAGCATCTGAGGGATAAAGCATATTTTAACGGTGAAGTGATCCTGCTTGATGACAGTCAGAGTTTTCATGATAACAAAGACAATCCAAAGATCAGAAGTAATCCGGGAGACCTGGCATATATCATCTACACTTCCGGATCTACCGGGAGACCCAAAGGAGTTATGGTGAAGCATCAGGGAATCTTAAACCTTCAGGCCTTTTTTGTGCAGAAGCATGAGATGAATAAAAATGACAGAATGCTGCAGTTTGCAAGCAATTCTTTTGATGCCTCCGTATGGGAGATTTTCACCACCCTGCTGACAGGTGCCACCCTTTATTTAATACCAAAAGAAACCATAAACAACTTAATGGAATTCGAAAAATATGTAAATAAAAACGGTATTACCATATCATTGCTTCCTCCAACCTATCTGTCTAACTTAGAACCGGGAAAACTGCCCACTCTCACAAGACTGGTTACCGGAGGGTCCGCAATCACAAAAGAAATGGTGAAAAAGTGGAAGGATGGGCTTACCTATATCAACGCTTACGGGCCCACGGAATACAGCGTTATTACTACTACGTGGACATATAAAGAAGAAGAGATGGAATATGAATCGGTACCTATCGGAACCCCTGTAAACAATACCAGAATATTTATTCTTGACAAAAAGCGTCATATACTGCCAATCGGTGCAGCGGGTGAATTATGCATTTCTGGTGACGGACTTGCAAGAGGTTATTTAAACCGTCCGGAGCTTACGAAAGAAAAGTTCGTGGATAACCCCTTTGAAGCAGGGGAAAAGATGTACCGGACAGGGGATCTTGCCAGATGGCTGCCTGACGGCAATATTGAATTCCTTGGCAGAATTGACGATCAGGTAAAAGTCAGAGGTTTCAGAATTGAACTGGGTGAAATCGAGAGCCAGCTGCTGAAACTGCCGCAGATCAAAGAGGCAGCAGCCGTTGCAAGGGATGATTTGCAGGGCAATAAATATATTGCAGCTTATATTGTCGGGGAAGAAACATTACCGTCAGACAGGCTGAGAGCAGAACTGTTACAGGAACTGCCGGATTATATGGTACCTTCCTGTTTTGTTCAGCTTGACCAGATGCCGTTAACTGTCAATGGAAAAATTGACCGCAAAGCCCTCCCGGAACCTGATCTGACTATGGATACAGGTGCAGAGTACGAAGCGCCTTCTGATGAACTGGAAGAAGGTATCTGCCGGCTGTGGAAGAAAATATTTAAGGCTGAGCGTGTGGGCATTAATGATAACTTCTTTGCACTTGGGGGAGATTCATTAAATGCTATTGTACTTTCCTCTGAAATCCACAAAGAATTTAATGTTAACATCCCGTTAAAAGAGATTTTCGCAGGTCCCACAGTTAGAGAAATGGCGCAATATTTAAAGAATGCAAAAGAGGATATTTATGCTTCCATCAAACCAGTGGAACAGGCGGAATATTATCCCATGTCATCTGCCCAGAAGAGAGTATATGTATTAGGGCAGCTGGAGGACGGGAAGACAGTATATAACATACCGGGGGCTGTACTGATTGAAGGCAGTATTGACGCGCAAAAAACAGAAGCTGTTTTTAAAAAGCTCATCGAACGTCATGAAACTTTAAGAACCTCCTTTGAGATGATGAACGGGGAACCGGTCCAGAGAGTGCATGAACAGGCAGAATTCAGTGTGTCTTACAGGGAAGCGCCGGAAGAAACAACAGATAACCTGCTGGATGAATTTATAAAGCCCTTTGATTTAAGCAAAGCACCTCTTTTGCGTGCAGGTCTGGTGAAAACCGGAGAAAACAGGCATGTTCTTTTGTTTGATATGCACCATATTATCTCTGACGGAGTTTCCCTGGAGATACTGATCCGTGAATTTTCAACCCTTTATGAAGGAAAGGAGTTAAATCCGCTCAGGCTTCAGTACAGGGATTATTCCGCATGGCAGAATCAGATGTACGGAGATGGAACCTTGAAAAAGCAGGAAGAATACTGGATGAAAACCTTTGAAGGTGATATCCCTGTACTTAACATGCCCCTTAATTATCAAAGACCGGCAGTACAAAGCTTCGAAGGAGACAGAGTCAGGTTTCATTTAAGCCAGGACATTTCCAGGAAGCTTCAGGTTGTGGCAAAGGATAACGGAGCTACCATGTACATGGTGCTGCTTGCAGCATATAACACACTGCTTTATAAATACACCGGCCAGGAAGATATTATAGTGGGTTCACCGATAGCTGGAAGGCCCCATGCTGATCTGCAGAATATTATAGGAATGTTTGTCAACACTCTGGCAATGAGAAACTATCCCCGGGGAGAGAAGACATTTCAGGAATTTTTGGCGGAAGTCAGGGAAATGGCTCTCGGTGCGTATGAGAACCAGGATTATCCCTTTGAAGAGCTGGTAGAAAAGCTTAAGCTGAAAAGGGATGTAAGCCGTAATGCTCTATTTGATGCGTTCTTTGCCCTTCAGAGTGTAGATACTGCAGCGTTTGCAATGAATGGGCTGGAAATGATGCCTTACAGCTATGATGTGAAAATGTCCAAATTTGACATTGCCCTGACTGCCAGAGAGGAGGAAGCGGGGATCGAGTTTGAGCTGGCATACTGCACCAGGCTGTTCAGCAAAGAATTCATGGAGAAAACCGCAATTCACTACGGCACATTGCTGGAAGAGATTGCTGCTGATCCGCAGATCCGGCTTAAGGATCTTCAGATGCTTAAAAAGGAAGAAATTCAAAGAATCGTATATGGCTTTAATGATAACGCTGCAGAGTATGCCAGAGATAAAACCATCATTGAGGTATTTGAAGAACAGGCGGAGAAAAATCCAGACCGTGTAGCTGTGGAATTTGAAGAAAGCAGCCTGACCTATGGGGAATTGAATGCACGTTCCAATCAGCTGGCAGGAGTATTGAGAGAAATAGGAGCTGGTACGGAAAAGACGATAGGTATCATGACAGAGCGCTCGGTAGAAATGATAGTGGGAATTATGGCAGTACTGAAAGCAGGAAGCGCTTATCTGCCCATCGATCCCCTTTATCCGGAAGCAAGAATCCGGTATATGCTGGAAGACAGCCAGACGGAAATCCTGCTGACACAGACAGAAGTTTTGGACAAGGTGCAATTCTCCGGAAAAATACTGGACTTAAAGAATGAGTCATTGTATCAGGGAGACGCAGCAAATATAGCTCCTCTTAATTTCCCGGATGACATGGCCTACGTTATCTATACCTCCGGAACAACAGGTATGCCAAAAGGAGTCATAATCGAGCACAGGAATGTGCTGAATCTGACAGCAGGTTTAAACAGGCATATTTACGGAAAGTATGACAGGAATTTAAAAGTTGCCCTGGTGGCGCCCTACGTTTTTGACGCATCGGTCAAGCAGATATTCCCGGCTCTGATGCTGGGTCATACACTTTGCATCGTTCCGGAAGAAGCAAGGCTGGACGGCATGAGTCTGCTCCGTTACTATAAAGAACATTCCGTGGAGGTCTCCGATGGCACCCCGGCACATATCCGCTTTCTGGAGAATGCCATGCTGGCTGGAGCGGATGTCTTAACGGTAAAGCATTTTATAATCGGCGGTGAGGCGCTGGGGATAGAAACAGTAAAGAGTTTTTATGACCGGATTACCGGAGAAAGACCCAGGATCACCAATGTATACGGCCCCACAGAATGCTGTGTGGATTCCACCTTATTTTCCATTGATTATGAAACCGCATCCGGACTGAACTCCATTCCCATCGGAGTGCCGCTTAACAATGTCCAGGTCTACATTCTTGGAAAAGACAGAGAGGTACTTCCGCTTGGCGCGGCAGGAGAGCTGTACATATCCGGTGACGGAGTGGGAAGAGGCTATTTAAACAGAATGGAACTGACAGAGCAGAAATTTGTGGAGAATCCGTTTGTTCATGGAAGCAGGATGTACCGGACAGGGGATTTGGCAAGATGGCTGCCTGATGGAACGGTTGAGTTCCTTGGAAGAATTGATTATCAGGTAAAAATCCGCGGATACAGGATCGAACTGGGCGAGATCGAGAACCGTCTGCTGACCCATGAGTCAGTCAGAGAAGCCGCAGTGATTGACCGGGAAGACGGATACGGGACAAAATATCTCTGTGCATATATAGCAGGAAAAGAGGAGCTTACAACTGGGGAACTGAGAGCATACCTGTTAAAGGATCTGCCAGACTACATGGTGCCGTCCTATTTTATCCGGCTTGAGAAGCTGCCGCTTACCTTTAACGGAAAGCTTGACAGAAAGGCACTGCCTGAGCCGGAGGGCAGGATTGATACCGGTGTGGAATACGAAAAGCCGGAAGGAATGGTGGAAGAAAAGCTGGCCGAGATCTGGCAGGAAGTGTTGAAAGCTGAGAAAATCGGGAGAATGGATAACTTCTTTGAACTGGGAGGACATTCTTTAAAGGCGACCGTGC
Source organism: Lacrimispora amygdalina (assembly GCF_900205965.1). GTDB lineage: Bacteria > Bacillota > Clostridia > Lachnospirales > Lachnospiraceae > Lacrimispora > Lacrimispora amygdalina_A. Next base: position 9,437 of record NZ_OAOF01000010.1, read on the forward strand.
TGGTTTCCAGAATCCATAAGGAATTCAACATCAACATTCCGTTAAAGGAGATCTTTGCAGGACCCACAATTGCTGAAATGAAAAAATTCATAGAAAATGCAAAGGAAGACTTCTATGCATCGATTGAGCCGGCAGAAAAAGCGCAGTATTATCCAATGTCCTCTGCTCAGAAGCGGGTTTATGTATTAAGCCAGCTGGGAGGTGGTGGAATTACCTATAACATGCCTTCTGCATTGCGGATAGAAGGTAATATTGATACAGAACGTCTGCAGGCGGCCTTCAGTCAGCTGATTGAGCGCCATGAAACCTTAAGAACATCCTTTAAAACAATAGATGGTGAACTGGTCCAATGGGTGGACGATCACGTCGATTTTACAGTAGGCTATGAAGAAGCCACGGAAGAAGAGGGGAAGGAAATTGTCCGTAATTTTGTAAAACCTTTTGACTTAAGCAAGGCACCTCTTTTGAGAGCAGGACTGGTAAAATTGAAAAATGACACCTACATCCTGATGTTTGACATGCACCATATCATTTCCGACGGAGTTTCCATGGAGATTCTGCTAAGAGAATTCAGCATCCTTTATGAAGGAAAGGAATTAAAACCGCTGCAGTTTCAGTACAGGGACTATACCGTATGGCAGAATCAGATGTATGGGAACGGTTCACTGAAACAGCAGGAAAATTACTGGCTGGAGACATTAGGTGGTGAAATACCTGTACTTAACATGCAGACAGATTTCAAAAGACCGGCAGTGCAAAGCTTTGAAGGAGGCAGAGTCCGTTTTCACTTATGCAGCGAAATTGCCGGGAAGCTTGGTGAGATTGCAAAAGAAAACGGAGCCACCATGTACATGGTACTGCTGGCAGCCTACAACACGCTGCTTTACAGATACACAGGGCAGGAAGATATTATAGTAGGCTCCCCCATTGCAGGAAGGCCTCATGCTGATCTGCAAAATATAATAGGGATGTTTGTTAACACCCTGGCAATGAGAAATTACCCCCAGGGAGAAAAAACCTATAAACAATTTCTGGCGGAAGTCAGGGAAATGGCCCTGGGCGCTTATGAAAACCAGGATTATCCCTTTGAAGAGATAGTAGAAAAACTGGGCTTGAAGGGAGACATGAGCAGAAATGCGTTGTTTGATACCATGTTTGCTCTTCAGAATATGGAAACCGGAATCTTTGAACTGGCTGGATTGAAGGCTGCTCCTTATGGCAGCGGGGCTTCTATATCCAAGTTCGACATCACTCTGGCTGCCATTGAAACACAGGAAGGCATTTCCTTTGAACTGGAATATGGGATTAAGCTGTACAAGAAGGAGACCATGGAAGCTCTTTCGGAACATTTTGTAAATATTTTAAAAGAGGTGGCAGAAAATCCGGAGGTGAAGCTGAAGGATATTCAGATTCTTGATGAAGAAGAACGTAAAAAGATATTATATTGCTTTAACAGGACAGCGGAGCCGTATCCAAAAAACAGTACCATTCATGGAGCCTTTGAAGATCAGGTCAGAAAGGCTCCGGATAAGACGGCGGTAGTCTTTGGTGAGAGCAGTTTAAGCTATCTGGAACTGAACAAAAAGGCCAACGCCCTGGCTAATATACTGAGGAACAAGGGTGTGGGGACGGATAAGATTGTCGCCATTATGGCGGAGCGCTCCCTGGAAATGATTGTTGCAATGTTTGGAGTTTTAAAAGCAGGAGGAGCCTATCTGCCTGTAGATCCCAGTTATCCGGAGGACAGAATCCGGTATATGCTGGAGGACAGCGGTGCAGCGGTAGTCCTGACACAAAGGCATCTTAAGGAGAAGGCTGTGACTGACAGTGAGGTGATTTTCCTGGATGACCAAATTGGTGAATGTGGGGAAAACCCTGAGAACTTAAGCAGTGCAGGAGATTTAGCGTATATTATCTACACCTCAGGTTCAACGGGAAAACCCAAAGGAGTTATGGTAGAACATCATGGTATCATAAACCTCCGGAATTATTTTAAGAGATACTGGAAGGTGGACGAAAATGAGCGGATGCTTCAGTTTGCAAGCAGTTCCTTTGATGCATCGGTATGGGAGATCTTCACCAGCCTGCTGGGAGGAGGGACCCTGTATCTGATATCAAAAGACACCATAAACAACCTAAATGAATTTGAAGCATATGTCAATGAAAAGGGAATAACCATAGCACTGCTTCCGCCTACTTACTTAGCCGGAATTGAACCGGGAAAACTGCATACACTGAAAAAACTGGTTACCGGCGGTTCCGCTATTACAAAAACTATGGCCTGTCAGTGGAAGGACAGTGTTGAGTATATGAACGCCTATGGTCCGACGGAATACAGTATTATAACCTCCGCCTGGAAGTACAGGGAGGAAGAGATGTGCTACGGTTCCGTACCGATTGGAAGACCTGTGGACAACACGAGAATCTATATTCTGGACAAAAACGGCAATCTGCTGCCGGCAGGTGCGGCAGGTGAATTGTGTGTAGCCGGAGACGGAATTGCCAGAGGTTATTTAAACAGGCCGGAGCTGACTGCTGAAAAGTTTACTGCTGATCCATTTATGGCCGGTGAAAGAATGTACCATACCGGAGATTTGGCAAGATGGCTTCCGGATGGAAATATTGAGTATATGGGAAGGATTGACGACCAGGTAAAGATCAGGGGCTTTCGGATTGAGCTTGGAGAAATCGAAGCCCGGCTGCTTCAGTGTCCGTCAGTACGCGAGGCAGTGGTGATAGCCCGCGAAGACAGTCATGGAGATAAGTACCTTGTTTCCTATTATACCGGAGAAGAAGAACTGGAAGCTGCAAAACTCAGGGAACAGATGGCGGAAGCATTGCCTGATTATATGGTGCCGTCCTATTTTGTACAGTTGGATGGGATGCCTGTGACTGCCAATGGTAAGATTGATAAAAAAGCATTACCGGAGCCGGAGAAAGGCGGAAGCGGGGAAGCAGAGTACATCGGACCGAGAAATGACACAGATGCCAAAATCCAGAAGGTATGGCAGGAGGTCCTGGGAATCGGGCAGATCGGTATCGATGACAACTTCTTTATGCTTGGCGGCAATTCCATTAAAGCGATCCAGACAGTATCCAGACTGGCTATGGAGTTTGAAATAGAGATCAACGATATTTTTAAGTGTTTAACTATAAGGGTTTTATCGGATCATATCAGATATTCCAAAGACAGGCTGAAAAATGTGCTGAGTGCCTATAGAGAAGCGGCTGTAACAGCTCAAAGCGGAATGGCTGCATTAGACGAAGGAATGGAAAAACGGATCATTAAATATAAGACCAGGATCCAGAAGTATAAAAAAATGGACTTATCAGAAAAAGCAGATTACAAAAATATCCTTCTGGCAGGAAGCACCGGTTATCTGGGAATACACATTTTATACCAGCTGCTGCAAAATACTGATTATAAGCTTTATGTGCCAATCAGAAGTAAGGATGACAAAGAAGCCTTGGAAAGACTTTTAAAAAAGCTTGAGTATTACTTTGATGCAGATACGAAGCTAAAGAATAGTTTAGCAGACAGAGTCTGTGCATTTTCAGGAGATCTGGCAAAAGACAATATGGGCTTAAGCCAGGAACTGTATGAAGTGCTGGCAGATAAAATTGATGTGATCATTAATTCAGCGGCGAATGTGAAGCATTACGGCCACTACTCTGAGCTGTACGACGCCAATGTGGCAGGAAATGAAAGGCTGATTGAATTTGCCCGGACAGGGAAGAAAAAGGCATATAATCTCATTTCCACAACCAGCATAGGAGAGGGAAATATAGAGGGAAAGGCCAGAGAACTGTTTACCGAATACGATTGTGATCTGGGGCAGAATTCGGAAAATTACTACTCACAGACGAAATTTGAAGCGGAGAAGATGGTTGTAAAAGCCCGGGAAGAAGGCGTAAACGCCAATGTGTTCCGGGTAGGTAATCTGGTATTTGACTCTGCCACAGGTATTTTCCAGGAAAATATCACAAATAACGCGTTCTATGCTGTGATCAGATCCTGTATCAATCTTGGCTGTTTTCCTGAGACGAAAGAAAAGAACATCAATTTCTCTTTCATCGATCAGGTGGCCAAAGCGGTTGTACTGCTGTTCGACAGGAAAAAACTGCAGAATGAAACGTATCACCTGTATAACAGTCATACTGTGAGCATGAGTTTCGTTGCAGAGCTGATCAATCAGGCCGGGGTGAAAGTTAAGATCATTCCTCCTGCAGAATTTGTGGAGAATCTGCTTAAAAAATATGATGATAAAGATAAAACAGATGATATCACCCAGATTCTTGTCCACACCAATATGTTATCCGGAAGCATGGAAAAGACCTCATTTACCTTGTTAAACAGCAAAACGGATGTGATATTAAAAGCTGCAGGTTTTGAATGGTCCAGGCTTGACTGTGAAAAGGTAAAGTTAATGCTTGAGCATTGCATCAAGGTGGGATTTATTAATATAAATAACGGCAAAATGGAGAATAAATAATGGAACGTGTAAGTATTATCCAATGTGAGAATTATGAGTATGAAAAAGTGGAGCATGCAGTTTTTGAGTGTCTGGATCATTTAACAGAAATGAAGGGCATGATCAAAAAAGGGAGCAGAGTTCTGGTCAAAGTAAATCTGCTGAAAAAAAATCTGCCGGAAGATGCCGTAACGACCCATCCGGCTGTTGCAGAAGCAATTGTAAGATATCTCCAGAAAATGGAATGCAGCGTGGTTGTGGGAGACAGTCCGGGAGGTGCTTTCACGCATAAGCGGCTGGAGGATATTTACCGGGCCTCCGGCATGGTAAATGTTGCCCAAAATACAGGCTGTGAGTTAAATTATGATACCTCAGAGGCAGAGGTATCCAATCCCAAAGCAGAGAAATTAAAGCACATGAACATCATAAAAATAGTGGAAGATGTGGACTTTGTCGTATCAGCGGCAAAACTTAAGACACACGGTATGATGACATATACGGGAGCAGTAAAGAATTTGTTTGGTGTCATACCCGGTCTCACCAAGGCGGAATACCATTTAAAGATGATATCCATTGAGAACTTTGCCGAACATCTGGTGGACATCTGTGAATATGTCACTCCTGTTTTTTCTGTTATTGATGCAATAGAGGGCATGGAAGGCGATGGCCCTTCTGCAGGGAAAAAAAGGCACGTGGGACTGATAATGGCTTCTGAAAGTCCTTATGCCCTTGATGTTGCCGGCGCTCATTTAATCGGGCTTAAGCCGGAGCAGGTCCCCACAATCCAGGCTGCTGTTAAGCGGGGACTATGCAGCCAGAATGTGGAAGATATAACCGTATTGGGATGTCCCTTTGAATCCGTAAAAATACCTCCGTTTCAGCTTCCAAAATCCTTTGATCAGGATTTGTTTGGCAGGAAAGTTCCCGGATTCTTAAAACAGATTCTGACCGATGCATTACGTGCTAAGCCGGTCTTTGACTATAATAAATGCATTTCCTGCGGCGAATGTAAAAGAGGCTGCCCTGCAGGTATTATTGACATGAGTTCCGGAAAACCGAAACCGGATTTAAGTAAATGTATCAGCTGTTTTTGCTGTCATGAGTTATGCCCGGTACAGGCGGTGGATATAAAAAGACACTGGCTGAACCGGAAGCTTTTTGACCGGAAGGAGGAGAAACATGAGCAGGATTAAGCTGTTTTGCCTCCCTTATGCAGGAAGCTCCGCCATGATATATTACCAGTGGAGTAAATTCCTCAGTCAGGACATTGATCTGCAGCCTGTGGAACTGGCAGGAAGAGGGAGCAGAATGGATGCCCCTTTATATGAAAGCATTAACGGAGCAGCACAGGAGGTGTGCTGTTCCATAAAAGATCAGATCAAAGATACGCCATATGCCATATTCGGACACAGCATGGGCAGCTGGATTGCGTTTGAATTGTACCATGAAATTATAAAGTCCGGTCTTCCAATGCCGGAACATCTTTTCTTCTCCGGAAACAGGGCACCTCACCTGAATGTCAGAAGAAATAAAATCATCCATAATCTGCCTGAGAATGAATTTAAAAATGCCGTTTTAAAACTGGGAGGGACTCCCAAATCGGTATTTGAAGACAAAGCGCTTGCTGATATCTTCGTTCCTTTAATCAGGGCGGATTATAAAATTACGGAAACGTATCAATACATACCTGGAAGGAATAAAATTGAGTGTCAGGTTTCGGCTTTATGCGGCAGGGAAGATTCAATCACGCAGGAAGACATGGAAGCGTGGAGAGAGCATGTATTAAATAAGATGGATGTTGTATATTTTGACGGTGGACATTTTTTCTTAAACCAGAATATCGGAAACGTAACCTCATATATTAATCAGAGGCTAAAAAGGAGTGATTGTCGAGTGTCATAGGATATTTGTGAATTCTATACCGTACAGCTTGACGTTTGGAGGAATATCCGGGTATAATTAATTACTGCTGTGAAGTTGAGAAGGGATATAAGGAATGGTACGATATGGGCGATTCAGTAAATAAGTGTGACTGTCAGGCGGTTAATAAGGAATTGGCGGAAAAAGTGAAATCAGAGATGGAAGATGACAGCTGTTTTTCTTATCTTTCTGCATTCTTTAAATTAATCAGTGACGATACCAGGATAAAAATTATGTATGCATTATCAAAAAGTGAATTATGTGTGAATGATCTGGCCGTTATTTTAAATATGACGAAATCTGCAATTTCTCATCAATTAAGGCTGCTTAAAGCCTCAGGTCAGGTGAAGTCAAGAAAAGAGGGGAAGTTTGTTTATTATTCTCTGGATGATGAACATGTATTTGAGATTATGGAGAATGCCCTCATTCATGTAAAACACAAAAAATAAATTATCTTGATTTTATAATTTTTTTGTATTATACTGTAGTTAAGTGGATGGTGATTGCATTTGCAAGCTATACCTGTTTATTATGTTTTTATGGCATTTTGGGCCATAATACATGATAAACAGGTTTTTTTTCGCCAAAAACAGGAACTTGAGGGTTATTTATACCAGTGGACAGGGGTGAAACGCATGATCATTTATAAAATTTTTAATAACAATGCAGTCGTTATTAAAGATGAAAACGGGGTGGAGAAGGTTGTAATGGGCTGCGGCCTGGCGTTTAAAAAGAAGAATGGAGATGAACTTGATAAAAGCAAGATTGATAAGATTTTTGTTTTGTCCGACCCACTGATAAACAATCGGTTTCAGGAACTGGTTGCCAGCATACCGATCGGTTATGTGGAGCTTGGAGAGGAGCTGATTGAATATGCCTCAAAGGTTTTAGAGGTGGATTTAAATGATACCATACATTTATCCTTAATTGATCATATTTATTCTGCAGTAAAGAGGTTTCAGGAAGGGATCACAATAAAAAACGCCATTCTCTGGGATATAAAGAAGTTTTATAAGAAAGAATTTGAGATTGGATTGAAGGCCCTGGATATGATAGAGAAGCGTTACTCCATCCGCCTGCCGGAAGATGAAGCTGGTTTTATTGCCATTCATTTTGTGGAAGCCGTGACAAGAAAAGGGGCAGAGGAGATCCATCAGGTTGCTGAGCTGATCGCTGAGATCACAAGTATTGTATCCTATAATTTTCATTTGTATTTTAACGAGGACTCATTATATTATTACCGCTTTATCACTCATCTGAAATTCTTCGCCCAGAGACTGTTAGAAGGGAAAACCTATCTTGATGACGAGCAGGATGACTTGCTTACGATCATAAAGAAAAAATATGCGAATGCATATGAATGTGCGGAAAAGATCTGTGAGTTTCTTAAAAAGAAATATAACTACCAGGTATCCAATGATGAAAAGCTGTATTTAACGCTTCATATTGAACGAGTTGTCTATAAGACTGTTTTATGACAAGATGGTTACATTAGGTTGGCTAAACTTTCATATTTCAAATAAAAAAGAAAAATGGAGGATTTAACAATGGGAAAATATGACCTGTTGGCAAAAGACATTATCAAAAAAGTCGGCGGCAAGGACAACATTTTAAGCCTTGTACACTGTGTAACCCGTCTGCGCTTTCAATTAAAGGATGAAAGTCTTGCAGATGATGAGGCGCTGAAGCAGACAGAAGGTATCATAACAGTGATGCGCAGTTCCGGGCAGTATCAGGTAGTGATTGGAAACCACGTTCCACAGGTATTTGCAGATGTGTGCAGAATTGCAAATATCTCCTCAGAAAAAGAAGCAGAAAAAAAGAAGATGAGTTTCAGGGAAAAATCACTGGATCTTATATCCGGTATTATGATGCCGGCAATCGGAATCCTCTGTGCCTGCGGTATGTTAAAGGGACTTAACTCCATTCTTTCGTACCTGGGACTTTATTCCAATGAAGACGGAATTTATATTCTGCTTAATGCAATCGGAGATTCCATTTTTTATTTCTTCCCGGTAGTGATCGGCTACAACACTGCAAAGAAAATTGAGATGAATCCGTTTCTGGGTCTGATTATAGGAGCTGCACTGTGTTATCCAACCATTAACGGAGTGGATGTACCTTTGTTTGGTCATGTATTCAACGCAACTTATACGTCAACACTGCTTCCTGTTATTTTAATCGTAGCCATAGCAAAACCTCTGGAGCAGTTTTTTAACAGGGTAATACCTGATATGGTGAAAACCTTCATTACGCCAATGCTTGTATTATTAATATCCGTTCCCCTTGGTTATGTGGTAATTGGACCTCTTGCCAATATGATGTCTAATGGCATTTCCCAGGCAGTATTATCTGTATACAAGCTAAGCCCCATAGCAGCCGGATTCTTAGTGGGCGGATTCTGGCAGGTAATGATTGTATTTGGTGTTCATATTGTGCTTGTTGTTTTATGTATTACAAATATTATATCAGGAACTCCGGATCCGATCCTGGCATTTACCACCTTTGTTACGTTCACTACTACTGGTATGGTTTTTGCCATGTGGCTGAAAACAAAGGATAAGAGCTTAAAGCAGATCGCTCTTCCTGCATGGATCTCAGGCCTTTTCGGAGTAACAGAGCCGGCAATTTACGGAATTTTACTGCCGAGAATGAAGCATTTCGTTATTTCCTGTCTCTGCGGAGCTGTCGCTGGTGCAGCAACAGCGGCTTTAGGTTTAAAATATCACACAATGGCAGGTATGGGACTGTTTGAGATCCCGGCGCTTCTTGATCCGGCCCAGCCGGGAGTGAGTCTGGTGAGAGCAGTGCTCGCTGCAGGTATCTCGCTGGTAATTGGTTTTGCCGTTTCCTTTATCACTTTTAAAGATGATGAGCGATCTCAGGCAAAAGGGGAGGAAAGTGTTTCTGAAAAATGTAAAAAAGAAGTAATAGCATCACCGTTGTCCGGTAAGGTTAAATCTTTAAGTCAGATTAATGATTGTGCATTTTCCAATGAAACTCTGGGAAAAGGAATTGCAGTTACACCTGCAGAAGGAAAAGTAACGGCACCCTTTAACGGCACGGTTATGATGCTGTTTCCTACAAAGCATGCCATAGGGCTTATGTCTGATCAGGGCTGTGAGATTATCATCCATATAGGTATGGATACGGTTCGGTTAGACGGAAACCATTTTGAAGCACATGTGAAAGAGGGAGATAAGGTTAAAAAAGGAGATCTTCTTATTACTTTTGATAAAGATGCAATTGAAAAAGAAGGATATTCTCTTGATACTCCGGTCATTGTGACCAATACAAATGATTATATGGATATTATCGCAATGATGGAAGGCGGATCAGCCGTTCATCGCGGTGATGACTTAATCACCACATTATAACAGACGGGAGGAATGAAATTGTTTCCAGATAATTTTTTATGGGGCGGCGCTGTTGCAGCCAACCAGTGTGAGGGAGCCTGGGAAGCTGATGGAAAAAAAGAGAGCATTTGTGATCATCTAACGGCAGGATCTCTGCATAAGAACAGAGTTTTTACTACTGATATTCTTAAGGCAGAGAGTTATCCCAGTCATACCGCAGTAGATTTCTACCACCGCTATAAAGAAGATATTGCATTATTTGCAGAAATGGGGTTTAAAGTATTCCGGTTGTCCATCGCCTGGAGCAGAATTTTTCCAAATGGAGATGATGAAAGTCCCAATGAGGAAGGCCTGCAGTTTTATGACCGGGTTTTTGACGAATGCCGCAGATATGGTATTGAGCCGATGGTGACTCTGAGTCATTTTGAGTTACCTTACCATCTGGTGAAAGCCTATAAAGGATTTGCAGACCGGAGGGTGATTGGCTTTTTTGAACGCTATGTAAGGTGCGTAATGGAACGGTATAAGGATAAAGTCAAGTACTGGCTGACATTTAATGAGATTAATTTTGCCACCATGCCCATGGGCAATCTTGAAGTACTTGGAATCATTAACAGGGAAAACGATGAGGTGGCTGATCCGTTAGATGACAAAAATCTCCGCTTTCAGGCACTGCATCACGTATTTCTTGCCAGTGCAAAAGCAGTGGCTGCAGCAAAGGAGATCAACCCGGAATTTAAAGTGGGCTGCATGCTTGCCCATATTACCATGTATCCTTTGACTTCCAGACCGGAAGATATGCTTCTTATGCAGGAGCTGGACCATTTAATCAATGATTTCTGCGCCGATGTCCAGATCAAAGGAAGCTACCCCGGTTATGCACTGCGCTATCTGGAAAAGAATCACATAGAGCTGTCGGTTGAGCCGGAGGATGAGGCGGTACTGCAAAAGGGGTGCGTGGATTTTTATTCATTTTCGTACTATATGAGCAACTGCGTCACTACTGAAGAAGGCCATGCCACTACTCTTGGAAATCTGCTGGGAGGGGTGAAAAATCCTTACCTTAAGACAAGTCAGTGGGGCTGGCAGATTGATCCAAAAGGGCTGAGGTATACTCTTAATAAGATTCAGGATCGTTATGGGATACCTGTTTTTATTGTTGAGAATGGACTTGGAGCGGTTGATGAGCCAGATGATACCGGCTGCATCCGTGACGATTACAGGATTAACTATTTACGGCAGCACATAACGGAAATGGAAAAAGCCATTGAAGATAAAGTGGATCTCATCGGGTATACCGTGTGGTCGGCTATTGATATCGTAAGTTCCGGTACCGGAGAAATGAAAAAACGGTATGGCTTTATCTATGTGGATAAAGATGATCAGGGGAACGGGACAATGAAGCGGGTCAGAAAAAAATCATTCTACTGGTATAAAAAAGTAATTGAAACCAATGGGGGAGATTTAACAGATATAGAAATTTGATAACAGGGTTATGCTGAAGGCGTTTTGCTTTCAGCATAGCCCTTATTTAAAATAAAATGCCAGAAAGTTTAAGCACAGATACTCTTGACAGAAATTCAAGAAAGGAGTATTATCTATTTAGATAAACTTCTAAATAGAAAAATATCTAAATAGATAGGGGGATTATATTGGGCTTTCCAGATACATTTAAGGCTCTCTCAGATCCGGTCAGGCGGGAAATCCTGTTAATGCTGAGAAGCGGCCGTTTATCTGCCGGACAGATTGCAGATAAATTTGATATGACAAATGCCACGATTTCATACCACCTTGCACAGTTAAAGAAAGCAGACCTGGTAACGGAATCAAAGCACAAAAATTTTGTTTATTATGAACTGAATACCTCTGTTTTTGAGGAGCTTATGCTATGGTTTTCTCAATTTAAGGGAAAGGAAGAAAATGATGAAGAATAAAAAAACAATTATTTTAACATCTGTTTTGTGTTTGCTTCCGGAGATTTTGGCTGTTATACTCTATAAGAGACTGCCGGAGCAAGTTGCCGTGCATTGGAACAGCGCAGGTGAGATTGACGGTTATCTTCCAAAAGCTATGGCTGCATTTGGTATGCCGTTTGTATTCCTGCTATTAAATCTATTTACAAATATCAGTCTGCTCTATGATCCAAGACGGGAGGGACATCCGAAGGCACTGCGTGCGATTGTTAACTGGCTGATTCCTCTTACTTCACTGATTCTGATACCTGCCACCCTGTTTATGTCAATTGGTGTTAAAATTCCAATAACCGCATTATCATTTACCGTTGTAGGCATCGTATTTATCGTAATAGGAAATTACTTACCTAAAAGCAAAAGAAATCACATGATGGGAGTGAGGTTGCCATGGACCTTTCATGATCCCGATAACTGGAATAAAACGAACCGGATAACTGGTCATATGATGGTGGCCGGAGGAGTTGTTATCCTGGTGAGCGCATATTTACAGCAGATAGCCGTTTTGGATGGAGTTTCTATTATTGTTGTTATAACAGCTTTGATCATTGTAATTCCCTTTTTTTATTCCTTTTTTCTCTATAAGAAAGAGCAGGATAAGAATGAGCCTGATTAAAACCGTATTATGAAGTGGCAGAGGCGGTAAATGGAGTCATCATGAAATAAGGTATAAGAACGGAACGAGGACATTGGATTGATAATGTCCTCGTTTTTTACATCTGGAAAACCCTTCAATCTTTTAATTTGAATCTAAAAAATATTTAGGTTAAAAAAATTAAAATAGATGTTGTTGTGTTGTAATAACAACCGACATAAATCAGGTTCAATGATATTCTTAATGAGCAACAGGACATTAACACAATATTGAAACGCGCACAAACTCCCAATGGGGTGTGTATAAATTTACTTTAGGAGGTAAGGAATATGAGCATGTTTTGCTATCAGTGTCAGGAGACAGCAAAGAACACAGGATGTACAGTGAAAGGGGTATGCGGAAAGACAGAAGAGGTTGCCAAGCTGCAGGATCTGCTTATCTATGCAGTTAAAGGAATCTCTGAAGTAGTCGTAAAGACAGGAACAAATGCGGCTGATATCGCTGAAATCAATCATGAGGTAGTAAAGAGCCTTTTTATTACCATTACCAATGCAAATTTCGATGCAGCAGCCATTGAAGCACAGATTTTAAAGGTACTCGGCTTAAGAGATGAGCTGGCATCAAAGAAAGGTTACACGGGCAGCAGCGATGCAGCTATTTTCCACGTGACTACAAGAGAAGCAATGCTTGATAAGGCAGCTACAGTAGGCGTTCTTGCCACAGAGAATGAGGATGTACGTTCCTTAAGAGAGCTGATTATCTATGGTATTAAAGGTATGGCTGCTTATGTTGAGCATGCGGTTAATCTTGGTAAAGAAAATACTGACATTTATGGATTTATGTATAAAGGGCTGGCAGCAACTCTTGACAACACCCTTTCTGCAGATGATCTGGTTGCATTAACATTACAGACAGGTGAAGTTGGCGTTACAGCCATGGCTCTTCTTGATGAAGCGAATACTTCCCGTTACGGTAATCCGGAAATCACTTCCGTTAATATTGGTGTCAGAAAGAATCCGGCAATCTTAATCTCCGGTCATGATTTAGCAGATATGGAACAGCTTTTAGAGCAGACTGCCGGAACAGGCGTAGATGTTTATACTCACGGCGAGATGCTTCCAGCTCATTACTATCCTGCATTCAAGAAGTATGATCATTTCGCTGGAAACTACGGGAATGCATGGTGGAAACAGTTAGAAGAGTTTGAATCCTTCCATGGTCCGGTTCTCTTCACAACCAACTGTATCGTACCTCCAAGAACACCTGAGGCAGCAGCTAAAATTTTCACCACAGGCGCTACTGGTTTCCCAGGATGTACACATATTGAAGCTGATGAAAACGGAAAGAAAGATTTCTCAAAGATCATTGAGCTTGCAAAGACACTTCCAAGTCCGGAAGAAATTGAAACTGGATCCATCGTAGGCGGATTCGCACATAATCAGGTATTTGCACTGGCTGACAAGGTGGTTGATGCTGTAAAATCCGGCGCGATCAAGAAATTCTTTGTTATGGCAGGCTGTGACGGCAGGGCAAAATCAAGAAACTATTATACTGAGTTTGCACAGAAGCTTCCAAAAGATACGGTTATTCTGACCGCAGGCTGTGCAAAATATAAATACAATAAGCTGAATCTGGGTGATATCGGCGGGATTCCAAGAGTCCTTGATGCAGGTCAGTGTAACGATTCCTATTCTCTTGCAGTAATTGCTATGAAGTTAAAGGAAATCTTCGGACTGGCTGACATCAATGAGCTTCCCATCGCTTATAACATTGCCTGGTATGAGCAGAAGGCAGTTATTGTACTTCTTGCGCTTCTTCATCTTGGCGTAAAGAACATTCATTTAGGACCGACACTACCGGGATTTTTATCTCCTAATGTTGCAAAGGTGCTTGTAGATACCTTCGGTATTGCAGGTATTGGAGAAGTGGATGATGATATTGAATTATTTATGAATGCATAATTAAAAATATTTAAAAAAGTCCATCGGACCTGTTGCTTTTAGCAGCATTTCCATGGACTTTTTTTATTGCCTGCATACTGTTTCCGTTATATTCCATATTTTACCAGCACTAACAAAGTTAACAAGAGGAGCTGGTGAATCGAAATTATTTCATAGAATGGTATGGAAAGAAATATGTCGAATAAAATAGTTTATTGTAAAAATGCACAAAATAAGTTTTGCAATTTTATGAAAATTCACATCTTGAATAAAATGCTGAAGTAAAGTAAGATAAGTATAAATTAAATTAATTAATTAATTACTTTTACATTTATCAGAGGTGAAGTATGAAAGAAATAAGTATGGAATTAATAGATGGTTCCTCATGGCTTACGACTGAGGAAATCACAGACAAGATGGAGGAATACGCCCCTTACCTTGATGAAGTAAAGTATGGGGAGAAGCAGTATGAAGATAACCTTGGCTGGCTGAATGTAGATGAGTGGGCAGGTGAAAAGTGGATCACTTACTATCAGGAATTAGCAGCTGATGTACGAAAGAACGCAGATGTCTTTGTGGTCATCGGTATCGGCGGTTCAAATCAGGCGGCGCGTGCAGTGGTAGATGCGATCGGAGAGACCGGTCCGGTCACAATAAAATGGGCGGGCAACAGTATTTCTGCAGACAGCATTCGTAATGTATTGCAGGAATTAAAGGGAAAAAGTGTTTACATAAATTTAATCGCTAAGAATTTCGAAACGCTGGAGCCCGGCATAGGATTTCGTGCTCTTCGCAGTTTTATGAAAAAAGAATACGGTGCTGGATATGCAAAGCGTGTGATCTGTACCGGCACGGAAGGAAGTCATCTGGAGAAGCTTTGCAAGGTGAATGGGTATCACTTTCTTCCGTTTCCCCTTAATATCGGAGGACGGTTTACAGCTCTTTCCCCGGTAGGACTATTCCCTATGGCTGTGGCTGGAATTAATATTGGTGCAATAGCAGCAGGAGCAAAGTGCATGCGGCAGAAGCTGCTTGAAGAAACTGCTTCTGAGAGTATGGCATTAAAATATGCAGTGATAAGAAACCTGCTGTATCAGAAGGGTTTTGGCATGGAGATGCTTTCTTATTTTGAACCGCGCTATTTCCGCTTTGCAAAGTGGTGGATGCAGCTGTTTGGTGAAAGTGAGGGAAAAGATAACAAAGGGTTATATCCGTTATTTGGAAATTTTTCAGAGGATCTGCATTCCATCGGGCAGTTTCTACAGGATGGATCAAATATAATTTTTGAAACTTTCCTGGATATTCAGGATACAGGGGCATCTTATGTACTGCACAATGATAATGTGGATGATATGTTCGATTATTTAAACGGTAAGGATTTTGATGAAATAAACCGGGCAGCGTTTGAGGCGACAATTACTGCACACAGTAAAAAGTTTCCATGTATGAAGATACTTATTCCTGCTGTTGACGAATGCACGTTTGGCCAGCTGTTTTATTTCTTCGAGTTTGTATGTTATTTGTCGGCAAAGATTCTTGGGGTTAACCCGTTTGACCAGCCAGGTGTGGAAGCATATAAACAGTATATGTTTCAGGCTCTGGGAAAAAACAGACATAAGATTCAGGTTAACGGTAATGGGGCAGCTGTCGGTGACAGTAGTGCCAGTGGAATCTCTTTTTAATATCAGGTGCATGAAAAACACTTGAAATATAAGGCATCAGAGAAGGAGGAATTTTTTATGAAAAAAAGTTTTAAGAAGTTTTGCTCACTTGCCCTGGCTGTAGTAATGACAGCTTCAACGCTGGCAGGATGCGGCGGTTCTAAGCCAGAAACGTCAGAAAGCAGTGCAGGCAGCAGTGCTGCAGCTGAAAGTACAACAGCAGGCAGTGGTGATACTAAGGCAGCAGCCACAGGCAGCGATGGTGTATTGGATATCGGTTATAACCAGATGGTGGAAAGCTTAACACCATTCAGGGGGAATACTTTAAGAAATGCTCCGTTTATGACTCAGCTGTATGAATCTCTGGCAGTTGTAAATGAAATACGCGAAATGGAGCCACTGGTTGCAAAATCATGGAAAACAGATGATAACGGATTTACTTACAATATTGAAATCTGGGACAGAGTAAGCGATTCCGCGGGAAATAAAATCGATGCTTCTGATATTGTCTGGTTTATGCAGGAATCCATGAAACGGGCATTAAAGCCTGTATTTGCAAAGGTTGAAAGTGTAGAACAGACTGGCGACTATACATTGACAGTAAAGATGAAATCCAATATCGTCGGTACGTTTGAGTCTCTTTTAAGAGATACATACGCAATATCCAAAAAATCATTTGAGGCCAGTCCTGATGAATTCGGTGCATCACTGGTTTCCTCATCACCCTACATGGTCACAGAATATACTGCTAATTCAATCCTGTCTCTTGAAAAGAGAAGTGATTATTGGCAGGATGAAGCGAATATGCCAAAATGTGTACGCCCCTCAGTTAAGAAGCTCAGTTATCACTGCATTAAAGAATCTTCCCAGATGGCAATTGCTTTAGAAACCGGTATTGTAGACATGGTAATTTCGCTGGATCCATCTTCTGTAAAACAGTTCGCTGACAATAAGGATGATTATACGGTTGAACTGGCGGACGGCTCTCAGGGATGGCAGATGTTTTTCTCCGGTGCAGACAGCAGCATAGTTGCAAATAATGTGAAACTGCGTCAGGCAATTTGTTACAGCATTGATGAAAATGGTCTGATTACAGGTCTTCTTCAGGGCTATGGTACTCCAATGTATGATGTTTGCCCGCCGATGTTTAACGGATTTAACCAGAAGTGGATGGAAGAAGATTATTACAATTTCAATCTTGATAAAGCAAAGCAGCTGATTAAAGAATCCGGATATAATGGTGAACCAATCAGCATTCTCACAACCAGCAATACATTATCACAGAGAATGGCGCAGATGCTTCAAAGCTACATGATGGCAATTGGCATCAAGGTTGAATTAAAAATTGTTGATATGGCATTATATACCGCAACCCGTCTTGATGGTACGCAGTATGACATTGTACTTAATACCATCGGAGGAACATTCTTAAGTGACCATTGGTCTATCCGGTATGACCCCGCTGCTTATAAAACCGGAGATGCAACAAGCCGTCACGACAATACTCTGGCAGAGCTTTTATATAAGACCTGGACACCCAGCGGTTATACAGAAGAAAACATTGATGCAGTACATAAGTATATAAAGGATACTGCAATTGCATATGGTATGTTTAATCCCCAGACAATTGTGGTAATCAGAAAAGATGCTGGTCTTGAAAAAGAAGTTCTTGAATATCAGGGATATATAGCTCCGGCATCAAGTACATTCACCAATTATTAAAGAAAAGAAGCAGGACAGTTTTATACTAATTCTAAGCTGAGGTGCGCAGAAAACTTACAGCTGCGCACCAGTCAGCTTCAATGGAGAATAATATATGCTAAAATATGTATTGAAACGATTGATCTGGATGATACCGATTGTTCTGGGAGTAGCAATTCTTGTTTTCATTATGATGACTTTTTGCCCGGGAAGGCCGGAGGAAATTATCCTTGGTCCCTCAGCGACGGAAACAGAGCTTGCCGCGAAACGTCTGGAACTGGGACTGGATGACCCGATTGTGCTTCGTCTCGGCCGGTATATGAGTGATGTTTTTATCCATTTTGATCTGGGAAAATCCTGGCTGACTAATGTGGATATTATCAGTTCGATTAAGGAACGTCTTCCCAGAACATTGATGCTGACCGTTGCTACCTTATTAATATCCGTTGGTATTGGAATTCCATTGGGTGTAATAGCCGCGATTAAACAGAATAAATGGCAGGATTCTGTGTGTATGGTGCTCGCTCTGGTGGGAGTGGCAATTCCTAATTTCTGGCTTGCCCTGCTGCTGGTTTTACAGTTTTCCGTTAAACTTAACTGGTTACCGGCTTTGGGAATCGGAACCGGGCTTGCAGGAATTAAATTTTACATCCTGCCTGCTATTTCCGGAAGTACCGGAGGTCTTGCAAGCTGTGCGAGACAAACCAGGTCGGCCATGCTTGATGTAATCCGCGCTGATTATATCACAACTGCCCGTTCAAAAGGTGTTCCGGAGCGGGATGTAATCATGAAACATGCCTTAAAAAACAGTCTGATTCCTATTATAACTGTTATGGGAACGATGTTTGGCCATTTTCTTGGAGGAGCGATGATCATTGAAACTATTTTCGCAATTCCAGGTATGGGTACTTATATTATTGAGGCTGTAAACAGCCGTGATTATCCCATTGTGCAGGGCGGATCCATTTTCCTTGCAATTACCTTCAGCTTCTGTATGCTTATTGTAGATTTACTTTATGCAATGGTAGATCCGAGAATTAAAGCACAGTATGCTTCAGGCAGGAAGAAAAGGAAGGTGAAAGCAAATGCCTAAGACAACATATGCCAAAAAACAGAGCGGATTTGCTACTGTCATGAAGCAGATGAGTAAGAATAAAGCAGCAATGCTTGGTCTTTTAATCCTTTCAACTGAAATCATTCTGGCAATTCTGGCACCTTATATTATACCTTATGACTATTCTTATATGGATATGGCAAATATGTTTGCCAAACCATCAGCTTCCCATCTGTTTGGCTGTGATGATATGGGAAGAGATATATTCAGCCGTGTGCTATATGGTGCCAGGTATTCCATTTCCATTGGTATCATAGCTGTTTCCATCGGTTCCGCCATTGGCTGTACCATTGGTGCGATCTCCGGTTTCTTCGGGGGGCAGGTAGACAATATCATCATGCGTTTATTAGATAT
Organism: Lacrimispora amygdalina; assembly: GCF_900205965.1. Taxonomy (GTDB): domain Bacteria; phylum Bacillota; class Clostridia; order Lachnospirales; family Lachnospiraceae; genus Lacrimispora; species Lacrimispora amygdalina_A. Next base: position 28,520 of record NZ_OAOF01000010.1, read on the forward strand.
TATACAGGCTATTCCAGGAATGCTTTTAATGATTGTTATTTCTGCCGTACTGGGACCTGGTTATTTTAATACAATTATCGCATTATCCATAGGAAGTATTTCCGGCATGGCCAGAATGCTGCGTGCCCAGATGCTTAAGGAGAGGGAAAACGAGTACATTGAAGCAGCCCAGTCCATTAACTGCAGCAAATTCCGGATCATTACAAGCCATCTGCTTCCCAACTGTATATCACCCATGATTGTATCTGCTACAATGGGAGTGGCGCAGACCATAACGATTGCAGCTGGTTTAAGTTTTATCGGTCTGGGTGTTCAGCCTCCTATTCCTGAATGGGGTGCCATGCTATCAGCAGCCCGCCAGTTTATTCGACAGGCTCCTCATCTTGTTTATTTCCCCGGCCTTGCGATTGCAGTGACGGTACTTGCATTAAATTTACTGGGAGACGGCTTAAGAGATGCTCTGGATCCCAAATTGAAGAATTAAGGAAGGAGGAACAGCTGTGCATCAGAAAAAAATCAATACAGATATGCCGTTCCTTTCTATAAAGGACTTAAAGGTAGAATACAAATCGGATGGACAGATTGTACATGCCGTAAATGACGTAAACCTTCAGCTGGAGCGCGGAAAAACCCTGGGACTGGTTGGTGAGACCGGTGCAGGTAAAACTACGATTGCAAAATCCATTCTGCGGATTTTGCCTGATGTTGGAAGCAATATCTCCAATGGTGAGATTTACCTGGAAGGGGAGAATCTCTTAAAGTTATCGGAAACTGACATGAGAAAGATCCGCGGCAACAAGGTTTCCATGATATTCCAGGATCCCATGACAGCGTTAAATCCGGTTCTTCGTGTTGGCGATCAGATCGCAGAGGTAGTGAGTCTGCACAGTGATAATAATAATCATGCAGAACATGAAAAAAGAGCAAAGGAAATGCTTGAAATAGTCGGTATCCCTGCAGAACGTTATTATGCATATCCTCACCAGTTTTCCGGCGGTATGAAGCAGAGAGTTGTTATTGCCATTGCCCTGGCATGCAATCCTGATCTGCTGCTGGCGGATGAACCCACCACTGCGCTGGATGTGACGATTCAGGCACAGGTGCTTGATTTAATTGCAGAGTTAAGAAATAAATATAATACTGCCATGCTGTTAATTACCCACGATATGGGGGTTGTTGCGCAGGTGTGCGATACAGTGGCTGTCATCTATGCGGGCAGCATTATTGAATATGGAACGAAACAGCAGATTTTTAAGCACCCCTCCCATCCATATACCATCGGTCTGTTCGGTGCAATTCCTGATATGAATGAGGATGAAGAGTGGCTTCACCCGATAGACGGACTGCCGCCGGATCCAACCAACCTGCCTCAGGGCTGCTCCTTTGCTCCACGATGCAAATATGCAACCGATGAATGCCGGAAGGAAACAATCGGCATGTACAAGACTCAGGATGGACACGACTGCCGCTGCTGCCGTATCGAAGCCGTTATAAAGGGGGAGGATTAAATGAATCCGGTTATTGAAGTGAAGAATTTAAAAAAATATTTTACAACCCCTCGCGGTATGCTTCATGCTGTTGATGACGTCACATTCACCATTGAAAAAGGGCGTACTCTTGGTGTTGTAGGAGAATCAGGCTGCGGAAAATCCACCCTTGGAAGAACGATTATTCATCTCCATGAAAGTACCGAAGGACAGATTTTATTAAATGGAACGGATGTCACCAACTTAAAGGGGAAAAATTTGCGGCAAGCCCGCGAAAAAATGCAGATTATTTTCCAGGATCCTTATTCCTCTCTTGATCCGCGTAAAACAATAGACAGTACGATTCGGGAACCCTTAATTGTATCAAGGCGTTTTACAAAAAGTCAGATTGATGAAAAGACACAGGAATTAATGGATCTGGTTGGTATAGATGAACGATTGAGAAAGGCTTATCCCCATGAACTTGACGGAGGACGCAGACAGAGAGTGGGAATTGCACGTGCGCTTGCACTGGAGCCAGAATTTATAGTGTGTGATGAGCCGGTATCCGCTCTTGACGTATCAATTCAGGCACAGGTACTCAACCTTTTAAAGAAGCTCCAGAAGGATAAGGGTCTGACCTATATGTTTGTGACCCATGATATGTCTGTGGTACGCCATATTTCCGACGATATATGTGTTATGTACCTAGGACAGGTAGTTGAAAAATGCTCTTCTAAGGAACTGTTTCATAACCCGCTTCATCCTTATACAAGAGCATTGCTTTCTGCAATTCCTTCTACAGATCTTGATAAACCCAATAAGCGTGAGATTCTGCGCGGTGAAATCACATCGCCGGTCAATCCAAAACCAGGCTGCCGCTTTTCTGCCCGCTGTCCTTATGCAAAAGAGGAGTGCTTAAAGCAGCAGAAGCAGGAAGAGGTATCCCCTGGACATTTCGTGACATGCTGCCGCCTGCACGAAATAAATTCTTCATATAATTAAAGAAGAAGACTCCAAAAACGCGAAAGAAGAATCAGTGTTTTTGGAGTCTTTTCAGCAGAATCAGAGATGAATATCGCCTGCATTATAAGTCTGGATTTTGTTACTGAATCGCATCTGTATTTCATCTAAACGTTGTTTGGAATAGGTGAGAAAAATCTGATTCTTTGGCGGCCAGTGAAGCATCATGTCAAACCGGTCATCGTCAGTTAACGTTGTTTTTGAAATGTAGATATAGAGTGATCCTGCGTTTTTGGATTCTTTTTTTGTAAATAACCTGGTTCCTGCAACACCAACTTCTGCAATTTCACTCCAGGTGAAGCATTGAAGCGTCTTCCACGGGAGAAATAAGCGGATACCTGTCTGGTCCACCGAAACGAAAGCTGCGTAGGTGAATACTGGTTTTATAAAAATAAGTCCGATCAGGAAGAATACCGCAGCTGATCCAAAACGATGGATGATGATCAGACTGATAACAATTGTGAGAGAAAACAAGACGGTGGCGATGCTGACTGCCGCCTTAAAGGTATCGACCAGGTATGATTTTTTCATGTAGTAATATTCCTCTCCTTAAATTAAATAATTTAACTAATTAACACTATTATAACCAATGAACTGTATTGTGTCAAATTGCAAAAAGATAAGAATAAATTAAATTATAAATGGAGGTATTTGGTATGGAATTATACAAAGATCCACATCAACCGATAGAAGCAAGAGTGGAGGATCTTCTTTCCAGAATGACGCTTGAAGAGAAGGCTGCCCAGTTATGCGGTGATTTGCCGGCTTCATTTATTGAAAATGGGAAGGTAAATACAAATCTGCTGAAAGAGAAATTTCCAGATGGTCATGGCCGTTTTACCCAGTATTCCATTGTTGGTCTGGTAAGTCCTGAGCAGATCTCCAGGATCAGCAATCAGATACAGCGCTATTTTGTTGAAGAAACCAGACTTGGAATTCCGGTTGCATTACAGGCAGAAAATCTTTGCGGTTATCCTGCAGCAGGCGGAACTCTGTTTCCTGCGATGATCAACATGGGCTGTACCTGGGAGCCGGAGCTTGCTCAGAAAATGAGTGAAATTATCGGGCAGGAGAGCCGCAGTGTGGGAATCACCTCAGCTATGAGCCCGGTAATCGATGTTGTACAGGATCCCAGGTGGGGAAGAACTTATGAGACATTTGGAGAAGATCCTTATCTGACCAGTCAGTTTGGCATTCACTATGTAAAGGGTATGCAGGAGCAGGGCGTCAGCTGTATCGCAAAACATTTCCTGGGGTATTCGTCAACACAGGGAGGCTTAAATACGTCGGCATGCCGTATGGGAAAACGGGAGCTTTATGAAATATTTGCAACGCCGTTTGAAGCAGCGGACAAGCTGGCAGGACTGGATGCCATGATGGCAAATTATGGGGAAATTGATGGACTTCCGGTGATTGTGAACAAGGATATTATTGAAAATCTGCTGCGCAAAACAATGGGCTTTGATGGAGTCTTAACGTCTGACGGTGCGGCTGTACTAAAGACTCATCAATACTTCAAAGTTGCAAAAACCTATGAAGAAGCCGGATATCTGGCGAAAAAGGCAGGTACGGACACTGAGATTCCGGTAGGCGCCGCCTTCCGCCAGCTGCCGAAGTACGTCCGGTCCGGCAAACTGAGTGAAGAATGCATTGATGCTTCTGTGCGCCGCGTGCTGAGAATAAAATTCAAACATGGCCTGTTTGAGAATCCTTATTGTGAGGAAGAAAAGGTCTCAGTGGCTTTAAGCAATGCATCTAAAAATAAATTAAGTGAAGAAATTGCGGCAAAATCAATGGTTCTTTTAAAGAATGACGGTCTGCTCCCCCTTAAAAAAGGAACGAAAGTGGCGTTAATTGGTCCTCACGCTGATTCATTGAGATATCCGGTGAGCGGTTATACTTATCCGGCTTATGTAGAAATGATGAAAGCTGGTGCCAGCGGACAGGCAACTGGTTTCAACGGTCTGGCTGATGAACAGGAAAAAGCGCAGAGCAGTGAAAAGAAATATAAAGGGCCGTTTGCGGTTATGTTTGATATGTTCTCAAAGGAAGAGCAGGATTCCATGAATGATATGGAATCGGCACTTAGAAGAACTGGTACCCGTAGCTTAAAAGAGGTTCTAACGGAGCGTTTCTCCGTATCCTATGCACAGGGCTGCAGCATTACAGGGGAAGAGACGGATGGTTTTGCCGGGGCAGTGGAGGCAGCCAAAGAATCAGATGTGATTGTAATGGCGTGCGGTGGGAACTCCGGCTGGGTCAATGTAACCGGAGGTGAGGGAAAAGACCGCCAGTTCCTTGATTTACCAGGTGTTCAGCAGAAGCTTCTGGAAGCGGTTGCAGCAACCGGAAAACCAGTGGTTCTTGTACTCTATGGACCAGGAGTGTTCGCCGTTAACTGGGCTCAGGAAAATTGCGGAGCGATTCTGCAGGCATTTATGCCAGGACCATTTGCCGGAAAGGTTGTCACCGATGTGTTAGACGGAACATTAAATCCTGGAGGAAAGATGACAATGACTGTGCCGAGAACAACCGGGCAGATTCCGATCTATTACAACCACAGAATCGGATCCGGTTATAACAGCGGAGGTGATATCACTGCTTCCTCAATCTTCACCGGGGGATATGTGGATGGTCTGGCAGATCCTCTGTACTGTTTTGGACATGGTCTCAGCTACACTACGTTTGAGCTTTCTGATATGGAAGTATCTGCTGCTGAAATTCCAACAGACGGAAAGCTGGAAATCAGCTGTAAAGTAAAAAATACCGGAACTATGGCGGGGGATGAGGTGGTACAGTTATATACCAGCTTTACTGAGGCACATGTTACCCGTCCTAACAGACAGCTGTCCGGTTTCCTGCGGGTGTCTCTGAAACCAGGTGAGGAAAAGCAGGTTGTATACCATCTGGATCTGGCACAGCTTGGGTATTACAACGAATGTATGGATTTTGTGGTTGAACCGGGTACCATGCATCTTATGATTGGCACTAGTTCTGCAAATCTCCCGTTAAACAGCAGTGTAGCGCTGACAGGAAAACCGGTTGATGTTATGGGCAGACGTTCTTACGTATGCAAGACAGAACTGAGGTAATTTAAAATATGGAGGTCAGCTTAACAATGGCTGGCCTCTTAAATGTACGTTTGACACTGTTCTGGAAAGGAAGAAAGACTTATGGAGAAAAAACCTCATATTATTATTTTTAATCCGGATGAAATGCGCTCAGACTGTCTTGCCCATCTGGGTCAGAATAAAGCTGCCAAAACTCCGTTTTTAGATGAATTTGCCCGGTCAGAAGGTGTATCGTTTCGTAATGCCTTCTGCCAGAATACGGTCTGCGTTCCAAGCAGATGCAGTTTTTTTACCGGTCTCTACCCACATGTCAATGGCCATCGCACCATGCAGCATCTGCTGCGCAGCCATGAGTCAAGCCTGTTTTCTGAATTAAAGGATGCTGGTTATTATGTCTGGATGAATACACGAAATGATCTGGTTGCAGGTCAGATCCCAGGTCTGGTGGAAGCACACGCAACAGAGATCTATTACGGGGAGGATTGTCCTAAAGCACCAGGACCTGAAAAGAAAGATTTTCGCGGAAAGATGGGGGATAAAAACTATTATTCCCATTACGAAGGCAGGCTGCTGCTGGATGAAAACGGAACCCATTATTCGGATGATGACGGAGTAGTGGATGCGGCGATTGACCGGATATTACACCGGGTGAATGACCAGCCGCTTTGCATGTTTCTTGGATTAATGTATCCTCATACACCTTATGCAGTGGAAGAACCTTATTTTTCAGCAATTGATCGAAGTATGCTGCCAAAACGTGCTGCCGCCAGAAAGGATAAGCCAGAGATGGAGTCAGTTCTGAAAAATCTGATGGCTATGGACTCCTATACAGAAAAGGACTGGGATGAGCTGCGAGCCTGTTACTTAGGAATGTGTATGAAGGTGGATGAACAGTTCAGACGATTATGTGATGCGCTTAGGGAAGCGGGAATCTACGACGATTGCGCTATCTTTTTCCTGAGTGATCACGGTGATTATGCCGGTGATTTTGATTTGCCGGAAAAATCCCAGAATACGTTTGAAGATTGCCTGACAAAGGTACCGCTGCTTATAAAACCGCCGATGGGAGAGTTGGTTGATGCAGGAATCTCTGATTCTCTGGTAGAACTGGTGGATTTTTATGCGACTGTAATGGATTATGCTGACGTAGCCCCAGATCATGATCATTTTGGAATGTCACTCAGGCCTGTTCTTAAGGATCGGAGCAGTCAGCTGCGGAATTACGTTTTCTGCGAGGGCGGAAGAATGCCATGGGAAACACAGGCCGATGAGTACCACCCGGCAGCCGGCAGTTCCGGCGTAATTCCCAAAACCAGCATGTACTGGCCCAGGCAGACCGCCCAGCTTAATGCAGATGCCCACTGTAAAGGAACCATGATACGGGATCATTTTTATAAATATGTTCACCGGTCAAACGGGAAGCATGAGTTTTATGATCTTCGGTCTGATCCTCTTGAGGAAAATAATGTGTATGGTGACTTTGAGCACGAAGCAAAAACAGCAGAACTTAAGCATAGCCTTCTGGACTGGTACCAGCAGACCTGTGATGTTGTCCCGCGGGATTATGACAGACGTATGAGTGATCGGATGATGTGGGCAAAAATAAAACAGGATTGTCCGCCGCAATTTGAAGAAAAAGTGTGGGAAATGATCCGGGATGGAAAGGGGATGGCCTATATCAGAGGCCAGCTGGCAGCAATGCAGTCAGAAGAATAAGACGGAAACTGCGGTATCAATTATCTTCTGCTTAAGATAATTGATACCGCAGTTTAATTTTATTCAATAAAAGTTTTCAAGTCATTTTGTACAGCAGCAGCTGCAGCGCCTAAAGCACCGCTGTATATGTCTGGCTCAACAAACATAAATTTTGTATCGATATCTGTGGCGGTATATAAATTCCGCAAAATGACTTCCATAAGCTGATCTTTGTTTTTCTGATTCTGGAAGATATTGCTGTCAATCAGAATGCATTTCGGTCTGACAAAATTATCGATATTGGCGATTCCAATACCCATGTGATAAATCGCATCTTCCAGAATTGCATTCACACTCTGGTCTCCTTCAGACTGTGCTTTTATTATTTCATATATAGTCGGGGATTCTGCATTGCTGCATATCTGGCGGAGTGTATCTGCCTTGCCGTTATTCAGTTCACTGATACAATTGGAAATAATTGCGCGCTCACTTGAAAATGCTTCAAGGCAGCCATGGTTTCCGCATCTGCAGAGAGGACCATGAGAGTCAACCACCATGTGTCCCACTTCGCCCTGACCGATGATAGATTCGCGGAAACGGTCATGTGTATACATCAATGGACAGGCAATTCCAGTTGAAACCATAAAGTATGCGAAGGAATGATAGTTATCCATTCGTTCATGATCAAATAAATAAGAACCATAGGCTCTCGCGCAGGCATTATTTTCAATTGAAACAGGGCCATCGTAGTTAAGCAGCCTGGATAAATCACCTCTTAAATCTTTATTTTTCCATTCATAACCTGGAAGAACAATCAGTTTCCCCTTGTTGCGGTCAACAAGTCCTGGTATGCACAAGCCAATACCGGCTATTTTAGATTTTGGTATTTTACTGGTTTGCAGCAGCTTTTTAACCAGTTCAGAAGTTTCTGTCATGATTTCATCATAATCACTATAGACAATATCGTCTGCAATCGCTTTTATTAAGTTTCCCCGATAGTCTGTGATACAGGCGCGGCGCAGTGTACCGCGTGTTTCTATTCCAACAAAATATCCACCTTCGTCTGAGATATCAATTAAAGATGCCTTTCGCCCAAGGGTCTTACCAGTAGCTTTCGTATTTTCCACTTCTTTAACAAGTCCTTTGGAAAGCAGAAAATTGACGGTGGTGGTGATTGTCGGAAGCGTAAGTGACAGTTTTTCTGATATTTCAATTCTGGAAATCGGGCCATCGTGATAAATCATCTGGCGTATCGCGGACTGATTGGTGACCTTAACTCTTGAGAGATTGTTTCCATTGGCAATCTGCATGTTGTTTGGTTCCTTTCTGTATATGTATCATATATTTTCTATTATTTTAAATGCGGGTTACAGGGAATGATATGTTCCTGCGTAGCAAGTTCGTCACGTTCGGCGATTTAAAGTGTTTTCATATTTCCTCCCGGATGATTTTGCAATAATTAAATGATTTAATAGTCATAATAGCAGAATAATTAAGAAAATACAAGTTTTAGAAAATATTTATTGCAGGTAGATATTGAAATTATAACTTACTGATGATATAATAAATTAAATTAATTAAAAAATAGATTAGAAAGGATAAACGACGTTATGAAGGACGTTTTACTCTACATGTCTGATCAGCATTCCTATAATCTGCAGGGGTATGCCGGAAACAAAATAGTAAGAACTCCTAATTTAGATTCCATTGCCAGGGAAGGAACTGCACTCACCAATGCATATACTCCATGCCCGTTGTGTGTACCGGCCCGTGCCTCCATGATTTCAGGACAGCTTCCCAGCAATAACGGTGTTTTATTTAATTTTAACTCGATTAATTCTGACAGTGCTACCTTTCTTCACAGTCTGACTGTATCCGGCTATGAGACGGTTCTTTGCGGCCGTATGCATTTTGTCGGACCGGATCAGCGCCATGGCTATGCAAAACGTATTGCAAAGGAGCGTACTCCTGTATACCACAATGGTCTTCATAACGTGAAAGGTGAGATGGAAAAAAAATCCAAAGTAAAAGGATTTGATGAGAACAGCTCACTTTACTATATTGGCGGTGGGGATTCTCCGGTTCTGGCTTACGACCGTTATGTTGTAGACCAAGCACTGGATTATTTGAGCCAGGAGCATGATAGACCTCAGTTTATCACGGTAGGAACTTATGGACCGCATTTCCCATATGTCGCGCCTGAGGAGCTTTATGAGTATTATTATGACAAAGTCAGCCTGGAGGATGTTTCAGAAACCTATCAGGGTCATCCGGCTCTTGACGGTAAATTTGTTGAGGCAGATCCGGAAGTGGCCAGAGCAGCGCGTGCAGCCTATTATGGTCTGGTTGAGCAGCAGGATCGGCATATTGGAGCAGTATATCAGGCATTTCAGGAATATTTAAGACGCACCGGTCATGAAGGCGTATTTATCTATGTTTCCGATCATGGTGACATGAACGGCACGCATGGATATTATGGCAAGCAGGTGTTTTATGAACCGTCAGTCCACATCCCATTCTTAATTCAGGGAGATGGAATTCCTGCCGGATGTACGATTGACAGTCCCACAAGCCTTTTAGATATCGGACCTACGATCTGTGGTCTGACTGGTGCGGAGATTTTAGAAGGCGACGGGAAAGATATTTCTGCACAGATTATGGAAAACAGCCAGGATGAAGACAGAATGGTGGTCAGTGAGATGTATACTTATCTGAGTAATGCAGAGACATCGTTAGGAAGGCTTGTCCGTTTTAAGCAGTGGAAGTATTTTACTTATTCCGGTTTTCCAGAGGATGATGTGCTCTATGATCTGGAGAAGGATTCAAACGAAGAACATAATGTAATTGACCGTTTTCCTGAGATTGCAGAAAAGCTCAGGCAAAAGGCTGATTCCTATAAGAGCTATGATGAGGTAATGGAACATGAGAACTGGGTGATGAGGCAGCTTCGTATCCTGATGAAGTGCGATTATGACAATCCGGATGAAAGATGGATTCCCTCTGGCCTTAAGGAACTTGACAATCCGGTTAAAAGCAAAAAGCCATTTCAGCCGACACCCTGGGCAGTACAGATGAGAAAACGGCTGAATGAAATATAAATTACGAAAAAAGGGAGGAAATTACAGTGAGAGTAAAACAGATTAAAGATATTGATGCTTTTTTTAAGGCACTGGCGACCTGCCAGGGCAGAGTGGAACTGATTACAGATGATAAGGATGTGCTTAATTTAGCATCAAAGCTGACGCAGTTTATAGGTCTTACCAGGGTATTCAGCAATCCTGAAATAGAATCCTATGAAATCGTCTGCTACAACGGAGAAGACTATCAGAAAATTAAAGAATACCTGGTTCCTGCAGAACAATAAGTATACAGGTTCAAAAAGGGTAACAAAAACGTTTGACGAATGAATTGTTGAAAGGGGAAAAAACTATGCCAATCATACCATTAAGACCTCTCTTGGAGGCAACCGAAAAATATCAGTTTGCTCAGGGCGCATTCAATGTAAATGCAGTATCCCAGATAAAAGCAGCAATTGAGGTCCATGAAATGTTAAGAAGTCCGGTCATATTACAGGGGGCAGATTTAGCCAACGGTTTTATGGGCGGAAGAACCCATTTTTTAAACTCAACCATTGAGGACAAACGTATCGGTGCAAAAAACATCGGAGCTGCCGTTCAAAAATACGGTGCCTATTCTCCAGTTCCGATTGTACTGCATTTAGACCATGGAAAAGATTTTGACTCGGTAAAAGCGGCAATTGACGGCGGATATACATCGGTTATGATTGATGGTTCGTCCCTTCCCTTTGATGAGAATGTGGAACTGACCCGGGAGGTTGTAAAATATGCACATGCCCGCGGTGTATCGGTAGAGGGTGAGCTTGGGGTTCTGGCCGGAGTGGAAGATCATGTATTCGCTGATACATCTACTTACACTAATCCTATGAAGGCAATTGAATTCTTCAAAAAAACAGAGGTTGACTGTCTGGCCATCTCCTACGGAACCATGCATGGAGCTGTAAAAGGAAAGAATGTAAAACTTCGGAAAGAAATCGTAATTGCAATCAAAGAATGCTTAAGACACGAAAAGATATTTGGAGTATTGGTATCTCACGGTTCCTCAACCGTTCCCAAATACATTGTCGACGAAATCAATGCTCTTGGCGGCGAGATCACCAATGCGGACGGCATTTCGGTAAACGAAATAAAACAGGCAATTACATGCGGAATCGGCAAAATTAATGTAGATACAGATTTACGTCTGGCAGTAACAAGAAATTTACGTGAATATTTCTATCAGAATCCAGATAAGAAAAACAGCCCATCCGTTGGAAAAATATATGATCTGCTGGAAGAAAAGAAATCGGCATTTGATCCCAGAGTTTTCCTGACCCCCATCATGGATACTGTGATGAAGGGAATTGAGAATGATAACGACATACGAACACTGGGAGAGTGTATTGAACAGGGCGTAAAGGAAGTTGTCGGCACTCTGATCGTTGAGTTCGGTTCTGTAGGCAAAGCCTCTGTTGTTGAGCAGCTGACAACAGCTGATATGATCAGAAAATATAGAAAATAATGAGGAAGGAATACCATGAAGCATATCTTTTTAAATTTAAAACGTTTTGATATTCCCAGAGAATACAGCGGAGTAAACAGCATTGCCAGTCCATGTGAATGGGGATCATACATAGTTAGTAAAGTGCAGGAAGAATTAAAGCAGTATCAAAAAGATGATGTGGAATTTGTGATGTATATGCCGGAAGCGCATATTATCAATGCAGTAAAAGAGCGGAAAGAAGATTCGAATCTTAAAATCGGCTGTCAGAGCGTGTTTCGTGAAGATACCGCACCAGGAATGAACTTTGGCGCTTTTACTACTCAGAGAACCGGTAATTCCATGAAGGCGATTGGCTGCGACAGCACAATCATCGGACATTGTGAGGAGCGAAAGGACAAAGCAGGCATTTTGTCTGAAGTTGGAGTGGAGGACTCTGATGCAGTCAACCGTATACTAAACAGGGAGATTAAGGCAGCAATCCAGGCAGGACTGGACGTGCTTTACTGCATCGGTGAAACAGCAGACCAGCAGGAAAACTGGAAGGAAGTTTTAAAAAGCCAGCTGACCATCGGATTAGACGGAGTTGATATCAGTAAAGTGGCAGTCGCCTATGAGCCTGTATGGGCCATCGGACCTGGAAAAACACCGCCTGACAGAGAATATATCCGAAAAATAGCCTGCTTTATCAAAGAGGTAAAAAACGGGATTGCAGTAACCTATGGCGGAGGACTCAAAACAGATAATGCCGCCATGCTGGCCTCTATTCCTGAAATCGACGGCGGGCTTATTGCGCTCACAAGATTTTCAGGAGAGATTGGTTTTTACCCGGATGAATATCTTGAAATAATACGTACATATTTAGGATAGATTAAAATTTGTTATGAAAGTGAGGAACCGAAATGAAATTACAGTTTGAATATGGACATGGTTTTGTAAATGCCGAATTGCCGGACAGCACAGATGTATTTATACCAGGAGAAACAGTTGCAGATCCGCCTTATATACCGGAGGACCAGCTGGAGGCAAAGACTCTCGAATCTCTTCGTAATCCCATTGGTATGGAGCCATTAACAAAGCTGGCTAAAAAGGGATCAAAGGTAACAATAATTTTTCCTGACAGAGTAAAAGGAGGAGAACAGGCAACTGCTCACCGTAAGATTTCAATAAAATTAATTCTTCAGGAATTGTACAGCGCAGGAGTGGAAAAGAAAGACATTCTCTTAATCTGCTCCAATGGTCTGCACAGAAAAAACACCAAGGAAGAGATCTATAATATCCTTGGAAAGGAATTATTCCATGAGTTCTGGTTCACCCATCAGATAATCAATCACGACAGCGAAGATTATGATCATCTGGTCGACTTAGGCGTTACAGACCGGGGAGATCCGGTCATCATGAATAAATATGTGTATGACAGTGATGTGGCGATCCTGATCGGACATACCCAGGGTAATCCCTATGGCGGTTATTCCGGCGGCTATAAGCATTGTTCTACCGGTATCACACATTGGAAATCCATTGGTTCCCATCATGTTCCGGAGGTTATGCACCGGGATGATTTCGTTCCTGTCAGCGGGAAATCATTAATGAGATCTAAATTTGATGAGATTGGCGAGTATATGGAGAAATGCATGGGCAAGAAGTTCTTCTGCTGTGATGCAGTTCTTGATACCTATTCAAGGCAGATTGAAATCAACAGCGGCTATGCAAAAGAGATGCAGCCGGTTTCCTGGAAAACAGCGGATAAAAGAACCTATGTGCCATTTGCTGAGAAGAAATATGACGTAATGATCTTTGGTATGCCCCAGTTCTTCCATTATGGAGAGGGTATGGGGACGAACCCGATCATGCTGATGCAGGCTCTTTCTGCGCAGGTAATCCGTCATAAAAGAGTCATGAGTGATAAGTGTGTCATTATCTGTGCATCAACCTGCAATGGTTATTTCCATGATGAGTTATGGCCCTATACCAGAGAGATGTATGAGATGTTCCAGACAGATCATATGAATACACTTCCGGATATGAACCGTCTGGGCGAATATTTTGCGACAAATGAGGAGTACATCAGAAAATACCGTTATACCAACGCATTTCATCCGTTCCATGGCTTTTCCATGATTTCCTGCGGTCATCTGGCAGAGAAGAATACATCTGCGATTTACATTGTGGGTGCAGAACAGCCAGGCTACGCAAGAGGAATGGGATTAAAAACAAGGGCAACGATTGAGGAAGCACTTGCTGATGCAAAACTCAAATATGTGGGAGAAAATCCAAATATTCTGGCTCTTCCAAAAACATTTAAATTATCAGCCGTTCATCTTATGATGAAGGATGAAGTATACACCGGAGACAACATGTATCATCATCACTAACAGATTAAAACTTGGAATAAGGATTGGTGGATCAATGCAGCGTAGTAAATGGGTTACGATGGAAGAGGGGATTTTAGAAGCGTATATACGAAATCTCAGCGGGGAGATTGTTCTTGGAATTGATGGATTTATTGATCAGGTATGGCAGGTAGTTGAAACAAGAACCCTGGATAATAACTACATACTGATTGATAAGATGCAGGAGTTTGGAAAACTCATTGTCAACCGCAGAGAAGGCGGTATGGCAAATGAGCTGATTAAAAAGAGGCGAAGCTATGGCGGATTTACTGCCAATACCGGAAAAGCTCTGGGAAATATGGATTTGTCAACGACTCTGATTGGAATGTATGGAAAAGAAGAAATTGATAAGATATTTCTTGATCTGGAAAAGAAGTGTAAATTAATATCCGTTGGAGATCCTGTAGTCAGTACAATTCTTGAATTCACTGACGGGAAAATCATGATGCCGAATTTAGATGAACTGCTGAATTTTACATGGGATGATTTCCTCAGCATAATCGGACATGATCAATTACAAAAGATATTATTAAACGCTGATATTGTATCATTGGGATACTGGTCAAACATGCCTGATTTTGATACGTTTATGACGAAACTCAATGAGAATTATTTCCATACAGACCGGCCAAGACGGTTGTTCTTTGATTTTGCAAATATAAAGAAACGAAGTGTGGAGGCGATTAACTCCACTTTCCGGGTTTTAGAAAAAGTGAATGATAAAATACCCGTGAGCCTCAGTTTAAATGAACATGAAGCGGTTATATTGTTCTCTTATTATGACCGGAATTTTTCTGATGACTGTGAAGAGGTTGCAAGGGACTCGGAATATATCAGAAGCATCATAGGTCTTGATGAGCTGATTATACACACTCCCCAATATGCGGTTTTATCTTCCAAAACAGAGGGAATAGAGTTATTAGAGCAGGATTACTGCGCGGCGCCTGTGATAACCACGGGAGCCGGCGATACATTTAACGGCGGATACATTGCCGCATGCCTGGGTAATCTGAAAGCTGCACAACGTCTTGCCATAGCAAATGCAGCCACCAGATTTTATATAAGCAACAGTCATACGCCTGACAGGCAGGAGCTGATTTCAGAGATAAAACGGATTAAAAAAGTTTTAAGCTGAAGTTTTTGAAACAAAAGGAAGGTAACAGGTATGGACAATATATTGTATTTGGATTGCACTTCCGGAATCAGCGGGGATATGTTTGTCGCTTCCCTGCTTGATTTGGGAGCTGACAGGGAGGTTATGCAAAAAGCGTTAGACAGCCTTCTGGTTCATGGGTTCGAAGTAAAAATAAGCAGAGTGGAAAAATCAGGACGTAATGCATGTGATTTTTGTGTTGTTTTAGATGAAAAGCATGAAAACCATGATCATGATATGCAGTATCTTCACGGCAAAGCAGAAGGGCATTCCCATAAGGAAGCCGCCCATCACGACCATGAGTGCAGGGGTATTATTGAGATAAATGAAATTATTGAAAAAGCCGACATGACACCGGGGGCAAGAGCGCTGGCTAAAAAAATATTTTCAATTCTGGCAGAAGCGGAAGCAAAAGCCCATCAGGTTCCGGTAGAAAAGGTACATTTTCATGAGGTGGGGGCAGTTGATTCCATTGCGGACATCGTTGCGGCGGCAGTCTGTTTTGACAATCTGGGTATAAACAGAACGATTATTCCGCAGATATGCGATGGAACGGGCACCATACGCTGTCGTCACGGGGTGCTGCCTGTTCCGGTGCCGGCGGTGAAAAATATCGATCTGGCACATAAGCTGAACCTCCATATTACAGATGTGGAGGGAGAATTAGTTACTCCGACGGGGGCCGCGATTGCCGCTGCAATCCGTACTGATGAACAACTGCCAGATCATTTTACCATAAGCAGGACCGGTTTGGGAGCAGGAAAGAGAACTTACAAATGTCCGGGCATTTTAAGAGCTGTCTTTATTACAGAAGATTAAAACCCGTCCACATGTCGTTTGCCGATGTTAACTAAATAATTGGTAATGGAAGAAATTATTCTGATTTGCTGTTATAATATTTTTAGTTATCTTAAAAAGCAAGGAGGAAATAGTTGTATGCCGCCAGTGAATTTACTGATTAAGCCAGCTTCCGGATTGTGCAATATGGAGTGCGACTACTGTTTTTATTGTGATGAGACAGAAAAGAGAAAGCAGGCTTCTTATGGATTTATGTCAAAAGAGACCTTGGCCAATGTGATACGTAAGGCACTTTCTTATGGAGAGCAGAGTGTTGGGATTGCATTCCAGGGAGGAGAACCGACTCTTTGCGGAATTGATTTTTTTGAAGAGGCAGTCCGGTGTGTAAAACAGTACAATGGAAACAATTTAAAGATTGAATATGCACTTCAGACCAATGGTTACGCAATTACGGAGGAATGGTGCGAATTCTTTAAAAAGAACCACTTTCTTGTAGGATTATCCGTTGACGGTATGGAAGGGACTCATGATAAGTACAGGCACAGCAAAAACGGAGAAGGAACATACCAGAAGGTTCTCCAGGCAGCCAGACTTATGAAGAAAAGCGGTGTGGATTTTAATATACTCACAGTGGTAAACAGGGAAACGGCAGAAAATATCGTACCCATTTACAAGGAATACAAGAGAAATGGCTGGGAATATTTACAGTTCATTGCCTGCCTGGATCCCCTTGGGGAAACCCGCGGACAAAGGGAATATTCCCTTACCCCAAAGGCGTACGGGGAGTTCTTAATCAAGCTTTTTCACCTGTGGTATAAAGACTGGAAACGGGGAAAACAGCCCTTTATCAGACAGTTTGAAAACTACATCGGCATTATGCTGAAGTACGAACCAGAATCTTGTGAGCAGAGAGGCATATGCGGAATACAGAATGTAGTGGAGGCTGACGGCGGAGTCTATCCCTGCGATTTTTATGTTCTGGATGAATTTAAGCTGGGAAATCTAAACCAGGATACAATGGCAAAAATACAGGAACGAAGATCAGAGATCGGCTTTGTTGATCGGTCTTTGAATCATTCCGAAGACTGCAGACAGTGCCGCTGGTTTTCTCTCTGCCGCGGCGGATGTTACCGCTGCAGAGAAGGTGTGGTGGATAATTATTTCTGCGAAAGCTACCGGATGTTTTTTGAGAACTGTTTTACACAGATGGAGGAAATAAGCCGGTTTCTGTTAGCGACCAGGTATATCGGAGCCGGGGACGGTCGAGGATTTCATAATATAAAATAAAATTTTTAGAGAATATCTGAAGTTTATGATTTTGTCTGCATATTTTCCTGGTGACTACAGAAACTAATGTCACACAGGAGGTAAGATTATGGCAAAAGCAGGAATGAGAAGACCGAGTCCTTATGATCCCAAAAATCATGGAACGGAAAATCATGAAAAAATGCATCATCCAAAGAATGAACAGGCCAGGGTTCCCGAGATTCAGGGAGCTGCTAAAAACAGCAATGAAAAAGCAGGTCCTATCAACGCTCCAGACTGGGCGAGCGACGATTACAAAACCGGAAAAAAGAGTGAGGACTGATCAATGAGAAGGACTTAGCAATGTTTAGAGCTAAGTTCTTCTTTCGGTTTTCAGGGTATATTCATTTCTGATAAAATTCTGTCAAATCATTGAAATTTATTGTTGTCCGGTTTGGTTTAATCCCCAGGGATATTGATGAGGCGGCCTTTCTTGACGGGTGCAATAAGTGGCAGTTATTTATAAAGGTGATTCTGCCGATTTCCAAGCCGGCAGTGGCAACTCTGGTTATCACCGATTTTCTGGCAACCTGGAACGAATATTTACTTGCCAGTGTTATTATAAATGATAATGCAAAAAAACTGTTCCAGTGGGAATTATGACGTTTGTCGGAGAGCATGGAACAGATTATGGTTATTTATGTGCAGGAGTTCTGCTTTCGGTGATTCCGGTATTAGTGGTATATCTGGTTTTTCAGCGCCATTTCGTAGAAGGAATGGCGGGAGCAGTAAAATCATAATAAATTTAGGAGATTGATATGACAGAATTTATTCAGAAACTTGAAAAATGGGACACATGGGAAATAACCTGTCCCGGTCACACCGATAAAAATCCGTTTGTGGATTATAAAATCCAGGGAACCTTTACCGGCGCCCATGAATGCAAAACAGTGGATGGCTTTTACGATGGAGACGGGAACTATGTGGTCCGGTTTATGCCTTCCTTTGAAGGGAACTATAAATTTTTTATCAGCGGAAGTTTTTCTGAGAAGACCCTGCAGGGAACCTTTGAAGTACTTCCTGCTTCCGGCAGCAATCATGGACCTGTCCGTGTTGCAAATACATATCATTTTGCCTATGAAGACGGTGTTCCCTATTATTCCGTTGGAACGACCTGCTATGTATGGGAGCTGCAAGCGGAAGAATTACAGAAACAGACTCTGGAGACTCTTAAGACGAGCGCATTTAACAAAATTCGCTTCTGTATTTTACCAAAACATTATGATTACAATTTAAATGAACCGGTATCTTATCCATTTATAGGAACTCCCTGTGACAGCACAAAATTAACCAGTGATAATTTTCAGCAGTTTACTGGAAGGGCAGAGGGAAACCAGTGGGATTATTCCCGCTTTAATCCTAAGCATTTCCGGCATATTGAAGAATGTATCAGACAGCTGAGAGATTTGTCCATTGAAGCGGATTTGATCGTTATGCACCCCTATGACAGGTGGGGGTTCAGTCTCATGAGCAGAGAGCAGGACGAACGATACTGGAACTATGTGATTGCAAGATTTTCTGCATACAGGAATGTCTGGTGGTCACTTGCCAATGAATATGATCTTATGCCTCAAAAGTCCGTGGAGGATTGGGAAAATTATGCAGGGATCATATGCAGAAAGGACCAATACAATCACTTGAGATCCATTCATAACTGCAGGCCTTTTTATGATTATACCAGACCGTGGATTACCCACTGCAGTATACAAAGGCAGGATATCTACAAAACGGCTGAATACGTGGATGAATGGAGAGAACGGTATAAAAAGCCGGTAGTACTGGATGAAATAGTCTATGAAGGAAACATCCAGCATGGCTGGGGAAATATCAGCGGAAAGGAACTGGTGCGCAGGTTCTGGGAAGCCAGCTTGCGAGGGGGATACGCACATGGAGAAACTTACATGAACCCAGATGGGATCTTGTGGTGGTCCCACGGCGGTGTTCTGCACGGAGAAAGCCCGGAAAGGCTGAAGTTTCTGTATCGGATACTATCAGAAACACCGGGCTATGGACTGATGCCGTTAAAACAGGCCTGGGACGAGGTGTGTGCAACCACTGAAGATGTCAGCTCTATGATACTGAATATTAAAAGCTATTATCTGTACTACTATGGGTTTAACAGACCTTCCTTCCGGGAGTTTTACTTTGATGATACTACAGAATTTCATGTAGAAGTCATTGATACATGGGATATGGAAATTCAGTACAGGGGAATATTTAAGGGGAAATTCAAAGTGGAACTGCCGGGGAAGGAATATATGGCGGTCCGCATAAGGAAGCATCAGGCATAGAGACAGCAGGGAAAGAAATATAGTCTGGTGGGGATTATACTGGACCATAGCCGGGCAATATGATATACTGAACCCAAAAATTGATTTTAAGAATAAAGGACAGCAGGAGGAGATTGACCAATGGCAACTCTTAAAGATGTGGCCGAACGGGCAGAAGTTACGGTCACCACTGTCTCGAGAGTCATTAATAACCGGGGCTATATCAGTGAGCAGACGAGAAAAAAGGTTTACGATGTCATGAAGGAGCTGAATTATCAGCCCAATGAACTGGCGCGGTCCCTTTCCATGCAGAGAACCAATACCATAGGGATCATCGTCCCTCACATTGTTCATCCGTACTTTGCCAAGCTTATCAGCAACCTAGAGAATGCAGCTGCGAATAAAGGCTATAAGATATTACTTTGCAATTCAAAAGAAAAGAATGAAAAGGAACTGGAATACATCCAGATGTTTAAAAGCAACCGGGTATCCGGGATCGTACTTTGCAGCAGGAACGTTGATATTGAAGAGATGAAGAATTTAGACATTCCTGTCATTACAATAGAACGTAACTTAGAAGCAGGAACGGTGGGAATCCAGTGCGATAATTACCAGGGAGGCTGTCTGGCGACGGAACACTTAATATCCTGCGGCTGTAAGAATCTGCTACATTTAAGCGGAATCAAGAATGAAAACATGCCGGCAGATGCGAGAGCAGAAGGATTTATAGCCGTATGTGAGAAGTACGGCGTACGCCACCAGGAAGTAATGGCGACCAGCACGATTTACAATACTCTGGATTATCATGAGCATATCAGAAAGGCAATTGAGGCTGATCCTGGCGTAGACGGCATATTTGCAAGCAGTGATTTAATTGCAGCCCAGACCATTCAGATCTGTGCGGAAATGAACATCTCCATACCAGGTCAGATCCGTCTGGTTGGGTTTGATGATGTGGATATTGCCCGGCTGACAACTCCCACAATTACAACGATCAGACAGCCGGTCAGGGAGATGGCGGAATGGGCGGTTGAATTTATACAGAGAAGTCTGGATCACGAAGCAGTTCCGGAGCAGTTTAAGCTGCCGGTTTCTCTTGTGAAAAGAAATTCATCATAAATAAGAAAGGCACTGGAATCTGAGACAGTGTCTTTTTTTTGCAGAAAAGATCCACATAACATTATAAGCGTTTGACTTATAAAAAACACTATTTAAATTTAATAATATAATTATAATATTTATAAAAACCAGTTTTAAATTAGTAATGATGCACAAAAATTAAGAATAAAATTTTGCAGTAAAGACGAAAAACATGTCAAGCGGTTGACATACGCTGCAGAGGGGAATATACTCAGGGTACAGCATACACAAAGCTGCTTTCATGAGGCAATAAAATTTTGTGTAAAAATCAGAATATCAGGGAGGTATTGGAATGAAACGAAATCAGGTTCTTTCATTGGGATTAGCAGCTGTTATGGTACTTTCTGCAGCTGGATGCAGCGGCAAAAGCAAGACACTTGAGGGGGACGCAGGCAGTACGGCGGTACAAAGTGCGCAGGGCAGTAAGGCAGAGGATTCCAAAAATGCAGGAACTGGGGAAGGAGGGGTTACCATCACAATCCTTAACACCAAGGCTGGTATGGAGAAATTTTTTGAACCGGCATTTGAGGATTACAAGGAAAAGACCGGAGTGACAGTGGAGATGTCCTCTATTTCTGAAGGAGATTCTCCCTATGAGGCAATTCAGAAAAGATATGCAGCCGGAGATGCCCCCACACTTGCCATTATGGACTGCAACGATATTGTTGCACTTGCAGAACAAAAAGCGCTCCCGTTAGACGGGGAAAAATGGGTGGCCGACGGCGGAGACAAATACGGTGTGAAAGTAGGGGGAAAGCTGTACGGATTCCCATTCAGTCTGGAAGGAAGAGGGCTTTTATTTAACAGAACTGCCATTGAAAAAACACTGGGAAGGGATTTTGATGAAAAATCCATAAAGAGTCTTGATGATTTTAAGGCAATCTGTGATGAACTGGTTGCTGCAGGTATGGAAAAACCGGTCTGCATATCCAAAGAAGACTGGTCACTGGGAGCTCACTACCTGGGGCTTATGTATGAGGAACAGGACGGAACAGCCAAAGGGGCAGAGAATTTTATTGCTACGTTAAAAGACGGATCAGGAAAGCTGATTGACAATGCAAGATTTAACAGTCTGTTTAACACCTTTGATGTGCTGATGAAATATAACATTAACGGCAAAGATCCTCTGGCAGCAGATTATGACACAGATAATGCCTATTTTGCAGAAGGAGACGTTGCATTCTGGTTCAACGGCAACTGGGTATGGGAAGTTGTATCCGGGTTTGCTGATTCCAGTTCCGAGTTTGGCATGCTTCCTGTAGTTCAGGACACGACGGATGATAAATTCAACACTCTGGTCAATGCAGTTGGTTCCAAACAGATCATGATTGATAAAAGCGCATCTCCGGAACAGATCCAGGCAGCCAAGGACTTTTTAAACTGGCTGGTATATGATAAGACAGCCCAGGATATTGTGGCAAACCAGATTCTTGCAGTGCCGTGCTTTACCACCTACAATGCATCACCGGACAATAAGCTGGGGCAGGCGTTAAAGGCATATGCAGATGCAGGGCTGACATTTGACCAGTATAATGGCCTGCCTGGAGACCACTGGTCTGTATGCGGCGGTTATGTACAGAAATATCTGGGAGGAAAAACTGACAGGGCAGGTCTTGCTGCTGATCTGGAAGGTTATTGGAAATCTCAGAAATAAGAAACAGGCTGAAAGAAAAAGGAAGGAACGCTTTTATGAAAAAAATGCGATGTCCAATCAAATCAAAACATATATCATGTTCGCTGGTCCGGCAATGTTTTTCTTTTTTGCAGTAGTCATCATTCCCTTTATCTATGGTGTGTATCTGACTTTTACCAACTGGGATGGGATTTCTGAGAAAAAGGAATTGATCGGAATCACCAACTACATAGCAGTATTTCAGGACGGAGGGTTCTGGTCTGCACTGCTGCTGACCCTGTCTTATGTGACGGTCAGTACAATCCTGGTGCAGGTGATTGCATTTTTGCTGGCATATTTACTGACCAGCGGGCTGAAAGGGCAGAACTTTTTCCGGGCCGGATTTTTTACACCAAACTTAATCGGCGGAATTGTTTTGGGATTTATCTGGAAGTTTGTATTTTCCAAGGCATTTACAGCCTTTGGAGATATGATTTCGATCCCGCTGTTTGAAAGTTCCTGGTTATCTGACCCCATAAAAGCATTCTTTGCCTTAATCCTGGTCACTGTATGGCAGTATTCCGGATATATGATGCTGATCTACGTTGCAGGATTTGTGGGAGTGCCTAAAGACCTAATGGAGGCTGCAAGCATTGACGGGTGTACCAATATACAGCGGACGAGGCACATTGTGATACCGATGATGGTGCAGTCATTTTCCATCTGTACATTTTTGACATTGACCAGATGCTTTATGGTATATGATTTAAACGTTTCCTTAACAGGAGGGGAACCATACGGAAGCACCATTATGGCAGCACTTTACGTATATCAGAAGGCGTTTAAATCCAAACAGTACGGGTTAGGTCAGGCAGAGGCACTGGTGCTCTTCGTGGTGGTTGCAGTGGTGGCTGTCACCCAGTATTATTTAAGCAGGAAGAAGGAGGTGGAAGCATGATGACAAAAGG
The DNA here is from genome assembly GCF_900205965.1 of Lacrimispora amygdalina. Taxonomy (GTDB): domain Bacteria; phylum Bacillota; class Clostridia; order Lachnospirales; family Lachnospiraceae; genus Lacrimispora; species Lacrimispora amygdalina_A. The sequence goes on from NZ_OAOF01000010.1 coordinate 51,971, forward strand.
GAAAACTGTGGCAGGCGGAAGAAAAGCAGTTATTATGAACCTTATAAAACTGGTTTTATTAGCATCATTGCTGGTTTTATACATGATTCCATTTTTCTTAATTCTGGTGAATTCATTTAAAAGGAAGATTACGATTATAAAGAACCCTCTTATGCTGGCAGATCCCAAAGGTTTCTCGTTTGAAAACTATAGTTCGGCGTTTTGGGAGATGAATTATCTGAGAGCTTTTGGCAACTCACTGCTGATCACGTTTGTAAGCGTGGTGTTTATAGTCCTGTTTGCTTCCATGGCAGCCTACTTCTTTGCAAGAACAAGGAGCTTTGCAGCCAAATTCAGTTTTTCGCTGATTGTGGCTGCTATGGTTATTCCGTTTCAGACGATTATGATTCCATTAATATCTATTTATGGCAATATGTTAGGAATGCTGAATATGAGATCAACTCTGATCTTTATGAATACCGGATTTGGAATGGGGCTTGCAATTTTTATCTATTATGGATTTATACGCTCCGGAGTCCCTGTTTCCCTGGAGGAAGCGGCCATTATCGATGGATGCACACCATATCAGCTGTTTTTTAAGATCGTGTTTCCGCTTCTGAAGCCGACTACCGCAACTTTGGTTGTGCTTGATGTCTTATGGCTCTGGAACGATTATCTTCTTCCCAGCCTGATCCTTGGAAAGAAGAGATTATATACGCTGCCCTTATCAACCTATACCTTTTATGGGACTTATTCCAGTGATCTGGGTAAAATCATGGCAGGTCTGGTGCTGACTATTCTGCCGGTAATTGTCATTTATTTAATATTGCAGAAACAGATTATCAGCGGTGTTGTGGCCGGAGCAGTAAAGGCGTAGGAGAAAAGATATAAAGAGAGGGCGGCAGGTTGAAAAAGACAATTCGTATTACAGGGAAATATTTGTGGATTCCCATCACTCCGGGTGCGAAAGATTCCATTGTATCGTTTTATTATGAGAATGAAAAGATACAGGAAATATGCATTGAAACAGGGGAAGAAGAACCGTGTTTTTACGCATGGTATGATGCCCGGGACTATCAGGGCGGTTCGATAATGTTAGAAGGTGATTACGAAGAAAGCTGGTTTGAACATGTTGTGGTGCGGGATGAAAAACCCTGTAATCCGGGAAAAAGCAGACCTCTTATTCATTATGCTCCGGAGTTTGGGTGGCTGAATGATCCCAATGGGCTGATTTATCACAAGGGACTCTATCATATTTACCATCAGCATAATCCCTATGGAGTGAGATGGGAGAACATGCATTGGGCTCATACCAGTACTCCTGATTTTCTCTCTTATACACAGACGGAAGATGTTTTGTTTCCCGATGAGGAAGGACCGGTTTTTTCTGGAACAGCCATTTTAGATCAGAACAATTGCCTGGGGTTTGGGGCCGATACGATCGCTTATTTTTATACCTCTGCAGGCAGACGCAGCCACTGGTCTATGGATCACTGGTTTACCCAGAAGATGGCAGTGAGCACGGATCATGGTAAGTCTCTTAATAAGCTGGAGGGATTTGTTCTGCCTCATATTAAAGAGGAGAACAGAGATCCTAAGGTGTTTTATCACAAAGAAAGCGACTCCTATATCATGGTTCTTTATATTTCCGATGATACCTTTTATTTCTTCCGTTCCACAGACTTGAATGAGTGGGAGAAAATACAGGAAATTACGATACCCGGGATGTGGGAATGTCCGGATTTTTTTCCTCTGGTCTGTGAGGAGGATGGAGTGAAAAAATGGATTTTATGGTCTGCAGACGGGTATTATTGTGTCGGTGAATTTGACGGGAAGTGTTTTCTGGCTCAGAAGAATAAAGAAGGAGATGGGATTGCCAGATATCAGCTTTATGACATAATCAGAGACAACACAGAAAAAGCTGACCGAAACGTTGTGAGGCCATATGCAGCACAAACCTTTCAGGAGACAGGAGACCGAATTATGCAGATCAGCTGGATTACCAGCGTAAAAAAAGACAGGAATTATGCCGGGATATTATCACTTCCCGGAGAACTTTCACTTACCGCATCTTCTTACGGATACCGGATCTGTATCAGCCCGGCTAAGGAACTGGTAAAACTCAGAAGAGAGTCGTTTGAGACAGTTATTAAAGACAGAGAGGATCAAAAATCCGGTCCGGGCTGTGCCAGTCTTTATTCCGGTGAGGGGCAGGCACTTGAGCTGGAGCTGACATTTAGAGACAGCAGAGAGTTAAGTGATACAGGAGACTCATATATAAAACTGTCTGTTTTTAAAACGTTGTTATTGATTGATCTTTGCAGCCGCAAACTGACAGTGGGACCACACAGGATTCTGCTGCCGGAAGAAAAAGAATATCATCTAAGACTTTATGCAGATTTGGATGTGTTCGAGTTGTTTGTATGCAAAGGTCTGACATACGCTGTTACAGATAATGAAAGCGGGAGTGTGTCGGGGTCAGTTGAGATTGAGTATTCCGGGATCAGGGGAAGCATTCAGCTGCATGTGTTAAAAAAAATCAGGATAAGCGAATCGATAGGAGTTGAATGAATGAAACTGAACAATAAGATCATGTTAATTACGTATGCGGACAGTCTGGGTAAGAATTTAAAGGAACTGGATACAGTGCTGCACACATATCTGAAGAATGAAGTGGGCGGTGTTCACATTCTTCCTTTTTTTCCCTCTTCTGCAGACAGAGGCTTTGCTCCTCTTTGCTATGATCAGGCAGATGCGGAATTCGGAACATTTGAAGACATAAAAAAGATCAGCAGGGATTATTACCTGATGTTTGATTTTATGGTCAATCATATTTCCAGAAGTTCTGTTTATTTTAAGGATTTTGAGGAAAAGAAGGAGTTTTCCGCTTACAGGGATATGTTTATCCGTTATAAAGACTTCTGGGATCAGGGAGAACCGACCGAAGAAGAGGTGGATTTAATCTATAAACGGAAGCCCCGTGCGCCCTATACTGAGGTTCAGTTTAAAAATGGGGAAGTGGAGAAGGTATGGTGCACCTTTTGCGAGGAACAGATTGACTTAGATGTCAGGACTGAGACGACAAAGGAATTCATTCGGAAATCTTTAACCGGCATGTGTGAAAATGGGGCTTCCATCATTCGTCTGGATGCATTTGCCTATGCTGTGAAAAAGAAGAACACCAACTGTTTTTTTGTAGAACCGGATATCTGGGAGCTGCTCCATGATATACAGGATGTTGTGTCCCCAAAGGGCGTGGATATTTTACCTGAAATACATGAGCATTATACCATTCAGATGAAAATTGCACAACAGGGATTCTGGATCTATGATTTTGCCCTTCCGGTGATTGTTTTAAATGCGCTTTATACAGGAAACGGGGTATATTTGAAACGATGGCTTGAGATGTCTCCGAAAAAGCAGTTTACCACACTGGATACCCATGACGGAATCGGAATTGTGGATGCAAGAGACTTAATGCCTGATGAGGAGATTGAGGAGACGAAAGAAAAGATGTTTACCAAGGGAGCTAATGTGAAAAAGATATACAACACAGCTGCTTACAACAATCTGGATATTTATCAGGTAAATACCACCTATTATTCTGCTCTGGGTGACAGGGATGACGCGTATCTCCTGGCAAGAGCCATTCAGTTTTTTGCTCCTGGAATACCCCAGGTGTATTATGTGGGACTGCTTGCCGGATCTAACGATATTGAACTGATGGAGAAAACAAAAAACGGCAGAGATATTAACCGCCACGGTTACAGTCTGGAAGAAATCACCAGAGAGACGAAACGGCCGGTTGTAAAACGGCTTTTTGAACTAATGCGTTTTAGAAACACTCACCCGGCGTTCGCATTAGACGGGAATATGGAGGTGAAGCTTAAAAAGGATCATCAGCTGACCATAATCCGTACCTGGGGCACCTATTATGCAGCGCTTACGGCTGATTTAAAAAGCTTTGAATTCGACATCAGCCATAATTAGAAGATACGAAAGGTTATCAGCATTGACAAAATCCCTCCGCATCATTAAGATTAATACAGAATAAATAAGGAGGGTTCCTGAGGGATGAATACCATAAACAGCGTGATTGCAAAGATGATGGACTATTATAAAGGTGACCCAAAGAGGATTCAGCATTTTATTAAAGTATACCAGTTTGGCAAACTGATAGGAGAAGAAGAGGGGCTTGATGATACGAAACAGCGGATTCTGGAAACAGCCTGTGTGGTTCATGATATCGGTATTAAGGCAAGTGAGGAAAAATATCACAGCAGTGCAGGCAATTACCAGGAACTGGAGGGGCCTCCTATCGCAAGAAGTCTTCTCATGTCTTTTGATTATTCACCGGAAGAGATCGACCGGATCTGCTGGCTGGTAGGCCATCATCATACATATAAGAATATAGAAGGTGCGGATTACCAGATTCTCGTGGAAGCTGATTTTCTTGTCAATGCATGGGAGGATGGGATGTCTAAGGAGGCGGTTGAAAGTGTCAGGAATAAAATATTTGCGACGGCAGCAGGAATCCGGATGTTTGAAACCATGTATATATAACTTAATAATTGAAAATTCTTAAAAATTGCATATCATAAAATAAGTATTGAATATACACGTTTGTATCATTTTATGTAATAATAGTGAATAGGGTTGCTGCATTATTTGCAGCATCCCTTTTTCATTGTGTGACAGTAAAAAAGAAACCCCCTGCTATACAGGGGGAGGGCTGATCTTTAGATATAAGTTACTCCTGTGCTAAAATAAATGTAGGTCTGCAAACCACAAATAAAAGCACAGGAGATCCATAATGGACATTAATAGTTTAGCCCATACTAAATGGGAATGCAAGTACCATATAGTCTTTGCACCAAAATATAGAAGGCAAGTAATCTACAAAGATATAAAGGCAGATGTTGGTCAAATTTTAGGAAGTTTATGCCGGAGAAAAGGAATCGAGATAATGGAAGCGCAATGTATGCCAGATCATGTACATATGTTAATCCGAATTCCACCAAAATACTCAGTATCAGAAATAATGGGATACTTAAAAGGAAAGAGTTCGCTAATGATATTTGAAAAACATGCGAATTTAAAATATAAGTACGGAAATCGGCATTTCTGGTGCCGTGGATATTACGTCGATACAGTAGGAAAGAATACAGCTGCGATTAAGGAATACATACAAAACCAGATAAAAGAAGATTTAGAATACGATCAGATGTCACTAGTAGAGTATATAGACCCGTTTACGGGTGAGCCGGTGAAGAAAAACAAGAAATAAGACTCTTAAGAGTCAGTTGGAAATCAAAGCAAAACTGCAAGCCCCTTTTGGGGCTGCGCCGGAAAAAGGCAGCTCCGATTAAGCCCTTTTAAGGGCAGCTGAGAATGTGGTGCAGTAGGCAGACTTTCGGAGCGCCTTCCGGGCGCAAGCAGGAAACAAACCCCTTATAGGGGGTGAGCAAGCCACCGGCTAAGCCGGTGGTATTGACTTCTATTCTCATAATTCATAAAAAAATTTCCCGTTAGGAGACCTGTTATGAAACAAAATGGAAAGAGAACTTTTAAATTATTCAGAAAATCCAAGGCACATACCATTTTGTATCAATTTATGGTGACGTATTTTATCGTATTATTTATCCCTTTATTGATCTGCAGCGTTTATTATATAAGAATGATTTCAGTAATTGGCAATGACGATATACAGACCAGGAAAACAGAATTAAAGCATGCAGCAGTTTTAGTGGATACCATGCTTAATGAATTTTCCTATCTGGGAGACAGTCTTGCTTCTAATACTGGTGTTAATAGTTTTAAGAGGATTTCTGATGCTTTTGATGGTCCGAATTCCTATAAGGTTTATGAACTTCACAACATGCTTCCGGATCTATATGCCATTAATCAGTCTATATTTGACTATTTCATTTTTTTTGATAAAAGTGAAACGGTAATAAATAAGCAGATTGCTTATACATACAGGGATTTCTATGATCTCTACCTGCATGAGGAGAGGTATGAAAGTTACAATGACTGGTATCGGCATATGAAGGAAGATGAAGTGATCTATGGATTAAGTCCAATGGAAACTTATCAATACAAAACTAAGACCTCCCTGAATATGATTGCTTACACAAGACCTTTGATTTATGGGGATTATAATGGTAAAAGCAGGATACAGATCATGTTTAAAGATACGGTATTAGAAACTTTAATGCCGGCACGGGCTGATAATAGTATCCAGTTTATAAAAGATTTTCATGGCAGGCTGATGTACTATAAAGCCCAGGGGGAGCCTGAAAAGTCCGACCAGGGAGAGGTAACCAGTGCAGTTGATAAAGTCATTACCCAGACTGAAAATCCTGAAAATCAGACAGTATTGATTGATAAAGAAAAATATCTGGTAATCCGGTATGTTTCAGATAAATCCGGGCTGGAATATTATATGCTGCAGCCAATGGTGGCAGTTAACAGCAGGAGCATGTACAGTATTTTCATGCTGGCTGTTTTTGTTTTTGCTGCAGTTACGGTTGGAATCATATTAAGTTATTATATGTCCCGGAAAAGTGCCACTCCCATTAATGATATTATGAAAGAAGTTTCCCAAAGTACGAAACGGTTTCATGGACATCAGGCAGTATTTTTAAGTTTAAAGGAGACTTATAAACATCTTGTGAATACCAATACGGATATGGCGAGGGTAATTGAGAGCCAGAAACCGTTTTTGAGAAATGCTTTTTTAAACCGGTTACTATATGGTAATTTCACTACAGAAGAGGATGCTTCCATAATTGCGGAGAATATTGGGCTGCTTCACAGAGACAGGTTGTTTGTCATCCTTGTTTTTCGTTTTAATGCGGATATCGATAAAATAGTAGAAGATGATTTAAAACTGATTAATTCCTGTATCCTTTCAATGATTGAGGTATTGGTAGAGGTACTTCCAGACAGCCTCTATACGAATCTTGACGGTGATCAGGTAGTACTGCTTATGAGTATCGAGAAGAAACGCAGAGAGTATTTTAAAGAAGAGACAGAACGAAAGATCAGGAGAATCAAGGAAGCAATGCCCTTAGATGTATCGGAGCAGTTCTTTGTATACGGGGGAAATGAAGTTGAGAGTCTGACAGAACTTAAGGATTCCTATAATAACGCAGTTTATATGTTCCAGAATGAGAGGGGACAGATTGATAATACCGTTATCTGGTATATCAACAATTTTGTTAATATACCTTCCTATCCGCCCCAGGATTTTTCGCTGAAACTTATGCATTATGTAATGGCAGGAGATAGTGAGGGACTCCACGATGCGCTTGAGGAGATCATTAAAAAGTATTTTATAGAGAACAGCCTTCCGGTTTACCTCCAGCATATGCTTTTGAATGAATTGCAGACAGCATTATTCCGCATAATCCGCCGGATTGGAACAGATGAATCGGAATACAGTGCTTATTATAACAAATTAGAAGAAAATAATAATGCAACGCTGCTGAATCAGTTCACCCTCACTCTCAACCTGTACCGGGTGGTATGTAAAGGTGTCGGTGACAAAAAGAAGCTTAAGGATACTTCCGTGATTACAGCTTCCATTGCTTCCTATATTGATATTAATTACGGCGATAAAAATCTGTCCCTTACCAGTGTGGCTGATATATTTGGCATAAGTGAACCTTATCTATCCAGTATATTTAAGCAGTCCCTGGGAATTAATTTTTCTACCTACGTGGAAGGGGTAAGAATTGAAAAGGCAAAGGAATTTTTAGAGAAGACGAATTTGTCCATCGGAGAAATTTCCGATCATGTAGGTTATGGTTCGGCTAATTCTTTCTGCAGGGCTTTTAAAAGAGTAATGGGAAGCAGTGCTTCCGAATACAGAAAAAAATAAAGGGATATGAGATCGTAGAAGCCTTGAAAACAGCGGAGTCTTAAAATATGAATAGTGGGAAAAAAGTATTGTATATATATTTTTTTCCGTCAGTGTGCAATGATGAAAAAAAAGAAAAGGGAGAGGTGGATGAATTGCAAATTCAAAAGAAAGGGAGCTTTACGAAATATTTTTCTTCACACTGGCAATTATATCTTATGATGGCACTGCCTTTAAGTGTATTACTGATTTTTTCTTATGGTCCCATGTACGGCATTATACTTGCTTTTAAGAATTATAAGGTAAGTATGGGGATATGGAATAGTCCATGGGCGGACCATTATGGTTTTAATAATTTTATAAGATTCTTCAATAACTATAATTTTAAAGAATGTCTCCGCAATACCCTGGTGGTTTCCATCTATTCCATGGTGGTAAGCATACCCTGTTCCATATTTTTAGCAATTTCCTTAAATTACACGAAAAATGTTTTATTTAAGAAAACAGCCCAGCTGATTACGTATTGCCCCTATTTTATATCTACAATTGTATTTGTAGGAATCATAAATATAATCATGGATAACAGAACCGGTGTAGTCGGCAGTATTCTTTATAATCACTTCGGTATTAATGTACTGGGCAGTGCCGGATTGTTTCCTTCTCTTTATGTATGGTCAGGTGTCTGGCAGGGGATAGGTTTCGGCGCAATTATTTATATTGCCGCACTGGCTGGTGTGGATATGGAGCAGCATGAGGCAGCCATTATAGATGGAGCCACGCTGTTACAGAGAATACGGTTTGTGGATATACCGGCAATTATACCTACTGTGGTTATTATGATGATCCTAAATATGGGAAGCTTATTAAATGTGGGATATGAGAAGGTTCTTGCCATGCAGAACCAGAATAATCTGGCTGCTTCTGAGATTATCACCACCTATTCTTATAAGGTTTCATTGGTTTCCACTTTTCCGGATTATCCGTATTCTACCGCGATTGGATTGTTTCAGTCCCTGGTTGGGTTGTTTCTGATACTGGCCGCAAACAAAATCGCCAATAAAGTATCGGGAAATGGTTTTATGTAAAGGGGGAAATTATGAAGAGTAGAAGAATTACACAGGATAAGGCAGTCTGTTTCATCAATTATATATTACTCACCCTGCTGTTAAGTGTTGTGTTATATCCGATTGTCTATATTATCAGCTGCTCGTTCAGCAGCGGTAATGCGCTGATGTCTGGAAAGGTTAAACTCTTTCCGGTAGGATTCACCCTGGACAGCTATGAAACAGTATTTAAATATAATTCTATCTGGACCGGTTTTAAGAATTCACTTACATATACAGTCTGCGGCGCTTTCATCAGTATAGTTCTTACGCTGTTTGCGGCATATCCCTTATCCAGGTCTGATTTCAGAGGGAGAAAAATATTTACAGGAATATTTTTGTTTACCATGATGTTTTCCGGTGGATTAATACCAACTTTTATGTTAGTGAAGAATCTTAAAATGATTAATACCATGTGGGCGGTCATTTTACCCGGCGCAGTCAGTGCTTATAATGTTATCGTAGCAAGAACATTCTTTGATCAGACGATTCCAAAAGAATTACTGGAAGCCTCACAAATGGATGGCTGCTCTGATTTTAAATTCTTTTCCATGATAGTTGTGCCTTTGTCTAAACCAATTATAGCAGTTCTGAGTCTTTGGGTAACGGTTTCCATATGGAATTCTTATTTTAACCCTATGATTTATATTAATTCCACAGATAAATACCCTTTGCAGCTGGTACTCAGAAAAATCATTCTGATGTCCCAGGTGGATCTGTCATCCGCCAATGTGGACCCGGCTATGGTGGCAAAGAACCAGTATTTAAGTGAGATGCTAAAGTATGGGACAATCATTATCAGCAGTATGCCCTTGATGATTGCATATCCTTTTGTACAGAAATATTTTGTAAAGGGTGTTATGATCGGTTCTGTTAAAGGTTGAATGTGTAATTTTTAAAGTTTATATAGGAAGAAAGAGGAGGGAATTTAAAAATGAGAAGGTTTTTTAACAAACGCACGATATCAGTAATAGCTTCAGCAGCTATGGCAGTATCACTTTTGGGAGGTTGCGGGAACTCAGGTACGAAAACTTCCGTTGCCAAAACAGATGATGCAAATTCTTCAGAAGATTCATTTAATTTCAAATCTGTGAAAGATGTGACTTTTCCACTGAAGCAAAAACTGGAATTAACAGTTTTTGTATATGCGACTGCGACTGGCGGCGGTACGTATCAGGATAACTATGTAACCGACTGGATTGAGCAAAAAACCAATATTCATTTAAACTATGTATATGATTTAGATGGTGATGATGCAAAAACCAAATTAAATCTTGTTATGACAGATAAAGCCAGCCTTCCAGATATCTTCCTGGCCACAAACTGGACGAAATCAGAAGTACAGTCTTATGGACAGCAGGGGCTGATCCTGCCCCTGAATGATTATTTAAAAGATGCACCGAACTGGAATGCCAATAATGAAAAGAGTCCTGGAAGGAAAGCTGATCTTACGATGACTGATGGAAATATCTATACATATGGCGATGAGAATGAAAGCTTTCATAATATGTTCCAGAACAGAATGTGGATCTATATGCCCTGGGTAGATAAGCTTAATGATGGTAAGGTACCCCGGACCACAGAAGAACTGTATGATTACATGAACAAAATTAAAACCCAGGATCCCAATGGTAACGGTGCAGCAGATGAAATACCTATGACCGGTTATATTGGCGGCTGGGCAACCGATCCCACCGTCTGGATGATTAATTCCTTTATACAGTGTAACAATCCGTTAAGCAATACCAACCCTACGGTAGCAGCCGGGTTTGTGGTTAATAACGGAAAAATTGAGTATAACGTAATGAAAGACCAGTATAAAGATGCGCTTAAATACATGAATAAACTTTATAAAGAAGGCCTGCTGGATAATCAGACCTTTACTCAGGATAATACCCAGTTTAATGCTGCTTTAAATAATGATGTCCATCTGGTCGGATTATATGCAGATGGCGGTGTGAATGCAGACGGAGATAATTTCTGGGCTAAAAAACCTGGTGACTGGCAGAACTGGGCATGTCTTGAGCCTGTTGCAGGACCTGACGGGGTCAGGCTGGCGGCCAGAAGTATTGCTACTTATTTTGGTTCTTCCATAGGAAGTATATCAGCAAATTGCAAATACCCTGTTATTGCAGCAGCATTATTTGATTTCATGGCATCAGAAGAGGCTTCCAATGTACAGGCATATGGACCGGAAGGCTTTGGCTGGGATTGGACAAGCGAGGGAACTTCTCTGGGGGATGGTACTCCCAAATATGAAACACATACAATACCGGATGATTTTGACTGGGTTGGAAACGGATTTCCCAGAAATTATGCTCACAAGGCCTACACTGCGGATGCTATGGTAAGATCCAGTGACATTGCCTATCGTTCTGCCTTAAAGATTGAAAATCCAGATCTGGATGTCGAGTATGTATTCCAGAAAGCAGCAGAAAAATATGAGAAATATTCACCGGATATTAATACTCTGATTCCAAACTTAGCATTCGAAGGAGAAGACAGTCAGGCTGTTTCGGAGTATACACTGACCATTGGAGGATATGTAAACCAGGCTACGGTTCAGTTCATCACCGGAAATCTGGATATTGACAAAGAGTGGGATAATTATATCAGTAAATTAAAGGATATGGGAGCAGATGATTATATTGCACGTTATCAGAAATGCTATGATGCATATATGAAAGCGGAGGCAGGTAATAAGGAATAAAAAGTTTGAATCAGAGCGGAGGTATCAATTATGAAAAAACAGGCCTTAAATCCGTATCTTCCCTCATGGGAATATATACCTGACGGGGAACCTCATGTATTCGGGGACCGTGTTTATGTATATGGATCTCATGACCGGTTCAGGGGCAATGCATATTGTTTAAATGATTATGTGTGCTGGTCGGCTCCGGCAGATGATCTGGGTAACTGGAGATATGAGGGCGTGATTTACCCAAAGGTATCTGATCCCCTTAATAAGGACGGCAGTATGTGTTTGTATGCGCCGGATGTGACGTTAGGTCCTGACGGACGTTATTATCTTTATTATGTGCTGGATAAAGTAAGCATCGTATCCGTTGCTGTGTGTGAGGAACCGGCGGGGAGATATGAATTTTACGGATATGTTCATTATGCTGACGGGACACGTCTGGGAGAAAGAAAGGGGGATGAGCCTCAGTTTGATCCGGGAGTCCTTACGGAAGGTGACACAACCTATTTGTATACTGGATTCTGCGGCATAGGGGACAGGTTAAGAAGTGGTCCCATGGCTGCGGTACTGGGACCTGACATGCTTACCATAGTGGAAGAACCTGTATTTATAGCCCCAAGTGAGCCCTTCAGTGAGGGAAGTTCTTTTATCGAGCATGAATTTTTTGAAGCACCGTCTATGAGAAAAAAAGGAGATACTTATTATTTTATTTATTCCTCCATAGTCATGCATGAATTATGCTACGCAACCAGTAAATATCCCACAAAGGATTTTGTATATGGGGGAGTGGTCAGCAGTAATTGTGATATGCACATTCATTCCTATAAACCGGCCAGGAAACCCATGTATTATGGATCTAATAATCATGGCAGCATCGTTGAAATCAAAGGCCAGTGGTATGTATTTTACCACCGTCACACAGACGGAACAAATTTCAGCAGGCAAGGCTGTGCAGAGCCAATTGAGTTTATGGAAGACGGATCCATTATACAGCCGGAGATGACTTCCTGTGGTTTAAACGGGGGACCGCTGGCTGGAAGGGGAGAATATCCTGCTTATTTAGCCTGTAATCTTTTCTGTAAGGACGAAGAGATTTATACTCCCCTCGGAGGTCTGTGGCTGGACAGCCGTTTTCCCAAAATAACACAGGATGGGAAAGACGGGGATGAGGAAGTGGGTTATATTCAGAATATGCGTGATACGGCAACTGCAGGATTTAAATATTTTGACTGCAGGGGAATTAAAAGTGTTATAATTAAAGTACGCGGATATTGCAGGGGACAGTTTGAGATAAAAACATCCTGGGATGGAGAAGTACTTGTAAGTATTCCAGTCGTTTATACCAATATATGGAAGGAATATGCGGCAGATATTGAAATTCCGGATGGGATCTGGCCAATTTATATTACCTATCGCGGAGAGGGAAGTGCATCGTTACAATCGTTTACTTTAATTTAGTCTGGGGGTATCCATATGAAGAATCGTTTCCTATATGACAGACCGGTTCCGTACCAAAGATACAGATCTGACAGTGAAGAAATCTGGAATGAAGCAGCACCCATTGGCAATGGGAACATGGGAGCTATGGTTTTTGGCGGAGTTCAGACTGATAAATTACAGCTGAATGAGGATACCATCTGGTATGGAAACGGGGGCAGAAACCGTGTGAATCCGGAAGCGAAAGATAATTACCTTAAGATTCGCCGGCTGTTGTCAGATGGTATGGTCTCAGACGCTCAGAAGCTTGCCAGTGATACGATGATGCCGATTCCTGACCAGCAGAGAAATTACAGTACTGCCGGCGAAATCTTTTTTGAATTCCATGAGGAAAATAAGGAATTTAAGAATTATAAAAGATACCTTGATTTAAATACGGCGATTGTTACTATGGAATATGAGATTGGCAGGGGGCAGTATCATAGAGAATATTTTGCAAGTGCGCTGCATCAGGTAATAGCCCTCCATCAGGAGAGTAAAGAGGAAGAGAAGGTAAATGGCTGCCTGACCATGACATTTTTCCGAAGTAATGTTGAAAAAATTGAAAAAATCTCTGAACAAATTCTGTCCATGACGGTAAAGGAAGGTGCTGAGGGCTGCTGCTATTGCGTAATGGCAGCAATTAAGAATGAAGGCGGTACCGTGGAGATTCACAGAGACCAGATCCGCGTAAAAGAAGCCGATTCCTTTACGATCTATCTGTCAATCCGAAGTGATTTTTATAAAGAAGAACCAACTGGCTGGTGCAGAAAAAAACTGGAGTCTGTACTTAAACTGCCCTATGAACTTGTAAAGACAGAGCATATAAAGGAGTACCAGAGCTATTTTAACCGCGTTCAATTTTCATTAGGTCAAGACACCGGGAAAGCGGAAAGGCCGATTCCTGAAAGACTAAAAGCCATGCAGCAGGGAGAACAGGATCTGGAGCTGATTGCAGATTATTACCAGTTTGGCAGATATCTGTTGATTTCAAGCAGCAGACCAGGGTCCCAGCCGGCAAATTTACAGGGCATCTGGAACCGGAATGAACATCCTGCCTGGGGAAGTAAATATACAATTAATATTAATACGGAAATGAATTACTGGCCGGCAGAAAGCTGCAATTTATCAGAATGCCACCTTCCGCTGTTTCAATTAATCCGAAGAATGCTTCCATATGGTCAGAAGGTCGCAAGGGATATGTATGGTTTGTCCGGTTTTGTTGCCCACCATAATACAGATTTGTTTGGAGACTGCGCTCCCCAGGATTCAGTAATGTCGTCTACGATCTGGCCTATGGGGGCGGCCTGGCTTTGCATACATATCTGGAATCATTATGAATACACCCTGGATCAGGAATTCCTGAGAGAGAATATGGATTTGATAAAGGAAGCCAGTCTTTTTATATCGGAATACCTCTTTGAAAACCATCAGGGGAAACTGGTGACAGGACCTTCCATATCACCGGAAAATACCTACCTTCATCAAAGCGGACAGGAAGGACAGCTTTGTATCGGGCCGTCCATGGATACCGAGATTATCAGGGATCTGTTGGGGGCTTGCATCAAAGGGGCGGAGATTACTGGCTGCGAGGATGGACTGACAGATAAGCTAAGAGCCATTTTACCTCGTCTGCCGGAACTTTCTGTGGGTAGATACGGACAGTTAATGGAATGGGCGGAGGATTATGAGGAGATGGAACCTGGCCACCGTCATATCTCACATCTGTATGCATTGTATCCGTCTGAGCAGATAACTTATGAGAAAACTCCTAAATTAATGGAGGCTGCAAGGGTGACCTTAGAAAGACGTCTTAAAAACGGAGGCGGTCATACCGGATGGTCAAGAGCCTGGATTATTACCATGTGGGCCAGACTCAGGGATGGGGAAAAAGCAGGAGAGAATGTCAGGGATTTACTGACAAAATCAACCTATCCCAATCTTTTTGACTGTCATCCTCCGTTTCAGATTGACGGTAATTTCGGTGGTACGGCAGGAATTAAGGAGATGTTACTGCAATGCATAAACGGTGAACTTACGTTTCTGCCTGCACTCCCAAAAGCCTGGGACTGCGGACATATAAGCGGACTAAAAGCCAAAGGTGCCGTAACTGTTTCCTTTACCTGGAAGGATGGAGAGGTTATTTCCGGCAGTATTCTTGCAGAAAAAGGTGGAAGATGCAGTTTTATTAAGCCTGACAGAATCAAAAAGATCGTTTCGGAGCAAAAGGTAAACATTACATATGAAGGACAGAAGGTGGTTTGTTACGGTGAGGGCGTCTATGAAATACAGCTCTTAGTATAAAGCTGGCTTATTCTTATTATGCAGGAGAAATTGACGATGGAATATTATGTAGAATTGAAACTAAGAAAAGATGCCCATAGCGGAGGGTTTTCTAATGGTCTGACCTTATGTGGAAGTGAATCCACGAAAGGGCTAGAAAAAGTTCTTGAAAAGGATGACACAATAGTATATAAAAACAGTACCAGTCAGTATGTTACACTGGATATGATAAATAATAACGATACCGTTGAGGTAAATACCATATTTGAGAACAAAGGTACTGAAACTACAACTTTAGAAATGCTCTCATCTTTTGCTTTAAAGGGAATAAAAGCGGATAAAATCCACAGGCTGCAATCCTTTTGGAGTGCGGAAGGAAAACTCAGGACAGAAACAATTGAGGAACTGCACTTAGAGCCCTCCTGGAACAGATGTGGTATGCGTGTTGAGAAATTTGGCAATTTAGGATCTATGCCAGTGCGGAAGTATTTCCCTTTTATCGCGTTGGAAAACAGTGAAACACATGAGTTTACGGCGGTTCAGTTATACGCCCCCTTTTCCTGGCAGATTGAGATTCTGTGCAAAGAGGATGAAACTCTGTCAGTTGTGGGTGGTATTGCAGACAGGGATTTTGGACACTGGTTTAAAAATATTGCACCAGGTGAGACCTTTACTGCCCCCAAAGCGGTCATTGCCAGGGGGAATTCCCTCTATGAGGTATGTGATAAACTGGTGAAGGCACAAAATCCTGACATATCCGGGCTGGATCAGGATATGGGGATTATGTTTAATGAATATTGTACTACCTGGGGGAACCCAACCCTTGAAAACATCAAAAAAATCTGTGATAAGTTAAAGAACAGGGGAGTTAAGTACCTGGTAATTGATTCCGGCTGGTATGGTAAAAATGAGGGCTGGTGGGCCAGCATCGGGGACTGGGATGTCAATTATGAAAAGTTCCCGGGCGGATTAAAAAAAGCTGCGGACTATATCAGGGAATGCGGGATGATCCCCGGTCTCTGGTTTGAACCGGAATCCGTGGGCAGACTGTCAAAACACTGGGACAATACGGAACATTTGCTGAAAAAAGATGGCGTAGTACTTACGGTTGGCGATAAACGCTTCTGGGATATGTCCGATCCCTGGGTTATGGAGTATTTAAATAATGCGGTTATAAAAACCCTGAAAGAATGCGGATTTGGTTATATTAAAATTGATTATAACGATACCATCGGCATTGGCTGTGACGGGGCCGAAAGTCTGGGAGAAGGGTTAAGGCAGAGAGTCAGTGCAACCCAGGAATTTTTCAAACAAATCAAAAGGGAGATACCGGATATTGTAATTGAAAACTGTTCCAGCGGAGGACACAGGCTGGAGCCATCCATGATGGAACTGGTATCCCAGGCAAGCTTTTCCGATGCTCATGAAACCACGGCCATACCGATTATTGCGGCAAATATGCATAGGGTAATAAAACCGTCCCAAAGTCAGATATGGGCAGTTATGCGTGGCGGTGACAGCAATAATAGAATCTACTATTCCGTTATCAGTACTTTTTTGGGAAGAATGTGCTTAAGTGGCGATATCTATGATCTGACTGAAAAACAATGGGAAGTCATTGAGGCGGGAATGGAATTTTATAAAAAAGCAGCTGATATCATAAAATACGGAAAAACAATAAAATATGAAAACAGTACGAAAAGCTATAATAATCCCCAGGGAGAACAGATTGTTATCCGGGAATTTTGCAACAAACAGTTAGTGATTGCCCATAGATTTGAGAATTCCAAAGAAATCAGCCTCGATTTCCTGCAGAATAAAAAAATTATAAAGGAATATGGGGTTATCGATGGTGATTTTACTGCTAAGGCCTGGCTGATAGGATAAATAAGCGGTTTAGGGGTTGACAAACTCGGAGAATTGAACTAGTATAAAGACGAATATTCGGTAGGTGAGGCTACTACAGGGATACGGGCTGTTGCCGCAGAGTTGTGGAGACACAATGAGATGGTTTGAACAGGCTGCATCGAGATTAAGGTGCAGCATAACACAGTTACATTGCCCTGTAAAGCTAAAACTCATACGAAAATATAAGAAATGTAATTACATTCTCGTATATTCTTTCCGGATATACGGGGATTTTTTATTTTAAGAGGAAAGGATGTGTCTGTCTTGGATAGTGGTAATTATCACAGTTGTTTGAAAAGAATGATGGCAGTATATGAATCCGGTGACAGGCATCCTCTGCCTGTTGCTTAGTTGTGCTGTGCAGCCGGATATTGGCGCCATCGTTCTCAAAAACGCAGTTTTTGGTGACGGTGGTTTTTTTGTGCCCATTTTTGGTGAATTCCATAGCGGGCTTTATGATAGATACTATAGTTTTGAAGGTGAGGTGAGGAGAATGGATGCAGACGGAAGTAGCGGTGCGGCCCCCGGGAAGCGCAGCAGCAGGAATGGTTTGGATGGAGACGTACATTTGTCTGCTCCAGGCTCCTGAATCAAATACGCTTCTCATGGCCGCCCATAATTTTGGAAATGACAAAATACAATTATGGAGGCAGGAACCATGAAGAAGATTTTTATGAACAGCAAATTAAAAGGAAGGATTTTAGCAGATCGTTCCCGTCACAATGAAACAAAACAAAGGCTGACTCAGGCTGCAAATGCAAGTAGAGAACAGGTACTGAATGCATTAGGCACTTTTGAAGAAGGACTTACAGAACAAATGGCAGAAAAATCAAGGGAAACTTTTGGAAACAATGTGATTACTCATGGCAAGAAGGACTCCGTATGGAAGCGGATCTGGGCTGCATTTGTCAATCCGTTTACGTCAATCCTGTTCCTCCTGACAGTCGTCTCTGTATTTACAGATATTATTTATGCAGAACCTGGGAACAAAAGCTTTACTACAGTTATTATTATTACTGCAATGGTGATGATTTCCGGGATTCTGCGCTTTGTTCAGGAAACAAGAAGCGGCAATGCGGCAGCCAGGCTTTCCCAGATGATTCACACAACCACCTGTGTGGAGAGAAAGGAAACAGGAAGCCGGGAGATTCCTTTAGAGGATGTAGTTGTGGGGGATATTATCCATCTCTCAGCAGGAGATATGGTACCTGCAGATGTACGGATTCTCAATTCCAGAGATTTATTTATCAGTCAGTCAGCGCTGACCGGAGAGAGTGAACCGGTAGAGAAACTGGCATGGAATGAATCCAATACAAATGTGCTCACTGAGATGACTGATCTGGCTTTTATGGGAACCAATGTCATAAGTGGGAGCGCAAAAGCAGTTGCTTCTGCGGTTGGAAATGATACGGTGTTAGGAACGGTCGCGAAGGATCTGACTGTAAAGCCGCCGATGACTGGTTTTGAACGGGGAGTGAATTCTGTCTCCTGGGTACTGATCCGTTTTATGCTGATTATGGTGCCTGTTGTACTTTTTATCAACGGATTTACCAAAGGTGACTGGCTGGATGCAACGCTCTTTGCTATCTCTATCGCAGTGGGGCTCACCCCCGAGATGCTGCCCATGATTGTAACCACCTCTCTTGCACGGGGAGCAGTTGCCATGAGCAGAAAAAAGGTGATTATTAAAAATCTCAACGCTATACAGAATTTAGGTTCCATTGACATTCTTTGCACGGATAAAACAGGAACCCTGACACAGGATAAAGTCGTTTTGGAGTATCACCTTGATATTCACGGAAAGGAAGATGACAGAGTTCTCCGCCACGCATTTTTAAACAGCTATTATCAGACGGGACTTAAAAACCTCATTGATCTGGCAATCATTTCAAAGAACCGGGAGCTTGAGCAGAGCCATCTTGAAACTGCATACACGAAGGTGGATGAGATCCCCTTTGATTTTAACCGCCGCCGTATGAGTGTGGTAGTCTCAGATACCGGCGGGAAGACCCAGATGATAACAAAGGGAGCTGTGGAAGAAATGCTCAAATGCTGCTCCTTTGCAGAATATAATGGAAATGTTGAGCCGCTTACAGAAGAGATACGGGAATTTGTTTTATCCAAATCAAATGAGCTCAATGCAGATGGAATGCGTGTGATTGCCGTAGCCCACAAGACAAATCCCGCACCGGAAGGCCAGTTTTCTGTTTCCGATGAGGCAGATATGGTACTGATCGGATATCTGGCTTTTTTAGATCCGCCCAAAGAAACAACCGCCCAGGCAGTAAAGGCACTTTATGAGTATGGTGTAGATGTTAAAATACTGACCGGAGATAATGAAAAGGTAACCTGCTGTATCTGCAGACAGGTTGGGCTTGCGGTAAATGAGCTCCTTCTGGGATCTGAGATTGATGAGCTTGATGACAGGGAGCTGGCCCAAAAAGCGCAGAGCATTACAGTTTTTGCTAAATTATCTCCCTCCCAGAAAGCCAGAGTAGTGAGAGTTCTCAGAGAAAACGGTCATATCGTAGGTTATATGGGAGATGGAATCAATGATGCCTCTGCCATGAAGGCATCGGATGTGGGAATTTCGGTTGATACTGCGGTGGATATTGCAAAAGAGTCAGCAGATGTGATTCTTCTTGATAAGGATTTAATGGTGCTGGAATCGGGAATTATAGAAGGCAGGAAAACCTATGCCAATATGATAAAATATATTAAGATGACGGCATCCTCCAACTTTGGAAATATGTTTTCCGTGCTGGCAGCCAGCGCATTCCTTCCCTTTCTTCCTATGGCATCGATTCATTTAATCTTATTGAATCTGATTTACGATATTTCCTGTACAGCCATTCCGTGGGATAATGTTGATAAGGAATATTTATTAAAGCCAAGAAAATGGGATGCATCGTCTGTGGGTGGTCTTATCAAAGCCTTCCATGGAAGCCACGAATAAAGAAAGGAAGATCCAAATGAAAATTATTATGTATGGATCCCTCTGTTTATTCTGGAAGACGGGACTCAGACCTTTGATATGGCTGACTTTATGGAAGAGATAAAGTCCCGGCCGGTTCAAAATGCCTGCTCCATTGACGGCAAAGGGTGCTGATAAGCGGTTTTTTCATATGCTGTATCAGGATAACAATTATATCAGGAGGTATTTTATGAATACGTTTCAAACCATTACTGCAAAAGAATTTGATTACAATCCATTTCAGTTAATCGGGGATGAGTGGATGCTGATTACTGCTGAAAAAGACGGGAAGGTAAATACGATGACTGCTTCCTGGGGCGGATTAGGGATTTTATGGAACAGGAGTGTTGCTTATGCAGTGATCAGAAAGAGTCGTTTTACAAAAGAATTTGTAGATGGAGCGGACCATTTTTCTCTCTCATTTCTGGATCACAAGACATATGCAAAAGAGTTGGGATATTTAGGCAGCATATCGGGAAGAGACGAAGATAAGATTAAAAAGACCGGGGTAACGGTGAATCATGAGGACGGAGTCCCGTTTATTTACGAAGCTTCCAGAGTTTTAATCTGTGAGAAACTGTTTGTAACAGATATGAAGCCGGAGAATTTTGTGCTACCTGAAATCGATAGTAAATTTTATGCAGATAAAGATTATCACTATCTGTATATTGGAGGCATCACAAAGATACTGAGCAGATAAATGACTGGCGGGCATACATAGGATTCCGAAAATGACGTATCATAAATAAAAAAGAAAGGAGCCTGTTTATGCCAAAAGACAGTCAGCCGGATAATAAGGAAGCCAGAATGGAAAAATGCAATGGTCAGACGCCTATAACAAGAGAGAATCAGAATAAGAATAAAAATGCAAAGCGTAAGTCCATTAAGCATAATGATGTTTAACTAGTATGCCAAACCCCCCATAGATTACAACTCTGGGGGGTTTGGCACGTTCTGAGATAAATTCTTCATTGACAACTTCTGTCTATTGTGATAATTTGAATATAGACAGAAGTTGTCAATCGCAAGTGTGATAGAAGGGAGGCTGCAGGATGGATATAGAGCGTTTTTCCAATATCGACCTGGAAAACGAAAAGGTGCTTCGTATTGTAAATTGTGGATTTGAGGTGTTTGCGAAAAATAATTTTGAAAAGGCGTCAACAAACTTAATCGTGGAAAAGGCAGAGATTTCCAGAGGTCTTTTATATCATTATTTTAAAAGTAAGAGCGAGCTTTATGAATTCCTTTTATACTTTTCTGGAAAACAAGTTTTAAGTAACATAGTGGATTCGGTTGACTGGTCCAATACCGACTTTCTATTGCGGATCAGGCAGGCTTTGGTTTCTAAAATAGATACTCTTGCCAAATATCCATATCTTTACGAATTTTGTGACAAATATGCAAGAGATTATGCGGAGGAATTGAAACAAAAATTAATACCTGGAATACAAAAACGCATATTTGAGGAGAATCTTGATTTTTCACAGCTTCGCAAGGAAGTTGACCCAGAAATGATGAAAAGTACCATAATCAATACTTTGAGTAAAATTACAACTTCAATGTTTAGAGACGGATCTGGGCTTAGTAAAACAGAAAAAATGAAGCTTGCAACAGCAGAAATAGATAAATATCTGCAATTTTTTAGAATTGTGTTTTATATATGATGGAGGTATGCCATGAATAAAGTTTATAATTTCGGCTCAAAAACCATACCCCTGCTTTCAGAGGCTGGCGGTAAGGCAAAGGCACTGATTGAAACTACAAATGCAGGTTTTCCTGTACCCGATGGACTTGTTCTGACAGTGGAGTTTTTTGCAGCATGGACAGATAAAATCAAGAAAACTGAGGAATGGAAGTCTCTGCTTTCAGATGTCACAAAGGATAAGTGCGATGATTTAAAAACATTAGCAGAAAACCTGACGTTTGATAAGGAACAAAGATTGCTGCTTTCAGATGAATTAAAAAACATTAATTCAGATATTTATGCTGTTCGTTCTTCTTCTCCTGAAGAGGATTTGGAGGGAACCAGCTTTGCAGGAATGTATGAAACATTTTTAGGAGTCACTCCTGATATGCTGGAAAAGTTTATTGCAAGGGCGTTTGCCTCCATGCTGGATTACCGGGTACTGGAATATAAGGCACAACACAATCTTTGTCTTGCAAACACAAAGATTGCCGTAATTATTCAGAAACAGCTTTATTCTGCTATAAGTGGGATAGGTTTTTCGGTAAACCCTCAAAACAACAGCTATGACGAGGTAATGATAAACGCTTCCTTTGGTTTAGGAGAGTATGTTGTTGGCGGGAAGGTTTCCTCCGACCATTACATCGTAAATACCGCGCAAAACAAGATCACCTCAAAGAAAATTAAAGATAAAAAAATTGCGCTTCATATCCATAAAAACGGTGGAACAACAGAATCTGTTTGTGATCACCCAGACAAACAGGCACTCACGGATGATCAGATCTTAGAGCTTGCAAACCTTATTAAAGAATGTGAATCATACTATGGTAAACCTGTGGATACAGAATGGGCATATGAAAATGACAGGCTGTATCTGTTGCAGTCCCGCCCGATTACTACATGTTTTCCCGTTTACAAAGAATTATTGAGCAAACCAAATGAGCGAAAAGAGCTTTACCTTGATATCGTAAAAATGTCACAAGGGTTCCAATGGTCTATGAGTGAGCTTGGCTGTGATATATTTTGTGAGCTTATAAGTAAGGCAAAGCAGGGCTTATTTCCCATAGGAAGGGATGGAGCGGTTTACGGGTGTCATGGAAGGGTTTATATACTTCTTGGAAATTTAGGCAGGATTTTAGGCGAATCTAATGTTAAAAAAATTATTTCTTCGGTTGATCCATCCTTTACAAAAGTCTTTTCATCTTTCGTATTCAAAAATTATTTTCCTAAACACAGGCCCCCAAAAATGAAAGGTATTGTGGGAAAATCTTTCATGCTTGGAGCAAGACTTAGTCCCTCAATGATCTCCGCGGCTATTGATTTTGATAAAACAATTAATGATTATTATAAAACAACCGATTACTGCTTAAAAAAATTGGATAGCCTTCGTAATAGTAAAGAGAATTTTATCGGACAGATTAATGCTGCTTTTGAGGTGTTTAATATTATGGTGTCCAAAATGATGCCCATACTGCTTGCGGTGAACGCCACTTCGTCGTTGATGAAAATGTTTCACGATAAAAGCCTGGAAGATGATATTCTCGCACTTAATATGGATTTAAAGGGGAACCCCACAAGTGAAATGGGTTATAAACAAGTTGAACTTGCTTCCTTTCCTGAGTTTATTGCAGTCAACAGCTTTGAGGAATTTTCCCGTAAACTGAATAACAGAGGTTTTTCTGCGGAGTTTACCGGGGTCTATAATGAGTACATGAGGTTATATGGCTGCCGTGGCATCGGTGAGATAGATATTGCCAGTGAGAGAACCTACGAAAACTTAGAAAGATTCTATACCATTCTAAAGCAGATTAATATTTCTGACAATGCGTTAATTAAGGTGCAGGAGAGAAAAAAAGCAGCATATCACAGACTTTTAAACCAGGCCAAGAAGATAGGAAAAGAGAAAAAATTCATAAAACTGGCAAAACAGCTTCAGTGGATGGGGCTTCGTGAACATCCGAAATATATGTATGTGTATGCTGTTGATGTATTAAGGCACAATGCTCTGAAAATTGCGGAGAAATTTGTTTCAGATGGCAGACTTAACAGGGTAGAGGATATATTTTTTCTCACGAGAGAACAAATTGAAAAAGGACAAAACAATAAAAATATAAATATTGGTTTATTTGTGAACGAAGAAAAGAAAATGCGACTGAAACGATAAAAGACGGAGATTTACTTGAGGTTGACGGAACAAATGGATTTGTAAAAATCATTAAAGAAAAGACATTGGATTAATAAAAATGATGTGATATATTTAAACAGGGACAAACCCTGTTTTGGATAGTAAAATAAGGGGAAGAAATGTGGAGGAAAAGTGATGGATAGAAAATTAACGATAATTTATTTTAGTCCGACTGATACAACTAAAAAGATTGTAAATGCGATAGCTAAGGGAATGGGTGATAATTGTGTTCAGACAATCAATCTGACTGATCCCAGGGCCCGCAGCTTAAATTATTCTTTTAAGAAGGACGAGATAATTATAGTAGGGATTCCTGTATATGGTGGAAGGATACCAGGTTTCCTGACCCCTGTATTTGATAATATAAAGGGTGAGAGTACGCAGGCAGTCTTTGTAGCAGTCTATGGAAACCGAGCTTATGAAGATGCACTATTGGAACTGAAACATACATTTGAAGAGAATGGTTTTGTGGGTTTGGCAGCAGGAGCGTTTATCGGTGAACACTCAAACACAGAGAAGGTGGCAGGTGGAAGACCGGATGCTCAGGATATTGAAGCAGCGGAAGGGTTCGGAAGAGAAATTGCCGAGAAAATGAAGAAAAAAAGCATCTCTGGAATAACCGTTAAAGGTGATTACCCGTATAAAGAAAGAAAACCAGCTGTACCGATGGCACCTGATACTTCTGAAAGCTGCATACAGTGCGGGATTTGTGCAAAATACTGTCCAATGGAAGCAATCAGTTTCAGTGATGCAAAAATAACAGACCCATTGAAATGTATTCGCTGCAGCAGCTGTGTAAAGCGCTGTCCCCAGAAAGCGAAAACCTTTCATCATGAAGCTTTTAATAAAATAACGGAATGGCTTATAGAAAATTACAGCCAGGACAGAAGTGAGCCTGAATGGTTTATATAAATCGGAGGTGTCTATGTCAGATCATTCCATGAAACTTTTTCAAACAGATACAAGGAACAGGAGCTGTCAGTTTGGAATCCGGACCGGATACCACGAAAAAGAGCGGAACCAGATGATTAAGAAGCCTCCGCATTTCTGGTTACAACGCCAGAATCCTTATATCTGATGTTGACCAGTAAATCTGGACAAAAAATTGACGGACTTGGGATTTTATGGAACAGAAGTGTCGCTTATGCTGTCATCAGACAGAGCCGTTTAACAAAAGAATCTGTAAATGACCAGAAATGATGATAGTGACAACGAGCATGAAAAAATCCTCAGAGTGCAGCTCTGGGGATTTCTTAAACACCCTTTGGGTCAATAATTATTTTTCTACTTTTATATTATCCAAAATAAATGACTTATCTTCATTGATTACAACATCGGCTTTTATAGACCCAATATATTGTGGTGTAGCAATATTAGTGAAAATAGCTTCTATTCCTAAAGTTATATTTACTCCATTGTCAAAAGAAAATGATACATTGTTACCATAAGAAATTTTTTCGAAATTCCAATTAGAATCAGCAAAGTTTTTAAGATCGATGTCATATAAATCTTTTTTATTGATAATTATATCTAAAACATTGTCACTCTGTAATTTGTAGTTGATTGCTTCATTTAACTGTTTTTTATAATTATTTGCTGAAAAATTTATAATATTTAAAGAGCTATTAGAGTCCTTAGAGTCCTGGTAAAAACCATATAAATCTTCAATATATACCTCAGATCCAGATTCAGTATTAAAAGAGCATAATATAATGTCCTCTTGACCTATTTGAATATCTTTTAATTTAGGAAGAACAAACATTGGTGTCATATATTTGATGTCATATTTTTTTAACTCATTTCCATATCTGACTATGATACCTTTATAGCTATCAGTATTATCATTTATGCCATATATATAGAAATTCTTTTCTGGAATTTCAGCTAATAAAGGAAATTTAGATTTTTTAAATGTATCTTCATTTGTAATATTCTTATCTAATTTATCAATACTTAACTCTTTATTCGCTTGATGTTTGCTTAAATATAATATGACTATTCCAGCTAATATAACTGCTATACCCCAAAAAATATACTTTCTTTTAACGTTCATACTTAGTTTCCCTCCTTGATAATTTAATTACTATGATAGTTTATGCACAAAATTTTGTCAACTGTTGCAACTAATGCTTTATTAACATATGATTGCAACTATTGTTTTATTAACAATAAAGTAAGCTCTAACTGGAGTGTCAGTCGGAGCTTACTTTTCTATTAATTAATAACCTTGAACTTTAAAAAAGGTATGTCCACCAATAACCTTTTTTTCCGTAACTTTAACATAATCTCTACCATTAAAGGTATATGATTCTGTTGAACCTGATTTTTTGATTTTGTTTTTGTATAAGCTATTTGTAACAAACCAAAGACAAGTTCCTATAGGATTTACAACGCTATTTGGATTTAAGAAAAATTTTTGTGCTAAATCTAAGCATTCTTGCCAAGCAGTTGAGTTTATATCAGGCTTTAATGCAGATTCTGTTGTCATTCCTTCAAATGAGTATTTTTTTAGTATTACTCCCGAATATGAATTTCCACCAAATTCAGATGAGTTTTTAGCCATTCTGTTTCTTACTACATAGCCGCAACCTCTTCTGCCTTGATCTGATTCACCCCTTGCTTCTGAGTAGAGCATTCGCGCAATAAGATCTGTTTGACTCCTGTCTTTTAAATCATTCGTACTGTTTAATGGATCTCCATAACCCATAATTAATTCCTCCTTTATTCTAATCGACATTGTTTTATAACCGGTTATGCTTAATAAAAAGGAATTAAATTCTTATTTGTAAACATTGACTTTAAATTAAATACCTTTATTATTTGTTATCTCATAAATTGACAGGTTACATACCATTATTTATAATAAAACAATACAGCAGTGAAATATAAAAAACGGAGGCGTCTATGTCAGATCATTCCATGAAACTTTTTCAAACAGATACCAGACACTGGTTTGAACGTGCTCTTGGTACCCCTACCCTGGTTCAGAAACAGGCATGGCCTGAAATTGCAGCAGGCAGGCACACCCTTGTTTCCGCCCCTACCGGAACGGGTAAGACGCTGACGGCATTTTTGATATTTCTTGACAGGCTTTTAAACGAAGCAGTAAGGGGTGAGTTAAAACAGGAATTGCAGCTGATTTATATTTCTCCTTTAAAATCCCTGGCTGGTGACATCAGGGAGAATCTCAGGCGGCCTTTGGAAGGAATTGTGCAGGAGAGAAAAAAATCAGGGAATTTTAACGGGCAGGAGCTGTCAGTTGGAATCCGGACCGGTGATACCACACAGAAAGAACGGAACCAGATGATTAAGAAGCCTCCGCATATTCTCATCACAACGCCAGAATCCTTATATCTGATGCTGACCAGTAAATCGGGACAGAAAATATTAATGACTGCAAAAGCACTGATCATTGATGAACTGCATGTGATGATTGATACCAAAAGAGGAGCCCATTTAATGCTTTCTGCGGCGAGACTGGACAGGCTCTGCAAAAAGCCCTTGCAGCGCATCGGGTTGTCTGCAACCATTGAACCTCTTGATCTTGCGGCGAAGTACTTAGCACCTGGAGAGGTCTCCATTGTTGCACCCGGAATGAATAAGGAGATACGGATTGAGGTAAAAAGTCCTTTTTCAGATGGCAGCATTCAGGGGAAGGATTCCGTCTGGAAAGACATTGCGAAGACGATATATTCTTATATAGACGGATCGGGCAGCTCTCTGGCATTTGTGGAAGGACGGGCATATGCAGAAAAACTGGCTCATTTTATGAACGAATTAGGTGGGGAAGGCTTTGCCCGCACCCATCACGGAAGCTTATCAAAGGAACAGCGGTTTGAAGTGGAGCAGGCTCTTCGCAATGGGGCATTAAAACTTCTTTGTACCACCTCTTCCATGGAACTCGGCATCGATGTGGGTGAGATCAAACAGGTATTCCAGGTCGGATGCCCCCGTTCCATCTCAAGTACCATGCAGCGGCTGGGGCGGGCAGGGCACAAACCAGGCCGTATCAGCATCATGTATATGTTCCCCAGAGAGTCTTCGGAAGGATTGTACTGCGGATTTACCGCAGAGGCAGCCAGAAACGGTAAAATTGAGTACGCCAGCCCGCCCAGGCTATGCCTGGATGTTCTTGCCCAGCATCTTGTATCTATGGCGTGTACGAAAGAATACGGCGTGGAGGATGTGATGTATATTCTGTCCGGAGCGTATCCGTTTTATGACGTAACTGCTGAGGAAGTGAAAGGTGTTCTTCGGATGCTGGCAGGTGACTATGAGCATGAAAGGGATATTCCGGTAAGACCACGCATTATCTACGACAGGATTCATGACCGGGTAAGTGCAGATGCTTATAGCCGCATGCTGGCAATCAGTGCAGGGGGAACCATACCGGACAGAGGACTTTATACAGTCCGTTCGGAAAGCGGAGTCAGGCTGGGAGAGCTTGACGAGGAATTTGTTTTTGAATCCAGAATCGGGGACCGTTTTTTACTGGGAACATTTGCGTGGCAGATCGTAAGTATTATGAGGGATACAGTGATTGTATCTGCTGCTAACCCTTCCGGGGCCAGACTTCCATTCTGGCATGGAGACATCAAAGGGCGGAGGATGAGAACAGGACTTGTGTTTGGTGAGATTCTGCGCAGATTCAATCAGGCAGGAAGTGCAAACGCCTTGTTGGCTGAATTGAAAAGTCTGGGACTGGATGAACAAACCGGGGAACGTGCCCTGGATTATCTGCTCAGTCAGCAAAAAAGTACGGGCATTCTTCCTGATGACAGAACCATTCTGGTAGAACACTTCATGGATGAAAACAGCAATCATCAGATGATGGTACATTCTGTATTTGGACGCCAGGTCAATGAGCCCTTGTCCCTTCTTATGACGGAAGCGGCAAAGCTTCATGTGGAAACCACCATCAACGCTACAGCAGATGACGATGGATTTTTGCTGTTTCCTTATGATGGCAAGCCGCTGCCCGACGGACTTATATATGAAATATCTCCCCAGACGGCTGGCCAGATTGTTGCTGCATTACTTCCCGCAACGCCCCTGTTTCATATGAATTTCCGCTACAACGCTGCCAGGGCACTGATGATGGGAGTGAGGAATCAGAAGCGTCAGCCTCTCTGGATCCAGCGAATGAAAAGTGCCCAGATGCTTTCTTTTCTTGTGAAACAGGATGACCATCCCATACTGAAGGAAACAAAACGGGAATGCCTGGAAGACTTCTGGGATTTAAAAGGATTGGAAACCGTTTTACATGAAATACAATCAGGTGAAATTCAGATACGGGAGATGTACTTAGAGACACCTTCTCCCATGTCATTGCCATTAAGACGTCAGACGGAAGCCTCCATGATGTATGATTATTCACCAACACCCCAGAACATCCATGAGGCGGCAAAAGAAGCACTTCATGAGGCAGCAGGGATCACGCCGGAACCGGAGCAGCTGGCCCGTGTTTCCAGGCGGCTGCGTCTTCCGGAAGATGAAATACAGCTTCACACACTTCTCATGATAGAGGGGGATTTAGAAGCAGGAGAACTTGATATTCCCATCGAATGGCTGGAAAAGCTGGCGTCGGAAGGAAGAGCACTCTACGTAGAACCAGGGTTATGGATTGCAGCAGAGCATGAAAATGATTATGAGAATGCCCTTGTTAAGGGGCAGAAGAATGCTTCGAAACGTCTTGTTCAAAGATTACTGAGGTATCGGGGTGCGAAAACCCTGGAAGAGGTGGCTAAGCGGTATTTATGGACAGATGACAGGGCACTTGGTATTTTATCTGCATTGTGCGACCAGGGTAAGCTGATACTGCAGGATGATATTTATTATCATTTCGAGCTTTATGACAGGGCCAGAAATGAAACGATCAGAAACAGAAGGAAGCAGATATCCACTCTTCCTCCCGAGCGGTATGCTGCTCTCATGGCAATGCGCCTGCGGATATCGGCATCTCCTCTGGAACAGCTGGAAGAAGCAGTAAACGGGCTTTTGGATCAGCCCTTTCAGGCACAAATGTGGGAGTCTGTACTCTTGCCTGCACGGGTGAACCGCTATCATCCGGAACTCATGGATTCTCTTTTGACAGCTGGAAAGGTATTCTGGCAGATGGGGGAGGGGGCCAGTCTCACCTTTCATCAGACTGCAGACATTGACTGGACTGCAGATTTATCAGAAGTATATGAACGGCTGGAAGGAGAGGAGAAGGCTGTGTACGGTGCCCTGTTAAAACATGGGGCAAGCTTCATGCAGAGACTGGAGGGAATTCTGGGAAAGTCACCTTATGAAGCTCTTTTTTCACTGACCCAAAAGGGGCTTGTAAGCGCAGACAGTCTGATTCCGGTCAGGCAGCTGATGATCAGGGACCAATTAAATAAGGGGACTGTACGCCAGCGGGTAAATGCAAGGACAAAGATTCTGCTGACAGGAAGATGGGAAGTTATCCGCCCTCTTAAGAATATTACAGTTGAACAGATACTTAACCGTAACTTTGATAAAACCGTCCTAGTCTGCAGAGAGACAATAAAGGGAATCCCATGGAGTACAGCACTGGAGACACTGCGGATCTGGGAATATACTGGCAGAGTGCGCAGGGGATACTTTATCGAAGGTCTGTCCGGGATACAATTTATCCGGGATAAGGATTATGCAGGAACCATGGTAAGCCTTTCAAATCCCAGAGAAGGGGTGGTCTGGCTAAACGGGGCTGATCCAGCCCAGCTTTGGGGGAAAGTGCTGCATCATCAGGAAGGAAAAACATTTTTAAATGTACAGGGGACTGCGGTTGCATTCGTATCGGGAATACCTGCAGCGGTTTTGGAACGTCAGGGCAGGGTTCTTAAGATATTTGATATGGGTTGTGCCGGAGAGGTTCTTACAGAGTTTGTCAGGGAATTTACGGCACACCGGATATTCCCGTCGCGTAAAAGAATTGTGATAAAGGAATTTCCAAAAGAAGCAGAAAGCCTCCTCCGTCTTGCCGGGTTTCAGCGTGAACTTCAGGATTATGTACTGTATTGTCTTTAGAGACATTGCGCTAAGCTGGAAATGGGAGAAGAGCATGGTCCGGAGTAAAAAAACACGGGCAGATTACCGGACCATCCGGTTTTTTCTGCCCGCTTTATTTAATTATTTATATACTTATTTTTCGTATACTTTCCATTCAAGAATACCGGTTGAACTTGTTCCATTTGAATCCATCACGATGGAAATAGCCCTTGTATTTACAGGCGTAAAAGTGGTTTTATTATATTGATTGATCTTTGTACCAAGACCTTCTGGATTCTGAACCTCCTGCCATGCACTACCATCCCAGTAGTAGATGTAGTAGAAAGCAGGTACATCAATTCCCTGACCATCTTTAAACCAATAGACATCACATCCTGTAATGTTGTGATTTTCATTAAATGTGTACTGAACCCATTGTGAACCGGTTTCCGGCCAGTTTCCGTAAACAGCACCGCTTCTGTCATTTGAATCTGCAGGATCAATTCCATCATTCAGTGCACTTATGTTTTCCCAGTCAGATACATAAGAAGCCGTGGCAGCGGCTAGTCCGGCTATGTTTTTAAACTGAGGCTCCGGGTCTGGATCTGGATTTTGGTTAGAGGCAGACTGCACAAATGTCATTTCAGTCCCCAGACTGCCGATCTGTGATAATTCCAGACCTGATTCCCACTCATTCCACCAATTGGAATCGGGAGTTGTAACGCTGGTAAAAGAATCCCGGTATCCTGCCCGGAATAAATCGCCCCTGTTTCCTCCGTTTTCATTTCTTTCCATATCATAATAGCCATCTGCCTGTTCAAGAGATACTAAATAATGGCTGCCAGATGTCATTTCGTTTTTGGAATTATTTCCCTTTTCGTCCACGTGCCAGATTGCCAGTCCTGCATCAGGTACATCAGCATATCTGCCATTTCTTTGAATGTTTTCTATTAAAAAATATTCATTAGACTGACTGCCTGACCATTTATAAGTATAGGAATTTCCATTGCTGTCAGCAACTGCAGTAAATTTAGTTCCGGCACCATATTCGTTCATGTTCATGGGCAGATTCCAGCGGGAAATGATATTTCTGCAGTATGGATCCGGCGGTACAGGATTTTTATAATTTAAAACGGTGCTCATTAAACTGTATGCTCCGGTACCTTGTGAATCCCCATCGTAATCATAAAGATCCGGATATCCGTAAATCATATGACCACTCTCATGACATATTGTGTAGAGTGACATATCACTGCCTATTTCAGACATCTCATATTTCTGGATTCTGACACCGTTAATATAATCGGATTTGGGATACCAGGACTGATGTGGCCATAAGCCTTTTGCCCATCCGGCATCTGGCGTTCCTGCGTAGAGGAGGTTAACGGCTTTTAAGTATCCTCTGGAATCAGTAGTAAGAGAGGAAAGGTTAAATCCGGAAGATTTAAGCCATTGAAACGTCTCCTCAGCAAGTTCATCTGATTTTGCATAGGAACCAGTTTGTTCATAAATATCGTCGTAATAGGATTTGGGGTGCTTCGCAGTATAAAATCCGATTAATGTATTTGTATAAGTGACTTTTCCGCCGGAGACGTCATAATAATAATCTTTTATAGATCCATTGTTGTTAAAGCCTGTGTAACCTGTTTCGTTAAAGAAACGGTCTATTTCTGAACGGCTGATATCACTTTTTACATCTGGGAAATCAACTAATATTGTCAGGCCTTTTACATCACCGGAAGTTCTTATTTTCGAATCCAGGAGTCCTCTGTCTAAATCACTATCTGATTCCGGAGCATTTTTAAAATCAGTTCCATGGAGTCTTTTCCTTACTTCATCAGCTTTGTCTTTGATTGCCTCTTTTTTGATTTTTACATGCTTTTCCAGGTTAGTCTTTCCCGGATCTTCGGATCTTCGGCTGTTAATTCCTTTATATACGATTCCGGAAGATACATATTCTGTTTCGTCATCATTTAATTTGGCATAACAGATCCAGCCGTTTTCATCACGGATAAGGGTATACCCTTCCGGAGTCTCAATCTGCTGGAAATATTCATCTCCTGTGGCACTTACTAAGACCCTGCTTCCATCGGGCTGTACTAATTCAAATTGTTTGTTGACATAGGGAGCTGCTAAAACGCTGGAGCTCATGATTGTAAGCATTGCTGCTGCAGCAAATCCAGTTGTTAATAATTTGATTTTCTTCTGCATACTTAATTCCTTTCGTTTTCATCTTTTGCTTTTCATACCCCTGTTACTTTTCATACTTCCTCACGGAGCAGATCTCCTTATTGTAAATTCCGCAATGGTATCACCCCCCTCCTGTAAAATTATTTAATTTACAAAAGTTTTATCGTATTTGTTTGTGAAATAATAACATTAGTCCTTGAAAATTAAAAATTATTAAACAAAAAATCCGTTAATTTATTGATAAATACAGTAATAATGCAAAAATAACAGAATTTAATTGTAAAAAAAGAGACCGATCTTTTGCAGCCGGTCTGTTTTGCTATATACAGATATCCTGAAGTTTTGTATTATATTTATATATGCTGATGTTAATGAAACTTTGACTCAACAAAAGAGTTTACATATGCCTGCATTTCCAGCTTTGATTGAAGTGTTTCCGCATGATCCACCATATGCTGCTGTTCTTTTTCCGGCAGGGAAAAGAAGTAATCCATTGCCTGGTATTCTTCCAATGCCAATCCAAAACCAACAGGCAATTCAACGCCACGAGAGTACTTTTTCATTGATGTCTCCTTGTATTTTATTATTTTTTATTATTATTGTATTTTTTTTATAGATCTATGCAGAAACCGGTATAATAATTAGATTCTAAATTTAATTGATGTTTACCCGTATGATGAAACCATAAAAAGGAGGGATCCAATGATTTTAAGTGTAAGCCGCAGAACTGATATTCCGGCGTTTTATTCTGACTGGCTGCTCAATCGTTTAAAAGAAGGATATGTACTGGTTCCAAATCCAAGAAATCCATCCCGTTACAGCCAGGTGCAGCTAAGTCCGCAAACTGTGGACTGCATCGTGTTCTGGACCAAAAATCCAAGAGAAATGATTTTGAAGCTTGACACCATATCCGCAATGGGATATGATTTTTATATTCAGTTTACTCTTACGCCTTATGGAAGAGAGGTGGAAGCGTTTCTGCCGGATAAAAAAGAGCTAATTGAAACTTTTCAAAAACTTAGTGCAATCCTTGGTCCTAAACGTGTTATCTGGCGGTATGATCCAGTAATTTTAACTGATCAGATGGATGTAGCCTATCATTTAGAATGTTTTGAGAAAATGGCCGGTTTGCTGCAGGGCTGCACAGAAAGATGCGTGTTCAGTTTTCTTGATTTCTATGCCAGGCTGGGAACTACTTTACGGGAATTGGGAGCCTTTCCCATACAGGAAGGTGACATGTTCCGGATCGGTGAAGGGTTTTCACAGAGTGCACATAAGTATGGAATCCAACTGTCAACCTGCTGTGAATCTGTGGATCTAAGCCAGTTTGGTATTACTCATGCTTCCTGCATTGACGGTGACTTAATCGAAGAACTGACAGGCTGCAGACTTCGCAAAAGGAAGGATACCGGACAGCGTCCCGGCTGTGGGTGCATGGAAAGTGTGGATATCGGCAGTTATGACAGCTGTGCTCATGGCTGCAGATATTGTTATGGAGTTTTTTCTCAGGAACGTGCACGAAAGAACAGGGAGAACCATGACCCGAAGGCGCCTGTATTATTTGGTTCTCTGCCTGAAAATGTAATTATAACACAACGGCCCGTAAAATCATTAAAGGATGGACAGATGGACTTTTTACATCTCCTTTCGTAGTTTTCACATCATGTCAGTATCTTTCTTTCTGCTGTCTGTCTCTGAATTTTCTTTACAGTAAAATCATAAGTCCCAGGACATAAAACATATATTAAATAAAGCTGCCCGTTTGGAAGACAAGCAGGATATCAGACGGGCAGCAGTTATGCTTTTTGAGGGGAGGATCAGATTCTGAATAATCAAAAACGGATAGCCTGGAAAAAAATCAGGCTGCTTTCTTTAAGCAGCAAATTTACATTGCTGATCCTTGGGGTTCTGATGGTGCCCATTGGAATTTTTCTTCTGCTTTTTTTTCATAATATGGAAGTGTCCTTATATAAAGATGGACAAACACAGATGATGTACGAACTGGATAAAAGCTGTCAGAATGCGGAGCAGATTGCTGTAAACTGTAAATTATCCGCTGAGATCATTGTAAATAATGAATCGATTAATGATTTCTTAAATCAGATTGCTTCCGACAAGAAGTTCAGCTTTATGGATATTCTGGATTTTTACGGGAAGGAAATCAGCGGAGTCCAGAAGATTGTTAAAAGCAATCCATATATATATAAGCTGAGAATGTTTGTTCATTCCGAATCTGTGAAAGAAATTATTCCCCTGCTTTATAAAGAGGACAGGATTGCGGACTTAAAGTGGGGAAAGGATGGAGTGCCGGCAACCGGAACCTGGTGTTTTGACTATGTGGATACTCTGGAACAGGAGGAGGATCCCCAGCATATACCACGAATTGCCTCTCTGATTACAAGGCTGAATGATTACCGGTACGGACGGTATGGAATTGTGGAATCCGCAGTGACTATGGAAAATATGTTTCCGGATCTCTATCATTCCACGGTATCGGACAGGACCTGTTTTGTGGATCAGGCAGGGACCATTTACAGCAGTCCGGAATTATCGGATCTTTTCAATAGTCAGAAGAAAGATATTATGGATTTTCTGAACAATCAGGAT
This sequence comes from Lacrimispora amygdalina, assembly GCF_900205965.1. Classification (GTDB taxonomy): domain Bacteria; phylum Bacillota; class Clostridia; order Lachnospirales; family Lachnospiraceae; genus Lacrimispora; species Lacrimispora amygdalina_A. The sequence goes on from NZ_OAOF01000010.1 coordinate 87,915, forward strand.
CAGGCAGAGTTGAATAGGAACGGTGCTGTCTGTAAGAGAACGAGACTTGGCGGGGAAGAGGTGATAGCTGGCTATGTAAAGATTAAATCCATTCAGGGTTACTTAATACGAATCGTTTCCACGAAAAATGATGAGATGATCCTTCGTTCTTCCAGAATTGAAATCCTCCTTCTCTGGATTGCCATTGTTATTGTTCTTCTTCTGTTTTCCAACAGGCAGGTTACTCACATACTGAGGCAGTTTTATGAGATTTATAATACGGTATACCGGGTTCAGCAGGGGGATTTAGAGGTCAGGGTCCAAAATATGAGCAGAGACGAATTTGGAGTTTTGGGAATAGAAATAAACACCATGCTGGACCGGATACAGAGACTGATGGAAGAAACCCTTCAGCGTGAACTGCTTGTAAAAAATTCCCAGATTAAGGCACTGCAAAATCAGATCAACAACCATTTTATCTACAATGTACTGGAATCAGTAAAAATGATGGCGGAGATTGATGAAAAATACGAGATCGCAGATACGGTTTCTTCTTTTGGACAGCTTCTTCGTTACAGCATGCGATGGAAAACAGGTTATGTAAAAGTAGAAGAAGAAATTGAACATATCAGGAATTATCTGGCTTTGGTGAATTTATGGTATGACGACGAGATATGTCTGCGTATGGAAATTCCCCAGGAGATTCTATTCCAGGAGATACCAAAGATGTCACTGCAGCCAATTGTTGAGAACTCCATAAGTCACGGAATGCGGGAATATACACAGGATACCAATATCTATATGGAGGGAGAGATCATTGGAGGGGATTGTTACATACGAATAACGGATTTCGGCTGCGGAATGGATGAAGGGGAACTGTTACAGCTGAACAAGCGTCTAACTGGGGAAAGAGAGGATCAATCCGGGCAGGAGAACGGAATCGGATTAAAAAATGTCCATGACAGACTGCAGATTGGTTTCGGGACGGGGTATGGAATCGTCATTGAATCAGAAAAGCATCATTATACCCGGGTTACAATAAAAATTCCTTATCAGAAAAGAAAGCGGGGGCTTATATGAAAAATGTACTGGTTGCGGAGGATTGCAAAATAATCAGAAAGGGAATTTCTGCCATGCTTGCCAGGTGCCAGGTTCCCATTGACCAGATTATAGAATGTAAGAATGGACAGGAGGCACTGGAAATTGCAGGTAATATGCCTGTTGATGTTTTGATTACGGACATACGGATGCCTGAGATGGATGGAATCACATTGGTTAAGGAGCTTCAAAAAACCAGATACATACCAAGAATTGTTGCAATCAGCGGATATGATGATTTTTCCTTTGCGGTTGATTTATTGCGGTGCGGGGCAAGAGAATATCTGCTAAAGCCTGTAAAACGGGAAGAACTGAATGCTATTATGGTAAAGCTGGAGGCAGAAATCCAACAGGAGTCAGTGCAAAGACGGGCCAAAAAGGCATTGTGCAGCAGTCAGTTAAAAAGAATTCTTTTGTCCGAGAATATTACACAGGAGGAGATGGAAGAAGCAGAGCGTCTCAGCAGGTTTTATAATACGGAATTTTCCGTTGTCTGCGGGAATGAAAGATTGAAAAACTGGAGCAATGATCAGATGTTTTCCTTCCCGGATCTGGAGGGACACTATGTAGTTTTAATGGCTGCAAAAGATGCCGGAAATTTTCTGTTAAAAAAGAATGAGGAAGGTATTTTTGGAATCAGTGAAGCTTATGAAGGACTTAGGAATCTAAGAAGAGCTTATGAGGAAGCAAGGCAGCGCAGACTCCGTCTGTTTAGTATGCAAAAAGAGGATACCGGACCCGGATGCAGTTATGTAATATCACCTAATGAACTGGAATGCTTTGTACAGAGGATCGGCACCCAGAAAAACACAAAAAATGAATTGTTTCTTCTTGCAATGGCAGACAGGATAAAAAAAGGAGAAATAGAAGGGATATGGTTTCAGGAGCTGATTAGTCAGATTGCTGCAAGGGTAAAAGAATTTTACGGCAGAATCCTGGGAGCAGAAGAAATATTGCCGGGGAATCTTTGCCATATGCTTGCTTTTGACAACATTGATGAATACTGTACAGAAATCAGACGTGTATTATTAAGGATCAATCAAAGAGCGCTCAAAGAAAATGATGATTATAAAAATCGCATAAAGATGGAGCAGGCACTTGCCTATATGAATGAGAATTACCCCAGGAACATTAACATGGCTATGGTATCCAACTATATTTCCATGAATTATACGGTATTTTCCATTGCCTTTAAGGAATACACGGGAGATAACTTTGTTTCCTATTTACGAAAGATCCGTATGAACGAAGCGAAGAGGCTGCTGTCTGAAACGGATTTAAAGATTGGTGAGATCGGATCCATGACAGGCTATGAGGATTCCAAGCATTTTATGAAAACGTTTAAATGGACCACCGGTGTCACTCCCAGTGAATTCCGTAAAAATTCAAGGAGAAAAGGAGGGGGAATTGAAAATATCACACCAAAAACGAAAATAGGAACATTTTAATTCAGCCTTTGTTCATCTACAATAGAATAGTAGCAGATAGTTGCCCCGGGTTTATGACCTGGGAGATGATTGGGTGGAGGTTTATAGATGAGAAAAAGACACAGCAAATTGACTGCGCTTCTTACCGTGAGCGCAATGACGCTGACTCTTCTTTCCGGATGCCAGAAAGCGGCACCGGCCGAAGGGACAGTACAGACGAGCAAGGCGGAGGAGACTAAGGTAACGGCAGCAGAGACATCGGCAGCAGAAGAGACAAAGGCAGCAGAAGAAGCGGGGTCCACACCGAGGAAAGAGACCCTGTACTTTAATGGACAGCAATGGGGGACAATCAATGACTGGAATCCATTAAGCTCCAATTCAAACAATGCAATGGCTATAGCCCAGCAGGATAATGCCAGAGAGATCGTATATGAGACACTTTTCATGTATAACATGCTTGACGGGAAACTCTATGGACTGCTGGGGAAAGATTATTCCTGGAATGACGGGCAGACAGAACTGACTATAACCTTAAATCCGGATGCAAAGTGGAGCGATGGTACTCCGGTGACTGCACAGGATGTGTCATATACCTTTGACTGCCATAAAAAGTATGCGACTGCCCAGGGCAGTGATTATGCCAATTATATTGAATCGGTAGATGCTAAAGACGAACATACCGTTATTTTTAAAGCTAAGTTAGATGAAACAGGTCTTCCTGTGAATCCGTTAAAGGTAGTAGAATATGTTCCCAAGATCTATGTGCTGCAAAAAGCCTATCTTCAGAAGGTGGAAGAGCGCAATGGGAATGATGCAGACAAAATCAAACAGGACCGTATGGATGATTTTGTTTCCTCCGGACCTTATAAATCCTATTACAATGACGATCAGAAAGTCGTCTTTGTAAGAGATGATAATTATTGGGGAAAGGCCTTATGGGGAAAACTTCCCGCACCGAAATACATAACCCATGTAATCTATGAGAATAATGCCGCAGGGGATACTGCATTTAAATCAGGAGAGGTGGATGTATCCCAGCAGTTTATTACCAATGTTCAGAAGCTTTGGGAAGAAGATGGTCTTCCTATTTCCACCTATATTGATGAAGCACCCTATGGTGTCTGTGCCACCATGCCTACCGCATTCTTTAATGTGGAGGTGCCGGGTCTTGACCGGAAGGAAGTGAGAAAAGCCATTGCCATGGCGGTTGATTATGATCAGATTATTGCCTCCGCCATGTCCAATCAGTCCCCCAACTTTAAAGATGTACCGCGTTCCATCATGAACCCCACATCTGCAGAGCAGTCACTGGTGAATCAGGATGCACTCAAGGATTACCAGTTTACAGGCAATGATGTGGAAGGGGCGAATGCTCTCTTAGACAAGGCAGGAATTGTAGATAAGGATGGAGATGGAATCCGTGAGATTGACGGGAAGAATCTTTCCTTTAAAGCAGAATGTCCGGACGGCTGGACCGACTGGAATGCATCACTGGAGATTGTTGCAGCAGCAGGAAGCAAAATAGGAATCAACATTGAAACTTATTTTCCGGATGCCAATACTTTCTATGATGATATGACTACCAGAAAATTCGATATCTGCATGTGGAACCCACCGGCAGCCTCCGTTGCTAACCCATGGGGCAGAGCCATGGCCTTCATGTCCACGGATTATGCCAACTTAAAGGTAAACTGGACTGGTAACTACGGCGGATACATTAATGATAAGGCAAACGACCTTTTAAAGAAGATTCCATTAGAGACCAATAAGGATACTCTGAAAGAATATTATACCGAACTGAGCAGGATTTATTTAGATGAGGTTCCTTCCTTCTCCCTGATGTACAGACCGATGCTGTTCCACGCGGTGAATGAAAGCGTATGGACCGGCTTCCCGCAGCTTGATGACGGAGACAATATACCGCCGACGGACTGCACTGATGGCTATGGAATTGCAGCACTTTATAATCTGGTGAATGTTAACTGACAGAGAATACTAAAGGGGTGAGACTTTGACAGGATATAAAAAATATTATACCAATAAAATCATCTGGTATCTGATAACTCTGGTGATCGCTGTTGTGCTGAATTTTGTTCTTCCCAGACTGATGCCAGGTGATCCGGTCTCAGCCATTGCGGCCAGAGCGGTAGACGGCATGACCGATTCTACCGCAATTCAGGCCGTATATGAGGACTATGCGGAGAAATTCGGCGTTAATCTGCCGATGAGCACTCAATTTCTTATTTTCTTAAAGAACGCTGTCAGAGGGGATTTTGGAGTTTCGTTCAGCCAGTATCCCAGAACAGTAAGCGATATTATCTCCTCCTCTGTATGGTGGACCGTCTGTCTTCAGCTTCCTGCAATATTATTGGGCTGGATTCTTGGGAATGTTCTTGGAGCCATTTCCGCGTATAAAAAAGGTATATTTGATAAAGGAATACTACCCGCATTTTTATTTATGAGTAATGTACCTGCTTTTGGCATGGCGACTATTCTTCTTTATGTTTTTTCCCTGAAGCTTGGTCTGGCACCTTCCAGCGGCGGCTATGGATTTGACTTGATTCCTGCAGCCAGCCTTACATTTTTCCGTTCTGTACTGGCTCATTATCAGCTGCCGTTCTGGTCAATTGTTCTTATTACAGTAGGAGGCCAGGCGATCGGAATGCGTTCCATGTCAATCTATGAACTGAATGCTGATTATGTAAAATACAGCCGTTTTATGGGAATCAAAGACAGGAAAATCGTAGGATATGTGTTCCGCAATGCCATGCTCCCCCAGATTACGGGTCTTGCCATGTCTATCGGAACCATGATTGGAGGAGCGCTGGTTGCGGAGATCATATTCAGCTATCCGGGCCTTGGAACCACACTGCTTGCAGCTGTGAAAGGCAGGGATTATCCATTAATATCTGCATGTACACTGATTATTACAGTGATGGTTTTGCTGGCTAATTTATTCGTGGAACTGATTTATGGAGTCATTGATCCCAGGATCAAGGCTGCTCAGCAGGATTAGGAGGGTGAGTGATGAAAAACCAGATCAGACAGATTTTCCATTCCCCTAAATTTACTTTGGGATTTACTATTTTTGCATTATTGCTCCTGCTGACGATCTTCTATCCTTTGATTGTGACGGATGATCCTTTGGAAATGGTTGGGCAGGGGAACTTTTTTAAACCAGGAACCTATATATCTGTTAAGGAAGCGGTGGATACAGATCCTTATACGTTAAACTTACATACATCAACCAGCAGACTGGAAAAAAATTTAAGCATGGATGAACGAATGGCAATGGCAGACTGGCTGCAACAGTTTGCAGGTCTGTCTCCAAAGGAGGTGGATGTGACGGATGCAGATGGGCTTGTATCCCTGTGGAAGGAACATTATGATTCTGCCAGTGAGCAAAAGGGCCTGATTGCTGCCAGAAAAAAGTATTTCAGCAGGCTGGATAAAAAGATTCAGGGACTGCTTGAGAACAGCGATGTTCTTGTAGCGGAAAAGAATGAGGAAACGGGGGAAGTGTCAGTTAAGAAGACCATTCCATCAACCTCTTATGTGAATGTTTCCGAAGTGGGGAGCAAGCGGGTCTTTATACTTGGAACAGATAATTTTGGACGTGATGTTTTAACGGAGCTGGTGGCAGCCATAAAAACTTCCTTAAAGATAGGTTTCATTGCAGGACTGATCGCCACTACCATCGGGCTTTCTCTCGGCCTTATTGCCGGCTATCTGGGAGGATTTATCGATGACTTAATCCTGTTTATCACTAATTTATTTACTGTGATACCCAGCTTTATCCTGCTCATTCTGATATCCTACAGCATTGGTAAAAATGCCAGAGGGGTAATGATGGTGGCGGTTATTATCGGACTCACCTCCTGGACCTGGACGACAAGATCGGTCCGTTCCCAGGTAATCTCCCTTCGAAACAGGGATCATGTGAATCTGTCAAAGCTTTCGGGACATAGTCTGGTCCGGATTATCCTCACGGATATTCTACCCTATATTGCTTCCTACGTTGTGATGGCACTGATTTTACAGATATCTTCAGGTATTCTTGCGGAGGCACAGCTGTCTATGATCGGACTTGGACCTGCTACGACGACAGTATCGACTCTTGGTTTAATGATGAACTGGGCAATGTCTTACAGTGCCCATTTAAATGGGGACTGGTGGGCATATTTTCCTGTCATTCTTTCCATTGCACTGATTTCATTTTCCTTGAATCTGATGAATACGGGCCTGGATCAGATATTTAATCCGCAGCTAAGAGAGTGAGGGGATAAAAAGTGGGAAAGACAATGCTGGAAGTGGATCATTTAAAAACAAAATATATAACTAGATTCGGAGAAAATATCTTTGCAGTTGACGGGATATCACTTAAAATAGAAGAAGGAAAATCACTTGGAATTGCAGGGGAATCAGGATGCGGAAAGTCCACACTGGCACTGAGTCTGATGGGGTATTACTTTGCACCTCTTCATTACCAGAGCGGAACCATAAAAGTGGACGGGGTGAATATAACTGCCATGAAGCCGGATGAGATCCGCAAGAAAGTCCTTGGGAATGAAATCGCCTATATCCCCCAGGCAGCCATGAATGCCCTGAATCCAACACAGAAGATTATCTCCTTTATTGAGGACGTAGTCCGGGCGCATGATTCCGGAATCGCCAGAAAAGACATCTATGACCTTGCGAGACAGCGGTTTGAAGTTCTGGGCCTTCCGGAGAGTGTTTTAAACAAGCATGCAGTGGAACTGTCCGGGGGCATGAGACAGAGGACAGTCATAGCCATATCCACCATATTATCACCGAAAGTGCTGATTGCCGATGAGCCCTCTTCAGCCCTTGATGTGACTTCTCAGAAGATGGTAATTAAAATGCTTCGAAGCTTAATGGAAAAGGGTTTTATTAAATCCATGATATTCATCACCCATGAGCTTCCTCTTCTTTACAATGTTACGGACGAGATCATGGTGATGTATGCCGGACAGATCGTGGAGCACGGAACTGCCAGAGAGATGGTTTTTGATCCTCTTCATCCATATTCCAGAGGCTTAATGGGCTCCATTCTGGTACCGGAAGAGGGGGTAAGAGGGGCGAAGCTCACTGCCATACCAGGCACTCCGCCTAACTTAAAAAAACCGCCGAAAGGCTGCCGTTTTGCGGACCGCTGCCGCTACGCAAAGCCTGCCTGCATGCTTCATCAGATAGCGGAGAGCCATCTGGAAAATGGACGGATGTTCCGCTGTTATCTGGAAGAAAAGGAATTAAGGGAGGTCTGCAAGGATGAATGATGAAAAGAAGCAAGAACAGAACCTTTCCTGTCTGAGCGGCTCCGGTGTCACTAAGATCTTTGGAATGGGTAAGGAAAAAACGGTTGCGGTGGACCACGTAGATTTTCAGTTTCAGGAGGGGGAGATTGTATCCATTGTGGGAGAGAGCGGTTCCGGGAAAACCACCCTGTCAAAAATGCTCCTCGGACTCATCAGTGTCACGGAAGGGGAGATTTGTTTTCAGGGAAAGCCCCGGGATATCAAAGGATATAGAAAGAAAAAAGAGTACTGGAAGGGGATCCAGGCGATTTTTCAGGATCCGTTTTCTTCCTTTAATGTCTTTTATAAAATAGATCAGGTTCTTTTGGACTGTATTAAAATGAGAGGGGGAGGAAGGCTTCCGTATGAAAAGAAAGTGGAGATGATGACGGAAGCCTGCAGCTTTGTAAACCTCAAATTTGAAGAGCTGACCAACAAATACCCCTTTGAGCTTTCCGGAGGTCAGATGCAGAGACTGATGATCGCCAGGATTTTTCTTCTGAAGCCGGCAATATTGCTGGCAGATGAGCCCACTTCCATGATTGATGCATGTTCCAGGGCTACTATACTGGATATGCTTTTAAAACTGAGGGATGAGATCAATATGACGATTATTTTTATCACTCATGATATTGGGCTTGCTTTTTATATTTCAGATTCCATCTACATCATGGAGCATGGAAAATTTGTGGAATCAGGTACTGCAGAGTCAGTAATTTTAAATCCTAAAGCAGCCTATACAAAAAGGCTTATTAACGATGTACCCAAAATACATGAGGAATGGGATTTATCGACGGTCTGATTCTGAGTAAAGGAGAATGGATGATAAAAAGGGAAATAGATAAAACTTTTGTAATGCGCATTGCATCAGAAGAGCAATGGTATCCGGCAACAGTACCGGGCAGCGTATATGGAGATCTTCTGGCTAATGGGGTGATGGAAGATCCTTACTGGAGAGATAATGAATTAAAAGCTCTGGAGGTTATGAAGGAAGATTTTGAATACGTGGGCGTGTTTGACGGGGATGAGGCGGTTCTTAATCAGGAAAAAATCTACCTGCACTTTAATGGACTAGACACTCTGGCGGATGTATACTTAAATAACACCATTCTTGGCAGCGTCAATAACATGCACCGGGAATGGGAGTTTGATGTAACAGATGTGATAAGGCAGAATGGGAACGAGCTACGGATCATCTTTCATTCTCCGACCAGATACATAGAGGAAGAATACAAGAAGGAAAAAATCGGTGGTTCTGAGGATGCCATGCGGGGATTTTCCAGGCTGAGAAAAGCGCACTGTATGTTTGGCTGGGACTGGGGTCCCAGACTTCCGGATGCCGGGATCTGGAGAGAAATTTACTTAATCGGTGTAACAGGTGCCCGTTTAAACAGCGTTTCTGTTACGCAGCGCCATGAGCAGGAAGGGGTATATCTGGGGTTTAAGGTTTTTTTGGACCAAATCAGAGATAACAGCCTGATTGATTGGGAAAAGTATGACATGGAGCTTAAGGAAGAGGGCTATGCTCTTCGTATTACGGTTACAGATCTTACAGATGAAAGCAGCAGGACAGTCCGGATATTTCGGGGTAAAACAGAAGAGATTCTCATTGAAAACCCGAAGCTATGGTGGCCCAATGGATATGGAGAACAAAATCTTTATTCGGTCCTGGTTCAGCTTTTCAACGGGGATGAGGAGATTGATTCCTGGGAAAAGAGAATCGGTCTTCGGACTCTTACGGTACGCAGATCAAAAGATAAGTTTGGTGAATCCTTTGCCCATGAAGTGAATGGAATTACCTTTTTTGCCATGGGGGCAGACTATATCCCGGAGGATTGTATTTTAAGCAGATGCAGTGAGACGAGGACCAGAGATTTACTAAACCAGTGCAAGGAAGCGAATTTTAATGTAATACGTGTCTGGGGAGGTGGTCATTATCCCTATGATTCGTTTTGGGATATTTGTGATGAGCTGGGTCTGGTGGTATGGCAGGATTTTATGTTTGCCTGCGCGAATTATGACTTAACGGAGGAATTTGAGGAGAATGTCCGAAGGGAGGTCATTGATAATATCCGTAGAATCCGGCATCACCCCAGTCTTGGGCTCTGGTGCGGCAACAATGAGATGGAGATGTTTACAGATGCGGGGATATGGGAGAGTACACCCAGGCAGAAAGCCGATTATATCAAGCTGTATGAATATATCATTCCAAAGATATTAAAGGAGGAGGATCCCCAGACCTTTTACTGGCCGGCCAGTCCCTCATCCGGAGGTAGCTTTGACAATCCAAACGATGAAAACAGGGGAGATGTTCATTATTGGGATGTATGGCATGGAAACAAGCCCATTACGGAGTATCGCAAATTTTATTTCCGTTATGTGTCTGAATTTGGATTTCAGTCATTTCCGTCCTTAAAGACAGTGGAAACATTTACGGAGGAAGAGGACAGAAATATATTTTCCTATGTCATGGAGAAGCATCAGCGCAATTCCACGGCTAATGGGAAGATTATGAATTATATGGAACAGACCTTTCTCTATCCGGGGGATTTTGATACGCTGCTTTATGCCTCCCAGCTGCTGCAGGCAGAGGCCATCCGCTATGGAGTGGAGCACTTTCGAAGAAACAGAGGCCGCTGTATGGGAGCTATTGTGTGGCAGCTCAATGACTGCTGGCCGGTTGCTTCCTGGTCCTCCATTGACTACTGCGGAAGATGGAAAGCACTTCATTACTATGAAAAACGGTTTTTTGCACCTCTTTTGTTATCCTGCGAGGAGGAAGGCATCCTTACCCAGGATCCAAATCCCAATGCGCAGCCGTATGAGGTGATGAAATCCATACGCCTCTGTGCATCTAATGAGAGCCGTAAAGATGAAAGAGTGACAGCAGTATGGGAGCTGAGAAAAAACACCGGTGAAGTAGTGAAGCACAGCCAGGAGGAATACATGCTTCCAAAGCTTTCTTCTCTGTGGTTTGAAAAGGTTTCCCTGCAGGAAGCAAGTCTTTATGAGGATTATGTAAGTTTCAGCCTGGAGCAGGACGGGAAAATCGTGTCCAGTGGAACTGTTTTGTTCTGTCCGCCCAAACACTATCGTTTTATTGATCCGGAACTGACTGTCCGTTCAGAAGGGGATAGTCTGGTGGTAACTGCAAAGGCTTATGCCAGATCAGTGGAGATCCGCAACAAAAAGGACGATCTTCTTTTGAGTGATAATTACTTCGATATGAATCCTGGGGAAAGGAGAATAAGGATTTTGAAAGGACTGCCGGAGGAATTAACTGTGAGAAGCGTTTATAACATCAGATAATCGTTAATCTGAATAGAAGGGATAGGAAAAATGGATATTAAAAAATTGATTGGGGAAATGACACTGGAAGAAAAGGCGGGATTATGTTCGGGAGCAGATTTCTGGCATACAAAGACCGTGGAACGCCTGGGTATTCCGGCAACTATGGTGAGCGATGGCCCTCATGGATTACGAAAGCAGGATGAGAAAAGCGATCACTTAGGCGTGAATGACAGCATAAAGGCAGTCTGCTTTCCTACCGCATGTGCAACCGCATCATCCTTTGACCGGGAACTGCTTACAAGCCTTGGTGAGGCGCTGGGAGAAGAATGTCAGGCGGAGAATGTCAGTGTCATTCTGGGACCTGCAGTAAATATCAAGCGGTCCCCTCTGTGCGGCAGAAACTTTGAATATTTTTCTGAGGATCCATATCTTGCTGCCCAAATGGCAGGAAGCCATATAAAGGGAGTACAGAGTAAGCAGGTAGGAACCAGCTTAAAGCATTTCCTTGCCAATAATCAGGAGCACAGGCGTATGACCTCAGATTCTGTTATAGATGAAAGAACATTGAGGGAGATCTACCTGGCTGCATTTGAAGGCGCGGTAGAATCAGCAAAGCCCTGGACTGTGATGTGCTCTTACAATAAAATAAACGGAACCTACGCGTCGGAAAACAGACGCTATCTGACGGATATACTGAGAGAAGAGTGGGGCTTTGACGGTTATGTTATGAGTGACTGGGGAGCGGTCAATGATCGCGTTGCAGGAGCCCAGGCAGGCCTTGATTTAGAGATGCCCTCATCAGGCGGAATCAATGATGCGGTTTTAGTGGAGGCTGTGAGAGAGGGAAGGCTCAAAGAGGAGGTTCTTGATCAGGCAGCAGCCAGAATTCTGACGATAGCAGACCGCTATTTAAAGAACCGGAAGTCAGATACAATATGGGATAAGGAGGCTCATCATGAGCTGGCGAGAAAGATGGAGGGAGAGTGCGCAGTTCTCTTAAAAAATCAGGAGATTCTTCCCCTTACGGACTCCAATGAAGTGGCATTTATTGGTTATTTCGCAGCTCATCCCAGATACCAGGGAGGCGGCAGTTCCCACATTAACTCTACGAGAGTGGAGTCTGCAGTGGAGGCGGCCAGAGACAAGAGGGTAATTTATGCCCAGGGATATGAGATAGATTCAGATCGGGTCAATAGCACTCTATTAGAAGAAGCTGTGGAAGCGGCAAAGAAAGTAAAAACAGCTGTTATATTTGCCGGACTTCCTGATTCCTTTGAGTCAGAGGGGTATGACAGAGCCCATATGGCTATGCCGGAATGTCAGAATGCCTTAATTGAGGGGGTGGCTGCTGTCCAGCCCAATACAGTAGTGGTGCTTCACAATGGTTCACCTGTGGAGATGCCATGGATTGATAAAGTAAAAGGAGTATTGGAAGCTTATTTAGGCGGTCAGGCGGTCGGCGGTGCAATCGTGGACATTTTATATGGTCATGTAAACCCAAGCGGAAAACTGGCAGAGACGTTTCCACGTAAGCTGGAAGATAATCCGTCTTATCTTTATTATGGAGGAGAAAAGGATGTAACAGAATACCGGGAAGGAGTATTTGTAGGATACCGGTATTACGATAAAAAGAATATGGAAGTGTTATTCCCCTTTGGTTATGGATTAAGTTATACAACCTTTGAATACAGCAATATGAAAGCAGATAAACTGGTGATGACAGATAACGATACAGTGACGGTTTCTCTTGATGTTACCAACACAGGTAAGGTTAAGGGAAAAGAGGTGGTGCAGATTTATGTGGAAGCACAGGAAAGCCAGGCAATCCGTCCAGTGAGAGAACTGCGTGAATTTGCAAAGATTGAGTTGGAGCCGGGAGAGACAAAGACAGTATCCTTTACACTTGGTAAACGGGCATTTTCCTACTACCATGTGGGGATGAAAGACTGGTTTGCAGAAACGGGCACCTATCTGATACATGCCGCCTCTTCTTCCAGAGATCTTCGCCAGAAGATAGCTGTTAAGGTAGAATCTACGGTGAAAGAACCTGTAGTTTACAATCTAAACAGTATTATAGGGGATATTTTAACAGATCCAGATGCAGCAGACATAATTAAACCTCTGCTTGAACGTTATAAAAAAGGAAGTGCACTGGGAAATTCAGAAGGAGAGGCTGCAAAGTCGGCAATTACACAGCAGATGGATGATGCCATGTTCCAATATATGCCACTTCGCCAGATATTAAGCTTTGCTCCTCAAGTAAGTTCTTTTAAAGAAATGCAGGAACTGGTAGACCGGCTTAATAATAAGAGATAGAAATGCAATAATATATTTTTAGAAAAAGACGGGCTGTATTTGCGCCCGTCTTTTATTGTAAGTCCTTGTTTTCGAGCGTTTATCCTAATTGTTGACAGTTGCGTATCAATGCCTTATGCTGTATTAAAATACAACACAAGTGAAATGATTATGGATACAGTGATTGCATTAGATTAAGGAAGATCATGCCCTGGGCGAAAATCGGCTGCATGATATGCCGGCTGGAGACATATGCACAATCCTGCAATCCTGAGGATCAGCTTCAGGCGCTTAAGGAGGACCATATCAACCTGTTTTATCCTGATGTACAGGTACGGGGAGAATATCCGGCTTATATGAGACGGTATTTTGAAGAAAATGGAATTGAGCTTGAAACTCTGCCTGAAGATTTCGAAATAATAAAGGAAAATACCGCTGACTTTATTTCTTTCAGTTATTACATGACCTATGTAACAAAGGGAGGTCCGAATGCAAAGGAACTTTCTGGCCATCTGGTATCTAAAATTAAGAATCCGTATATCAGATTAACGGATTGGGGCTGGCCTATTGATCCGATTGGATTAAGAATTACGTTAAACAAATTATGGGACAGGTATCAGATACCACTGTTTGTAGTTGAAAATGGATTAGGGGCGGTGGATACTCTGGAGGCAGATGAAGCTGTGCATGACCCTTACCGGATTGAATATATGCGTGAGCATATCAGACAGATGAAAGAAGCGGTATGCGACGGAGTGGAACTCATGGGATATACATCCTGGGGCTGCATTGACTTAATCAGCTGCGGAACTTCTCAAATGAGCAAACGTTATGGAATGATCTATGTAGACCAGGATGATGAGGGAAATGGAAGTTTAAAGAGAATAAGAAAAGACTCTTTCTTCTGGTATAAGCAGGTAATACAATCAAACGGTGAAGTGCTCTGATAAACTGAAAATAAGCGTTGGTTGTTCTTAATGGACATCCAAACGCTTATTTTTAGGTTCTTCCTTGAATATTCTGGTTATCATTGAATTGTATAATATGATTTGGTATGCTGATAATGTAATAAAATTGTCAGCTTAATCCGTTACGAACGTTTAAAAAATACAGGTTCGTAATGCGGTGTGGAAGAACGGAGATTGTTATGGAAAACACATTGTATACCAAAGATAATATGGATTCACCCAATTACGAAGTATTTTATAAGGATAATATTCCCTCAGTGGATCATCCTCTCCATTACCATGATTTCCTTGAAATATATTATCATGCGGAAGGAGACTGCGATTATATCATTGACAGCCGAATCTATACACTGAAGCATGGCGATATTGTTTTAATCAACAATCAGCGTTTACACCGGGCAGTAATAAAAGACATGACAAAACCGTATCGCCGGTTTGTTTTGTGGCTGGAATATAATTATATTGAAACATTGCTGGGGGGGGAAATTGAATATAATCAGATGATAGGAAGAGAGAGCAGGGCAGAGGTATTCCGGCTTCCCGGACAGCAGAGTAAAGAGATTGAATCCATTTTCAGAAAAATGTGCAAGGAGAGCGAGGGCACCGATTTCGCCAGCGCCAGTCTTTTGGAGAGTTATTTAAGGCAGCTGCTTTTGCTTCTTTGCCGTTACAGTCAGAATTTTCACTCGGTTGAAGAAACCACTTTTGAAAATGACGAGATGATTCATTCTATTATGGATTATATTGACCAGCATTACATGGAACCTATCACTCTGGATATGATTGCAAATCATTTTTTTATGAATAAATATCACCTGATGAGAAAATTTAAAAAACATACGCGGATGACCGTTATGGATTATTGCAAAAAACGTCGTCTGATTATAGCGAGGAATCATCTGATGGAAGGAGCAAGAATACAGGATATCTATAAACTAAGCGGTTTTGATGATTATTCTAATTTTTTCAGAGCATTTAAATCTACATATCAAATGTCCCCAAGAGATTATAAGAATTATATGATTCAAAACCATAATAGTACAATACAGCTGGCGGTGGATCGTGACCAGATTAATAAGAGACATTAAATACATAAATTGTCAACATTTGCAATGTTCACGCCAGTTTTCGTTATTTATTCTCAATTTATAATGCTATAATTTATACAAGAGATGGTGTTAGATCTCAAAGAAAAATGGCAATATATACAATGAGAAGGAGGATTATTTATGAAAAAGGTTATTAGTTTTTTATTGGCGGGTGTCATGGCAGCATCATTGACAGCCTGTTCCGGAGCTGCCAAAGAGACTGCTCCTGCAAAACAGGAAGAAACGAAAGCAGCAGAACAGACAAACGACAGCAAAGGCAGCGGGGAAAAAGTGGAGATCAGTTTTCTTGTGACAAAACCGGAAATTGTTCCTCAGTTTGAAGAAACATTCAATCGATATACCCAGTCTCATCCCAATGTGACGATTACAGCAATTCCACTTTCAGGGCAGACCATATATGAAAAACTTACTTCCCTGTATGCATCAGGGAATGCACCTACGATCACAATGGTAGGAGGACCGGAATTCACATCGTTCAAAGATAATTTTTTAGATATCACGGATACAGATTTTGCAAAAAAAGTTTACAGCTGGGCACAGGATAAGACAAAATCAGACGGAAAAGTTCTTGCAATTCCTACTACAGCAGAAGGCATCGGCATCATGTATAACAAAAAGGTGATTGAGGATGCCACTGGAAAAGAGTTTGATCCTTCCGCCATCAAGACAAGAAGTGATTTTGCAAAACTTCTGGAAGAGATTTCAAAGACAAAGTACGCACCGGTACAGATCACCAATAAGGACTGGCTGTTAGGTTCTCATTTAACTTCCGTATTATATGGTTCTGTAAGCAAGAACTATGATGAGAGGCAGGCTGTTATAGAGGCATGCCGCAAGGGAGAATATGATTTTGCAGACAGTGAGGTGTTTAACAACTGGATGGATACGTTTGACCTTCTCATGAAATATAACAAGTATGCAAAATCACCTCTTGCCAATGCTTATGAGGATGACCAGCTGATGATGGCAAGTGATGAAGTTGCTTTCTGGCCCATTGGAAATTATATTTATCCAAACATCGTTGATATCAACCCGGATGCTGAGGTTGGCCTGATGCCATATCCAATGGGAGATGACGAATCAACTGTGGGAAATAATGAAATTGTATTGTCTTACTCCATGTTTGCCATTGATGCAAAACAGTCAAAACCAGAGCAGCAGGCTGCAGCCATTGATTTCTTTAACTGGCTGATCGCTTCTGAAGAAGGTCAGGATTCCTATGTCAATACTCTTATGTTTGTACCGATTTTCGAAGGCTTTGGTATTCAGCCCACGAATCCGGTAGCAAAGCAGATTGTTTCTTATATGGAGCAGGGAGATACACTGGAGAGAATGAGTGATTATTTCCCGGCTGGTGTCATGAATCAGTTTGGTGCAACCATGCAGCAGTATCTGGCCGGCAAGATTACTAGAGCCGATGTTGCAAGTCAGTTTCAGGAAAAATGGCTGGAATTCTCCAATAAATAAAAGAGGATACGGGAGATATTATGTATAAAGAAAAATCAATTTTAAAAAGTTTTCAGGTATTTGCTACATTTGGGTTAATCCCATTGTTGGTTTTTGGTATCGTAGTACTCATCCCTTTCTTTTCCGGTCTGTTTTTATCACTTACGAATTGGAATGGTTCCATAGACGGCAAAATTGAGTTTATTGGAATCGGAAATTATATTTCAGCAGTCAGGGACCCCGCATTCTGGGGGTCTCTGGGTAAAACGTTTTATTATGTTTTTTTTGTTATGATATTAACAAATACATCTGCTTTTTTATTCGGTATGCTGGTAACCAGCGGTATGAAAGGACAGAATTTTTACAGGGCGGGGTATTTTACTCCTAATCTGATCGGCGGCGTAATTTTAGGATATATCTGGCAGTTTATTTTTTCCAGGGTATTTGTATATTT
Organism: Lacrimispora amygdalina; assembly: GCF_900205965.1. Classification (GTDB taxonomy): domain Bacteria; phylum Bacillota; class Clostridia; order Lachnospirales; family Lachnospiraceae; genus Lacrimispora; species Lacrimispora amygdalina_A. Next base: position 105,297 of record NZ_OAOF01000010.1, read on the forward strand.
TGGAATGAAGACAGGTATCCCATTTTTTGAAATCAGCTGGCTGACAGAACCTCATGCAGCTTTATGGGCCCTGATCGTAGTAGGTGTCTGGCAGAATGCTGGTTATATGATGTTAATTTACATTGCGGGATTCGTGGGAATTGATAAAAGTCTGCTTGAAGCGGCACGAATGGATGGAGCAAGTCCGCTTCAGATGCTTCAGAAAATAAAAATACCAATGATGGTGCCGGCATTTACCATCACGCTGTTTCTCACCTTAAGAAAAGCATTCATGGTTTATGATGTGAATCTCTCTCTGACAAAAGGAGGACCTTATAATACCACAGAGCTGATTTCCATGCATGTGTACAATGAAGCTTTTTTAAACCAGAATATGGGTCCTGGCCAGGCAAAGGCATTTTTACTGTTTTTACTGGTCGCTGTTATTGCGGTTGCCCAGGTGGCAGCATTAAAGAAGAAGGAGGTTGATGCAATATGATGACACAAAAAAGAATCAACTCCCTGATAAAACAGCTGTTTGCATTACTGTTTTTGGTTTTTATGCTTTTACCGTTCTTTCTTGTACTGATCAATGCATTAAAACCGAGAATCGATATTATAAAAAATCCCATGTCCCTTCCTCATGCGCTGTCACTGGCCAATTTTACAAAAGCCTGGGCGACGATGAAATTTGGAACTGTACTTTTTAATACTGCTTATATCACAGGCTTTTCTCAGATCGTGCTGATTGTTTTTGGCGCAATGCTTTCTTATATGCTGGTCCGCTGGGATTTTAAAGCAAATAAAATAATATTTACAATATTAATCTGTGCAATGATTATACCATTTCAGTCATTGATGATACCATTTGTCAGCATTTTCGGCAAGCTGGGAATGATGAACAGCCGGACGGCACTGATATTTTTCTACATGGGCTTTGGTATGCCTATGACTACGTTTATGTATCATGGCTTTATGAAGGGAATATCCAAAGAGATGGAAGAAGCGGCACTGATTGATGGCTGCTCCCATTTTTACTGTTTCTGGAAAATAGTGTTTCCGAATTTAAAGCCAATTACGACTACCATACTGATTGTAAATATATTATGGATCTGGAATGATTTCCTTCTTCCTTCCTTAGTCCTCATCAAGGATAATAACAGGACAATTCCGCTTTCCACATTCTATTTCTTTGGTGAATATACAGCGGAACTGGGGCTGGCAATGGCTGCATTAATATTAAGCGTTCTCCCGGTTGTTGTGATTTATCTGTTCCTTCAGAAGCAGATTGTGACAGGAGTGATGGATGGGGCTATTAAATAATGGAGGTAAGCCGACTTGAATATATCGAACAAAATAATGCTGATTACTTATCCGGACAGCATTGGAGGAAATCTCCGTACATTAAACAGAGTATTAAATGATTATTTTAAAGATGCCGTAGGAGGGATACATATTCTCCCATTTTTCCCTTCCAGCGGAGACCGGGGATTTTCCCCAATTACCTATGAATGTGTGGAACCTGCTTTTGGAGACTGGAACGACATTAAAATGCTGTCGGAAAATTATTATCTGATGTGTGATGTGATGGTAAATCATGTTTCTAAAAGGAGTAAAGAATTCCTGGACTATCTTGAAAAAGGCGAGGCTTCCCTATTTGCTGATATGTTTCTTGATTATGAAAAGTTCTGGGGAGAGGGAAGACCGGATAAACGGGACATAAACCTTCTCTACCGGCGAAAGGATGGAGAACCGTATCAAAGCTTTGTCCGGGAAGATGGCAAGACCGTGAAACTCTGGTGCACCTTTACTAATGAGCAGATAGATCTGGATCTTCGGACAGAGACAGCAAAGCAATATCTGAGAGAGAATTTCAATCGTCTTGCATTAAATGGCATCAGTATTATCCGCCTTGATGCACTGGGTTATGTGGTGAAAAAAAGAGAAACAAGCTGTTTTATGGTGGAACCTGATATCTGGAACGTGATTGAAGAAATTACTGGGATGGCAGGAGACAGAGCATGGCTTCTGCCGGAAATTCATGATACATGGGAGACAGCTAAGAAACTGGAAGAACATCACGTCTGGAGCTATGATTTTGTACTCCCGTTCCTGATGCTTCATGCCATCTATACAGGGGATACAAAAAAGCTGGCAGGCTGGCTTAAGGTGGCTCCCCGTACACAATTTACAGTTTTGGATACTCATGATGGGATTGGTGTTTATGATGCCTATGACTGGGTTAACGAAGAGGAAGCAGCTGCATTAATTGAGCGGATCGAAGACCGCTTAAGCTATCAGTTTAAACCGCTGAATCCGGAAAAGAAACGATTTAAAAAGGCATATCAGCTTTACACAACCTACTTTTCAGCACTTCATGAAAATGATCAGGCATATCTGCTTGCCCGCGCGGTACAGTTCTTTGCACCGGGAATTCCACAGGTATATTATGTAGGAATGCTGGCTGGGGAAAATGATTACGCAGCTTTGCAGCAGTCAGAAGATCACAGAGCAATTAACCGTCATAATTATACGGTGGAAGAGATCAGAGCCTGCGCTGAAAAAGACGTCGTAAAGAAACTAAAATCCCTGATGCAATTTCGAAATTCATTTGGAGCATTTGACGGAGATCTGGAGGTTATTGCGCCTTCAGAGGGAATTCTGGTTATGAGAAGGACTGGAAATGATGAGTGGGCGGAGCTGATCTGTAATTTTGCAGTTTTGGATTTTTCTATTTGTTATATGAAACAGGGAACGATTCATAGGCTTAAGCTGTAATTATAATTTGGGGTATATTTCCCCAGACATGTAAGGTCCGGGGAAATACCCTGGGCTTTACTTAGTTTATATTCCCCTTATAAATGCCGTACTTATGAAAATTATACCAATTAATAATATCGTTTTTGGGGGCAATATTTAATGCAATGAGAACCTCTCTTGCAAATTCCAAAGGCGAAGCTCCATTTGCAGTAACGATTTTTTCATCTCTTACCGCCGGCTCTACGATATAGTTTTTTTCACCTGTATAAGCATCTTTAGCCCACTGTTTTAAATTATCGCAGTCATTGCTGGTATGTCTGACGTTATTTAACAGACCTATAGTACCCAGGAATGCGGAAGCATCACAGATGCCGGCTAAAATTCTTCCATCATGAAAACAGCTTTCTGCCAGCGGCCGGATCTGCTGCGCTGATTCACCCCTCCATGAGGTTCCGCCGATGAGGATGAGAGCCTCATAATCCACTGGCATATCATGTATATCATAATCGGGGATAACCCGGAATCCGCCAATGGATTCTATTGCCTTCTTTTCTAAGGAAACAGTCTTTACATCATATTGATCCGCATCAAATGTCCGGATTGCGGAAGATAAATAGGCAGCTTCCCAATCTGCAAATCTTTCCATAATTACAAATAACACATTCTTTTTCATATTGTTCTCCTGTTCTTTTACCCCTGGTAAGTAAAAACATTAACGGTTCGGGCAGAGACACCCTCATTATTTCTCGTTGCCAGAACCAATTTTCTAAATTATAACACTCAATTGTTGACATCTGTATGTCAATGATTTAAGCTGATCTAAAAAATGGAAGTGATGAGATGAAAATAGACAGGCTAATTGCAATTATCATGATTCTTTTAGAGCGGGAGAAAGTAACCGCAAAATTTCTGGCAGAGATGTTTGAGGTTTCCATGCGGACAATATACAGGGATTTGGAGGTGATTAATCAGGCAGGAATTCCGGTCTTTGCCACCTCAGGTCCGGGTGGCAGCATAGAAATCATGAAAGAATTCAAAGTAGAAAAACGAATTTTCTCTGCAAACGATATAACCGCACTACTGATGGGATTATCCAGTATTAAAAATAATCTGCCTGGGGAACAGACCATGGCGGTGCTGGCAAAAGTAAAGGGCATGATTCCCAAAGAACATCATAAGGAGTGGGAATATCGTGCAAATCAGATGAAAATAGATGCATTACCATGGTTCAATGCCGGGAATCTGTTTTACACAGTAGAACTGATACAGGAAGCGTTAGATCAGCAGAGACTTCTCACATTCCAATACCGGGATATCAGAAATAAAAAAAGCAGCAGAGAAGTAGAACCCTATCGTCTTTTGTGGAAGGGAGAGGCGTGGTATCTTCAGGGATATTGCCTGTCACGCATGGATTTTCGTACTTTTAAACTGTTAAGGATGAGCGACCTTTTAATATCAGATCAGCGATTTGAAATCCGGGATTTCCCCATCGAACGGTTGGATGAGATACAGACCAGAGAAAATTCTCTGACAAGGGTAAAGCTAAGGATTCAGGAAGGAGTAAGGGATTTAGTTATAACGCGTTTCGGGGAAGACTGTCTGACTCCGGACGGTCCGGATCATTATATAGCAGAACTATATATGCCTGTGGACGATCTTGCCTGTGGCTATCTGCTTGGCATGGGTACCAGATGTGTATGTCTGGAGCCGGAGGAAATGCGGGAAAAGATGAGACGGCTTTCTTCAGAGATCTGTGGATTTTATCAATCTTCATAAGCTTCTATGCCACAGTTTTTCAGCATATAGATAGGATGTACTTTTTTGAAACTGCAAAAGGCGCATAAAACGAAAGGAGTACATCCATGATTGTATCGTGGCTGACAACCAACGAGTGTAATTTAAAATGCAGGCATTGTTACCAGGATGCCGGAAGCAGAAAAACAAAAGAACTGACAACAGCAGAAGCGGAAAAAATGATTGGAGAAATCGCAAAGGCAGGCTTTAAAATCATGATTTTCAGTGGGGGAGAGCCACTGATGCGGCCCGATATTTATCATTTGGTATCTCATGCCGCAAAAGCCGGACTAAGGCCGGTCTTTGGAACCAATGGGACACTTTTGACGGAAGAAACGGCGAGAAAGTTAAAAGACAGCGGCGCTGCAGCCATGGGAATCAGCGTGGATAGTTTAGATGAAGAAAAGCATAATGATTTCCGAGGCTGCTCCGATGCATTCCGCTTAACCATGGAAGGAATTGAAAACTGCAAAAAAGTGGGACTGCCGTTTCAGATCCATACCACAGTTCTGGACTGGAATCAGGCTGAAGTAAACGATATCATTGATTTCAGTGTAAAGGCGGGAGCTGTGGCTGACTACATATTTTTTCTCATTCCGGTGGGAAGAGGGAAATTCCTGGAAGACACATCGTTGAAGGTCATGGAATATGAAGCATTATTAAAAAACATTATGGAGAAACAGAAAAATGTACCCATCGATATAAAACCTACTTGTGCACCCCAGTTTGTCCGTGTGGCAAAGGAACTGGGGGTTACGAGCCGTTTTAAAAAGGGCTGCCTTGCCGGCTTGTCTTATTGTGTGATAACTCCGGAGGGATTAGTCAGACCTTGTGCATATATGACAGAAATTGCGGGAGATGTCCGAAAGGAATCATTTGATAAAATCTGGTCTGAAAGCAGTGTGTTTGAAAAGTTAAGAGGCAGGGAGTATAAAGGTGCCTGTAGTATCTGCGTTTACAAGGAGGAATGTGGTGGATGCAGGGCGAGAGCCGGGTATTATCATGACGGTGACTATATGGCGGAGGACAGTTACTGCGCGTTTGGAAAGAAGTGGAAGGAGGGATAATAAAACAGAAAGTCAGATTGGGTATTATCAATTTACGGATGTATTAGGGCAGGAAATCCGGGTGAAAAATCCACAGCATGTTGTTGCGCTCTTGAGAAGTGAATTGACATTGACACAGGTAGATAGTTGATAAAAGCAAATAAAATACTTGACTAAAGCAATTAATATGATAAGATATAAATATCATATACAGCAGGAGGCCAAGCCATGCAGAGTTACTTAAAGAAATATATAGGAATAATCCGTAGTTTCAACCGATATTACACGAATGTACTTGGATTGCTTAACCAGCATTTTCTGGACAGCCCGTATTCTCTTTCCGAAGTGCGGATCCTGCATGAAATAGAAAAAACAGAGCAATGTACCGCCAGTATGCTGGCAGATACTCTTTCCATGGATGTGGGATACTTAAGCCGGATATTAAAAAAGTTTGAGAAATCTGGATTGATTGAAAAAAAGCAGTCAGCAGAAGATAAACGATCTTTATACCTTACCGTAACGCCGTTAGGAAAGGAAAACCAGGATCAGTTTAATGACCGGTCCGATCATCAGATTGAAAAGCTGGTAAAGGCCCTTCCTGAGGAAGAGATTAAGATGCTGGCACGGAACATGACTTCCATTGAAACCATATTAACAGAAGGAAAAAATATCAGGCGCAGTGATATTACCATACGTGACGATGTAAGACCTGGAGATGCAGGCTACCTCACTTATTTACACGGCTGGATTTATAAAAAGGAATATGATTATTCCGTGGCATTTGAGGGATATGTGGCAGAATCCTTTTATCAGTTCCTGGTTCAGTATAATCCGGAAAAAGACAGACTCTGGTGTGCAGAGCATGAGGGAGAAATCGTGGGATGTATCGGTATCGTCGGTCACGGAAAGAGGGCACAGCTTCGATGGTTTCTCCTGCACCCAAACTACCGGGGAATCGGACTTGGGAAAGATCTTTTTGAGCTGGCTATGTCTTTTGCCAGAGAAAAAGGCTTTGAGAAGGTATACTTAGAGACTACCAATGACTTAACAAGAGCAATCGGAATGTATACGAAGGCGGGATTTATAAAGACGTCAGAAAAGGAGAATCGGGCTTGGAGGGATGATTTGCTGGGGCTTGAATTCGAAATGAAGATATAATTGTAAGAGCTGCAGAAACCGGATGCCAGGTTTCTGCAGCTTTTATCGCCAGTCTTATACTATTTTCTATACGGAGTGTGTTTCAGAGGAAGACTCTGGCGGAAAACTCCATCCAACCGGTAATACGCATGTGCTTCATTCGAGAATTTATCAGTATAAACTTATAATTTTTTTAATACAATGTTACAAATGCAATTAAGAAGAGGTATTAAATGAATTATGATGGGATAATCATTGGCGTAGGGACGTTTCTTATTATAGGGCTTTTGCATCCGGTTGTGATTAAGGCAGAGTATTATTTCACTGTTAAAATATGGCCGGTGTTTCTGATATTCGGACTTTTGTGCATGGCAATCTCTCTTGTGTCACCTTCCCCAACGGAACGGTCACTGTCAGCAGTACTTGGCTGTTCACTTTTGTGGAGTATAAAAGAGATTTTTGAGCAGAAGAAACGGGTGGAAAAGGGATGGTTTCCAATATTTAATAAAATTGGCAGAAGTCTGAATTATATTACAGTCAAGCTTTAAATTCTTTTACACCATAGCAGTCTCTGTATTGCTTTAATGTCATACCTGTAACTTCCTTAAACTGCTTTCCCAAGTGACTTTGTGAGGAAAAACCCAGATAGGCTGATATCTCGATATAATGATATTTGGAATAAATTAAAAGATTTTCAGCCAGTTTAATTTTTTCATTTCTGATGTAGTCTGTAATAGAAATACCTTCCCATTTTTTAAATAAATCAGAGAGATAGTTGGGGTTCATCTGAAGTTCCCGGGCCATATCACCTATATTAATTTTTTCGTGAAGATGGGAAAAGATATAATCCTTACACTTCTCAATACGGGGATTTTTTTCTCTCTTTAAATTTCCTTTCTGTTGTTCTTTTATTTCCTGTACCAGCCTGGCATACTCGTATTCCGCACTGTTTTTAATATGGAGCAGAGTGGCGATATCATTGGATTCTTCTATTTTCATAATAAAAATGTCACTGAGAGAAAAAGAAATTTCCGGGCTTAAGCCTCCCCGTATGGCAGCCCGGCTTGCCAGTGTAATAACGACGATACAGACATTTTTATAACTTCGCAGCCGGTCTTTTGCCAATATGCCCAGTTGTCCGGTATAATCCTCTGCCCAGCTTTGCTCAAGCTGCCGGATATCCCCGTTTTCGATGCTGGAAAATTCCCTTATTTCCTGATCATAAGGGTTGTGCTTTTTGCCGCTCTCATGATTTTTAAAGATAAGTTCTGAAAAATTTTTCTGAATATGCTCCTGAGTCAGCAAGTCCACACAGTTTTGCTTTATGATGTCACCCGCCTCGAGCATTTCTTCATGGAACAGGTTATAGATGAGGAGAACATCCTGCAGAAAATCATCAAAATCACAGATACTAAGACTTTCGCTCCAATTGGAGTCAATATTAATATCCGGAATGATGCGATTAATGTTTACCTGTGTATGAAATCCCACTGGACCAATCACATAAATCATATTTTCAACAGGGACTGCTGCATATATGATATTGCTGTTAACAGCGGTAAGTGTGGGAACACGGTCCTCTGGTATTTCAAGCACGGTGTCTCTGACTTCCTCACATAAAAAAGGAAGATCAGTAAAGTCCTTGCGTGCGCAAATGATCTCCACACATTTTTTATCCATTGTATAGGATTTTACGAAGGTATGAAGATGATAGGAAATATGTTTCATGAAATAATTCGTAATCATACAAACTCCTTTATATGAGAAACATGATAAAAAACTGTATATATTGATATAAGATCAGTATAACTTAATTTAAAATGAAATCAACTAAAAAATGATACAGCAAGGAGATTTAAATGAAAGTAAATGGCGTAAACCTGGGAAACTGGCTGGTACTGGAAAAATGGATGAGTCCCGGGTTATTTGAAGGAACGGATGCAGAGGATGAATATTGGCTCCCCCGCAGTCTGACAAAAGAAGTTTATGAAGCCAGAATTAAAATACACCGCAGTGAGTATATTTCAGAGCGGGATTTTGTGACCATCAAATCCTGGGGCATGGATACCATCCGTATTCCGGTTCCATATTTTATATTTGGTGACAGAGAGCCGTTTCTGGGGTGTATTGATGAACTTGACAAGGCATTTAACTGGGCTGAAAAGTACGGTCTTAAAATACTGATTGATTTACATACCGCACCGGAAAGCCAAAACGGATTCGATAACGGAGGAATCAGCGGTGTATGCAAATGGGCTCAGAATCCACAGGAAGTGGAGTTTGTGCTCACGGTTCTGGAACGTCTGGCAAAGCGATACGGAACAAGGACCGGAATGTGGGGAATTGAGGTCCTCAATGAGCCGGCTACGGAAGCAATCTGGGAGTTTATGAATGTGCAGAAGAGATATCCCCCAAAAGATGAGGCAATGGGAAAGGGAAGCTGCGGAATTTCCATTTCGTTTATCAGACAGTTTTACCGGGAAGCCTACAAAAGAATCAGAGCCTTTATGCCGGAGGAAAAGCAGGTGGTTTTTCACGATGCGTTTGACTTATCCGGCTGGAAGGAATTCTTTGAGAAGGAAAAGTTTCAAAACATTGTTTTGGATACTCATCAGTATCTGATGATGGCTGAAATGATGGGATGCGGTCAGCACCTAAACGAATATTTAGATTACATTCAGACCCATTTTGCAAAAGAGATAGAGGTAATACAGGCATATGTTCCGGTAATATGCGGTGAATGGTGTCTTTTTAATTCTCTCGCATGCGGCTGGGATACAAAAGGAGGGCAGACTGTTTTAAACGGTGTAAAAGGTTGGGATAAAGAACTGAAATCAGCAGAAGAAAAAAAAGAAATCTATCAGGCTGTGGCAAAAGCCCAGTTAGATGCATGGAATAAAGGTTCCGGTCATTTTTACTGGAGTTATAAGCTTTTAACGGATACAGTCAACACCAGCGGCTGGAGCGGCTGGGACAGCTGGGATTTGGGAAGATGTGTGGATTTTGGCTGGTTTCCTGTAAAAAGGTAAAATATAATTCAAAAAAGAGGAGAAGATATGAAACAGACAAATGCAAAAGGGACGCTTTCTTTTGTGGAGCGTTTTGGATATGGTATGGGCGATTATGCCGGAAATTTAGTTTATTCTGCAATCAGCGCATTTTTATTGGTCTATTATACCAATGTAGTAGGTGCAAGTGCCGCGGCTGCGGCAGGAATTATCGCAGTATCTAAACTTTTTGATGGGGTTTCAGATCTGGCAATGGGATACATTGTAGACCATACGAAAAGCAAATGGGGTAAGGCCCGTCCCTGGCTTGCCAGACTGTGTGTGCCTCTTGCAGTCTGCACAGTTTTGATGTTTACTGTGCCTCAAAGCATGGAGGGTAAGGTACAGCTGGTTTACATGTTCCTGACTTATAATCTGGTTTCCACCATATTTTATACTGGAATCAACATTCCATATGCAACCATGCACGGCCTGATGACAACCAATCAGTATGAACGGGGACTTCTGGGAAATTTCCGAAATCTTCTGGCGACTGCAGGTACAATGACCATTAATACAGTGGTATTAAAGATGACAGGGTACTTTGGTGGTGGGGATAAGTACAGCCAAAAGGGCTGGACGCTTACCATGATCATCTTAATGATCGTATTTATTATAATCAATCTTTTTACATTTACAGTTTGCAAAGAGCGTGTGGTGGCTGAAAAATCAGAAAAAGGTTCGGAGGTAAAGGTATCCTTTAATAAGGGGTTAAAAGGACTGTTGGTTAATAAATACTGGATTCTGCTTGTGATTGCAATCTTTTCCCTGTATTTCATGATGTCCTGTTTCTTTGGATCAGCAGTTTACTTCGCACAGTACCGCCTGGGAGATGCCAGTTATTTCACCCCGGTTTCCAACTTCCTGTCCATTTCCCAGATCATAACCTTATTCATAACTCCGTTTTTAATGAAGAAGTTTTCAAAGAAGCAGCTGATGCTTACAGGTCTTACGATTGCGACACTGGGATTTGCTTTAACAGGAGTGTCCTATAACATTACCTTTGTCAGTGCCATGTCAGTGATAAAAGGAATCGGATTTGGTTTATCCGGAGCGTGCATGTTCGGGCTCTTACAGGATGCCATTACATACGGGGAGTGGTACAACGGATACGGTACAGCAGGCATGGGAAATGCAGCCTCTTCCTTTTGTATGAAAGTTGGTTCCGGAATCGGAACAGCAGCACTTGGCTGGGTTCTGGCAGCAGGCGGTTTTAGTGCAGACAAGGCAGTGCAGAGTGCATTATCTTTAGCAGCAATTGATTGGGCGTTCATCTGGATTCCTGCGCTTACCATGGGAATCGGGGTTGTTTGTCTCTTATTATTTGATCTTGATAAAAAATATGATAAGATAGTTTCAGATTTGTCAGAAGGAAAACACAGATTGGAGAACTGATGAAGGAAAGCAATGAATATCAAAGAAAAGTTCTTTTGTTTGGTACTGCGTATTACCCGGAATATATGCCTTATGACAGGGTGGAAACAGATCTGTCCATGATGTGCGAGGCTGGAATGAACGTGGTCCGGATTGCGGAATCCACATGGAGTACTTTAGAGCCTTCCGATGGAATTTATGATTTCAATTATATTGACCGGGTTCTTCACGGGGCCCAAAAGTGGGGGATGGAGGTAATAATCGGTACGCCCACATACGCAATCCCAAGCTGGCTGGAAAAAAAAGATAAAAACGTAATGGTAAAGACAAAAACAGGACAGGCTGTCTATGGACGAAGACAGATCATGGATATTATGAATCCATCCTACCGTTTTTATGGAGAGCGGGTGATCCGCAGACTGTTAGAACATACCGCAAAGCATCCATGTGTTACTGGTTTTCAGATTGACAACGAAACGAAGCATTACGGTACCTCTTCTGAGTTGGTACAAGAGATGTTTGTGGAATATCTGCAGCAGAAATTTGTTACAACTGACCGGCTGAATGAAGCCTTCGGTCTTGCCTACTGGAGTAATTCCATCCATGACTGGAGTGATTTCCCGGATATGAATGGCTGCATCAATGCCGGTCTGTCCTGTGAGTTTCAACGCTTTCAAAGAAGTCTTGCAGCCGAATTTCTCTTATGGCAGTCAGAAATAGTAAAAGAGTATAAAAGAGATGATCAGTTCATCACCCATAATTTTGATTTCCAGTGGAAGAAATTCGGAGCAGATATTGCCCAGGATGGATATTCCTACGGTGTTCAGCCGGATATCAATCACTACGAGGCCTCGAAAGCAGTGACGATTGCAGGTACGGATATTTATCATCACACCCAGGATCAGCTTACCGGAGCGGAGATCGCTTTTTGCGGGGATTCCATACGCTCTTTAAAAGAGAGAAACTATCTGGTCCTGGAATGCCAGGCCCAGGCATTTAAATACTGGACACCTTATCCCGGACAGTTGAAGCTCCATGCTTACAGTCATCTGGCAAGCGGTGCAGACGGAATCATGTATTGGAACTGGCATTCCATTCACAGTGGATATGAAACCTACTGGAAAGGGCTTCTAAGCCATGATCTGGCAGCAAATCCAGCTTATGAAGAAGCCTGTCAGATCGGAAATCAGTGGAAAAATATGGGAAAAAGTCTTCTGAATCTGAAAAAAGACAATAAGATCGCTCTGGTAATTGACAGCCAGTCTCTGCATGCATTGGAATGGTTCCCCATAGACCGGGATTTAAGCTATAATGATGTGGTGAGATGGATGTATGACAGTCTCTATGAGCTGAATATGGAATGCGATGTAGTGGATATCAACGGTTTGGACCCTTTCAAATACCAGATGATCGTGACGCCTGCCCTGTACAGCATTACGGAAGATAAATTAAAGCAGTTAAAAGCATTTGTATCAAAAGGAGGAGTTTTAGTAAGTACCTTTAAATCCTTTGTTTCCAACGAATATTTAAGCGTTTATCCGGATACACAGCCCCATTTGCTCCATGAATGCTTTAAAATTCACTATAATCAGTTTACGGATCCGGGAACAGCGAAAATCAAAGGACAGCAGGTTCAGTATTTTGCCGAGCTGCTTATAACAGACGGCGCCAGAGTGCTTGCACCCTATGAGCATAAATACTGGGGAAAGTATGCTGGAATTACCCAGGCGGATTATGAAAAGGGCAGCGCCTTTTATATCGGGTGCTATACAGACAAGGAGATTGTAAAAGAGATTTTAAAAATGGCTGTAAAAGACGCAGGTCTGGATGGGGTCATACCGGATGTCTGCTTCCCGGTGATCATTCGCAGCGGGGTGAATCAGGATAATAATAAGATTCACTATATACTTCATTATTCTGAAGAGGAAACGGCTGTTGTCTGCCCGTATGACCGGGTAAATAACTTATTGGACGGAATGAGCTATAAGAAAGGAGACAAAATCCCCTTGAAAGACTGGGATACTATCATTTTGGAGGAAGAATAATGAGCGAATACGATAAAACAATAAAAAACCCCATTCTGCCTGGTTTTAATCCAGACCCATGCATTTGCAGAAAGGGGGATGATTATTATCTGGCAGTATCAACCTTTGAATGGTTTCCCGGAATCCCAATATACCATTCAAAGGATTTAAAAAGCTGGGAATTGTACACCCATGTACTGACAGACGATGAAATGGTTGATTTAAAGAAGCTTCCATCTGCAAAAGGAATCTGGGCCCCATGCCTCACGTACTGCGAAGAGGAAGATATGTTTTATGTAATCTACGGAGTCATGAATTCCATGAACGCCCGGTATTTTGATGTAAACAACTATCTTATTACTGCCAGGGATATCAAAGGACCCTGGAGTGAGCCGGTATATCTTCATTCTTCAGGGTTTGATGCCTCCATCCTCCATGATAACGGAAAAAAATATATCGTGTCTCTGGAATGGGAGACCAGGGAAGGATATGAAAAGCCTGGTGCAATCTGTATGGTAGAATACGATCCGGAAAAAAAGGAGATTATCGGTTATCCCAAACGAATCTGGAGCGGCGGAACAGACCGGGGCTGCATAGAAGCACCCCATTTATACAGGCGGGGAGATTATTATTATATCATGTGCGCAGAAGGCGGAACCGGTTATAATCATTGTGTAACCATGGGAAGATCCAAAGAAATCTGGGGACCATATGAAGGAGATCCAAAGAATCCCATTGTTACCTCCGTTCCGGTGGATTCTAATGAGCGTCATGATCCGGACCATTTAAAAACCAGATACTATAATCCGGATTCCCTTCTTCAGAAATCGGGCCATGGCAGTATGGTGGATACCCAGAGTGGAGAAACCTATCTGGTGCATTTATGTGCCCGTCCCTTTGTACCGGAGCTGCGCTGCACTCTTGGAAGAGAAACTGCCATTCAGAAAATGATGTGGACAGATGATCAGTGGCTGCGTATGGCCAGTGGGGGAAATCTGGCGGAAGTTCTGGTTGAAGCAAGTAGTCTGCCTGAAGTACCGGTAAAGCAGATTCCTGATTTTGATGATTTTAATGAAGAAGAGCTGGGACTGCAGTATTACGCACCCAGAATTATGCCCCAGCGCTTTGCTGATTTAAAAGCCCGTCCGGGTTATGTGCGGATTCGAGGTCAGGAATCACGGACTTCCTTAAATCAGGTGAGCATCCTGGCAAGAAAGCTGACCTCTGTCTATGCGACCGTGACCACAAAAATGGAATTTATTCCGGAGGTCCATCAGCACAGTGCCGGCCTGATTTTATATTATGACAACATGAATTATATTAATCTGAGAAAATATTACAGCGAGACGCTGGGACAAAGTGCGCTTTCCATTATCCATCTGGAGAACGGAGAGAAAACCGAATTTTTAAATACCAGAATACCGGTAAGCGATGATCCTGTCTATTTGCGGCTTACAATTGAAGGCCGGCAGTCCTGTTTCTCCTGGTGTTATGACGGAGTGAATTACCAGAGAATCGGAAGAGTCTTTGACACCACCAGATTTTCTGATGAATACTGCAAATATGGGGAATTTACCGGAACTATGGTAGGTATTACCTGCGCAGACCGCGTAAAACACAGTCACTATGCGGATTTTGACTTTTTTGAGTACTGTGCAGACGAGGACAGAGCAGTCCGGTAATGATATCTGGTTACATGATGAAAGGCGGGACAATGTCCCGCCTTATGTAATAAACAAATCCATAAAAGCTGAGTCCCGGACGATCCGCCTTCATCTGCAGGAATTGAAATTATGTCGAAACCACAAAAAATTAATGTTATACTTTTTAGAGAGATCCCCCAAGCATCAATCCCAATGCTGCTCCATATAGAATCATTAAGTAGCGGTTGGAGGTGATGGGACATGCCCCACTGGGGCAGCCTATTTTTTTATGGTAAAGATATCCGGCAAAGCCTCCGATTGCAGTACCGATCAGTTGATTCCATATCATGGTAAATTCCTCCGTTTTCTTAAAATAATAGTCTTTTTACCATTACAGTTCAGTAATAATGTCACAGAAGAACTGGGCAGTTCCAGTCTAAAAAATGGATAAAACGAGTTAAAAAACAGTAAGAATCTCAGGAATGCATCTGATATACTTAGGTCATACCGGATAAAAAACGGAAAAAACCATGTAATTGGGAGGTGCTTATGGAGAACGGAAAAATCAAACAACTGACTATGAAAGAGAAAGTTTCCTATGGCCTGGGTGACTGCAGTGCCAATGTAGCGGTTGCAATGTGCTCCACTTTTTTAACTGCATACTATACCGATACGGTAGGAATCGCAGCCGCAGCTGTGGGAACCATGATGCTGCTGACGCGGATTTTTGACGGAATCACCGATATTTTCATGGGGGTCATCGTAGACAGAACCAGCACAAGATGGGGAAAGACCAGGCCCTGGCTGCTTTGGACGGCACCTTTTATGGCATTGGCTCTGATTTTGCTGTTTCATGTGCCTAGCGGGTTAAGCAGTGGGGGTAAGCTGCTGTATATCTATCTGACTTACATATTTCAAAGCTGTATCGTGTATACAGCCAACAATCTGCCCTATAATGCTCTTCTGTCCCGAATGACATTGAATGTCAATGACCGTGCCTCTGCTGCCTCTATCCGCTTTGTCATGACTCAGATCACCGCTCTCATAATTAATGCGGTAACTGCCAGCTTCCTGGCAACCGTGGGCTGGTTTGCTTTATCGGCAGTTTATGGTATTATAATTATGGTTTTACTTCTGCTCTGTTTCTGGGGAGTGAAGGAACACCTGGATGAAGATGAAGAGACCGGAACGGTGAAAGCGAAAAAAGTTCCCCTTAACCAGGCTCTTCCCGCGCTGTTGAAGAATCGATATTTTTATATCCAGGCCCTGCTTTTCCTTTTCTTATACATTGCAGTTGTCAGTACCGGTTCCATGATATTTTATTTCTGCAATATTGTACTTGGAAATATCGGAATGATTACCCTGATCAGCATCGCTTCCACGATTCCGGCAATGATTGTAAATCTGATTATGCCACAATTGGTTAAGCAATATGGAAAATGGAAGATGATGATATCAGGTTCTGTTCACATGATCCTTGGTTCTGTAATCATCGGAGCGGCAGGAGCGAATGTGACAGTTGTTATGATAGGTGTGGCAGTGAAAGGCTTTGGCATGGGACCTATTATGTCAGGACTCTTTGCAATGACTGCCGATGTAGTTGACTATGGTGAGTGGAAAACCGGAGTGCGCTCTGAAGGCCTTATCAACAGCTGTACCTCCTTTGGAATGAAGGTTGGCATCGGGGTTGGGGCTGCCGTCTGTACCTGGATCATTGCACTAGGCGGATATAATGGAACAGCCGCAGTTCAATCTGCGTCTGCGGTGAATATGATCCGTTTTGGATTTGGTTATAATGGTGCAATTATATCAGGAATTTGTCTGATTCTCTGCATTATGATGAATATAGACCGCTATATTGTCCAGATACAGGCCGATCTTGAGAATAAGCGTGATAATAATAGAAAAGTGGGTGAATGATATGTCAGAGACAAGTGACAGGATACGGAAAGCATTCCGGGAGGGTGATCAAAAGCGGGATGATGGCTTAAAAACGCCTGATACGATACAACGATACGATGATATTGTGTATGGGAATGATGCAAAGTGGCAGGTTTTGGATGTATACCGGCCAAAGGCTTCGGAAGATAAAAAGCTTCCAGTGATCGTCAGCGTTCACGGAGGAGGCTGGGTATATGGAGATAAGGAGACTTACCAGTTTTACTGTATGAATCTTGCAGAGCGTGGGTTTGCAGTAGTTAATTTTACTTACCGGCTTGCACCGGAACATAAATTTCCAGCGTCCATAGAAGATACGAATCTGGTATTCTCCTGGATACTGGAGCATTCTGAAACCTATGGCTTTGACAGGAATCATATCTTTGCAGTGGGTGATTCTGCTGGAGCTCATATTCTGGGACTGTATACGGCAATCTGTACCAATGCAGCCTATGCAGAACGTTATCCCTTTCAGGTGCCAGACGGTTTTATACCAAAGGCAATTGCATTAAACTGCGGTGCATTTCATATGGGTGGAAACGAAAAAACAGGTGATGACACCCAGTCTCTGATGGGAGATTTTCTTCCCATGGGAGGAACACCCAGTGAACTTCAAAATATCAGTGTGGATCACTATGTAACATCAAAATTCCCACCAGTGTTTCTTATGACTGCAGTGGGAGATTTTCTGAAAGATCAGGCATCTGTTATGGCTGAGGTACTGGCAGAATGTAATGTTGAATTTATCTACCGGCTTTATGGCAGTGATAAAAACCGTCTGGGTCATGTTTTTCACTGTGATATCAAATCAGAAGATGCAAGGATGTGTAACGATGAAGAGTGCTTCTTTTTTAAAGAATATGTGAATAAGGATCATTAACCACAATGAGTGAACCGATTGCAAAGCATCAGATGTTTGAATATGAAAATAACAATCCCTTCCAGATTATTAATCTGGAAGGGCCGTTGATTTGCGAAGAAAACTTATTAAACCACTGGCATACGGAGCTGGAAATGGTCTACATCTTTCGAGGACACAGTGAGCATTATATTGACGGCAGCTGCATACAGGCGGGCCCAGGTGATATGGTTGTTGTAAATTCCGAAAGTATTCATAGCATTATTCCCGAAGCTGCTGTGTGCCAAAGCTGGGGTATGATAGCAGTGGTACTGATTATATCCAGTGATTTTGTAAAGGGATTTTTACCTGATCTGGATAGTCATTACTTTGTGGTATCTGACAAACTGGACCGTACTGAGGTAAGGCGTATCATGCTGACTCTGTCTGAGACGGTTAAAAGACCGGCCAGTCAGGAGATACTGCTCATAAAGGGGTTAATCCTGGAGCTGCTTTATTGCTTATGTCAGGATGGTTACCGGATTAAGGATTATGTTATGGACATTAACCGGCAGAAGAATAATGAACGGCTCAAGGGGGTTATCCAGTACGTAGAACGCCATTACATGGAACCGATTACCCAGTCAGAGACTGCGGACCGTTTCTATTTTACAAAAGAGTATTTTTCCCGTTTCTTTAAGAAAAACACGGGAGTTAATTTTAAGGAATATTTAACGAACTACAGAATACTGAAGGCCAGAAGAGAACTCATACACACAGACCACAGTATTTTGGAGATTGCATTTAATAATGGGTTTACTGATGAGAGACGTCTGATTGAGTCATTTAAGAAACGATATCAGATTACACCGCTGCAGTACAGGAAGAGAGAATCACAGTATTTCAAACATGAAAAAAATGATTGACAATAAGTGAATGATCGTTTATTATAGAACCATAGAGGTGATGGAATGAGAAGAAAAGACGACGAAAAGGTGAAGAATATCAAGGAAGCAGTGATTAAACTGATCCTGCAGGAGGGGTTTCATGGCACTTCTGTCTCTAAAATTGCCAGACTGGCAGGGGTTTCGCCGGCAACGGTTTACATCTATTATGAGAATAAGGATGTGATGCTGCATGACATTTACCTGGAATATTCAGAAGAGATTTACGATTATCTGTTAGACAGTATGAAACAGGAGATGGAAGGCCGCAGGCAGATTGAATTACTCATCCGAAGCTATTATAACTATATTCTGGAGAATAAGGAAATTTTCAGTTTTGTGGAACAGTTTTCCAACTGTCCGTCATTAGCCAACAGTTGTTCCGGTAAACAGGGAATCTGTAAAATTTATCATATGATGGCTGAGATGAAACAGAATCACATCTTAAGAGATTACAGGGAAGATAATTTACTTGCAATTATTTTCCAGCCGGTGAAGGCGATCGCCGTCGATAACCGGAAGAATGCAGACCAGAAAGAAGATTTACTCACAGAGCTGATTGTAATGATACAAAATGCAATTATGATGTAAGAATGATATGCGGGATTCTTTTACTGATGTGGTAAAAGGTATCTCGCAAATAAAAAAATCATACTTAAATGAACATTCACTTAAAATACGCACAGAAAGGATAAAACTATGAAAAATTATAATGATAATCATCTCGGTATAATTGTTCCGGTTTTTAATAAAGTTTTATTGCCTGGTGTCGCGACAATAATACATCTGGAACATTTAAATGAAAGTCAGATCATTAGCCTGTCAGACGAAAAAATCGTAAAGATTGCGCTTCCGTTGAAACAGGACTCCACCATAAGAGAAAGGCTGGAAGAAGATTTTCACCGGATCGGTGTCACTTTCTCCATAAACTCAGTGGAGAAGACTGAAAAAGGGATCCGCCTATCAGTAGAACTTGGCGGCAGAATCCTGGTAAATCAGATCAGTGAAGAGAAAGGTGTTTTCTATGCATCATTTGAAGAGGCACCGGATTTGGAAGATTTAGATGAAGCAAGCCTTAAGGAGATGCTTGGATATATTAAAAAGATCAGTAACGATATCAGCAATAAATTTACAGGCGGTGAACAGTATCAGAGAATCGTAAACGGATTTTATGATATCAACAGACTTATCATGTATTTATCCCAGTTTATACAGATATCTCCGGAGGAACGCTATCAGCTGTTAGAGATCCAGTCCTTAAAGGAAAGAAGTCTCCGTTTCATGGATCATATACTGAAGCAGAAGGAAATGATCGAGCTGCAGATGCAGGTGACTGAAAAGTTTTCTGAGAGAGCTAACAAAAACTACCGGGAAGCGGTCTTAAGAGAGCAGTTAAAAGCGATCCAGGAGGAATTAAACGAGGGAAAAGAGAACGGGAAGAAGGAGAACGACTACCGCACCAGGATTGAGGAAGCCGGTATGCCGGATGATATAAAGGAATCAGCTCTGGAAGAATATGAAAAGATGGAGGAGCAGGGGCCAAATCAGCCGGATTATAAAGTGATGCGTAATTATCTGGATTTACTGGTTAAGCTGCCCTGGAAAAAGCAGCCTTCCAAATCCGTAGATTTAGATGGGGCAAGAAAAATACTGAATGAAAGGCATTACGGTCTTGATAAAGTGAAGGACAGAATCATACAGCATCTGGCTGTTATGGAACTGAACAAAGAAAAGAAAGGCTCCATACTCTTACTTGTGGGTCCTCCCGGAACAGGTAAAACCAGTCTTGGCAAAAGCATTGCCGAAGCGCTTGACAGACCTTATACACGATTAAGCCTTGGCGGCGTCAGGGATGAATCGGAGATCAGAGGGCACCGGAGAACCTATGTGGGGGCTATGCCAGGAAGAATCATTCAAAGTATGAAAAAAGCCGGTTCTACTAATCCGGTAATGGTACTGGATGAAGTGGATAAGCTGATGTCAGGAGGATACAGCGGAGATCCTGCAAGTGCACTTTTAGAAGTACTTGATCCGGAACAGAATAACACATTTACAGATCATTATCTGGATGTTCCTTACGATTTATCCGATGTATTTTTCATCGCGACTGCAAACTCCTTAGAGACCATACCGGGACCGCTGCTTGACAGAATGGAAGTCATCAGTATCACCAGCTATACGGCAGATGAGAAGTTCCATATCGGTAAAGACCATCTCATCCCGGAAGTATTAAAAGAGCATGGACTGACTTCAAAAGAACTTGTGATTGCAGATGAGGTGCTTCGGGCAGTCATAAACGATTATACCATGGAAGCCGGAGTCAGAGGCCTTAAAAAGCAGCTGTCATCTCTTGCCAGAACTGCTGCAGAAAAAATTGTTTCCAAAAAGGCAGAGATTCCAGTTGATATAAAGACCAGAGATCTGGAAGATCTGCTTGGCAGAAAAGTATCCCGTCATGAGAAAGCTCAGCCGGACAACCCGCCTGGCGTGGTAACCGGACTTGCCTGGACACCGGTAGGAGGGGAGATTTTATTCATCGAAGCTGCGGATATGCCGGGAAGCGGCAACATCATATTAACCGGAAAGCTGGGAGATGTGATGAAGGAATCCGCCAGAATTTCCTTAAGCCTGTTAAAGTCCAGACTGCCTTTAAATACCTTTAATTTTAAAGAAAGAGACCTTCATATTCATGTTCCGTCAGGAGCAGTGCCAAAAGACGGTCCTTCCGCAGGAATTGCACTCTTTACAGCACTGGCATCTTTAGTCACAGGTGCTAAGGTAGATTCCAGGCTTGCAATGACTGGTGAAATTACATTAAGGGGAGCGGTATTACCGATCGGCGGGCTGAAAGAAAAGCTTTTAGGAGCCCAGAGAGCAGGGATTAAGAAAGTTCTGATTCCTCAGGATAATGTAGTTGATTTAAAGGAGGTGCCGGAAGAGACAAAAGAGGGACTTACCATCATCGCGGTAGAAACCATTGAAGATGTCATAAGAGAAACCGTAGGGATTGCACTGCCCCGGATGGAGCAGGTACTTCTGCAAAGCGAAGGAGCAGGGCGGCTATTCGAAACGATTGAGCCAAAGAAAAATAATATCAGAAGAGAGGTAATTTAAATGAATCTTACAGTGACAAAGGAAACATTAATCGGAGAGATCTTAGCAGCAGACAGTACCACAGCACCTTACTTTTTTGAAATGGGAATGCATTGCCTCGGCTGTCCTTCCTCCACTATGGAAAGCCTGGAAGAAGCCTGTATGGTGCATGGAGTTCCTGTTGAGGAACTGTTAGAGAAATTAAACGGACATATGTCCAGATAGAATTGTAAGCCCCCCGGTATGCATCATAAATGCACATCGGGGGTTTTGCTATTACATATCACTGTCTCCAAGCATTGCTTCTGCCATGCTTTCATATCCATAGATACCTGCTACATAGCGGAGTCCATCTGATATCTCAGATTTGGAAAAATCATGGCTGTCTAAGAATTCGCCATCCTTATCATTTAACGTGTAATAAAACATCAAAGCCAGTTTTAAATATTCCGTATTCTCTGGTTCCAGGTCCTCTAACAGAGTATTCTCCGCGTCATTAATGGATCCGTCCTCAATCAGCTTTTTCAGTTCCTTAAATTTTTCTTCCATCTCCCGGCTGTTAAAAGCCCTGTCGTCGTTTTTCCACAGTTCTATGTTAAAAATCAGCTTTAACAGCGTACTTACCATTCCGTTGTTGATCCGGGTAGCGTAATCATCCGTCAGCATAACATTCTCCTATTCTGCTCCTATATCGTATTTTGTGCTTCACACATAAGAAATACTTTATCATAACAGATTATAAAAGTAAAGAATATCAATGCTGCGTATCCTGACCAGTTACCAGTTGGAATTTACCTACCAGAGATTTCAAATTCACTGCCTGTGCAGACAGCTCTTCTGAGGTGGCAGCACTTTCTTCCGAAGTGGCGGAAGTCGTCTGAACAACAGCAGAGATCTGGTCAATTCCGGTTGTGATCTGTGTTATTGCATCAGCCTGTACTTTAGAAGCTTCCGCAATTTCCGCGATTTTACCGGTGGAAATTTCAGATTTCTGAACTACCATACGCAGTGCCCTGGCAGTTTCATCTGCTATTTTAGTTCCGCTGCCAATTGCTGAGATGGCATTTTCAATCAGTGAGGTGGTGTTTTTGGCTGCCTCAGCTGATTTGCCAGCCAGGTTTCTTACTTCATCAGCAACTACAGCAAAGCCCTTGCCGGCTGATCCGGCCCTTGCTGCCTCCACCGCCGCATTGAGTGCAAGAATATTCGTCTGGAATGCAATATCATCAATGGTTTTAATGATTTTGCCGATTTCATTGGAGGTATTGGCAATTTCATTCATTGCTTCCGTCATTTGGCTCATTTTATGGTTGCTTTCGGTAATCCCTTCACCCGCTTCCTGTGAAAGGGTGTTTGCCTCAGCTGCATTTGCCGCGTTTTCTTTCACGCGCTGGGAGATTTCTGTAATTGTTGCAGACAGCTCTTCTATGGAAGATGCCTGCTCGGTCGCTCCCTGGCTCAGCGCCTGAGACGCATCTGCCACCTGGGAAGCACCAGTGGAAACCTGTTCGGAGGCCTCATCAATCTCCAGAAGTGTGGTGCTTAGATTCATGCGGATGTTGTGCATTGCCTCATAAATATAGCGGTACTCACCGGTATATTGATCCTGGCAGCTGGATATAGCTTTAAAGTTGCCCTGGCTCATCTCGCCAAGCAGATAATTAATGTCCTGAATAATCAGCTTTAAGTTTTTGGCCATATCTGAAAACGTCTTTGACAGCAGTCCGATCTCATCATTGCTTTTTACTGTCAGATCAACCTCCAAGTTCCCTGCAGCAATATTTTGGGCCGCAGTGACAACTCCATCGATTGGTTTTAATGTCCGGCGTAAAAAGACAGAAATAACGGTATTAATAAAAATAAGGGATAAAACAGCCAGCACGATCATCACAATCACGCTTCTTACTACATCCTTATACAGATCATTTCTGTTAAGGCTGCTGGAAGCCCACCATGTCTGGGTTCCGCAGGTGATTGGATAGTAGTGGCTGATTACGTATGTACCATCCCCTTTTTTCATTGTAACGTGGAATTCCTTCTTAGCTTTCTGCATCTTTACGATCTTAGCATATTCTGATGAAGGTATTAAGTCTTCCAGCTTTTTGGTAATATTATCGCTTGATTTACTGTCGTAAGCGATCATATTTCCCTGTGTATAGATATCTACATACATGGATATTTTGCATCAGAAGTTTTAATTCTGTTAAAATTAGATACGTTAATATCAGCCAGAATCACGCCGATTACCTTGTCACCATGATTGATTGGATATGCAATGGTGCTCATCATAGTACCCTTGTAATCGAAAGGATCTGTCAGATAAGGAGCTTTCGTTTCTTTTGCAACACGGTAATAATCCTGATTGGAGTATTCACTGTATGTCCCAAGAGACTGAGCCGTGTTGTTTTTTGCATTATCACGGTCAACATATACTGAATAATCTTTGACTGCCGGATCAAACTGGCCTGGTTCAAAGAACGCGCCAACACCGTATAAGGAATCGTTGTTGTTCACCGCTGCCCATGCTGAATTTGTAATATAGTTCTCAATCTCGTAATTGACTTCTTTCAGCTGGGCATTGTACAGCTTACTTCTCCGGTTGATGTTTTTCCAGTCACCGGCAGCTTCTACCTGATTATATGCACGGTTTAAGTAGTCTTGTAAATCTTTGGCAGTACCAGATGCATCATTGATAATTGACTGAACCATGAGACCATTCTGAGCAGCAATCCCATTAAATTCGCCGTTGATTGCTTTGGATATTGCGTTGCTGGTAAGTATTGCGGAGATTGAAATCAATAAGGTTAAACTCATCATCAGTATGACAGCTGTGGTTAAGGAAGTCTTAGCCGCAAGCTTCATATCATTGAAATTAAATTTTTTCTTGTTTTTCATCTTAATGCTCCCTCAAATTGATAAATAGTGAAAAAATAAACTGCATATAAATGCAGCTGATTATATTTATTAAATTGCCCTCCTTTCCATATAAAAGTTTCCTATTCCCTGACCATCAACTATTATTCGACATAATGTGACAATTTGATAATAGATAATCTAAAAAAACAGTTACTACAATTATGAAGGAATTGAATATTAAGATAATTATAACGTTTAAATGCATGATTTGAACATGCAAAAGCACAAGAATAGACTTTACACACCGGGCGCAATAAGCTGAACTGCCAGCTCAGCAATACCACACAGAACCATTACCATAATGGGATCTTTCTTTTTACGGAGAAGAAAAATAGCAATGATAAAATAGATCACCGGACGCAATTTCCATTGACCCTGCGAAAACGAGATGGAGCCGGAAGGAAAAATTGCAGGAAGAAGAATATCAATTCCGGCAACTGCGATCATGGATACCACGGCAGGGCGCAGGCTCCCCAGAATATCCTGCAGAAGACTTAAATTCCGGTACCGGTTATAAGCCCAGGATAAGAATGTAACAAACAAACAAGAGGGAAGGATACAGCCCAAAGTTGCAAAGAAAGCGCCGGGTATCCCGGCAATCTGGTTTCCTACAAAGGTGGCAGAATTAATGGCAATAGGTCCAGGTGTCATCTGGGATATGGTAATTAAATCTGTGAAATCATTCAATGTAAGCCACTGATATTGGACGATGATCTGCTGCTTAATTAACGGCATGGCAGCATAGCCCCCTCCGAAGCTGAACGCTCCGATTTTGAAAAATGCCCAAAATAGTCTGATAAAAATCATAATTTTGCCTCGCTTCTAAGTTTTCGTAAGATTGTCTTGCCTGTGCCTGCCAGTGCGGCAGCAAGAATAATGAAAATAACGTTAACATGATAATAATAAGCCGCAAGAAAGGAGGCAGCCATCAGGATCAGGAGCATAGGATCTTTCTCTTTTACCACATCGCTCCCCATATCGTATACAACGGAAATAATAACAGCACCAACTCCTGCTTTCATTCCGTTTAGCATTGCCTGGATCAACAGGTTTTCTCTAAATGCATTGTAAAAAAATGAGATAATGGTTAAAAGAACAAATGGCGGGATCACGGCTCCGGCGACTGCGCATAGGATACCAGGGATTCCAGCCAGTTTATAACCAACCACGACAGCGCCGTTGACAGCAATGGCTCCGGGGGAAGACTGTGCGATGGCTACCAGGTCAAGCATCTCCTTCTGGTCTATCCAGTGAAGCTCATCAACAAACTTCTTCTTAAGCAGAGTGACAATAACATAGCCTCCGCCAAAGGTAAAGGAGCTTAAATACAATGTGGATAAGAATATTTTACACAATTTTTTTTTATTCATCTGAGTGATTCTCCATTTCCGTCAGAAATTCATTGTTTTTATCTAAGTATCTGCAAAAAATAAATAGTCCCATTAAAATAAATGGAGTGAATACCGGGTCTGATTCCACAAGCCAGCCGCCCCCCTTTGGGTTGTGTTCCAGTCTGGCCGCAACCCAGCTGTTTTCATCCATGATACAGTATTCCTGACAGCTCTTCATGTATAGATTATAAGGTCTGTGGTCCATGGTGAGTTTGATTTGATTTGCCGCTATCCCGCCCAGTAATAATAACTTTCTGGTGTAAACAGGGCGGCCGGATAAAATGGTCTGATTAAGAGAATCAGAAAGGATATAAAGCTGATCCCGGTTTCTTTTGCTGTCCTGACAGTTTTTAACATCTGCATATAATTTAATTCTGCCGTCAGGGGAAATAATGGTTTTCTTTACGGGATAATACGGTGGTTTTAAGCAGGCCAGCTTTGCGCCGGGTCTTCCATTGTCGATCTGATAAAGTTTTCCTGTTTTAATTAAATATTTCATAAATATTCCTTTCCGTGCACTTAGGAGTTGATAACAAGTGAAAATTTATCTGATACAAGTATAGCACTTGCCAGTTTATAATTAAAATAGTATAATTTTATCAAAAACATATGAAATTAACTATGATGTATAGGAGGTATATCCATGTCAATCCGACATCTTCGCATATTCCTGACTGTATGTGAATGCAATAACAGTATAACCAGAGCAGCGAAAAAATTGTATATGACACAGCCGTCAGTTTCTGTGGCAATCCAGGAGCTGGAAAAATATTATGGAATAAATTTGTTTGACCGTATATCCAGAAGGCTGTATCTGACTGAGGCGGGAAGACAATTTTTAGAATATGCCCAGCGTATATTTGCTTTATTAGATGATATGGAAAAAGGGATCAGGAACTGGGATACCATCGGTGTTTTGCGAACAGGTGCAAGTATTACGATTGGTTCTCAATTTATGCCAAGCTATGTGGAAGCATTTTCTGGCATGTATCCGGATGCTGAAGTGCAGGTGTTTATAGGGACATCCCATCAGTTGGAGCAGAAGATTTTAAATAACGAACTGGATTTTGCACTGGTGGAACGTCCGGTCCGCGAAAGTTCCCTGATTGAGGAGCCTTATATGGAGGATTCACTTGCTGTAATCGCTCCGGCCCGTCAGCCCTATTACCCAGGTCGGATACTGAAAAAAGAGGAGTTAAGCGGTCAGAAATTTCTTTTGCGTGAACATGGGAGCGGAACCAGGGAGGTGTTTGAAGAGGTAATGGCGAAAGAGGAAATATCCATTAAGCCTATATGGGAGGCGATGAGCACAACTGCGCTGGTAAATGCAGTGATTCATGGATTGGGCATTGCAGTAGTGCCAAGGCGCATGGTATCCGGTCCGCTGGAGAAAAAGCTGGTTTACCCGCTGGAGATAGAAGGAATAGAATTTAAAAGATGTTTCTACATTGTGCATCATAAAGACAAGCTTTTAACGAGGACATTCCAGGAGTTTATTGATCTGTGCAGGTGTTATGAACTGGACTACCCACTGCCCAAATATAACGGACTCTTTTAAAAATCACTAATATATGCAATAAATTGCAGGAATAATTAGCTATATTTACAACGGTGTTTTTGAGTGATATAATTTATTCACAATATACAAACGTTTGTATCTAAATAAAATTGTATATTATGCTCACCCGGGCTGCGAAATGGAATCATATGCACCGCGCAATGCATGTGAAATTGAACCGATTAAATTCTTACATCAAAAGGAGATAAAAAATGTCAAAAGTAAAAAATTGGAAAACAATATTCCCTGCAATCTGCGTACCTATGAACGATGACTACAGCATTAATGAGGGAGAACTCAGAAAATATGTCAACTGGCTTGCCGGCTTTGATGAAATTGAGGGTCTTGTGTGCAATGGACATACTGGAGAGATCACCGGGTTAACCAGACAGGAACGAAAAAGAGTTGTGGAAATAGTGGCCGATGAGGTAGGAGACAGACTGACCATCATTTCCGGAATCAACTGTGAAAATACGGCTGAGTCCATTGAGATGGCAAAGGAAGTAAAAGAGGCAGGTGCTGACGGAATTCTGCTTATGCCTCCTCATATGTGGCTGCGTTTTGGAATGCATCCAGATGCACCTTTTAACTATATAAAAGATGTGGCAGACGGTGCGGACATTGACATTATTATTCATTTATACCCTGCGATCAGCAAGGCATTCTACCCAGTTGAAACGTTGGTTAAGATGTGCAAAGAAATTGATCATGTAAAGGCGATTAAGATGGGAACCAGAGTAACGCCGTTATATGAAAACGATGTCCGTGTTCTGCGCAGAGAAGCACCACACGTATCACTTATTACCTGTCATGATGAAAGTCTTATGTCTTCTCTGACATTCCCGGGCATGGATGGCGCATTAATTGGTTTTGCGGCATGTATTCCGGAATTGATCACCGAGGCATTCAAAGCTTACAAGGCAGGAGATTTCAAAAAAATCCATGAATATGATAACAAGATATTCCCGATCTCCAGAGCAATTTACGGAGGAGGTCAGCCATCAGGAGAAGCCCATGCCAGAATGAAAGAAGCACTTTTCCAGAGAGGTATCTTTTCTTCCGCACTTATGCGGCGCCCGGTGCTTCCACTGACAAAAGAAGAGAAAGATCAGGTATCAGAGGGTCTGAAAGGAAGCGGCTATACATCTAAAATTACTCTGTAAAGAGTTGACTCGGAGAAGATGACTGTTTTGGTTCCGTTTATAGGGGATCGTAAACGGAACCTCTTAAGGTGGAGGTCAGTTTATGGAAGAAACGATTCGTACAGCAGAAGGATCATCAGATGCAGCGTTTGACAGCTCAGCAGTAAAAACTCTGTCGTTTCTTGAGTTAGTGAAAAGAATCGGTCCCGGACTGGTTCTTACCGGTATCGTAATAGGTCCGGGAGCCATCACAACTGCAGCTATGCTGGGGGCAAGATATGGATATGGGATAATATGGCTGTTTATTCCCATTCTGTTTATGGGGGTTACTTTTTTACTTACCAACTATCGGATTGCATTGCTCACTGGAAAACCAATTATCCATGCGATCAGGTATTACTACGGAGGAGGGGCAGCAGCCTTTGTAGGAGTCGCTTCCTTTTTATCATGTATGTTTTTCACAATGGGAAACATATCAGGGTCAGGATCAGGCATGAATCTGATTTTTGGTATAAACTGGAAAATAGGCGCAATCATTATGATTATGGTTACTATATTCTGCTACCTGACAAAAGGCGTTTATTCCAAAGTGGAAAAAGGCATTACCATCTGTATTGCCGGTATGATAATTGCTTACTATGCCACTCTGGTAACTGCAGGAGGACCATCCTGGGGAGAGCTTGGAAGCGGCCTCACTCATTGGTCATTCCCTGCAGGAAGCCTTGCAGCTGCTCTTGGGTTTATCAGCACCAGTGCATCTGTTACCACAGGTTTATATGGAACGTACCTTGGGAAAGAAAAGAAATGGGACAAAGAGGATTTGTTTAATGGCGCCATGATGGTTGACTCAATTACTCATATTGCAGGGGTTATCCTCATAAGCGGGGCTGTTATGCTGGTTGGTGTCGTTGTGCTTCATCCGGCAGGAATTGTAATTAAAAATCCCGCTGAATTAGGAGAGATGATGGTACCTCTTCTGGGAAAAGCAGCATTTACCGTCATGGGGATTGCGCTTCTTGCGTCTGCATTCTCCTCACTATTGGGAAACACCCACCGTACGGTTGTTTTATTTAATGCAGGTTTTGATAAACCGACGAATCTGGAACACAAGAGTATAAAAATAGGCTCTATGGTTGTGCTTGCAATCGCTGCAGTTATCTGTTTTTCTTATAATGGATCGCCGACTCAGCTGATTTTATTTGCCAATATTATGACAGCTGTGGCGACTCCGGTATCAGGATTTTTTGTATGTATGCTGATCTGGAATAAGGATGTGAATAAAGGGGTAAAGCAACCAAAAATATTAGGGATTTGCATGATAATCAGCTACCTGTTTTGTCTGGTTCTGACTGTTTCAGCTCTTAGAACAGTCATTCCAAAGTTCGCTGATTCCATTATGAAATTATTTACCTGATTTATAGAATCGGATTTAAAAGTCTTCGGAGGGCAGTATGCCTCTGGAGACTTTTTATTACAAAACAATCTGACCGGTTGACAAGAATCTTCTGTGTGGTATAAAAGAATGTAAGGCATTTGGTTATATATGGAAAGGAGATGGTATATTGGCAACATTAAAAGACGTGGCAAGACTGGCAAATGTAGATATAAGCACGGTATCAAGAGCTCTTAACAATACTTCATACGTACACCCCGAGACAAAGAAAAAAATTTATGATGCAGTAGAACAGTTAAGCTATAAGCCTAATCTTTTGGCAAAGGGGTTAAGGCAGGGAAAAAGACATACGATTGGTGTTGTTATCCCTGAAATTAATTTTTCCATATTTGGTGAAATGGTACAGGGAATAGAAATGCAGGCAAGAAAAATGGGGTACAGCATCATTATATGCAACACAAAAGACAAGCAGGATGCGGAAGAAGAATGCTTAAACCGGCTGAGAAACGGGTTGGTAGACGGAATATTAATCGCTGCAACCGGGCAGAACGGGAGGCTTTTGAGAGATATAAAAAGCAGCGGAATATCTGTGATGCAGATAGTAAGAAATCAGGACAGCTTACTAAACAGTGTTGTAGCAGATTATTATGCCTGCGGTTATGAAGCGGTTAAATACCTGTATGGTAAGGGATGCAGGCATATTGGGTTTATTAATGGATCAATGGAAATAATCCCTTATAAAGAGCGGTACAAGGGATACCGGAAAGCCATTCGGGAGCTTTCGGCAGAAGAATATGTGGCTTGTAGTGCATACTCGCAAAGGGATTATTTTAAAAGCGGTTATAATGGAATCCTGGAGCTGATAGAGAAGGGGGGTGAACTGGACGGCCTTATGGTGGCTGTGGATATGCAGGGGCTTGGTGCGATCAGAGCGCTAAAGGAACGGGGAATCAAAGTTCCGGAGGCGATGAAGGTCATCAGTCTGACTGGACACTCCATCGGAGGGATGTTAGAGACTGCAATGACTTCCATGGAGGTTCCGGCAAAAGAAATGGGAGAAGAGGTGACAAAGATGATTGTTTCTGATATCGAATCGAAACCGGATAAAAAATGCTGCCCGTTTCATAAGGTATTTGAAGCTTCGCTCATAGAGAGGGAAACTACTTAGACCTAGAAACGGGCCAATGGATAAATTATTGGAGCTCGTTCTTTTCCTTTCCTGATTTCCATAAAAGAATGAACCCTGCAAGAGCTGCAAACAGCGAGATAAACTGGGAGGTGGATAAGCTTCCCACAGATCCTCTTATTAAATCACCTCTGTAAAATTCAATGACAAACCGTCCCAGGCTGTAAAAGATCAGATAGAAAGCACTGATTCTTCCGGCAGGCGGATTCCTGCGTGCCAGTATCAGCAGAACGAAAAAGTTAACGAAATCAAAGACACTGGATACAATCTGCGTAGGAAGCAGGGGGATTCCGTTAGGAGCAAACTGGGACCTGCTGAATGTAATGGAGAATGGACCGGAGGTTTCCCGTCCATAGCAGCAGCCCGCAAGAAGACATCCGATTCGGCCAAAGCCCTGTGCCAGGGCAATGGACGGCACTACCAGATCCAGATAGCGGATTGCATTGATTTTTTTTATTCTGCAGTAAACAAATCCGGCGGCAATTCCGCCAATAATTCCTCCATATACCACAAATCCGGCGGAGATATCAAGTAAAAGCCCGGGGTTTCTCCTGATATCGTCAAAGATAGTGATATAATAAAGCAGTTTGGCGCAGATCAGACCGCCTCCGGCTCCTAAAATAAGCAGATAGAATAAATGATCCGGTTCAAGTCCAGCCTTTCTGGCACGGTATTCGGCAGTAAAATATGCGGCAGCAATTCCAATTCCAATCATCAGACCATATCCGTGAACCGTTAAGCGGCCGATAGAGAACAAATCGTTATACATGGTTATCTTCCTTCTTTTATCTTTAGAATAAAAACGAAATTATTATATCACATCTTATACTGCATTGCAAAAGAAGCAGAAAGATTTCTGCTTTCAGACTATATATAAAATGGTCATCTCTTTTAATTTCTCATTCAGCTGCTGTCTTAAATACAGTTCGCCTTCTTCTCTTAAATCATTTCTGTAACAGTATTTTCCCCTGCCTCTTCCTGTCATCAGTTCTTTATCATAAAGCTGGTCCGCATCCGGAAATGCCTCGCTGTTTATGGCATTATGGACATAGCTGTAAGTCATAAAAATAACTTCAATCAGGGCAGTTCTTTTAACCTTTTCACTTAGCTGCATGGATAGAATTGTGATCAGTTCAGAATAAAGCTGCTTCCAGTCTTCTGTTAATATTACAGGTGCTATGAGGATTCCCACCCGGTAACCGGCGTCACACATCTTGTTTAACGCGGTAATTCTGGCATTTAATCCGGAAGTTCCTGGTTCAAACCTGGTTATAATGGATTGTGGATTTACGCTCATGCGCATAATGATACGCCCCCCGTGGTTCAGAGACAGAAGAGGGTCCACCTGATTAAATTTGGTTGGAAAAGTTAAAAAGCCTTTATTGGATTTTCCAAACTGTTCAATGGTCCATGACAAATTGCCGGTAATTGTGTTCTCCAGGACCAGGTCGCTGTTGCTTCCGATTTCATAAGTATAATCCTGGATTGATTTTGCCTGATGGGTGATAATTTTATTCAACATCTGTTCCCGGTTTACAAACAGGCGCAGATAAGCACATTTGTTATAGTTGCACACCAGATAACAGTAGTGGCACATGGCAGTGCAGCCGGAAGATGTATAAGGGACAAGAAAATCAGATACCTTGTGGTTGGGAACATAGTGATGGGTTTTTCTGACCCCTATTACCAACAGCCTCTTCAATGAAGGAAAATCCTTGTTGGGGCGGGTACGCAGTTCATCTATTTTGTTATGGCTTTCAATGGGGATCCATGGAATATCTTTGAATTTCTCTTTTAACAATCCGCCCAATTCATAGTTAAGAGAATCTGGTTCATAATAAATTTTATCCGGAATCATGCCGATTTACCTCCTGTTCCAAATTAGTATGCGGAGAAAGGAAGGTGACAACCCATGTAAATATGCACAAAAAAACGACCAAAATCTGTAGGATATTACAAAAATATGATAACGAACATATAAAATGAAAACGAACATATATAGATATTGAAAATACATATCAATCATGTTAATATGACATTACAGAAACAAAACGAACATAAAAACAGGCGTTAAGATCAAAGGAGAAGTCAGTATGAGCAAGGTGAGCGATACGACCAGAGAATCATGGATCATGAGCACGTTTCCGGAGTGGGGAACCTGGCTGAATGAAGAGATTGAAAGCGAGGAAGTAAAACCCGGCACTGTGGCAATGTGGTGGTTAGGCTGTACCGGAATCTGGTTTAAAACCCCTGGCGGATGCAATTTAACCATCGATTTATGGTGCGGTAACGGAAAACGGACGCATGGAGACGGTAAGATGGCGGCGGGACATCAGATGGCCAATATGTGCGGTGCCAGAAAAATGCAGCCCAACTTAAGAGCGGTGCCCTTTGTCATTGATCCATTCGCCATCCGAAAGGTGGATGGCGTTTTAGCAACACATTACCATCAGGATCATATGAGCGCAGAATATGCAGCTCACGTGATTCAAAGCGGCATGACGACAACCGATGATAAGGGAAATGAAATACCGGTACCGTTTATCGGTCCTTTAAAATCAGTGGAGACCTGGATCAAATGGGGAGTTCCGAAAGAACGGTGCAAAGTGGTGCGCCCCGGCGACACCATTAAGATTAAAGATGTGGAGATCGTAGTCCTTGATTCCTTTGACAGAACCTGTCTTGTGACAACAGATTCTACAGGTGAAGACAGAGAAGAACTAACTGGGGTATGTCCTGTGGATATGGATGACAAGGCGGTCAATTACTTATTGAAAACTCCGGGAGGAAACATCTATCACAGCGGTGATTCCCATTATTCCATTTATTTTGCAAAGCATGGCAAAGACCATAAGGTGGATGTCGCTTTTGGCTCCTACGGCGAAAATCCGGTGGGGATGGCAGACAAGATGACCTCCTGCGATGTGCTTAGAATGGCGGAGGCTTTAAAATGTGATGTGGTGATACCTATTCATTACGATGTGTGGAGCAACTTTATGGCAGATGTCAATGAGATACGGGTGCTTTATGACATGAAAAAGGACCGTCTGGATTACCGGTTCCACCCATTCTTCTGGGAAGTAGGCGGAAAATACATTTATCCCACAGACAGGGAGAAAAAGGCTTACCATCACCCCAGAGGTTTTGAAGACTGTTTTGAAGCTCCGCAGAACATACCATATCGGTCCTGCCTGTAGGCGATTGGGGAGGGGGAGCCATGCTGTTAAGAGAATTTGTAGAACTGGGGCATTATAAATTTGCTGAGGAAGCGGCAAGCTGGGAAGATGCGGTCCGGATGAGCTGCGAAACCTTAGAAGCTGACGGGACAGTGGAGGCAGGTTATAAGGAAGAAATCATTGAATGTATCAGGAAGTATGGGCCTTATATTATTATCATGCCCAATGTAGCTATGCCGCATTCGCAGGAAGGTGCAAACGGGGTGCACAAAACTGCAATCGGATTCATGAAGCTGAATAAGCCGGTCAGCTTTGAACCAGGTGATAAGGAGAAGGATGCCAGACTATTCTTTACGCTGGCATCCTGCGATCCGAAACAGCATCTGGAAAATATGTCAAGGCTGTCGGAATTGCTGATGAATGAAGGGGCGGTGGAAGCACTTTTAGGTGCTAATACACCGGAGGACTTGTTAAGAATCCAGAGCCGGTATCTGGATTGAGAATGGGGAGGGTTTCTTATGGATATTTTATTAAAAATGTGGTCGTATTTTGCAGTTAATGTATTACAGCAGCCGGCGTTTATGATTGGTCTGATCGTTATGATCGGATATGTGCTGCTAGGAAAGCCCTGGTATGATGTTCTTGCAGGAGTGATTAAAGCGATCGTGGGATACTTAATCCTGACCGTTGGTTCCGGCGGTCTGGTCAGCAATTTCCGCCCGGTACTTGTAGGCTTAAAAGACCGTTTCAATATGAATGCCATGGTCATAGATCCCTACTTTGGACAGAATGCGGTAACAGCAGGTGTAGAAGAGGTGTTCGGCAAGGTATTCGGCAATGCCATGATTTTACTTTTAATCGCATTTATCGTAAACATCCTCCTGGTTCGCTTCAGCAGGGTGACAAAGTTAAGAGCACTGTTTACCACAGGCCATGTTCAGGTACAGCAGGCAGCCACTGCTTACTGGCTGATCCTCTTTGCCTGTCCGTTTTTATTAAACAACAATGCTGCCCTTCTGGTAGTGATGGCACTGATACTGGGAGCATACTGGGCGGTTGGATCAAATCTTACCATTAAGCCCTGTCAGGAACTGACCGATGGCGCAGGCTTTTGTCTGGCTCATCAGCAGATGTTTGGAATTGCAATTAATACCTGGCTGGCAGAGAAACTGTTTGGCAAAAAGAAGAACGGGAAAGAAGTGAGAAAGATTGACGAGATCGAGCTTCCTGGTTTCATGTCTGTCTTTAATGAAAACATGGTATGTACCTCCATTTTGATGATTGTTTTTTTCGGAGCCATCCTCTGCATACTGGGGAAAGACTATCTGGTGGAACAAAAGTTCATGAAGGAAGGAGCCAGCATGTTCTTTTATGTGATTCAGACCTGTCTTTACTTCTCTGTTTACCTGGCAATCCTTCAATTGGGCGTTCGGACTTTTGTTACCGAACTGACTGCATCCTTCCAGGGTATCGCAGATAAACTCCTTCCCGGCTCCCTTCCTGGCGTTGACTGTGCAGTTGTATTCGGGTTTGGATCTGCCAATGCCGTCCCCCTTGGTTTCCTTGCAGGCTTTGCAGGTCAGATTCTTGCTATTGTGGCACTGATTTTATTAAAGAGCCCTGTGCTTGTTATCTGCGGTTTCGTTCCTGTATTCTTTGATAATGCAACCATTGCTGTATTTGCCAACGAAAAAGGCGGAATCAAGGCAGCCCTTATTTTACCGTTCTTTTCCGGTATCTGCCAGGTATTCGGATCTGCAATTATCGCAGGCTGGGTCGGCATGGCAGCTTACGGCGGATATTTAGGCATGTGGGACTGGGCGGTTGTATGGCCGGTCATGACAGCAGTCATGAAGTTCTTAAGTTATGCCGGAGTGGTGATCGTAGTAGCTGTTTTACTTGCAATTCCCCAGATCCAGTACCGCAGGGACAAAAAAGGTTATTTCTTAATTACAGAAAATTATGAAGCTTATAAGGAATTAAAGGGAATTAAATAAAAGTCAGGAGAATGGTTATGTCAAAAGTAAATATGAGTTTTATGGTATGCTGTGCCAATGGGGCCGGCTCCAGTCTTATGATGAAAATGACAATGCAGAAGGTACTGGATAAGGCGGGAATCAAGCCGTTAAAGGTTCATCACTGCGCCTTATCGGAAGGGAAAACTGCAGCTGCCCAGTATGATGTTGTCTTTTGCGCACAGAACTTCGCCGGCATGTTTCAGAGTGCCAGAGAAAAAGGAACCCTGGTGATTGGTCTGAGAAATATCATGTCTCCCCAGGAGATGGAACAAAAAATGAAGGAAAATGGAATTCTTTAATTTCAATCAAAACGAACATAAAAGAAGTGACACAGGCATCTGAACAGGCTATAATGAGGATAAAGAATCATATCTTTATAAGTTGAGAGGGAAAAAAATGAAAAAGGACAGAGCTTGTGTTGAAAACAGAAGGAACCGCATTTTGGAAATCATGGAGAAAAATCCCAGAGTGCGGGTGGATGAACTGGCGGAAGCGTTAGAGGTTTCTCTTATCACTATACGCAGAGATCTGCAGTATCTGGAAGATAAGAAACTTCTGGTACGAACCCACGGGGGAGCCGTCGCTTCCAACAGCCCCGCAGATGAAGTATCCTTATACAGGAGACTGATTGCTGAATTTGCTGCTGAATTTGTATCAGATAATGATACACTTTTCATCAATACCAGCAGCAATGCATTAAAAATACTGGAACACATTACCTGTTCCAATGTAACCGTCATAACGAATAACGGAAAAGCCATTCACTGTGAGCATTCCCAGGAAGTCAACGTGGTGCTGACAGGCGGTGAACTGCGCTATCCCAAAGAGGCTATGGTTGGGGATTTTGCGCTTAGAAATTTACAGACAATTTATGCAAAAAAAGCATTCATTGGCTGCTCCGGAATCAGCGGGGAAAACGGCATGACAACGGAGATTTTTAATGAGGTCAGCATCAACGAAATGATGGTTGGTCATGCAACTCAGGATGTGTACGTCCTGGCTGATCATACAAAGATCGGAAAAAACAGCAGCTTTGTAAGCTGTCCTATTGAAAAAATTAAATATCTGATTACCGATGAAAAAGCACCTTTGGAAGCTTTGGATTTAATCAGGGAAAAAGGGGTGGAAGTTTTTGTGGTCCGCCGGTCGGATTTATGAATCAATCATAGTGGAACAATGCCCGGGCTTCCATGTTGATTGCATCGTTTGGAGGCATATTTTATGGAAAAGGCATATACCCTTGGATTATATGAGAAATCCATGCCTGCAGGGCTTGGATGGAAAGAAAAGCTTGAGGCGGCAAAAACTGCCGGTTACGATTTCGTGGAAATCAGCATTGATGAAACCGAAGAGAAATTAAATCGTTTAACCATGTCACAGGCGGAACGGCTGGAACTTATCAGTATGATGAAGATTGTGGGGCTGCCTATCCGCACCATGTGCTTAAGCGGCCACCGCAAATACCCCCTTGGAAGCCATGATGCGGCTGTACGGGAAAAAGGGCTGGATATAATGAGGAAAGCAATCCAGCTGGCAGATGATCTGGGTGTAAGGATTATCCAGCTGGCAGGATATGATGTATATTATGAGGATTCCAGTGAGATAACAAGACAGTATTTCCTGGAAAACTTAAAAATAGCAACAGAGATTGCAGCGCGCGCCGGTGTTGTACTGGGATTTGAAACCATGGAAACGGAATTTATGAATACTGTGGAAAAGTCCATGGAATACGTAAATCTGGTAGCATCTACATATTTAAATGTCTATCCGGATATTGGAAATATTACAAACGCTGCTAAAACATACGGTATTAACGCAATGGATGACTTACGTGCGGGAAAAGGTCATCTGGTTGCCATGCACTTAAAGGAAACCGTTCCGGGAAAGTTCCGTGAGATACCTTTTGGAACGGGGCATGTGGATTTTGAAAGCGCAATTAAAACGGCATGGGAGCTGGGGATACGAAAATACGTGACGGAATTCTGGTATAGCGGGAATTCCCAGTGGATGCTTGAACTTTACGATGCCAACAAACGGATGACGGAGATACTGGATAAACAGAGCTGAAAGGAGCTTGGGATGAGAGCGGAGAAAAAGGTGGTGGGGCATCTGACTAAATGTTATTCAGTAGCTCCCCTTTTTTATAAAGGAAACGAATATTTTCTGACAGCGGCAGAAAAAGAAGATCCCTGCCTGCTGTTTGATATGGATGGCAATAAAGTGGATACGGTCTGGGAAGGACCGGGTGGTACCATGTCCATGGTACAGGTACCAGATACAGACGGTCAGTTTCTGGCTACGCAGAAATTTTATTCTCCCAATGATTCCAAAGAGGCAAAAATTGTACTGGTAACTCCGGATGAAGCGGGAAACTGGCAGATTAAGACCATAGCAGTGCTTCCTCATGTACACCGCTTTGATCTGTTAAAAAGAGGGGAAACCAGGTATCTTATTGCCTGCACAATAAAATCCGGTCATGAGTATAAGGAAGACTGGTCAAGTCCTGGTAAGGTTTATGCTGCAGTGCTACCAGAAAACCTGTCCGTCCTTTGTGAAAAAAATCCGTTGCAGCTGGAAGTCATACAGGAGGGTATGATTAAAAACCATGGTTATTACAGGGTGGAAGAAAATGGGATGGATACCGGGCTGATTTCCTATGAAGGAGGAGTCTGCCAGTTTATTCCTCCGGCAAGGCAGGGAGAACCGTGGGAAGTGAACATGCTGCTTGACACGCCTGCCAGCGATGCGGTATTAGTGGATTTTGATCAGGACGGGGAAAGAGAGCTTGCGGTTTTATCCCCGTTTCATGGTGATTGCATCTCTATCTATAAAAAATACGGGGGCAATTATCAGAAAGTATATGAATATGAGAAGCCGGCGGAATTTTCACATGCCATATATGGAGGGAGCTTATGCAGGCAGCCGGCTCTGGTGGTCGGGCACAGACAGGGAAACCGGAATCTCATCTGCTTTACCTGGAACCAAGATAAACAGGCGTATCAGTGGAATATTCTTGATCAGGACTGCGGACCGGCCAACGTCCTGCATAAAAGAAGGAATGGGGAAGACTGGTTGATCAGTGCAAACCGGGAGACCGACGAAATCGCCATGTACAGGATTACACAATAAGTGTACGCAGACTCCCTGGAATGACTGCGTTTCTAAAAGAGAAATGGACAATACTACCTTTGTAAAGTATACTGAAAGAAAAATAATAAGCAGAATTAAGCATTATTTCTGCTAAGTTACAAAGGAGGAATTGTTGTGAAGAGCATAAAAGCTAAGATATTTTTATACATGGCATGCACTGTTTTCTTCTCTCTTGCCGCAGTGGGAGGAATCAGTATTTTTTTAAATTATTACAGTATGACGGGTACCATGAAGCAGTCCATGACGGAGCTGGCAGTGACTGCTTCCCAGCGTGTTGAAAAGGAACTGGATATTTATAAGAACCTGGCTTATGAATCAGGCAGCATTGCCAGACTGGCCAATCCTAAGACAAGCATTCAAGAGAAAAAAACGATTATTGACCAGAGAGCCCGGACACACAATTTCCAGAGAGGGAATATTATTGGCGTCGACGGCATCAGTATTTTTGATGGGAAGGATTATTCGGAGAGAGATTATTTTAAACGCTCCATCAAAGGAGAGATGGCGGTATCAGAGCCTATAGTCAGCAAAATTACGGGACAGATGACTATCATTATATCAGCTCCCTTGTGGGAGATGGGGATACCTGGTACGAAAGTGGTTGGAGTGGTTTATTTTGTTCCAAAGGAGACCTTTTTGAATGATATCGCCGCTTCCATTCATGTCAGCAGTCATTCCAACGCTTATCTCCTCAATCAGTCTGGTAAGGTGATTGCAGATCCGGATATGAAAAAGGTTTCAGACGGCATAAATGTGCAGGAAAATGCGGCAAAGGACCACGGACTTGCGGAGCTTGCAGCAGTGGAAGCCAGGATGATACAGGGGAAAAGCGGATTCGACCGCTATAAAAGAGATGGAGAAGAAATGTTTCTTTCCTATGCTCCTGTTGCGGGAACCGATGGCTGGAGCCTGGGAATCAGCGCCCCTATGGGTGATTTTATGGGATCAACCAAAACTGCCAGTATTGTTACTGTAGTATTAATTGCAGTATTTCTTGGAATTGCAGCTGTGTTATCTGCGGTTCTGGCCGGAAGAATAGGGGGCCCCATTAGGGTATGCGCTGACCGGTTAAAGCTACTGGCGGAGGGCGATCTTAAGTCCCCTGTAACAGAGATTAAAAATAAAGATGAAACGGGGATTCTGGCTGATGCCACACGGGATCTTGTCCGTAAACTGGGTTTAATAATCGGAGATGTGGATTACCTTCTTCATGAGATGGCAGGAGGTAACTTAACTGTCAGCAGCACATGTGATTTTGCGTATGCTGGCGGTTTTCAGGGGATCCATCAGTCGATGCACCAGTTGAAGACCCAGCTTGGAGATACTCTTTCTAATATCAGCCGTTCTTCCGGGGAAGTAGCGGCAGGAGCGGATCAGGTATCCGCAGGAGCCCAGGCACTTTCCCAGGGGGCTACAGAGCAGGCGGGCTCAATCCAGGAACTGGCTTCTGCCATAGGAGAGATTTCAGTGCAGGTCGAGGGGAATGCGAAATATGCAAAGGAGGCCAGTCTGCAGGCTGAGGAAACTGCGCAGGAACTGAAGAATGGTAACGTGCAGATGATAAAGATGACAAAAGCCATGGATGAGATCTCACAGACATCGGGTGAGATCGGAAAAATAATTAAAACAATTGAGGATATCGCATTCCAGACCAATATTCTGGCACTGAATGCCGCGGTAGAGGCTGCACGGGCTGGGGAAGCGGGAAAAGGCTTCGCAGTCGTAGCAGATGAAGTACGGAATCTGGCCTCTAAGAGTGCGGAGGCATCTAAAAATACCTCTGTTCTGATAACTAATTCCAATCAGTCCGTGGAACAGGGCACACATATCGCGGCGGAAACAAAAGAAGCTTTGGATCGGATTGCTGCTTCCTCTGAAAGAACCGTAACGCTGATCAATGAGATATCCAAAGCATCCGGAGAACAGGCACTTTCCATAAGCCAGGTCAATCAGGGAATTGACCAGATTTCAAGTGTGGTTCAGACAAATTCCGCAACAGCGGAAGAAAGTGCGGCAACCAGCGAAGAACTTTCCGGACAGGCTCAGATTCTAAAGGACCTAATCGACCGGTTTCGACTGTAATCGAGCTAATTAAAATATCGTTAAAGATCGGCCCAATCTCTATCTTTTTATGACAGAAATACTAAAATAAGAGGGTAGAAGGAGGGATCACTATGGGAGTCATTACAGTTTTGCTGATGGCGTTATATGTAGTCATAGGGGGACTGACAACGCTCTATCTGCTGTTCAGCTTCCCGGCAGTCATTGTCTGGAAATTTTACAGAAAATTTAAAAATGGCATTTCCCTTTTTAGATGAAATAAAGGAATAAGCAGGCACCGTTAAAACCTGATATCAGGTAACTGGGTGCCTGCTTTTCTATAATACAAAAGAAGATCACAGATTGGTAAGCCGTTCAAATAAGTTATTCACGTTGATAATACCATATCCCCATATATTATTAGGGTAGACATTCAAAGTGCTTCTTTCCGCTCCCCTTATGATCAGCCGGTTGACGTCATATCCGGTCAGAGTGGTATAATTTCCTCTTGTTATGCCCCATTCAAGAACCATTGCTATGATTCCTGCAGCATGTGCACTGGCTGCTCCGGTGCCGGTTGCAGTTCCATACTGATTACCGGGAACGGCGCATGGAATCTGATAGCCAGGTGCTGCGATATCCGGTTTTACCAGTCCGGTTCTGGTATAGCCCCTGCTGGACTCAGGAAGTATGCTGTCCGTAAACTGATTATAGGCGGTGACTGTCAGCTGGCTGACACCATTCCCCGGAGAAGTGATGGTGGTATCCGGATTAGGAATCAAAAAAAATGTATTATTAGAGATTAAGTCACCGTTTGGAAGCCAGCAGTGAAAAGAAAATGGTTCATCTTCAATGCTTTGGGCACGGAAATACCAGACACCGGGCTGGGGATTGAGAAAACGGACCAGGATAAGCTGATCCCCGGTTTCTTCCTCGAATATAATATTGTTCACCCAGACGACACTCTGTGTAAATATAAAGTTGAACCTTCGGCAGTCTGCAATGGA
Source organism: Lacrimispora amygdalina (assembly GCF_900205965.1). Classification (GTDB taxonomy): domain Bacteria; phylum Bacillota; class Clostridia; order Lachnospirales; family Lachnospiraceae; genus Lacrimispora; species Lacrimispora amygdalina_A. Next base: position 147,891 of record NZ_OAOF01000010.1, read on the forward strand.
AGGATAAATACGCTGGGTGGATTCTCTGTTTGGGGTAGAAATATCAATGGAAACCCGTTCCGGAGCATAGGGCCAGATTTCCATCCAGAATTCTTTGTCCTCTTCCCCGATTCTCAGCTCAAAATCATTATAAAAGGGAATAACAGAGGTACTGTTAAAATAGTGCCTCTGATTATTTCCTTCGTTTCCGGCTGAGACGGAAACGCCGATTCCGGGAAGCTGTACGATATAGGTTAAATAACTGCTTAATACCCCCTTGCCGTCATGGCTTCCCTGGCTTGTGCCGAGTGCAATGCAGATGACGAGGGGGAGTTTGAGTTTCTGTGCAGTTAAAAGAAGATACCTGACGCCCAGTACGATATCAGATTCCTGGAAGCAGTAGGCATCTTCGGGGATTAAAAAAATGTTTTTTAAGTTATTCTTAGCCTCTTTCAGCTTCACAATAATAAGCTGGGAATTGGGTACTACGCCGGTAAAAGTCTGATCTGCACTATAACTTCCGGCTGCAATACTTGCCATGGCGGTTCCGTGTCCATTGGTATCCTCGGTCGGAACAATGGAAAAAGGATCCTCTGATGATAAAGCCAGATTAATGGTTTCGCTGTTATATTCGCTGCCAAAGGTAAAACCCTCCGGAATGGTACCTGTCTGCACGGTCTGATCCCATATGGAAACAATACGGGTGGTTCCGTCAGCATTTCGGAAAGCGTTATGCAGATAATCGATTCCGGTATCCACAAAACCCATTAAGACGCCCTGACCATTCAGGTTTAAAAATGGATTCCTCTGTACCGTTCCAATGCCTGATTTTTCTATACTGATGGTGGATTCAGGGGTATACAGGGAGGGAAAGGTATGATAAGGGCGGATTCCTAAATCACAAGGCTCTGCTTCCGCCGTGGGGACATGAAGCAGGGAGCTGCGTTCTGTTAACAGAGTGATATTATCTCCTGTATCGTAGGAGGGAGCTGATATAGTATTAATAATCAGGTCGTAATAGTCATTGTCCAGTATTTTAAGCAAAATCAGACCTCCTTATGCAGAATTAATGGATTATATATTGGTCAGCCTCCGAAACAGGTTATTTACATCTAGCCGGCCATAGCCCCAGATATTGTTTGGATAAATGATAGAACTATCACGTGCAGCACCCCGTATGAGCAGGCGGTTAACGTCATTACCTGTCATGGAAGTATAGTTTCCCCTGGGAATTGCCCATTCCATAATCATGGCAATCGCACCGGCAGTATGAGCGGCGGCTGCACCTGTTCCAGTCATGGTTCCATATAGATTGCCTGGCAGTGCACAGGGAATCTGATACCCGGGCGCAGCGATGTCTGGCTTCACTAATCTGTTTCTGGTATATCCTCTGCTGGATTCGATAAGAATACTGTCATTAAACTGGTTATAGGCAGTGACAGTCAGCTGACTGGGAGCATTTCCCGGTGCGGTAATCGTAGTATCCGGATTTGGGTTTAAAAAAAAGGTGTCATTTGAAATGATATCACCGGAAGGAAGCCAGGAATGGAATGACAGAGGTTCGTTATCAATACTCTGCACCCGGATATTCCAGACGCCTGGCAGGGGATTGCGAAAACGGATAAGAACCAGCTGGTCGCCGGTCTCTTCTTCAAATGTAAAGTTATTTACCCATAATGTGCTGCCCGTAAAAATAAAATCAAACTTTCTGCAGGAATTGATCGTTGGAGAAACCGGCTGGGTTGATTCCCTGTTTGGGGTGGAAACATCTACAGAAATGCGGCCTGGTGCATATGGCCAGATTTCCATAAAAAACATAGGATCATTTTCTCCGATCCGTAATTCAATATTATCATAAAATGGCGGTTCTGTTATACTGTTGAAATAATGGCGTCTGTCATTGCCTTCATTTCCTGCTGAAACAGAAATTCCGATCCCTGTCAGCATCGCCAGATAGTTTAAATAATTACTTAATGCGCCAGTTCCGTCATGACCGCCCTGACTGCTCCCAAGAGCAATGCAGATGACCAGTGGACGGTTGGCTTTCTGGGCGTATTCTTCCAGGTAGCGGAGCCCAAGCATAATGTCCGATTCCTGATAGCATATTACATCCGGTGCCACAAATTGGATTTCTTTTAAGATTGGTTTGGGCTCTTTCAGTTTTACAACTACCAATTCTGATTCCGGCACGACCCCGGAAAAAGAATTTTCCGGATTTTCCCTTCCAGCAATAATGCTGGCAACTGAGGTCCCATGCCCTATGGGATCTGTAGTTGGAACTATGGATAAGGGATCATCGGATCGTAAGGCAATGTTAATGGCTTCTCTGTTGTATTCGGTACCGAAGGTAAAGCCTGCAGGCGTATTACCGCTCTGAATGGTCTGATCCCAGATGGAGAGAATCCGGGTTGTATTATCATTATACAAAAATGCCTCATGCTTGTAATCAATTCCTGTGTCAATGATTCCGATAATAATACCTCTGCCTGTCAGATTCAGAAACGGATTCCTCTGAACAGCACCGATCCCTGACTTTTCTATACTGATCGTAGAATTGAGCGTATAGAGAGATGGAAAGTTGTGGTATGGATATTCTCCTAACAGGCAGGGGGTGGAACCGGCTGCCGGTATATGGAGCAGGGAATGCCTGAAATTAATCGTGGTTATATTTTCTGAACCATAGACAGGGATAGAAATATTATTAATTATCAGATCATAATAATCGTTATCCAGAATTTTTTCCAAAAGACAGTCCCCCGGTCTATTTTGTCTTATTTTGCTGCTCAGATGTTCGTAAGCTGTTTAAATACATGTTCTATGTCAAGCCGGCCGTAGCCCCACAGGTTATTGGGATACACATCGCCTGATGAGCGTTTTGCTGCTCTCACTATCAGCCGGTTAATATCATACCCGGTTAGATACGGGTAATTTTCCTTGGCGATTCCCCATTGCATCACCATGACGGCAGCACCAGCCGCGTGAGCGGCAGCGGCGGCTGTTCCGGAAATATTGCCGAACGAATTTCCGGGGATGGCACAGGGAAGCTGAAATCCGGGTGCGGCAATATCGGGTTTGACCATGTTTATCCGGGTATAACCTCTGCTGGCTTGTGGAAGAACACTGTCATTATACTGGTTGTAAGCGGTAACCGTTAATTGACGTATACCATTTCCTGGCGAGGTTATGGTTACAGAAGCATCCGGATTTAGAAAGTAGGTATCATCGGAAAGGAAGGGACCATTGGGAAGCCAGCAGTGAAAGGAGATCGGCTCTCCTTTGATGCTTTGTGCCCGCAGATACCATACTCCGGGCATAGGATCCTTCCACCGGATCAGAATCACCTGATTCCCTGTTTCCTCTTCAAATACAATATTATTAACCCATATGGTGCTTTGTGTAAAAATAAAATTAAATTTTCTGCATTCATTAATAGCGGGATAAATTCTTTGTGTGGATTCTCTGTTTGGAGAGGAGATATCAATGGATATCCTGCTGGGTGCATAGGGCCAGATTTCCATCCAGAACTGTTTATCTTTTTCGCTGATTTTCAGTTCAAAATCGTTATAAAAGGGAATGTTGGCTGTATTATTGTAATAATGCCTGGCTTTGTTGCCTTCATTGCCGGCGGCCGTTACAAAGCAGATTCCCGGATTTCGGATTTTGGCAGTCATATAGCTGCTGATTGCACCGTTGCCGTCATGGCCTCCCTGGCTGCTACCAAGACAGATACAAACTACAATAGGTTTTGCTGCGCGTTTGGATACAGACAGCATATAGGTCAGTCCCAGATAGATATCAGATTCCTGAAAACAATAGGTATCTTCCGGAACAAAGAAAATATTTTTCAAATTGTTTTTCGCACCCTTCAGCTTGACAATAACAAGTTCTGAGGATGAAACTATTCCAGTAAAAGCAGGATCCGCTGTGGCAGAACCTGCGGCAATGCTGGCAATGGCAGTACCATGACCGTTGCTGTCAATAGACGGAACGATGGAGAGCGGCTGAGGAGCTGATAAAGCTTCGTTAATCTGATCCTTATTATATTCACTTCCAAAGGTGAAGCCGTCCGGAGCCGTTCCTTCCTGTATGGTCTGATCCCAGATGGAATAGATACGGCTGGTATTATCAGAATTTCGAAATACCATGTGCGTATAATCGATACCTGTATCAATAAAACCAATCAGTACACCTTCCCCTGTAAGATTTAAATTACTTTTTTGCTGAACGGAACTGATTACTGGTTTTTCAAGGCTTACTGCAGATTCCAGTGTATATAAGGAAGGAAAAAAATTGTAAGGCCGGGTTCCCAGATCACAGGGATCCTGGGATACTACCGGTATATGGAGCAGGGAAAAGCGTTCACTTACCGGGGTTACATTATCTCCGGTATTAAAATCGGATATGATTGTATTGCTGATAATCAGATCATAGTAATTATTGTCCAGTATTTTGTTCAACAGAGGTCCTCCTATCTTTTGCTGAGGGCATATATGATATGTTTATGCAGCAGGAGTTCTATTATGAAAGAGGGAGATGGAATGAAAAATAGTTACACGGTCAGATAATGGTAAGCCGTTGAAACAGTTCGTTGATATCTAACATACCGTATCCCCAAATGTTATTTGGGTAAATTGTGGAAGACTCTCTTCTTGAACCGCGGGTAATCAGGCTGTTAACCGTATTTCCGGACAAAGTGGTGTAATGACCCCTGGGAATGCCCCATTCCAGAATCATGGCGATGGCACCGGTGGTATGAGCAGTGGCAGCGCCTGTGCCTGTCAGCGTTCCATAGCTGTTTCTGGGAAGTGCACAGGGGATCTGATAGCCGGGAGCACTGATATCTGGTTTTACCAGGTTGTTTCTGGCATAGCCTCTGCTGGATTCAATCAGGATGCTGTCGTTAAACTGGTTATAAGCTGTGACGGTCAGCTGGTGCATTCCATTTCCAGGACTTGTGATGGTAGTATTAGGATTGGAATTCAAAAAAAAAGTCTCATTGCTGATAAGATCTCCGGATGGCAGCCAGGAATTAAAGGATAGGGCTTCGTTTTCCAGACTCTCTATATCAAAGGACCAGATTCCTGGCATCGCGTTCTGAAACCGGATTAAAATCAGCTGGTCACCGCTATTTTCTTCAAAGGACAGATTATTTACCCATAAAACAGTAGGAGTGAAGACAAACTTAAACTTTCTGCAGTCATTAAGACCGGGACGGATAAGCTTGGTTGATTCCCGGTTTGGGGTGGTAATATTGATGGATAGTCTGCTGAGAGCAGAGGGCCAGATCTCCATGGAAAACATGGGGTCCTTTTCACCGATTCTAAGCTCAAAATGATTGGAAAATGGGGGCTGTTGCGTGGAGTTAAAGTAATGTCTTCTAAGATTACCCTCATTTCCTGCTGAAACAGCAATTCCAATACCCGGCATGCGCACCAGGTAATTTAAGTAATAGCTGAGAGCACCGCTGCCGTCATGCGATCCCTGGCTGCTTCCAAGAGCAATACAGACAGCGAGAGGACGGTTGGCTTTTTGCGCATAATCTACCAGATAAGTAAGGCCCAGAATTATATCGCTTTCCTGATAACAGAGCTTATCCTCTGAAATAAAAAATATATTTTTCAAATTTGCTTTTCCCTCTTTTAACTTGACAATTACCAGTTCAGCATGAGGAACAATACCGGAAAAGGTTTTTTCTTCCTCCGGTGCGCCTGCAATAATACTGGCAATCGCGGTTCCGTGTCCGTTGGTATCCTGTGAAGGAACAATGGATAAAGGGTTATCGGAAGCCAGGGCCAGATTAATCATGTCCCTTGTGTATTCCGTTCCAAAAGTAAAAGCGCCAGGAGGTTCTCCATCCTGTATGGATTGGTCCCATATAGATAAAATTCGTGTAGTTCTGTCATGAAAGAGAAATGAAGGATGCTGGTAATCGATGCCTGTGTCTATGACACCGATAATAATTCCTCTACCATTCAGATTTAAGAAGGGATTGCGCTGTACAGAGCCAATTCCTGATTTTTCGATGCTGATAGTTGAGGTGAGTGTAAATAGCGCTGGAAAGCTAAAATATGGATATTTACCCAAAGTGCAGGGATCTGCGTTTTCCACAGGAGTATTAAGAATGGAATGCCTGAGGTTTAAGGGGGTAATGTTATCGCCAGTGGCGTATTGCGGAACAGAGACATTATTTATAATAAGATCATAATAATTATTATCAAGAATTTTTTTCAAAAAAGCCCCCCCTGCGTATAAAAGGAGTATATGTTTTATACTATGCAAAAAAAAGGGAGAATATGTGAATCATGGTCGTATGGTGCGGCAAAGAGATCACAGCTTCTGTATGTTGTACTGAGTATTAATTATGAACCACATCTGGGCATTAAATTTCATAATTGTCCAAAGAGACAGACCCAGAAGATTGTATTGTGTAACCAGCATAACCTGTGCCTGAAAGCTTCTTGCATCATTAAACCATATGATATGTAAAATACCATCACTATCCATATAATAGAAATAAGGCGATTGTGTCGTTTCATTAAATTGTATCGGCAGGTTTTTATCGGCAGCTATTTGTATTGCTCTGTCATTGGTGACAATATTAGCGGCTGTAACACCTGGGATATAAGGCAGTTTCCAATCATAACCAACCGTTATGAATCCCAGAAATATATCTTCAGATGGAATGACTGAAACTGCATAATTCAATAAATTAATTAATATATTTACCGGAAATATAGAGCTTGGATAGCCGAACGTTGTCGCCCAATCGTAAGAGGCAAATATGATTTTATCTACATATTGAAATAATTTTGTATAGTTCAGTTCTTCAAGACTGATACCAGAGGCATTAATGTTTGTAACAGGTGTAATAGTAATTAGTATCTGATAGCCTTCTGGATGTAATATATCAGAGGCTTTCTTTAAATATGCAGAAAGTTTGTCGAGATTGTCGAATGAGATTTCTTCAATATATATATTTATGCCATAATAACCTTTATTTTTTAATACTTTCAGCGAGTTCTCAATAAGCAGGTCCTGTATCGCAGAATTATTTAAAATGTTATAGTTTGTTTCACGGTTTATCATCCCCTCCCTGGTAATGGTGGAAACAAACATTATTGGTGCCACACCATTTGATAATGCCATCTGGATCAGTTCCGTGTCGTCACCAGCAGGAATCAGTTCTCCTTTGTCTGTCGCTGTATAATTGAAGATTGTCAGATAAGTCAGAAAAGGGAGCGTTTTCTTCAAAACTGCTTTATCGATGTAAGAAAAGGTATATCCGTTGGTAGCGATGGTTTTTGTTTTATTCGTCTGATATGTAATCACTATGGTTTCTCCAGGGTAAAGATAGTTACGGTCTGAAAGTGTGGGATTGTTCCTTAAAAGATCCATAACGGTAACACTGTGCTGCTTTGCAATACTCTGCAAAGTATCACCAGCTCGAACCGTGTAGACTGTTTCTGGCTGAACAATTACAATCGTCTGACCAATTGCTAAATTATCCGGGTTTGTGATGCCGTTTTCTATAATTAATCTGTCAACTGGGATATGATAATATTCAGATATTGAAACAATAGTTTCACCGGATTGAACAACGTGTATGATCATGGCTTCCCTCGTATTCTTATTATTACAATTATATGCGCATCTTTCATGATATTTCTTCCTAAATGAAATATTTATATAACAAAACCACCGGAATCCCCTGTAAATACAAGTGATCCCGGTGTTTTGGCTGTTTATAGAAAAATGGAAGTAATGGGGCTCGAACCCATGACCTTTCGCGTGTGAGGCGAACGCTCATCCCGGCTGAGCTATACTTCCATTTCGTGGAGATAGCGAGACTCGAACTCGTGGCCTATGCGTTGCGAACGCATCGCTCTCCCAGCTGAGCTATATCCCCTTGTTTAAATTATAGCATGAAGATTCTGAATTACAAGTATTATTTGAACAAATTGAAAAAAGAGAAAGAGGCATCCAGATACACGATGCCCCTCTGACTTAATCTTATAGAATTTTATTAATCTGATCGCCTTCCATCCACTTTTTCAGGTTCTCAAATACGATATCCGCTCTTAACTTCATAGATTCTGCAGAAGCAAATGCGATATGAGGAGTAACAATGGTATTCTTGCTGTTTAATAATGGGTGTGCAGGATCAATGGGTGGTTCGTTCTCAAAAACATCGATTCCAGCTCCTGCAAGATAGCCATTGTTTAAAGCCTCTGCAAGGGCTTCAGAATCCACAACAGGACCTCTTGCGGCATTAATGATAAAAGCTCCCCGTTTCATTTTGGCAATCGTATCCCGGTTGATCAAATGACGGGAATCCTCATTCAATGGACAGTGGAGACTTACGAGATCGGAGTTGGAGAGGAGTTCTTCCAGAGATACGAATTCAATGAAGTCCGGTTCGTTTCCACTAATGTTTCGTTTGTATCCGAGCACGCGGCATCCAAAGGCTTTGCAAAGCTGGGCGGTCCTTGTACCGATTGCACCGGTTCCGATAATTCCCACTGTTTTACCCTTCAGTTCAAAGCCTGTCAGACCATCCTTTGTCTTACCTTCCCGGCAGCGGGCATCTGTTTTTATCACATTGCGAAGAAGTGAGAGCATAAGGCCTAATGTTAGTTCTGCTACAGCTTCTGTTGAGTAACCGGCGGCATTGCTCACTGAAATATGCCTGCTCTCCGCAGCTTCCAGATCTACATGATCAACACCTGTAAATGCAACATCTATAAATTTTAAGTTCTTACAGGCATTTATTACTTCTCCGCCCAGAGGCATGTTGGCAATCATTATGACATCGGCATCCTGAGCTTCTTCAATCTGAACTTTCGTATCCGTATTCTTTTCAAAAGCTTTAAAACTGTGACCTGCATCGATGAATGGTCTGGCATATTCATTCAGCAGGCTGTCTGGAATCCCAAGAGATTCTAATAGTACGATATTCATATGGTTCACTCCGATCATTTGTTAAATTACAGGACTAGATAAAATGACCCTGCAAAAATAATTATAGCACCAGACTGCTAAATAAAAAAGGAATAATTGTGAAAAGAACAGGCCAGCTGATTGGCGGCATTCATACCTGTATACAGTGCTCCCTGCATCCAGGCATGCTTTGTGGACAAATGTTCACCGGCAAAGAAAATCCTCTGATTAAATTCAGGCTTTAGTATTTCATAAGCAAACAACTGTTTCTGACCCGGGAGTGACTCAGCAAAAGCCCCACGGTTATAAGGCTCATTATCCCAGACCACTGTCTTATGGTCTGCCACAATGGAATCTAAGAATCCTCCTGGCAATCCGTGAACTTCCTCCACGCTTTCTTTTATATATTCAAATCTAAGATTTTCTTTCATATTTCCCACTCTAGTCGCATTCATATGATAATTATAGGAAGCGGTCAGTACACCCGGTTCATGGGGCGGGCAGGAAGAAAGATCCGGACATAGAAGGTGATCTCCCGGATAGAAGATGTATTGAATCGGCAGATCTGTCCGTGAAAATCCTCCCACCATTCGCCCATAATCGGTATCCTGTTCCCAAAATCGTTCCTTGCATAAAAAGAAGGTCTTTTGTGAATTCGTATAATTATATTCTAAAATAGCCTGCATTTTTCGATTGCTGAAACGTGGTTTGATGTCTACTTCCCTCAGAGTGGAGTAAGGGATTGCACATACAACGTAATCATAAGCTTCGGCAGTGCTGCTTAAATCCTGCACATTGCGGTGGGTCAGTACAATCTTGCTGCTGTTTTGCATCTCATAAATGCCTGTTACCGTCTGACCCGGCCAGTAAGTAACTGTACCCAGCCTGGAGGATGGAATCGTTTGATATTGGGGTGGTTTGTCAGTATAGAAAGACTGGATAAATGCATATGGCAGGTTTACAATTCCACCTTCTATGGTATAGGTGTTACGGTAGTCCATGGTATACTCTTCCTGAACGGTTTCAGCGTAACTGATATCAAGTAAAGCTCCGGTTCCCGGATCCACTCCCGAGATCAGGCTGATTGCTCCCTGGCTTAAACCCAGATTTTCCAGAGTCTGCCGGACGGAATAGTTTGCAAGAGTCAGATATTCAGGGGAATACTTTGGCAGAATCTGTATTAGCTCTGAACGGATATCAGGGGGAGCTGCAACATCGGATACAAAAAGGCATAGTCATTCAGTTCCGGCCAGGGAGTGTTTTGCTCCTGGGGAGTTAAATTGTACAGAGGGTAAAGAATCTGTTCGATGGAGTCTGTTGTTCTCAAACGGGTGTTGTGTACATATAAAAAATTGTTGCGCTTCCTTAAAGTCAGAGGAAGGGTATTTAAGCCGAACAAATTGATGTAGTGCCAGGTAGTCTGGTGGGTGACCGGTATTCTGTGAGCGCCGAATTCGTTATAATATTTACCTTCCGCATCAAAATAGTATGTATAAACTCTTCCTCCGATTCTGCTGTCATTTGCCTCCAGTATCGTAATGTCGGCTCCCAGCTTTCTAAGCTCGAATGCAGCGGATAAACCGGCAAGGCCTCCACCGATTACGCCGATTTTTACACCTTTTAGTTCTCCCGGCTGTGCATAATTTGTAATATCCGGGGGAGGACTGAGTAAACGGACAATATATTCGTAATCTTCCGGCCGGCCAGCGGTTTCCAATGAATTTCTGATCATTTCCTGCCGTTGTTCATTGGTGGGATTCAATACCTGATTTAATGGAATTTCCATAGATTATACCTCATAATGTCACTGCTACAAGGGGACAATTGCCTGCGCAATGTCCCCTTTCCTTTTTACGGTTTATTTTACTGCCTTCTCAGAAAACTCTGTTGTTACCAGTTCTTCATAAGGAACCCGGTCTTTTAGCTGCCCGGCCTCCTCCAGAATATTCTCTAAAAGCTCAAAGCTGTCTTTGTTAAATACCGTATCTTTTTTCCATGTATCCTGGGCTTTGTAACGGTCTACGATGGCTGCAATGGTTTTTACGTCGGTTTCCTTGAACTGGGGCTGTATTACCTTTGCAATTTCTTCAGAAGAATGAGAATTTACGTATTCCAGGCCTTTTTGAATTGCATTGGTGAATTTTTGTACCGTCTCAGGATTCTTAGCCAGATAACTTTTCCTGACACTGTAAGCAGTGTAGGGAACATAACCGGAGTCTACACCAAGAGAAGCGACGACAAAGCCATTTCCTTCTTTTTCCAGTCCTGTAGCAAATGGTTCAAATTCAACGGTATAATCAGCATCGTCGCTGGTAAAGGCAGCGGCTGTCAATCCAAAGTTGATACTTTGATCAATGGTAAGATCAGCAGCAGGATCAATTCCGTTCTTTTTCAGAATGTATTCAAATACCATCTGCGGCATACCGCCGGCTCTGCCGCCCAGTACTTTTTTCCCTTTTAAGTCCGTCCATTTAAATTCAGGCTGTTCACTTCTTCCAACAAGGAAATTGCCTGCACGCTGTGTCAGCTGGGCAAAATTAACTGCGTAATCCTGGGAACCGTTTGCATAAGTATAAATTGAGGCCTCAGAGCCCATAAAGCCGATATCTGCATCACCAGATATGAGAGCAGTCATAACCTTATCAGCGCCTGCTCCGTTTACTAAGGTCAGATGAATGCCCTCGTCCTCAAAATACCCCAGTTCAATGGCTGCATACTGGGGGGCATAAAAGATGGAATGGGCAACTTCATTTAATTTGACCGGGGTTAAGTCCGACGAATCAGCTTTTGAACCACAGGCGGTTAAACTTAGCAATGACACTCCGGTAAGAATGGCCATTATAAAAGAGTGACAGGCTTTTCTCATAAAATCCTCCTTATCAAATCTTAATACTACATTGTATTGCTGTTATATAGGAAAGTACCTTGTCTTAAAAAATTTTAAAGCATAAAGATCTGGGTGGATACATGGAAAAAAAGAGGTCTGATTTGTTTCCTGGACGTTGTTCTGCATCCGGACAGGCATCCGGCGACCATAAATGCGGTCAAAAAGATTGCAATTACTTTTTTCATTTGATTCTCCTCCATTCATCCTCCTAGTAAATTCTATGATATCAGACAGGCAGAGTTTACGATGGAATCGATATTTTCTTATTTTAAGATGGTATATACGGTAAAACTGTGATATACTGCTATAGTAAAATTTACAAAAGCAGGAGAAATGCAATGAGATATCGAATGATAGTGCTTGATTTGGATGGGACGCTGACGAACCGGGATAAAGAGATCACACCCAGAACAAAAGAAGCACTTTTTGAATTGCAACGGTTGGGCGGAGTGATTGTTCTGGCTTCGGGCCGTCCAACATATGGAGTCATGCCTGTTGCAAGAGAATTAAGGCTTCATGAGACTGGCGGTTATATCTTATCCTTTAACGGAGGACGCATCATAGACTGTAAAACGGGAGATACCATTTTTGCAAAGGAACTGCCGGTTGCTTCCAACCAGAAGATCATTCGCATGGCAAAGGAATATGGTGTAAATATCTTAACCTATGAAGATGACTTAATCATAACCGGGAATGCGGACGATGAGTATGTAGGTAAGGAAGCTGCAATTAATAAGCTGGAGGTCAGGCAAGTGGACGATATGGAAAGCTACGTTAGATTTCCTGTGGTGAAATATCTGATGCTGGAAGAGGGAGATTATATGGCCATGATAGAACCCAGGGTTAAGGCAGCACTGGGACGTGATTACAGCGTATACCGGTCTGAACCATATTTTCTTGAGATTCTGCCAAAAGGGATTGATAAAGCAGCAAGTCTGGAGCGGCTTCTTGAAAAACTTCATATGAGCCGTGAGGAGATGATTGCCTGCGGCGACGGCTACAATGATTTATCCATGATCCAGTACGCCGGGCTTGGTGTAGCCATGGAGAATGCAGTTTTACCAGTGAGAATGGCGGCGGATTATGTGACTGCTTCCAATAATGATGACGGAATCGCTTTGGTAGTGGAAAAATTTATGCTTTCCTGATATCTCAGGGGGTGGATTTTATAACGTTAATATGTTAATATACAGATAGACCATAAGGAATAAAAAGGGGATAGATCTCAATGAATAAAAAAATTAAGACAGATGCGGTTGACCATCTGTTTGAAGCTATTTTAACCTTAAAAACACCGGAGGAGTGTTATACGTTTTTTGAGGATGTGTGTACAGTCAATGAATTATTAAGCTTATCCCAACGTTATGAAGTGGCGAAGATGCTTCGTGAAGGCAGAACTTATCTGGAAATTGCAGAGAAGACAGGAGCCTCCACTGCGACCATCAGCCGTGTGAACCGTTCTTTAAACTACGGTAATGACGGATATGATATGGTATTTAAGCGTCTGGAAGAGAAGAAAGAGATATAATAAAGCAGGGGACAAGTCCGTTTTCCGGTTCTTGTCCCCTGTTCGTTTATTTTTTCTTCTTAGATGCCTGGTCCTCTCCTAAGCTGTCTATAAGCTGCTCGATTACCTGTTTCTTTATATATACATCAAAAGATAATTCACAGATCCAGGAAAAAAGCTGTAAGTATTCCAGATCATCGCCCTCAATTCCTTTATCTTCAAAGGTTTTGCTGGAATGCTGGTACTTTTCCAGTATGTCGGATTTGATTCGTTTTAAATCAGTCTCTTCCTGAGAGAAGATCTCTTTGTAGATGGCTTCTAAAGGCATGCCGTTAGAAGGATTAAAGTGTTTTTCGGTAATGGGATTAAATAGCTGTTCAATATCATGAAATGATAATAAATTTTTAAAATAATAGATGAATATAAGAAGAAGCATATGTTCTTTCGTATATTTTTTTTTACAGGGAGCCGGAAGAAGATTGTTCTTCGCATAGTTGTTGATCATCGTCTTTGTTAAGACCTTATCATCAGGGTAACGTTTCGTATCACTCAAATGCTTATCCATGAAAGTAGTGACCTGATCCATATATAAATCAATATTTGGTATGGCTTCCGGCTTAATATACCGCAATCCATCCAGATGCTCTAAGATATCCTGCATTCGCTCTTCGTTGGTTTTCATATGTCCTCCGTTCTGCACGGAATTGCTCCGTACATGTGATAATCCCCTTCATCATATTATATAGTATTCAATACCAGATGACAAGGGGGAAAAACACCCCCTGAGCTAAAATTTTTTGAGTACACCAAAAAGATTTTCTTGACATTTAAGGAATGTGTGTTAATCTAGAATTATCATTGTAATGAACGAAAGGAGATACATAATTATGAAAAAAGTTTTGGCGACAGAAAAGGCTCCGGCAGCAATCGGTCCTTATTCTCAGGGAGTTCGCGGAGGCGATTATGTGTTCGTTTCCGGTCAGCTTCCCATAGACCCGGCTACCGGTACATTTGCAGGTGAGGATATTGCAGCTCAGACGAGACAGTCTTTGACAAATATAAAGGCAATACTGGAAAGCGGTGGTTTAACTATGGAGAACGTGGTTAAAACAACCGTATTATTAAAGGATATTAATGATTTTGCGGCAATGAATGAAGTTTATGCAACCTTCTTTCAGGGAGAATGTCCTGCCAGAGCAGCATTTGGAGTGGCAGCTCTTCCAAAAGATGCATTAGTGGAAATCGAAGCCATTGCCTATTGCGGAGAATAAAAGCAATACGGTTTAAAGGACAGGGGGTGCCATATTTTGGTATTCCCTATTTTGCGTTGTACCAGATTTTGTCCCTTCCAGGCAATAAGAAGGAGCAGGATGTAGAAATAAAGGGCTTTTTGCGAAAGAAATGGGTTGCATATTGGCAGACATATATTATAATTAATTGAGGAAGCTCGATTAGTCCGTTTTTTTATCTTAATAAAGTAATTGAATCCAGTAATTTTAGCAGGGAAGTTGGTACTTAAAGGATGAGATGTGAAGAAACGGCAGAAGAATATATAAGCCGTATCCCAATGTGGACGAAAAAAAAGAATTCACTGGAAGTGATTCGGACGTTTCTGATGGAGCTTGGCGAGCCGGATGAAGCTATGAGAATTATTCATGTAGCGGGGACGAATGGAAAAGGTTCTGTATGCGCCTTTCTGCAGTCCGTCTGTTTACAGGCAGGATATCAGGTGGGTACCTTTACCTCTCCTCATCTCATGGATATCAGAGAACGGTTTTGTGTAAATGGAGAGATGACTTCTGAATCAGCCTTTTCAGACAGCTTTCAGACTGTACAGGCACTTTCAGAACGTATGATGAAAAGAGGGTACAGCCATCCGTCTTACTTTGAATTTTTATTCTATATGGCTATGGATTTATTCCGGAAATTAAACGTTGATCTTGTGATTCTGGAAGTGGGACTGGGCGGAAGGCTGGACACGACCAATGTCATCCGGCACCCGCTGGTATCCGTTATCACTTCTGTCAGTCTGGATCATATGGAATATTTAGGTGATACACTAGAAAAGATTGCCTCGGAGAAGGCAGGAATCATTAAGAAGAAGACTCCTGTGGTCTTTGACGGGAACCAGCAGAATGTTGCTGAAGTGATCACGAAAAAGGCTGTGGAACAGGAAGCGCCTTATTATGATACAAACAGCCGCTGTTATCGGATAATCCGATTTGAAAACAATCGCTTTTATGTGGAATTTACAGGTGTGAATGGACATATCTATCAGGCGGTTATTCCTTCTCCGGCCAGATACCAGGTAATGAATGCGCTGTTAGCATTGCGGGCAGCGGAAATTTCCGGATTACTGAGTGAAGAACGGGCCGAAGAGCAGATCAGAGAAGGCTTTTTGCGAATGAAGTGGCCGGCAAGGATGGAAGAGGTATGTCCGGGAGTATTTTTGGATGGAGCACATAATCCGGGAGGAATTGAGGAGTTTGTCTGGACAGCGTTAAACCTGTGCACAGACAGGAAAAAAAGAGCAAATCTTTTATTTTCTGCTGTATCCGATAAGAATTATCATGATATGATAAAGAGGATCGTGAACGGTCTGCCTTTAGATGAAGTGGCAGTGACTCATATCGATTCTGACAGGGGATTAGAAACAGATGTAGTTTTTCGGGAGTTTGAGGAAGCAGCCTGCTGCACAATTACAGGTTTTCCAGGCGCAGAGGAGGCATTTTTCTATATGCTTGATAAACAGGATGACGATCACCTCCTGTTTTGTGCAGGCTCTCTTTATTTAATGGGTGAATTAAAAGCAGCTTTAAGGAGGAATGGATATGATTGATTTTGATTCTGAGATGAATGAGTACAGGCCCAGCCTGGAGGTTGATGCAGTGGAGGATGCCATTGTAAGAAGTGATATCACCGATATGAACGATCTTATAATGAATCTGATAAAAGAAGTCACCAAGGAATAGGCGGATAGAATATGGATTATGAAAGAAAAATCCGGGTGATAGCAAACAGCTATTATAATATGGGATTAGAAAAGGCTAAGCTAAGGGATTTATCCGGATCAGCCGATTGTTTAAAAAAGTGTCTTCATTTTAATAAATACATGACAGATGCAAGGAATCTGCTGGGCCTTATTTACTATGAGGTGGGAGAAGTCGGCGACGCATTGGTCCAATGGGTCATCAGTAAGAATCTGCAGCCGGAGGACAACCGTGCCGATTATTACCTGGAAGCGATTCAGAAGAAAAAAGGAACCATGGATTTGGAACGAAAGGCAGTGCGCCGGTTTAATCAGGCACTTGCCTATATCAAAAGCGGAAGTGAGGACCTGGCCATCCTGCAGTTGAATAAAGCAGTGGAGGACAAGCCTAATTATATAAAAGCCCAGCTTTTATTTGCACTTTTGTGCTTAGTCAGGGAGGAACACCAGAAAGCTGGGAAAGCGGTTAACAAGGTGCTGCAGATTGATCGTAATAATTCAAAAGCGCTTTATTACAAATCAATCATGAAAGATACCGGTACCAAGATAAAGCCAGAGCGGGAACCGGAAAAAAGAAAACTTAAGAATGTGCTCTCCCACAGGCAGATGCAGGATGATGATGTGATTATACCGCCAAGCTATAAGGAAAACACCAGGGATCAGGCAGTTTTAAATATTATGGCAGGCCTGCTGTTAGGAGCGGCAGTGGTGTTTTTTCTGGTTATGCCGGCGAATACCAAATCCATCAATGAAAATCATAACAGAGAGATCTTAAAATACAGCGAGCAGTTAAGCCAGGCCAATCAGAAGGCGGATCTTTTATCCCAGCAGCTTAAATCCCTGGAATCTGAGAAGAAGACAGCGGAGGAATCGTTGGCATCCTTGACCAACAACTCTGACAGTATACTGGCCCAGTATCAGGCTGTGATCGGTATTCTGCAGGCATATAAAAAAAATGATTTTCCATCTTCAGTTAAAATTTATGCAGGACTTAATCCGGAACTGATTGCATCAGCAGATGTTCAGGCTATAATAGCCGAGATAAAAAAGGATATGACGCAGAAAGGCTGCCCCATTTTAGAAGATCTGGGTGATAAAGCCATGAAATCAGGAGATAATCAGTCGGCCCTGAATTACTATGGGAAATGTATCGAGTTAAAACCGGACAGCTGGCAGGCAAAATTTAATACAGCTGTCATATACAAGGGAATGGATCAGAAGGACCAGGCCAATGCGTTGTTTTCTGATATCATCAATAACAGCAAAGACGAAACGTTATCTGCTAAGGCAAAATCAGAACGAGGGTTTTAATGGCAGAATTCGAAAAGACACTACAGAAGAATTATTTTTTTTGTGGTGTCTTTTTTTATTCATCCGGATTATTTTCGGCATATAAAAAACACTCTTCTCTGGTATTACGGACAGACAATAAGAAATGGAGGAGTATTGCATATGAATCAACCACACTTTACGTATGAGGCAGACGGGCAGACATTAATTGTTCATCTGCCGGAGGAACTGGATCATCATAACTGTTCCGGGTTAAAATATGAAACAGATCTAATCCTTTCCGAGAATTATATCCGCCGTATATTATTTGATTTTTCAAGAACGAAATTCATGGATTCCTCCGGAATCGGAATCCTTCTGAACCGTTATAAGCAGATGGCATTAAGCGGAGGAAGCGTTGCCATCTATGGAGCAGGAACCCAGGCTCTTCGGATTTTAAAAATGGGTGGAATTTTAAAATTAATGAAATTATATGACTCTAAGGAAGCAGCAGTCACAGGTTGAGGAGGAACATATGTCTGAACTAAACAAACCAGAAATTCTGAAAATGGAATTGGAAGCCCTGTCCCAAAATGAAGAATTTGCCAGAGTAGCAGTAGCCGTTTTTATGGCTAGACTGGATCCTACTCTGGAGGAGGTGGATGATGTAAAAACAGCTGTCTCAGAGGCAGTTACCAATGCGGTCATCCATGGATACCAGGGGAAGGGAGGAATCATCTACATAGAGGTAATGACTGAGGGGCAGGAACTGACTGTTTCCATACGGGATACAGGAATAGGAATTACGGATATTAAGCAGGCAATGGAGCCAATGTTTACCACTGATCCGGATGGGGTCCGATCCGGTATGGGATTCTCTTTTATGGAAGCATTTATGGATCAGGTGGAAGTGAAGTCAGAGCCAGATGCAGGAACTGCGGTGATCATGAAAAAGAAGATTAGCAGGTGAGCCCTATGGATGAGACCATGAGATTGATACAAATGGCTCACGAAGGAGATAAAGCGGCAAGAGACCGGCTTGTAACCGAGAACTTCGGTTTAATCTGGAGCATTGTACGCAGATTTACAGGGCGCGGTTATGAACCTGAGGATTTATTTCAGATCGGAAGCATTGGCTTAATGAAAGCCATAGATAAATTTGATTTGACGTATGAAGTAAAATTTTCCACTTACGCAGTTCCTATGATTACCGGAGAGATTAAGCGTTTTTTACGAGATGACGGAATCATAAAAGTCAGCCGGTCCATTAAAGAGATGGGACTGAAAGTAAAGAATGTGAGGGAGGAACTGATTTACCGGTTTGGACGGGAACCTACCGTAGAAGAGATAGCCGGAGAAATCGGGGCCAGTAAAGAAGAAGTGGCTGCCTCCATAGAAGCAGGAGCTGAGGTGGAATCCTTATATCGTTCTGTCAATAAAAATGATGAAAACAGCCTGCTGCTGATTGATAAAATAGAAGAAGAAAGTTCAGCTCAGGAAGAGCTTTTAAACCGTATGGTGCTGCGGGAGCTGCTGACGGACTTGTCGGACAAAGACAGGGAGATTATAATCCGGCGTTATTATTATAATGAAACGCAAAGTCAGATTGCAGAGAAACTGGGGATTTCCCAGGTGCAGGTTTCCAGACTGGAAAAAAAGATTTTAAAACAGATGCGTGAAAAATTATAGAATAAAAAATTTTATACGGCTCATACTAATTCTGAAAAACCAGAGAAAAGGATGTGAGCATGTATGGAATCCATGAAACATAAACTTGTCATGACGCTTCTGGTCATATGCTTAATTGCAATTGCTGCAGCAATCTGGTATATGATCGCAGTTATGCCCGATGGCACCCAGAAGGAGGGAACGCTTGTTAAGGCTGCTCAGGGATGGGAGATGATGGCTTCTTGAGTAAGACTGTATATTTGAATATCAGCCAGATTACAGAGGTACATCACAAGGAAATACAATTAAAAGACGTAGCGGATGTGTATTGTGATGACTCAGCCGTTATGAATAAGTGCAATGCTCTGCGGATTAAGACGATTCATCTGGATCGTAACAAACGTTACATTGAAAGTACGCTTGATGTGATTAAAAAGCTGGTGGAGATGGATCCGTCTATTACAGTCAATAACGTTGGTGAAGTGGATTATATTATAGATTACCATAAACCGAAGTCTCCCAACTGGGTCTGGCAGTGGATGAAGACAATTTTTGTCTGTATTATCTGCTTCTGCGGCGCTGCCTTTGCGATTATGACATTTAATAATGATGTAAGTGTTGCGGAGGTATTTAAGGAAATTTACCGAATTATTATGAGGGAGGAGTCCGGAGGGTTTACGATTCTGGAAGTGAGTTATTCGGTAGGGCTGGCTCTTGGAATTGTCGGATTTTTTAATCATTTTGCGAAACTAAAGATTAATACCGATCCGACACCTCTGGAGGTGGAGATGCGTCTTTATGAAGATAATGTCAGCAAGACTCTGATCCAGAATGATGGAAGAAAGGAGTCTGATATTGATGCTTCCTAAAGAAGTATTGCTTTGTTTTATCGGATTAAGCGCTGGCGGCATCATAGCAGCCGGCGTTTTTGCCTTTTTGGCAATTATCGGTGTATTTCCACGCCTGATTGGATTTACTCATACGAAGAAACACATCATGCTTTACGAAACATGTATTATACTTGGAGGTGTGCTGGGAAATATCTATGATATCTATGAATTGCCCATCGGATTCGGAGGAAATTTATTTCTTGGAATTTTTGGATTAGCAGTGGGAATATTTGTGGGATGTCTGGTAATGTCTCTGGCTGAAACATTAAAAGCACTACCTGTGATCAGCAGAAGAATTAATCTTGGAGTGGGGCTGCAATATATTATTTTATCCATAGCCCTTGGAAAACTAACCGGCTCTCTTGTGTTTTTTGCAGAACGATTTGGTCAATAACAGTAAATGGTTACAGAATGGAGGTAAAGAATGGAAGTTAATAAAAAGGCCTATGAAGCCTATGTTAAGGAAATGACACCGGTTAATAAAAAAATACCCAATATTATAAAAGCTTTTATTGTTGGAGGAATCATTTGTACAATCGGTCAGATATGCACCACCCTGATTATGAATCAGGGAGCAGAAAAGGATACGGCATCAGCCTGGACCATCTTGATACTAATTGCAGCCAGTGTCATTCTTACAGGACTTAACATCTATCCTAAAATAACCAAGTTCGGCGGAGCAGGCGCCCTGGTTCCCATCACCGGCTTTGCCAACTCCGTGGTTGCACCTGCCGTGGAGTTTAAAGCAGAAGGCCAGGTATTTGGTATTGGCTGTAAGATATTTACCATTGCCGGACCTGTAATTCTTTATGGAATATTAAGCTCGTGGTTACTGGGTGTGATCGCCTATGTTTTAAAAGCATTTGGCATCGTGTAAAACTGAAAGAGAAATGGAGTGAGAGAAATGCAGGTTGGAAAAGCGAGCATTAAATTTGAAGAACCTCCGGTGATTGAAAGCATGGCTTCCATAGTCGGAAAAAAAGAAGGAGAAGGACCGCTAGGCAAGCTCTTTGATGTAGTGGAACAGGATGATATGTTCGGAGCAGATACCTGGGAGAAAGCGGAGAGTGCCCTTCAGAAGCAGACAGCAGATCTTGCCATTGAAAAAGGGGATATCCGGAAAAAAGATATCAGGTATCTATTTGCCGGAGATTTATTGGGACAGCTGATTGCCACGTCATTTGGTACTGTGGATTTGGAGATACCATTGTTTGGTCTTTTCGGCGCCTGTTCTACTATGGGAGAAGCCTTAAATCTGGGATCAATGACAGTGGCAGGCGGTTATGCGGACAAAGTAATGGCAATGGCTTCCAGCCATTTTGCAACAGCAGAAAAACAGTTTCGGTTTCCGCTGAGTTACGGAAACCAGCGTCCTTTCTCCGCTTCCTGGACAGTGACCGGCTGCGGGGCAGTCATACTTTCAAAACACAAAAAAGAAGGAATTGCGGCTATTACTGGTATTACCACCGGCCGAATGGTGGATATGGGAATTAAAGATTCCATGAATATGGGAGCAGCCATGGCACCAGCAGCATTTCATACCATTCAGCAGAATTTTGATGATTTTAATGTGGATGAGAATTATTATGATAAAATCATAACAGGGGATCTTGGACAAGTTGGCCGAACCATTCTCCTGGATTTCATGAAAAACAAAGGTCATGATCTGGAAACCATCCATACAGACTGCGGAATTGAAATTTTTGATCCGGATTCCCAGGATACACATGCGGGAGGAAGCGGCTGTGGCTGTGCTGCATCAACGCTCTGTTCCTATATATTGCCTAAAATAAAGGATGGAACATGGAAACGAGTCCTGTTTGTGCCAACAGGAGCACTGTTGTCCACAGTCAGTTTTAACGAAGGAGAAACCATTCCGGGTATTGCTCATGGAGTTGTTATTGAGCATATCGGTAATTAGTTCAGAAAGGAGACAGCTATGGAATACGTAAAAGCATTTTTGGTAGGAGGAGCAATCTGCGCAGTGGTTCAGGTTGTAATGGACAATACCAAGCTGATGCCTGGGCGGATTATGGTACTCTTAGTGGTAACCGGAAGCATTCTTGGGTCACTGGGGATATACGAGCCTTTTAGTGAATGGGCAGGAGCGGGAGCAACCGTGCCGCTGCTGGGGTTTGGCAATTCTCTCTGGAAAGGCGTATTAAAAAGTATGGGAGAGGATGGATTTCTTGGTATATTTAAAGGGGGATTTACTGCAAGTGCAGTAGGAATATCAGGGGCCCTAATATTCGGATACATCGGATCAATCCTGTTTAAGCCGAAGATGAAAAGCTGAATGGATAAAAAAGAGGCATCAGACCTTTGCAGATCTGATGCCTCTCTTTTTTTATCAATAGTCTTCCCAGGGATATTTTGGTTTGCTGGTGCCAGGATTTGGTGGTACATACCCCGGAGCATATTGCTGGGGAGAGGTTTCCTCGTCTTCGTAAGAACTGCTGCCCGGAGGGATAATAAACGAGTTTGCCGAATGTACGGTGCAGTAACCAGGCATAGCGTATTTAGAATCATCTGTCTGACCGGTCTCTCCGCTTGGCAGTACCATAAAGACTGCGGTTGTCCTCTCGTTCTCCGGACAATAGGGAGAGGGCAGCTGATGGGATACGGAGCATACGGTTGCTCTTACGTGAATGTTGCACACGTCAGTGGGAACCGTTCCCTTAGCAAAGTATTCTGTATAAACTGCATTGCCTCTGGGATCCTCCGTACATACGCCGGTGACTGCCAGTTTGCCGGATTTTCGGCATATTTGTGCGGTCTCTATGCTGTCGGGAACGGGGAACCCAGGGTCCGGCTTCCCTTCGTGGACCCTGGTCATAATTTTCCGCCAGATTGCCTTGTGGAAGGAAGCACCTCCGTTTTTCTTTGTCAGCTTCTGGTTGTCATCACATCCTGCCCAGATACCGGCTGTATAATAAGGTGTGTAACCGACAAACCAGATATCGTTGTTGGCAGAGGTTGTACCGCTTTTTCCTGCAGCGGACATACCTGGAATCTTAGCTGCAGGGCTGGTGGAACTGGGGCCTGAACTGGAAAACTTCCGGCTGCTTTCCATGGAAGCTGCCATTGCATCCGTTAAGAGGAATGCCGTGGAGTCTTTTAAAACACGATGAGTTTCAGGTGTATTATCAATAAGAACCTTTCCGTCGTGATCCAGGATTTTTGTGAAGAATACCGGTTTGGTATAAACACCTCCATTGGCAATGGTGGCAAATGCACCGGTCAGTTCTAAGTTGGAGACACCCTTTGTGATTCCGCCCAGCGCCAGAGCCGGATTATAGTCGGTGTCAGTTAAGGAAGTGATTCCGAAATTCCTTGCGTATTCTACACCAAGCTGTGGTTTTACTGTTTCCATCAGACAGCGGACTGCCACAATATTCATGGAATAAACAATGCCATCCCGAATACTTGAGTACCCCTGATAACCTGAGCTGTACCAGTTGGAGAAGGTTTTATTACCGATGGTATAGACGGAATCGTAATAAACCGACCCCAGAGTGGCGCCGCAGGTATCCAGGGCAGGTGCGAAAGCAGTGAGGACTTTAAAGGTTGAACCGGGCTGTCGATAGGTTTTGCTGGCACGGTTTAGTGTCAGACTGGCAAGCTTTTGCCCCCGGCCTCCGCTGATTGCTTTAACTTCTCCGGTTTTCTGATCCATGATTACGAAGGAAGCCTGTGGCTGTAAGGTCTTATGAAGCCGTTCACCGATAATGGTATCCCCTTCTTTCAGCTGGTAGGCTTTGTACCCCTGTATGTCCTCATCAATCTGTTCTTCGGTATCATATAAACCGTCGTAACCATTAGCTCCCTGTTCTTTATGATATCGTTTGATGTTTTCTTCGGAGTAATGTGTAGTTGTTCCATCCTTATGTGTTACGGACAGCCGGTATTCGATGGAATATCTTGCAGCCGAATAGTTCTCAGGATTATTGATTTCTTCATCCACGATTGTCTGAATTCCAGGGTCCTGGGTGGTATAGATGGAAAGCCCCCCGCTGTATAGCATATTGTGGGCCTGAGTTTCCGTATAGCCCAACTGATCCTTCATGGCAGTCATAACTTCTGATACCAGTTCGTCTGTAAAGTAACTGTATGGGGAAGCGGTTTCTTTCGCTGCAGTGTCCACATTCTGGATTCTGGAGTAGACATCATCGGCAAGAGCCTGATCTTCCTCATCTTTTGTGATATATCCCTGGTCATGCATATACTGAAGGATGACCTTCTGTTTTTCAGAGTTGTTCTTCTGACCGGATATGGGATTGAATTTAGACGGATTCTGTGTGATTCCCGCTAAAACCGCGCATTCGGATAATGTCAGTTCCGATACATCCTTGTTAAAGTATCTCTTGGCCGCTACTTTAACGCCCAGAGTATTATTGCCTAAATTAATGGTGTTTAAGTAGTTGGTTATAATCTGTTCCTTTGACATGACACCGTCAAGTTTGATGGCAAGATACCATTCCTGAAATTTTCGTTCCAGACGTTCCCCGAAACTTTTTTCCATACCACCGCCGAACACACTGTTTTTAATCAGCTGCTGGGTGATGGTGCTGCCGCCTC
Source organism: Lacrimispora amygdalina (assembly GCF_900205965.1). GTDB lineage: Bacteria > Bacillota > Clostridia > Lachnospirales > Lachnospiraceae > Lacrimispora > Lacrimispora amygdalina_A. The sequence goes on from NZ_OAOF01000010.1 coordinate 172,595, forward strand.
CGGCAGAGGAATCGCCGGTGAGAACACCTTTGACAGCTCTCATGATGGAACGCAGATCAATTCCGTTATGTTCCCAGAATCTGGAATCTTCATAGGAAACAAAAGCATTAACCAGATTTTTCGGAAGTTCCTCGTAAGTGGCTTCTTCCCTGTTTGAACCAGCAGTTACCAGAGTTTCAGTAACATTGCCCGCACTGTCATAAACAGTAGTGGCATATTCGTTGGGGACAATGGTAGAGATGTCCACATCAGGAGCATTGTCTATAATTCCCTTCACCATGCCAAATAAGACGCTTGCGGCTACAATGCTTCCGAACAGGCATAGGATAAACAGACTTTTAAAAAAGGCAAGAAAAACTTTAGTGGTATATTTCCTTGCTTTTGAATTGGCAGATTTAATCTTTCTCTCTGTCTCTTGCTTGCCGTAATTCATAGGAAACCTCCTTTACCGGATCATTATACCAAAAACTGTGGTGCAATTCAACACTTACCATTTTTGGAACAAATTGATCCATTTATACACGCAGCCTTGATCCCGACCATGTTTTTGGATATAATAGGAAGAGATTTTTATAAACAGGAAACGAGGATGCTTATGAGGAAAGCTTATAAAATATTATACAAGGAAGGAACAGGTGAACTGACAGAAAAAAAATCACGTTTTATAGCCAGCTTTTGTCCTGTAAAAACAGAAGAAGAGGCACAGGCTTTCATAGAGGAGATGAGAAAAAAGTACTGGGATGCCAGTCATAACTGTTATGCCTGGATTCTGGGAGAGAATGGGGAAGGGAAGCGCTGCAGTGACGACGGAGAGCCCAGCCAGACTGCCGGAAAACCAATGCTTGATGTTCTGGAAGGGGAAGAAATCGTTAATATCTGTGTGGTTGTCACCCGATATTTTGGTGGTACACTTCTGGGAACAGGAGGGCTTGTCAGAGCTTACTCCGGCGCGGTAAAAGAAGGGCTTAAATCGTGCACGGTACTAACCCTGATTCCTGCCAGAAAACTTCTGATCGATACCGATTATAATGGAGTGGGGAAAATCCAGTATCTGTTAGGTCAGCGTAATCTTGTAACATTAAACAGTGAATATACAGACCGTGTTATGCTTACCGTACTTGTGCCGGATGAGGAGGTCGTAAAGCTTCAGGCGGACATTACGGAGGCTACAGGAGGTAAGGCGGTGCTGGAGATATCTGATTCCATCTATTATGGCATGAATGAAAAAGAGGTCCTGCTGTTTCCGGAAGGTTAGTGGATTGCAGAAAAGAGAAAAAAATCTTGCAATTATCTAATCCAGGTGATATACTAATAAATCGTGATAATGTAGATTGAACTAAGGGCATTCAAGGTCCTTAGTTTTTTATGATATGGGATAAATGACCTGTATTATGTTTTGAATAACAGAAGGAAGAGTACATTTATGAAGATGAAAAGAGAAGACGTCAGGAATGTGGCAATCATTGCCCACGTCGATCATGGAAAAACCACGCTTGTGGATGCCCTGTTAAAGCAGAGCGGTATATTCCGCGAGAATCAGGAAGTGGTTGAACGCGTTATGGATTCCAATGACATCGAAAGAGAACGCGGTATCACCATTTTATCCAAGAATACGGCAGTGCATTTTGGAGAGACAAAGATCAATATTATTGATACACCAGGACATGCTGATTTCGGCGGAGAAGTAGAACGTGTATTAAAGATGGTTAATGGAGTAATTCTGGTCGTAGATGCTTACGAAGGGGTTATGCCGCAGACCAAGTTTGTTTTAAGAAAAGCACTGGAATTAGGACTTTCTGTGGTTGCCTGCATCAATAAGATAGACAGACCGGAAGCCAGACCGGAAGAAGTGGAAGAAGAAGTGTTAGAACTTCTCATGGATCTTGATGCCAGTGAAGAACAGCTTGATTGTCCGTTCCTTTACGCTTCTGCAAAAGCAGGATTTGCAAAAAACCAGCTTGAGGATGAAGGCATTGACATGGCTCCTTTATTCCAGACTGTTATTGATCATATTCCGGCACCGGAAGGAGATCCGGAAGCCTCTACCCAGCTTTTAATCAGTACCATTGATTACAATGAATATGTGGGACGAATCGGAGTTGGTAAAGTAGATAACGGAAAAATCAGGGTGAATCAGGAATGCGTCATCGTAAATCATCATGATCCTGACAAGTTCCGCAAGGTTAAGGTTGGCAAGCTGTATGAATATGAAGGCCTGAATAAGGTAGAAGTACAGGAAGCTGGAATTGGTGCCATCGTAGCCATCTCAGGTATTGCAGATATTCACATCGGTGATACGCTTTGCTCTATGGAAAATCCGGAGGCTATTCCGTTCCAGAAGATTTCTGAGCCAACAATTGCCATGAATTTTATGGTAAATGACAGCCCTCTTGCAGGTCAGGAAGGAAAATTCATTACTTCCCGCCATTTAAGAGAACGTTTATTCCGCGAATTAAATACAGACGTCAGTCTTCGTGTGGAGGAGACAGAGTCTCCGGACTGCTTTAAAGTATCCGGAAGGGGTGAACTTCATTTATCCGTATTGATCGAGAATATGAGACGGGAAGGCTTTGAATTTGCAGTAAGTAAAGCGGAAGTTCTGTATCATTATGACGAAAGAAACAGAAAACTGGAACCTATGGAGATCGCTTATATTGATGTACCGGAAGAGTTTACCGGAGCTGTCATTCAAAAACTTACAAGCCGTAAGGGTGAGCTTCAGGGAATGAGTCCGGCTAACGGCGGCTATACCAGACTGGAATTTTCCATACCTTCCAGAGGCTTAATCGGCTACCGTGGGGAATTTATGACAGATACCAAGGGTAACGGTATCATGAATACTGCATTTGATGATTACGCACCTTATAAGGGAGATCTGACCTATAGAAAATCAGGATCCTTAATTGCATATGAATCCGGAGAATCCATAACCTATGGACTTTACAATGCCCAGGAGAGGGGAACTCTCTTTATCGGAGCCGGAGTCAAGGTGTATTCCGGTATGGTAATCGGACAGAATCCAAAGGCGGAAGATATTGAGATCAACGTCTGCAAGTCCAAGAAACTGACCAATACCCGTTCATCCGGTGCGGATGATGCGTTGAAGCTCACCACTCCTAAGGAGATGAGTTTAGAGCAGTCCCTAGACTTTATTGATGTAGATGAGCTGTTAGAGATCACCCCTGTCAGCCTTCGAATCAGAAAAAAAATTCTGGATCCAACCATGAGAAAACGTACTTCACAGAATAAAAAATCTTTAGTATAAATTGTTATAAACAGGAGAATGCTGACGCAGATCGCCGAAATATCGCCGATCAGTCAGTATTCTCCATTATTTTTTGTGCATTGTGCCTCCTTCTGTCGATATTTTTGGTATGCTTTTTATCATTTTCATGTAATCTGCCACATAAATTTAATATTAGCTGTGAAGCATATTAGCAAATTAGTGAAAGAAGAGGAGAAATACAATGTCAGAAAAAATGATTGAAAACAACAAAGTAAGCGTTATCGGAGAGATTGTCTCCGGCTTCACCTTCAGCCATGAGGTTTTTGGAGAAGGATTCTATATGGTGGACATTGCTGTGAATCGTCTCAGTGAACAGGCTGATGTGATTCCGCTGATGATCTCCGAGCGTCTTATTGACGTGGAAGGAAATTACGAAGGTTGTACCATTGAAGCGGTTGGTCAGTTCCGTTCCTATAATCGTCATGAAGGAACAAAGAACCGTCTTGTACTTTCGGTATTTGTCCGTGAGATCCACTTTATGGAAGAGTTTACAGACTACACAAAAACCAATCAAATTTTTCTGGATGGATATATCTGCAAAGCACCCATTTACAGAAAAACCCCTCTGGGCAGGGAAATTGCAGATTTACTCCTTGCAGTCAACCGCCCTTATGGAAAGTCCGATTACATACCCTGTATTGCGTGGGGAAGGAATGCAAGATATGCTTCTGGTTTTACCGTAGGAACCAGAGTCAAGGTATGGGGAAGAGTTCAGAGCAGAGAGTATACCAAGAAGCTTACGGACACGGAATGCGAGAAGAGAGTTGCATATGAGGTATCAGTCAGCAAGCTGGAATGTTCTGAATAAATTGTTATTGATATATTAAGGAAATAATAAGAAAACTTGAAAAAATATTAATTATATGATACGATAAGCAGGTTCTAGCGTAATAAGTAAATAATTGCTTTTTAGCTGTTATGAGGTGCTGAAAGATGAATCGTGGTACAATACAGGTGATATGCGGAGAAGGCAAAGGCAAGACGTCTTCTGCACTCGGCATGGGAATCGAGGCTCTGACGAAAAACAGGACGGTTATTATGATCCAGTTTTTGAAAGGCTGTCAGGGGGGTGGATCTCTGGAAATCATGAAAAGACTGGAACCGGAGATGAAGATCTTCCGGTTTGAAAAGTGCGATGGCTTCTTTGAAAACCTGTCTGTTAAACGTCAGGAAGAAGAGCGCATGAACATCCGCAATGGTCTTAATTTTGCCAGAAAAGTAGTGTCAACGGGAGAATGTGATATGCTGATTCTGGATGAAATTCTTGGACTTTTAGACCAGGGGATTGTGGAGGCAGGTGAACTCATAAAGCTTCTTCAGTCCAAAGTTGATGAGATGGAGGTCGTATTAACCGGTAAGATATTTTCTAAAGAAATAGAACCTTATGTAGACAGTATTCTGGAAATCAGTCATGTTAAAGTTGACAATATAAAATAATAATGTTAGTATGGTAACATACATAATAGAGTAGAGGTTGCGTTGATTATGAGTACGCTGTCCGATGTATCAGGTACAGAGGAGGATGGGGGAAAGGATGAGACGCCGAAGAACGGTATGACCTGGACATATCTGTTCTGGGCATATGGTTAAGAGCCATATGACTGTCATCCATATGGATGGGGAGCTACTTAAAGAACGATGAGATTACCAGATTCTGGACTTTAAGAGCTGACCCTGTTGTCAGCTCTGTTTTTACGTTGTCACCCGGAAGGACAGAGCGTAACAGGAGCCTGATAAGTTTTTACTATGTATAATGATAAAGAATCAGGAGGATAAGACCATGGCAATTTATGAAGGTGCTGGTGTAGCGCTTGTAACTCCGTTTAAAGACAACGGAGATGTGAATTATGAGGTACTTGAAAGACTGGTTGAGGAGCAGATCGCTGAGGGAACGGATGCGATTGTTGCATGCGGAACCACTGGGGAAGCATCTACGATGACTCATGAGGAACATCTGGATGTAATCAAATTTGTATGTGAGGTAACGAAACAAAGAATTCCGGTTATAGCCGGAACCGGCTCTAATTGTACAGATACAGCTGTTTATCTGTCACAAGAGGCAGAAAAGCTGGGGGCGGATGGTCTTCTATTAGTATCTCCATATTATAATAAAGCCACACAGAACGGGTTAAAGGCTCATTTTAAAGCGGTAGCAGATGGGGTAAAGATTCCGATTCTTCTATATAATATACCAGGCAGAACCGGGGTAACCATTAAAGCCCAGACTATCGCAGATCTCTGCTTAAACGTTCCGAACATCGTAGGAGTCAAAGAGGCCAGCGGTGATTTTTCCGCAATTGCAGATTTGTTAAGCCTGACAGACGGAAAAGCCGATGTCTATTCCGGCAATGACAACCAGATCATACCGATGATGTCTTTAGGCGGAAAAGGAGTTATTTCAGTACTTTCTAACATTGCACCTGCAAAAACACATGAGATGTGCCGGGCATATTTAGATGGCGATGTGAAACTCAGTGCCAGACTTCAGCTGGAAGCCATTCCGCTGATTAATGCATTGTTCTGTGAAGTGAATCCCATACCTGTAAAAGCGGCACTCAATCTTATGGGAAGCCAGGCAGGACCTATGCGACTTCCATTAACAGAAATGGAGGATAAAAATCAGCAGATATTAAAAAATGCCATGAAAGAGTATGGAATTTTATAACTCGTCTAAGATATACATATGGAGGAAATCATGATTAAGATGATAATGCACGGCTGTAACGGGGCCATGGGACAGGTCATTTCCGGTATTGCAGCGGAGGAAAATAATATAGAGATTGTTGCCGGGATCGATCCCAATAAGACGAAGGAAAATTCCTATCCTGTTTTTCCTTCATTAGAGTCCTGTGATGTGAAAGCAGATGTGATCGTTGATTTCACCTCTGCAAAAGCTGTGGAAGGTCTCCTTCATTACAGTGTAGAAAATCATATTCCGGTAGTTTTGTGTACGACAGGACTTTCTGACGATCAGGTAAAGCTGGTGGAACAAGCATCAAAACAGGTGGCTGTTCTCCGGTCTGCCAACATGTCTCTTGGTGTCAACCTGCTGATGAAGCTGATTAAAGATGCGGCACTGGTGCTTGCAGATGCCGGGTTTGATATTGAAATTTTAGAAAAGCATCACAATAAAAAACTGGATTCCCCCAGCGGAACAGCGCTGGCTCTGGCAGATTCCATTAACGAGACCATGGATCAGGAATTCCATTACGTTTATGACAGAAGCCAGGTGAGAAAGACCAGAGATAAAAAAGAAATCGGTATTAGTGCAGTCCGCGGCGGCACCATTGTCGGGGAACACGACGTCATATTTGCCGGAACGGATGAAGTTGTCACATTCCGTCACACTGCCTATTCCAAAGCAATCTTTGCACAGGGGGCTGTGTCTGCAGCCAAATTTTTAGCTGGAAAAAAACCGGGACTTTATACCATGAAAGATGTAATAGAATCCTGATTTTCCAAAATTTCCCACTATAAATCATTTCTCCTTTACACATACTAACGTTAGAATATGAAAGGAGAAAATATTATGAAAAAAATAAAACATTACGTATTTGCAGTACTGATTATTATGTCCGTTATGTGCCTGACCGCATGCGGAACAACAAATGGAACGGATGGAACGAAAGATGCTACAAAGGCTGGAGCAACAACAACAGCTGAGACTTCAGCTGCTGCTACAACCACAGCTGGTGCTGGTGCAACGAATGCCGATGAAAGCGTGACAAAAAGCGGTGTAGTCGATGATGCTGTAGAAGATGTGGAAAAGGGTGTTGACAAAATTACAGGTGAAAGTAACGGTCAGCCTACCACAGAAAGTACTACAGCCGCAAATTAATTTTATTTATAAAAAGCTTCGGGCAGAAAATAATGCTTGAAGCTTTTTTTTATATCGTATATAATCAGGTCAGGACACTTCTTTTTTTCTGTAATTTTGTTTTTCGCTTTCCATGCAGGTCACAACTGGAGTATATCTATGAGAACAATCAGCAAAAAAATACGTATATGGCGCTATAATAATAAGAAAAAAACATGGAGAAATTTTAAATGGGCGTTTGATCATCCTAAAAAACGGAGGGTACTATCCTGCCTTTTGTATTGCTGCCTGGTTTTGGAAGGGGTCATTCTTTTTCCACAGGAGACAGATAAAGTCTGGGTCGAATTGAAAAAGCTGTATTCGGTCAGAGACGAAGAAACAAGGAGAGAACTGCCGTCTGAGGAAGATTTAAAGACAGAATTGAGAGAACGCGGGATATCCATGGATCTGAAAGAAGGAGAAATCAGATTATGGCAGCGGGTGGAACGGCAGATTCTTGATAAATCCGATTGAGAAACAGTAATGCATACTGGTCATTAGTATTTATAATAATAAAACCAGTTGCATTCCGATTTTTACTGTATTATAATTTCTACTGAAACACCAGAGTTTTATTTGAAAAACTTATAAATTAATTCAGAAAAGGACAGGTGGATACTGTGGAGAAAAAAGAAATGCTGTATGAAGGAAAAGCAAAGAAGGTCTATACGACTGAAGATCCGGATGTATTGATTGTTTCATATAAAGATGATGCAACAGCTTTCAATGGTCTGAAAAAAGGTACAATTGTTGGAAAAGGTGCAATTAATAACCGCATGACCAATTTTGTTTTCAAAAAGTTAGAAGCCAAGGGTGTTCCGACTCATCTGGTTGAAGAGTTAAATGACCGTGAGACTGCAGTGAAAAAAGTGGAGATTGTTCCTCTTGAAGTAATTATCAGAAACTATTCTGCCGGAAGTTTTGCAAAAAAGATGGGAATGGAAGAGGGGATTAAGTTTGCCTGTCCGACACTTGAATTCAGCTATAAAAATGATGATCTGGGAGATCCGTTTATCAACAGCTACTATGCTCTTGCCCTCAATCTGGCAACCCAGGAGGAAATTGATGCCATCACGAAATATGCGTTTCTGGTAAATGAGGTTCTGATTGAGTATTTTAACACCTTAAACATCGATCTGATTGACTTTAAGATCGAGTTTGGCCGTTACCACGGACAGATTATTCTTGCTGACGAGATTTCTCCTGATACCTGCAGACTGTGGGATAAGGATACCCACGAAAAGCTGGATAAGGATCGTTTCCGCAGAGATTTAGGCGGAGTGGAAGATGCATATGAGGAGATCTTCCGCCGTCTTGGTATTCAGTAAACAGCACAGAGAGGGTAGACATTTCATGAGTAACGAATTAAACTTCAATATAGAGGAAGAGTTACATGAGGAGTGCGGCGTCTTTGGTATCTATGATTTCGACGGCAGTGACGTTGCTTCCACCATTTATTACGGTTTGTTTGCATTACAGCACAGAGGACAGGAGAGCTGCGGAATTGCTGTCAGTGATACCGAAGGTCCGAAAGGAAAAGTAAGCGCGCATAAGGGGATGGGGTTATGTAATGAGGTCTTTACTCCCGATGTTTTAGAAGATCTTCATGGCAATATCGGAGTTGGACATGTTCGTTATTCAACGGCTGGAAGCAGTACACGGGAAAATGCCCAGCCTCTTGTGCTTAATTATGTAAAAGGCACTCTTGCCATGGCTCATAACGGGAATCTGGTGAATGCACCGGAGCTGAGGAAAGAGCTTGAATACAGCGGAGCGATTTTTCAGACAACGATTGATTCGGAGGTAATTGCCTACCATGTTGCAAGGGAGCGGGTTAAGACTCCTTCTGTAGAGGCGGCCGTTGCCAATGCGATGAAGAAAATCGTGGGTGCGTATTCCCTGGTGGTTATGAGTCCCCGCAAACTGATCGGTGCAAGGGATCCATATGGATTTAAGCCATTGTGCATTGGGAAACGTGATAATGCTTACATCATCGTATCAGAGAGCTGCGCCCTTGATACGGTAGGTGCCGAATTTGTCCGTGATGTTCTGCCTGGAGAAATTGTAACCATTACGAAAGATGGTATTGTATCAGATACCAGCCTCTGCTTTAAGGAAAGATCCAAAGAGGCCAGATGTGTTTTTGAATATATTTACTTTGCCAGGCCGGACAGTGTATTTGACGGAGTCAGTGTCTATCATTCCAGGCTTTGTGCAGGCCGGGCGCTGGCTGTGGATTCACCGGTAGAGGCAGATGTGGTGGTAGGCGTTCCGGAATCCGGTAATGCAGCTGCACTTGGATATTCGCTTCAGTCAGGAATTCCTTATGGAACGGCATTTGTTAAGAATTCCTATGTAGGCCGGACATTTATTAAGCCAAAGCAGAGCAACCGTGAATCATCGGTAAGAATTAAGTTAAATGTACTTAAGGAAGCTGTCGTGGGAAAACGGGTAATCATGATTGATGATTCCATCGTCAGGGGAACCACCAGTGCCCTGATTGTAAACATGTTAAGGGAGGCTGGTGCCAGTGAGGTCCATGTACGGATCAGTGCACCTCCCTTTTTACACCCCTGTTATTTTGGAACGGATATACCCGATGAAGATCAGCTGATCGCCCATAACAGAAGTATTGACGAGATTCGCGATGTTCTTGGAGCGGATTCCCTGTCTTATTTAAATATAGAACGTTTAAATGAAATGGCGGAAGGACTGCCCATCTGTACGGCATGTTTCAGCGGAAATTATCCCATTGAACCGCCAAAAGAAGACATCAGAGGAGAATACAGCAGATAAATAGAATCAGGGGCTGTCAGACCGGTTTGCGCTGCATAACCGGAAGGCGGTCCCTGTCTGCTCTTCCCATTATAAAAAAAATATGCTAAAATAGCCCTACAACGAACCCAAGGAGGAATGAAAGGAACATGACAGATCGATACCAAAGCCCGCTGTCTGAGCGTTATGCCAGCAAGGAGATGCAGTACATTTTTTCTCCTGATAAAAAATTTAAAACCTGGAGAAAACTGTGGATTGCTCTGGCGGAAGCGGAAAAGGAACTGGGACTTCCAATAACGGAAGAACAGATAGAGGAACTGAAGACGTTTCAGAATGACATTAATTATGATGTTGCAAGACAGCGGGAAAAAGAAGTCCGCCACGATGTAATGTCTCACGTATATGCATACGGAGTACAGTGTCCGAAGGCAAAAGGCATTATTCATCTTGGTGCCACCTCTTGTTATGTGGGTGACAATACCGATATTATTGTTATGACGGAAGCACTTATGCTGGTACGGAAAAAACTGATTAATGTGATCAGTGAGCTTGCAGCATTTGCAGACAGCTATAAGGATCTGCCCACTCTTGCATTTACCCATTTTCAGCCTGCCCAGCCAACCACGGTAGGTAAGAGAGCCACTTTGTGGCTTCATGATCTTACTATGGATTTAGAAGATCTGGATTATCTTCTTGATTCCATAAGGCTTCTCGGCTCCAAAGGGACAACCGGAACCCAGGCCAGCTTTTTGGAATTATTTGACGGAGACATGGACAGAGTGAGAAAAGTAGATGCCATGATTGCAGAGAAGATGGGATTTCAGGGCTGTTACCCGGTATCTGGTCAGACTTATTCCCGCAAAGTTGACAGCCGTGTGGTCAATGTTCTGGCGGGAATTGCCCAGAGTGCCCATAAGTTTTCCAATGATATCCGTCTGCTCCAGCATTTAAAGGAAGTAGAAGAGCCGTTTGAAAAAAGCCAGATCGGTTCATCAGCCATGGCTTACAAGAGAAATCCCATGAGAAGTGAGCGGATTGCTTCTTTGTCAAACTACGTGATGTCAGATGTTATGAATCCCATGCTTGTTTCTTCTACCCAGTGGTTTGAACGGACACTGGATGATTCTGCCAACAAGCGTCTGAGTGTCCCGGAAGGTTTTCTTGCAATAGACGGAATCTTGGATCTGTATCTCAACGTGGTAGACGGTCTCGTCGTTTATCCGAAGGTGATTGAAAAGCACATGATGGCAGAGCTTCCCTTTATGGCGACAGAAAATATTATGATGGACGCGGTTAAGGCAGGCGGAGACAGGCAGGAGCTTCATGAGCGGATCAGGGAGCTTTCCATGGAAGCAGGCAGGAATGTGAAGGTGAACGGACTGGATAATAATCTTCTGGAACTGATTGCGGCGGACCCATCTTTTAATCTTTCCCTGGAAGAACTGAAAAAGAGTATGGATCCGAAAAAATATGTAGGATGTGCTCCTGCACAGGTTACCATATACCTTGATGAGGTGATTCGTCCTCTTCTTAAGGACAACCAGGAACTTCTTGGTATGACAGCAGAAATCAATGTATAAAATAACTGCGGACGGACTGATTTTTGCCGATGAGTCTGTCCGCAGTTTTTCATTGTATAGCAGTCTTTTAATAAACCACCTGCTATGCAGGTGCGTCCACAGCCGCTTTAGCTTACAGAAAAAACCTCCAATGATATAATAAGTGTAGGTTCGCCAACCACACTAAATCAA
>NZ_OAOF01000066.1 GCF_900205965.1 Lacrimispora amygdalina
ATTCTCATTATGAGAAGTTGAACGGAAATGAGCGGTGTATTGACGATGAGATACCCTTTGACATACCGGATTCATGGGCATGGGTGCGGCTTGGCCGTATTGGTACTTTTATTCGCGGGAGCGGGATAAAACGCTCCGAAGTGCAGCCAAAAGGAATAGCTTGTATAAGATATGGAGAAATTTATACGACATATAATATCTCGATGAGCAAAGCGGTTTCATGTGTGCCCCATGAGCTCGCTCAACAATCAAAACCCGTTGTATATGGTGATTTGTTGCTAACCCTGACGGGTGAGAACAAGGAGGAAATCGGCAAAACCGTGGCTTTTTTTGGTTCTGAGCGTACAGTAATCAGTGGCGATCTTGCCACGTTTACTAACCATCAGCAAAATCCTATGTATCTTTCGTACTTGTTGAATTCGCCCTATGCGATTCAACAAAAAGCAATGTTGGGAACGGGAGATATTATCGTTCATATCTCTTGTGATAAGCTGGCTTCGATTCTTGTACCTATCCCACCCATACATGAACAACAGCGTATTGTAAGCCGTATTGAAGAACTGACCCAAAAAATGAGTGCGCTGTAAAAATGGAGCATACGCCTTGATAAGCGTATGCTCCATTTTTCACCAGTCGATGATTTTGTCCACAATGGACTGCTGCTCGGTTGCAGTCTTACGCAAATAAATCCTCGTAGTTTCAATACTTTCGTGCCCCATAAGGTCAGCAAGAAAGGCAATGTCGTTGAAGCGTTCCAGAAAGCTTTTAGCGAAGCGGTGCCGGAACGAGTGCGGATAAACAACGGCAGAGCTGATTCCGTACCGGACAGCGAGTTTTTTTAGTTGCCCGGATATTCCTCGCGTCGTGATTCTATCCCCGTACTTGTTTAAAAAAATAAAGCCGCTTTCTTGCTTCTTTCCTTCCAGCCAAGAAAGGGCTTCACCTTGCAGAACTTTGGGGATGTAAATCCGGCGTAATTTTCCGCCTTTGGAGTAGAGGTCGAGATAACCAATCCTGACGTGTTCCGCCTTGATTTGGATTAGTTCGCTGACCCTTGCCCCTGTTGCTGCCAGAAACCGGATAACAAAATACCAAAACATTTCATCGTCCCGTTTCAGGCAATTCTTGAAATACTCGTAATCTGCCTCGCTGATTACGTTTTCAAGAAATGCTTTTTGCTGAACCTTGACAAATGGCACTTTCAAGGAACCTTTTCCAATGCTTTCAAGATAGCAGTTAATGGCGCGGAGCCGCAAATTTACGGTTTTGGGCTTATATCTCTCAATGAGAAACACTTTAAATTCCCGCAAATTCTTCTTGCTGATACCGTCCCATTGCTCATTATACTGCTTGATAGCAAACAAATAAGCAGACACCGTATTTTCAGCAAGATTTGTACCCTTTAGGTACTTTTCAAAATCTTCAATCATACCGAAGACCTCCTTTCGGTATGATTTTAATACATTCACTATAATCTTGTGTAGTAAGGGAGTAGTTTTCCAATACGCTCCACAATTCGGTGCTGCTCAGCAACGGGCGGGAGCGGAATAAGCTGATTTTTAATGGTTTCCCCAGTGATAGCAATAAACGTCGTTCCAATTGCTTGTTTTACAAAAGTATTTTCCAGTGTTTGAAGTAAACGAAAAACGAAATCCACAGGCATATTTGCAAATGACTGAATTGAACAAAGACCACGCCCAATGCAAAGCTCACGGTCTGTAATATTCACTTTACCTACTGGCGCACGAACACATAGTAGGACAGAGTTGGCAGGAGCTATTTTTGAAGGTTCACTCGTTGTCTGATTGGACACTCTGATTATATAATCGCTAAAAAAGACTTTACCTTGGTGAAACTCTGTCCCCGTTCTGATTTCGCTGACGGTTCTTCCATCTGGGGACTGCCCCATTATTATGTTGCATACACTTCCAAGCCGCACCCATGCCCATGAATCTGGTATGTCAAAGGGTATCTCATCGTCAATACACCGCTCATTTCCGTTCAACTTCTCATAATGAGAAT
>NZ_OAOF01000051.1 GCF_900205965.1 Lacrimispora amygdalina
GCGACTATTGTTCAATTGGAAAGAATCACATTTAGAATCTGAGAAAAGCAGGTTTAGAAAACGAACCTGTTTTTCTCAGACCCTAAACATGATACTTTCCTTTAGAATTATAGCACGTCGTTGTGCCGTTTTTAAATAGAAAAATTACTATTCTTCTTTTGGAATCGGTTCCAGATACTCCGTCTTATTTTTCATCATTCCGTAAATGCCATTGATATCTGCTCATGGAGTCCGTTCTTAAAACGGATGCCGTCTTTCACCAGTAAATCTCTCCGATTTACTAATTGAGCCAGTGTCCATTCGTTATCTTTTGGCTTTGCATCTAGCAAAGTATGTAACTGGTTTATGAGTACCGTTGCCACACAATACGCATCATGCTCATCATTTTTACGGAGCATAGGTGCACTTTTTCTCTGATCATAAGCCAAAGCTGGATTAATGTCTTTTACAATATAACCTTTTTCAATCAGCCAGACAGCTAAACTTCTGCCGTAGCCATATGCATTCTCCAATCCGTAAATGGGTTCAAGCCCAAGGTGATTGGATTTTCTGTTCACCTTTTCTGCCAGCTTTTTAAATTCACTGGGCTTGTTTTCAATGACGACTACCTCTAACTTTTCATTCCAGCAGTTCACCATCACTGCGGTATGACTTTCCTTATGCAGATCAATTCCTACATAAAGTAGATTTTCTCTTTTCTGCAATTCTCTCCCTCCAGAACTTGCTTCCAACCAATCAGTTCCCGTACCGGCAACCTCAGATGACAGCGTTAACTCTTTATGAGTCCGCAAGGGGGCGACAGCCAATCTACAACAAACCAATGGGTGAAAGGACAAGTTATTTCTTTTATTGGTTGTTGATGTTAACTCTGTATGAAATGGATTGCAAGTAATTTCTGAATTTGTTTTTAGGAGAAGGAACGTCAGAAAAAAGAACAGAAAAGGGAGTTACAGAAGAAGTGTTTTTACCCCCTGTAACCCCCGGCAGCACCATTTTACCATAGAAACACTTTGATGTAAATCCATGGTTCACCATGAACCATAGGGCAGATGAACCAGCTAAATTTCTGGTGGAACAGAATCAATAGAACACTTTCGGTTTGCCCTGTATCGCAACTAATTGCCTCTGTGTGACCTTTAAAACCCATAGTGGAACATATATGCCAATCAGGAGATAAAAAGCCTTGTTGAGCAAATCTGAAAAATATAGGCTTATCCCTTTGCACCTGATAGCTGTTTGGATTGCTATTGCCTCCTGTTCGTCTTCCGGTTGCTTTTTCAGAAAAATGTCGCATATAAGCCAGTTTTTCATATCTCTCAAGTCGCACAATCGCAACCATTTATAAATTCCTGAACTGGAAGATTTTCACTCTAATTTGCTACAAAAGCCGGGATGAACCATGGGGTCGAAAATGATGCAGGTTAAAGGCAGGTGCACCTTACGGCGCTCCTGCCGGTTTACAGCAGCCGGCAATGCCGACTGCACAAGAATTCCAGTCAAAACCTTTCTCTTTTTTATTAGGTAGCTGTAATAAGGAGCACATCACCCATTAGGTAGCTGTGACCACTATGAAACCAACTAAGTTTCAAGGTTTTAAGGTATCTGCTAGGTACACGGAAGAGATTAATCTAATTAGGCCATTTAAACTGTTGCAAAATATAAATCGTTTAAGCTAAATTTATTAGGATTAACAGCTTCTTCAGAAGCATGCCAGCTAATCTGCTTTACTTCTGATTTTAATTTTGCCAAATCAATAAACCACTCATCTTTATCATAATTTTCAGTAATAAAAACTTCATACATTGAAAAAAGAACTTGAGGTATCTTACTTTCATAACTTTTTCGGGCAAATATTATACCTATTTTAGAATTGATCATATAAACAATACCATGCTCCTGATGGTTCAATCTTGCCCATTCTTCACCAGCTCCATCATCCCAATCTAAATTTAAATCTTTATCGAATTGTTTGATTTCATCCAATGCTCTTATAAAAACCTCTTCTTTAAACAGACATTTATCTTTTGCTTTAATTAATATTTTCAATAAATCACTCACTGTTGACCTCCTTTACGGGTTTTTTATTAGCATGAATTCATAGATGGGATGAAGGTCATAAAGTATATTACCAAATTATAACTTTACAAGAAAGCTTAGAACACAACCAGAAATAGTCATGTTCTAAACTTTTCAAGGCACTTACTTGGTAATTTTTAATTATTAAAATATGTTATTGTTTTTCTAAAATATACTTACTAGGGACCATATCTGCCAGCCATACTTTCTCATTACCATAATAAAATTTTATTCCATCATTCCAAGCACTTAGCGAATCAATTACTAATATTTGTGGATTATTATCATGTCTTTTCCCAACGTTCTCTGCGGTTTCAATATCCTGTGATAAGTGAACATACTGCCTGCTCCGTGGTAACAACCCTTTTTCTGCAATTGAATCCATAAATCTTCTTGCTGTTCCATGGTATAAAATATTGGGCGGCATTTTTTCTTCTTTCATAATCTTCATTGGTATGGAATGTCCATAAAATGCTCTAATTTTTCCTTCGAAAATTTCATGCCGCTTTTTTTCAGATTTTTCAACTATTTCAATTAAATCATCTTCAGCAACATTTTCCCATTTAGGATTTAGATGTAAGGCAGATAATAACTGCTTTAACGGAACTCTTCCCTCTTCGTCAATCTCAAGTTCATATTCCCATGGGGCATGTCGTAAAGCATATGAAATTTCTTTACTTAGTTCAGTGTAATTCATTTTATCTCACTTCTTTTACTTCATAATCTTTATATCTTTTTCCACTTCTTTTACCCTCGATTTTAAGAAAATAAAAGGGAGTATTATCTTTTATATGCCATTCAACATCAATAATCTGACCTATTGATGACTTTTCAATTATTTCTACTATATCTCCTAATTTATATTGGGGTTCATTTACAACTTTATAAAGCTTAGGAATTACTCGAAATTCTTTTTTTCCATACTTTAACTTAATCATCCCGTCACTCATTGATACACATTGAAAAACCTTTCCATTTGGTTTTAAGGCAAAAAATTCTTCTCTGTCTTCAGCGGCGATCATATCATCATCAGTTCCCTGAAAACATTGGTATACCCCCCATGTACCTGTATAATCCATAACTGTCCTCCTTATTCTCCATATGGTAAAAATCCTTTAAAATCTTTAGAATAGATGTTTTGAGGTAAATTACCAAATGCATCTTCTGCAGTTTTCAAGCATTCATTGCTTGGCTTAAAGTGACCACTAGCATTGTCAATACTATAAATTTTTCCACCCCGAACTTCAACCATACCTGCTGCTTGAACTTGTGGATTTTCACCTCCAATCAACGTAGGGTGAGGCATTCTTTGGCCCCCTCTTGTTCCTATAATAATATTTCCATCCATATCAACAGCATACATATATTTTCCATTCATATTCTTATTCCCCAAATAATTGGAGCCTTCACTAACATAATCCTTAATATTATGAGCTGTTGGATTTTTGACATATTCTCCATTTCTTAGTACGCCTGCCGCTTCGTCATCAGGATACATAGTTGAATCTACTTTATATCCACGTCCTGTACCATTTTTTATACCCTGACCCGTCCCCTCAGGTGGAGTACTGAGATATCCGACGAATGGTAAAAATTAGTATTCAATTAAAAAAAGTATAGCACATCTTTGTGCTATTTTTAAGAGAGAAATTACTGTTCTTCTTCTCGAATCGGTTCCCGATATTCTGTCTTATTTTTCATCATTCCGTAAACAATGTTCACCAACCGGCGCATGATACAGACCAGTGCCTGAGACTTTGTCTTTCCTTCGCCGATTTTTCGCATGTAATAGTCATAAAATACCGGATGATTGGGTATTCCGTTCTTTGGTTTGGAAACCATTGTTACTGCCAGAAAATAAAACAGCCCATGCAACTGACGGTTTCCCTGTCTGGAGCTTTGCTCCTTGCCTTTCCCGGCAGAACTGAACTTTACAGGAGCCACTCCAGCGAATCTTGCCAGCTTATCAGCATTGGAAAATCTTCGGATATCTCCGATTTCTGCAATCAGCTTACTGGCTACCGACGTCCCTATACCAGGCATACTGGTCAGTTTATAGTCAAAACTAAGCAGGATTTTCTCGATTTCTTTATCAAGCCCTGCCAATTCTTCTTTCTGATGCTCCAAGTCCCGTACCAGACTTGTTGTAATAAAATCTCTGGATTCCTGATATTCCCG
>NZ_OAOF01000026.1 GCF_900205965.1 Lacrimispora amygdalina
TCAACACGCATAAATTTATTTATTTCATCTATCTTTTTTAGTATTAATTCCATACACAACTCCTTCTCTTTTAAATCCTACTTTTAATTACGTTTTTATACTTTCATGTAACTATTGCATATGAATTATATAATATACTATTTTCTGAATTTGAAACATTTGAATTATTTGATTATAAATTACTGTATATCTGTTATTGTTCAACTCCATTCTTAATGATTTTATACTTGATAATTTTTTAATCGAATACAACTAAACTGAGATTGGCGGAGGAAGCGCATGACAATAAAGCAATGTATTAGTAAAAACGGCTGGCAAATAAATACTGACACCAGTCAGCCTTACCGATCTATGGACGTAAGTGTTAATTTTAATAATGGTGGATTAGACGAAACACAATTCACAATTAATTCTTATAATGTTGATGAATTAACAAAACTGTTCTTAGAGTTTTGTAAAGAAAACAACATACGGCAAAACACAGTGACGAGTATAACTATAGTTCGGGTTTATGAAGAAAAAGCATAGAACAGCAAAATTAGTATTTGATGGAGGTAGAATATGGAATTTAATTGCATTAAAGATTTCCATGTAGATTTAGTAGATGACAACGGATTTCCAACACAGGAAAATGGTTGTCGCGTTAGAAAAGGAAGTATGTGGAGATTATATTACTCTCAAAATACTCTGACGGGAGCTGAAATAAAACTTGAGAATCTAACAGGTCTTGAATGGATAGAAATATCGCGTAAAAGATTATTTGAATGTTTTGAAGTACTTGAATGTGACGAACATTGTAGAAAAAATGTGACCTGTTGTAATTTTTGGGATACAGAAAAATGCAAGTTGCAACATTAAACTGAAGTTTAAAGGAGAACGATCAAATGAAAAAAGGATTATTATTTGTAGTATTAATGATTAGTTTGTTAACTGGATGCACGCAAGCAGAAAAAGTTTCTTATAACTTATCACAAGAAGCAGATAACTTCAATGTTGTGCGGCAGCTCACCGTTATTAACTGCATTGAAGGAGATGTACTGTTTCAAATGACTGGAAAAATGTCCATTACGGCAGATACATCAGATAACCAGCTTGAAGTCATTGTAGAAAATGAAGATGGTAGTTATAAAAAGCACTTTATTGGATTAAGTGATAATGTTACCTATGTGGTGGAAGATATAAATGTTAATGATATTTCGAAGTACAAGTATACACTTAATTATAATCCAAAAATGTGGATACCTGTTGAAGTAGATACTATCGATTAATTTTTTATATTAATAAAAAAGAGCTTGGCGGCTCTTTTTTTGATGCCCAAATTTACTTTTCACCGTTTTTGGAGAATATCCATTGCGCTTATTATCAGTATCAGTAACCTTTTTTTTATTTTTCTCATAACCAAGTGATGCATTAAGTTCTTCTTCCATTAATTCCTGCAACATGTCTTTGAAGCTGTCCTTAAATAAGGAGTAGATATCACCGACACTTTTAATATCGTTGTCTGCGATGATTTGCTGTAACTGCTCTTTAGCGATTGCCGTAGAAAAAGCTCCCTTCTGAAAATGAATTATTTATCTAATTCATTCCCAGAAAGAAGCCATTTATTTCCAGAGACACAAAATTTATTACACTACCTATGTGACGTATATAGGTGGTATTTATTACCTAACTGGTTAATAATTTCACTGTCCATTGGTTTGAATCCGATACAGGTTAATGTCTTACCATTTTCTTCTGGAGTCAACTCTGTATGGCAATTGTCGTAAATTAAAAAGAAATCTTCGTTCTCTTTTAATCCGATGTTATTGGCGAGCTCAACTGCTTTCAGTAATTTTGACTTATTCTTTGCTTGAAGAACCGTTTTTGCATATTCACCACAGATCCATTGTTCATATAAATCTTTGTCCAATTCTATAATGGCTTTGTACATTATTGTTTTTTCTTCTGGTAATAAAGCTAAGGAATGTTTATCTCTGTATGGTAAAGACTGTTTTCTTATCTGCTTTGTTAAAAATGCCATACTCGCATGACTAACTTGTGCAGCTATCTTACCTGGACTCATATGCAAATCTTTTCTTGCAATAATAATTTGTTTGTACATTTAGACCTCATTTCTTAATATAAGTTTCTCTTTCTGGTTCTTAATTCTTAATATGTGAGAAATTGTAAACTGGTTGCTATGTTTTTATAATTCATTACATACTAAAAATAAATAATGAATAGAGGAGGAATAAATGCAAGAAATAAAAAGTAATTTAACAGAATTCATTTCAGAGATACTTTCAGATGTGGAAGTAAATGAAAGAGAAAGATATTTCTTTGAACTCATGCGTTGGAATAGCAAAAATCCATATTGGTGTATATTTGCACACAGATATGAAAAAAAAAGAACAACTAGCATAGGTGGACACTATTGTTTGTCGAATAATGAAAGCAATGATTTAACAGGAACATTGAATAAATTAGTCGCGAGTGGATTTGATTGTAAAATTACAAAAGAGTATTTCTATGGCGAGGATTAATGCCCATATATAGCCTATTGAAAAAGCAGAAAGAATGTGGACTTGGAATGAAGAGGAATAGAATAAAAGAAAGTACTAATAATAAATTGATTTTGGATTATAAAGGAAAAAGGGTTACATTTATTACAACATATGGGTATGAATTTGAGGCAACAATTGTAAGGGAAACGCCTTATGTAGGTTACATCTATATTGATGAAGATGGGAAGGAAAGAAGAATAATCCATAATGAGCTAATAGGTTTTAAGTTAGTATAATGGAGTTATGAATAGAATCTACGACATGTCGCTCGATCTTGCATGAGAACGGAGTTTCAATAGAGAAAGAAGGTGAAATATGAAAATCGCATGTAGCTATTATTACAGAGGGAGCTCAAATAGTTATCTTCACATGAAACAGGTTGCCAGTGATGAAATACAGCTGTCCACTGATTACGGAGAAGTAATTAAAGATGTATATACTGTCACTGACCTTGTAAAAGTGATAAGTGATTTAGAAAGTGGGAATTATGCATAGGAAATGAACCTTTTATAAGGAGAGATCAGGAGGAACTATGGGATGCTATTTAGTATTCGCGGATAAAAGAAAATAACTGTAAGAGATGATTGTAGTACCAAAATATAAACTGTGGCCATGATAGCTACAGTTTTTTATTGCGGCAAATATATGTTCTAGTGTTCTGCCTGAAATAACTGGTATTTACATAGATAGATCGTATTTATTTTATACGAAAAATATTTAGTTAATTTTAACGACTTTAAAGATTTCTCTCATACTGAATATAAGAAAGAAAAAGTTGTTAGATATAAAACCTAACAAAAGAATGGAGAATAATTTATGAAGTCAAAAATGAAAGAAAACAAGAACATCCAGTGTAATATTTATGAGGATTCATTAGATACATTTGTGTTTACACAACCAGCTCAGTTTATTATGGGAAATAAAGAATATGAAGTTTCCACCTGGGTTGAATTAATTGATCATTTATGCGTAATCTTGATGAGACGAAATAGCGAAACATTTGAAACGTTTTTAAATGATGAAAAACGTAGGAGAACTCGTATAGCATATATGTCAAGAGATGAACAGCAGATACATTTTGTTAAGCAACTAGAAAGATCAGGCATATACTTAAATCAAAAAATAGATGCTCCGAGATGCGTTAAATTAATTTGTAAGCTTTTAGATAAGTTTAAAATTGATAAAAATGAAATTTGTCTATATGTAAAATTAAGTGATAGACAGAAACGGATTAAAGAGCTGTAACATCGTATTAGATGAGGTTTTAACTCCAAGGAAACCGGATTTATCAATGACAGTCTACTGGAATCATTCATACACTTCATAAATAGCAGATTCTGTTTGTTCTGTGAGTTATCTTTACATACTATTTGTAAATCGAAGAAAGGAAATTTCAAAAAAAGTGAATATACATATGGCAAGAATAACGAAGCATGCAGAAAAAAGGGCAAAAGAACGTTGTGGAATCAATGATAAAGCTATTGAGAGGATGGCGGAGAAGGTATTAAAAGAGGGAATTAAACACAAAGATTGTACTGGACAGATAAAAAAATGGGTAGATAAGTTGTATTTGGAAGAAAAAGTGGCGAATAATATCCGCTTATATGGAGACAAAGCATATTTATTTAATAGTACAACGCTAATCACAATTATTCAAATACCAAATAGTTTGGTAAATAGGATCAAAACGATACAAGCAAGAAGGCAGAATCAAAATGACACAGAAGATGCATAAAAGAGCTTATCTAGCTCTTTTTATTTTGTCTTCTTACTATTAATGTATCAAAATTTCCTACATATTATTTTAAACTATGAAAATAAGGAGAAGAGAAAATGAGAAAATTACTGGTATTAAGAGGAGTTCCTGGAAGTGGAAAATCAACTTGGATTAAGCAAAATAACTTAGAGGAATACACACTAAGTTCCGACCATATTAGAACCCTGTTTCAGGCTCCGAGCTTAAACGGTAACGGAGAAAGGTTCCTCTATGATTATGAAAACGAAAAAGTATGGAGAACGTTAACAGAGATGTTGGAAGCTAGAATGGGACGAGGAGAATTTATCATTGTTGATGCGACGAATACGACGAGTAAAGAAATTTTAAAGTATAAAGTACTGGCAGATAAATACCGATATCGGATTTATTGTGTGGATTTTAGCAATGTTCCTCTTAAAATTGCAAAAGAAAGAAATGAAAAAAGAAATTCGTTATCCAGAGTTCCAGAGTCGGTCATTGATAAGATGTATAACCGGCTGCAGCTGAATCTGGAACTTCCATCTGGAGTGCAACTGTTAAAGCCGGATGAATTTGATAAGGTGCTGATACATCCATTGGACTTTTCGTCATATAAAAAGATTCACCATATAGGAGATATTCATGGATGCTATACGGTACTCATGGAGTACTTGAAAAATGGATTAAAGGAAGATGAATATTATATATTTACAGGCGATTACATCGACAGAGGAATTGAAAATGCAGAAGTTTTAAATTTTATTATGTCTATTGCTGATAAGAGAAACATTCTACTTATAGAGGGAAACCATGAAAGATGGCTGAGAATGTGGTCAAATGGAGAAATTTCACTCTCAAAAGAATTTGAGGATCATACGAAAAAACAATTAGAAAAAGATGGTGTTAAGAGAAAACAATGTAGAAGTTTTTGCAGAAAGTTAACGCAGTGTGCATTTTATAGATATAATGATAAAACGTTTGTTGTATCACATGCCGGAATCAGTACAGTCCCAGGGAATTTGTTATTCATTTCCACAAAACAGTTGATTGAAGGTGTCGGTGGGTATCAGGATGTAGAAACAATCGAAAATACATTTGATAGGAAAATGCCATCGGATTTCTATCAAATTCACGGACACAGAAACAGGGACCTTCCAGTACACTCTACAGAGAGAAATTACAACTTGGAGGGCCAGGTAGAGCTTGGTGGATATTTAAGATGTGTACAAGTGGATCGGGATGGCATCCATACAGTTGAAACAAAAAATAATGTCTTTCGGAAGCCGGACACTATTGATACTGTGGCGGCTGTTGTCAATGCTTTTCGGAAAGACGAAGATATAAAGGAAAAGAAGTTTGGAAATATCTCATCATTCAACTTTACAAGAGATGCATTTAATAAAAAGAGATGGAATGAGAGGACTGTAACAGCTCGTGGCTTATACATAAATACAAAAGACAACAGCATTGTCGCTAAGGGATATGATAAGTTTTTTGCTGTTGAAGAGACAGAATATACTTCCTTATCTGAACTCAAAAAGACATTTAAATTCCCAGTAACGGGCTATGTAAAAGAGAATGGATATTTGGGAATTATTGGGTTTAATAAAGAAAAAGAAGATTTGTTTATTACCACGAAGTCAGATCCATCAGGGATCGCGGCTCAAGGGTTTAAAGAATTATTTATGAGAAAAACAACTGAAGAGGTCAGAGAAGAAATGGCTGAATTTATAAGGGCTCATGATGTGACTTTTCTGTTTGAAGTAGTCGATGTAGAGAACGATCCGCATATTATTGATTACTCAGAAAGCGAAATCTATTTATTGGATATCGTGGAAAACAAATTAGACTTTGAGAAGATGAATTATTCTGCACTTACTGTTATAGCTGAGAGATTTAAATTGAAAGTCAAAAAGTTAGCTTACATAATCCACGATTGGAATGAATTCGTTAGTTGGTATGAAATGGTAACTGCATCTGATTTTAAATACAAAGGAAATAATATTGAAGGTTTTGTTCTAGAAGATCAGAATGAATTTATGGTAAAGGTTAAATTATCTTATTACCGGGAGTGGAAATATTTAAGAGGAATCAAGGACAGAATTTTAGCTGGATATGATATTCCAGAAGATAAGTTGACTCCAATGCAAAAAGATTTTTGTGATTTTATATCAGAAAACCGTAATGATGAAAAAATTCAGAAATCTTCGAATAATATTTGTGGCTTAAGAAAGCTGTTTTTGGAAGAAAAGATTAATAATAAGATGTAAAAGTAGAAGAAGAAATTGGAAAAGAGCCTAAAAGGCTCTTTTTACGTATTGATTTTATCGCTTTGTTATTTTAAACATTATATTTCTGTAGTATAAAGAAAGAAGGAGAGATATGAAACATGGAAAAAGAATTTCATTCTTTGGAGGAATATAGTGACAGAATTCAGATTGATACAAAATATCCAATTCCAAGTTTATCTTATATAAATAGAAGCAGACAAACGGTAAGAATGCATTATGCAGCGAATTTAAATAAAATTGATATTGCTCAAAAAAATGACCTGACGAATTTCGATATCTCAGAACAACAGGCAATATCTTCAGTTTTACTCCTCTCGTTAAAAGAGTATATTATGACCACCAGAAAAAAGGATATTATTGGACGAGTTTATTTTAATTGCAATGTACTAAGAGAAAGCAGAACCAATTGTGATATTTTTGTACCGAAGTTTCAAATAGTATTTAATGTGGACGGTAGCCCGCATGGGAATAAAACAAACATAAGAAACGATTTAAAAAACCTCCCAAAGTACATAGAAGCCGGTTATAAACTTATTCTATTTCGAGATGAAACATTAGATACTATACCATTTTGTGAAAATGTAAAGATAAAAGGATATTTGAACATTGAACTAAAAAAAGTAATATTAAAGACTTTCTGTAAAGCTTTTGAAATTAATGACATATTTGAATATGAATATGATGAAATAATAAAATTATCTAAAAGTAAAGATTTTTATTTATCTAACGACGAAATTAAGAGATGCGAGCTACTTTATAAAAATCTAATCAATGACTATGATGGCTATTTGGCTGCGTGGGAGTATGATAGAAAAAACCGAAAAGTGGCTTAATTCCTAAATATATATATGAATTAAAAACAGGATTCGGTCCTGTTTTTTTTTGCTATTCAACGATAGGGTTATCAGGAGTACTTTAGTCAATTATCCAGGGAGTTTAGTTCACATATTATGTGTAATAAAGACAATTGGAGGATAACAATTATGATTACTCAAACGATAAGAGTGGAAAAAACTTCTAAAAATAATGTGAATGAAAATATAAGAAGAGATCCAGAATTGTTCCATGAAATATTTTTACAGGAGCTAAACAAAAGTGAGAAAAATACGAATGAATTTAGTTTGGATGATAACTTTATAAATGTTACTGAGGAAATTATTTGTTTACTAAAAAAAGATTATGGTCTCTCTGAAATTAAGATACACATGCTTTCTGAAATTTTAAACAAATCAGACGAGTGTCTCTTGGCAGAGATGAAAGTAGAGACAAAAAAAATGTTTGACTCTGTATCAGGAAAAACGATTGATAATCAAGAGCTTAAAGATCCAAGCAATATTGTTCAGCCTGTTTATATGACAAAAAATTATAACATCATTAAATTTGCTCTTGGAAATCGCAATTTGACAAATGAACGAGTGAAAACAATAGAAAAAAGCATTAAGAAATGCGGACTTCGGAGAATTCCAATTGTTGTAAATAAACATGGTCATATTATTGATGGACAACATCGTTATGTTGCGGCTCGTAATCTGGGACTCCCGATTTACTATGTTATTGATCCTGACGCCGATGTTGAGGTTGCCAGGTTGATAAACAACACACAGTCCGGGTGGAAGTTCATCGATTACGTGCATTCATGGTCTTCAATGGGAAATGAAGATTACGGAAAACTTGAATTTTTATTAGAAGATTCATCTCTTGCCGGAATCTCTGCAGGGACAAAAATTGCTGCCACTTCTGGAATTTATCATAACAGTTCCAATGGACTCACAAAAAGAATGGTCAGAGAAGGGAAATATAAGTTTATATGCTATAATTCTGACGTAGAGGCCGCCAGGTCACGTTTAAAAGAAGCTAGGGACATTTACAACATTTTCTATAAGGCTTGTGATGGAAAAACTGATGTGAAGAAAGATCTGTTTATGAACGCAATTATTTTCTTAACCGAGTATAAGAAAAGTATATCAATTTCCATATTAAAAAAAGCAATGGAAAATAATTGTAGAGAATATCATTCATTGCAAAGAGGACCATTTGAATCGTATGTAAAGTATTTATGCACAATTCTTTTTATGGAAGACGGAAGGAGAAAAATTATTACAGAGAAATTGCTGAAAAAGTATAAAGATATCAATGTAAAGAGAGAAAAAGAAAAACTGAAAAGAGAGAGCATTTAATGCTCTTTTTTTATTGGGCACAAACTTAAAAAACTATAATTATTATATTTGATTTTGAACTTTTTCCTATCTGATTTTCTGGACTAATTAGATAAGCGTCTTATTCGTTTTAATTTCCTAACATAATAAAAGAAAATAACGCAAAGGAGCATAAATATGAGATTAGTTAGAATAGATAATGCAAGTGATAAGTCACTTATAATGGAGTACATAAATATGTATTTAGATCTTATCAATATTCATTATGAGCAGGCAGCCTTACTGGGAATTTATGATGAGGTCTGCGACAAAAAGACTAAAGAAGATGCAATAGGAAGGTTAAATAATCCAAAGTATAAAATTGAACTTTTGGTTGATAAAGCTGAGGTAATTGGATATGTAAGATACCGGAGTGATGATACAAAAACTCAGGAGATGATTGTGAATGAGGAAACTGAAGGTGTTTGTATTGATCAGCTTTATGTAAAAGAGGCATGGAGAAGCAATGGTTATGGTAAATTCGTTATAGATAAATTAAAAGAGTCATATAAAAAATTGAGCTTGGATTGCTATTACGGATTAGAAGCAAATAAATTTTATCAAAAGATGGGATTTATACCCGTGGTAACAACATATTTGTCATGGTCATCATAATAAAATAAAAGCACACACCTCTTACGAATCCTAAATTGTAGCACTAAATATCGTTTTACAGATGAAATCAAATCTGTTATATTATAAGTCAATCGATAGCAAAAAGAAAGGTATACGGTATGAATTTTGATATGATTAGAGAACTGACAAAAGAGGAGCAATCAAATTATACAAAAGAGATGAAGCTAATTAGAGATAATTTCAAAAAACACATTGTACCTGAAAAATATCCAGAGACAATTTCAAATATTCATAACATATTATTAAGTATTAAAAATCAGGAGATAATGAGAGATCAGATGATAGAATTAAGTTCTTGATCACTGCCATAGAAAAATATGGAAACGAAGTTGACTTTATTATCTGTTCATGGATTCCATATGGATCAGACGCTGGAAAGGAGTCCTTGATAAAGATAAGAGAGGTCAATCCTGAATTAAAAATGATATATATTGGAGAAATGGGAGCTTCCTGTGCTAACGACAAGTTTGTTGAAACATGTGAAATTATAGACAATGAATTTGTTAAAAGAGCCAATCTTAAATTCAAAAGCTGGTTTGGTATCCATGATAGAATTTATATGCTAAAATAATAGGAAAGAGCGAAAGTTTAAAAAAAATAAAAATAGGTAAACTTTTTTAAAAAATATATCATAATAGATATGAGGATAAATCCTCAAAAATATTAGATTAATATTATAGTAGATTAACGGTCCTGGCGGCTAATGAAAGTTAGCCCACATAGTGGTTATGGGAATTAGTATATAAAAAATGAATTTATATATTAATCGCTCCAAAAAATATCTAGAAAAATAATAAAGAATGTCTACACCTGAGACATATGCTGTTTTGGATGTAATCATCAAAAGTTTGGAGCCAAAAAAAAGAAACAGATGTTTGGTCTAGATAAAGTAGACTAAACCAGTGTAAAGAAAGCTATCCCAGCTCTGTTTCGGATAATCAGCCATTTTGCTTTACACATTTATAAATAGTATAATTAAATTAATAGTAAAATAATATACCCGGGAAAAAGCTGCATAATTGCGGCTTTTTATTTTTTGCTTGAAATTTCTCTTATATGATAGTATTATAAATTATAAACAAAATACAGAAAGGAGTATAATTATGGCAAGACAAGTAAACTATGAAATAAAAAAGGAAAAGATTAACAAAGAATTAGAGAAGTTGGGAAAGAATTTATCAAAAGTGGAGGAGTCTATTGCTGCAGAAACAGCAAAGAAAAAGGAAATTAAAAGAAAAATTCAAGAAATGGAAACAGAATTAGAAAATGTAAAAAGACAAGAAGTTGTTGATCTGATTGCTGAGAAAAATTTAAGTTCAGAGGAATTACAAAAGATTTTTAACGACTCTGAATCTAAATAATATTATATTGCTAAATTTTCGAAAATTACACCACCAGGTTTCCTGGTGGTTTTTCTTTGTTCTAAATTGCAAATCCAACCATTTTATTTATATAAAATTCAAACATACTAATAATGATTAAAATAAGATAAAAAGGAGAAAAATATGAGATTTTGTAATAATTTCAAAGTGAAAGGCATTGATCCTGCTGATAAAAGAAAAGCTCCTGCGATTTCTGTTAATGAATTCAAAAAATATTTAACGGACTATTATAATATGAATGCAGGAATTGGAGAATCGGAAGATTATATAACTGATGCACTTGAAAAAGAGGAATTTATAAAGCAAATCTTTAAGAGGCGAGCTACAGAAGACTGTAAAGGATTTTACAGCGAGATGAATTTTATTAGTGATGACCCTATTTCAGAAGTGATTAAACCTGCTGATGGGACGCCATCGTTATTAGGAATAAATGTATTATCAAATAAAGTCCCTATTTATGGATTTTTCCTGGGAGGAGAATTAGAAAAACCATTTTTTGCTATAATGTATTGGAATGGAAGAGATCTAAGAGTTCTAATTCCGGAGTCAGGGAATACCATAAATTCAGATTTTTACACAGCATTTGGTAGTGAGGCTTATACCGCCGCAGAAAACCCAGGGAAAATGGTAGATGAGTGTGAACGGTTAATTGGGAAAAGGTTGGAAGATATAAAATGTTCAAAAATATCAGAAGAAGAACTGGAATTTATTCAGCCAGGCGTTGCTTATTGTTTGAAAAATGGATACGCATCTACTGAAGATGAGGCTGTTGAAGTTACAAATACTCTTTCATGGAGTTTTATTAAGGAAGATATTGAATCCATGATTGAAGAGTCGGATGAAATGGATGAGCCAGAAGAAATATCTTCTGTTGCCGATTTAGATGATGAGGCTGATTCCGACTTTGATGAAGAGGAGGACTATGATTCTGACTATGAGGCTGATGATGAAGAGTGCGACGATGACGATGAAACTGACGAAACATGCCCGGGATCCAGCAAAACTAAAGAAGATGATAAGGATGACGGGTACGAAGTTCTTGAATCTATTACTTTAACATTGCCACCTTCGGAAGAAGATGATGTTCTTGAATTTAAAATTCTTAATGAACCAGAAATTACAACGGATAGCGATTTTTGTAATAAAAAACGCTCTATGATCCGATTTGGAAAATTAACTTTGCCCAAAATGGAGCCGGAAAAGTTTAGAATTAAATTAAACGAATTCTATGATACAACAGAAAGAGCTATCTTTGATTATACAATGAATCCGATAAAGTTAGCTCAGAATATCATGAGTACTTCTGATGTTATAATTGATGTCGATTTTGCGACAATTAAGGAGTGTGAATCAAAAATTACTTCTATATCAGATGTTTCCTTACTGGGATTTAATGTCTTAGCAAATGGAATTCCTTTTTTTGGTATTGAAGTAGGAGAAAATGATCAATCCTTGTTTGTTGCTTTGTTTTGGAATGGTGCATGTATTGTTCCTTATATTCCGTCATATGGTAATACATTTAATGCGGATCTGCGAACTGTATTTGGTAAAGAAAGTGAAAGCATTGATAAATTCAAATATATTAGAGAATACGAAAAAATTTGTAAAGAAAAAATCTCTACTGAGAATGATTCTACATTGTCTGAATTTTACTTTAAATCAAAAGGATATTCTACAGAACACTTAGAAACGTTAAAGCATAAAGGTTCTTGGAATGCAATGCTAGAAGACTTAAATTTTGCTGTCCACATTGAAGGAAAATCGGAATAAAACACAAGTATTTATTTAAGGCCATAACGGCCTTTTTTATTTGAGTGAATTAAATAACATATTAAAATATATTAATGACAAAATGAGAAAGGATAAAAATATGAAAGACTATAATTTTTTTAATGAAGAACAATCAAAAATGTTTTCATTATTTGGGCGATCGAGAGGAAACTTCCATTTTAATTGTTTAGCGTTAATTAACGAACAATGTAAGGAGAATAATGGGTATATTATTAAAGATGTAATCATTGCAGAAATAGAATCAACTTATGGAATTGAATATAATGCCAGATTAGAATTACAGGCTTTAGTAGATGCTGGTTGGATTGAGTTATTTCAACGTCCTCATTTAATTAGCGACTTTATACGATTAACAAAAGATGGCAGGATTTTATATAATGCTATTGTTGAAATCCATGAAGTAAAAAAAGATTTTTCATATGGAAAATACATATCCGATATTTACCGTAGATTATCTACGATTCAGGATGGAGCAACATCTACATATCAAGATATTCTTTTGGCTTCCTACGAAGATGTAAATAAATTAAAAGAATATATGCAAGTGTTTAAAAGTGCTTTTGAAGATTTCGTCAAGGGACAGCGTGCAAATGTAAAAAGTGCAGAGGAAGTTATTAAGATTATGCAGGCGGTCAGAGAAGGAAAGGAATTTAGAAATTATAAAGCAATTATAAAAGATGAATTCAATTATTATCGATACAGCAATAGCATCTGTAATAGTATAGAATCAATAAAAGAGAACGAAGAAGTAATGAAAAAGCTAGTGGAATCATGTTCTGACTATGAATTATATCCAGTCCGTGAAGCAAAAGAACATGTGCTCGATATACTTTATGCTATCAAAGCATTTTTCGTAGATGAATATAAAGAACTGGTCGATGGAATGAAAGAGTCCGAAAATGAGTGTTACCAGAAAATTGCAAATACATTAACTTTATATGCGAGCGATGGAACCGCAAATAAGAGTATCTGTGAATTGATTATTAAAATCATACATGATGCACAGGAGGGAGAAGTGGAACTTCCGGATGAATTCTTTCGGTGTTTTGATATATTTGATAACAACTTATTTGACAGGGAATCATTCAGAGATAAAAGAAAGGCCGCTGAATACAAAAAAGAGGATAATGTAGAAATCAAAGAATTAACTATGGTTGATAAAATAAATATCCTTGTTGCTGCAAATGAGAAGATGAAGATGAAATCGTCTACACAAGAAATCACGGAATATTTAAATACGTTAATGAAAGATAGCACAAGAATATCTTCAAATGATTTTCCTGTAGTAAATGAGAGGGATTATGCTAATGTATTTTTGATTTTAGCAAACTGTGCCAATCCAGCATTTGAATATGAAATTGAAGCTATCAGTGATAAGTCTGTGAATAAAGGACTATTTAAGATCCCATATTTTGAGTTGAGAAGAAAGGAAAAGGAATATGAAAATAGAGAAGAATAAAAATCTTGCTGAGATAAAGGATGCTATTAATGCACTTCTTAAGCGATCCTTTCTTATGAGAGATAGAAACAGAGACATTGAATACTATTTGACAGTACAGGATAATCTGGTGGAAATCAATGAATATTTAGACTTTATGGGATATGAAGCTGTTATCGATAGGGATTTAAGCGTGATTGCCTTAGCCTATAAGGGAAATGAAGGGATTGTCCCGCCCAAATATAAGATGACAACAAATGAAACAAAGATATATATGGCCCTTATTAAGATTTTTGACAGGAAAGTATATGAGGAGCTTATTGGCACGGATGTTGTAAAAACGAATGTAAGAGAATTGAAAATAGAATTAACAAATTATGATTTAAATTTGATTCCAAATAATAAGATTACAACATTTCAAAAAGCATTAGATAGTTTAGAACGCTACAACCTTATTGAACTCATTGATAAAGAAATCAAAGATGAACATTCTGAATTCCAAATTCTCCCATCAATTAAGTTGGCTATGAATAGAGAGGCTTTTATGCAATATTTTAGAACGCATGAAAAGACCTATTTTGGAACAGAAGAGGATAAGTTGGAAGATGAGACAATTCCGGAAAAGGAGGAAGTATAATGGGTAAGGTAATTCTTGAAAAAATACTATTAAAAAATTGGCATGCATTTACAGATAATCAATTTGATATTTCTGAACTATCTACATTGATCACAGGAATGAATGCAAGTGGAAAGACGACTCTGCTTGATGCAATTTCTGTTATTTTGGATGGAGCGAATGCCAATGATTTTAATGTGGCGGTTAAGGATGAAGGAGAACGTAGGACCATTAGTGGAGCTCTGCACTATGTCGTTTCAGGAGTGGCAAAACGAACTGGTAGAGTGACTGGATTAATTCTTGCACAGTTTTATGATCAGAGCTACAACGCGAGATTTATAAATGGTGTATATCTTCGCTCAAAATCTTATGCTTCGGATGCTTCTATCACACAGCAATATTTTAGTGTGATTAATATGTCTGTAGACAGCCCTGATTTTAAGATTGACTTTGATAAGTGTAAAATTCCAGGACAGATTGACTATCCAAATAAGAAGACGGCATTTGAGGAATTCTTTCGGCTAAGAAAGATGCAACATATCAAGACTGATGTATATAAGGGTTTAATCAATAGTGTGTTAAGAGCAAAGCTTGATTGCACGCCATCTGAATTTGTAAGAAGAAACATTTTACCAGAAGATGATAAGGTGTCAAGCATTGAAGCAATTAAAAACAATTATAAGCTGCTTGATGACCGAGAAAAATTGTATGAGGATTTATCGGTAGAAGCAGAGGCATTACGCAAGATTAAAAAAAATTGGTACGAGCTAAAGCAAAATGAAAATGATTATGCGCTACTGGCAATCTCAAAAAATAAATTTATAGAATCAAGAATATTGGAGATAATCAACCAGACTGAGGCTCTCGATGCAGCAATTGGAGATACCAAAAGGGAAAAACAGTTATTGGAAGAAAAATTAGCTGATTTGAGTGAGAAAGCAGGTGAGTATAAGTCATCTGATATTTTGACTGGAAAAAGAAAAGAACTAGCTGTCATGAATCGAGAATTGATTACTCTAAAGTCAGATTTTGACCGGATTAATAATATGATATCGTCTATGAATACGCTTTCAAAATTGATTGGTTCAAAGAATACATACTCAATTGAGAGTACAGACGAGGAAATAACTGAATTAATGGAACTTGCGGACAAGTACATCGATAAGCTGGATGAAAATATTGATGAATATAGAGAAAATCAAAGGTCTTTGAAAAAAGAGTTAAATGATGCGAATATGGATTTGACAGCTTTAAAGAAGGGCACATTCACTGTAAGTTCATCAGCTGGTATCAGTGGAAAAATTACAGCTTCCAAAGAACTTGTAAAAGCAATCAACCAGTATTTTTCAATACATGGTATTGATGATCGGGCATACCTTCTTTATGAGGGTTTAAAATCAATTAAGGAGCCGTCCTGGCAGCCGGCAATTGAAATGTTAATTGGGAATCGTAGAGCACATATTGTCGTAAAACCAGAAAACGAAGCTATTGCAACCAGTATACAGAGTAAAATGTCCTTAAAGGCGGACACAGATATTATTCTTTCTTCAAGGCTTAAGCCCATCTTACCAAACCCAGATACAGTTGCATCGCAGATAATTGCAGATACAGACACTGCAAATAAAATAATCAATGCCTATTATGGACACTACATCCTCTGCGAAACGATAGAAGAATATAATGCATATGATTATGCGCTTATGAAAAATGGAATGAATAAAAATCGTGTTTCAAGCCACAAAGGTGCAAAGTCAGTATTGACTGAAATTCTTTTAATTGGGAAGAAAGCCGGAAAAGAAAATATCAAAGTAGCTGAAGATAAAGTCAAAACCCTTTCAGCTAATGAACGAGATATGGCAGATAATCTGAATAAAGTCAACATTAGAAAACGCAGTGTTAATACACTGATTGCAGGAATAAAATCTTTCTTACCGATAAACACGGAAGTTGCAGAAGAGTACAAACTAAAAATAAAAGCAATATCTTGTCTAAAAGAAGAAATCGATTCACTATCACTAGATCCTGGTAATATAGGGATTCTAGAGGGAATTAACCTGCAGATAAAAGAGGTTAAGTCAAAAATACAAGGATATGACAGATCTTATGAATCTCAACTTACAGATGGATCAAGGTTAAAAAGTGAGCTTGAATCGTTAGAACAGGTTAAAAAGGAGATTGAAAAACAGATTTCTTTAATTTCAAATGTGGATGATTTTGATGAAGGAAAGATTATTGATTTTTACAACTCTCTAGAGGCAAAAACAGTAGATGAAATCTCTATGAAACAATCAATAGCTTTAAGTAAAGGAAAAAGTTCAGCAAGTAAATTAAAGCTTTCACAGACAGAATACAATTTGAAATTCCACAAGGATCTGAAGGTTGGTGTCGAAGCAGACATCTATAATTACTATGTGAAGCGTTTAATCCATTTAGAGGGTAAAGCCTTTGGCGAGGTTAAAGAAGAAATCGGCAAGTTGAAGGAATCCTTGACTGATAGTAAAGCCGGTGTATTTAAAGGCATTGCAGATAGCTTTACTTTTGCAGAAACAGAAGTAGAGAAGATCAATGCAATCTTATGTAATTACGAAATAAGTGGAAACAAATTTAAAATCTATCTGGGAGCAGCAATAAGACGCAAAGACCTTTATGATGCAATCATGGAGTTCGCTAGAGAAAAAAAACCAAGCGAAAAGACAATCAGTCGTCTGGAAGAGTGTTTTGATAGGATGATTAATTCAAAAGATCCAAATACATTTTCAGATCTGGCTGACTATAGAAATTATCTTGATTGTGATGTCTTGATTACAAACATAGAAACAAAAGTATGGAAATCATTCTCTTCTGAAAAAGGTAGTTTCTCTGGAGGTCAGAAAGAAACACCTTACTACATGTGCCTGGCAGCAGCATTATCATGCAAAGCCTATACGAATGGTGGATTTAGATTGATCGTTCTTGATGAAGCTTTCAAAAATATGGATCCTGTCAATAAGATAAAAGCTCTTTCTATGTTTAAGAACTTAAATCTACAGACTCTTATTTTTACAAGTAACTCGGACCTTGCGGATTGTACAGATAACATTTATGTAATTACAAAACATGAAAATCGTATTGTTACTGCATTTGGTAAAAACGGAGCTGCTCTAAAAGTCATAGATAAAAGAATCAAAGTTTAATAAAGGCCGTGAGGCCTTTTTTTATGTACCAACTAATTATGAATAATATATGAAAAGAAGAAAACTAAATATTATACGACTCGAAATTCAGCGAAACCGAATCAGCAGTAAGAAATGAGGCTGTAGATACTGGGTAGTTTAATAATAAAAAACGCATACTATTATTGACTAGATAACAGAAGGAGAAAAAATGTATTGTTCAGAAGAAGACCTTAATAAAATAAAAGGAAAAATAAACATTAAAGAATATGTTTCTAATAAAGTTAAACTTACAAAAAAAGGAGATATCTACACAGGTATTTGTCCATTCCATAACTCTTTGGTTTCTACTTTCATTATAGACGAGAAAAGTCAAACATATGGTTGTTATGAATGTGGCTGTTCTGGAGATGTTTTTGACTTTGTAGTGAATTTCTATAAAAAAACTTTTTCAGATGCTGTCAGTATGTTGGCGTTGGTTACTGGAATAGCACTAGACAAAGATGTTTGTAATAAAGATTTTTATAAAAAACAAAAGATTATTACTATTATTAATAAAGCGGCAAAAGATTTTTACCAAAAGATGTTATATCAAAATGAAAGCGCTTTAAGATATGTTAAAGAACGGAAACTAGAAGAAAATACTCTTCAAATGTTCTCAATTGGTTATTCTGATCCTAAAATACACATTTATGATGAACTAAAGAAACAAGGATTTGATGAGTTGGATATTATGGCTAGTGGGCTTGTTGCTGATCAAAAGAAAACCAATAAAGTTTTTTTGGCAAACGACCGGTATGATAAATTCTATAATCGTATTATTTTTCCGATCAAGAATGAAAATAATATTGTTATTGGTTTTGGTGGCAGAGTCATGGACAATAAAAAGCCTAAATATATTAATTCTAAAGAAACAATTGCTTATGATAAGTCGGCTAATCTATTTGGGCTTAATATTGCCAGATATTCAAAGTTTGATTATTTTCTTCTTTGTGAGGGATATATGGATGTAATCAGTATGCATCAGGCTGGCTTTGATAACGCCATAGCGAGTCTTGGGACGTCTCTAACTTTAAATCAAATCATAAAATTAAGTAAATATAAAAAGAAAATTATATTAACCTATGATTCCGATGAACCAGGCTTAAATGCGGCAAAACGAGCAATTCCAATGTTGGAATCATGTATGATTAATACAAGTATCATTAACCTGAATCCATACAAAGATCCAGATGAGTTTATAAAAGAAGTTTGTAAGGATGAATTTTTAAAACGAGTTACGATAGCGGATGAATCCTATCCTTGGCTGATTGCTAATATAATGAAATCAGACAAAACACTATACGAACAAAAAATAGAAAATATTGCAACAATTTTTGAAGAACAATTTAAATTTATGTAAGGAGGAATAAAATGTTAGAATCTAAAACAAAAATTGAGAGACATACATATGAAAAAAAAGTAAAAGTATTAAGAGGAAAACCAATTATTAAAGAATCAATGATACCTCCTTCACCTTTCAGCGAAAGGTTTAATGAGTTTGGGCGTTTTGAAATTTTTTTAAATAATAGCGAGTTGGAGAATGAAGTAGAGCAGTTTTCCCAAAAAGAAGCTATTATTATTGAATTATATGGACCTGTTGCAGGTATTTTTAATATAGATGAGATGGAAAATGTTATAAGAGAGTTTAGAGACACAATTCTTGAGACGTTTACTTCGAATACATTTACTAATGATGATGATATAGTAGATGTAGTTGATTTCATCGAAGAAATATTGAAACGAAAAGGTTATGGATATAAACTATATGTTAATTGTATAGGTAAACTATTTCCAGATATTATAAACAGTATTCCAAAAACTCAGTTTTACTATAATCTTACTTGCAGTTATAAAATGAAAGATTTAGTACCATATACATATCTTGCTGAAAAAGTTAAAACACGTAGAAACTTTTTTATCGAAACAAATAAGGTTTATAATGGCCGCTTTCTTGATGATAATCCAGATATGATTTATTTAAATATATGGAATGTAAATGACGGCGGAAAAGATACTCAATATAAAAAAGTTTTGAGACCAGCAAATGAAGAATTTGATATTATTTCAAAATATTTAGAAGATTCTTCATTTAAAAAAATTGATAAAAATTATTAATGGTGAGTCCAGTGACAATCCAGTTATCTTCATGCCTGATTTAAATAATCTTGATTAGGGATACGAAATTTTCTGGCATTTTGTATAGTATGAGAATTAAAACACATTTTAAATGATGCGAACCATGAGGATTGTTTCATAAGATTAATGAAAGAGCTACAAAGCTCTTTTTTTGTGGATCAAATTTTATAACTTAACCTGCGCCGGTAGTCCAATACAAAAACACATCTTTACCAACTTACAAAACCAAGAAATCTATTATAATAGATATAGATAAGGAAAATGATTTATTTATCATATGAGTACCTCCTAGTACCAACTGACTCCACCACATGCATGGTGAAATAATATACGTTTAACTAAGTGGTGTATGTCCTCTGACATGAAGGATAAAAATAAACTCCATATTTCTTTAATCAAAGATAATGTGGTATAATAAACACAGATATATTATAATTAAGTTGCAAATCGTCAAGGTGGTGTATAAATCACTGCAGTAAATTATTTTTGTATTTATGTTAAAAAATATAAGTATATTCGGTTCTAACGACTGATTTATCAGGAGTACTTAATTCATCAAATTCAAACTCCGGTGAAACCAGTTTTGCAAGGAGGCATTAATGTATAAAAAGAAAAAACAGATATTAGAGACCTACAACGAATTCTTATATAATGAAATAGAAAAAGAAAATAAAGAGTTAAAAGCAGAAATAGATATCTTGGTTGATTTATTAAAAACTCATAATATTAAAGTTCCTATAAAAACAAGAAAAAGAATTGAAAAGGAAAATGAATTGCCATTTGACTAAATGATGGGAACAAACGAAGAGTGTAAGTTCTTCGTTTTTTTATTTGAATCATACTAATTGACTGTTAAAATGGATCCTTTCAATATGAAATTCTCATCTTCAGAAAGCTTAAGCATTTCTTCTTGTATGCGTAATGATACGTTATCACCTCCAGAATTGCAATATATGGTTTAACTCATAAGTTTCTTCTCTTTCATATAGTATAGTTTTCAGAAAATAGTTAATACTACTGTTGATTGTAATTAAATATCACCGGAGGTAGAAAATGCCAAGAGGACAAAGAAAAAACATATTAGAAAAATTACAGTTTGAATTACAGGATGTGCAAGATGCTATTAGACAGTATGAGAATTGTATTATTACGTTAAAGAAAAAAGAGAAAACGCTTAAAGAACAGGTAGCACAGGAAGAATATAAAGAAATTGCAGTATTGTTGAAAGAACAAGGGTTGAATATGAGCGATTTGAAAGAAATGATCCAGAAGAAAGTCATTGAAAATAATAGTCAGAGTGCTTGAAGTAAATCCGGTTTTACCGGATTTAGGCCTCTTTAAAACGAGTTTGCACTTTGGCTATTATTTAATTTAATTACGTAGAAAACTTACATATTATAAAGGATAAATTTAATAAATTGGGTGGAGTATAATATGATAAATATTTAGGAGTCTTTTGCCTAAGTGACTTTTGTTTTGTAGCTGGTTGACTTACTGGTAATTTTATGGGTTCAGGAGATAAAATATGATAAAAAAACAAAACTATGAAAAGAACAATACTGAACAAATACTTAAAAATTACAAATGCGAAGGACAGCTTCGATTTGTCGGTATTGAATTACATATTGAAGAAGAAACAAAAAACAAAAAAAATGATTTCAAATTGATACAATAAAGATGCGTATTGCATCTTTTTTTTGATTATTAAGTTGACAGAACAAATATTTAAACCCATAATATATATAAATAGTGTCATAAAAATGAATATTCGTATTTGAAAGGATAAGTTAATATAATTATGGGAAAAGTTATCGGAATAGATTTGGGAACTACAAATAGCTGTGTAGCGGTGGTTGAAGGCGGGAGACCAGTTGTTATTACAAATGCCGAGGGACAAAGGACAACACCTTCCATTGTCTCTTTTTCAAAAAATGGAGAGATACTGGTTGGAGAAGCGGCAAAGAGGCAGGCTGTTTCAAATTCAGACAGAACGGTATCTTCCATAAAAAGAAAAATGGGAACAAATTATACGATTAATATAGATGGGAAGACATATACTCCTCAAACCATTTCAGCGTTCATATTGAAAAAATTAAAAAATGATGCTGAAAGTTACTTGGGTGAAAAAGTTTCAGAAGCAGTCATTACTGTTCCTGCTTATTTTAATGATGCACAGAGACAGGCAACGAAAGAGGCAGGGCAGCTTGCCGGCTTAAATGTAAAACGTGTTATTAACGAACCAACGGCAGCGGCAGTTGCATATGGCTTGGAAAATAGTAAAGAACAGACAATCATGGTATATGACTTAGGAGGTGGTACCTTTGACGTTTCTATTATTAAAATTGAAGATGAAATTATGGAGGTATTAGCAACCTGTGGTGATACATATCTTGGAGGAAATGATTTTGACCAGGAAATTGTAAACTGGATTGTCTCTGAGTTTAAGAAATCTGACAGAATTGATTTATCAGAAGATATTGTGGCATTGCAAAGAATCAAAGAAGCTGCTGAAACTGCTAAAAAGGAGTTATCTACAGCTAAGGTAACAAATATTAACTTGCCGTTTATTGCAGCAGATAATTCTGGCCCTAAAAATCTAGATATGGATTTGACCAGAGCAAAATTCTTTAGCCTGACAGAAGAACTGATTAATAAAACATCCACGTCGGTAAAGAATGCATTATCAGATGCAAGTATAAATGTATCCAGTCTTAATAAGGTATTATTGGTTGGAGGATCCACCAGAATGATTTCTGCACAAGATAAAGTTAAAGAGCTAACAAAAAAAAATCCAAATAAAGAGTTAAACCCAGATGAATGCGTAGCACTTGGAGCTGCAATTCAGGGAGATAAGCTTTCCGGAAATTCAGCTGGATTTGAGCTTTTGCTACTAGATGTAACACCGTTATCTTTATCTATTGGAACCAATGGCGGTATTGCAACCAGAATTATTGAAAGGAACACATCTATCCCAACCAGAAAAAGTCATATGGTAACAACAGTCTCTGATGGACAAACTAGTATCGATGTCTGGGTTTTCCAGGGAGAAAGAAAATTTGCAAGAGATAATAAAGAGCTCGGCTGTGTAACTTTAGATAATATACCTCCTATGCGTGCCGGTAAGGCGAAAGTAGAAGTTATATTTGCAATTGATGCGAATGGAATTTTAAGTGTTTCTGCAAAAGAACTAATAACCGGAAATATGACCAGTGCAACAATAGTGCCAAGTACCATGTCTCAAGATGAAATTGATAGTCAGATTTTTGCATCGACTTATTATGAAAAAGTAGATGGAGAAAAAGAAAAAGCAGTAGAAGAGATGTTAAAGTTACAGGATACTATAAATAATGTAAAATATACCCTGGATGGTTTAAAAGAACGTTTTCCTTCTCAAGCATTTAAAAACATCAATATTATCATAGAAAAGGCCAATGATTTTTTAGAGGAAACTAATTGTGCAATTAAGGCAGAAGATCAGGAAATATTTAGAAGCCTCAATC
Source organism: Lacrimispora amygdalina (assembly GCF_900205965.1). GTDB lineage: Bacteria > Bacillota > Clostridia > Lachnospirales > Lachnospiraceae > Lacrimispora > Lacrimispora amygdalina_A. Next base: position 23,458 of record NZ_OAOF01000026.1, read on the forward strand.
GTGAACTAATGAATGAGATGGAAAATATATATAAAAAAGGGAACCATTAATTAGAAAAACTCCAGAAAACCTGGAGTTTTTTTATTAATCCCATAAGAAAACATTATCTGTTGGTTTACTAATATCTGTCTCTGACCCTAAGTACCAGGATTTCAATGATATAATAATTCATATGAAAACAAGCATTACCTTTTACCTGTTAATTACCTTTATTCTTGTTTATTTTCTCCCATTCTATGATTGTAACAATTTTATTGAATGTAGGAGAATAAAAATTGGAAACAAAGTTCAAAAATGTTCGAGAAGAGAGGACTGGCTGGAGAGACAAAAAGCTTGATATACTACTCGAAGAAAACGGACTACCTCAAACAAACTCTTTTCTAGTAACCGAGTACAACCACGGAAAATCAATAGCAATGATTGAATATAAGAAAGTAGGCGCTGGTATTGAGCCTGATGAACGAATAATAAAGTACTGTAATGCTAGAAAAAATAAAGAATATTATTTTATAATCCTTTATGACTATGAGTTTGTTGAAAATAAATGTCATATTACAAGATTTATTATTTATCCTAAAAATGACGTAGCAATTAAAAAATATGGTAAAGATCCAATGAAAGTCAATGAGTTAAGGTTTATTGATTTTTTATATGAAATTAGAGAAAACACATCTTCGAAGTATAGAGAAAAAGCGCATCAAGAGTACTCGGAATGGTTTGAATTAAATGTAACTTTTGATATAGATAAACAAGTAATATCCAAGCGACATCGAAGTTATGCATATGATGTACCTGCTGCGGATGTAGATAGTATTGTATGTGATGAAGAGAATAATCCGTATCTCTTTGTTGAATACAAAGAAAATAACAATTTTGGTAAATCTAAGAATGATGGACATAACGATTTTATCTATAATAACATTTCTCAAGAAAATTTAGCTCTGTCTGATGAAAAATCCAAGGTTTTAAATAATAAAGCAATTGCTGATCTTGGAGATGGATGTAAAACTCCGATACCTGTATTAGCTGTAGAATATAGCTTAGAACATAACATATTCTCTATTTATGCGTTTAATAAATGCGCAAAGGAACATGCACTTTTAAAAACAATGACACAAGAGGAATATTTTAAATATATAAAAGATCCGAATAATTTTAAAAAAGATAAAGTACCTAAAGAAGGGAAAAAAATTCGTACTTGTCCAAAGTGTGGAAACAAGATAGAAGTAAGAAGCGGAATATATGGGAAGTTTTATGGATGTGTGGGATTTAAGATTAATAAATGTAGATATACAGAAGAATATATAGAGATTAAATAAATTCGAAAATAATTTGAGAGATTCTCATTAATATATAAAGGCTGACTACTCCAACTAAGTTGAACTCGAACTTAAAGAAATCGGGTTTACATATGCCAACCTTTTTTATAAACAAGAACTTAATTAAGTAAATATAAAAAACAGACTATTGGTAGTAGCCTGTTTTTTCTTTTTGGTTTTATATGCTTATGCCGGTGTATCAACTTTTTCATATAATATAATATTTAATTGTGTGTCACTAATAGGTATAACTTTAATCTGGTCATAGATCCATGTATAGTGCCACTCACAGATATAACGGCAATTCTCACAGTCAAACAATTCTTTAGTTCTTCGCCTATTAAAAGTGCCATTTTTCTTTCGTGTCCACCCTTTAATAATGCTTTCTAGATCTTCGGAAGTGATATGTGTTACATATTCGATCATTTTATCAATATTTTCGTCGTATTCCTTTTTGGTGTAGCACTTTTCATCTTCATAAAAAGTACCATAAGGAAGATAACATTCTTTTTCATAATCTTTTTTTTGAGAATTTAATGAAATAACAATACTTTCAATATCAAAACTTATAGTAAAATCCTTTTTTCCTTCTGTAACAGATATTAACATATTCTCTCCTTATCTATTTTATATTACCAACATTCATAGTTATTATGTTGACAAATTTTAATTATAAAATAAATAAGTATAATTTGTTCTCGACCAAATAAGACATACTATAGATAAATAATACATAATGGAGAAATTAAAATGGAAAAAGAAATTAAAACAGATAGACGAAAATTTGTAAGAAAGAAAACAGAGTCGTCCGTCAAAATTATCCCGCTTGGCGGACTATCTCAAATTGGGATGAATATGACTGCCATAGAAACTGGGAAGGATATTATTGTAATTGATTGTGGTATGGCATTCCCAACAGATGATATGCCCGGAATTGATAGGATTATCCCTGATGTGACATATTTAAAAAATAATATAACAAAAATCAAAGGCTTTGTAATTACGCATGGTCACGAGGATCACATCGGAGCAATCCCATATATCATCAATGATATACCAGCAACAATCTACGGAACAAGGCTAACAATTGAACTAATTAAGGACCGATTAATGAGAGAAGGACTTCCATCTGCAAAGACAAAGATTATAGAATTTGGAAAAAGTATTATCCTTGGCGGCTTTAAGGTTGAGTTCATAAAAACAAACCATTCGATACAGGATGCGGCGGCACTTGCTATTACAACTCCGGCCGGTAAGATTTTCCATACGGGTGATTTCAAAATTGACTATACTCCTGTTTATGGTGATCAAATCAATTTAAGCAGAATGGCCGAACTCGGTAGAGAAGGAGTTCTAGCTGTTTTGTCTGATTCTACAAATGCAACTAAATCGGGAACAACAATGTCAGAAAGAACCGTTGGCGAAACATTTGACACAATCTTTGCGAAACATGATTCAAATCGATTAATTATAGGAACCTATTCTTCTAATGTTGATCGGGTGCAACAGATCATTAATACAGCAGCTAATTATAAAAGAAGGGTTGTAATTGATGGCCGTAGTATGAAAAATACAATTTCGATTGCTTCTAAGATAGGATACATAAAGATTCCTGAAGAGACTTTAATTGATATTGAAGAGGCATACAAGTATCCTGATGAAAAGGTAGTTATTGTGGCTACTGGATCCCAGGGAGAATCAATGGCTTCTCTGTCCAGAATGAGTACAGGAATCCATAAATATATTGATATCACCTCGAACGACGTAATTGTTCTTAGTGCAACGCCAATTCCTGGAAATGAAAGGGCGGTAGCAAATGTGATTAGCCGGCTCTCAGAAAGACATGCAAGAGTGATTTTTCAGGATACACATGTATCAGGTCATGCTTGCCAGGAGGAAATTAAATTAATCTATTCCTTATTACAACCCAAATATGCAATTCCAGTACATGGTGATTATAGGCAGCGATATGCTGCGAAAGAAACAATTGATAGTCTTAGGCTTAAGGATAATAAGACGATTATGCTTAGTGACGGCGATATATTGACTTTGACTCCGAAACTGTCTAAGATATCAGGTCCGGCTCCACATGGTGAAATTATGATTGATTTATTAGGTGCCAGAGATATTGGTGGAAGAGCATTAAAAGACAGAAAAAAATTATCAAATGGCGGAATTGTTATCATCAGTATTACCGTTGATTCCAGTACAAAATCATGGTTACCAAACCCGTCAATTGCATCTTTTGGATTATCCAGATCTGATGTCTCGAATAAGTTATTTGCAGAATTGAGAACAGAGGTAGATAAATTTATGAGGAAGAACCCGATAAAGTTGGAATCAGAACATAAAATTCTGAGGAATAAATTGAACGCTTATATTGGTGCCTTTATTCATACAAGGACAAGATTAGAGACAATTGTTTTTACGACAATTACAGAAATATGAAAAGTGAGGCCTTGTGTCTCACCTTTTTTGTTTTGAATATTTCATGGACATATTATTTAAAGTTAAGAATGAGAGGAGAATGAAAAATGAATTTAATTTATGGAATTTTAATAGGAATATTATGTTGGCAGGCAGTTGTTACAATATTACTTTTAATTGATGGTTATAATGAGACTTTTCAAATAATTTCTTGTGGACTTCCATTATGGATATTAAAAGCTCTTTGGTATCCTTTTGATAAATATCATATGGTTAATAGACATAGATATTATCGATGTAAAAAAAGGATAGGAGATACGACAGAAAAAACTTGGTATTATTGTACAAAATATGATTATCGAGATGTAAAAATATCAGATTTGAAAAACTTTCATAAAAATTGGTTTGTTGCAAATTCAAGATTAATATCAAAAAGAGATATTAAAAGATCAGGAATTAAATATTGGAAAAATTATATTCCGGAATAGGATCATTATGATACTTAAAGGGTATGAAACGATGTAAAAGATGTGGTTGTCCGGAGCTTTTCGCTCACCAGAGAATTGAATTTGGATATGATCATGTTTCATTTAATGAATGGAATAGAAATTGGCTTGAAAAAATAAGGGAAAGAAAAAGGAGAATAATATTTATGAAGAAAATTTTTGGAATATTGTTAATGATAGGAATGCTAAGCGTTTCTTTGACGGGCTGTGTTGAAGTAGAGACGTCAGACATTTCCGATAAAAGTGTAATGGCAGAAGGAAACAACAGCAAAAATGAAGCCGGTGGTGTAGAAGGAAAATTTGGAAAATTTGATAGAAATACACTAACAATGCAATTAGATGTACCAGGAGAGAATTTTAAGCTAAAGACTGTTTTTGGAACCGGAGATTATCCAGTTGAAAACTGGAAGACTACAGACGTGAAGTATTTAAATCTTGATGCGTATACAATTGGTTTGCCTGCAGGTACAGAAGTCTATATAGACAACGTACATATTGATTCAGTCATTAAATCTCTTTATGCGGCCTTTGACGGTGTCCCAATTGACACAATGGACGATAGAACTCATACATCCATGTATCCTGGATTTCCGATTTCTGATGATATGCAGTATAGAGGAGTGTTCGCTGTTGGCGGGTACTCAGATACATTAATTGAGGGATATACTTCTGGGTCACAGGTTTCTGGAGTGGGTACAGTTTCAGGATATGTGAGAGAATCACGTGTTACAGAAAGAGCACTTAGAAACAGTGCAGTATATGGAAATATGTTCCAGATTGTATGGGATTTATGGATTAAAAAGCCAGAAAATGAGTATCCTTACATGACATCTGTTATTTCAGAATTTATTATTCCTACAGAATTCGTGGATATGGAAAACAAACGCACAATTACAATGAGATACAATGGTGAATCTTTTGATGGTATTGACGAAGAAGGAAATAAATCGGAATATAAGTTCAAAGATGGAAAGTTCATTGATGCAAATTAAAAGAGAGGATTTCCTCTCTTTTTTTATTATTGCCTTCCATGAAAAAAACTCATAATTAAAATAGTTAAAGATTAACTGAGAGAAGAATAACTACCGTGTAAAAAATGATAAAACAAAATGGTCAAAAATAAGGTTGGAGGTAAAACGTGAGAGTAAAGATGATATTACTAGATGAAAATAAGAATAATATTACAAAAGAAAATGTTGAGCTTGGTGGAATTCTTGCATTTAAAGTAAACGAAATTATTGATAAGCAAAATGCTGTGAGAAAACGAAACTTTATCTTTGCTTTTGTTTCTATTTCTATATGGTTAGAGTTATTTATGTTTACTCTTTGTTACAGTGAGTGGATCTCGTTTGGATTCTTTGAAGCAGCACCATCTATTTTAACTTCTATAATTTTCTTACTTTTTATTTTTTTTGATTTCTGTACTGCAAGAAAATCGAAAAAAGAAAGAGTAATAAAAATTGAAAAGAGTATTAATGAGTACTTAAAAAATAGAGGATTACAAAAAACTGTAAAAATCATGGATACGTCATTTGTAACAGGTATGCTAATGGTGACTAGGTTGGATGAATTTTCATTAGTAATTAAAATAAAAGAAAAAAATAAAGATATGGAGAAGTTTATATGAATGCAGAATATTTTTGCTTAAAATTATAACAATATTTAGATAATAATCTAATATTTCTGTAAAACAGACCAGTTATGATAATTCGGAAGATTGAGAATTATAAATAAGTATGATACACTAATGAAAAAAGGAGGAACGAATGGACAAATATGAACGTTATATCTTCCGAATTGAGCTGATGCGTGAAAATCTCTCCCTATTGAGTGCAAGGGCGTCAAATTCGTCTAATAAAAATGGAATGAAATTAGCAAAAGAAATTTGGGATTTTGCCACATCATTGCTAACAGAAGATTATAATAGTGATGAAGCGTTTGAAAAAGCTCAAAAAAAATATAGTGAATTTCATAAGAGTGTAGAAGAATTAGAAAAAAGAGGCTGAAGCCTCTTTTTTTATTTGTGTTATCCAAAAAACATTATATGGTTATATCTTCAAATTTCCAATAATAGCGCAGGAGGGATAACACTTATGGAAAAACTTTACTCAAAATTAGAATATATAAAGACATACAATAAAGTAAATAAAATTTTAAAAGGAAATATGAAGCCAGTAAATAAGAATATTCAGCCATTAGCAATATTAATCGGTGGTCAACCTGGTGCAGGGAAAACTACATTAACAGAAGCTGCAATGAAAGATTATCCAAATATGATTGTGATTGATGGAGATATCATAAGAAACTATCATCCGAATTTGAAAGAGATCAAAAAAATATATGGAGTAAATTATCCTAAATACACACAATCATTTGTTAGTCAAGTGGTGGAAAGATTAATTAATGATTTATCAAAAGAGAAATATAATCTCATTATAGAAGGAACATTGAGGGATATAAATATTCCTTTGAAAACCTCCACTTTATTGAAAAATAAAGGCTATGAGGTGGATTTACTCATTATTGCCACAGATAAAGAGACTTCATGGAAAAATACTCTAAAAAGAGGAAAATCACAAGAAGAAATGAATTTGATCCCAAGATATGTTGATAAAAATCATCATGATAATATAGTATGTTCATTGCCTGAAACTATAAAAAACTTATCAGACAATGAAGTATTCGATGAAGTTACTATTATGAATAGAAATCAATGCATTATTTACGATAAAAATTCAATGCCAAGTAGAGATATAAAAGAAATTATGGAATTATGCTTAAATGGAAAATACCGATTGGAAGAAAATGATGATATTAACAAAGTTAACATTGATAAACAAATATTAGAGGTAAACTCGACTTCTTTTGAGTCCGAACTCAGTGAAACTGAGTTTACAAGTTCACCTTTGGTGAGGTTTGAAACCGGTGAACACGGATCTACAAACCAAGAGATTAAATTAGGCTGCAGCAAAAAGAGAAAGAAGGATATTTCTCCGGATATCTCTCGTTAATAATAAATGTTTCATACCATACTAAAATTATTAAAAAGAAAAGGAGAGAATATGAAAAATTATGAATCAATTAAGTATACATGGGAACATCGTATTGCTTTTTTAAGGACGGAGAAACAACTGCTTGGTCATAATACATTAAGAGGCTATTTGCACGATTTAGATAAAATCTTTCTTAAGCTTTTTCTGGATCCTAAGACAGTGCACACGATTCACAGAAGATACAGCCGGCATCATGAATTGAAGGCAAAGACGGAGGCAGATTATATCCAGATGATTATTGATTGGGAATGTGCCAGGTTTACAAAACCCGATAAGCCATTAAATGCCAGAGAGACACTAAATAAGCATTATCCGACTTTAAAGGATAAAATTGAGCCATTATTAGACCGGTTCAATCTGTAAGTTAAAAAAAGGAGGAAAATACATATGTATTGTAGTTCGTGTGGTAGTAATTTTGCTGTACCAGTAACACATTTCGAAAAGGACCGTCAGTCAAGGTATACCGAATGTAGAAAATGTCATACCAAGACAAAGGAAACCAAAACTTCATTTGCAGAAATAATGAAGAGATTAAGCGATGAAAAAGTAAATGCTTAATAAATGAGAATTGTTAAGTATGAGCAAGGAAGATTTAGTATGCTATTGTAGCCGTAAGTGTATTTTTAAAAATTAGGAGGATTAGTGCAATGATGAATTATGATGTTTTTAAAGAAGTAGTAACAGAGAAATTTATGGATTATATGCCTAATCAGTATAAAGAGATGAAGTTGATGATATGTCCGATAAAAAAGGTCAATGTGACTTTAGATGGAATGAGCCTTGTTGGAGAAGATGATTTCACAGTAACACCGACAATTTATATTGATGACATGTTTGTCCATTATCAGAAGACAAATGATCTTCTTGAGGTGTTACGGACAGCAGCTTCCAAAATGGAACACGCTATGAAAGAATCTCTAGAAGTTGTTCCTGTTATTGATTTCAATACCGCAAAGGATAGCATCGTATTTCAACTTGTGAATACAGAACAGAATAAAGATATGTTACAGGATACACCAAACAGATCCTTTTTGGATTTATCAATTATCTATCGCTGGGTAGTAAAGACTGATGCGGAGGGTATTCATAGTATAGTTATTCATAATTCACTTGCTGAAAGACTTAGTTTGTCAGAAAAGCAAATGTTCAAACTTGCTGAAGCGAATACAAGAAGGATTTTCCCGCCAACGGTAAAATCAATGAATGATATTCTACGTACTATGTTTATGAAAGATATTATGCCTGCTGAAATTGCAGATATGATGATTAGTGAGATGCCACCAGAACAAACTATGTGGGTTATTTCTAATGATTGCGGTATCAATGGTGCCATATCCATATTATATGAAGATAAGCTTCATATGCTTGCAGAGCAGTTAGAGTCGGATCTATATATTCTGCCATCAAGCATTCATGAGGCGATAGCCGTATCGACTTCTATGGGAAATCCAAATGAGCTCGCACAGATGGTTACAGACATTAATATGGAACAGGTAGCTTTAAGTGAGAGATTATCCAATAATGTATATCACTATGATAAGAATTTGAGGAAACTTTTACTCGCAACAGATATTCCCAATTAGGAATTTTTGTGAGATATGGAGAATAGTAAAGGTATGAGAAATAAAGAGATTAAAAAATAATGATATCGTCATATTAAGATTTGACCAGGAGGAATAAATCAATGAACAGGTTGACGACGAGTGAGGAATATCCACATGGAGCAGAGGGTACGTCTGCCGATAAATTAACTGGTGACTGGTGCCGTGGAAAATTTGAAGCAACAGCTTGCGTCGAAAAGTTATCCAGATATGAGGACACTGGGCTAGAACCGGAAGAGGTAAGTGAATTGATCACGTCTCTAAAATCTATGTTAGCTATTGTATTAACGGGTGCTGGTGCAGAGGAATGGAGATTCTATCGGAAGGATAAGTAAAACTGAAAATTTTATACATATAGAAAAGAGACGAAAGTCTCTTTTTTTATCTAAGAATACAAGAATACTCTGACTTCTATAAGTAGTGGTAGTTCAATATAAGGTTGGAGTAAGCGTGAAAGAATTTAATAGAAAAAATCATCAGTTATTTTTATTATAAAACCATCATACTATTATTGCTAAAAGAAGGATGGAGTTATAAATGTTCCAGCTGAGTATAACAAATAATTATAAAAGTCAGTTGGCAAAGTAAATTAGTTTTACTTAAGTTTAAGCTTCGAAAAATCGAGTTTACACCTGACATTTAATACGGTTGTCATGAGTTTAAGCCTTATCAGCCACATGTACCTTCACTAAATTGCCATAATTAGCCGTGCAGAGCGCTGCTTTGTAATCTGATTACATTAGATTCAAAAAGTTGTACTGGATTTAGATCTCAACGTAGTTGTATTTGCACGGTACCTCCATATACCGCTACCGTAACTAACTTCAGTTAGTTCAAACTTCTGTAAAACAGAATTTGTCGTGTTATAAGGTATCGGACTTTGATTCCGAAATTCGTTGGTTCAAATCCAACTAGCGGTGTTCAAAGAGAAGTCACCTAGTGCTTCTTTTTTATTTGTTTAAATTAATCATAATTGTTATAAGAAAAGCGAGGAATATTATATGTGGAAATCAAAAGAAGAAAAAGAACCATTAATAATAGAACCAGAAGATTGGAATAAAGAAGAATTTGCAACAATATGTAAATTATTCGGATTACCACCTGAGTCAACAGAAAGGATTGTGTTGAGAGAGAAATATTCGGTTGAGTATTATTTAAGTGGAAATAATAAAGGAGAAGATGATGATAAAATATTATAACATATATAATCAGAAGAAAAAATCAACTTCTGAAAAACAAGTCAAAAAAATTATCGCGGAGTCTTTCATTAAGATTATGAATTCCATGACAAAATCAATTACAGAAGGAATTAAAAAATAAATTAGAGCCATTGGCTCTTTTTTAATATCTTATAAATAATATACATTGGCCTTATTTAAAGAATACGTAGTGTAAACTAACATAATAAATTAGAAAGGAATGACTATGGAAAAAATAATAATAAGTTTTTACATCTTGTTCTTATCTTTATTATTGGTTGCTTGTGCTGACTTAACAGAAGATAGAGATTATGTCTCTAGTTCATATGAAATAGAGTCTAGAGATATTATAACAATATCTATTCCATCAGAGTATGAACAAATAGAAGAAATTCCATTTTTGATAAAGAAGGAAAGTGTTCTTATATGTGAAGGAAATTTTACTTCTAAAGAAAATTATAGTAAGTTTATTCAATCCTTATCGAAAGAAAACATTATTGAAGATGAGGATATAAATAAAAATAAATACTGTTTGATTAAGGAAGAAGGACAATATAAAGCATTTATTTTAGTTAATAATTCAGATACTGTGGTTTCTATTAAGTTTTACTTAACTCTGGAAGAAATAAAAGAATTTATGAGTAGAATAAAGTTTGTTTCAAATAAAAGTACGCTAGCTTTAAGTGGAAAATCTGAAGAATTCGGATTTTAAAATTTATGCAATAATATATAAGGAGGATTTATGAGTAAAAAATATTTTGGCAGTTTTTCGCTGCAAAACACAATTCATTATGTAAAGAAAGCATTTCCTGAATGTAAGGTGTCATTTAATGAAGATGATAATCAAAAAAGTGTATCAATTAAATTTGACCCAGAAAATAGAAAAAGGTATAAGCTTTCAGAAGGCTTTCGAACGTATTTGTTTTTGAATGAACATTTGATACTATCGAATGGAGCAATTGATCCGTTTAAGTATGATGCGCTTGATGCACTGATTGAAAATACCGAATTACAGTATGATGTAGACAAACAGAGGGAATCTGTTAATAAAATTAGAACTGCGCTTGATGGTTGTATGAGATTTTTTGAGGATGCTATTATAAATTTTGGGAATAAAAATGGAAAAGAGTATGATATAAAGTTTGTTTTAAATGATGTGGAAAGGGCCTATCATCTCAATTTAGGCTCTGAGTCTGTGCATATGGAGAAGCTTAACCCAGAAATAATTCTTAATGGAGAACAAGAGTATAAACTAAGTAAGTTAAATCCCAAAATAATTTATAAGATTTTAAAGACTACCCACCCAGGTCTTAGAACCAGTGCTACAGAATTTATAAGTGGCTTACGTGATGATAAAACTAATTGGAAATCTGTAGAGGATGCTTATATCAAACCTTGGAAAAAAGAAACTTATGAAGCGTTCGGTATTAGTCCATTTGATGTTTTGGCAGATGTAACGGAAAGTCGTCTAGTAGGTGAATTCGTTAATGGTCCGATGAGGCGTTTGGTATTAATTGATGGTTCGCAATATGCCTATCGTGATACTCCTCTCGAAGTGATTCCATACACTGAATATAAGGAAAGGCGTGACATGATTTTAAAGAAATATAAAGAAGGAATTATGAACGTCTGTAAAAACACTGGAGTTATAACACCAAGGGCAATTGAAATAATGAATATATATACTGGGAAAATTCCTGGGCCGGTTATATTAAAAGAACCAAATGAAGCAATTCGTGAAATAAGAATTGCTCGTTTAGAAAACCCATTAGCGGAAATCATTAGTAAAATTAATCGAGCAATTAAGTTACATAATCATATAATTGGCTTTACTGCATTAATAAGAAAACCATATGTAGTTGAAGAAATAAAGAAAATTGATATCAATGAAAATGGTACTATAACAAAGATAGAAATAAATATGATTGATTTAAGTGTATCAAAGCCATATGTCATGACATCAGGTAGAAAAAAAATAGAAGTAAACAACTTGAAAAAGTTGAAACTTACAGGATTATTTATAGATGCATTAAAGGAAGAAATAATAAAAATGTTAGATAAACCTGAGTATAAACTCTATTTGTTTATACACGAAATAAATAAAATCGGATTAAAAGAAGGTAAAATAATTTGTGATGATGATAGTATTTTTAAACTATTTGAAATAGGAAAACTAATAATTTACTTCGACCCTTATAAAAATGAGATTAGCGTCAGCAATGCAGAAATCATAAAGTCGGATCCTGAGATCTATAAGAAATATAAAAAGGTGATTGAAATCTATGAACGTTTTTTCCATGAATAAAAAGGAGGCAGATGTCTGCCTCCTTTTTAAATAGCAATGGTTTTGACATATTTCCAGCGAAGGTGATGCACTTTTAATTGCTTCATATATTGGTTGAAAGCTTCTGGAGCATCAAGGCGCCTAACAAATCGGATATTAAGATTAACAAGCCCAATTACAGGATCTTCTCTCGAAATCATATAATTAATAGTAAACATATCTGTATCTACAATAGATAACAGTTTGTGAATTAAGGCCATAACGTCTCTATGTTTTGAAACATGGTCTAATAAGTCTGTATATATCCATACACGATTCCCAGCATAAACATTTTTTATTGATAGGATTAGATATACAAAATTATAAAATAGGATGGCTGGATCCGAAACCTCACAATAAAAATCCTTCTTATTTTTGATGGTCTCTACGGTTGAATCAATTTTATTATATACTCTTTGTAATTGGTCAGGAAACTCAAGCTGTTCCTGTATCCGCTTGAATATATCAAATAAAGGTAGATCTTCTTTACTTAAATCCAATTGAGAACAAATAGCTTGAATGACTTCTTTTTCATGGGCACTTAATGATCTATCATATTCAATCGTTATTAAACATGAAATAAGATCAGGAATATATGCAATATAATCTTCCGTGAAAGAGTCTTTTATATTGATATTAATAAATGGATTTAAGTCGGAAGTCCGTTCGATCTGCCCATTATCATTATCGCATAGCTCATTGTAATTAATCACACAACATGGGATAGTGCTCTCTTCAAACGATTTAATCTCATCAAGGACTTGATTTTTCATTTTTTTGTAATCAGCAGATAAGAGAATAGTAGCTCCTCCATCAATTTGTTTCTTTTTTAGATAGTTCATAATAACTCCTTCTTTATTAAAGTATTTTAGAATAATATGATTGATTTTATTTGTTTTATGGTAATATATGCACACTGTAATAAAATTTAAGATGCGAAAATGAATTGGACGTAACAAAAAGTGAAACTCCTTCCTCATGTTATGACGAGGAAAATATGGAATGCTATATATAGAGTTTTAAGGGCCGGCCTTTTTCTTGATGAAAGAAACATTGGATATAACATATGCTGTAAACTTGATTGATACAATTAATAGAAAGGAATTTGATTAAAAAAAATTTCATTTTGTATAAAAGTAAAAATTATGGAATATAATTAAAATGTAAATAGAAAACATAAATCAAAGGAGTGAGTAAAATGCCAAGAGGAGTAAGAAAAGCGAAATCAGTTAGACTGAGAGAGGAACTGAATGAGGTTTTAGAAAATCTCCAGAAAATAGAAAAAGCAAAAGAAGAATTAGAAGAGAGAAAAGAAATATTAGAGAAAGAGCTGCGGTTTTGTGAAAATGAATCTATACTTAATCTTATAGAGCAGAGCGGGCTTAATGCGGACGAGGTAAAATATGCCCTGGAACGTTACAGTAATGTAAATGACAAACAGGTAGAGGTTGCCGCTACTACTGATTCTAACTAAAGGTTTGATAAAAGAAGACACAATCTTTTACACGGATTGTGTCTTTTTTATAACAAGAATAGTCAACGATTTTTAGAATAAAGATGAAAAACTGGAGTTCTCATATCAATGGACTCCGATTTGTCTTTGAGAAGCCGTTCATCCGAAGCTTCAGTGCAGCTTGCTTTATAGTAGACGGATTTATCATAGGCTCATGGCCATTAGCAAAATATATCCCTTGAATTTAATTCCCTCCATTATAATAAATATTGGGATAACAGGAATGATAAAGACGACATAAAAAGCAATAAGCTTCGTTTGCAAGATCATAATTATGATACAATAAAAAATGGAGGAAAATAAATATGAATGATTTGGATTCACAAGTATACAAAACTGTAAGACGCGGATACAATAATGAAGATACTATTTTTTTCTTGGGAGAAAAGCTTGAAAAACTCTATCAGACTAAGGAGGATGTGCCATATTTGTTAAATCGTGGTTATAAGATTAAGCAAGCGTCTCTATTTGTATCAAATCACTATATGCTGCAGGAACGCCAGCGTCTGGTACTTGCACGTGCTATAGCCAAAGACGAGGATATTGAGAATCGTAAGAGAAAAATAAGTAACAAAGACCACTTAGCTGGTTCGGAAGTATACATTGATGGATTTAATGCAATTATACCAATGGAGACTATGCTGTCTGCTTCTTTACTTATTCGGTGTATGGACGGAACATTAAGAGATTTAGCCGGTTTAAAAGGTAACTATAGAATCATTGATAAAACGGAAAAAGCAATCCGTTTGATTCTCTGTAAATTAGACAATTTGGAAATTCGGAGAGCAAATATTTACCTTGATAAACCAGTTTCTAATTCTGGAAGGCTTAAGGCATTGATTTTAAACGTCGCAGAAGAATACAATGTAGATATCAATGTAGAACTACTGAATGCGGTCGATAAAGCCTTGTATGGAAAGCATAATGTAATTTCAGGAGATTCTGTTGTCATTGATGAATCTATTTCTTGGATTCCCTTATATAATATGATATTGGAAGATTATGAAAAGTCAAACAAAACTTGGGTTATAGATTTTTACAATGAAAGAGCTAAGTAGGGCTCTTTTTTGTTTCTATAAACTTAAGCCCATACTAGGAAGGAACAATCAATTGAATGAAAGGAGATATACATGAAAGAGTTATTAATTATAGACGGTTCATCAATGCTTGTTACCTGTTATTACGCGAACCTTCCCATTGAAATCAAAACTGCTAAAACAGATGAGGAAAGAGAAAAATACTATTACAAAATACTTCACTCGAAAAATGGAGAATATACGAATGCTGTATACGGCATGCTTGGTATAATAATCCGGCTATTAAAAAATCAAAAACCGAATTATCTTTGCGTGTGTTTTGACCAAACAAGAGATACTTTCCGTAGAGAAATGTATAAAGATTACAAAGGACAGAGGGCAGCAGCACCATCTCCACTAATTGAACAGTTCCATACAATTGAGAACATTTTATCTGAGCTTGACTTTACTGTAGTATATGATAATACATATGAAGCAGATGTCTGGGCAGGAAGCATTGCGAAAAAATACTGCGATAAGGTATCTGTTAAATTGATGACCAAAGACCATGACTATCTTCAGCTAGTAGAAAAGAATATCAATGTTTGGATGCCATTATCAGAAGACAAATATAAAGAACTCAAACATAATATTTATGAAAGAGATGGTGTTGATATAAAGGCGATGAACATTCCATATCGAGTATTTGAATACACTGAAGAGTACGTAAAGGAACTGGAAGGTGTCTTGCCGAAACAGATTCCAGACTTAAAAGCCATCGTTGGCGATATGTCGGATAACATCCCTGGAGTAAAAGGAGTTTCAAAAGCAGCAATTCCTTTATTAAATGAATACAAAACAGTGGAAAAGTTGTATGAGGCAATCGAAGGACACAGTAAAGCTGAATTAAATGAAATCCAAAAGTATTGGAAGGAGTCGTTAGGGATTAAAAGATCACCGATGAAAGCTTTACTAAACGAATCTGAAATTGAGTTAGTTGGGAAAAAAGCAGCTATGCTATCAAAAGTACTAGCTACAATAAAAACTGATATTCCGATTCCTTTTTCTTTAGAAAATATGAAAGCAGAATATGATCAAGAGAAATTAAAAGAGATTTGCTTAAGATATGACATTAAAACAATTGGAAAATATTGAAATGATCTATAGAGTTTATGTTTTTTTGTTCTATACAAAATGAAAAATTGCATATTATTTATGATAAAGATAGAAAAGGAGAAAATTTTATGAAAGTTTTTTTAGGTGGAACGTGTTCAGGGTATGATTGGCGGAATGATTTAATTCCGAAGTTGGTTTGTGATTTTTATAATCCAATTGTTAGAGATCTGAATCAGATCGTTTAAGAGAAGTACACGAAAGGGAAATTGCGGATATTGTACTATATACAATTACAAATGATATAAAAGGAGTTTACTCAATTGCTGAAGTAACTGATGATAGTAATAAAAGACCAGAAAAAACCTTATTTTGTAATTTATATGTTGATAATGGTTCTGAAAAAGATGCACAAATGTTAAAGAGTTTAAGGGCCGTGGAAAACTTAATATCATCTAATGGTACTAAATGTTTTATCAATTTAAAAGATCTTGCAGGGTACATAAATTCGTTATAAAGAGGCTAAGCCTCATTTTTTGTTTAAATGAGTAATAATAAAAAATATAAATTTTGTTTTAATATAACATTTTTAATATCATACTATTTTTATCTTAAAATAAGTGGAGGAATTAATTATGTTGGACATGTTCAAAAGTTTTGTAGAGGGAATTAGCAATAAGAAGAAGTTTGAAAAAAATATCATGACAGGAGATCGCTGCAGGGCTGTACTTGTGAATGGTCCGCAGAAAATTAGTAAGTTTATTGGCGAAGAAGTCAATGCGTACTATATGGATAATAGGCTTTATCTTCAAAATGATGAAATGGGAGTTTTGCGGACATCGGCGGTTAATAAAATTAACAGATTAGGAGAGCTTATAAGTTTTCGGACAGAGGATTCTGAATATGAAATTCGATTAGCTTAATAAAGCAAACATTATATAACACATAAGTTGAGTGCAATCTCTTAAAAGTTAAAAAGGAGTAAATTATGAAATTTGAAATAATAGAGAAAATTGTAGAGGCGAAAAAGTATGAATTTGGGATGGAAGATGGAATTGATTTCTTTGATATTGGTGGACGTTTCATATGTAATATGACTGCTGAACAGTTAAAATCAGAAGATCATCCCAGAGCTGTAAAAAAACCCTATATAATAAGAGATAACAGAAAGTGGTGGATCCCAGATAATGCATATATTATAACATTTGACAATGGAGAAAAATTTCCTTGTGAGATGGAGTTGTTCAATAAATTATATGCTTTACAAACTGATATGTAGTATATAGAAGTGTAAAAATAAATCAGCTATAAAGATGGCTATCCAAATGATTGACAGATTATCACCTGGAGAGCACATGTGTATGATAAAAACAGGAAATTCGATTCCTGTTTTTTTATTCATATAAGTTTCAGTACATAATAATTACGAATAAGAAAAAAAGGAGAATTATGAATGAAAACTATTAGTACAGGAAATATATTTAAAATCTACGATGATACTCTAGAAACATATAATCAATTACCGGTAGGTACTTATTTTGTGAGATTTGACAAAATGACGGGATTTTATTTGGAAAAGAATTCTAATATAGAAATAAAGGAAGGAAAGATCTACGGAGTTCATCTTAAAAAGGTGGAAAAGGTATTAAAGGCATTCAAACAAGTCAACAGAAATTTGGGAGTTATATTAAGCGGGAATAAAGGAATAGGAAAATCTTTATTTGCTAAGCTTCTGTCGGTTGAAGCAATGAAGAAGGGTCTGCCACTAATATTGGTAGACCGGTTTATCCCTGGAATTGCCTCTTTTATCGAACAGATTGATCAGGAAGTAATAGTTCTCTTTGATGAATTTGATAAAACCTTTGGGAACATTAGGACGTCAGATAATGAAGCGGATCCACAGGCTGGTTTGTTAAGTCTGTTCGATGGAATTTCAACAGGTAAGAAGTTATTTGTTATTACCTGTAACGAAATCCGTAGTTTAAATGATTATTTAATCAACAGACCAGGTCGATTTCACTATCATTTCAGATTTAACTATCCGTCACCCAGCGAGGTTGAAGAATATCTCAAAGACAAACTTGAAGAGAAATACTATTCTGAAATTAGTAAAGTAGTTTTATTCTCGAAGAAAATCAACCTGAATTATGATTGCTTAAGAGCGATTTCTTTTGAGTTAAACAATGGAGAAAAATTTGAAACAGCAATATTGGATTTGAATATCGTCAACACGAATGCTATTCGATATAATGTTGCTCTTCACTTTAAAGATAGTATTGTAACGATGAAAGCTCTCAATCAATATATAGACCTATTCAACAAGGATGAAGACGAATATATTGAGTTGTCTGATTCCAGTGATAGAGAAATTGTATCAGTTTCTTTCAATTCCTCTAATTGCGTGTTTGATACAAGTAAGGGAGCAACAATCGTTTATCCTCATAATCTTAAGTTAACATATGATGAAGACTATGATAATGAAATTGTTGAAAAGGCAAAAAAGCTTATTCCGGACTATCTGTCTATCGAGCGATGCAAGGAGAAGGATCTTCATTTTATGGTTTAAAAAACAAAAATTTAGAAAGAACATCCTCAATAGTTATTAAAAGCAGCGAAGCTGCTTTTTTTATTGACGTCAGAACGTATGTTTGATAAAATAGTAAAAATAAATGTTCAAAGAGGAGATTTCATATGATATTGTCAGTTGAAAATCTGAATCAAATGTTATTTGAAAATGAAAATGCAAGAATTTTGATAAAGCAAGTCATTGAAGAGAAGCCAAATGCTATAATTGATTTTTTTAAAGAAACTGAAATTTCGGAGAAGTTAGCTTTGGAAATATGGTTGCAGGCAAACTCTTAAGATTATTTATAGGCATAATTACAATATAACAAGAATTTAAATACAGTATATATAAACAGCAGAAATGCTGTTTCGGACTGTAGACAAAGCCAATTATTAAAAAAAGAATATAAATATGTGTATAAATAATTAATACTATATTTTTATCCTTGCTTATGGTATTCTGAAAAAAATTAATATTTATTGAGGTGAAAATGAAATTTAGAATATTTAGCTTATCAGAAAAATAGTATAGAATAGTAACGTCAATAATAACCATTGGCATAACCATAGGGTGTTTTCTGTATTACCATAAACTAGAAGATAAAGCTGATACCTTTGTTATAGCTACTATATATGCAGCCTTTTTATTTATAGTTGGATTATATCTTTCATATATGTCAAACAACATATCTAATAAATTATATGAAAGAAAAAATGAATATATCATGCTGAAAAGATTAGATAAAATATTTACTAAATCGTGTATGACGTCTTTAAATTCATATGGCAATATTAATTTAGCGATACTTTCATTTCAAGTATGTTCTGGAAGAACAAACGAGCATGTCAGTAGAAATGAAAAGAAAAAAGCGGTCGTACATACTGTACCTCTTGATTTTATGATGGAATCACAGGCGCAAATAAATAATAATGATACAACCAAAGAAAAACATTATATTGAAGAAATAGGATTTGAATTTGAAACTAAGCTTCAAAAAGTTGAGAATTCATATAACCTGGAATATTCTAAATTAAAAGCTTCTATTCAAGAAAAAATTAACATATATATTACTGAAAATGAAATTGAATTGAATATCCATGGCGGATTTTTTGAAACTAATTTATTAGGTACCAATTATGAGGAGTGGTGTAATGCGTAAGTTTCTGAGAATAGTATGAATAAAAAAGAAGCTTTGATACAAAACATATATAAAATCATTGATGATAAGCAGGCTGATTTTAACAATTTAGAAAATAAGAAAAAACAGCTAGTAAAATATTATGAAAAATGTAATAAGAGAATACAAAGCAATTTAAAAAGAATGAACGACACATATGGAAATCGATTGGAATTCATAATCAATACAAAAGAAGACATTCTAATAGAATTAGAATCATTATCAGAGAGAATTCAGAGAATAGAACGTATAATAGGATCCAAAGTATCTGATACAATAGATGGAATAAACGAATGTAATAATAATATTTCTGAGCTACACTCTGAATTGTGGGAATTACAAAAAAATATTGTGAGTGAAATACAAGTGAATACTGTAATGCTAGAAGAAGACCTTGGAAAAGAATTCGATACAAAAGAAAAATTTAAGGAGTTAATGAAAAGACACAAGGAAAAATAAACGTTATTTATGAATAACCACAGTTTCTGGATATCTGGGACATACATGGAACTATGTGAATACATACGGATACACATGGCATGAAGGAGCTGTATGGGCACCGGAAAGAAACAATAGAGCAGTTCTTTGGGACGGCAAATGCTTGACCTGCCAAAAGCAAATTCATCTTTTTTGTATCCTAATACCCATTTGTCTACTGTCTGAAACAGCAGAAATTCCGTTTTTTTATCTAATTTAAATTAGTTTAAATTCTTTACTGGTTTTGCCAGTTAGAGGAATTTGAAATAAACGATATAGTAGCAGATTATCAAGATTTTGGAGAAAAATATGATAGTTCAAGAGCGGCATTGATTAATTTACCTCGCTGTTGTATTATATATTGAGAAGACACGGAGGTAATTTAATGGATATTAAAAGACTATTAGAAATTAAGAAAAAAGAGCTGTTATCAGGTATAAATACAACTGATCCTGTAGCATCCGC
Organism: Lacrimispora amygdalina; assembly: GCF_900205965.1. Classification (GTDB taxonomy): domain Bacteria; phylum Bacillota; class Clostridia; order Lachnospirales; family Lachnospiraceae; genus Lacrimispora; species Lacrimispora amygdalina_A. The sequence continues at coordinate 44,213 of NZ_OAOF01000026.1, forward strand.
ATATAAATTAGGAGCATATAATCTTTGCGATGAGCTATTAAATGTAATTAATCCAAGTAATGATAAGATGGAGATAAATGATTTAAACGGAGAAAAAGTTCGTTGGGCTATAAAAGAAGAACTATATTCAACTAATTTTAATACTATTACAGGTGATAGAGATACGATACATAAATGTATTAGTTTTATGGAGGAATGCTACTGGGAAGATAAATATACATTGGTAATGAGAGCAGCGAAGAAGTTATTCCCAGAGCTAAAATGGGATTATGTAATTGATGGTGAATATAGTTATGAAGAGTTAAATATTGAATGGGTATATTCTGGCGGAGCGGGAAGTGTTCCTGTAAAATATGAATCTGAGGAATAGAAGTATATGATATTTTGAAGTGATTCGAAATGACATTAAAAATATAAAAAAGAGGGACTTACACCCTCTTTTTTCTTGACTGTACTCCTTTTAAGATACTTGGAATCTGCCGCAAGACATCATCTTTACAAATGCCAGCTAAGTGTATATTATGGCATGTAGCTAGGATATCTTTGAAAACCGGCCCTGGTTTATACCCTAAATCAATTAAATCCTGTCCGGTTACCTCTGGTCTTGCTTTTATTTCCTCATAAATTCTCAGCCGTTCATCCCACCAACCTGATTCAAAACGGAATAGCTCCTTCTCATTTATTGTGTCAGCTACAGATAACATAATGGAATCTTTTGGAGAAATACAATTATCAAAAAATCGGTTTGTAGATTTTATTGAGGTATGTTTATACAGAGTATGCGGTTTCATATGCTGTTGCACCATGTTCTTTACATATGTCTCTAATCTTTTATGGTTAGTAAGTTTACTTAGAGCTACGGTTAAATGATCAGCGCCAACTATTTCATGATTGTAAGCATGTATATTCCCTTCAAGATCACTGGTCGTAGTAAAGAATTTTCCAATATCATGAAAAAGAGCAGCATACATAAAACCGAGCGGATATGAAGAGCCCTTCCGATAATTTGTAGCTTTATCAATAACCTCCATCGTATGGTTCCAAACATCACCCTCAGGATGCCAAGTCGGGTTTTGTTTCACACTAATCATATTTTTTAGAATAGGAAAGAAACTATCCAACTGTTCCATTTCTCTTAAGGTATTAAAGTATATGCTTGGATGATTAGATTTCAATAAGGCTTTATTTGTTTCTTCAAATACACGTTCTGCGGACAAGCTAGAAGTATTAATGGACTTACATAAAAGTAAGGTCTTTTCATTAATTTTAAGATGAAATCTTGCCGCAAACTGCGCTGCACGATAAACTCTTAATGGATCTTCGATAAATGTATTGTCATCTATATGGTGCAAAAGATAATGATTTAAATCATGTAGGCCATGATACGGATCTGAATACTCTCCGGTAAGAACATTTTTCATGATTGAATTTATCGTGAAATCTCTCCGTCTGGCTGCGTCTTTGATTGATAAAAATGGATTGACAGAAACTACAAATTCTTTATGGCCTTTACCAGTTTTTTGCTCGCTTCTGGGCATTGAGATGTCCAAATCATATCCATGGATTTTTAAAACTCCAAATGACGCTCCGACTTCATCAACTATTCCATACTTTTTACAAATAATAATCAATGCTTCAGGCTTAATTCCAAACACCTCAATATCAATGTCTTTATTATCAACTCCCAACCATTGGTCTCTTACATAACCACCAACATAATATACGGTTCCACCATGCATTGAGACTTCCTTTGCAATTTTTTCTGCAACTCCGATTTCATCGGAATCTGAACTCAATGACCGATGTTGCGGGTCAGACTCTGTAATTGAGTTTACAAGTATGGTACCATCAGAGTTTGAACCTTGGTGAACCGAGTTTGCTATAATCTTGTCTCTATTCATTTCTTATCCTCCTAATTTTCATTTTCTTATATTAATGTGTGAGATTTTGAAAAGATATAAATCTGTCTCTTATACACATCTCCGAGCCCACGAGACAGGCAGAAATCTCGTATGCCGTCTTCTGCTTGCAAAAAAAAAAAA
>NZ_OAOF01000023.1 GCF_900205965.1 Lacrimispora amygdalina
TTATAGTCAAATAGTGCAGTCAAACCAACAAAACAAAAAACCTCATAAACAACGTCATGGCGAAGTCACACCTTCGCTCTTTTGCTATGCTATTTTTTATTCCAAAGCCATTATACACTTTCTTTGACTATTTGCGCAATTTCCTATAAAGTAAAAAAGGACCGGATCAAGTCCAGTCCTCTTTTTCCTATATCTGATCTTCCGTAGGTTCAAATACGTCGTCATTCACCGCGTTTATACCGGCATTAAAGTTTACTTCCTCTGCTGAGGCAGACTGCTCTTTTTCAGCCATGTCTTCCGTATCCGGCTCCGCAGCCGCTTCCTTTACAGGAGCTCCGCACTTTCCACAGTACAGGGAACTTTTGGGAACCTTGGCTCCGCACTCAGCGCAAATACGGCTTCCTTCGCTTTGGGTCAGTTCAATCTCCAGAGCGGCAATTCTTGCCCGGCTGGCTCTGACAGCTTCATAAGCCTTGGTATAAGATTCTTTTGGCTCACTGTTGTCTTCATAATAAAGTTTTCCGATGACTGCATAAGCCTCTTCCAGCTTAGTTTTTTCTGCACCGATCTGTGTCTTTAACTGTATCGTCTCAGTCAATGCTTTCGCCTTCGTTGCAACCTCTTTGCCGGTATCACTAAGTGTCTTTCCCAGCTCTTCAAAAAATGCCATCCGTGATTCCTCCTTTGACTTTCGCTCCTACCATTGTAACTTTATTGTAAGAAAAAGTCAATGAAAGACTGATGAGCCCCAGCCTGTTACTGCTTTAGCACTTCTTTTACGGAGTCAGGAAGACGGTCAACAGGCACGGTGTACTGAGCCTCTTCAAGACCGTTCCCAGCACTTCTGCTAACAGTGAAGCTGACCCGTTCAGTGTTCCAGATACCAAACGGATTCATTCCGGCATATTCTTCAATTGCAGACTCACTCATGATCTGAGTAATCATCTGCGGATCTGTGATCTTATAATACCGTGCACTGTTGGTATCGTAGACTGGTTTATCATAGTAGTAACTGTTTAAATCAATACTGATTTCATGAATTTCTCCAATAGAAGTCCAGTTGTCTACATTAAGCTGGCATTCTTTTAATAATTCCATCGTATTTGAAAATGAGGGATAAACGGGATAATAACCTCTGGATGTTACATCACTATATTGCCAGGAATTCTGATTTCCCTCCCGTCTGCTGTCCGCCTCGGCCTGCATTCTGGTCATAAACTGGATTGAAGCAACTGGATTTTCTTTGGTCATGGTTTCCACAGTTAACTGGCCAAAATCCTTCTGATATGCCAACAGCAGTTTTTCTGTCATGGCCTTATCCGTACCATTGCGGTCACGGCTCACAATACTGGACTGTGACCCTCTGCTGACCCTGACTGCAGCGGTATTCTCAGCGGTCTGACTAAATACAGGATATACTGCCTGAATGAAAACCGGATCTTGGTAGAGCTGTGTCAGTTCTTCTCTTATCTCTGATTCATCGATAGAATAACTGCGGTACACATCTTTTCCGTTTTTCAACGTGTATTTCACTGATAAATCGTGTACCGCTCCTTGTCTCCATGTGCTCGAACCAGCCCCTTCCCAATCTCTTCTGCTATTATTTTCAACTGCTTTTTTTATTATGGAATATGCAGCTTTATTATCCTTAAGTTTCATGTGATTGAAAATATAATCATCCGCACTTTCATATTCCCAGTGATAGTCACCCAGACCATCCTGAACGGCGTCTCCATAAGATACCCAGTTATTATTGTCTCTAAGGGAAACTGCCATGCTCTCTATGGAACTCTCCTGTGGAATATAGCTGTCATATCCGAACAAATCTAATTGAAATCCGGCAAATACCAGCGCTGCCACCAAAGCAGATGCAATCATCTGTTTCCAGTTTGAAAATAATTTTCTAAAGTCAAAATGATAAATGATTTCAATAACACAATGGGATAAAAACATCCCGCAAAGCAATCCGAATACCGCCCAGCCGGTATAGGAACGAATCATATAGAAAAAGAAGCTTCCAAACAGCGCAGATAAAACAACAATGGGGATCCGAATCAATGGCTTACTGATTTTAAATGCCATAGCCTTCTTGGCCGTTTCAGAACCTCTTTTTTTGTATAAGAGCAGACAAAGAAATGTAAACAGGATAAATAGCACTACTACAATAAGTATCTGAGATACAGTCACCCTATTTGCCGCAACGTTGGAGATAAAGATTGCATATGGAGAAGAGTTCTTTAAAAATGGCAGAAACAGTTCTTCCCCGCTCTTATAGCTGGTATGAAAAAAGTATCCATAGCATCCCTGTAAAACCAACAGCAAAGCAGTAAAATATCCTTCAAACACTGCCGTTCCAAAAATACCGACAATTACACTTCCTGTCATGATCATCGCCAGCACTGTAACAGCATAGATCATGGCATAATGCAGCAGAAAAAATAAGAATCCTGAAAGTACAGTCCCGATAATTTTTGCGGGCAAAATTCCGTAAGCGGCGGCTACTCCCAGAGACAGAACAATATTTATTCCATAAGCAGCTGTTACAATTAATATGCCATTGGTATAATTTGCCCAGAATAAATGCTTCCTGTTTACAGGTATTCCATGATAGAAATCAATTTTTTGCCTGGAATGGAGATAGGAAAAACTCGTTACCCCCATAATAACAGATAAAACCATGATCACAAAGACCATCCAGCCATTCTGAAATCCCAGAAAATGCTGTAATTCAGAAATAACATATGCTTTTTTCTGTTCCTCTTTTATGAAGTCTCCAAGTATCATGGCAACCGAGACAGGAAGGGAGAAGAAAAACAACAGGAAAGTAAGTGTCACCGCCCAAAGCCTGCGCTTTATATCTTCCTTGATTATATTAAAAAATAAGTTTCTTGATGTCATAACCTGCCACCTCCGTCTCACTTATAAATATTTCTTCCAGTGATAAAGGAATCATCTCATAGAAAACGGGTTGATAGGATTCCATAATTCCAACAACCGCTTCCTTCGTTCCCCGCACTGTCATGGTATAAAGCTTTCCTCTTGTCTCTGTCTTAATCCGGTCAAGACCTACCAGGTCTTCATCTGTCATCCCTTCCTTCAAAACACATTGGACCTTATGAATATTCAGCTTTAAATCGTCTAAGTCTCTGGAAAGTAAAATACCACCACGATGCAGCAATCCGATATGATCGCAGATGTCCTCAAGCTCCCTTAAATTGTGGGAGGCAATAATCGGGGTTAGATTTCTTTCCGCCATGTCATTGGCAAAAATGCTCTTCACTGCCTGACGCATAACCGGATCCAGTCCGTCAAACGTCTCGTCACAGAACAAATAATCGGTGTTGGCGCTGATACCGCAGGCAACAGACAACTGTTTCTTCATACCCTTTGAAAAGGTATGTACCTTTCTTCTCATCTCCAGACCGAAATTACCAATCAGTTTTTCAAAACGCTTCCGGTCAAAATCAGGATAAACTTTGCTGTAAAATTCCATCATATCCTTGGGAGTCGCATTATTAAAATAATACTGGTCATCTGATATATAGAAAAATCTTCGTTTCACTTTCTCATTCTCAAAGACAGCCTCTCCATCTATGGTTACAATTCCTTCGTCCGGCTTTAAAATTCCGCTTAACAGTCTTAAAAAAGTACTTTTTCCAGCACCATTGGTGCCGATCAATCCAAATACATTCCCATCTTTTATCTCAGCACTAACATGATCCAATGCCATAATGCCGTCAAATTGCTTTGTTAAATTCTCTGCATGAATCATTCGTTCACTCCTCCCCCCGATTTCATTCCTATTATTGTCCATTCCTCTGCCACCCATGAATGGGCCTTATCCTCTTTTATCCCTGCACGCTTCGCTTCTTCAATCCAGCTGCCCAGTTTCTTCTTTAATTCACTGTTCTTCAACGCACGAATGGAGCTGGTATCCGCTACAAAGCTGCCTTTCCCTTTTACAGAATAGATAAATCCTCTCCGTTCCAGCTCGGTATATGCTCTCTGAATCGTATTGGGATTGATCGATAAATCAGTGGCCAGGCTTCGCACAGAAGGCAGCTGGCTGTCTTGCTCCAAAACACCGCAAATCATAAGGTCCTTTAATTTTTCTACAATCTGTTCGTAGATGGGCCTGCGATCTTTGTAATCAAGCAGAATCATAGTTCACCTCTTTCTTAACTGTACCAACACATTTAATACACTTAATATAGCAGATTGCCTCCGGTCTGTCAATCGGAGGCAGTAAAAATTTGTTAATTTCTTCGGTCTTCCACAATCAGAATCCGAATCGCGTTCATTGTATTGCTCCAGTTAAATACATATAAAGTATAGGATGCATTTCCTCTGATGTAAATATTGGAAGTAAGCAGGATGTTTTCACTTTGAGCGCTGCTGCTCATAACAGCAACCAGATAAAAGCCGGTTTTCTGATATTTAAAACCGGTAAGCTCTTTATAGTCCACTTCCTTAAAGGTAAGTTCACCGCCATTTAAAATGACATTTACTTTCCGATTGGTGATGGACAAATTACAAACCCTGAAACAGCCGCTATTAATACCTCCATTGCAGTACATATCCATAATTTCCATAATTTCAAGACCAGAATCGGAATTGATGACTGCTATTGTTATAGCCTGCCCACGGGAAACCTCTATCTGTTTCTCCAGATAAACGTAACCGTTCTGTCCTTCCACGGTCACTGTCTGCATCTTTGCAGATACTCTTCCGTATTGACTCATATCCCCATTATCCAGCCCATTGACTGCCAGCTGCTTATTAATATAGATCTGAAACGGTTCGTATCCTGCTGCTGCATTTAAAAATCTTACCAGACCGTTTTCAGTCGTATTACAATCATAACACGGTATAATTGGCTTAGGAAACACCGTTATAACTGAAGTCCTGTGTTCATCTGAATCAGAATTATCGCTTAGACTACGTTCTAAAAGCCAATCCGCTCTAAGATCCGGAACAGGCACATCAAGCGAAGGATCCTGATTGCGGGTCTCATTAGTCTCTTCTGCCAGCTTATTCGCTTCCTTATCAGGATCGGGGTTTTGATCTGTATTTGTGCCATGCATATAATAAATAATACCCATACAATCCCTCTTTATTATTGTTATATAGTAAGTTTATTCCATGAACAATCCTCAGTGCCTGTCCTGTGATAATCCTCCGTGTTTTGTTACTATTATGTACAAAAAAAGCAAAAAAGTGCACCCGATTTGATCGGATGCACCTTTTATTTTATAAATTAATTATTCATTTCCGTATAAAGTAACCAGCTTCTGCAGATATTCAAATCTTGCTTTTGCATCTTCCTCATTCTTAGAGAATAATTCAGCTGCTCTTTCCGGATTCTTCATAGCTAAGGATGCGTAACGAACCTCACCCTTTAAGAATTCCTGGTATCCTTCCAGTGCAGGAGCCTTGCTGTCTAAGGAGAATTTCTTCTCAGCAGCAGGATTGAAACGGAAGTTATTCCAGTATCCGCACTCTACAGCAAGCTTCTCTTCTGTCTGTGCCTTTGACATACCCTTCTTGATACCATGGCTGATACATGGAGCGTATGCGATAATTAAGGATGGTCCCGGATATGCTTCTGCCTCTGCAATTGCCTTAACAGTCTGATTGTAATCAGCACCCATAGCAATCTGTGCTACATATACATAACCATAGCTCATGGCAATGCTTGCAAGATCTTTCTTCTTGGTGTCTTTTCCGCCAGCTGCGAACTGTGCTACTGCACCAGTCTTAGTAGCCTTGGAAGACTGACCGCCTGTATTGGAATAGATCTCAGTATCAAATACCATGATGTTGATGTCCTTACCGCTTGCAAGAACGTGGTCAACACCACCGAAACCGATATCATATGCCCAGCCGTCACCACCGAAGATCCACTGGGACTTCTTGCCAAGGAAATCTTTTCCTTTCACTACGGCTTTTGCTAAATCACAGTCAACACCCTCTAATGCTGCAACCAGTTTATCAGATGCAGTACCATTGGCAACACCAACGCTGAAGGTATCTAAATATTCTTTGCATGCTGCTTTTACTTCATCGGATGCTTTTTCAGAATTGCTAAGCTCTTCAACCTTATTCTTTAATCCTTCTCTGATGGCATTCTGTGCTAAAAGCATACCATAACCAAATTCTGCATTATCCTCAAACAGAGAGTTAGACCATGCAGGACCCTGTCCCTTAGCATTTACAGTATAAGGTGTAGAAGGTGAGGAGTTACCCCAGATAGAGGAACATCCGGTAGCATTTGCAATATACATTCTGTCGCCGAATAACTGTGTAACCAGTTTTGCATAAGGTGTCTCGCCGCAGCCTGCACATGCTCCTGAGTACTCAAGAAGAGGCTGTTTGAACTGACTTCCCTTAACAGATGCTTCTTTAAATTTATCAATAACTTCCTGCTTAACCGGCAGAGTCTGACCAAAATCAAATCTCTTCTGAATGACTTCGCTGTTAGCTTCCATGTTAACCATGGTAAGAGCTTTCTCGCCCTTCTTTCCAGGACAAACATTTGCACAGGAGCCGCAGCCGGTACAATCTAAAGCAGATACGGTAATTGCAAACTGATATCCTGGCATACCTGTCATTGGAAGTGTCTTCATCTCTTCCGGTTTCTTAGCAGCCTCTTCTTCTGTTAAAGCGATTGGACGGATAACAGCGTGAGGACATACATAAGAACAGAAGTTACACTGAATACAGTTCTCAGGATTCCACTGAGGAATATTTACTGCAATACCACGTTTCTCGTAAGCAGATGATCCGGAAGGTGTGGAACCGTCAGCATAATCAACAAAAGCTGATACAGGTAAGGAATTACCATCCTGAGCACTTACTTTAATCTGAACATTGTTTACAAAATCAACAACATCCTGTCTGCCTTCTGTGATCTTCTTATAATCAAGACCTTCATCTTCGCAGTTCTTCCAGCTTTCCGGTACATCGATCTTAACAACGCCCTTAGCACCGGCATCAATTGCTGCCCAGTTCTTCTGAACGATCTCTTCACCCTTACGTCCGTAAGTTGCCTTAGCAGCAGCTTTCATCAGCTCGTTTGCTTTCTCAGCAGGAATGATTCCTGTCAGTTCAAAGAATGCAGACTGAAGAATTGTGTTAATACGGGTTGGTCCCATACCGGTTTCAATACCGATCTTCACACCGTCAATGGTATAGAACTTGATGTTATGATCAGCAATGTATTTCTTAACCTGTCCTGGTAAATGCTTTTCAAGGCCTTCCTTATCCCATGGGCAGTTTAATAAGAATACACCACCGTCAACCAGTTCCTGAACCATATTGTACTTACGGATATAGGAAGGATTGTGGCATGCTACGAAATTCGCTTTGCGGATTAAATAGGTGGACTTAATCGGCTTATGTCCAAAACGAAGGTGAGACATTGTAACACCGCCGGATTTCTTGGAATCATAGTCAAAGTAAGCCTGTGCGTACATATCAGTATTGTCACCGATAATCTTAATGGAGTTCTTGTTAGCACCTACGGTACCATCAGCGCCAAGACCCCAGAACTTACAGTTTGAAGTTCCTTCCGGAGTTGTAACGATCTCATCGCCTGTCTCAAGAGAAAGGTGGGTTACATCATCAATAATACCGATGGTGAACGGAGATTTTGTCTTATTTTCGTATACAGCTACAATCTGGGTAGGAGTTGTGTCTTTGGAACCAAGACCGTAACGTCCGGTAAGAATCTTAACCTGATCATACTTTGTTCCCTTTAAGGCAGCAACAACATCTAAGTATAACGGCTCGCCTAAAGAACCTGGTTCTTTTGTTCTGTCTAAAACAGAAATAGTCTTAACTGTCTCAGGAAGTGCATCGATTAAAGCCTGTGCGCTGAATGGTCTGTAAAGACGTACTTTAATCACACCAACCTTATGACCTGCTGCAACTAAATAATCAAGAGTTTCTTCAATGGTATCATTAACAGAACCCATAGCAACAATTACATGATCTGCATCTGCTGCGCCATAGTAATTGAACAGTTTGTAATCAGTACCGATCTTTGCATTCACCTTGTCCATATATTTCTGAACAATTGCAGGCAGTGCATTATAATATGGATTGCATGCTTCTCTTGCCTGGAAGAAGATGTCAGGGTTCTGAGCAGAACCTCTCAGGCATGGATGGTTTGGATTTAACGCATGATTGCGGAACTCATCAACGGAATCCATATTTACCATCTCTTTTAAATCTTCATAATCCCATGTTTCAACCTTCTGAATCTCATGAGAAGTACGGAAACCATCAAAGAAGTTAATGAATGGTACTTTTCCCTCAAGAGCTGCCATATGGGCAACTGGAGTTAAGTCCATAACTTCCTGTACGCTGGATTCGCACATCATAGCACAACCGGTCTGACGGCAAGCGTATACATCAGAGTGGTCACCAAAGATTGATAAAGCATGGCTTGCTATTGCACGAGCGGATACATTGATAACACCAGGTAACTGCTCTCCGGCAATTTTATAAAGATTAGGGATCATGAGTAACAGACCCTGGGAAGCTGTATAGGTGGTGGTCAGAGCACCTGCTGCCAAGGAACCGTGAACCGCACCTGCGGCACCTGCCTCAGACTGCATCTCTGTAATGTGCACTGTCTGGCCAAAAATATTAGTTCTTCCGTCTGTAGACCATTCATCTGTAGCTTCTGCCATAGGTGAAGACGGTGTAATAGGATAGATTGCCGCTACATCAGTAAATGCATAGGATGCATGAGCTGCTGCATGGTTTCCATCCATGGTTTTCATTTTTCTTGCCATTCTTGATTTCCTCCTGCAAATGTGAATATTGTATAATTTGGTTCCCGTTAAGGGAAAGTGACCTGACATTATTATAACAATTATTCAACAAAATGCAAATATTAAAACAGGAAAATAAAGTATTATTTTCAAAACAATTTAAAAAAGACAGTATCAGATTGTAAAATACGCCTGATACTGTCTTTATTTTGCTTACTTTTTACTGATTCATGGGATTGGGCGGAATTACATTCTGGCTGTTATCCTCAGTTGTTCCTTCCGTCTCCGGCTGCGTGGCAGCATTTTTCTGGGTCTGTGCTGCCTGTGTCTGCGGAGGCGTCTGTGCTATATCTGCACCCGGTCCATATCCAGTTGGCTGTGTCGCCTGGGTGTTTGGCTGGTTATTTTCCGGTACGGAGCCTGCAGGATCTGTCGCCGGTATCACAACGCCGGATGTATTGCGCTTAATGGTAGCAGACTTTCCGCGGTACGTACTGTTATGGAAGAATTCATCACTTACCACTTTTCCATCTTTCTTCGTTACCAGATTCGTCACCCAGCGGCTTCCCCTGGTCTCCTGCTTAACGACTTTTTCTTCTCCGGGCTGCATCGTCTGGTCCTCTTCGTAAATCGGTTCCGGAGCATCTAACTCTGCAGTCTTTTTGGAGGTCATTGACAATGTTACTCCTTTTTCCAGTATCGGGATTCCCACTACGGAAATCTTAAGCTTGCGGTTAGAAAAGCTGGTCCTGATAGCAATGGCACTGGAGGAGTTATTTATGAACTTCATATCCGGTCCGCCAAAGCTTACCATAGCATCCTCACCCGGTGTAACATAAGATGGTTCATAACTGTGAGCATGCCGCTCCGTTGTTGTCAGTCCAGAAAAAACAACTGCATTGTACAGCGTGGAAGAAACCTGGCATACACCGCCGCCCGGTTCTTCGATCAGGACACCGTTTAAATAAGCTCCTGCGGGGCGGTAACCTTTCTCAGAGGAACGTTCTCCTGTCGCCTTATTAAAAGAGAACTCTTCACCAGGCTGAAGGATCAGACCGTTGAGAGCGGCAGAAGCCAGTTCAATGTTCTTATTCCTGTCACTGTTGGCTGTGGTGGTGGTGGAATAGGTACCAATCACCTGGTACAATTCCTTCGCCTGCTCTTTCGTTATCTCAGGATTGGTTTCCTTTACAGCCGCCGGTATTAAAGCCTTATAATTCTTCGCCTTTATATGTGCCAGTATATCGGCTGTCAGCTGGTCCTGATCAACGGCGATTCCCTTCTCTTCCCCTGAGTAAACGAATGTACCGGTGCTTTTATCAAAGCCTGAGATAGAGCCGTTCTTAGCGGGCACGTCCCACTTTTGGGCAATTGCTTCTACCTCAGCCTTTACTTCATCGTCCATACCGTCAGTATCGATGGTATATTCTTCTTTTGTATCCTTACCGTAAATTTCCTTCAGCAGAGAATCAATCCTGCTGTCCAGAAAATTCTTAAGTTCATAGGTTTTATCCTGATAAGTAACTTTCATTCCCCAGTCAAGAGACTGGTCAATGGTTTTTCGTGCTTCCGCTTTTGATAAACCCGTAATGGAAATACCATCTACACGGACCTCTTTTTTCAGCTGGGTGTCGGAGACTGTTGTAGAATTCACATCTGCCTCCTTTGTCTTATGACCCCCTATATACTTGACAGCAGCCATAACACTGATAACGGAGGCAACAGCGAAAACAGCAGCCAGCAGAATCTTCGTAATGCCGTACTGCGGCCCTCTTCTTCTCTTCTTCCCACGCCTTGGCTGATAGGAACCTGCCCCTCTGTAAGACTGGCTTGTCCTTCTGCCGGAATTTTGCGAATTTCTTTTGCTTCCGTTCCTGGAGGAACTGGTTCTTCCCCCGGTTCTTTGTCTGTTATCTTCCTGACTCATTTACTTCACCTTTTTACATGATTATGTAGCATTACACTGAGTAGTATACCATACTTTGTGGGAAATGCTATTACGATTTTATGAATTTTCTTAATTATTTATCGAGCTGATTCTACATTTTACAGAACTAAAAAAACATGTTACTATAGTATTAATAAACTATTTCATTTCGGAGGTTACTATGAATTTTGTCGATCTTCACGTACATTCCAATGCTTCAGACGGTACCCTGACACCTGCAAAAGTCGTTGAGCTTGCCGCACAAAAGGGGCTTTCTGCCATTGCGCTTACAGACCACGATACAATCGAAGGTATCCCCGAAGCACAGGAGGCTGCAAAAAATCTGCCTTTAGAAGTCATTCCAGGCATTGAACTCTCCTGCGTTTATCTGGGAGAAGAAATTCATATTTTAGGTCTTTATGTCGATCTGTCTGACAAAGAATTCCTTGCTCAGACAGACCAATTAAAAGAGATCCGCATCAAAAGAAATGAGGAAATGATAAACCGGTTTCAAAAAGCCGGTATCGATATCACACTTTGTGAAGTTCAGGCCGGTAATCCGGACACCGTCATTACCCGTGCGCATTTTGCACGTATCCTTCTGGAAAAAGGATATGTAAACAGCATGGACCAGGCATTTAAAAAATATTTAAGCTACACTGGCCCCTACTGTCCGCGTAAAGAAAAAATCACGCCGGAACACGCCATAAAAATACTGGGAAATTGCGGTGCTTCACCCATTCTCGCTCACCCTTACCAGTATCATCTGGGAGACAAAAAAACAGAAGAACTGGTCTCCTATTTAAAGGAACTGGGACTTCATGGCCTGGAGGTTTACCATTCCTCCAATAATCAGTATGAAAGCGGCAAATTAAAAAAACTGGCAAAAAAATACCAGCTTTTTCCCACTGGCGGCTCTGATTTTCACGGATCAAATAAGCCTGATATTGATTTAGGAACGGGAAGAGGCGGCCTTCGGATATCTGCCCTGCTTCTTGATGATATAAAAAGAATACGGCAGGAAAAAGGACTGTAACCTCATCCTGCCCAAATTACATACTAACCGATTTTCCCCTCATCCATATAACGGGCGAGATCCATGGCGAAATATGTAATAAGTATATCCGCACCTGCACGATAGATGCTCACAGCCGATTCACAGACCGTTTTTTCTTCATCCAGATATCCGGCTTTTGCAGCCGCCTTAATCATGGAGTATTCTCCGCTTACGCTGTACGCTGCCACAGGTACGTCGATTAAGTCTGATACCTCACGGATAATATCCAGATAGGAAAGTGCCGGTTTTACCATTACGATATCTGCGCCCTCGGCCACGTCAAGTTCCACTTCCTTTATTGCTTCTTTCCTGTTATGATAATCCATCTGATAGCTCTTACGGTCTCCAAAGGAAGGCGCCGAGCCGGCAGCATCCCGGAACGGTCCGTAAAAAGCTGACGCATATTTAGCTGAATAAGCCATAACAGGTACATTGATAAATCCTGCTTCATCAAGAGCCAGCCTTATGGAATGGATTCTTCCATCCATCATATCAGAAGGGGCCACCATATGTGCACCTGCTCTGGCATGGGAAACTGCAATCCGGTTTAAATACTCCAATGTCTTATCATTATCTACATACTCTCCGTCTAAGATACCACAGTGCCCGTGAGATGTATATTCACACATGCATACGTCTGTTATAATATAAACAGACGGATAATATTCCCGGATATAACGAATGGTACGCTGTACAATCCCGTTATCGTCATAAGCCTGACTGCCCAGGCTGTCTTTTGATGCCGGTATTCCAAATAAAATCACCTTACTGACTCCGGCAGCCGTCAGCTGGTTAAGGATAACAGAAAGCTGGTCTACACTGTATCGGTACTGCCCTTCCATAGAAGGGATATCTTCCATAATTCCTTCTCCGTCCACTGCGAACAAGGGATAAACAAGGGACTGCTTTGATACTCTGGTCTCCCGCACCATCTTTCTTAAGGTTTCAGATGTTCTGAGTCTTCTGGGTCTGAATAATAAATCCATTTCCTTTACCTCCCTTTTATACCTGTTCTATTATACACCCTCTCAAATAAGATTCAAGTAATTCTTGCGGCATTGGAAAAGATTGCTTATAATAGCAGGTGTACAATATGAACCAGAAACGAGGTACGGTATTATGGATGAATTTTATCAGGCAATTGAAAAAGCCATACAAAACACCGGTTATGACGGTCCGGTAAGCGGACAGGACATCTACGATGAAATCTGTGATGAAATTGAAGACAAAGAACCAGGAGCTTATGTGTTCATGTCTAAAAAAACAGATGAAATATTCTTTGAGTACAAGATTCAGATCTTTGAAGACCAGTTTAATTTAAGTGCCATTGACATTCACTCCGGCGGAAAGGTTTATCACGCAGACCTTGATTAATGGAAAAAAGGATTCGCATAAGGCTGACTGCAGCTTGTGCGAATCCTTTTTTTAATGTTTTACTGTTCTTTTCCGTTTTTCACGTTCCCTGACCCTGATTCTTTTATTAACAGTTTCTCTTAAAATCGCATAGAAAACAGAACAAAGCGGGATAAATATCAGCATACCCACAATCCCCATGGCACTGCCTCCTATTGTCACCGCTACCAGAACCCAGATAGCAGGAAGTCCAACTGAATTGCCGACAACATTGGGATAAATTAAATTCCCTTCGATCTGCTGCAGAACAAAAAAGATTATGAGGAACAATGCTGCATCAAAGGGTTTCACCATCAGCATTAAAAAGGCTCCGATTGCACAGCCGATGAACGCTCCAAACATTGGGATCAGAGCAGTGAAAGCAATCAGCACTCCAATGAGAAGCGCATATGGAAGACGTAATATGGATAATGTAATGAAAAACATGCTTCCCAGTATAACCGCCTCCACACACTGCCCAGTCAGGAAATTAGAAAATGTCCGGCTGGAGAGACTTAATATTTCTGAAATTCTCTCAGATGCATGGTCAGGGAGAAACGCTTTCATAAGCTTTTTCATCTGTCTGGATAAATTTTCCTTCTGTAAAAGAATATAAACTGCAAATACCACACCAATCGCAAAGGTCGTCACTCCGCTTATTATACTTAAAGCAGCAGATAACGTGGAGGACAGCACCGTTCCGGCGCCAACGGATAAAAACTGCACAATACCTTCTATATATGATTTCCAGTCAATCTGAATATTGTTGATGTAATCTGCAATTTCCGGATATTGGGAAAAAAGCTTTTCTGCCCCCTGTTTTACATCATTCCAAAATACAGGCAGGCTGTACTGAAGACTTAATACCGTATCAAACAGCTGTGGAATCACTACAAAAGTGACCAGAAGCAAAATCCCGATTACAAATAAAAATGTAAGGCACAGGCTTAAGGGACGGCGAAACTGATTTTCCTTTTTTACAGGCAGAATACGTTCAATCGCCCGCATGGGAACATTTAAAACAAACGCCAATACGCCGCCAAGCAAAAATGGTGTCGTGATCCCAACTGCTCGTACAAGAAGTGCAAATAAGCTTCTATAATTAACGCCTGCTACTACTGCAACCACTGTAAATACGATCAACCAGCGGATTTTTTTGATTGTGCTGTCATTTAATTCCATTCTGTCCTCCATATAATTCTTCCTGAAATACTTTTTGAATCTCCTTTAGCGAAGCGTTAAAGGTTCCCTGCGCTAACAAGGTGCTGCCCCCTCCCCGTCCGTTCAATCTTTCATTTAACAGGTGGCAAAGTGCCCGCATATCAAAAGCACTGCTTCCTGCCGCATACTGATACAGCCCTTCTTCCCCCGAACACACCAGCACAATACTGCCCTTTTTTCCCTCGTAAAGCATGGTACAAAACAGTCTGAGCTGTGCAGGTGTAAGCTGATCCTCTATTATCAGCAGAGGGGAATCTGATTCCGGATATTCTGCCGTTTTCCATTCAAGCAGTTGTCTGGTAAGCCGGTTTAGATCACTATCTTTTTTAAGACTTTCCTCTTTTAATTTTGTAACAGCTTCCACTACGCTGTCAGGCTTTGCTGATAATAATACAGAAATCCCCTGGACAGCATTTAATTTTCTGCTGTAATCAAGAAGTGCCTGTCTGCCGCACAGCAGTGATACCCTGACACCGCCCTTATAACGAGCCACGCCTGTAACCTTTAATAATCCAATCTCTCCTGCAGTCATTACATGAGTTCCGCAGCAGGCGCATATGTCTGCTCCGGGGAATTCTATAATCCGTACCTGGCCGCTGAGTTCCTTTTTGCTCCGATAATCCAGAGTTTCTAACTCTTCCTTTGTCGGATAAGTCTCAAGGACCGGTATATTCTGCCAGATCAGTTCATTCACCTCTGCTTCCACTTCTTCGGCCTGCTCCATGGTCAGCGGTCCGTTAAAATCTACAGTCACTTCGTCCTTTCCCATATGAAATCCAATATTATCGTAACCGTAATGCTTATGTACCACGCCTGAAAACAAATGCTCTCCGGAATGATTCTGCATATGGCTAAATCTCCGCTCCCAGTTAATGGTTCCGGTTACCACCGTCTTTTCCGGAATGGGCCTGTCCGTAATGTGAACGATTCCCTCCGGGCATTCCCTCACATCAGTAACCAGAGCATCTCCCAGAGTTCCTGTATCTGCCGGCTGTCCTCCACCCTCCGGGTAAAACGCAGTCCGGCTTAAGCGAACCAGATATTTCCCATCTTTATCCGGCCTGCACTCAGCCACTTCCGTTTCAAACAGCTTCACATAAGGTTTCTCATAGTATAATTTTTCCATCTTTTACTCCTTTTAATCCTGTTGTTACTAATTATACACAACATTTCTATCAGTTCAATCAAAACAAATCTAAAATTTTTCAGAAATATGGAAACAATGGCAAGCTGACTTTCATACTATTACAGTGTAAACAAATTATTTGGAGGAACCAATATGAGTGATCTGGCAGCAACTAACTGTGGATGCGGATGCGATTGCAACAACGGAGGATGTGGATGCGGTAATAACGGTTGTAATAGTATTATCTGGATTATCCTTCTCCTGTGCTGCTGCTGCGGCGGTAGTGGCTTCGGCGGTGGATGCGGCAGCGGTTGTGGCGGTTGCGGAAATGATGGTTGTGGAAGTTGTATTTGGATCATCATTCTTCTGTTCTGCTGCGGCGGCTGGGGCGGCGGATGCGGCGGATTCGGCTGCTAAACAAAACATAAAACAGGACCCGAACCATCTTTGGTTTGGGTCCTGTTTCCGTTTAACCGCGGCTTTGACCTTTATTCTGTCCAGGTCTGGTAAAAGAAGCCTGACTGGTTGTTCCTTCCTGGCCGCTTCTGTTTTGTTTCTGTTTCATACATTCATCGTCAATTTCATAAACCGCATTTCCATCTATGATTAGTCTGTTTCTCATATATATCACTCTCCTGTAATACTAATATATGCAGCCGCATATATTGTCAACAAGAAAAGTAAGGATCTCATGACATGAATAATGAAAATAATGTCCATGCAAATGAATTAGATTCCCGTATCGGCGATAATCATCTTGATATGATGAAGGCTGCCCTGCCTTTTATGAATGTCTCCCAGCAACGTTTCATCTCCACCTTTGTCAAATTCAATGAACTTCAGAGAACCATAAACTTATTTGAGGATGGAGAAGTTGCGGCTATGGGAATCTGTTCCGCAGGCGAAAATAAGCGGTCTGGCTCTCCCCTTGAGATGTTAAATACAATTAAGCCTTATGCCAATCCTTCGGAGCAGGACTTAATTGATCTGTTTATTAACATTTTCCAGGGATTCAATCTGGCAAATGCTTACTCAGAAACCGTTCCCAGCTCCACCATCCCCCTGCAGGCACAGGCACAATCACAGGGACCAAAACAGGCACAGGGCGACGGACAAAACCGCTCTAACAACGCCAACCGCCAAAACAATCCCTTTGGCAAAATGCCGTTCGAGCAGCTAAAGAACTTCATGCCGCCGGAACAGCAGTCCCGTCTGGAGACCATGCAGATGATGATGAACGCCATGCAGCAGATGAATTAATGTTTATTGTCCCCCATACATATGCACAAGAAAGGAAGCGTATCGACTTATGAATTCCAACTGGAAACAGGACCCTCGGTTAAAAAATATGAATCCTCAGAAACTTACCATGCTGACCGAATTTGCAAAGCGGGCGGAATCCGCCCCAAAAGACCAGCTTTTCCAGACTCTTATGAGTGTAAGCGCAGAGGCCAATCAGAAAGGCATCAAATTCAGCGATGAGGAGACAGATCTTCTTATTTCTATTATCAGCGCCAATATGGATCCAGGCGAACGGCAGCGGGTGGAAACCATTCGCATGCTTTCGAAAAATATGATGAAACGTAATGGAAAGAAATAAAAAACAGGTGTCAGGACACAAGCCCTGGCACCTGTTTTTTATACAAATATCATATATTCCCTTAAAATTTCTGTCTAGTTAATTGTAGCCGATCCAATAAGTGGGCATAGTGGCTTGAACAAAATGAAAGCCAGTGGCTTGTGCTGGCCGATAACAAAGGCCTATAGCCTTAGAGCAAACCAACCGTTTTACGGGGGCATGATTTATTACGAGGGAATTATGAAAAACCACTAAAAAGTGTTAAGAAAATTGTAGGAAAAAACGGATATCAATTCAGTAAAATAATGGTACAATAGTTGAATAGCCTTATATAAAACTAGCATAATTATTATAGCAGAGAGGTGAGCTAAAGGGGGACTCTTTTGACAATGCTTGCTGTGAATGCTTCTTCAACTGCCTTAAAAGAAGAAATGGTTGTACCGGCTTTGGCAGAATCAATGGACTGAAAGATTGGTTCGGAAAGATTAATAAGACAGTCCGGAGAACACTTAGGAAATCTTACTTGGTGAATGAGATTTTGGAATTATTAGGGACTTTTTAAATGTATGGTGATCGTCAGGAAAGGCGTATCATTGCAACATGAATGTTACTGCAATTTCTTGTTCAATAATAAAAATCAGTGGAGGCTATATTATGAAAAGAAAATTTGTTAGATATGTTGTTGTTTCTATGTTATGTATGTTAGGAATTACCGGCTGCTCGTATTCTACACAAGAACATAATTCGGATGAGATACAGATTAATAATGAATCTATTATAGATAAAGATATTTCTAATAATACAGTAGCGGGAATTGATAGCGTTATAGATAACTCTACAGCCAATATTCCTCAAAAAGATGGTAACTCTAGTGATTTACCTGGTGATATATCAGAAAGTACTTATGAAATGAAATTATTTACTGAAGCACCGAATCAGGATAGCTCTGTAAAAATTCAATATCCTGTTTTTTCTGGAAATAAAGCAAAAGAAATAAATGCATTGATTTTGACCCAAGTACAAGATATTGCTTGGCTTGACCCCTCGCGTTTTCCAAAGAATGCGAAAGAGACTGTTGATTTTCAATCGGCTGTTACCTTACAAAATTCTAAAATAATAAGTATTGTTTTTTGGGGAACATCTGATATAAATGTTAGTCAATTTCCAACCACTAACTTGTACTCTCTTAATATAGATCTACAATCCTTAAAATTAATAACCTTAACAGATTTATTAACAATAAATGAAGAATTTGAAAAGACTTTTTTCGAGAAAGCTTTTTTTCCTACCAATCCAGTTACATCGTATAGCGAAGAAGAATTTCCTGAAATGCTGAAACTGCAGACTCCAGAATATCAATCTATAAGCCCATTTAGTAATCCTGAAGTTGTAAGATACTTTTTAAAACCTGAAGGAATTGTTTTAAGCTTGTTATCAGTACATGCATCTGGAAGTGACCATTTTGAAGCAGAACTTCTATATAACGATATACAGGAATATTATTTATCGAAGCAAAACTATTGGGAACAATAATTTATAAAGGAGACCGAATTTCTACGGTCCCCTTTTAGGCTATATGCTATATTTATTTAAGACAGCGTACCATACCATTTAATAGCCTGATTTCCACGCACTGGAATCTGATTAAGATCCTTCGCCTTTTCATAGTTATAGAGGAACGCAGCAGCAAGGTCATATGCACCTTTTGTAGATTTAGTAAACTCCGGAAATGTATAATTATATTCAGAAGTAGGATACCACTGCTTCTCATTGTAATCAGTTGTAGTTAACTCAAATAATATTCGCTGTAACTGGCTATCCATATCAACCGGATACAGATTTCTTTCATCAGCCCAATTAAGAAACTTAGATGCTGGTGACCACATGGTTAAGCCAAATCCCAACTTCATATTACCTTCATCTCCGTTCTGCCAGCGCCCCGGACTGATTGTGCTTTCTGTCTGCATATTTCCGAGCATGCCGCAAACTGCATTTTTTGTCCATCCTCTAGCTCTTAGATAGTTCAAAATATACTGAGCATTTACTTTCATCTGTCTCTGAGTAAGGTAAGTATTATAAGCATAAACTTTATCATAAGCGGGCGCACTTCCTGATGAAAATGCATTTATTGTTGCATAATTTTCAACAATTCTGTATCTTCTGCGGTCAGGGGCTGATGTCGTCCACGTACTTTGCCATACGCCATCATCATCTACCCAATAATAATTTACCCCATCCGCTGCTTTGATGTAGCAAGAAACAAACAGATAAGAATCTTTACCAAAGCAATAATCTTTCCCTTCAATGGTTTTCCAGGCACTTGCTGTATAGGAATAATCTTTTTCTACATACCACCAACTATTGTTGTCAATGAGTCCAAAAAAATGGAGTCTAAAAAAAGGATATTATCGACAGCCAGTTTCTTCCTGGCTGTCATAATGTCCTTCTCCTGATTCTGTTTTATAAGAAACTAAATGCTGCCAGAAGCACTTGTGTTATCAGCAGATAAAGATAAGAGCCCCGGACACGAAACCGATAAACAAAACCAACGCTGCCATAGATCACCCACAGCCTTAAAAGATTGACTGTCAGTACGATGTCCTTTGCTGATATTAAAATCGCAGCACTAATGCAGATACTTCCAGTCAGTATTACCCATCTAAGGATATCACCAATCCGAAATAAAAGATTTTTCAATTTCGTACGGCTAAAAAAATATATAGTGCCTTCTATGTACACTCCTTTTCCCTTCCTCATATCATGAAGATCGCCGGTAAAGTAAATCAGAAAATTAATAATTAAAGCCAGATAAAGCGCCAGATTCAACTGGTTAAAATAGAAATCCCCCTTTTGGACCAATAAAATTTTCAGCACCGTAGTGATCACGGAGAAGAGAAGTAACATACAAACAATCGCTGCAGTTTTTTTTACAGGGATACCCAGTAATCTATTCTGCTTTTCTGCGATTAGTCGTGACCTCTTTTCATAAGCATCACCGGAAGGAAATCCAAATATGATATAATGATTATTCTGGCATAGAATCTCTCCTTTTCCAGTCTTCAATTGCTCAATTTCTTCATCTATCTCATCATCTAAATATTTGTAAAAAACAGCATACACCTTTGGTGCATCCGTGTCTGTATGACAAAATTTCAGAATTCTGAAAGAGTTCCCTATCATACCGCAAAGAGTATATCCCTTTTTACTCTGCTTTTCTATCAGCTCAGTCAAAGCGGCGTACTCATAGAATTGATAATTATTATATACTATTTTAACCATATTCTTCCCCTTTTTCTAATCTGTCAAACACTACAAATTCATCATATACTCAATATGTAGGTTTATCAACCAGATTGTTGCAATTATAATTAGATTGTCAACAGTTTTCTAGACACCAATCCAAGTATATCAGATTAGAATATCAGTTAATTGCAGCCGATCCACTTGCATATCACAATCTCATCATGGTATAATAATGAAAAGGACGGTGATAAAATGCCTGAGATATCATTATTTTATGGTATACGCATAACTATGTACTATAACGATCATACACCACCACATTTTCATGCCGAGTATAATGGTAGTAAAGCATTGGTGGACATTATTAACATACAAGTAATAAGAGGTTCATTGCCAAATAAGCAGTTACGTTTAATACTTGCATGGTGTACAATCCATCAGGATGAATTAATGCAAAACTGGGAACTAACAAAAGATCAAAAGCCATTAAATAGAATTAATCCTTTAATATAGGAGGTGTGAATATGCAAGATTATTTTCCTGTAGTTGTACAAGTGATACCACTAGACAATTATCATGTACAAGTATTTTTTGATAATGGAAAGATTGTCGACTATAACGCAACAAATCTTTTACAAGGCGAAGTATTTAAACCACTGCAAGATATTCAGACATTTAAAGATACATGCACAGTATTAAACGATACTTTAGCATGGGACATATCAGGCAACAGGGATCCAAGTGAGAGTATAGATATTGACCCGTTCACGCTTTATGAGTTGGATTCAATTAACCACTTAATTGCATAAAAGTATATATAAGCATCAAAAAAGGCGGTTATACCATGGATTAATGGATTACGGACTCTTCGGAGTCCGTTTTTCTATTTTTAAGTAAAAAAGGGGAGCTATTGCTCCAATAGATTATTCATCTATTTTTGCAACAGCCCCGCTTGTTTTATTTACAGACGATATTAATGATCCTTCCAGGAACATAAATTTCCTTCACAATGGTTCCGGTAATCTTATCCGGAATCAGAGCTTTTCCTGCTTCTATTGCATCTTCCTTCGAAACATCCGCCGGAAGTTTTACCACAGCTCTTGTCTTTCCATTCACCTGAACGGCCACTTCGATTTCATCCTCTTTCATAGCCTCTTCACTCCACTCCGGCCATGTTGCATGGAATACAGTATCTGTACCGCCAAGCTGCTGCCACAGTTCCTCTCCGATATGAGGTGCAAATGGAGCAAGAAGAATCACAAAGGTCTTTAATGTCTCTTTATCAATGCCGCCGGCTGTTTTTGCCAGATCAATAAACTTGTTGTTATATTCCATAAACCCGGATATTACAGTATTTAAGTTAAACTGGTTGAAACGCTGTTCAATGTCAAATACCAGTTTGTTACGGAGACGGATCATTTCTTTTGTCGCTTTTACGTCTTTCCCGCAGTTGTCTGATACCAGATT
Source organism: Lacrimispora amygdalina (assembly GCF_900205965.1). Taxonomy (GTDB): domain Bacteria; phylum Bacillota; class Clostridia; order Lachnospirales; family Lachnospiraceae; genus Lacrimispora; species Lacrimispora amygdalina_A. Next base: position 21,793 of record NZ_OAOF01000023.1, read on the forward strand.
ATAGAAACGGTTTAAGAAACGGCTGACGCCTTCAATTCCTCTGTCATCCCACTCTGCATCTAACTCCGGCGGGCCTACAAAAAGCTCATACATACGAAGGGAATCACAGCCATAATCCTGAACCAGCTCGTCGGGAGAAACCACGTTTCCCTTAGACTTGCTCATCTTGATTCCGTTTTTGCCGGTAATCATTCCCTGGTTAAACAGCTTTTTAAATGGTTCATCAAAATCCACAACACCGATATCAGATAAAAACTTGGTATAGAAACGGGAATACAGAAGATGAAGAACTGCATGCTCCACACCGCCAATATACATATCAACTGGAAGATATTTGTCTGCCTTTTCTCTGGAAACCAGTTCTTTCTCATTGTGGCTGTCTACGTAGCGGAGGAAATACCAGGAAGATCCTGCCCACTGCGGCATGGTATTGGTCTCTCTCTTTGCAGCAGCACCGCATACCGGACAGGTGGTGTTTACCCACTCCTCAATATCCGCAAGAGGGGATTCTCCTGTACCAGTAGGCTGATAGCTTTCCACTTCCGGAAGGGTAAGAGGAAGCTGGTCTTCCGGTACCGGAACATTGCCGCAGTGTGGACAGTGTATGATGGGAATCGGCTCTCCCCAGTAACGCTGTCTGGAGAATACCCAGTCACGAAGCTTAAAGTTCACTGTTTTCTTACCAAGACCTCTCGCTTCGATCATGGCAGGTGCTTCCTTTTTGAGAACTGCTGATTCCATACCGTTCCATTCGCCGGAATTGATCATGGTACCGTTTGCCTCTGTATAGGCCTCTGTCATGTTTTCTATTTCTTTACCGTCTTTTGCAATTACCTGTATGATAGGAATATTAAATTTTGTTGCAAACTCAAAGTCTCTGTCATCATGGGCAGGAACACACATGATAGCACCTGTACCGTAATCACCCAGTACATAATCGGAAATCCAGATCGGAACTTTTGCACCGCTTAAAGGATTAACTGCATAGCTTCCCGTAAATACACCTGTTTTTTCCTTATCCTGCAGACGGTCAACATTGGATTTCATGGAGGCGTCATAGATATACTGTTCCACAGCTGCCTGAGTTTCCGGCACTGCAAGAGAAGAAGCCAGAGCGTGCTCCGGTGCAAGCACCATAAAGGTTGCTCCATATAACGTATCAGGTCTTGTGGTGTAAACCGTTATGGCTTCATCCCTTCCCTCAACCTTAAAATCCACCTCTGCGCCGTAAGATTTTCCGATCCAGTCTGTCTGCATCTTCTTAACCTTTTCCGGCCAGTCAAGCTTATCCAAGTCATTTAACAGACGGTCTGCATAAGCTGTGATTTTTAACATCCACTGTCTTAAGTTCTTCTTGGTTACGGTAGTTCCGCAGCGTTCGCAGCAGCCATTTACCACTTCCTCGTTGGCAAGACCTGTTTTACAGGAAGGACACCAGTTAATGGGGAACTCCTTCTCATAAGCAAGGCCCTTCTTAAACATCTGCACAAAAATCCACTGAGTCCACTTATAAAATCCCGGATCTGTGGTGTTAACTTCCATATCCCAGTCGTAAACAGCAGCAATTTCATCAATCTGCCTTTTGATGTTCTTTACATTCTCAGCCGTAGATTTTGCCGGATGAACACCCATCTTAATTGCATAATTTTCTGCCGGAAGGCCAAACGCATCCCAGCCCATTGGATGGATCACATAATGACCCTTTAAGATCTGATAACGGCTCCAGACATCAGAGATGACATAGCCTCTCCAGTGACCTACATGAAGACCACTTCCGGACGGATAAGGGAACATATCCAGACAATAATATTTTGGTTTCTTTCCATCGTCCACATTAATCGGATTTTTCGCCCAATTCTCACGCCACTTTTTTTCAATAGCGCTATGATTATAAGATGATGCCATAACAATATTTCCTCCTTTAGTTATAAAAAAAAGCGTCTCCAACCGTAAAAAAACGGTTATAGAGACGCAGAATTTACCACGTGGTACCACTCTATTTCATACAAAATGTATGCACTCAACCGGACAGAAGCTTCTGTCCGCCCGCTGTAACGGTCGGGAAACCGGCTATACCTACACAAAAGCCATGGCTTTCTTCAGCACGCTACTCAAAGGCCAGTTCAGCTGTCTTCCCCAACCGGCTTTCACCAGCCGCCGGCTCTCTGAATGTTTCAGACTGCTTACTACTCCTGATCACTGTATTTTTGCTAACTGTAAATGTAACACAATTGCCGGGACGTGTCAACATGATTTTATGAAAACTCTGTAATTACAAAGGAAATGGCAGATAATATAAAAAATAATACCATGCCAATATTCAAAAACAGTATCTTTCCTGCTCCCCTGCCCCAGACCGCTTCTTCGCCCTGCCAGAACATCCAGTCTTTCCTCGTAAGAATAAACAACACGATTCCCGCAATCATGGATCCATATAGAACCAGAGAATAAATCGCTGCCAGCACCATGGAATTCTGAATATAGATTGCCGCCACTGATCCTAAAAAGTTAATAATCATATGGAATACTATGGTATAGCGGAGTCTTCCTGTTCTGGTATAAATATAGCCAAACACAAGACCAATTCCAAATGCGTAAAAAAATTGATAAAAATTCCCGTGGCAGAGTCCGAAAATCACTGCAGATACTAAAATAGCCGCTTTCTCCCCATATCTGCGTATCCGGTCAATGATAAGCCTGCGGAATAGTATTTCTTCACAAACAGGTGCCATAACCACCATAATTGCAAATATAGTCCCTGTACTCAGCCCCTTAAGCACCTCTGTCACCGGATTCACCATCGGTCTTCCTTCCAGCGCGCTGATCAGACTCATGAGCAGCTGCCCCAGTAAATTACCGGCAATCAATGCAGTGATACAGATAAAAAATGAGCAGATCAGCAGCTTTTTATCCGCTTTCCTGCTTACCGGTCTATGAGTGACAGGCATATTCTTTATAATCAGAAATAAAACCATTCCTCCCGCTGCATAATTGGCCAGGGAAGTAGCAAATAAATACCAGTTGCGGGATAAATTCAAAATACCTTCCCGATTAACTACATAAATAAAAATCCTTAACACAATTTGAAGTACAATTGATGCACTGAGAAAACCGGTATATCCGATTCCGATTCTTCCAAATGCTTTTCTTGCGGCTCTCGTCTCTTCCACTCGCCCCTTACCTCCTGCTGAATTGTTACCAGTTTAACACATAACCATGAAATACGCAATTCCTCCAGCAGTCTTACGGTAATAAAACGGCGGACCCATATGTATTCTGGATCCGCCTGAATCATTATCTATTAAGCATCCATCCGGTCAACTTTTGATGCCCGTTCTTCAACTTCCTTCTTCTGCACATCTCCGGGAGCCAGCTCATAACGGCTGAACTCATATTCAAAAGTACCAATCCCTCCTGTCATTGAACGAAGATCTGTATTATAGCCAAACAGCTCTGACATAGGTATATCAGCCTCTATAATCTGCTTTCCATGATGATTGGGATTCATTCCCAGAACCCGTCCTCTTCTCCTGTTTAAATCTCCCATAACGTCTCCGGTAAATTTATCCGGTACTGTGACTTTTAATGATGCGATCGGCTCTAAAAGCACAGGATTTGCATCCATAAAACCTTTTTTAAAGGCAAGCGTTGCAGCCATCTTAAATGCAAGCTCTGAGGAATCTACCGGGTGGTACGAACCATCGGTCAGTGTTGCCTTAATTCCTACAACGGGATACGCAGCAAGGGGGCCCTTTAGTACACATTCTGCAATTCCCTTTTCCACTGCAGGAAAATAATTTTTAGGAACTGCCCCGCCGAATACCGTCTCTTCAAATATATATGGGGTTTCCAAATCTCCTGAGGGTTCAAAGGTCATCTTAACGTCACCAAACTGACCGTGTCCGCCGGACTGCTTTTTATATCTTCCCTGAACCTCCACACGTTTGCGTATGGTTTCCCGGAAGGCAAATTTAGGCTTGCTTAATTCAATCTCAACCTTGTAGCGGTTTAACAGCTTGCTGGTCACCACATCCAGCTGCTGGTCACCGATTGCGTAAAGAAGTGACTGATGGTTCTCCGTATCGTTGACTGCCTTTAATGTCCAGTCCTCTTCCATTAATTTCGCCAGCGCATTGGAAACCTTGTCATCATCCCCTTTCGTCTTGGTTTTGTAACGCATATACGTATAGGGGGTGGAGATCTCGGGCTTGTGATATACAATGGGTGCAGAACGAAGGGCTATGGTATCTCCGGTCTGTGTCACGTTAAGCTTTGATACTGCTCCGATGTCTCCGGCCTTTAATTCCGGCACTTCTATGGCTTCTTTCCCCCGCAGGAGATAAAGTTTACCGATCTTCTCTTCCGTATCTTTATTCACATTATAAATTGCCGAATCAGATTTCAGCGTTCCGGTACAGATTTTTAAAAGAGAATACTTTCCGATAAAGGGATCTACGATTGTTTTAAATACACGGGCAGACAACGATACGTGATCGTTGTATCTGGCTGTAAACCGTTCTCCCGTGGATACATCCACACCAATGCACTCATAGCGCTCCGGTGATGGAAAATACTTGTCAATTGCCTGCAAAACCATCTTTACCCCCTGGGCATTGATTCCGGATCCCAGCATGACCGGAACCATATTCCCCTGTATGACATGTTCCCGAAGTGCAGAAGAAATCTCTTCCTGGGTAAACTCATCGCCGGAGAAATAGCGTTCCATGTATTCCTCACTGATTTCAGCAACTGCCTCCATCAAAGCTTCTCTTGCAATGCCCAGATTCTTCTGGCTGTAATCAGGAATCTCACATTCCACATAATCACTGTTAACCGTAAAGCGCCGCCCTGCCATTTTTACTACATTCACGAATCCCACAAACTTTTCATTCTCTCTGATGGGAAGGTGGAACGGTGCTATTTTTCTTCCAAATTCTTTTTCCAGCTTTATCAGCAGCTCACGATAGCTGGCCTGATCATCATCCATATTGGTTACAAAAAACAATCTGGGAAGCTTGTACTTTTCACAAAGCTCCCATGCCTTTAACGTACCAACCTCAATTCCTGCCTTGCAGTTTACTACAATGACTGCAGCATCTGCCACACTGATTGCTTCTTCAACCTCACCAACAAAATCAAAATAACCGGGAGTATCAAGTAAATTAATCTTGATCAGTCCTTCCTCTCCTTCATATTCCAACGGAATCAGGGAAGTGGAGATGGAAAACTGTCTCTTAATCTCTTCTTTGTCATAATCGCTGATGGTATTGCCATCGGAAATTTTTCCCATTCTGCTGATGGCTCCGGTCACTAACGCCATTGCTTCAGCAAGGGTAGATTTGCCGGCGCCCCCGTGCCCAAGTAAGGCGACGTTACGGATCTGTTTGGTTCCATACACGTTCATAAACATTCCTCCTGTTCGGTATATAAGTCTATAATCACATTTTACTAAAAATGTCTTATAATTGCAAGCAAAAGGTACAATTTGCACAAATATTTTTCGACATTTTTCTATATTTTGATAAAAGAAAGGAAGGCTTCCGCCTCCCTTATGGTCAATTTTTTCTAAAATTGTTATTTATATGCCCAAATCCAACATTTCAGCATATATAATCTTTCTTCTGAACAGCCTGAAGTGCCGCATCCAGAGCGGTTATTTGCGGGATGTCCATACGCATACCAGGCAGCTCTGCATGGACTTTACCTTTCACCATTTCACGGAGAATGTGGTTTTTCACCAGAAGACTTCCCCATAGCCAGAGGTCTGCTCCTTCTCTGTTCATTTTAGCCGCTGTGTCACGGATCAGCCCCCATAAGGCATCTGCACATTCCTGGTGAATCCCTATGGCTGTCACATCTCCTGATGCTGCGGCCTGATAGGCGAGAAGGGAAAACCGGGCTATCTGAGACTTCTCCATCAGATTGTCATTGATATAATCATCGATCTTTCCCAGTGAATCCAGCCCTGTCGTCTTAAGAAATAAAGGCGTAAGCACCGGACTTTTACTTCGTCCGGATAATTCACTGCCAACTGTTTTTAAGACCTTCAGTCCCATGTCAAAACCACTGCCTTCATCGCTTACTATATGATTCCAGCCGCCTGTCCTGTGTGTGATCCCCGTCTCATCTCTGCCAAAGCAGACTGATCCCGTTCCCGATACTAAAACCAGAGCCGGAAGTCTGGTCTGATAAAGAAACACCTCACAGTCATTGACTACCATCAGGTAATCCGGTAAAAACCCCATTTCCTCAAAAATGGATCTGCATTCCTGCTCATCAGAAGGGGAATCAATGCCGCTTGCAGCCACACAGATCCCCCTGCAGCTGCCTGGGGTAAGATTCTGTTTCAGAAGTGCCGGGAGCACCAGATCACGGTAGCGCAGCCGGCTCTTTACCGCACCGTCTGTGTTAAAGCTGCAGCCGGGAGCAGTAAATTCTCCCAGCACTTTTCCTGACAGATCACAGATTTTTAGTCTTCCGCTTGTTCCGCCTACGTCCAGTCCCGCATAGTACTCTTTCATAAACCAGTATTCCTCCCAGTTGTGTTGTCATTCCATGGCATAAAACCTGCTGTGGTAAACATCTCATTGCCCTCTGAAAGATACTTTTTCAGTGCTGACTGCAGAGATGTTGTACAGGGAAACTGTAAAAGTTTATCCATGGTAAAATCAAAACCCATGACCCGTTCCAGTATCTGTGGCCGGTCTGCCATAACCGGAATTTTATAAAACCGGTGCATAAAGTTAACCACCCGGCTGGTCTGCGGCAGAATAAGCTCCAGATGCGGGTCCAGCATCCAGCTTTCACAGATAAGAATGGAATTCTCATAATAGCTCTTTGCAGCATGGAGAGAGGCGTCAATGCTGTCGGGAGACAAATCTGCACCTTCAGGAATATGAACGGCAACCGCCTCTTCTCCAGGAACAAGCTTCACCTCCCAATTCTCAAGACAATACGAAGCTTTTTCTTCCACATTCAGAGTTCCCCGTTTTAAATCCGCACAATACCCGTGAAGGTTCCCCTCCCGGTACTCTAACTCCGTTTTTACTATACTCACCGATTTTCTTGCATTTGTACCTGCGAAATAGCCATCCTGATCTGCCACAAGATCCGGATATGCCATTGCCTGCAGCTTCCCGGACTGTCTGTTTTCCAGGACCAGAAACGGGAATTCATATGTCACTTTTTCAAACTGCAGGCTGCCGAATCTTTGTACCTTTCCAGCCAGCGAACGAAACACCCATTCAATCCGGTCAAGCCCCACCTGCCCCTGATGATATTTCCTGTAAGACTGAATCCAGATTTCAATGTCTCTTAAAGATTCCATAATCACCGTATCAGGAATGCCCTGTTTCTTTAAATCTTTTAACAGTTCCGGTAACATCCAGTCTATATAGACAATGGGCAGCAAATAACAATCTAAGTGAAGGAGCCTGGCATGCATGATTCCAAACCTTACGGCTTCAGCCGCTCCCTCAGGATCTTTTTCTGTCAGCAGAAGCTCCCTGCATCTGCTGTAATTTCTTATAAAATAAGGTTGTCTCTCATAGACGGCGGAAGAAGCCGCAACCGCCGCCCGGGTTTCTTTCCTAAATATACTGTGTTCTGTCATTGTTATTTGTAAATCTCACTTTTAATGGTCCTGCTGTCAGAATACGCTGTTGTGCATCAAAATTGGGATGAAGGTCCTTTGCATAAGCAGTAAATTCTTCCAGGCTCTTAAAATCCTGACGGCCTGCACATACACAGAAGTAAGCGATGTCATCTCCATAGGTTCTGTATTCGCATTCAAACAGCTGGTCATCAACGGGTTCCAACATACCGCTGCACCATAGCGCGGCAAATCCATCTGCCTTCCTGCCAGACAGCCAGTGATCTGAAATTATCGTCTCCGAAAACTTTGGCGCCGGGAAATAAGCATGTGTAAAATGTATCGGGTGCTCCTCTGGAATGTGATAGACGGCACCCAGGAAATTTTCTTCCTGAGCCAGCGAAGGCATGACTCCATTTCCATACCAGTAACCAGGTCTCATGGAGCTGGAATCACAGGTTCCGCCTGGGTGATTTGTAAAGAGATCTGTTTCTTTATCAAGAGCAGCATACCACATATGCTGCTGATAGCCATAGACTCCAGGCTCAAAACAGGTGGTTCCATGAAACCGTTCATTCAGCGATTTGGTGTATTCACAGGTGGAAGTATCTGAATCCGGATCCAGAGTAAGATTTCTCCACCGTTTAAATTCCTCATCCTGTCTGGGGGACTGAACGGAAGTCATACAATATGCAGGTGTTTTTTTCAATCTGATGAGAGCATTTCCAGTGGAGTATGCCTTATCAGCCGGCTCCTTCATCAGAACTGTTAAATCTTTTGGCAGCTGGTAGCTGCTGCTTGCATAAAAGCCAAGCCAGCCCTCCCCATAGGAATAAGGTACTTCCGGATTTATTAAGTTCATCAGCGCCTGTGCACCCTGCTCAAACGGGTGAACCACTTCCCTGTAAACCCGTCCCATGGGGGCAATGACAACGCCGTCAAAGGTATGGCGGCACAGCATTTCAAGGAGCCGGTCGGTAATTTTTACGGCACGCCGGGAAATGACATCTTCTGAAAAATCAATTACATTTAACAGCGCTGCAAATGTAACGCACATATATACTGTACTTAAAAATTCTTCAAATCCATGCTCCTCCACATCAGCCAGCCAGGCTTTAACTTTGCTTCTTCCTTCTATAAAAAGCTCTCTGCCGGTCATGTCAGCACGGGGGAAATATTCTTCCGGATACATCTCTCCTGCATTCATCGCACAGGTATAGAACATGAGGGAGTGATTTTCACTCCAGAAACACATGGCATCAGACCCTTTCTGGTCCATCCAGTAACGCCAGTTTAAAAGAACCTCTTTCGCCCGTTTTGCCAAATCCTCATTCACCGGATAATTCTTCAGATACCTTATAAGACCGCATACCAGGAAATCAGAACAGTCATATCTGCTTTCAATCTGGTCAAGTGTTTCATAAAGAAGCTCTGTATCCCGTTCTCCATCCACGCCAAGAAATTTTCTTGCAAGTATATTGGAGATGGAAAAGCCGAATTTATCCCCTCTGGATAAGCCTTCTGCTTCCCCAATCCTGCGAAAAATAGCTTTTTTATTTTCTTCAAAGTCTATGATTCCAGAGTATTCCGGCTTCTGTGCCAGGATATTTTCCACCTTTCTTGTGAGGGTACCGTGCTGGTTCTTAACGCTCACTAAGATCACACCTGGTTTTTCTTCATCCAGTTCCACCCGGGTTTTGCCGCTGATCTCATGCCATTCCTTACGGATATTTACCTGGGCAAAATCCGGACTCTGACTGTCATACCCCAGATACGTTTCGTCTGGAGCACTCCCCTGGTAAGTCATAACTGAATTTTTAATCTTAACGGAAGCAAGCCACTGTTCGATCCGGACCAGTTCCTCCGTCTGCTTCTCATCAGGCAGTACAACACAAATGTCCTCTGTATGATCCATGAACTGAATGCCGAATAATGTTCTGGTATCTCTGACCCCCAGTGTCTGGAGGCTGACATAGATTTGATTCTTCCCTTTTTTTAACCGGAGCTCCATTTTCTTCTTTTGTATGGGCTTATAAACCGGCGTATCCATACGGCACGCCAATTCCCCATTGCACCAGACATCCACAGCTGCATAAGACCATACAACAGCTTCTGCCGTCAAATCCTCCTCAACCAGAATTTGGGTCACTGCATCAAGCTCCACTTTCTTAAGGGTGGAATAAAATGTACTTTCATCTACAAACCAGTTTCCATAATGGTAATAATACTTCCATGGCATTTGAAGTCTGCTGTTTTGTCCAAGAACTATTGGTCCTCTGGGGCATGTTCTGCTTAAATCAGCTACCAGAGATCTTAAATGCTGTTCATATCGCAGCTGGTTCTCGTCTGTTTCATCGTTAACAAAATCCATCTCTTTTGGACCGGAAATGAGATAATTGGTAAGAAATCCGGTTTTGTTTAATTGTAATTTTTCCATTGTCTTATCCTTTACCGCGCCAATATTGGTGCATATTATTAGTATTTTGCCTCATACTGTTATTTTAAATAATTTTGCAAAAAAATTATATGGCATTTTCCATGTTTCATGTAACTTTTTTTATTATTCTTCTCATTCATACAGAAGTTCTACACAAAAAGAGAGCTGAGGGGACTGCTGTTTCCGCCGATTTTACCATCTGTAAAGTTGCCATGCGGGTTCCTTTTAGCAACTTTTACTTTAAAGTGTCAAAGTTTAACGTGTAAAAGCGTTGACAACTTTCATACTATCCATTACAATGGGGATTAATCATTTGTTGGAAAAGAGGGAAAAGAGATATGACAATTATTATGAAACCGAATGCTTCTCCAGAAGCTGTGAGTAAAGTAAGGCAATTTATTGAATCCAGCGGACTGACCGCTCATTTATCAGAAGGAACCCAGGTAACAATTGTAGGTGTTGTAGGTGATAAAACAAAAATTCAGGGTGCGAATATTGAGATGATGGATGGTGTAGATAAAATAGTTGCAGTAACAGAGAGTTACAAGGTTGTGAACAAAAAGTTTCACCCGGAAGATTCAGTCATCACCGTAGGCAAAACGAAAATCGGTCCGGGACATCTTACCATGATGGCTGGTCCCTGTGCCATTGAAAACCATGATATGCTGTTAGAAACTGCTTATGCGGTGAAAAAAGCTGGTGCCCAGTTCTTAAGAGGCGGTGCTTATAAACCAAGAACTTCCCCCTATGCTTTTCAGGGACTGGAGGAAGAAGGGTTGCAGTACATGAAAGAAGCCAGAGAAGCTACCGGACTGAATGTGGTTTGTGAGGTAACCAGCCTGCGTGCACTGGAAACTGCAGTAAAATATGTTGATATGATCCAGATTGGCGCAAGAAACATGCAGAATTTTGAGCTTTTAAAAGAAGCAGGTAAAGCAGGAATTCCAGTTCTTTTAAAAAGAGGTCTTTGTGCTACCATCGATGAATGGTTAAACGCAGCAGAATACATCGCTTCCGAAGGGAATCCTAACATTGTTCTTTGTGAAAGAGGAATCCGCACATATGAAACTGCAACAAGAAACACCCTGGACATCAGCGCGATTCCGGTTATACGCTCAAAGAGCCATCTCCCGGTTATCGTAGACCCCAGTCATGCGACCGGAGTCAGAGCTTACATTGAACCTATCTCAAAGGCAGCCCTTGCCGTAGGTGCAGACGGTTTAATCGTGGAAGTTCATCCCTGTCCTTCCTGCGCATTATCCGACGGTCCCCAGTCTCTTACCTTTGAGCAGTTTGAGCAGTTAACCAGGCAGTTACAGCCTTACGCAGAACTTTCAGGGAGGGTTTTAGATGAATGATGCCGTAGTAGCCTTTATCGGGCTTGGTCTGATCGGGGGCTCCATCGCCCGGGGGATCAAGCGTGAAACACCTGAAACTAAAATCATGGCTTATATGAGAACCCGCTCCAGGCTGATTGAGGCCAAAGAGGATGGCATCGTCGATGTGATTCTGGACGGAATTGGAAAAGAGCTGTTAGAATGTGACCTCATATTTCTTTGTACACCCGTGGAATACAATGCAGAGTATCTAAGTAAAATCCAGCCTTTTTTAAAACCAGGAGCCATTGTTACCGATGTGGGAAGCACCAAAACGGACATCCATGAGGCCGTAATCCGCCTTGACATGGAATCCTGTTTTGTGGGTGGGCACCCTATGGCAGGTTCTGAAAAAACAGGCTATGAAAATTCCACCGACCATCTGCTGGAGAATGCTTATTATATTATAACACCTACAGCCAAAACTACTCAGGATCATACAAAACGTCTGGTCCGTATTGCAGAAATGATCGGTTCCATCCCCATTGTTCTGGATTATCACGAGCACGATTTTGTGACAGCTGCAGTCAGTCATCTGCCCCATATCGTTGCTTCCAGTCTGGTTAATTTAGTAAAGGATTCTGACAGTCAGCAGGGTCTGATGAAAAGGCTGGCAGCCGGAGGATTTAAGGATATTACACGTATCGCCTCCTCCTCGCCGGAAATGTGGGAACAGATCTGTATGACAAACCAGCAAAACCTTTCTATTATATTAGAGCGGTATATCACATCCTTAAATCAGATTTTAGATCAGTTAAACCAGAAAAACGGCAGTTATATCAACCAGCTCTTTGAAACCTCCAGGAATTACCGGAATACCTTTTCGGAACGGACTACCGGCCCTATAGCACCGGAATATTCTTTCACAGTAGATATGGCCGATGAAGTTGGTGCCATATCTACCCTGTCCGTAATTCTCGCCTCCAAGGGTATCAGTATCCGCAATATTGGGATCAATCATAACCGGGAGCATGGAGAAGGTGCCCTGCGCATCGCATTTTACGATAAGGAAACCATGGATCATGCCTGGAAGCAGCTGGAAAGCTATCATTATGAATTAATATCCAATTAAGAGAGGTATCTTATGAAATTTACAAAAGCCTCCCCTTTAAGGGGGGAATTATCCATACCCGGTGATAAATCCATATCCCACCGCAGTATCATGTTCGGCTCTCTTGCAAAAGGTACGACGGAGATCACCAATTTTCTTCAGGGCGCAGACTGCCTGTCTACTATTGCCTGTTTTAAAAAGATGGGCATTGATATTGAAAATAACGGGGACTCTGTGATTGTTCACGGAAACGGTCTTTATGGACTAAAAAAACCGGAGGATATACTGGACTGCGGCAACAGCGGCACCACCACCCGCCTGATATCAGGTCTTCTGTCTGCCCAGAACTTTGATGTCACCTTAACCGGCGATGAGTCCATAAAAAAACGCCCGATGAAACGGATTATGGACCCGCTCTCTCACATGGGTGCTGATATCAGAAGCCTGGAAGGCAATGGCTGTGCGCCTCTTGCCATTACCGGAAAGAAGCTTTACGGCATTCATTACACCAGCAGGGTAGCCTCTGCCCAGGTTAAATCAGCCATTCTTCTGGCAGGACTTTATGCAGAAGGGGAAACCAAGGTAACCGAACCATATATTTCAAGAAACCATTCAGAAATCATGCTGAAATACTTTGGTGCTGATGTAACAACAGAAGGGACAACTGCCTCCATACGGTCTGCAAAGGAACTGTATGGCAGCAGAATTGATGTTCCCGGGGATATCTCCTCTGCCGCCTTTTTCATTGCAGCTGGTCTTTTAATACCTGGTTCTGAAATACTGATAAAGCATGTGGGAATCAATCCTACCAGAGACGGAATTCTTACTGTATGCAGGGATATGGGCGCGGATATCACTCTGCTTAATAAAAACAACGGTTCCGGTGAGCCTACTGCTGATATTCTTGTAAAAACCAGTACTCTTTGCGGAACCGAAATCGGCGGTGCCATTATCCCCACTTTAATTGATGAACTTCCCATCATAGCTGCCATGGCATGTTTTGCAGAGGGCGAAACTATAATCAGAGATGCAGGAGAATTAAAGGTAAAGGAATCCAACCGGATTGAGGTAATGGTTAAGAATCTTTCTGCAATGGGAGCCGATGTAACAGAAACAGAGGACGGAATGATTATACGCGGGGGAAATCCTCTTCACGGAGCAGTAATTGACAGCAGGCTGGACCACCGGATCGCCATGACCTTCGCTGTTGCAGGACTATGTGCAGATGGTGAAACGCAGATCAAGGGAGCTGAATGCGTAAATATATCCTACCCCGGTTTCTACAGGGATTTAGAGCGTCTGGGTAAATAACCCATAAAACATAAAAAGCAAAAAAACAGCAGCTCCATCTCATGTTTTTTTGCTTTTTTATATTTGATTATAAAACAGTAACCTGGCACATCTTCATGGCATTCAAAGCATTCTCATGGCTTTCCGGTGTAACTCCTGCACAACAGGAAGAATCAACCAGAATTGGAATTTCCGGAAGAAATGCTTTGATTAACAGAGCGTTGGATATGACGCAGATATCGGTGCACAGACCGACCAGCTCTATGGATTTATAGCTGCCTGACGCTGCATATTCTCCCACAGCCTTACTGGCAAAGGTATTCTTCTCAAACCGCCTGCCCGGAATCTCTTTTATCGCATCCGCCAATTCCCAGCCTGGAGTCCCCTTCACACAATGAATAACCGGAAGATTCTTTCCCTCCTGGGTATCCATATAATCGTTCTCATGGGTATCAAGCGTAAATATCACATCGTCTCCTGATTCCTGATACTCTTCAATTTTCTTTTTTACATTGGTAACGACCGCCTCCGCTTCCCTGGTTCCCAATGAACCGTTTATAAAATCCTTCTGCATGTCCACCACAACTAACAATCTGCTCATAAGTTCTCCTTCCATCGCATGTCTTTTTTTCATTCTATCACAGATCCAGGGAAATAAAGAAAGAATTTTCAATTACCTGTTGACAAAATTCCTTTCACGCATTAATATATTGATTAATAAAAGAAACCGTTGAAAAAGAAGAGTAAGCTTTCGAAGCAGTATTTCAGAGAGCCGCCGGTGGTGTGAGTGCGGTATAGTGCAGATAGCTGAATGGACTTTTGAGGGCAGCCTTGAACCGACAGGAAGTAGGGGCTGACGGATTCCACAACCGTTATTCATGTGGCATATATGTTAGTATATGAAAAGAGGGCTTATATTAAGTCAATTTGAGTGGCACCGCGGATTGTATGATTCGTCTCAAGTATGTGAATAACATACTTGGGACTTTTTTTATGCAATGAAAGCATTTTATTAATGAGAATAAATTTCAGGAGGAATTATTATGAAAAAATCAGTAAAAATCATGTTATTTGCAGCACTTGCTGCTACCCTTACCGGATGTGCTTCCGGTAAATCACCAGAGAGCACCAAAGAGACCAACGCCACTAATACTACTGCTGCTGCAACTGCCAAGAGCGAAGAAACCAAAGCCTACACCATTGGAATCGCCCAGTTTGCAGAGCATGGTTCTCTTGATAACTGCAGGGAAGGTTTTTTAAAGGGGCTTGCAGAGGAAGGACTGGAGGAAGGAAAGAATTTAACCGTCCTTTATGAAAATGCGCAGGCAGATGGCGGTACTGCCAGTCAGATCGTAAACAACTTTCTGGCCAAAAAGACCAATCTGATCTGCGCCATTGCAACTCCTATGGCACAGGCAGCCTACAGCGGCGCAAAAAAAGCGGATATACCTGTTATCTTTACCGCTGTTACAGATCCGGCAGCTGCTGCACTTGCCAATGAAGATGGTACACCGGTAGGCGAAATAACCGGAACCAGCGATAAGCTTCCCGTTGAAAAACAGCTGGAAATGATCCGCAAGATTCTTCCGGATGCAAAAAAAATCGGTATTTTATACAGCACCAGCGAAGTAAACTCAGAGACAGCTATTAAAGAATACAAAGCGGCTGCTGCGAATTACGGATTTGAAATCGTAGAAGGACCGGTTACTGCCACAGCTGATATTCCCCTGGCAGCTGACAGCATTTTGGAAAAGGTTGACTGCCTTAACAATTTAACTGATAATACAGTAGTCAGCTCTCTTCCGCTTATCCTTGATAAAGCCGGCAAAAAGAACATTCCTGTTTTCGGCAGTGAAGTGGAACAGGTAAAGATCGGCTGCCTCGCAGCAATGGGTCTTGATTATGTGGATTTAGGAAAACAGACCGGTGTCATGGCTGCCAAAGTATTAAAGGGTGAAGCCAAAGCAAGTGAATTAAACTTTGAAGTAATCAAAGATGCAGCATTTTACGGCAATTCTAAGGTTGCCGAAACACTGGGCATCACCTTACCAAAGGATATGACCGATACTGCAGCTGAGATATTTACTGATATTTCAAAAGGAACAAAATAAATAGAAACATTGGAGGAAGTTAAATCATGTCAATTATACTTGGCGTTTTGGAAGAAGGTCTGGTTTATGCCATTATGGCACTGGGCGTATACATCACTTATAAGATCCTGGATTTTCCGGATCTGTCTGTTGATGGGACCTTTCCCCTTGGAGGCGCTGTTACCGTTACCCTTATTTTAGCCGGATTCAATCCTCTGGCAACCCTGTTTATCGCATTTGCCATAGGAGCTCTTGCAGGATGCATTACCGGTTTCATTCATGTAAAATTAAAAGTACGGGATCTTCTGTCTGGTATTATTGTCATGACCGCTTTGTACTCCGTTAATTTAAGAGTCGCCGGAAAAGCCAATGTTCCATTTTTCAATGTGAATACCATTTTTGAAAACAGCCTGGTTAACAGGCTGTTTCCGGCGTCTTTAAGCTCTATAACTGTAGTTATCATACTTGCACTCATCGTTCTCATTGTAAAATTTATCTTGGACCAATACTTAAAAACCCGCTCCGGCTATCTCTTAAGAGCAGTCGGCGATAATGAGACACTTGTTACTTCTCTTGCAAAGGACCGGGGAATGGTTAAAATCGTGGGGCTGGCTATCGCAAACGGACTTGCTTCCCTGGCAGGCTCCGTATACTGTCAGCAAAAGGGATTTTTCGAAATCAGCATGGGAACGGGAACCATCGTTATAGGACTTGCCAATGTAATCATTGGAACAAAGCTGTTTAAGCGGGTCGGATTTGTGAAATCAACCACTGCTGTCATTATAGGCTCAATTATTTACAAAGCCTGTGTGTCATTTGCGATCTATCTGGGTATGGAAGCTTCTGATCTGAAACTGATTACATCTGTTCTGTTCTTGGCAATTCTGGTACTGAGCAACGGAAGGGAAAAGAAGGTGAAAGCATGATTGAACTGAAAAATATCAACAAATATTACAACCACGGAACCGTCAATGAGATGTGTCTGTTCCATGACTTTCAATTAACCATAAAGAACCAGCAGTTCATATCAGTTGTGGGCAGCAATGGATCCGGGAAAACTTCTCTCTTAAATCTGATCTGCGGAAGTATTCCTCTGGACAGCGGATCCATACTCATTAACGGAACTGATATTACCAGCATGCCGGAATACCGCCGTCAGCGGCGTATTGGAAGAGTCTATCAGAACCCCGCCATGGGTACCTGCCCTAACATGACTATTCTGGAAAATATGGCACTGGCTGATACGAAAGGAAAACCATTTAACTTACGTCCCGGAACCAATAAGCAGCGGATTGGGTATTACAGAGAACAGCTTCGCACCTTAGGTCTGGGCCTGGAAGACAAACTGCACGTAAAGGTAGGGGTGTTGTCCGGAGGGCAGAGACAGGCCATGGCACTTTTAATGTCAACCATGACACCTATCGAATTCCTGATTCTTGATGAACATACAGCAGCCCTTGATCCCAAAACGGCTGAGATCATCATGCAGCTGACAGACAAGATCGTAAAAGAAAAGCAGCTGACAACCATCATGGTGACTCATAACCTCCGTTATGCAGTAGACTACGGTAACAGGCTTTTGATGATGCACCAGGGAAATGCAGTTGTGGACTGTTCAGATGAAGAAAAAGATAATATTGATATTAACTTTATACTTGAAAAATTTAATGAGATCAGCATAGAATGCGGAAATTAATCAAAATTATATAACAACTCAAAAATAGCCTGGGTCAATTCTCATAGACCCAGGCTTTGACTATATTCATTTTTTCTTATCCAGACAACTTGCTATCTGCTCATCTCACTTTGAGGTCCCTTATCATTATGTTCCCTGATAATCGTATTAACCTCGCTCAAGTCTGAGGTTGGAAGGTCACCCGGTATAGTATTTTTTAAGGCGGCTGTAGCATTGCCGTACTGGACCGCTTTCATGCAGTCTCCGCCGGTGCTTAAGAGACCATAAAGCGCACCTGATATATATGCATCTCCGCTTCCGATCCGGTCCACAACATCAATATTACGGTAAGGTTCTTCCTCATAATATTCGTTTCTCGAAGCATCGTAAATAATAGAACCGAATGTATGACTCTTCGGACTATGTACGATTCTTTGAGTGGAAGCCACAATGGATATGGGATAATCCTTAGTAAAGCTCTTCATCATCTCTTTGACTGTTCCTTCTTTTTTGAAGGTCAGCCTCGCTGTATCTTCCGAGCAGAAAAAGATATCCACATAAGGAAGGATCTGCTCAATGCACGCTCTCGCTTCCTCTCCTGTCCATAGATTCCCACGGAAATTTACATCAAATGAAATAATCGTACCGCTTTCTTTGAATTTACGCATCATATCAATGGCAGTTTTTCTTGTATTCTCACACAAAGCCAGGGTGATGCCGGTAGTGTGAAAACAGGTGGTTGCTTTATACATCTCGTCCGGAAATGAAGCCTCTATAATATTATAAAAAGAACTGTTCTTTCTGTCATAGATTACCTTAGGCTTTCTTGGATATGCTCCATACTCGTAATAATAAAGCCCAAGTCTGGCATTGGAGCTTTCGTCATATACAAAATAATCATCACTGATTCCATAGGAACGTACCTTGTTCTTTACAAAATTTCCCATGTCATTCGATGGAAGCTGCGTTACCACGCCGGTATGAAGACCTAAAAGAGCCGCTCCTACCGCTACGTTTAACTCTGCTCCACCTACCTGCTTTTGAAAGGAATCTCCCCTGACCAGCCTTTCTACGCCATCCGGAGACAGACGTAAAAGCAATTCTCCCAGGCTTAATAAATCAAATGGTCTGTCACTCATCTTGATCGTTCCTCCATAGATTTTAAAAAAAGGGGGTCATTGCAATGACCCCCGATGTCTTTCCTCGTTCAGTTAGAGGCAGTCATATCATCTGCCGGAATAGTTCAGCCTGAAATTATCTCTGAACACGTCCTGATCCGTCACCGCCAGCCAGGTTGTCAACATCTTCTCTGGATACAAGGTTGAAATCGCCAGGAATGGTGTGCTTTAATGCAGAAGCAGCTACTGCATATTCCAGAGCAGCCTTAAAATCCTTCTTGTCAGCCATACCGCAGATTACGCCTGCTGCGAAGGAATCTCCGCCGCCTACACGGTCTACGATTGGTGTGATGTGATACTTTCTGGAATGATAGAATTCACGGGTAGCACCGTCCATAATACATGCAGACCAGCCGTTATCGGAAGCAGAATGGCTTTCACGTAAAGAGCTGATTACGTACTTGAAGTTGAACTTGTCAACCATCTGATTAAAGATATCTACATATCCCTGTAATTCCAGTTCTCCTGAGGTTACATCAGTGTTGCCTGGCTTGAAGCCAAGAACCTTCTCTGCATCTTCTTCGTTACCGATACATACATCTACATACTGCATTAAGTTTGTCATAACCTTCTGAGCTTTTTCAGAAGACCATAATTTCTTACGGAAGTTTAAGTCAACGGATACAGTCACGCCGTGTGCCTTAGCTGCCTTTAAAGCTGCCTCAGTCAGTTCTGCTGCACTGTCGCTGACAGCAGGAGTGATTCCTGTAAAATGGAACCAGTCTGCTCCTTCAAAGATCTCATCAAAGTTAAAGTCTGCAGCTGTTGCTGTAGAGATGGAGGAATGAGCTCTGTCATATACAACAGTAGAAGCTCTCATAGCAGAACCTGTCTCTAAGAAATAGATACCAAGTCTTTCTCCGGTTTTTGCAATGTGCTTTGTACCAACATTGTATTTTCTTAAAGCAGCAACTGCGCACTCTCCGATCGGATTCTTCGGAACTGCCGATACGAATTCAGCGTCATGTCCGTAGTTTGCAAGAGAAACTGCAACGTTTGCTTCGCCGCCGCCGTAATTTACATCAAATTCATCTGCCTGAATAAACTTTTCATTGTTCGGGGTAGATAATCTTAACATGATCTCGCCCATGGTTACGATCTTTGCCATTTTGTATTCTCCTTAATTCTGCTGTTCTTAATCTATTATTTACGTGCTGCTGCCACTGCTTCAACAAATTCTTTTGCTTTCGCGGTAACTGCTGCAAAATCGCCTGTATTAGCGCCCTTTGTCAGGCTGCTGCCTGTACCAACGGCATATGCGCCTGCCTTAATCCACTTATCAACATTATCAACGTCAACACCGCCGGATGGCATGAAGTCACCCTGAGGAAGGGGTCCTTTAAAGGAGCTGATCGCTGCCGGTCCCATGATGTTGCCTGGGAAGATCTTGATGATATCACAGCCGCACTCCAGAGCAGTAATTGCTTCGGTAGGAGTCATAACACCTGGAAGCATCGGTACTCTGTAACGGTTGCAAAGCTTGATAGTATCTACATTTAAGCCAGGACTTACCACGTAGTTGGCACCTGCAAGGATTGCTGCTCTTGCAGTCTCAGGATCCAGAACGGTACCTGCACCGATAACAACGTCTTCATTGCTTCTATATTTTTCTGACATCTTAGCGATGAATTCAATTGGGTTTCCTTCATCCATAGTCATAGTAATTTCAATAAAATTGATTCCGCCTGCAATAATTGCATCTACGACTTTTTCGCCCTGTTCCAGGCTTTTCGCACGAACAACAGCAACCAGACAGTCTTTTTTCATCTTTGATAAAACTTGTTCTTTTTTCATGATTGTTCTTCTCTCCTTTTTTAAATTCGCATATACGAATTGACTTCATATTTACGATTCCTATACTTGAAATATTAATCGCTTCCAGGCATTTTGTCAATAAGTATTCCTCATATTTTTCCAAGAAAGCCTAATAATCTGGAAACCTCCATACCCTTCATCGAAACCAGCTTTCCAAGAGCATCATAATCCTCTGCCGGCTTATATAAGCTGGAAATGCTGATTGCTCCCAGCACGTTGCCATCCCGGTCAAAAACCGGGGCTCCCACGCACTGCATATGCTCTTCCATCTCCCTCGCATCAAAAGCGTATCCTCTTTCCCTGACCTCATCCAGTTCAGCAAGAAGGCCTTCTCTGTTTCCAATGGTGCGTTCTGTAAACCGGTTAAACCGAATGCGGCTGATAATCTGATCTCTGTTCTCCTCATCGCTGTAAGCAAGAATCACCTTTCCTAAAGAAGTACAGTACATAGGATTTTTTGATCCGACCGTTGCCGTTGTAATAATAGGATTCTCCGGTTCGAACTTACATATGTATACAACATGGTGATCCGATGGAATTCCAAAAAAAACAGTTTTTCCCACTTCCTTTGAAAATGCCTTAAGAACCGGCTCGATTGTTCCGATAAAATTCAGATTATTGGTATAATTAACTCCGATCCGGTATGCCATCAGACCGATGGTATAATTCTGCTTCTGCCCCCGCGTCACATTGACCATGCCCATCTCTCCCAGAGTGGTGACAATATCATAGGCACTGGTCTTCGGCAGATCCAGCTTCTGGCAGATATCATCTAACGTTGCGCCTTCCGGTGTCTTCGAAATAAGCTTCAGGATTTCTACTGTACGTTGTGTAGTTCTGTTAAGTTTCATGGTATAGCCTCCGTTTCTAGGCTCTAGTATACTCCCGGGGTCCACAAAAAAGCAAGATTATTTTCCCATATACGAAGTATTTGTAAGTGTTTACAGGATTATACGGATATTTTATAATATTTAGCAAAAAAGACAAATGGGGGATTGTAATATATATCATAATTATGTATAATAACCTAGGAATGTAAATACTTACAATTACGGAGGGGATGCTTTTGAATATATACGATGTTTCCGAACATGCTCATGTTTCCATCGCTACCGTTTCCCGTGTCATTAACGGGAATCCCAATGTCAGTGACAAAACCAGAAAACGGGTTCTCGCTGTCATGGATGAACTTGGTTATACACCGAATGTGTTCGCCAGAAGTCTGGGACTCAACACTATGAAAACCATTGGAATCATGTGCGCGGATTCCTCTGATCCATGGCTTGCTGAGGCTGTCTATTATCTGGAAAAGCAATTGAGAAGCAGCGGCTATGATTCCATCTTATGCTGCAGCGGTTATCTTCCTGAAACAAAAAAGAAGTATCTGGAGCTTTTGCGTTCCAAACGTGTGGATGCCATTATTCTTGCCGGCTCCCATTATGTGGAAGCCAGGGACAGGGACAATGCCTATCTTTTAGAAGCCGCAAGGGATATTCCCATTATGCTGGTCAACGGCTGTCTGGAAGGCGGACAGATTTACAGCACGGTCTGTGACGATCAGGCTGCTGTCTATTCTGCTGCAACAAAGCTTTATAAGTCCGGCCGGTCGGCGCTGTTATATCTTTATTCCGGCACTTCCTACAGCAATTTATGTAAGCTTTCAGGATACCGTCAGGCTACCGCTTCTGCCAATCTTCCGTTAAAAGAAGAACTTATGGTTCTCTGCTCCAAAGACCCGGATCTTGCCATGGAACAGCTCAAGGAATTATCAGGTTCCGGAATTAAGTTTGATTCTGTTTTGGCAGCTGAGGATATTTTGGCTGTTGGTGCGGTAAAATATGCAAATCAGACCGGTATTTCCATCCCTGAGGAATTAAGCATTATAGGATATAATAATTCCATATTATCCAGGTGCACAACGCCGGAAATCACTTCGGTGGACAACAAGGTGGAAGCGCTCTGCACCACTACCGTCAACACTTTGATGAGGGTGCTGGAAGGAGGCAATGTGCCTGCTAAAACTTCCATTACTCCGGAGCTGATCAAACGAGGTACTACTAATTTTTAATCACATATATCTAAGGAGGACACTCTAACATGAAACAATTTATGGACAAAGACTTTTTACTGTCTACCCAGTCTGCAAAAGATCTCTATCACAATTATGCGGCAAAGATGCCAGTCGTTGACTATCACTGCCACATCAATCCCCAGGAAATTTATGAAGACCGCAAATTTGATACCATCACTCAGGTATGGCTGGGCGGCGATCATTATAAATGGCGTCAGATGCGTTCCAACGGAGTAGAAGAAAAATACATTACCGGAGATGCCACTGACAGGGAGAAATTCCAGAAATGGGCAGAGACCATGCCAAAGCTGATTGGTAACCCGCTTTATCACTGGAGCCACTTAGAGCTGCAGAGATATTTTGGCTACACCGGCTATTTAAATGGTGATACCGCAGAAGAAGTCTGGAATTTATGCAATGAAAAGCTGCATCAGGATTCCATGAGTGTCCGTAATTTAATCAGACAGTCCAATGTGACCGTAATCTGTACAACGGATGATCCTGCTGATACACTGGAATGGCACCAGAAGATCGCTGCTGATTCCTCCTTTGAGGTAAAGGTTCTTCCAGCATGGAGACCAGACAAAGCGATGAATGTTGAAAAACCTGATTTTGCCGCTTATATTACAAAGCTTTCTGCTGCAAGCAAGATGGAAATCAAGGATTTTGCTTCTTTAAAAGCCGCTTTAAAGAACCGTATGGAATTCTTTTCCAGCCAGGGCTGCTGTGTATCTGACCATGCTCTTGAGTATGTTATGTATGTACCTGCCGATGATGCAGAGCTTGATGCAATCTTCGCAAAAAGCATTTCCGGAAAAGCTGTTACAAAGGAAGAAGAACTGAAATACAAAACTGCATTTATGATCTTTGCAGCTAAGGAATACAACCGCATGGGATGGATTATGCAGCTTCATTACGGCTGTAAGAGAGATAATAATGCTCTTATGTTTGAAAAGTTAGGACCTGATACCGGATTTGACTGTATCAACAACTATGCTCCTTCTGCACAGATGGCTGATTATCTCAACGCGTTAAGCGCTACAGATGAGGTTCCGAAAACTATCATCTATTCCTTAAACCCTAATGATAACGCTTCCATCGGAACAATCCTCGGCTGCTTCCAGAGCCAGTACCCAGGAAAGATCCAGCAGGGTTCAGCATGGTGGTTTAATGATCACAAAACCGGCATGACAGAGCAGATGACTTCTCTTGCCAACTTAGGATGTCTTGGAAACTTCATTGGTATGCTTACCGATTCCAGAAGCTTCTTATCTTATACCAGACACGAATATTTCCGCAGAATTCTCTGTGAACTGGTAGGCGGCTGGGTAGATAATGGAGAATATCCGGATGACCAGAAGGCTTTAAAAGAGATTATTGAAGGAATCTCTTATAACAATGCTATGAAATATTTCGGATTCTAATACATTGGCATAAATACACGGTGCCGCAAAGAACTGCTGATTTACAGCGGCTTTGCGGCACCTTTCTTTAATAATAAGATTATTGTTTTTCGTTATTATTGAGGAATTAAATATACATTTTCCTTCCCGTTGCCATGATCCGGCTGCTTTACAATCAGAAGATTATCCCCATAAGAAAGCATAACCCGAATACTGTATGTATCATTTTCCAGATCGTAATTCTGAATCTCTATTTTCCCTGATTCTGTATCCAGCCTGTAAATTTCATTCGTATTTCTTTTATATAAATATTCATGGGGACTGTTTACGGAATCATTGGGGACATAAACAACATCCGTTTCGCATAACAGCGCCTGATTATTTCCATCTGCAAAGCTGCATAAAATGGTATTACTGGAATAATCGGTCATAGTGAAATAATTCTGAAACACAGAAAAAGAGGCTATTCCACTGGTTATTTCATACTTCTTCAGGATCTCAGTTATATCCATTTCACTTATAGATGAAAAATTCCGGTCATATTTTACTATAAAGCACTTCTTGTCCGGATCAGAATCACTGATTTCTATGGCATATAAATATGTATTGTCACTTGCAATCGAAACGATACGGCGGGGCTGACTGGCTGCAGAATGTAATTGGACCCGTTCCATTGTCTGACCGCCATCCTGCATTTCTATAAACGATTGAAATATTCCATTTTCCGAATAATCTCCCTGCAGGGATATCAGTTTACCATCTAAGACTGTTAAAGGAATCAGTTTCTGGCAATATCTGTTCTTAGATACTGCGTGCATGCGTTCTTCTGAGAAATTCACTACATACAGATCATTCTCCAATTCTGTTCCATGGTATAAACTCATGTAAAAATACAGGGCATCGTCTATAAATGCATTGCTCATCCCTTTTAGCGCAAAATTACCGACTGTTAAAATCTTCTTATTGCTGCCGTCCTGAAAATTATAAATGAAAAAGGCTGTATCTGCTTTTCCAGTCTCCATATATAGTAATCTCGTTTCATAAAGATCGATATAGGTCCTTAATGCAAAATTATCAAAAGCCACGTGGTAAGCAGGACTTACCTTGTCAGATTCCATATGGCAGCCTGACAGGGTTATGAGGCAAATTATGATTACAGAAGCGATAACGCCTTTCATTTTTTGATATATCCCATTCGTCTCTGACATAATCTGAAATTAATACATAAATCCTATATTTACTTTACTATATGCCTTATAAAGCGTTGTTGCAGATTTGGTATATGTCCAGGACTCACCGTACAGTCCGGAACCTGAATAACCAATCCAGGGATCTCCCAGTGCAAATGCAGATTTGTCACTTTTCGCTCCGTATACAGACATGAAATGCCCGTTTGTGGAATAAAGCCAGCCGTCATTGGTTGAAAATGTTAATCCTATGATGGGAACTGCTTTGCCAGTTGCTACTGTACTATATAATAATCTGGTCATTTCAGACTTTGATTCATTATATTTACCCACATATCGGTTCCGCCCCTGCTGTCTGTTTATATATGTAACCATATCAGCAATATAAGAACCATTAACCGTAGTTCTGCAGCCTTTCGCAATATCCGATTGATTCCGGTTGACACCAAGATAGTTTAATGCTGCCTGAACCGATGCAGGCCCGCAATTATAGCTTGTTACCTGGCTGTATACAGTAAACCCGTTTAAATATTTCCAGGACGACGCTGACTGGCGTAAGAGACTCTCACTCAGCATATCAGGTTCTTTAACACCGGATTTATCCTGAGGTCTTGCTAAACGTGCACCTTTTGGAGCATTCATTGAATCCTGACTTAAGGGTCTGGTTTCACCGGTGACTGACACGGTTTTCGCTTCCATAAATTCTTTCCCTGAATTTCCCTGACCTGCAAAGGAACTGTAATGGGCTGACAAAACCATGGTTACTGTGAGAAACATAACTGCTAACTTTTTCATATTGGTTACCCTCCATTTTCATTTGTTGGTTCTTCCAGACTAATGTACTACAAAATTCTGCAAAAAAACGCGCTGTTGTTGAATATGGCAGTCTGGATGTAATGAAATGCAGTCAGACATAAAAAAAGCTGCCGCTTAAGCAGGTTATCTGCTTTTGCAACAGCTTTTCTCTTATATAATTACTTTAACCGGGCACTTAGCCGCGCATTTACCACAATTGGTGCATTTCTCGTAATCAATCACTGCAACGTTATTATCCATATGGATTGCATCAAATTCACACTGCTTAATACACATGGTACAACCGATACAGCCAGTTTCACATTTCGCCTTAACATCTTTTCCCTTGTCATGGGAGTTGCACTGAACTAAATGCTCTGCCTTATACGGAACCAGATCAATCAAATTGTTAGGACAGGAAGCCACACATTTCCCACAGGCAACACACTTTTCCTTATCAACCACTGCAATTCCGTCTACTACGTGAATGGCATCAAACTCACACGCTTTCACACAGGATCCATATCCCATACAGCCATAGACACATGCCTTTTCACCGGCTCCGGGAACAACTGAGATCTTCCGGCAATCATCAATTCCATAATAATTGTACTGAACTTTTGTCTTATCACAGGTACCCTTGCATTTAACAAAAGCAACCTTTTTATCTGCAGCACCGGCAGAGATGCCCATGATTTTGCCAATCTTTTCTGTAACGGACGCTCCGCCTACGGGACAGGCACCAACATCAGCCTGACCTGCAGCAATGGCTTTTGCCAAAGCGTCACAGCCTGCATAGCCACAGCCGCCGCAGTTGTTTCCAGGCAGTTCATTTCTGACAAGGATTTCTCTTTCGTCCACTTCAACTTTAAATTTCTCGCTGGCAATGCCGAGGAATATACCAATCAGAATACCGATAATGCCTACAACGGCTGCCGCAATTATTATTCCTGTTATCATATTCTTTCGTCTCCTCCTTTTAAATTAATCCGGAAAATCCGAAAAATGCAATTGCCATCAGGCCAGAGGTAATCAGAACAATCGGTGATCCCTTAAAGGAATGAGGAACGTCATTATATTCGATTCTTTCGCGGACACCAGCCAGCATAACGATGGCAATGGTGAAACCTATAGAAGTACCCACACCGTTTATAACACTTTCCAGAATATTATAGCTTTTCTGAACATTGGTCAGGGCTACACCCAGCACTGCACAGTTAGTTGTAATCAGCGGAAGGTATACACCCAGTGCCTCATAAAGAGCAGGGATAGATTTTTTCAAAAACATTTCTACAAACTGTACCAGTGCTGCAATTACAAGAATGAATACGATGGTCTGTAAAAATTCCAGATGAAGATTGTAAAGTACACCCTTATAAATGATACTGGTAACAAATGATGCAATGGTAATAACAAAGATAACAGCCGCGCCCATGCCGGCAGAAGTTTTCACATTTTTGGAAACTCCAAGGAACGGACAAAGGCCGAGGAACTGGCTGAGCACTACGTTGTTGACCAGTGCGGAGCCTATGGCAATAATTAATAATTCTTTCATCGATCCACTCTCCTATTCGTCTTTCTTGGAAGTTGCAGTTTTTAATTCTGCTTCTTTTCTGGCTACTTCTGCTTTCTTAGCTGCAAGCGCTTCTTCTTCCGCCTGTCTTTTTCTGGTTTCTAAAACCTCATGGTTTGACATGCAGGAAGAACCGGAGCATGACATACAGTTGCCTCCGCAGGCTAACTTAGACGGAGGAACGGAACCATTGGTCGCAGAAGGTGCTTTAAATTTATTCTGCAGTGCTGTTAAAATCGAAAGCACGAAGAATGCACCGGGAGCCAGAACGAAAGAAGCGATGTGGTAGCTCTCCGGAATGAATTTAAAACCAAATGCAGCACCGGAACCTAAGATCTCACGAACCAGACCGATACAGGTTAATGCGATGGTAAAACCAAGTCCCATACCAATTCCGTCAAAGGTGGAAACCATCACACCGTTCTTGGAAGCATAGGATTCCGCACGTCCTAAGATAATACAGTTAACAACGATCAGCGGAATATAGATTCCGAGAGCTGAATACAGACTGGGTACATAAGCCTGTAAAAGCAGCTGCACAATTGTAACAAGGGTAGCCACAATAACGATATAAGCCGGAATTCTCACACGGTCCGGAATTATCTTACGCATGGCAGAAATAATCATATTGGAAAATAACAGTACCACCGTCGTGGAAAGTCCCATACCTGCTCCGTTGATCGCAGATGTGGTAACAGCCAGCGTCGGACACATACCGAGCATCAGCACGAAGGTTGGATTCTCTTTTACGATACCGTTAAATAAACGTTCTGTACATTTGTTGTTCATCTTCCCACCTCCTACTGATTTATATAGTGATGCACATAATACAATGCTGCGTTAACTGCATTGGTTGTTGCACTTGATGTAATGGTAGCACCGCTGATGGCATTGATCTCAGCGTCACCTGCATTGCCGGATTTGGTAACTGTAAGTGACTCTGCACTCTTTCCAGTATACTGATCCTTAAATGCCGGTTCTTTTGCCTTCAGACCTAAGCCCGGTGTATCACTGATTGCAAGAAACTCAATACCGCTTATACTTCCATCCGCTTTGATTCCTACAGACAGCTCTACGGTACCGCCATAGCTGTCATCTGAATGGGAAGTGATGACATAGCCAAGCAGCGTGCCGCTTTCATCTACTGCCTGAAGCGCATTGTTTACGCCTACATTGCCAAAATTCTGTGCCGGCAGTTCCGTATTGCAGGTTTCAATCGCTGCCTTCATCTGATCGTCAGGCTTAAACTCTGCCGCTTCCGGAAATACCGCTTTGTATGCCTCATTATTGGCAGCAATTGTTGCTTTTTCAATAGGTGCTTTTGTAATCTGATAAGCGCCGCCTAAAAGGAAGCCGGAAACCAGGGTAATAACAAATAAAATCAACGCGTCTTTCATAAATCCGCCACTTTTCATCTACTTGCCCTCCTTTCCAAATGCTTTTGGAAGAGAGATCTTCTCGATCAGAGGAACCAGAATATTGCTGATGATGATCGCATAAGAAACTCCCTCTGCGGAACCTCCGAAAAGCCGGAACAGACCGGTAAGTACACCCAGAAGAATTCCAAAGTAGATCTGGCCTTTTGGGGTAACAGGGCTGGTAACATAATCAGTTGCCATAAAGAACGCACCAAAAATAATACCGCCGCCGCATAAGTGAGTCAGCACATACATCAGGTCATGCTGGCCGAATATAAAAACAAATACAGAAAATGTAATCAAATATGCAGCCGGAATCCGGATTGAAATTACTTTTCTTATGATTAAATATGCTGCACCAATTAAAAGTGCAATAACGGAAACTTCACCAATTGTACCAGGAATCCTTCCGATAAACATAGCTGTCACATCTACTGCCTTGCCTGCTTTAAACGCTGCCAGAGGAGTAGGGCTTACGACCGCGTCATTGTATGTAAACGTGGTCATGGGACCTGCAAAAGAAATCAGAAGAAAACATCTTGCTGCAAGCGCAGGGTTCATAAAGTTCTGTCCCAGTCCGCCATAAAGCTGCTTAACAACGATGATTGCAAATACACCGCCTAAAAATGCCATCCACAGAGGTAATGCCGGAGGCATGTTAAGCCCAAGAATCATTCCGGTTACAAGAGCGCTTCCATCACTGACAGTTATTGGTTTTCCCATCAGGGATTCAAATACATATTCACTTAATACACAGGATAAAATGCTGACAAGCAGAACCAGTGCAGCTTTTATTCCAAACTGATATACACCATACGCAGTTGCCGGGATCATGGCGATTGCAACATCCAGCATTAGATTTTGTGATGTTACCTGATCCCTGACATGAGGTGATGATGATACGTTTAATAATTTACTCATGTTCACCCTCCTACGCTTTCTTTCTGCTTGCAATGACTGCTTTACGCATCTCTTTAAATGCCTGGGTTAACGGCAGTTTTGCCGGACAGGCATACGCACAGCAGCCGCATTCGCAGCATTCCATACCATCTAATTTTACAAATGTATCTATGTCAGATCTGACAGCCGCCTGCATCATCATCTGGGGAATAACGCGGCTGGGGCATACATTTACACATCTGCCGCACCGGATACAGGCTGTTGGCGCATTCATTGCAACCTCATCCTTTGACATACAGGTAAGTGCAGAGGAAGTTTTGGTAACAGGGATATTCATGTTGAACAGTGCCTGGCCCATCATGGGTCCTCCGGAAATCACTTTCTCCGGTTCTGTCTTAAATCCGCCGGAAGCCTCTAAAAGTTCGGAATAATTAGTTCCTGTCCTTACATTATAATTCTGTGGATTTGCAATGGCATCTCCGGTAACTGTGATAATTCTTCTGATTAACGGGGTTGACTTTGCAACTGCATTATAGATAGAAATAACCGTATCCACGTTATCTACGATACAGCCAGCATCAGCAGGAAGCATGGATGAGTTAATCTTTCTTCCTGTAACCGCATAGATCAGGGAACGCTCTCCTCCCTGGGGATATTTTGTCTTTAATGGACAAACCGTAATTCTCGGTTCATCTTTTACAAGTTCCGTTATCAGTCTGATTGCTTCCGGTTTATTGTTTTCAATGCCGATTACGCCCTTTGCATTATCAAACAGCTGAAGAATAATATTCAGACCTTTCACAATGCTTTCCGGCTCTTCTAACATCATCCGGTAATCAGAAGTCAGATAAGGTTCACATTCCGCTGCATTTACAATGATGGTATCAATTTTTGTTTCATCCTTTGGTGTCAGCTTTACGTGTGTAGGGAATCCAGCACCGCCAAGACCAACAATTCCAGCTTCTTTTACAATATCGCGGATCTCTTCTTTTGACAGTGATTTGGGATCCCGTTCTTTTCCAAATCCTTCCATCTCCTGATATTTTCCGTCGTTTTCAACGATAATGGACATCACCATGGAGCCATTGGCAACCATTCTCGGTTCAATGGTTTTTACTGTTCCTGATACGGAACTAATGACACAGGCTGAAATAAAACCGCCTGCCTCTCCGATCTTCTGACCAACTAATACCTGATCACCTGCTGCCACCAGAGGCTTTGCAGGAGCACCGATATGCTGGGACAGCGGGAACACCATCTCGCCTTTTGGCTGCAGTACCTGCACAGGTTTATTCTCCGACAATTCCTTTCCCTCGTAAGGGTGAATGCCGCCTTTAAATGTAGCCAAACCCATTAGACTAACCCTCTTTCTCTACAATTCTTTATCTCTCCCGACAAAATCAACTTATTTTGTCACCGGAAACAGTATAGCACACTCTGCAGAGTGAAACAATGCGAAATTACATATTGTATACTGTGTTCCTAATGTAAATCTTTCCATATGTGAGAGGAATGACCGGATGAAAGTTTGAAATTATTGTTAAATTTCAAACAATTATATTTTGAAACAGTGCGCTTTGTTTTTACAAAAAAACAATCATTTCCTTTTGCATCCATTTAAAAACAAAATAATCATATTTTAGGTCTATTGTTTTTATTTTTATACAGTTTGCATTGTGAAATTTTTGTTTAATTTTATTCTTTGTTAGAAAATTAACTTTCTTATTCATAAATAATTTTCATTAATAAACCCATTTATTTATTAAAAAAAATAATAATAAAACAGGAGCATCCTGCATGCCAGTAATGGGAATTTCTCCCCGTTACAAGCTTTGCCCAATGCTCCCAGACTGATACCAGCGGGTAAATAATGGATCAATCCAACTCCGCTGCTCCGGTATGAAGCTGATAATATCGTCCTTTTTGTTTTACCAGATCCTCGTGATCTCCCCGTTCAATAATTTCCCCGTTTTCCAGCACCATAATGGCATCGGCGTTTCTTACCGTAGACAGGCGGTGAGCAATTACAAAAGTGGTCCGGTTGGTCATGAGACGATCCATTCCCCGCTCTATATGCTTCTCCGTTCTTGTATCCACGGAGCTTGTCGCTTCGTCAAGAATTAAAATGGGTGCTTTGGAAATAGCCGCTCTGGCTATGTTAATAAGCTGTCTCTGGCCCTGGCTTAGGTTTGCCCCATCTCCTTCCAGAACTGTCTGAAACCCGTCGTGCAGTCTCATGATAAATGAGTAGGCAGAAGCAGTTTTAGCCGCCTCAATCACTTCCTCATCCGTGGCATCCAGTCTGCCGTAGCGAATATTTTCCATTACAGTTCCTGTAAACAAATGGGTGTCCTGGAGCACCATGGCGATGTTTTTCCGGAGATTTTCCCTTTTGATATCGTGTATGTTTACACCGTCAATGATTATTTCCCCACCCTGTATATCATAAAAGCGGTTGAGCAAATTGGTGATAGTTGTTTTACCGGCTCCGGTTGAGCCTACAAAAGCAATCTTCTGTCCTGGCTTTGCATAGAGACTGATATCGTTTAAAATCACCTTTTCCGGATTATAACCAAATGTCACGTTCTTTAATTCCACAAACCCATTCATAGGCTCCAATTCTATTGCATCTTCCCCGTCTGCAGGCTCGGGAACCTCATCCATAATTGCAAATACCCGCTCTGCTCCGGCAAGCGCGGAGAAAACGTTGCTGATCTGCATGGAGATCTCATTGATCGGCCGGCTGAATTGTCTGGAAAAGTTTAAAAATACAGTGAGTCCGCCTACGTCAAATCCTTTTAATACACACAAAAGAGCGCCGATACAGGCAGTTAATATATAATTCAACTGACTTAAGTTAAACATAACAGGCATCATGACACCGCCAAAAAACTGGGCATGTATCATGTTATTTTTTAAATCCTCGTTGAGAATACCAAATTCCTCTTCTGCATCCTGTTCATGACAGAATACTTTTACTACCTTCTGCCCGCTGATGGTTTCTTCAATATATCCGTTGACAGCTCCCAGAGAACTCTGCTGGGCAGAAAAGTATTTCTGGCTTCTTGAAGCAATCATTCCGGCCGCCTTCATCATAACCGGTATCAGCGCCAACGTCACCAAAGTCAGCCAGATATTGGTATAGATCATAAGTGCAAGTGTTCCAACAATGCTCAGTGCTCCTGAAAAAAGCTGGATCAGGGTATTGCTCAGCATCTGACCGATGGTATCTACGTCATTGCTGAAGCGGCTCATTAAATCTCCGGTATTGTTGGTGTCATAAAAACGAATCGGGAGAGTCTGCATCTTTTTAAACAGTTCATCTCTTATCTTCTGAAGCGCATTCTGAGCCACTGTAACCATAATCCTGGACTGGATATAATTAGCCAGTACTCCCACCACAAAAACTCCTGCCATAGCGGCTAGCCCTTTTGCAAGACCTGCCACATCTCCCCTGCTCCCGTCTAACGGAGCAATAAACTGGTTGATAATGGGGCGAAGCATATAAGCACCACCTAAATTAGACAGCGTGCCTATGATTACACAGACAAGTGCAATTGCCATTTGTGATCTGTATTCCTTTAAATAAGCCAGTAAACGTCTGGCGGTAAGGCTGGCATTCTTTGGAGTGCCTTTTTTCATGGCTCTTCCATGCCTCCCTCCGCCCATTCCACCACCGCTTTTAAGCGTCTTTGCAGACCGGCCGTATCGCCGCTTCAGGCTTTCTATCTTCTTTTGTTCTTCCATCAGGCACCGGCCTCCTTTTTCCGTTCTTTCTGTGAATAATAAATCTCCTGATAGGCTTCGCAGGTTTCCATCAGTTCCTCATGGGTTCCCATACCTGCAATTTTTCCTTCATCCAGAACAATTATTTTATCCGCATATTCCACAGAACCGATTCTCTGGGCAATGATAAACTTTGTTGTATCTTTCAGTGTCGTTGCAAAGCTCTGTCTGATCTTTGCTTCCGTCGCTGTATCAACTGCAGAAGTACTGTCATCAAGAATCAGTATTTTAGGTTTTTTTAACAGAGTCCTTGCGATACACAGCCTTTGCTTCTGACCACCGGAAACGTTAGATCCTCCCTGTCCCAGATCCGTATCATACCCATCTTTAAAGCTGGATACGAATCCATGCGCCTGGGCGCTTTGGGACATGAGAATTATTTCATCCATATCCGCGTTTTCATTTCCCCACCTGAGATTCTCCTCAATCGTTCCGGAAAAGAGAACATTTTTCTGAAGCACCATTCCCACGCTTTCTCTTAAATTTTTCAGCAAATAGTCTTTTACATTGATTCCGTCTACCAGCACTTCTCCCGCATCTGCATCGTAAAGCCGGGGAATCAGCTGTACCAGTGAGGTCTTACCGCTTCCGGTTGCACCAATAATACCGATGGTCTCTCCCGGATTTGCAGTGAAGGTTATGTGATCCAGAACCAGTTCCTCTGTCTCCTTTTCATAACCGAAACACACATTGCGAAACTCCACTTTTCCAGCAGTAACCTGTGCAGATTTTTCTGCTGCATGCTCATCGTTTAAGTCAATTTCCGTGTCTAAAACCTCTCTCACCCTCTTCAAAGAAGCCATGGCACGGGAGGCCTGTAAAAATACCATGGATAGCATCATTAAGGACATAAGAATCTGAACAATATAGATGGTAAATGCAGTCAGATCACCTACAGGCATCTTACCTGCAATAATCAGATTCCCACCATACCACACCACGGCAATAGTAGTAATATTCATCATCAGCATCATCAACGGCATGGAAGTGATCACTATCTTCAGCGCATTTAAGCTGCCTTCTTTCAGATCCCGGTTGGTCTCCTTAAACTTTTCCTCCTCATGCTTTTCCCTGACAAAGGATTTAATTACTCTGACATTGGTGAGTGCTTCCTGTACGCCGGAATTTAACCGGTCGATCTTCTTTTGCATGATCTCAAACCGTGGAAATGCGATTACAAGGATAATCCCGATCATAATAATCAGTACCGGAATAACCACAAGAAGAATGCTGACCAGTTGCCGGTTCATTATAAATGCCATGATGAGTCCTCCTATCAGTAAACCCGGAGCCCGAAACATCATACGGAGCGTCAGCATGACTACGTTTTGAATCTGCTGAATATCGTTGGTCAGTCTTGTTACAAGAGATCCTGTGCTGAAATCATCAATATTCTTAAAGGAAAATTCCTGTACCTTATGAAAAATATCCTTTCTTAAATCCGTGCTGAAGCTGATGGAGGCCTTAGCTGAATAATAAGCGGCTCCGATTCCTCCAACTACCATAATGACAGCAATTAATACCATGATCATACCCATTTTAATAATGTAGGGATCATTCTTTTCCAACACTCCGTTATTGATAATCAGCGAAGTCAGTCTCGGCAGCAGTATTTCTCCAAAAACTTCCGTAAGCATCAGAATGGGAGCCAGAATAAAGGCACCCAGATAGGGCCTTATATATTTCCAGTATCGTTTCAAGTTATTATTCCTCTCTTTCTTCCATATCCTTTTCTACAGGTATCTGTGATAGATTATTATAAATACGGTCCAGTACCTGGCCCATGTAATTGAGATCCTCATCGGAAAACCCCTGGAACATTTTGATTTCTACATTGCGGAAATATTCCCTGCTTTTGCCTACCATATCCTTCCCTTTCTGGGTCAGGCAAAGCTGATTTACCCGGTTATCCTCTTTGTCGACGATCCGTGTAATATAACCTGCTTTCTCCAGCTTCTTTACTGATACTGCTATGGTAGCAGTGGAAACAAAAAGAAGTTTTGCTATCTCCTTTTGTGATACATTGGAATGTTCCGAAAGCATCATCAGAATCTGATGCTGGCTGCGGTATACACCGGTCTGCTTTCCCTGCTCATCTAAAATGCACCGGTGCATCTTCATGATTTTCATATATTTTATCATGACATTATGCATCGGTGAGCTCATACCCATTGACTCATCCGATCCAGATCGGTACATCGATCTCATTTCATGCCTCCTTTTGTTAGCCTGCTAATAATTAGCTAATTAACTATATGGAATTATAACACCGCCTGCTCCTTCTGGCAATCCTATAATTCATGGAATTCAGGCGGTTTTTATTACATTTTTCGTTGAAACAGCTAAAAAAGTTTTAACTGCTGCTGTTCATATTCCTGGTGTCGTTTTAAGGGGATCTGCCTCTCAGCCAGCATATGCCGGAATGCTTCTTCATCCGATAACCAGTCCTTGATCTCGCTCTTTTCCAGTATCAGCGGCATCCTGTCATGAACAGGTGCAACAAACGGATTGGCTTTCGTTGTCAGAATCACAAACCGGTCTTCCTCTCCATGATTGTAGAAGCCGGCCAGAAACATGGTGGGAAAACCTTCCCGGTAAAATGCCGCTTTCTCCCTGTTTTTGCTCCATTCATAAAATCCGCTGCAGGGAATGACTGCCCTGCGGCGGAGGATGCTCTCACGAAACATGTTCTTTTCCAGCACGGTTTCCGATCTGGCGTTGAAAATCACGCCTTTCCTTTGAAAGCCCGGAAGTCCCCATCGCTGCATGGCAGGAATAACCTGACGGTCTCTCTCAACAAGAACCATGGCCTGACTGGAAGGATAGACGTCCCCCGTAAGACTCTCTCTTTTTATTTTACTGTCTATTTCCCTTACCAGCTTTTCAATCTCCCTTGCTGTCTCATCGTCCACATAATACCTTCCGCACACGCTGTTCTCCCTTTCTTATTCTTTATTTGGTAATATCATAACCCATTTACAGGCTTCCATGTAAAATACCAGCTTAAATTCATGGCGGATTCCACCAATTACTGCTTCACACGCATATTCCTTTGACGGGATTCCGGAATAATTTTTATTCTCACTGTGCCGTACCGTAATATCCCTTACAGTCTGGATCTGCCCGTCATCCCCTTCAAACTTAAAGCTTAATGGTCTTAAGCTGCAGCTGGCTGTAAACCATGCCTTACAGGCTATATGATACATTTTACCTTTTAATTCTCCGCTGTCAACCGCCTCTGCGTTCATTCCGATTCCAAACGTGGACATCCTTTTCACTTCCTGTTTTTATAAAATAGTTTGTTTGCTGTAATCCACAGTCCTTTTTTCCCTGCTGATTCCTCCGCCCATATGATCCAGGCACCGGGCGGCTCCACTGTCGGGAGTTTTCAGAAAGGAAGCCCTTATAATCGAATCATTGCCAAACCGCTTTCTGATCTGATCCACGGTCCGGTCAAACCGCTCCAGTTTCTCATAGTCTGCAGTATCAAACAGCCCCAGCTGCCTTTCCTTTCCCTCCGTTATATGACTGGTATGGATTCCAAGGTGGCGGACCGGCAGTTCATCCCATGCTTCATCAAACACCCGGCAGGCTGTCTGAAAAATCTCTTCTGTGATATTGGTAGGAGCAGAAAGAATGGTCTGATGGCTGTAATAGTGAAAATCCCAGTCCTTAATCCCTACCGATAAGACTCCTGCCCGGACATGATCCGATCTGAGCCTTGCAGCCAGAGTCTCTGCGAGGGACAAAAGCACCAGATGGGCATGCTCTCTGTCAGTTACATCAAAAGCAATGGTGGTACTGTTGCCGTATCCTTTATTCGGCGGCGGCACAGGCTCTACTGCGGAAAAGTCCAGTCCATGGGCAAATCCCCATATCACCTCTCCCATCTTGCCAAGATGGCTCTTTATCAGGCCCGGATCCGTTCCTGCCAGATCTCCGATGGTCTTTATCCCCAGCTGGCCCAGCTTACGAAACGTAGCCCTTCCTACAAAAAACAGTTCACTAACTGGCAAAGGCCAGAGCTTCTCCCTGATCTCCCAGGTCCACAGCGTATGAACCCGGTCCGGCTTCTTAAAATCCGATGCCATCTTGGCTAAAACCTTATTATCCGCAACACCGATATTAACGGTAAATCCCAGCTCCTCTCTGATTCTTTTCCCGATTTCCAGGGCTGCCTCCCCGGGCTCCCCGAAAAGTGCCTCCATTCCGGTCATATCCATATATGCCTCATCAATGGAATACTGTTCGACCGCAGGAGAATAATCCTTCAGAATGCGGATAAAACTTTGCGACGACCTCTGGTACAAATTATAATTAGGCGGAACCAGCAAAAGCCCGGGGCATTTTTGTAATGCTTCCGTTACAGACTGTCCTGTGTGGATGCCGTACTTCTTCGCCGGGATGCTCTTTGCCAGGATGATTCCGTGGCGCATGGTTACATCTCCCCCCACTGCGGAGGGCACCTTCCTTAAATCCAGATTTCCGGAAAGATGCTTCAGCCGGTAGACAGCTTCCCAGCTTAAAAACGCCGAATTTACATCAACATGAAAAATAACCCGTTTCATACACTCACCTCTGAGTATATGATAACCGAATGTATGTTCGATTAATAGTGGAAATAAAAGGATGTATTTTTATTGGAATACATCCTTTTATTTCTCATTTAAAATACGCTTCGCCTCTGCTTCCGTAATGACTTCATAACAGTCAAATTCCGGGGCATCCGGATAAAAATATCCCAGAGACAGCCCTCGCCTGACCCATTCTCCGTCTTCGTAGCCAAAGAACTGCCTGCCTTCCTGTTTAATCACAGTATCCCTGTTTTCATAATCGGTTAATTTAAGAAACCTGATCTCATCCATGATCGTTCACCTTCTCTATGCCCTTCGGAATCTCCATAGAATCAGAAAGTTCAAACATCTGATCACCCAGTTCTATGTATTCCCTGCTGCTCACATCCCTCATCAGTCTCTGTTTCTTATACAGTTCATGAATCTTCCCGCTCTTTACCGCAAAGCTCTCCGGTGTATGATACTGGAGTTCAAATGCCTGACCCTGGGGCGACAGCAGTATGGTATTGATTCCATTATAGGGATTTTGACTGTCAAGCCAGTAATTCTTAATTTCAACCGTATTATAACCCGAATCTCTATAGATCTCAATCATTTTTATTACTTTTTCCGAAAGCTGTTCCGGGGGGACCGTATACGTATACCTCAATATATCTTTAATTTCACACGCCCGTCCTGTCTGGCTGTATTTCCGGTAGAATTTTTTGAAATAAGAGTTCATGGACTTGATGCGGCAGTTCGTACCGGCCATGTCCACACCAGCCTGTTTTGCCACACTTTTTACCTTCCCTGTAATGAAAGGCTCCCGTTTCAGCGCCTGTTTATACCAGATTATCCCTTTTATCCACGCTGCTAATACGCTTTTTTCTCTCCGGACTGCTTTAAAGCAGCAATATGGTTCCCTCACCGGCAGACAATCCCGGCAGTACTTTCCCCTTTGCATGGTTCTGAATTTCCTTTAACTTTTTTATAGTACCATTCAGAATATGCTGGCTGCCCTTAAATTGTGTCTGTTTTTTGTTTATTGGATGTGAAAAGCGGAAGCCCGGTTATCTGGACTTCCGCTCCCCGTTTCAATTATTTCAGTAAGATCCGAAAAAGCAGTTTAACGTTCACACCTTTTATTCTATACGCTTAGGTATCTAAGTGTTCCTGACAGCAAAGAGCATTCTGCACAGCCAAAAGTTTCACTACCCGTTCGCGTATTTTAATTATCTGATGGTACACTTTATTATATGGAATCCTGAGACAAGATGTGAACTGCCGGGGAATTCCTCCACCAGTCCCTTTAAGCTTCCTTACTTTTAAAAATAATTCGGAAGATAGGGAAAAATACCCAGAATGAGATAGCAGAATTGATCAGCATGGTAATCACATCTGCCAGTGTCTCTCCGCCTGCTCCCATTTTCAGTCTGTTCATAAACAGGTCATAGACCGGTGCCTTATAAACTCCCTGTAAGGCGGCTGCACCAATGGTAATGATCACATAAGCAATCACATACCACATCGCTGCCTTAAGAGCACTGTTATTGGCTTTAAATGTCACATTTCTCTGGAGGAAAAAATTAATCACCTGCGCAATGGCCATGGTAATCTCCACTGCCAGAAAATATGCGAGGCCTCCGCCTCCGCCCTGGGAAAGCGTTCCTGCTGCATAATTGAAAATATAGTACGCAGATCCATCCAGATTAGAACCGACCCTGCCGATCTGAAAATTCGTATCTACAAGGGCCGTCATCTCAAACACATTCCGGAAAACCGGCATTAAAACCATCTGAAGAACCGTAACTCCATTGGATACGATAAAAAATATTATAAATTGCGCCATTGCAGGATGTTTGCCGACAAACGACTTCCATCCCTTCATAAAACCTGTCAGCATATCATCACTCCAATCTATTTCCCGGACAGTTTTTTTTCATAAGCTTTATTCGCTTTTGCATTGGAAAAGAAGCCTCCAATCACCTGTTTTATTCCTTTTAAGAAATGTCCGTTAACAATAAGGACCATTCCCTGTGCCATTTCCATGCTCACAACTCCATTTGTCATCTTGGCAATTCCCCGAAACGGCATACTGAAAATAAAAAGAAGGTTCAAATCCGGTTTTCCTTTTGCTTCACTCCTGTTTTTTAACGCATTCAGGATTCGGTATACCAGCCTTGCCAGCCGGCTTTTTGCATAATACATCTGACAGAAGGCATCATTGATTCCCAGCTCTCCGCTCCATTTTCCATTGGGAATGGGGTGGCCCAGCAGTGATTCAAACTCTTCTGAAGACACATCGGTAACCTTTCCTGAATAATAGGATTTCATTTTTTCCGGTTTATAAGGCTGCACATCCGTGGTGCCCACAAGGGTAAGGGTTTCACTCAGTCTGATATCTTCTGCACTGGCTCCAATGGATATGGTGTAATCCCCGCTTTCTATTTCAAAGCGGTCTGTCCCTGTGTTCCAGTACCGAAAGGTCTTGTCGTCAAAGGAAATCTCAACCGTCCTGCTCTCACCTGCTTTTAAAGGAACCTTTATAAATCCTTTCAGTTCTTTCTCCGGCCGGAAAATCCTTCCTTTTGGTCCGCTCACATAGAGCTGTGCTACTTCCCTGCCGTCACGGCTGCCCTGATTGGTAATGGTAAAACGCACACCATTTTCGGACACCTGCAGACCAGAATACGAGAAAGTCGTATAAGACAATCCAAAACCGAAGGGATAACGGACGGCAATTCCTGCTGTGCCGTAATACCGGTATCCTACGAAAAGCCCTTCCCTGTATTCGGCACAGCGTTCTTTCCCGGGAAAGTACTGATATGACGGAGTATCGGAAAGCTTCATGGGATAACTCTCGGCCAGACGGCCGGAAGGATTAACCTCACCGGTTATGACACGCACCATGGCACTGGCTCCCGCCTGACCGCCTAAGTAACCGTGCAGGATGGATTTGCAGCAGGACTGCCACGGCATTTCAATGACAGAGCCAGCACTCAGCACCCCGATAATATTGGGATTTACCTCAGCCAGCGCTTTCAGAAGACTG
The DNA here is from genome assembly GCF_900205965.1 of Lacrimispora amygdalina. Lineage (GTDB taxonomy): Bacteria > Bacillota > Clostridia > Lachnospirales > Lachnospiraceae > Lacrimispora > Lacrimispora amygdalina_A. Next base: position 63,034 of record NZ_OAOF01000023.1, read on the forward strand.
ATCTGGCTGCCTGGAATTTCCAGATGGGTCCGGTCCTGCCCTTCTGATTCACTCAGCTCATCAAGCCCGAAGCAGTATATGACTGCATCGGCTTTTGCTGCCAGTGCAAGCGCCTCTTTTTTTAACTCTTCATCCTCTTTCCCATTCCGTTTATATCCTTTGCAGCACCCCACCAGGTTGACTGGGGCATCCTTTATTACCGTTTCCATCGTCTCCAGGGATAAGGGATTTACTATGGAAGATCCAGCCCCCTGATAACGTGGTTTCAATGCAAAATCTCCAATCACCGCAACGTTGCAGCCAGAATCCAGCGGAAGCAGGTCATCATCATTTTTAAGAAGAACAATACTTTCCTGGGACGCCTTCCTGGCCAGTTCATGATGCAGTTTTTCGTCGAAGGATTTCTTTCCATTTTTTTGACTGGCCGTAAGATCCAGTACGGCATCCAGTAAATCATCCACACAGGAATCCAGCTCCTCCATGGTAAGTGTGCCATTTTCCACTGCAGCCAGTAATTCCCTTGCAGAACCAAGCCCCGGTGCCGGCATCTCCAGATTTGAGCCTGCTGCAACGCCTTTCACATGGCTGTTGGAGCCGCCCCAGTCCGTAATGACAATTCCGTCAAATTTCCAGTCACTGCGCAGAATCTCCTGAAGGAGATGTTTGTTTTCATTGGCATAAACCCCATTTACAGCATTATAGCTGGTCATGATGGCTTTTGCACCGCCCTCTTTTACTGCAATCTCAAAGGCTTCCAGATAGATTTCCCGAAGGGTCCGTTCATCCAGGACGGAATCCACTGACATACGGAGCCGTTCCTGGCTGTTGACTGCAAAATGCTTGGGGCAGGCGTAGACTCCCTGACTTTGAATCCCCCTGATATAAGCAGCTGCCATTTTTCCTGACAGAAGCGGATCTTCTGAAAAATATTCAAAATTTCTTCCGCAAAGAGGACTCCGTTTGATGTTAAGTCCCGGTCCCAAAAGGACATTCACTTCCTGGCTGGAAGCTTCTTCTCCCAGCGCCCTTCCGATCTCCTCTGCCAGATCCTCATCCCAGCTGTTTCCCACAGCCGCAGCCGTGGGAAAGCAGGTGGCCGGCAGGGATGCATTCAGACCCAGATGATCTCCTGCTCCGGCCTGTTTACGGACACCATGGGGACCATCCGCACAAAATATGGAGTCAATTCCAAGCCGGTCAATATTCCTGGACTGCCAGACGTTCTTTCCGCTTAGGAAAGCAGCCTTTTCCTCCATAGTCATTTTTCGAATGATATCCTCATGCTTCATTATGCCATTCCTTCCTCTTTCAGTCGTTTTCTGTAGCGCTTTATGATTCTTACTTCCAAAAGCAGGAATCCTGCTGCCAGAATCACATCAATTATAATCGCAGCAATCTGCCACATCAGAAGACTTACATTTGCATTGTTTCCTTCATAGGCACGGCTGTTTACCACCGTGTACATGATATTTTTACAGGACCTGCGCATGGCATTTAAGCTGGTAGCGCTGGTTTTATCTTTTACATGGTTGGTTTCTGTATCATAGGCAACCAGCATGGCGTCGTTTCCATTTCGGATCTCCTGATCTGCATTCTGGAATCCATAGCCGCCGAAATAATCGGTAAGAACAAAGCCCTCAAATCCCCATTCGTCACGAAGTACCTTGTTAAGCAGCGTATCATTGGCACCGGAATATACGGTTCCGATATAGTTAAAGGAAGACATTACTGCCTTCGCGTGCCCCTCTTTTACTGCAATCTCAAACGGTTTCAAATAAATCTCGCGGATTGCCTGTTCATTGGACCATGTGCAAAGCATGCTCAGACGGTTGGTTTCCTGGTCATTTAATGCAAAATGCTTGATATAGGCATAAACTCCATGTTTTTCGGCACCTGCAACTGCTCTGGCAGCCATCTGTCCGGAAAGAACGCCATCCTCGGAATAATATTCAAAGTTACGGCCTGCAAATGCGCAGCGGTGAATATTCATAGCCGGTGCATACCAGCCGGATACATTCATCTCATCTGCCATCTTACCGATTTTCTCACCAAATGCCTCTGCGATATCGTGATTCCAGGTACTGGCAATCATTACAGCAGATGGGAATCCAATGGAACCAGTCCCGGTAAAGTTGTTATTAATGGAAGCCGGACCGTCACAGTCTACTGTTCCAACTTTATTAACACTTTTTGCTTCCGAAGTCTGATATCCCCCGATTGCAGTCATCGTGTCCATATCACTTACTGTCAGCTGGTCAAGGAGCTTCTCCCACTGGGGATCATCATAGGAAAGTCCCCGCATATCTGCGAGTTCCAGACCGTTCTTCGCACCTGTTACCGGCATCTGATCGCTGTCATTGTTGTGCGCTGCAGGATCATAATTGCTGTTATTAATAAAGGTTTTCTTATATTTATCCGGCAAGCTCATATTTTTCGGAGCTGCCACGGCTTTTTCATAATTAGCAAATCCGTCTGCACGTGAGAGATATGTCAGATCTCCGCTTGCATCCTCAAACCGGTTTACTGCCGCCGCCTTATCTGAAGTACGCGGCTGAGATTCATTGTATACCAGAGTTTCCGGAACTTGATAAATTTGTTCTGTAATGATATTGTGTGAATCAGAGCGAATGGATATTTTGTAGTCGCCGGATTCCAGTACATAGCAGCCATTGTCGCCGCTGTCAAAGGAAGCCATATCTTCTGTCTGTACGGACATGGGTATGGTCTGGGATTCTCCGGGCTTTAAAACACCGGTCTTATCAAAGGCAATGAGATTCGCGGAAGCTTTCTCAATCCCCTTGTTGGTATAGGGAGGATTATAATAGACTTCCACTACGTCCTTACCTGGTTTGTTTCCTTTATTGGTTACAGTTACATCAAACGAGATTGTTCCGTCTTTTTCCGTCAGCGGTCCCATCTCCTGCTGGAAAGACGTATAGGATAATCCATAGCCAAACGGATAGATCACCTCTTTATCATAATCAATCAGTCCCTCTGCAGATGCCGTCTCATAGAAACGATAGCCTGTATAAATTCCTTCTGTATAGTTCACAAAGCTTGGAAAGCTGTCTCCTCCTTTAAATGCTTTGCTTTTGAATTCATCCATATTGTCATAGGTAAAGCTGCCAAAGTTCTTAAAATTAGGTGCTTTGGTTAAATCAGCAGCAAATGTGTCACTGGTTTTTCCGGATGGATTCACAGCACCGCTTATAATTTCACCCAGGCCTTCAAAACCGGACTGACCGGTACCAGGGCACCAGAGAGTACTTTTAATCTGGCTGTAATCATTGACAAAGCCAAGCTCCATGGCATTGGCACCATTGTATACCACAATCACGTTGTCAAAATTGGAACATACCAGATCCATCAGATTTTTTTCTGTCCGGCTTAGCTGCAGGTAATGCTCTCCCGGCTCAAAATCCTTATAATCCTTGGAATTATCGGTATAGGTAACCTTACTGACATCGGTGGGAAGATCAGCTCCCTCTCCGCCCACACGGCTGATGACAACCATTGCCGTATCAGAAAAAGCTTTGGCATCTTCTATCATCTTGCTGCTGTAGGTATCCGCTGTCGGCTCCGGCAGTGTCCAGTCCTGTTCCCACATTCCAACACTGGGACGGTCGGTACGGTATTCCGTATAAAAATCAGTCAGACTGGTATTCAGTTTAAAACCGGCATCTGTAAGTCCCTGAAGCAGGGATACGGTCTCATAAGCGTCAGAGAGCGAACCGGATCCGGTTCCTCCGTAGCATGGGTTTGTAGACGCCCAGCCAAATACGTTTAAATTGGAGTCATTCTTAAGCGGAAGAAGGTCTGCATCATTTTTCAAAAGAACAATTCCTTCCTCTGCGATCTCAGTACAAAGATCCGTTGCCTCGTCAGATGTCTCCTGTGAAATGGTTCCGCTGCCGGTTGCCAGTGAAATTAAATTAGACATAGGTCCCCAGCAAATTAAGTTAACGACCACAACAAAAGCCAGAAGTATAGCCATAAGGCTGTTTCTCCGGATCAGATACTTTGTGGAACCCTTTCTTTTTTGGCATACCACCATAGCGACTGCAGCAATTGCCACAATTACTGCAAAACCGATGAGATACGGTACGCACAACCTGACGATATTTAACACATCATCAATATTAATCTGTAACATTTCTTTCATCCTCCTCCATGCATATTACCAGTTACTGGCACCCTTATATTTTAGCACAGTTGTCGGACTCCGGACTGTTGATTGCACAAGCGGTTGGTTTTTCTGCATAAAAAGCAGCGCTGCCTGTCCGGCTAGGGGGCAGCGCTGCTTAATGAAATCAATTCTCTCTTGGAAGGGGGATGACCACATTCAGCTTAAACCAGTTATCCTTCGTATCAATGGTCACCCAGCCATTGTATTTTTTAGCTGTATATTTTATACTTTTGATCCCATACCCATGATACTCTTTATCCGCCTTGGTGGTTGCAGGCTGATTGTTTTCATATTGGATGCTGCCCTCATAATAATTTTCAAAACGCAGAACAACAAACTCTTTTTTAGAAAGAACCTCTGCATGGATCAGCCGTTTCTCCTTTTCCTCGATCTGGATCGCACATTCAATCGCGTTATCCAGAGCATTTCCGAGAATCGTACAGATATCCATAACATGCATGAAATTTAAGAGCTTTCCGTCAACAACAGAGGTCAGCTCGATGTCATGTCTCTGGCAGGTCATGCTTTTTCCGGTCAGTATGGTATCCACCACAGTATTACCTGTTTTATTCTGGGCTTCATAGGTCCGTATCTCGCTTTCCATTTCATCCAAAAAGGCCAGCCGCTTCTCAGAGTCCTGTTCTGCTCTCAGTACGGCGATCTGATGTTTTAAATCATGGTATTTCCGGTTGACCATCTCTATGCTTTCCCCGGATTTGCGGTACTGGGAATACTGGCTCTGGAGGATGTTGCGCATGGCCTCTAAATCGTATTTCACCTGCATCTCCTGTCTTAATATGTGATATGCAAAAAGGATAACAAGACCGCTTAAATCCACCAGCGTCCTGATGTTAAAGATCTCTTTGGTAATCTGGCTGCTAAAGGGAGAATTGGCATATACATAGCTTAAATTACTGGCAAAAAATACAGTCAGTCCGGTTGCTGCCACAAAAAGCAGCTCTTTAAACGTAATATTTTCTTTACGGATATGTTTTTTCTCTAAAAAATAAGATCCTCCGAACACAGTTCCAAAGACGATGAAAAAAACAAGAATATTCAGCCACAGCCCAGTTATCTGGGTATTCAGTACCGCATTATAATAAAGCTGCCACTCCAGCGATGCCATGAATTCCGCAAGAATAAATGACCGTACACAATAGTATCCTGCACTGCTGGCCGTCACCTCGCAGGTAAACTTTAAATATGCAAACATCAGACCGATTGCCAGAAGCATTCCAGGAATCCACAGCGACTTGGGAAAGGTTCCTGCAGCCAGCTGCAGGCTACATTGCAGAAGAAATGCAAGGAGCATGACCACGGCCAGGGCCGGCCCTTTAAACTTTCTCTTCAGATTCAAAACATAGATGCTGCATGCAGCCCATTCTGCAATCCCTGTATAAAGTCTGGGAATCTCCGTCAGTGTAATATGATTCATGATAAAGCACCTCCCAGATAACTGGTCAGTTCTTCCATAAACTCCTTTTTTCTTGTCCTGCTGATTGGGAGCCGGGCCCCATTCATAAGAGCGCACCCATCCTGCACGCTTTCTACATGCTCCAGGTTTAATAAATAACCCTTACTGCATCGGAAGAAATTTAATTTCTTCAGCTTTTCTTCCACATCTTTTATAGCACCAAAGGTGACATATTCTCCGGTCAGAGTATGAAAAATAAGCCGGTGTCCAAGACTTTCGATATAATAAATGTCCGGCAGATACAGCTTCACCGTACCTCCCTTTATATTAACTGCCATAAATTTTTTGACATTCCGGTTGATCCGCCCGATCACCTTATCAAGTCTCTGGGAAAAAGAAAAATAAGAAACCGGCTTTAACACATAGTCCGTTGCCCCGACAGTATAGCCTTTAATGGCATACTGAGCCATATTGGTAATAAAAATAAGAATTACCTCCGGATCCTTTTCCCTGATCAGCTGTGCCGCCGTCATCCCATCCATAAATCTCATCTCTATATCAAGCAGTATAATATCGTACTCCGCTTTATAGTTCTCAACGATTTCATCTCCGTCAGAAAAAGTAAGAATGTGAAACTGCTCATTTCGTTCGCTTTGATACCGGAGTAAATATTCCTTTATCTGTGAAACACTCCCTGCATCATCATCCACTACTGCAATTCGAATCATAATTCTCTCTCCTCCGGTTCAATTAATCGGTACATCTTTTTAAGGATACAACAAATTTTTCCACCTTGCAATATGATAGAACCGTAAATCCACTGCGGTATAAAAAAAAAGAGGCACCCCATGAGGCACCCCATAAAAAGCTGCGTTGTTTTGCTTATTTTGTCCTTGAGATCAGGAATTCTTTTAAATCTGCAATCGACATATTCTGCTGATCCAGAATGGAAGATACTTCCTTAAACTGTTCCAGGCTGATCTTCTCTTTAATTTCCTTTTCTTTTTGAATTAATACTGCCATGGAATTCTTGTGCTGCAATATGGACTCCTGTACTTCTGCCAGTTCCTTCTGAAGCTTTTCCAGTGACGATTTTCTTACTCCTCTTGCCATATTATGTCTCCTTACTGAGTTATAGTCTTCTGACCATATATTAGCAATTATGGAATTAAAAATCAACGGTATGGCCTAATAATGGAAGTGGTAATTTTTTCCATTTATTCAACAGAATTATCTTTTCCGGAATTAGGATCAGATGACCAGGATTCATCTGTCTGTTTTCCTGAAAATATACGTCTTACCCCATTTGATTTGTGCATATAAACATCCTCGTCAGGATAATAGCAGGTATCCTCAATCTCCCTTGTTCCCACATCAAGAATCACCAGAACTTCATTACCGGAATTATAAAATGTATGAGCAATATTTTTCCCTGCCGGCTTTGCTATAAAATCATCTTTTCCCACTTCCTGCTCCTGCCCGTTCAGACGCAAAATTCCTTTTCCTGATAAAATCAGAAAAAATTCCTCCTGTTGTGAATGACTGTGATATTTCGTGCTGTATGCGAAAGGAGGCACATAATCAATATTTATATAAAGCTTTTGACTCCCAGCTGAATCCCCCAGCGATTTAGTAACCAGCCCCGCTTTATCACTCCAGATAAACTGATCTGAAAGCTTTTCTAAATTTTTTATATTCATCTATATTTCTCCATTCTGATACGATTTTTCCATTACGATTTCCCTGCATTGATTGAAAACCGAAAATCGGCTGATTGCAGCATCAATGGCCGCATCCATTGTCTTTGTCCTCTTAACGCCTGACTCAAACCAGAAATTTTTCACCAGCAGTTTCTGGTCTTTTCTGTCAGCAGAAGCCTCAATTCTGCCGATAAAATGATCACCGTAAATAACCGGCAGCACATAGTGTCCGTACTTACGTTTTTCTGCCGGAGTGTAAATCTCCCATTTGTAATCAAATCCAAAAAGAGCCTGTATTAATTTTCGGTCCCACAATAGATTGTCCAGTGGGGCAATGAATTCACACCTTTTTTTTAAACTTGTATTTTCTTTGCATTGCCTGGCTAACGAAACATCTTCTGTCAGAATATAAAGTTCTTCTTTGATCCCCTCTACCTGGACTTTTCTTATCATCTCTTCTTCTATAAGCCGGGTAAAAGCTGCGTTTCTCTCTGCTGATTTCAGACCGTCAATATTGAGCCATGCATCAGAAGCCCTGTTCCACATAAGCCCCACAGCGCCGATTCTTCGTAAAACACGCCATGTCTGATGATCATGTTCATCCGGATACGGATCGGGCTCTGATAATATCGTCTCAGGAATGCAGGTTTCAATAAGATCATAGTACTTGATCGATCCCGATTTATGATGAACAGCCAGATCTCCGGTAAAATACATATGCTCAAGAACTGCCCTGGATAACCTGGTATGGCTCCAGTACCAGTCCACCTTATCCGGCATATCAAGGTCTGCAGAACACACCGGACCATGACTGGCAATATAGCTTTTCACCTGTTCCTGTGCCCCGCAAATCACCTCATGGCTGCGCTCCCATTGACGGTGCTGTTTTCGAAAGCGTTCAAAATACGGCCAGTCACTGACAGGAATAATAGAAAGGTTTTTATCAAAATAATCTACAAGCACCCGGTCCTGATACAAAAGATCAGTCAGCATCTCTTTGGTAAACCCTTTTATCCGTGACTGCAAAACCAGTTCTGCATTCTTCCCGCATACATCAACCGGATCAAACTGGATACATCCTGCCTGACGGATATATTCCATAATCCCCTGTTTTCCTTCAAATCGATACGCTCCTGAAAACCCCTGCTTCCGAAACAGGAAACGGCATGCCTGCTTCCTTGTAAAATTTATAATTTCCATATTTTCCTCTCTTTGCATATGTCGCCTGAATATGTAATACTCTCAGAAAATACCAGTGTACTTAACCGGATTACTGATGTAATATATAAAAAAACGTAAGGGGTAATACATAATGCCAAATTCATACTTTAACAAAAATGACTCTGACCAGAATGGCTTAGCACTGGGCATCAGCCTTGGTTTGATATGCGCTTCAATAATTAATAATCTTGGAATCGGATTAGCAATGGGAATCGTCTTTGGTCTGCTGTTTCAAAAGGGGTTCTTCAGAAATAAACTGTAATACATAAAAGCAGCATTAATTTTTCATCAATGTTTCCTGAAAAACTATTTGAAATAATGATATAGGAATCTCCTGATTAATATAGATTTGAATCATCCCTTTGGAGGTCATCTTATATTGATCCAATTCGGCCTTATGGAGTAATAATGCGGAAGCTTCTATGTTGATATGATCCTTAAACGGAATAAGACGAACAAACTTATTTCCTGCATAAAAGCTTGGCAATTTTGCCCATAACCGTTCCTCTATCTCACAGGACACGCTATTAATTATCTCATCTCTTAATTTTATAAATAACTGCTGTATTTCATCACTGTATTGATTTATATAATTTTGTATGTCTTCACTCATAGGATACCTCCCCCTTTTTCACTCATATTACCTCAAACACACTCAGCCGTCAAGAAGGCCGGACAGGAGCTGTCATCTCAATGTGATTCCCTTCACTGTCCATAAATTCGCAGACCCAGTTTGTTCCGATTTTATGAACTGGAAAAACAACCGGTAACCCTTTCAATTTCCGTTCCAGGATCGTTTTGTCTGCAACTTCAAGACTTGGAATACAATTGCTGCCGAATGTATGATTCTCTTCCATCTTTTCATAAGCAAACAAACCCATCCGAAAACCATTTATCTCAAACACACTGTATATCTCATCTTTTTCAGTAACTGGCTGCTCTAAAAATGCTTCATAAAAATTAATGGCACGTTTCATATCCTTCACGCATAAATATAGAGCGTTTAATTTGCAATTCATATACGTTTTTCTGCTCTCTTAGGTAAACTGGTAACAATCGGTCGTCCAATCTTCATCTGAATACGCCAGTCAGGAATTTCGCCATCATCTCCCCAATACTCATCCAGTTGTCTGATCTTCCCCTGTTCCATTTGAAAAAATGAAACTACATGACAGGAGACCTCGTCCGACCAGATATGTGCTGCCGTAATAATCTGATCACCATTCTGCTCCATTCGTTCCAACTCTCCGTTCCATTTTCCCGGATACTCACAATTGGCTTTTATAAATTCAGGGACCGAAAACTGTTCGTTGGAACAATGCCAGCGGATAAGACCATCTTCATGAAAAAAGGGAAGAAGCTCATCCGCATTTTGTTCCGCAATATACCTCCAATAAAGCTGCATCTGTTTTTTTTCAACCATACTTCTTTTCCTCCAAAATAAATCTCTGCCCTATTACCAGGTACAGATTGATATTACCATATAAAGAGAGACATCTGTGTGTCATGTTTTAAAAAGGAAAAGGTATCAAAATAATTAAGCCAAACATCATATCTGTCTCTTATACACATCTGACGCTGCCGACGATATGCAGTGTGTAGATCTCGGTGGGCGCCGGATCATTTAAAAAAAAA
>NZ_OAOF01000059.1 GCF_900205965.1 Lacrimispora amygdalina
AAGGGTTCGACAGCCTATCTACAACAAACCAATGGGTGAAAGGACAAGTTATTTCTTTTATTGGTTGTTGATGTTAACTCTGTATCGACTGGATTGCAAGTTATTTCTGGATTTATTTTCAGGAGAAAAAACGGCAGAAAAAAGAACAGAAAAGGGAGCTACAGAAAGAGTATTTTTTACCCCCTGTAACCCCCGGCAGCCCCATTTTACCATAGAACCAGATTCCTGTAAATCCTATGGTTCACCATGAACCATGGGGGGTAGAAAGTTATCTTTAAATCAATGGCAAAGCAGAATAAAGTCCCATTCTCTGTTAGCCTTGTGTCGCAAAATATAGCCCCTGTATGACCTTTGAAACCGCTACTGGAGCATGTATGCCATTCAGACAATAAAAAGCCTTGTTGGGCAAATATGAAAAAGAAAGGATTTTTCCTTTTTCCTGATAAATGTTTGAATTGCTGTTGCCACCTGTTCTTCTTTCTGCTACTTTAAGAAATAGTCGCATCTATGGCTGTTTTTTATATGGCTTCAAGTCGCATACTTGCTGCTATTTAAAAATCCGGTTGAGGAATATTTACGCTCATTTCCTGTACTAAAACAGGGGTGAACCATGGGGTCGAAAATGATGCAGGTTAAAGGCAGGTGCACCTTACGGCGCTCCTGCCGGTTTGCAGCAGCCGGCAATGCCGACTGCATAAGGGTTTCAATCAAAGCCTTTCTTTTTTATCAGGTAGCTGTCAATATCGATCAGGGCACCTTTTAGGTGGATGTAACCATACTGAAACCAGCTAAATTTAAGGATTTATAAGGTGTCTGCTAAGGTGCACCGGATTAAAGTTTTAATTCATACCACTACACACTGCCGACCTTTTATATTTCTTCTCTCTATTGCCTTAACTCAGCCTAAATACTACATTTCTTTACAATAATTCTATTTTACCCTTTACAATTAATTCAAAAAAATCTTCAATATTATCAGCTATCTTTTCTACCTCTTCGAATTCTGGCTCAAATCCCTGTACAATGGAGCCTATATTATCGTTTAAATCAATTGCATAAAAGGAATAGCCTTCATCAACTGACATAACTATAGGTAAATGTTTATCCCACCATGATACTATTTCTTTTTTCCATTCATTATCATTTTCAGCTACCTCCAGACTCAATAATTCAAATTCATTCCATTTAAACGCAATGTTTGAAATATTATTATATTCATCCTGACATATAAACCAAGTCTTCTCACTAGGTGCTATACATTGTTTAACTATTTTTAAAAACTCTACATAACTTTGAGGAATTCCATTAAATCTTGATATTATACTGTCATCCAATTCTAATCCAGATTCAGATTTAAAAGTTATATCCCATCCCTTATCTTTAGCCCAACTAATGAATTCATTACACCTTGTATTCATATTACCTCCTTGTTCTTGTTATTTCTTTATCCGATTTATAACACGTCTCTGTAATCCGGTTACTTGGCTATGTATCGGATTTTTAACCTTTACTGATTCACCTGTTGGAGTGAGTTTCTGACCTTCTGGTCCTCCTAATGCTAATCCGTGTGGATGATGCCCTCCACTTTCTCCTGCCTTTTTTCTTATTTCCTTTACTTCTTGTGGTGTTCTATAAAATACATCTGTATTTTCTGGATCAATTCCCCACCACTCTGGTTTTTTATTATACCATTCTGTAACTTCATCTAGCAATTCTTTATCATCAGCTAGCCATTCATTTAATTTTTTACTTTTTTTATCTCCGCCCGAACCCTCAGGTGGGGTACTGAGATGTACAGAAAGGGGTGAAAATTCGTATTCGTTTTAAAAAAGTATAGCACATCTTCGTGCTATTTTTAAGAAAGAAATTACTGTTCTTCTTTTAGAATCGGTTCCCGGTATTCTGTCTTATTTTTCATCATCCCGTACACAATGTTCACCAATCGACGCATGATGCAGACCAGTGCCTGAGACTTTGTCTTTCCTTCACCGATTTTCCGCATATAATAGTCATAAAATACCGGATGATTGGGCGTTCCGTTCTTTGGTCTGGATACCATGGTTACTGCCAGGAAATAAAACAATCCATGCAACTGGCGGTTTCCTTGTCTGGAGCTTTGCTCCTTGCCTTTCCCGGCGGAACTGAACTTTACAGGAGCTACTCCTGCGAATCTTACCAGCTTATCTGCACTGGGAAATCTTCGAATATCTCCGATTTCTGCAATCAACTTACTGGCTACGGAAGTTCCAATCCCTGGCATACTGGTCAGTTTATAATCAAAGCTAAGCAGGATTTTCTCAATTTCTTGGTCAAGCCCTGCTAATTCTTCTTTTTGATGTTCCAAATCCCGTACCAGACTTGTTGTGATAAAATCTCTGGATTCCTGATATTCCCCAAAGGTATTTCCATCATTATGAACGCAGTCCAGAATCAACTCCGCTTTATCTTTCTTGGCAATACGGGATATTTCCTTAAATTCGATTGTTAGGTCTTCTGCCGTTTTTCCCTGCAAATGAACAGGGGCTGGGTAGGTCCTCCAGAAATACATGGCACATTTTCCGTCTATTTCGCTGAAGAACTTACTATAGCTGGGATATGCCATGGATATCTGCTCATGGAGTCCGTTCTTAAAGCGGATACCGTCTTTCACCAATAAATCTCTCCGATTTACCAGTTGTGATAACGTCCATTCGTTATCTTTTGGCTTTGCATCGGGCAAGGTATGTAACTGGTTAATCAGAACCGTTGCAACACAATAAGCATCATGCTCATCATTTTTACGGAGCATAGGTGCACTTTTTCTCTGGTCATATGCCAGGGCAGGATTAATGTCTTTTACAATGTAACCTTTTTCAATCAGCCAGACAGCTAAACTTCTGCCGTAGCCGTATGCATTCTCCAATCCGTAAATGGGTTCAAGCCCAAGGTGATTGGATTTTCT
>NZ_OAOF01000042.1 GCF_900205965.1 Lacrimispora amygdalina
TGTGTTTTTTTTTTTTTTCAAGCAGAAGACGGCATACGAGATTTCTGCCTGTCTCGTGGGCTCGGAGATGTGTATAAGAGACAGGGATAATTGCGTGCAATTATAAAACGTTCATTTTGGGATATTCGTTTTATTTTCAGTTTTAAAAAAAGGGAAAAAGAAAAGGAAGTAGTTTAAAATATCTTCTTTTTTCTTTTCGTTATTACTTATTACGCATTTTTATTCAATTTCACACTTATTCATATAAAGAAAAGAGCCAAAGGCTCTTTGATAACATTTTCATTTCAACTTTTATCAGCATTTTCTGGTTCTTTATCAAAATATTTATCACGTAATGCATTAGAAATATCCGTGATATTTGTTCGAAGTATAAACAACATATCGGACAATTCTGGATATTTTTCTTTCGCTTCTTTCATCATTGGCAATAATAACTCTTCATTTTCCGTAATGTTTTTTCGTATTGCTTCCGGTTTTAACACACCTGCCATCGATGACATATTATGATAACGGTCAAGGCCTTTTACGATAATTGCGCCCTTACATTCCAACATATTTCGAAAGTATCTACGTTTTATATCTATTTTTTCTTCTCCAGGTAAAGGAGTAATCGTCATATATTTTACGATTTGTTTTACGGAATTATTAACTGGCAAAAAGTCAATTGGAACACCGCAATCTTCACAAACATCGTGTAATAATGTACCCGCAATTATTTCATCGTCTCTAATGCCTAGAGCAACTGCATAACAAGCCATTTGAAGTGGATGCACTATATATGGAACACCATCTTTCCGTTTCTGGTCTTTGTGCTTTTCTCTTGCATAACTTAAAGCTTTTATACTTTGCTCCATTCTAGCGCCTACAAGGAAACCTCTTAAGTATGTATACATCTTATCAACATTATATTGTTTACTCATATTAATATCTCCCTTTCATTTTATCTATTTTTTGTTGAATTAAAAACAATATTTCCTTCTTTATTGTTCTTTTTTATGGCACCATTAATTTAACTATTTTCGTCTAATTTTCTGATTAGTACTCATTTATATTCTAGCTTTCATTTACAAATATAATATGTTATCTTTCTAAATTAAATTAAAAGAGAGCCAATGCTCCCTTTAACTTAATGAAAATATTCTTTCAGTATTTTCCTTTGCTCTCTGTATCAGTTCTTCTTCATTTATATTCATATACTTTGCTAATTCTTTAACCACGTAGATAATATTTTCAGGAACATTAATATTCGATAATCCATCTACGTTTTTAGGCGTTAAATACGGAGCATCGGTCTCAATTAAAATGCGATCCAGAGGTATCCCTTTTACTGCTTCCCGTAAATCTTTTCCGCGCCTTTCATCACAAATCCATCCGGTAATTCCTATTGAAAACCCAAGTTTCAAATAATTATCTAATGTATTTTTATTTCCAGTAAAGCAATGAACTACTGATTTTTCACATAGCTCTTTGTGATTTTTAAATCGTTTAATAAAATCTTCTGTTGCTGAGCGTTCGTGCAGGAATAATGGTTTGTTCAACTTTTCAGCAAGATTGATATGTTTTTCCAAACATAAAATTTGGTTTTCCCTTGTCGAATACATTCTATCATAATCCAACCCACACTCTCCAACGGCAACAATTTTAGGATTAGATGTTATTAATTCTTCGATTAAATCAAAGTCCTCTTTCCTTACTGAATCTGCGTTGTGAGGATGAATCCCAGCTGTTCCATAGACAAATTCACGGTTCAAAATAAACTCAGCTATCTGTCTGTTTGCCCTTGTACTTGTCCCTGTTAAGATACAGGCCACATCATTTGCCGTTGCATTTTCAAGAATTTTTTCTGGATTTTTAAACTGTTTACAGAAAAGGTTTAGTCCAATATCGTAATATGTAATATTCATCATCCTACACTCCTAATTTGTTATTCATATGCACCGTGATTGTTCCTTGAACTTTTGCTTTTAATATGAGCAAATCTAGTTTAGCACTTAAATCTTTTTCTGTCTCTATTCTTTTATTGATTCCTTTTAAAACTTCTTTTGTTAATTCTATCATTTATTTTCTCCTATATTCTTTTATTGCATAAATAATCTAAATCTCTGACTATCACTTTATTACATTTCTAATATGTAAAAACTTATATAAAAATAATATCTGATATGAATAAAAATAGTAAAAAAGATTCATTTAATGTACACTTGATTAAGTAAATGGTTTTATAATCTAAGAAAACATTGTCGTAATTTTAGGAAAAAAAAACGAATACAAGCAATAAAAAAAGCGGAATAATCCGCTTTTCATTTTAACTTAATTATTCTTTGATTCGTTGACCCAGCAAAAGGATATTCCTCAGACATCAAATCTTTTTCAAATCGTCCATCTACTAAGACATCGCACTTTTCTAAAATCTTTTTTCTCATCCGTCCCGAGGTACTGGTATCTTGCATTAAATTTTCGTAAGTATATCCAGTGTAGATCCAGATTGTCTTGTAGTTAAAATCGTCTTTAACTTCGCTTACTATATTATAGATATCATTAAGATTTGCCTCATTTAATGGATCTCCGCCAGAGAGTGTTAGCCCATCAATATAATCTTTACTCAGTTCTTCATAAATTTCATTTAAAGCTTTTTTATCAAATGGAATTCCGCTTTTAGAATTCCAGGTCTCAGGATTATGGCAGCCGAGGCAGTGATGTAAGCAACCGCTCACAAATAAAACACAGCGGAGTCCGTCGCCGTTCAGCATATCACATTTTTTAATATCATGGTAATTCATTTTTTCTCCTCTTAATTACATAGACACTCTCATGCCGAGTTCTGCAACTTTAGATTTATTAAATCTACTTGTCTTCTCAGGATCAGAGTCAAAGTCAAAGTCACCATCGATTGTGCCTACTCTTGTAAACCCAAGATATCCATTCATTCGGTCAATCATTGTAATATTTTTGCTTCCACAATGAGAACAAATTGTCATATTTAATTCTTCATGCCCACAATGATTGCAATAGGAAAGAGATAGGTTAACGCCTTCATAAAATCCTATTTTCATTGCTCTTCGAACTAAAGTTTTAATAGCTCCAAGATTATATTGGATTGGATATTTGCAATATTGTATTTTTCCACCGTTTGATAAATTCCAAAAACGCTTCTCGTCATCTTGTTTTTGAATTGGAGTAATTGTCTCCCATACAGCATCATGGAAAGAATTAGTAACAAATTCTTTTGACGAGACTCCTTCGACGACTCCATATTTTGTTCTAAATTGTTCAATCTGTTTTCCTGCTAATGTTTCTGCTGGAGTACCATAAATAGCATATAAAATCCCATCCTCTTTCTTATATCTGTCAACCAGATTGTTAATGTGCTCCATTACTTCAAGTGCAAATTTTCCATCTTCTCTGATTGATTTCCCGTTATAGAGCATCTGCAATTCATTCAATGCGGTTATTCCAAAACTAATTGTACAAGACTTCAATAACGAAGCAATTTTTTCATCCGGTCTTAAATTTCCACCTAACATTCCGCCTTCACAAAAGCACATTGGATTTCCACCTGCACGTAAATTGCCGATATAATCAATTGTTCTCTTATGAAATTTTCTGATTAGTTCCATGTAATAATCAAGCACTTCATAAAAATCTTTCTTTTCTTTCATCGACTTCATCAGAATCATCGGGAGATGTAAGGTCACAACGCCTAGGTTGAACCTACCTGTGAAAATAGGTTTATCTTCTGGATCTGATTGATATATGCCACCTTTTTCATACCACGGTGACAGGAACGCTCTGCAGCCCATCGGGCTAACAACTCTTTTAAACTTCTTATACATTTCAGGAACATATCCTTCTCCAGTTAATGAAAGATAATCAGGATACATCGTTTTACTGGAACAACTAATTGCACCGTCAAAAACGTCTTCATATTCCTTCCCTGCTCCATGTTTTTCTTCATCATATAAAAATACTAATTTAGGAAATAGTACCGGCTTTTTAAATCCCTTTTTACCCTGGCCCTCCTTTCTAACATTTAAGATTGTTTTAGTAATCATTTTACCAAGCTTGCCTTCAGAAAGACCTAAAGTAAAGGTTGTAAAAGGATAATCACCACGAGAACTTCCGACCGTATTCAGTTTATATTCAATTCCTTGCATACCCTGTTCGCATTCTCTCTGTGTCTTTTTAAATGCATATTCTTTAGCTTTTGTCTCCGCTTTTTCTTTTGCATACGCTAATAATTGTTCCAGCTTTATCTTATTTTCTGGTAAATAAAACGCATGGTGTTCTTTTAAATATTCGATAGTTTCCATTTCACTTTCGTATATTTCATTATATTTTTCCGAATAGAAATTATTATATGATTTATTTGCATACGGAAGCAGAACTGTATCAACTTCAGGTACTGTAAATCCACCATACTGTTGAGCAGCTGTACTTAATATAATATCTCCCATAACATCAAAGGCAGTGTCAAGAGAATTTGGTTCGTTATACCACATATTTCCCATCTGGAATCCGCCTCTAAGGACATTAGCCATATCGAAAAGACAGCAGTTCCAAGTATCTAGTCTTGAGTCTTTATCATTAATATAAAAGAATCCGTCTTTCGTCGCCTGCTTTTCTTCTTCGTTTAAAAAGAATTGTTCATATCTCTTAGTTGAGTATTCTCCATATAGAAGACTACGTTTTGTAGCAACAAGCTTTGCATCTTTATTTGCATTGGAGCGATCACCTATGTATCGTATTGTATTTTCTGCCTGCTCCATCTCATCAAATAACTTTAATCCCTTTTGCTTCCAGTTTCTGTAACTTCTATACTGGTTTGCAACTTTAGGGTTCACTTTTTCTAAAGCGTATTCCACGATAGAATGTATTGTCTCAATATGGAATTCCGTCTCTTGAGATTCCTCAATTTTTTGTATTACGTATCGTACTATTTCATTTTTTTCTTCATTAGTCCATTCTTTGGCAATCCGATTTGCCGATTTTTGAGTGGCAATTATAATTTTTTCAGAATCAAATTTTTCTTTTGTTCCGTTTTTCTTGATTATAACTATTTTATTTAGATCAAATAAACTATTCAATTTATTTCCTCCTTCATTTTTATGAGTTACATATTAAGTATGTAAACTAACACATAAGAACAAAGCTATTCTTGATGTTGTGGCAACGGATTAATACGTTCTATATATTGTGTTTTATTGCAAAAGTCTTGATTCTTTACAGTAAATTTTAATCAATAAAAAGGAGCCCTTAAGGCCCTTCTTATTCGTGATTTCCATCTCCATAATCTTCATCTAAATCTATTTCTGTATCTTCTTCTGATTCAAATTCTTCTTGTGGAATTTCTGCTTCTGGATCATCATCAACCATATCACTCTCATAACATTCACATTCCAAACAGTCATCTTGATTTACGACTTCAAGTTCAGTAACCATTTCAACATATTTCCTTGTTGTTTCAGTCTCCATATCAATAAGATCCTGACATAAATCATAATCCTTTCCCAAGATAATAAGATCTCCGCAAAATGGACAGGTCTTTGCAAAACGAATTTTCTTACGTTTTAGAATAATAGTATCAACTTTTCCAAATTCTTCTATAAAATCTGGAATTAATTCTAATGTTAAATAATCATCGTATTCCGTTTGTTTTAAACCTTTAATATCATTCATATTGGCACCTCCAAAATTTTTCGTAGATATAATGATAGAATTTAAACAAATGGACAAAAAATTTAAAATTTTTATGTACTTTATGAGCAACAAAAAAGCAGCCACCGCTGCTTTCAATACATATTTTAAAATCCGCGCTTGCCATGAAAAAATCATAAATTGAATTCCATATGGCTAATGTTTTACATCTAACCTTTTAAGCCTTTATTTTCAATTTCAATCCATTCATCCAGAGTCAAAGGAATATAATTTGATTTCATACAGAAACAATTGATTATATTGCAAGGAATCCCTTGTTCCTTTCCTTGAATGATTCTTTTAGTTTTCCTTGTTTCTTCTACAAATTTATCCACTAATGCCTGATCTATTGTATTATGTATATGTCCATGTAGCATATAAACTTTCGGATTTCCAAAATCATCCACTCGATTTTGTCCGTTATAACAAAAAATAGGATAATGGCATAAAATAACCTTTCTATTATTATCCTGCATTTCATCATAACTTGTAATTTTCTTGAAGAGTTCTTTATTAAAAGATTTATTGTTTAAATATTTGTCATGATTTCCTGCAATTAAATACTTTTTTCCATTCAACCGCTCCACAAGAGTTTGCGTCTGCTCCCATTTTCCAAATGATAAATCTCCAAGAATTACAACCTCATCATTTTTTCTTACTCTGCTGTTCCATTGCTTAAGCATGAATTTATTCATTGATTCTGTTGATTCAAACCCTCTTTGATCCATCTTGTCATTCATTGCCAAATGAAAGAAATGGCAATCAGCTATATAATATCTCATTTTATATTCTCCTCTCATTTAATAGCGTCCTTCTTGCAGCATGTGTTCCAATATCTGCTAATTGTGTTGGTAATGGAATTCTAGAATCATCTGTCACAAATTCCTTCAAAAGACACACTGCTGTATCTAAACTGATATTGGTTCCAGAAGAAATAAAGACTGGTTTGCAATCCGGTCGTGTCCGCAGGGCCTTTCCATAAACAAATCCTTTATACTCAATATCCGTCGTATCAAACTTTCTGTTTCCGACAATGGGATAGTCTATACCGTGTATATCGTAGAATGTCTTTGCAACACCAATTGTTGGCATATCAAGAAGAATACCTACATGAGTTGCTATACCCATTTTTCTCTCATGCAAAATACCATTTCCATCAAAAACAATAACATCACCTTTCTTCTTTAGTTTTTTCCAAGCTCCTAAAATAAGATCCTTTTCCCGAAACGCCAATAGACCGCTTGTATAAGGAATTTCAATAACTCCATATTCCTGTGTATATTCCAACATCTCATGTGTATTGCGATCTAAAGTTACTGCATAACATACTGCATATTCTTTATCATCAATCATAAAATAAGCAACATCGACTCCAGTAATTGACTTTATGTTATTTATATCAATCTTATCTTTTAAGCTGATCTTACTCTGTAATTCTAATTGTATCTGAACCATTTCTGTATCATTCATCGATTTTTTCCTTTACATATTGATCCGCAATTTCTTTTGCTCTCTGGTAAGTATTCCACTTTATATTTCCAAACTCATCATATACCTGCTTTCCATTAATATATAAATAATAATGTGTGCCATATGGAAATTTTTTAATATTCACCTTGTAATAATCACTATCTGGATATATTAAGTCTTCTCTTTCAATTTTCTTTGTTTCATCAAATCCAAAACAATATCCACCATTTTTATTGATGTAGATATTTCCATGTTTATTTAACATCTCTAATTGTTGCGAAGATATTTCCTCAATCAGAGCTGCTGTTTCTTTTATAATTCCATGACCTGTTCTTGGACACCTGAAATCATAAATTAAACTTGCAATTGCATTAGTAAAGTGAAAATGTTTATTACGCCTGAAATCTCCTAATTGTTCTGCTGCTTCATTCCACATTTCGTTTTCAAATAATTTTACATTTAAATATTCTTCTACTGAGGCAATTTTTAACCACCAGCCTCCATTATGTTTTATAAATGTATACATTTCGTTTCTCCTATTCTGTATAATCACAAATAATTATCTCAAAGTCAGTATCCATGAAAACCTCTTTAATAATTAACTCAACATCCTCCCACTTACATTTATCTCTTCCACTGGCAATCTTAGGCATTGCTAGTTTTGTTTCGTTATTCTGAATCATCATGCAACGTATAGCCTCTAACGAATCCTTCAGATTTGCTAAATACGATTCATATGTTATACCTTTTCCAGCCTTATGCCAATAGCGGTCTTTAGTAAACATATTGTATACGACACCTGCATCATCTTTATGTCTGTATGGTATATAAATGCCTCGATTGTTCACAAATCGGCAATCAGTTCCGTCTGCCGTAATCTTTGAAACATCCTTTTTAGCTATATCTATATAGTTTATACAAGCCGCTTTTAATCCCGGAAACACTTTCCGAAAAGCTAATACTACACCACTTCCCATTGCACAATCATTTGATATACATTGAGCCGTAACATAATCTGGAAGTGCTTTTGTAACATCCTTATATATCATCTTATAAATCATATATTATCTCCTCTTTTTTCTTTGATAGAGTTATTATGTTTGGCAATTTAAAATAACAGTATAAAAAAAGGAGCTAGATAGCTCCATTTATATTTTCATTTTTTAAATCGACATACTTTTATAGTAGAAAATAATTTAATTATTTTTTTTGTTAAAAGCCTCATTTGCGCTTTCATTCGAGATGTAATCTCTTAATCATTTATCTGAAGAATCTGAACTCTTAATTTTCCAATCCTTAGAGATAGCTTTAAATCGATTATTTATCAGTACTCCAAGATATTGTTTGTTAGAAATATAGAATGTCCTATCTTTATCAATTTTTACTTTTCTAAATTTAATATTACGGATTGCAAACTCCACATGGAGTATATCCTTGTGAAATTATTTCATCACGAGTTCCGGTAAAATTTCCTTTATTTTTTTCACTTATCTTTGATACACTGTCACAATTGGGCTTATGAAATTTATGGGAATTTGTGTTTAAAATATAAGTTGTTTCATTTTCTGATGTGTTGTTCTGTATATCTTCTTTTAACTCTGAATCAGCAACTGTATTTTTTGATATCCAGCTCTCGCCTGTTGTATAATCAATCGTAATTCCCGGCTGTACATTATAGACAAATACATTATAAAGAATACCAGAACCGTCATCCTCCACAGATCTTGCCTCCATTAGTACGCCGGTAGCCAATAAATCATTACCTTTATAAATTGGAGTTATGCGATAAAGCACGTGATTATTTGTTTCTTTAACATAGTCCGCAACCATATTTTCAAATGGTAGCATTCCGTCAACGTTCATGTAACGAGTACCAGTAATTAAGTTCTTTTCATTTGCATTTTCTGCTGTTAGCTGGAAGCCGATCAGATGGCAACGATTATATAGATATTTTCCATCTACATTGTCATATTTCACAGTATGCCAACCAGTCGGCTTCACTTGCCCAATATTTCCACGTCCTTCTGTCGGCATTAGATCTATACCAACATTAGCAAATGCAACTCCACATCGTCCCAATTTATCTAGCTCACTATATGATTCAAATGATTTCGTAGTATAGTCTTTTTCATTTAAAAACGGGACATTATTATTAATTACTGCGTATGGCGCTCCAGAATAAGATGGTATAGCACCAGTTGAAAAGGCAACCTCACTTTCTGAATTGTTGGCTCCATCAGTACTACCTTCCAAACCTGTTGTGCTTTCGTAAGCGGTTATTTTTTCACCCTTCGACATCTCAATTTGGGAACAACCAGTACATAGAATTGCTATGATCCATACCGATAACATTAGATATGCTTTTAATATTTTCATTTTATATAGATCTCCTTTGTTATTTTCTCATGGGAATTTCCCTTAAATTCCTCTGTTTTAACTAACTTCCAACCACTCATATCAATACTATAATAAAAATCTGCAGGATATTTTCGATTCCATTTGAATATTATAATCCTTTCTATTCGTTCCATGTAAGGTTCAATATTTTCATCTTCCACGAAACAATATTCGCATTGGTCAGCCTTTTTAAGGAAGTCCTCATCTACCACAACATTTTGTAATTGTGTTTCAGGAAACTGCCCAGATGTATAAGCATTCACCCATAACTTATCATTATTTATTTCACTCAAAATATGATTTCGAAGTTCTTTATCTTGACTTTGCCTACGATGATTGAACATCATTCCTTTATTGTCATCAATACATATTATTATAAACATCTTGCCACTTCCCTTCTGTTTTCCTTTTTTCTATAATGATAACAATATGCAAATATTTATGGATTGATAAAAGTATCTATTAAATTAATCAATAACTCTCTTGATACAATATCTAATAAATTCAGATACATTTGCATAATCGTGTTTATTTGTATATTCTTCAACTAACTGTTTTTCTTTATATGATAGATAACAGGATACCTTACTCCTTTTTTCTCCTGTGATATGTGACCAAAAAGGCTCAATGCCAATTATTCTGGATAGTAAATCAAGTTGTTGTGTTGATATCCCAAGTTTGTTTGCTATTAATTTCTTTTTATAGATAATACCTTTTTCTTTAGCTTCTTTTTTAAACTTTATAAGATTAACTTCTAACTCAACTAATCTCTTATCACCTTTTAACTTTAATTGCTTGTTATAATTATCATTTTTTATTTCTTGTCCAAAGGTAATATTAGCTGGTTGATTAATCAAAGCCGCAACTATTGCATATCGTTCTGGACATTTTAAAGACCAATCCTTTAAAACCGAAAATGTACAATACTTTGGATTTGTACCCAAAACTCTAATTGTAATTTCACTTCCCAAATTATTTGCTAATTGTTTATATATTTTAGCGACATTAAATGAGCGATTTTCTAATTTATATGTGATTCCATACTCAGAATCAAGTAAAGCCTGATATAGATTATTATAACCTTCTGTTGGTCCAATGTCTAATGATAGATGCAAATAATCATATAATACATTTGTCAAGAATAATTCGTATTCGTTACAATTAAAGTCAAAGGAAGAAGCACTTTTACAATTATCCGGAAGGATAAAGCTTTCATTAATTGTATCATTCCTTGAATATTCAAGAGTGATAAGTCGGCATTTATGTTTTTTACAGATGCTTATCAGTGGGATTTGGTGGCTGCAATGCCAATAAGATTCACCATATTTCTCATTATCTTCTTTTTTACATATTGGACAAAATTTAAGAGTATTATTTTTTTTTGTAGAAGTTCTCCAATAGGAAATTGGAATTTTGGAATTTCCTTTTTTTATCATTTCAATCATCTTAATTTTTTCTTCATATGTACGCATTCGGCAAAAATAATTAAACAAAGTATGATTTAAAATTATTTCATCAATGTTAAAAATAGTATCTGGTAATTGTTTGTAAATGTAATAGATCGAATTATTAGGGAAAAAACTTCCAACTGACATATATTTACTTGTATTGCCAAATAACTCTTTCATTGTATATATATCACTTATATTGCCTGATCTAACATGATAGCGGCACAAGACGCTATACCATAGTTCATCTGGATAAGGTATAGGAAAATAGCTCAGCATAAAAAACTCCTCCGCTCTACCATCTGACAGATTTTCAACGTCTGAATCAAATGTGTTACAGATTCATTTTTCTTCCATATAGCAATCAAATCAGTGTTATCCCTCACCGCTGATTTTCTCCCTCGTTGGCTTGCATAAAAACGCTTGACTGGCATTTCTGTATGTTCTGTGGGTATATCTGCCTGATCTGGAAATATAGGGACTGTTGTTATTTGAGTTTCAATTTCTTCCGTTCTCGGATACTCGACTTCTAGCTCATCCAACTCTTCAACTCCAATTTCCTCTTTTGTTACCTCCTGTACAGTAAAATCAGAGATAGAAGTCCCTCCACGACTATATACCTTTGGAACCTCAATTCCCAAATAGGTAACTGCCTGCTTCATTGATTCATAAGTTAACTTTTCCTTTCCTGAAAGGATCGACTGTATCTGTGCTTCCTCAAATATCTTTAAAATATAGGCTGGAATACCAGCAGAAAGATCATATATCTGTTTCATTAATTTCTCCGTCAATTCAGTTTTTTGAAGAGTGGTCTGGAACACCCATAAGTCTGTAATAAACTTCCGATAAGTTATGTCATATTTCAAGGGCAGAAGCCGGAATCCTCTAGTTCGCCTCTTTAGATGCTCCTGTTTTAGAAACAGTTCTTCGGCTTCCAATGTTCCACAAAAACAGATACCCGTGGAAGTCTCATTTGTCAGTTCCACCAAAAATTTAATGAGCGGCCTTGTTTGCTTGTTCTTTGCAGCTGTCAGAATTGCATTCTGTATTTCGTCAATAACAATTAACCCAATATGATGATTCATGCAGATTATTTTTAATCTGGTAGTTAGAGCGCTTGAAGATACGTTCCTTAAACATGCCGCTTGTGTAAAATACTCTGTGCAAATCGCTCTGTCTATGGCTGATAAAATATTAAAGGCCAGAGTTTTCACAGAGCAGTCAGAGGGACATTCCACAATAAGATAATTAATCTGTTTCGTGTAAAAAGATTGTCCATGGTATTTTGTATGCAGAATCACCTGTGGCATGATACTTAAACACCTTTGAATCGTAGAAGTTTTTCCAATGCCCGGAACACCCAAAACAGCTCCGCAGTATGCCTGGGTAGAATAGGAAAGGGTTCGTTCCATTCCAGTTCGAAAGTCCATGTAAATTTCATTTAATTGCCTGACTGATTCAACCACGGTTTTGGTCTGATAAGTCGCTGCCATTGCTCGATAAATCATATCATAGAGTGTGTACATATAGTCCATGGGCTGAAACCAAGTGTTCAATTCTGTCAAATAGTTCCTTCGTACTTGCGGGTTCTTCTCTTGCAAGTCATAAGGCAATTGAATATCGCTTTTTATTCGTTCTATAAACTCTGGTTTTCCCAATAATACCGGCAGTGCTTCCAGAAACGGATTTCCCTCTTCTTTATCATAATCGGCATCTGCCACATTCCCTCTCATCTTCTGATACTTCATCTATGCCTTCTCCCTTCTGCGGTTGGATTTAATCGTATCCGTATCCAGTTTTCCTTTTTCGGTATATTTTGCTTCACCAATAATTCCCTGTATATTCTGTAGTACCCGTATTCGACCCTCGGTATCCAGCCGTTCTAGTTCCTTCCTGCTTTTCTTACTCTTATCTTTCTCAATCTGACATTCTGCCTGTGTGGCTCCCGTATATCTCTTATAATAGCTAGCGAGCTCAAAGGGAATATACTCTACTCCATTAATTAGATAGATTCGGCTCACATTTTCTGGATCATATGCAATTTGAACGTTCTCTCCTATTTTTTTATTCATCAGAAGCTTTTTATATTCAGCAGACACATACCAAAGGCCCTGGTTACTGATTCCTTTCCTCGACAGAGTTGCTTTCTTTCTTGGAAGCCCAAATTGATAAAGCTGCTCTCCATTAATAGGAATTACGCTGGACCGTCCTTTAGACTCATACCATTTCCAGAGTTCAGAAGCAACGGGAGTGACTACTTCCACTTGACAATTTTGAATTATTCGGCAGCTATTAAGATATAACACACAATGGATTATAATTTTTGTAAAGTCCTCTAAAGTTAGCATTGCTTGGCTACGATAGTCTACTGCCCATCGTTCCTGTGCATCCGGTTCAATAACACCTTTTCCTCGTAGAGAAGGCTTGTACTTTTGCTGTATAAGATCAAATGCCTTTTCAACTAACCCTTTTCTATCCGGCCGGAATGGAGGCATGGATTCAAATTCAATTCCATATTTCATGGCGATTTCATTCATGTAGCTTCCAAGAAATTCTTTTCCCTTATCCGTGATTATTTCTCCCGGCAAGCCTACGTTTGGCCACTCGTCCTTCGTAATTTCAATACCATATTGTCTACAAAATTCCACTTTATTCATAGCAGAATTGGTAAGGCAGGATATAACGGCATGTTCTCCAGCCTCCAGACCTACATAGATTCCAGCAATTAGCTGTGTAACCGTATCAACTGCCATATAAATGTTCGGTCGTCCAATTACAGCGGATTTATCCAACCTAGAAACAAGATAAATATCTGCTTGTGTCGCGTCAATTTGAAATGCGCCAATTTTACTTTTCCAATTCATTGCAGAACCAAACAATGGTCGTATATTTCTCTGATAATCAGAGAGCCCGTTTCTGGAAATAACTGCTCTTGACTTCTTGTTATAATTCTTTTCATAAAAGTAGTGGCGAAAACAATACCAACTTGGATGGTTCTCCATTAAGTATCCGTCTGTATCAGTATATCTTGATAATAGCATGAGATCATAGGTGCTCCGTAAGCTCATCTTCTTTGCACTGTAATAAAAAGAATCTATCGCCCATGCAAAGTCTTTTTGCTCTTTCGTTTCTGGTTTCTCTTGTTTTTGTCGTTTTTCAACTAGGGAAAGTCCTGCCAGATGGCGAAAATAAAGTTTCTGGATTCGTTTCACTGTAGTTCTCTCACGTTCGGCAATCTCCTTTATCTTTTGATTACGTCGTTGTTTGTCTACGATATAAATTTCATCATTCAGAAGTTCTGTAATAAGATTCATCCGTTTTTCCTGTCCATCAGTAGTTTTATTCTCTATCAATTGCAGGTATTTAGCTGGCGGTTCCAACCTTGTATAAGTTTCCAATTCTCGCTCTAGGACAAACTTTGGAGCACAGGGATTTTCATAGGATATGATCCACGCTCCGCTCTCAGCCCTTGATGCAATCTTAAACGTTTCTCCTGCAATATCAATAAACATAAGTCTATTCTCCTTTTTCCATAATGACAATTTTCCAATCTGTGGCATTTGATGTAGACCAGTAGCGGCGTGAAAATTCTAGTTTTTCAATGTTGGCCCGCTTAGATAACATGGTTTCTGTGACAATCTCACGAATTCCAATAGAGCCATCCACAAAATGAAGTACGAAGTCAGACGCCCATACCGTGTCAAAATAATCCTTACGGATATCCAATGTGTTTACATATTGATATCTTTCTTTCTCCAATTCCCAGCACGCTTCGTAGGATACCACGTTTTTCTCATGCTCTAAAATTTTCGCATATTCCCTTGCCTCTCTGCTGTGGACACACACTACCATTTGATTTTTGTTGCTACGGAAATTAATATCTCTGCGTTTACCTCCAGCTTTGTCCATTACTTTTACTCCTTTACAAAAGTTCAATTTAATTAATGTATGAATTAATCCAGTTTTAACTACAAGACTAATTTACCTTAATATCAGAAGCCAAAAACTCTAATTAATTTGTACGCAAAGCCAAAAACTAGATTTAATTCTAATTCCTGTATCCAAAAACTCTGATTAATTCCAAATTTAACTCTTCTCCAGTCGAATTATTCCAAGTTTTTGTAACCAAATTCTTCGATTAATTAATTTTTAGAGCCAAAAACTCGAATTAATTTTAATTTTTGTTGCCAAAAGCTCTGATTAATTCCAATTATTTATACTCTCTTTGTTGATGTGCGTATGAAAATCGCCCTCTTGTCCAATCCAAAATAGAACATATATAATCTAAGATTCGAATTAGATTTTCCTGTATTTGTTCTTTTTTTCTACTTTTGTTTCTGGTCTTTTTCAGGGCTTTATTCTTTATTATTTTGTACCCGGTAAAGCCGGGCAGGGTCTCCTGCTGCCGGCCACCACACCTGGACTGTCTTTGTCTCCATAGTCAAACTCAAAACCAGCTGCTTATTTAGTAAGATCTCTGCTCCCGCTGCCGGCTCTAACTTTATATACCACAGGGACAATGACCGATAGGGCGGGTCAAACTCAGTCAAACTATCTTTTCACCCTGTCTCTGGTTCTATCTTCTTATCTCTTTTCCTTCTTCTTTTCTTTCCTTTTTTAAGGATAAATCACTCAACTAAAGTTTCGTTAGTATTCTAGCAATAGGTAGAGACAAATTCCATTGACGAGGCATCAGAATTTGATTAGGTATAGAGTCAGAGGCGGCTCAACAAAAAAAGACCACGAGAATCTAATCTCATGATCTTTTC
>NZ_OAOF01000024.1 GCF_900205965.1 Lacrimispora amygdalina
ATGTCAAAGGGTATCTCATCGTCAATACACCGCTCATTTCCGTTCAACTTCTCATAATGAGAATTATCCCGTCTGAATATGACGCTCTCGCGCTTATCCCGCTTGATTTTGCCCGCTTTGATGAGGGCCTCCTTTTCCGCCCGTATGCGCTCCAATAAAACTGGCGCAGGTTCATCAGCGGGATCTTGCGGGACGAGCTTGCCCATCACCGCCGCTTGAAGAATGGACTTCTTCAAGTCGCTGGGGAACGCCGCGTTAAGGGCGGTCAGCTTTTGCTCGGCGGCGGCGTAGTCCGCGATGTTCGGGAGCAGTTTCTCTATGCGGGCGACTATGCGGTATTGCTCGGCGAGCGGCGGGAGGGGGAGCAACAGATGACGTAGTGAGCTTAACGACACGGTTTTTTGTGCTGTACCTGTCGCACTATCGTCGCATTGTTGCTTTATGAGTGGAGTTTGAAGTAGCATCATCAGATAATCGATGTTATCAATGATTGGTTTAATCAATGCAATATGGCGCTGAAAACAAAACTTTCGGCTATTTTCCACCACAAGTGGTATTCCATATGACCCAGTAACAGTAAACAGAATATCACCAATTTCCGCTTTCCGCTGGGGCTGAATATTATTATAGTATTCCTCTGATACGAAGCGCGTATTGCTCCAATCAAAATAACCTTGCGATACATTAGAAATCACAAGAAATGGAATTCCTGACGATGTTTGCGGCGGCGGTTGGTGGTCACCATCTGTAATTGAAGAGCAGATGTTTTCAAGCCGCACCCAAACCCATCCCTCCGGCACGTCAAACGGCAAGTCGGCATAAGGCAAATTATCTGAATCAGTAAATGACAAGTGCGGCGGAACTTTACCCTGCACGATATCAAATGTGGCTCATTTTATGAAAAACGAGGAAATTCCATTTCACCGTTAAGAGCTCAATTAATCAGTAAAGGTATTATTTACTCCACAGGGCATGGAGAGATAGATTTTACGGTGCCACTTTTTGATGAATATTTAAAGCGAATTAATCCAGGACTTAAAATTGATAAAGAGTAGTAACAAAGGCAGACGGCTATAAAAAAAATAAAAACAGTACTGATGTTCTCCCGCATATTTTTGCGGGAGTTTTTTCTTGGGATGTTTTGAAAATATAAATTGTGAAACTACTTTGACAATTTACATTTATCATAATGTATTCTTCCACGGCCTTTTTCGGCATCTTCCAGGCTCGGCCGATGTGAAAGGTTTTAATCTTTTTCCCTCGGAGTAATTCATAGGCAGCATTCTTGCCAATTCCAAGCATTTCGCATAAATCTTCAATCGTTACTAAATCATCGTAAGATTCAAACATATAATATTTCCTTTCGTCTTTTATTTTTTATAAGCATGTTAGTTGAAGATAAAAATCAAATCATTTAAGACGGGAATAATTAATCTTAGCTGGAGCATTTTGTATGACAAAATCGTTATCCTGTGTATATAAGAGAATAGATAAATCTATCTAATATGAAATGAGTACCAAAAGGGAAATAGAGTGATGAAGTATATTAAAATTAACACTATATCTAACTAACTAATAGATAAAAAATATTTAGTTAGTTAGCCTGCAAATAAAAAATCAAGTTAAATTTTAAAAAACTTTGAAAATTTTATGCAGGTTGAAAAATAGGTATTAAAATAAGACCGCCAGATTATGCCGGTCTGAAAGAAAGCTATGTGATGGTTAGTCCGATGTGGGAAGAGTGGCAAGATATTCTTTGACCCTTCCGTAGTAAATACGTAAAAACTTATTGGCACCTGCGGTCATGTAGACGTAATAAGGCTTGCCTTGAGTACGTTTCTTGTCCATGAATAGATATACCGCATCATCCGGTTTGGTCTTGATCAGTACATCCATGACCTGAAACAAGGTCTTGCGTAACACTGGCGAGCCGTGTTTGGAAGCATGTACGCTTTTCTGGGAATAATCCCCGGAATCATTTACGCCGGGATCCACTCCAGCAAATGCCGTGATAGCGCCTTTGTGGGTAAAACGTGCCACATCCCCGATTTCAGCCATAAGCTGAGGCCCTAGAGATGGACCCACGCCCTTCATCGCCATGACAACCGAATATTCCGGCAGTTTGGAGGCAGTTTCATTCATAAGTGAGCGCAGCTGCTCAACGGTCTGGGAAGCGGCGTTTAATTGCTGGATTGCCTGTTTGACGATGCGCTTGGTAAAATTGTCCTTTGGAAGTACGGGAATAAGCTCCTTAGCTGTCCTGTAGATTTCTTCGGCTTTTGACTTGCTGAAGTTGAACTTCTTGCGGCCACACCACTTTTGATAGCGGTCTGTAAAAGCATTCAGGGACATTTTACGGCCACAATCCACATGCCAGTATGTATCAAGGAAATCAACCCATTTCTGGCTGCCATCCTCACGGGCTGGACTGTCAAAGTAAGTGTTGGCCCCCGGATGAGTCTGATCGATAAGGCCAATCAGGTTGTTTTTCATGGCGGTTTTGTGCTTCATGTAAAAATCAAACTGTCGGTTCATGGTTTTTAGTTGGGTACGTAATTCATCCATAAGATTATACTGTTTCAGATTTGCCCAACAGTCAAGAGTGTAACGTGCGATTTTTACGGAATCTGCCTTATCCGTCTTTACCCTGCGGAGAGGATTGTCCTGTCCCTGAAAGTTATGAATGATCTGAGGATTCACAGCGCTTACGAAAAAGCCTGCCTGTGACAGTTGGCGAGCAACGGGTTCATAGTAGCGTCCGGTGCATTCCATGACAATGCGTGTTTCACCGTCAAGAGAATTAATAAGTTCAGTTAATGATTGGAAACCAGTTGACCGATGTGGAACATCAAATGGTTTTACCACAACTTCCCCGCCGGGACGTAAGACGGCTATCGTGCTTTTTCTCTTGGAAACATCAATACCTACTGCGTTCATGTTCATAAAAATGTCACTCCTTATTTTTGGATTGCAAATGGTCAGTGCCAGTTTTACTCATTGCCCATTCAATCTACTGTGATGTGACACGAACGCACCCATAAGGCGGATCAACCTGCGTAAAACGAACGCTGCGAATGAAGAGCTGGTTAGCAGACTAACTTACGGACGCGAAGTCCAAGGAGGTGACCGCTATACCGATTGCTCTTATCATTCTAACAGCTTAAGCAACAAGATGGATAATTCCTTACTGGCTGTAAGGGATATTAACCATAAATATATTGTAGTAGGAGGAAATGTCATATGAAAAAATCTAAAAGCCTTACGATTCGCTATACGGAAAAGGAGGATGCGAAGATTAGGAAAGGGGCGGAAAAATCGGGTATGACTGCTTCGGAATATGTAAGACGTGCTTCTTTAAATTCCAGAACAAGGGTGAGAAAAATTCCGGAAGAAAAAGTGCGGATGATATCTCAGACGCAGGCTAGCCTCAATGATCTTATGATAATGGAAGAGAATGGAAGTGAACCTTCCGAAGCAATAAAATTAAAGATTAAAGAAATACAGGAAGGGCTGAATAACATATGGACATTGTTAAGTTAGAAACAGGGAAAAACGGGTATAGAGACCGTAATGCATTAAGAGTCTTAATTGCTTATGCAACTTGTCCGGAGAAGACAAAGGGGTATATCGGAGCGATTGGAACCAATCCTGATGATCCGGCTAAAATGCTGGAACAAATGCAATTTGTAAAGAAAGCATATGGGAAGAACGATAGAAATTATAGACAACTCAGGCATATCATAATTTCTCCAGATCCCAAGTGGGGGATTACCGCAGACGTTGCTTACAGAATGGCTTATGATATCGCGAAATTTTATGGGAACCGTTATCAGATTTGTTTTGGCGTTCATTCCGACACAGACCATATACATATCCATCTGGTTCAAAATACAGTTAGCTATATAGACGGAAAGCTGTTTAGTGGAGCGTGGGTAGAGTTGAATGAGTTTAAGATGCATGTAAAACAGGTCGTATACCGTTATTTACCGCAGATCCAGACAACTATGGAAGAATTTGAATTTATGGAATAAATCCATTTTTAAGACCAATTTTAAACCAGCTTTGGGTTGCTGAGTTATGTTTTTTAGACAGGATTTAAACAATTAGAGATTCCGTTTTAATGGGAAATATGATTTATAAAAAGCATGATAAGCCCTGCCAAAAAGATAGAACAGTCTTGCTGCATGTGATCATGTTAAATATGTCTCTTGAATAACCATGAAGGGGGTGGCGGGACATAAAATGGATACAAGTAATAAATTTGTCTATTGCATATTTAATGTTTCCGCAATACTATACAGCGCGGCACTGGCCTCTGCACCATTCTCTGAATCGATGATGTGCCAGTTGTGATTCCCAACAGGCACCGCTTTCACACTTCTTTCCGCGTCGTTGTTATCGGGCGGTATTTCTGGATCTTCCAGAAATACTCCTAAAAATGGTTCCTGGTTAATCGAGTAATCAAGCGCACCGGCCAGGTTGGAACTTTTATCTAAGCCCTTTTTACCAGCCTGTTCCTTAACCCACGCAAAATAAGCATCTACTAAAGGGCGGACGGATCGTTTCCTGTTATCCAATCGTTCCTCTTTCGATGATTCTTTATCCATGTGATCGACATGGTAGATGGCTGCGATTCTCTTGATTGCTTCCGCAGCTGCCTTTTGTCCAGGAGTAGAAGGTCCTTTTTTCCGCCGGCTTTGATGATTTCAGCATACCTGCGTCTAATATGAGCCCAACATCCTGCAACTTTTAAGTCCTCAGTCCGCTCCTTCACCAGCGTATGGTATACCTGGTAGCCATCCGTTACAAGTGTTTCTCTGTATCCTTTTAAAAACTCTCTTGAAGCGGCAGTCCCTCTCGTTCCAGCATACTCGTGAAGGAATACTGGTGATTTTTTCTTCCTTTCTGACGAATGATAAACCCACATATACTGCTTCCCTTTCTCTGGCATTACAAAAGGTGTTCATCGCAGTGTATAAGTTCTGCTTTCATCATGCCTGTCACTGGGCCAAGATAGTATTGAAAGATGTGGAACATCCAACCTGCCATGTCCTGTCTTGGAATGTCTGCGTCAAGCCTTAAAAACTCCTCGGACAGCCTGTTCAGAGAGATTGCATTGACGTACTTGGCATGAAAGATAGCGGAGGCCAGCTCCGGAGTCAAGTTGCTGTGACTTAATAGAATCAGCAGAATCCCTGTGCGGAGAATCCCGCTTGTATCATGACTTCCAACATATACCTTGATGTAATGCTACAGTACTTCGAAGTAAGTCGGTACATGTTTAAGATCCTTGTATATTACACCCGGCAGATAATGTCAGCCCTTTGGAACGAAGTTTGCGCCTACTAACGAGGACTGTTTCCATATCCAGTTCTTCGGAAATTCCATTCTCATCAGTGACTCAGCCTCATTGAGGATACACAGGTTTTCAAGGTCAAATAAAATGAATATGTGATTAGGTCTAAATTATTCAGACCGTCCGCTGGAAGAACTTACGGAAAAAGATATGCGGAAATATCATATCAAAAAAAAATCTCAAATCTCTTCTAACTTTCCAAAGAAGTAGATGGATATTTATTCTTCCTCTTGGTTATTAGATAAGTGAATAACCGCTGACCCGTATACGTTGAGTTCGTATTTCTAAGATGACACAAGCATAGGAACGCATTTTTTAGGTTACTTATCCACAGATTATTGGGCACTTCAGATAAGCTGCTGGCATATACGGATAAACTCTGTCGTTGCCTTATTGGTATAGCGTTTTTTGTTAGTCAGGGCGTAGTAATTGCGATAGGTCTTTTTGCTTTTTATCTGATAGTAGACCATATCACAGGCAGGGGAATGAGTGATGATCAAATTGCTTACCCAGACGGCGCCGATACCGGCACGGGCCAGGTTATACGCAGTTGTGGACTGATCCACTTTGAAGAGGATATTAGGTGTAAAGCCGGCATCATGGCAGATTTCCATTGTTATTTGATGCAGATTTGTACCAGGGCTTAAAAATATCATCGGAATATCGGCAAAACATTCAGCCGGAATCTGTGGCCGCTCGTTCCATGAAAATTCTGGGCTGCATATCTGCTCATGCGAAAGGGCGTATTCTTTATATGCTTTATTGATCGCAAAAGAGCAGGGGACGGCCAGCAGGATATAGTCCTGAAAAACCGGAGCCTGGGTGAAAATCTGAGGATCAAAGGTACCGGCGTTGAATGAGACACTGACCCGACCGTTCTGTAAAGCCTGCAGATTAGCCTCAGGGCTGCTTTCATGAATTTTAATCCGGATACCAGGATACCGCTTCATAAACTGATTAATCATAGGAGGAAGAATATAGGAATTAGTATATTGGGTTCCGGCAATATATAATTCACCTGTAGACAAGTCAGAAAGATCTGCCAGCTGCTGTTTGAGTTCATATTCCAGATGCCAGATTTCTTCTGCCTTTTTTATATATAATTCACCCGCCTGGGTCAGTTTAAGCGGGTGGGCATTACGGTCAAAAAAAGCACTTCCCCAAAGCTCTTCTTCCTTGCGGACGGCGATGCTTAAGGCTGGCTGAGAGATGAAGAGCAGTTCTGCGGCCATTGAAAAACTTCTTGTTTTATAAATTGTATAGATATATTTCATGGCATTAGTCATAAAAAAACTCCTTTAATTCAAAATATTACACAAATGATATAAAAATAATTTATGGTTTAATTAATTATATAAATTTGATTTTAACACAAAGTTAGAGTATATTCAAGATACATCACAAGCTTAATGATGATCCAAATTTTCCGGAAGAAATGGAGAACAGAGCAAAAAGGAGGAAACATGTCGCATAGTACAATTGCAATTATTATTTTAATAATCACTATGATGATGGTAATGATAGATAAAATTCCGTTAGCAGCAACAGCTATGTTCGCTGCGCTGGCAATGTCTGTTACAGGGGTACAGCCGCTTAATAAGGCTTTCGAGTATTTTGGTAACTCAACAGTGGTTTTCTGCGGTGCATCCATGATCGTCTGCAATGGATTGTTTCAGACCGGTGCAATTCAAAAAATTACCAATGTATTATTCAGTAAATTATCACAGAGAAGTGAACGTGCAGTCGTAGCCGCCTTTTCTGCATTTACCGGACTGGTAACCGGTTTCACGACTAACACGGCGATTGCCGCAACGATGGTGCCGGTCGCCCGTTCAATTGCTCAGAATTCCAACGGGAAAGTGAAAGCAAAGAATTTGCTGATGCCGGTCGGGACGATGAGCACGATTGGATCCCCGCTGTCACTTTCCGGTGCTGCAGCAGTAGCCGCTGCCGGAGCGATGGTAATTGAGGCAGGAGCGGATATATCATTTTTTGCAATGGCACCCATTGCCATTGTAATGATTATTGCGAGTACGTTGTATTTTGCAACGATCGGCTTCAACATGATGGTGAAATACTTTGATTTTGATGATCCGGTGATTGAAATGGTAGCCGATGACGGCAAGGAGATTCCGAAATGGAAGACGTATCTGAGCCTGATTGTTTTTCTGCTTATGGTAGCGGGATTCATTACCGGTGTATGGAATGTAGCAATCTGCTCGCTGCTCGGCGTATTGATCTTGTGGTTCAGCGGAGCGGTAAGTGTGAAAGAATCCATTAAGAGTTGCGACTGGAATGTTCTGATTGTTATGGCAGGGGTAACCTCCATGGCCGATGGCCTGAATACGAGCGGTGCTGGTGAAGTGATTGCAGACTTTGTGATTGGATTGTTTGGCGGACAGAGTGCCAGTCCATTTACTATTATGATTGCGTTGGGCTTGATTGGATGGCTTCTTTCACAGTTCATGAGTAACACTGCGGCTAATGCAATCGTGGTTCCGATAGCAATATCCATGGCGCTGGCGCTGAATGTCAATCTGTTGTTCTTTTGTGTTCCGGTTATCATCGGTACAGCGATTGCAGTTACGACTCCACTGGCATCACCGACAACTGTAATTGTAATGCAGGGTGGCTTTCGTTTCAAAGATTTTGTCAAGATAGGACTGCCGTTAAGTGTCATATGCCTGATAATCATGTTTCTGATGGTACCGATTCTTTTTCCGGCATAAAAAAGCATCATATTAAAAGGAGTGGAATAACTGTTTATGATAAACGAAAAATATTTTAAAGGATTTAAGCACCAGATAATCGATACCGGTGAAGTGTTGATACATACATGGGTCGCCGGTCATGGAAAAGAAGCGGTTCTTCTGCTTCATGGGCACCCTGAAAGTCATCTGATGTGGCATAAGGTCGCACCGGAGCTGGCGAAAGATTATACCGTAGTGGTGCCGGATCTGCGGGGATATGGCGAAAGTTCAAAGCCGCATGGTAAGGCGGATCATTCAAGCTATTCCAAACGCGCAATGTCAGACGATCAGGTATTTGTGATGAAAGAACTTGGCTTTGAACGCTTCCATATCGTAGGACACGACCGCGGCGGCCGTGTTTGCCACCGGATGATGACCGATCATTCAGATAAGGTAAAGTCTGCGGTAATACTGGATATCATACCGACAATTGATGTATATGAACGTACGGATCAGATGATTGCCACAAAATATTGGCACTGGTTCTTTTATATCCAGGCGGAGCCATTCCCGGAGAATTTCCTGGGATCCCAGCCTGAGTACTTTATTCGCAGCAATATTTTAAAGAAGACGATTCCGGGTTCACTGGCGGAAGATACATTTCCGGAAGATATCGTTCAGGAATATATCCGCTACTATTCCGATCCGGCTACGGTACATGCGATTGCTGAAGACTACCGTGCCAGCGTGACGGTTGACTGGGAACTGGATATGCAGGACCGGAACAAGAAATTGGAAGTTCCGCTGATGTGCATCTGGGGATCAGATGGAAATATCTGCAAGATATGGGATGTTGTTGATATCTGGAGCCGGCTGTCGGTTGATGTAAAGGGATATGGGGTTCCCGGCTGCGGGCATTTTGTCCCGGAAGAAAAACCCGAGGTCACTGTCGAAAAGATCAGAGAACATATAGAACGCAATAAATAGGAGTGAGTTTTATGCATGCATTAGAAAAGATATTTGCTAAAAACAGCGGACGTGAGCAAGTGACAGCGGGAGAAATTGTAACGGCTAAAGTTGACTTTGCTGAGATTAACGATCTGTACCTCCAGACAGTCTATTCATTCTACGAAATAGGGGGCGATAAAGTCTGGGACTCAGAGAAAGCAGCGTTTGTATTTGACCATTATGCGCCGGCACCTGATATAAAAAGTGCAGCAAATCATGCTGAAATGCGGGAATTTGCCAAGAAAAACAACTTGAGATTCCATTTTGATACGAATTGCGGGGTATGCCATCAAGTGATGCCGGAGGCAGGGGTGATTTATCCGGGAATGATTGTTGTTGCAACAGATAGTCATACTACCACGCATGGTGCGTTTGGGGCAATGGGGACAGGCTGTGGAGCAACAGACATGGCAACTATTCTGATGACGGGTGAATTATGGTTCCGGATACCTGAAATCATTGAAGTACGGCTGGAGGGAAATGCACCGAAAGGAGTTTATCCAAAGGATGTAATACTTAGTGTCTTAGGAAAACTAAAGGCCGATGGAGCAGTATATAAAGCCATTGATTTTACTGGAAGCTATGTAGATTCATTAAATGTTGCAGGGAGGATGGTTATCTGCAATATGGCTGTGGAAATTGGTGCAAAGACTGCATATATGCAGCCGAATAAAGATGTCTTGAATTATGTATCAGAACGCGCAGTACGTCCTTATGATGTCCAATACACAGACCCTGACTTTAAGTATGAAGAGAGCTATGTGTTTGATGTATCAGTTCTTGAGCCATTATTAGCCTGTCCTCACAGTGTGGATAATGTGGATACACTGGCCAATGTGATTAAAGGTAAAACAGTTGAATTAGCGCAGGGGTACATTGGAAGCTGTACAGGAGGACGGGAAGAAGATATTGCAGTCGCAGCAGAGATATTGCGGGGAAAAAAAATTCCCAAATATACACGTTTGGTGGTAGTTCCAGCGTCTAATGAGGTGATGCAGTTATGTCTTGAAAAAGGATATATTGGAGATTTGATAAATGCAGGCGCGACTATAACAACCCCAGGGTGTGGCGCGTGTCTCGGTGCTCATGAAGGAATTTTAGCACCAGGTGAAGTATGCATTAGCAGTACAAATCGGAACTTTCCCGGCCGAATGGGTTCTACAAAAGCGGAGATTTATTTGGCAAGTCCTGCAACAGTAGCAGCGAGTATTTTAAATGGAAAAATTACAGACCCAAGAGATTATGTATAGGAGGGACGTATATGAAAAAAGAGATAACGGGAAAAGTTACCATCGTTGGTAACAACATTGATACGGACCAAATATATCCGGGGTGCTTTTTGGCAATTACGGATGAAAAAGAAATAGGAAGCCATTGTCTGGCTGGTGTAGATGAAAATATTGCACCTAATTTTCCAAAAGGCGGAGTTATTGTTGCCGGAACTAATTTTGGGTGCGGATCAAGCAGAGAGCATGCGCCAATTGCATTGCTTAATATGGGAGTATCAGCAGTTGTGGCTGATTCATTCGCAAGGATTTTCTTTAGAAATTCAATTAATCTGGGCCTGCCCCTGATTGTTTGTAAGGGAATCAGCAAAAGGGTAAAAGATGGTCAAACACTATTAATTGATCTTGAAAATGGTACTGTTACCATCAAAGAAACGAATGAAAAGCTTTGCTGTGATAAATTGGGTGATCAGGCAATGAAAATACTGGAGGCCGGCGGAATAAAGCCAATGATGCGCGCTAGATTTGGGAAAAGCGAATGAGAAGAAAAGGGAAAGATTTTCCCGTCAGAATAACTGGTTCCAATACTTGAACGGAAATCTGCAAAGAAGTAAGTCTTATTAAATAAGAAGCTGACAGGGGAGTGTTGCAAAATGATGTGAAATCTTTTTGATTTCATATCAGGAGCAATGCTCCTGTTCTTTTTAACAAGAAAATCAGTCGGCCTATCTTTTCAGAGGTTAATTATATTACCATTAACCGGATACCCTTTGTGGCATTTGATATTGCTAAATTTTACGGAAACCGATATCAAATCTGCTATGGGGTTCATTATAATACAGACGATGTTCATATTCATTTTGTACAGAACAACGTGAATTAATCGATGGAAGGCTGTTCAGCGGTAGCTTTATGGAACTGGAAGCATTTAAGCAGTATGTAAATTCTGTCATTTGCAACTATGCACCGGAATTAAATCCGGTACAAACCATAGAAGATATGGATTCCGATACGATATGGAGAGATGCTATTTAATAACATATTTATTACAAACATAATACGGATGAAAAAATTATTTTATAAATTCTTTAACGATGGTATCATGTGTTCAAACAACCATACAGGCAATGGAAATGATATGCAGGAAACATATAGCTAGATTATTCTTGATGTTTTCGTGTCGGATATGGATGGGAGTGTGCAGCCGCAAATAATCCGAAAGTTGTGTTAAACTTCGATATTGATCTTAACGAAGCAGTTGGGTATCAATTCGCAGAAGAAGACAAAGAAGCAGATTCATCCTTTTGGGAAATGATTGCGCAACGATATAGCCGAATTGAAACCTATCCATTTTATGTTTGGTAAAAATCTTATATAAATCATAGAGTTGTTGTGTTATGCTATAGTTATTGAATGCAAATAGGTAAGAGGAGCGTCTATATGACTAAGAGAATAAGAAAAACATCACTTGAAAAGCTTCAGGAAGAACTGGTTCAGGTGCAGACATCCATGCAGCAGCATAAAAATAATCTGGAAGCATTGAAAAAACAGGAAATGGAAATTCAGGAAAAGATAAAACTGGAGCAAATCAAAGAAATATCGATTATGATGGATGAACATAACGTATCCATTGGGGAGTTAAAAGCACTGCTTACAGGAACAGAATAGCTTCAAATATTAATTGGTATGATTGTGTATCAGGCCCTGTGGAAGTTCTATATTCTGTGTGGCCTGATCGTTTTATTTAGCGTTATGATTATTTAATTGATAATAGTTTGATCTTTATTGTCCGGAAATTATTTTCTCCGCGGGAGAAGGAAAGGAAGCCGCGAGAAAAATCAGGGAACGGGGAATAAAGGCGGTCATCATTCACCTTCCCATATGGGGGACGCCAGCCCTTTGTGAGGCGGCGGCTTTTGCCACGGAGTTTTCTGTTTTGCTTCTGGGAAATCTGCGGTTTGACAGCTCCAGTCTTGTTACTCTTCTGGCAGTTGCCGGTATGCTGGAGCAGGAGGGAAAGACCTGTATCCGAGTATCCGGGGACTTGAATGATGGGGAAATCCAGAAACAGATATCAGACTATGTATCTGCCGCAAATATAGTAGAACATATGAAAAACAGCCATTTTGGCCTGATTGGAGGCAGAAGCATTGGAATCGGGACGACTGTGTTCGACCCTTCTCAGTGGCAGAAAGTATTTGGAGTATCCATGGATCACAGAGACCAGTATGAAATTGTATACCGTGCAGAGGCCATAGAAGGAAAAAGGCTGAACCGGCATATCAATTGGATCAAAGAGAACGCCCGTATGGAGCTTGGCGGGCGGTTTAGCGAAGATTCTCTGATTCGCCAGGTCAGAAGTTATCTGGCGCTAAAGGATATGGCAGAAGAAGCCGGCTTTGATTTTATGGGTGTGAAATGCCAGACTGACATGAGCGATCATTATGCCCTCCAGTGCCTTGCCGTTGCCTTGATGAACAATGACCGGGATGCGGAAGGTGAGAAGCCGGTTATCCCTGTTTCCTGTGAATGTGATGCGGATGGAGCCCTGACCATGCTGCTGCTGTCTCTGTGTGCGGGAAGAACTCCCTCCAATTTAGTGGATATCAAGTTTTTCAGTCCGGAAAAAAAGGAGTTTATCCTGGCAAACTGCGGCTGCATGGCCCCTTATTTTTCAGCAGGGAAAAGCGGAGGCGGGGAATGGGAAGGGATTACACTGATGGAACATTCCTTTGGAAACGCAGGCGGGGCCGCCATGCAGATGATTGCGGCTCCCGGAACAGTAACAGCCGCCCGTTTTTTCCGGAAGAACGGAACCTATTTCTGTGGATTTTTTGAAGGGGAAACAGAGCGGAAGCCTATGGAGGAACTAAAAAAGACTGCCTGGTGTTATCCTCATGCATTTCTCCGGGCGGACATTGACTACGCAAGATTCTATCAGACTATGAATTCCAATCACCTTCATATGGTATATGGGGCCTTTAACGGCGTATTAAAGCAGTACTGTGAAATGATGGGGATTCCTTTCATTTGCTACAATGATTGAAAAGAAAAGGAAAGGTAACGAACTTTATATATTGAAAATATTAAAGGACAGAATGCTTTGGCAGTCAACGATCAAGAGAATGCCAGGCATGGTGACAATTAATTTAAGCAAGAGGGACTGATTATAAATAATTGGTCTCTTTTTTTGAAAAAGATTGTAGGTAGGAAGATGAAATGACTTACAATTTTCCTGATGTAGAGTTTAGTTTGAGGATATGACACCTCTCTTTGAGAGTTTAATGAAAAAATGGCGCTTAAACTTAAAGACAAAGGTTACAAATCGATAAAATACCGCAAAATGGGGGGGGGGGGGATGTAATTAGAAATATGTTATCATATAATCATAAAAATGGCTCAAAGCAGAGCCGACAAAAGGACAAATAAAAAGTCCGGAAAGGAAGATGGTTTTTATGGAACCAAAAAGAAAGTATTTGAGAAGATTAAAACGCGGTGTGGGAAGGCGGCTATGCAG
The DNA here is from genome assembly GCF_900205965.1 of Lacrimispora amygdalina. Classification (GTDB taxonomy): domain Bacteria; phylum Bacillota; class Clostridia; order Lachnospirales; family Lachnospiraceae; genus Lacrimispora; species Lacrimispora amygdalina_A. The sequence goes on from NZ_OAOF01000024.1 coordinate 13,798, forward strand.
TGTGCTGCTTATCATCAACATGGTGTTTTTGCAAAGTGGGATAACTGCTTTTGCGGAAGAGACAGGAGACCTTGGCGAAGGAATAGAAAGAGAGGTGGCTGATGAGTGGGAGATAATCCCAATGGCAACCCCATCGGAAGCAGAGCCTGAAGAAAGTCCGGAGGCAACCCCATCGATTGTGAGTCCCTCTGAATTCGTTTCTCCGGCACTGAGGGTTCTGGAGGCTAACGCATCAGCAGGAAACGCTGAGGAGTTAGAAGCGGCCATTCGCGCTGCCAGCGGAAGTGGATACGTTATTGAAATCACCTCTGATATTGACGTAAGTAATTTGTCTGCGGTGTGTACCGTTGGGTCAGGGAAAGATATCACGATCCGGTCGGATACAGAAGGGCTGTGGACATTAACTCAGTCCCAAATTAAAAAACGGCACTTTATAGTAGAAGGACAATTGACTCTTGAAAACATTGTATTGGATGGTGACGCAAAGGGCGGCGGCGTAGAAGTGAAATTGAATGGCAGTTTTATCATGAATGATAATTCCAGAATTCAAAACTGCCGAGCATTCAAGGGTGGCGGAGTGTACGTTGCAGGCACATTTACTATGGACGGCAATGCAGTTATCAGTAAAAACTATGCGGAAAAGAGCGATGTATGGGGAGCTGGCGGCGGCGTATATGTAGAAAGCTTGGGTTCTGCAGGAGCCACGTTCCATATGAAAAGCGGCGAGATTTCCGGCAACACGGCAGAAGGACCCGGAGGAGGGGTCTCCTGCCACGGCGTAAAGCAAAACTACCCTATTACATTCAATATGGAAGGCGGCAAGATTTGTGGCAACCAAGCAAGCCATAGTGGTGGTGGTATTTATCTTGAAAGTGGGGCTTCTTCCTCTGCCATTTTAAAGGTTACAGACAGTATGATCAGCGACAACAAAGCGGTGTCGGGCAGTGGAATTTCCGCATATTGCAATAGTAGCCACAATGCAGAACAGGTGTTAACGCTCACAAGAGTTACCGTCGCCAGGAATTGGTCAACGAATGAGTACATGGGAGGTGGGATTGAGATTAGTAGCTTTGATAACAGTGCTGTGGGGCAGACATTGACTGTCAAGGATTGTGAAATCATTGAGAACATAGGAACTGGAGGTGGGTTATCCATAACGTTTGCACGTGCCGTAAAGATTCAAGGAACCGTCTTTGCGGATAACGGGTCGTCGCAATACGGCGGTGGGATATTCATGAACGGTAACAACAATAAGCTCACCCCTGAAGTGGAGATTAAGGATTGTTCTTTCATACGAAATACGGCAACCCTCAATGGTGGAGGGATTGCTCTGTTGTGGAAAGGTGCTTTGAAAGTTGAAAACGTTTCCTTTGAAGGAAACAAATCTGGTCAAAACGGCGGTGGGATATATATTGGGTCCAACAGACCCACTGTAACCGTTCAGGGAGAGACTACCTTCACCAATAACGAGGCAGCAGCCGATGGCGGCGGTATCTATACGAATTATCCCGCTAATTTGACCATCGCCGGTGATACTGAGTTCAGCGATAACAAAGCGTCAGGGGCTTTTGACTACGGTATTGCAAACAAGGGCAGTGCAGGAGCCTATCCGAATATTGACTGGAGCGGCGAAAATAGCATACCACTGACCCATGCCTTAAACAATTACGATATCAGCTGGAAAACAGGGGTTCCCCCAACTGTATATACCCTGACCCTCGATAAGAGCTTCCCCAATGCAGTTAATGGAACTGTAGTGTCCATACCGGTTATCTATGACGGTCCGGCGGTGGATCTGCCGTATACAGCCCCTGAGGCACCAAGCATGGAGGGATACAAATTTGTGAGCTGGAATACCTTCGCTGACAATTCGGGTGTCGCCTATTATCCGCCGGGTAACTCCTGTGGTGCTCCGAGTCAATTTACATATAACGAAGACTCATTGTCGTATTTTCCGGGTGGAACAATTATAGAGGATCAGGGACAACAACCGCCGAGAGAACCTGGCAATATAACCCTCTACGCTTATTTCGAAGCCAATAAGTATACCCTAAACTTTGACAAGAACGGCGGCGATAAAGAGGCTTCACCCCAGTCAAAGCAGGTTACCTATGATGACAAGGTGGGAGACCTGCCGGAAATCGGCACAGGCGCACCCACCAGGGAAGGATATACCTTTGTCGGCCGGGCAACAGAGTCCGATGCCACCACTGCGAATGTTACCGAATCAACTAAAGTGGACTGGACAGATGAAAAGACCGTTTACGCTGTTTGGGAAGCCAATAAGTATACCCTAAACTTTGACAAGAACGGCGGCGATACAGGGGCTTCACTCCCGTCAAAGTCAGTTGCCTATGATGCCTTGGTGGGAGATCTGCCGGGAATTGGCACAGGCGCACCCACCAAAGCGGGATATACCTTTGCCGGTTGGGCAACAGAGCCCACAGCTCCTGCTGAGAACTTTACCGCAGCAACTCTCGTGAACTGGATAGGGGAAAAGACCGTTTATGCTGTCTGGTCGGTGGGTACAAGCCCCTATACAGTAGAGCACCACTTTGTAACATCCGCCGGCACGGCGATAGGTAGCACCGAGGAGAGACACGGCACGACGCTTGACCATGCGACCGCAACCGCACAACCGTTTGCAGGTTATACCTATGACAGGGAAAACAGCGGCAATGTTACAAGCGGTACCATATTGGCAGACGGAAGCCTGAAGCTTAAACTCTATTACAACATCAATATCTACACCGTTCTATTCAAGGATTATGATGGAACTGTGTTGAGCAAACAACTGGTAGAATATGAAAAGAGCGCAACCCCACCTGCAAATCCGGCCCGCGAAGGGTATACCTTCACAGGCTGGGACAAGGATGCTGCAGCTTGGCAAAGCGTGAAAGAAGAAGTTACCGTCACGGCGCTCTATTCTGAGAACGAACCGACCGATCCCGGAACCGGAGGCGGAAGCGGAACCGAAGGCGGAAGCGGAACCGAAGGCGGAGGCGGCACCGGCACAGGTAGCGGAGGCGGAGGAGACGGAAACAGCAGCGGAGGCGGTCCCAGAGTACCGTCTACTCCTTCCGGCGAAGGCGAAAACACTACAGAGCCGTCCAATCCTTCGGAAGCCGGAGATACAGAGGAAACGCAGGATTCTTCTGGTGGAACCGATCCTGAAGCCCTGCCCCGTCCCCAAAGCCCTGACAGTACAATCGTGGCTGGGGATGCTGGAAATTATATTGAAATTGATGCTGATGGAGTGCCTTTAGGTGAGTGGCATTATGACGATAGCCAAGGGACTTGGGTATTTGACACTTATCCACCCCTTGCCGGTATGCCCAAAACAGGAGATGCAGGAACGCCGATTTTGGTATATTTCTCCCTGCTGACAGGAATGCTCCTTCTTGGTGCAGGATTCATCGGCACCGTTCGGAGCAGAGAAGAGGAAAAGAGAAGATTTTAAGGTTATTTTGAAATTAGCCGCAGGATTTAGTGTCCTGCGGCTAATTTCATGCGTAGTCACGATTCCTTTGATTTTAAATTCAATTTCCTTTTGAGAAAATACGATGTGTTTCACTTTACGCTTACTATTAGGGTACAGTTTATCTTTTTTGATAGAAAATTCACAGCCTGGAATCCGTGAGCACAGATGCAACGGAAAAATTTACCGTTGGCGACTTAGAGATCGACTACAGGAAGCGGGCGGTATGTAGGGCCGGAGAGAGAATTCATTTACTCCCATCGAATGCAAGATCCTGGTTTTGTTGTCTAAGAACGCGGGCAAGGTGCTTCCCCATGATTTCATCATACGGGAAATATGGGGAATCTATACGGATGAGATCCATACTTTGCGGGTCAACATGGCAAATATCCGGCGAAAAATTGAGGTAAATCCGGGATCTCTCCGGTATATTCTCACAGAAATGGGCGTCGGATACCGGATGGTGGAGGAACTGTCTGAGAATTTATAAGAAAAAAATATAGGTTTTTCTAAGAATTTTGCATTGTTATTTTTTTCTCAAATGCTTATACTAGTACTAGTCATTTGAGATAGGAGGACAATAAAATGTCAATTTTAGTTACCGGAGGCGCTGGTTATATTGGCAGCCATACCTGTGTGGAGCTGTTAAAAGCGGGTTTTGAAGTAGTGGTTGTTGACAATCTGTGCAATTCCAGCAGAAAGTCAATGGAAAGAGTAATGGAGATTACAGGAAAGAGGCTGACCTTTTATGAAGCCGATTTATTGGACCGGGATGCACTGGAGCAGATATTTGATGAGGAAGCCATCGATGCTGTTATCCATTTTGCAGGCTTAAAAGCGGTTGGAGAATCGGTAGGGAAGCCTCTTGAATATTATCATAACAATATTACAGGAACGCTGGTGCTTTGCGACATCATGAGAAACCATGGGGTGAAGAGCATCGTATTCAGCTCCTCAGCCACAGTCTATGGAGATCCTGCCTTTGTTCCCATTACAGAGGAGTGTCCGAAAGGGGAAATCACCAATCCTTACGGGCGGACGAAAGGCATGCTGGAACAGATTCTGATCGATTTACATACGGCAGACCCGGAGTGGAAGGTCATGATTCTGCGTTATTTCAATCCAATCGGTACCCACAAGTCCGGCAGGATTGGGGAGGACCCAAAGGGAATCCCCAACAACCTGCTGCCTTATATTACCCAGGTGGCAGTCGGAAAGCTGGAGCGCCTGGGCATATTCGGAAGCAATTACGGCACTTCCGACGGCACCTGCATCCGCGATTACATCCATGTGGTGGACTTAGCTGACGGTCATGTAAAGGCTCTGGAGAAAATGGCTCAGAATAAGGGCGGCGTCTGGATTTACAACCTTGGAACAGGTACCGGCTACAGCGTTTTGGATGTCATCCATGCCTTTGAGGAGGCCAATGATTTAAAGATTCCTTACGTGCTTATGGAGAGAAGACCTGGGGATGTCCCCCAATGCTATGCGGCTCCTCTGAAAGCAGAGAAGGAACTGGGCTGGAAAGCGGAACGTGATTTAAAGGATATGTGCCGGGATTCCTGGAATTGGCAGAAGAACAATCCTCAGGGATATGAGGCGTAAGGTAAGGCAAGTAAGACAAGACAACGCAGGGCAAAGAACTCTGGCCTGAGCGAAGTGCATATTTTTGAAAACAAGACGGAATGGTGAAAAGCTGTACCGCCCTGCTTTTGTTATAAACTTTCTCTCCTTTAATTATGGGATCTGTATTGCACAGAATCGATTCAGAGGCGCGGCATGGCCGCATGCAAAGGTCGTTATCTGACTTAATTTAAGCGGATGAAAATTATGGGAGTTATAGAATCAAAAACACCGATCCTCATTCTTTCCTATTGTAATTGTGAAATATATTGCTGCTACCTGGACGGATACAGGTCGGACATCGGTGTCCTGCTTCACCGTCTGTCAAAAATTGAATCGATATTTTTAACTAAGCCTGCAGATACCCAATTCAGGATCTGGTATAACTTGGATGAAAATAATTTAGGAAAACACTGATTTTCTGCTCATTGAACCATTGGGAGGTACAGAAGAGGAGTACTATGGCGAGAAATTGCCCCTTTCCGTTTCTTTTCTTAACCTCTCATTTGGTTGGTTTTGCCTTACCGTAGAACTTTCTTACGCTTATAATTTGTTCTTTCCGCAATTCCCAGAACGTTGCCTGAACAAAAATCCATGGGCTGCAAGTTTTATCAAATATATTTTCCCAGGATTTCCGTTTTTCCCATTCCTGTTCGCAGGCTGGCAGGCGATTAAAATAGTCTTCTTCTGCCTCGTACTCCTTGATTGCATCATTCTTTCCGGCATGTTTGGCAAAATATCCGTTGTTAAGAACCAGATGCCATAATTCCTCGTCACTCAGCAAAACATTGGTATCGGGTATTTCCGCTTCAATGATATACTGTTCTCCTGCATAGTTTTTAAATTCAAATCTTCGCAGATCAGGTTTTGTGTTTTTGCCGAACAAAAGATACCATGCCCATATAGGGTATGCTACGCCATGGGGAGGTTCACCGATACGCTTTTTCATTTCAGAAACGAGCCAGTCATAGGATTGTTTAAAATTGTCTTCCTTTAACCAGTCGGCTAATGCTGCATTACAATGCAGAATACCTTTTTCACATAGGTCATCATATGCCGTTTTATCCTGAATCGTCCATAGACGCATAAATGCTTCATCCACCTTTCTGACATGACAACAATGTCCGTTCCAGTAAAAATCCATTCCTGTTAATCCTCAAATGCGGGATACCCATCTTTGTAAAGCGCCATGGGCCGCCAGGCTTCACATGCAGCCATAAGATGCAGGTTCCGCCTCAGACAAACGGCAGCTTTCATAACCTGCATATTCAGTTATTGTATAAAAGTACAATACACCAGGTCATTTTTAATCTCTGAGGTTCGATTCAAATTCACAACATCTTTAAACGGGAAGCTGTGATCGTTCGCTTTTGTTTCGATCTGAATTCCAATTTAAAACATCCTATACTCTAAACGATCTCTCAACAAAAAAGCTTACAGTTTCTTTCAGCTCATTACTGAACTCTTCTAGATCCTCAAAGTGAATCGCCCCTTCATTGATAAGGGAAATCATGTGATAAATCAGGTCTGATCGTCTCATTTCCAATTGAACGCCAGTTTTCTTCTTGTCTTCCTTTATTCTCTTGTCCAGCTTCCAAAACTTTTCTGATGGATTAGCGTCCTCACTTAGTAATTCTATATATTCCTTACCCAGCCTGTCCATATAGGCTTCCTGCCAGTCAGCAATTTTATTTCTAAAAAGTGTCCAGTCCTTTTTTGTAAATCTCTGTTCTTGCAAAGCCTTAAACCTCCCTTTAAATTCAATTTGTTTCAGCATAACAGAAAAGAAATCAAAAATAAAGCAGTGTACATTTATTATCACAATATACAGTATTTTAAGATGTAAAATATTTTGTCTACAGCCATAGCGTTGATTGTCAAGTTTTAAGTATAAATCAACGCCATAGCAGGCAGGAGCCTTCCTATTTGTTCTATGGCGGTATTTAATCCTCCTGGATGAGCAGGTCCAGGATTTCCAGAACAGCCTGTCTTTTTGAAGGGGTCAAGATCCCCCATTTTGTTAAGATCAGCAATTGCTGTCCGGTCAACTGCTTTTTGTCCCCAATGCTGAAAAAATCGGAAAGAGAGATTTCGAATGTTTCACAAAGAAGCTCTAATTTATCTACAGGCGGCTGTAAGTTTTTTTGATACCAGGTCGCGATTGTTGATTGCGGAATGCCGGAAAGCTTTGACAACTTGTAAACCGTCCATTTTCTTTCTGTTCTTAATTCTGTAATTCTGCCTAAAACATCAAACAAGGAAAATACCTCCCAACCATTCATATATGCGATAATGATATATCGAAAAACTGATAGACAATAGACGGAAAAAGCCGTATAATATATATCGTAAATACGATATATACATATGTATGTGAATGCAAGGGAGGAAACGATATGGCAGGCAAGTTATGCCCCAGTTGTGGACAATTTACCTTTTTTGAAACGGTGAATGGGCGGCAGTGTTCGAAATGCGGATATAAGATGGTTCTACCAGTGAATGCGGGAAAAGGTGGAAAAGGTCAAAAATGTGTCAATTGTGGACAGTTCACGGTATTTGATAACAAATGCCGGACCTGCGGCGCCCGCTACGAATGAACAATGTAAGGGAGGAACAAATGATGACTGATAATCAAAAAGCAAAATGTCATGCAATCATTCATTCTGCCAGTGCGGCGGCCGGCGGTGTTGGGGCGGGACTGGCACAGGTGCCGGGAAGTGATAATCTGATCATTACCCCAATCCAGCTTACCATGACGATCTCTCTGGGAAAGGTCTTTGACCTGACTCTTGGGGAAAGCGCTGCCAAAGCAGCGTTAGCGTCAGCTGCGGCTGCAACGGTCGGAAGAACTGCTTCCCAGCTTTTAATCGGCTGGCTTCCTGGAGTTGGAAATGTAGTCAATGCGACTACGGCGGGTGTGCTGACAGAAACAATCGGCTGGATTCTGGCAAAGGAATTTGAAAAACAGGCAGGTGAATGAGAATGATCGTGAAGATGCTTGACAAGTTCGTAAAACCAACGAACCGGAAGCCGCCGAAAAGCGATTTATATACCGGCAGTCATAACGTGCTCCGCCCGCTGGATAAAAAGGAAGAGAAAAGAAGAAAAAAGGCTGAAAAAGAATGGAAAAAAAATGTGAAGTATTAAAAAATAAATAGCGGTAGATGATCAAAGGCCTGAGAAAGCCTCTCCGGTTCATGGAATTGGGAGGGGATCAGGTCTTTTTCATATCAGTAGGAGTCGGTGGCCTTTTTCTTATTTTAGAAAGTTCTTGTATGCAGTTAAATATTATAGAGGAGATAATCAATAATCAATTACGATCCATTATGAAAGGGGACAAGTTTGTATGAAAGTTTTTCCGTTGGGAAAAGGTAAAGTCGTATACAATGATGATGCCGAATCCTGCCTGCTTTGTGTGAATTATTTTCAGGACCATGCAGTGACTGCAAAAGAAAAATTTGTGAAAGCCATGGAGAACTGCAAATCCATTGAAGAGGTTCTGACCCAGGCACCCATTTATGGGCAGAAGTGTATTGATGAGGAGATTGAGCGGGGAATCGATCTCCTTGTTAAGGCGAAGATTTATGAATATAGCGTTGCCCGGCTCAAAGCAGATTTTGACAATCTGATCTACGAGAATACTTCCGAATACCGGGAATTGCTGAAAAGATATTCGGAACTAAAGGAAGCGAAAGGGCAATATGATGCGTTGAAGAAACTGGAACGTGATAACCGGTCAAAATGGCAGGGCGGCGGCTTTGGAATCGGCGGGGCCATTAAAGGAAGTTTAAAGGCCGGAGCCATGAATGCAGCCACCGGTATGGTGCGGGGAGTAGGGGATACTTTTACCGATATCATGGACAATGCAAAGTTTGAAAATGAAAAGAATGCTTTGAATAATGCTCAGAACTTGGAAAGCCTTGCGGATATCGTGCTCATTACCGTAGGAAATGTATTACCGGCCTGTATCCTGGGTATCTTTGAAAAACATTTGGGAACGGATACTTCCAGTGTCATTGATTGTGATTATGATAAGGTAGACAGCATTCTGGCTAATATAGAAAAAATAGACAGCTGGGATGAAACATATGAACTGATCAGGCAGATCATAGAGACGACACCGCTGGCTGACGAGGCGTGGGTATTCCTGTTAAATAATTACAGTTCTATGGAAGTTGATTTTCATGAGGTCAAGGAGTTGACTCAATTCGTATGCCCGAAGCAATTTGCCTGGTGGGCATTTGCTGAAATGAATTTTATCATGGAAGCTTCCTACCATCAGAAAATCAGTGCCAAGAACGGCTATGATATAGTAAAAGAAAAAGCCATTGCCTATGACTATATGGATGAGAATGGAATTCTGCTTCCTCATGAGAACCAGTATTCGAATGCCATGTCGCTTTATACGGTCATCGCACTTTCCTGTCTGGAAATCCGGATAAGATATAAGGATGAACAAGGTATTCTGCATCTGATTTCTGATGCAGCCAGCGAAAAACTGGAGGAAATGAAAGAAAGTATCACGTTGATTTGCAATCAATACCATGTACTGGATGCATCAAATAGCTGGGCCATTGCCGGGAAATTTGACAGATGTCAACAGATGGATTTCTATAAAGAGCTTTCTTCTTTGCTGTCATTGTTGAAAAAGGGGTATGAAAAAGCCTGCGTTGTGGAAAAGAGGAGCTTTCAGACACTGGCAGAAGCGAACCGTTACAGAGCCGAGCTTAAGAGCTTTCAAGATATTTACATACCCGGTACGGATTATGCAGACTATGAGAGTGGTAAATTAAGTGAAAAAATAGTCCACTTAGATGGGATCGAATTTTATGATGATGAAATAAAACAGAAGGTGCTTGATCTGAAAGAAAAACAGGAACGGCTAAAGGAATACGAGAATACGGAAGTATTCAGACGGGGAGAACGGTTAAAAACTTCTTTTCAAAAATATGAGGTGCCCAATTTATTTGTATATGGAAGCAATCTATTTTTGGAACAAGCCAGTCTGGCAATCAAAAATAAAAATATCCTGTTAGTTGAGAAGGAGCCTTACATCATTGCAGTATACAATGAAGCGGCGAAAGGCAAAATGAAAGGTATTGTGATCACAGAACAATTTATTTACAATCTGACGAACGTGATATCTCTGTCAAACAGCAGTATCGAGCTTGAAAAGATATTGGCTGTAAAAGTGGTCAATGGAACGATCCTTGAGGTTACCTTAAAAGACAAGAAACAGATAAAGTGGAAGCTGTCAGGCGGTATGCCGTTAAATGAGATCGTGGAGGGATTAACAAAAGGTCTTAGCCTTAGTCCGGATATGAATGTGCCGGAAGCAAACGTACTAATAAAGATTCTGGAAGGATCTCAGACACCAAAAGCAGTCAGACTGGAAACGAATCATCGTACTTCTGATGCAGAAAAGCAAAGAGGAGCAATGTGGAAACAGGAATTAATGGCAATTATTTTATCCGGCATCACAATTGCCACAATGATCATCGTTCCCCTGATAGCAGTCAGTATGCTTTTGGTCATCCCCTCCTTTATCATGTGTCTGATTGCCTGGAAGAGCCGTCCATTGCATAAAAAACTGATCATTGCATTCACAATTACAGATGGCTTAATCTTGCTGTTGTATGCGGGAAGCCTAGTTCTGGCTTTTTTTGAATGATTTCCTTTATGATATTTCTCCTATGGGCTAATTCCTATAGGGGATTCCTTGTTATTGAAAAGAGATATATCCTGGTTTTTCTAAATTTGTTCCATTTGGATATTTTTTAGCTGAGTATCAATTATGCCATATTGTTTTATTGGAGTAGGGGATCAATGACTTTCTGTGATGAGATTCCTGTGTATTATAACAAAAATGAAATGGAGAAAAATAATATGAAAGAGAATATAAAAACCTTTGGTTGGTATTTGAAGTAAATCGGAAAAAGTTTACTGGTATTTTGGGTAATTGGATTTATTATATCGCTGATGGCAGGTTGCTCATCAACGGTGGAGACTGTACAAACCACATCAGCTTACGGTTCTCCGGTTTTTGAAACCACTAAGGCCCCGGAAACAACGGCTGTCCCCGTAGCTGAAACAACAGCGGCGGTATCTGTAAAAGATATAAAGTTGTCAAAAGATGAGAAAAAAGAGGATGCATTTAAAAATGAATGTGTGTATCTTCAATTTGAAGACGCATACAGAAATCCCCAGAACTATAAAGATAAAAAAGTTCATGTACAAGGAACGGTTACTAACATTGATGAAGAATTCTTTGTTATGACGACTAATTATGATACTGGCGGTGTATATGCCATTAGTCTGGAAGAGTGGGAGGGTGGGAATTTTATGGCAGGGGACATTCTTGATGTTTATGGATTATACTTAAAAGCAGCACCATATACAGATGATTTCGGAGATACAACAGAGTTTGTTTTCGTTAAATTAGTTTATGCAGACCGGTACGTTGAAATAACGGCAGAAACAGAGATTGAAAATGAATGGACATATTACAATCCCAATATGTGTGTTATAAATGTAGATGAATATACGACATTAAGACAATCACCAGATCCAAATGCGGAAGAGGTTGCGAAACTTCCATTAGATTCATATGTCATGTCACTCGATAGTACTGATGATGGCTGGTATTATGTCATGACCGAAGAAGGGCTTGAGGGATATGCCAAAACGATTAGACGACCTGTACCACAGTTTTTTAAGCAGCAGGATTTTAATGAGCTTAAATTATCCGTGAAGGAAAACCACAAGATTTTAATTGACCGATTGTCAAAGGAAGATAGGAAAAACAGTGCTGCGAATCATTGACGCCTTAGGAATGATTTGTAACTATCAAAGCAAGGCTAGCTTCATCTAAGGTTTCATGCTTGGAATGGAACTTACAAAGGAACTGAAAGATTATAACCACAGTCTTGAGAAGATTCTCAATGACTGTGGTCAATTTTATATGCCGAAGGGAGAAGCCGATGATGAAAAAGAAAGTTAAAATTATTACAGCAGCCTTTGTTGTTTTGCATAGGGAGTTGTGAAACAGGTACCCCATTAATTCGCCTTGATCTTTGTCAGCATTTCTTCGCCCGTAATTTTCCCATCAAGATAATCGTTCCGAGTTTGCCGCGCCAGCTTTGCCCACCGGGCATACTCCTCCGAGGACATGTCCTTGCAGCTAAACTCTTCCGGTATTTTACCGTCCACACGGAAACGGCGTGAGTACACTTTGTTGTACTCGGTCAGGAAAGCCAGCAAATAATCGTTTCCCTGTATGCCCTGATCATAAAACAGCTTTGCGCCAACCTGCTTGCAGGTGTGATTATCTTTATAAGGCCAGTCGAAGAAATTCTGCTTACGCTTATTCAGAACGGAAAACATGTCCAATTTGTGAAGAAGATATGTGGAAGAATCGTAGCAGTAATAATATTTCTGAATGTAGAAGTTGTGGATTTACTATAATTGATACACAATGCCCAGAATGTAAAGAAAAGTATGCTTTTACAAGGTATTCAATATTAAAGATAAATGCAATAAATGCTGATTATCCGGGATTTAAAGTTCTTATGAATGAGAATAAACTTGCGTATAAGAATATTACAGAAGCATGTATCGAAGAAAATCAGATAAATCCAGTATGTCCAAGTTGTGGTCATTAATAAAATAATGTAAAAAAGCCGTGCGAAGTTCAATGAATTTTCGCAAGCGCAACATAGGTTCTTTCCATTCTTAGTTGATTTGATAGTAATATTCGTTTAGTAGAAGCTTTGCTTTTGGGAAAAATGAATCGTATCATGATTGATGTCGGCTAGTATAAGAATAAAATTTCTTGATTTGGCCTCAACCTCTCCGTATGTACAAACAGTAAGGAATGAGATACATTACTTCTAATGCTTATAGTTCATGGAAATTGAAGTTTCAATTAAATAAACAATAGTTTGACTTAAATATTATAACCGTGAGAATACTTCAGGAGGTACACTTCATGTATAAAGAAATTCTCGCGGTTATTTTAAAAGCAGTTACCTGCATTCTTGAATTATTAGGAAAAGATGAATAACCGGACCAAGGGGCTGTAAAAAAACTCCCCAAATAGAAAATCGCTGAGGTCATGAGACCTCAGCGATTTTTTTGGTTTAGGGACTTGTTTTACGGCCCTTCAATGAAGGAATCACTAATGTCCCTGTTCATTTTTCATGTTATACTCTTTTAAAATAAATTGTATCATTTTCAGCGAATCTTGATACACCTGCCGCCCTTTTTTTATGGAGATTCCTACAGCTACATTCAATGGTTCTTTCAAAGGTATTGCTATAATATCTTCATCGTAAAAAACTGCTTCCTTCAGCAAAAAGGTACCGAGTCCTGAATTTCGAACAAGGTTTTTTATGGTATGGAGTTGATTCGAATGCAACATGGCATTCGGACTTATCTCTAACATCAGGAATCTTTCCTGAACCTTTTTACTGGTATAAAAATGGTTTTCCAGTAACACTAGTGGTACTTGGCAGGCCAAAGCAGTGGAAATGGACGTATACGCTGAAAAAGGATGAGATTTTTCAATACAAAAGCATATTTCTGTTTGGTAAAGCACCATTGTTTCCAGATTTGTGTTGTTAAAGTCAGCAGCACTGACTGCCATATCAATCTGATCCTCCAAAAGCATATCCATAATCGCAGAGGAATCACCTTCAATAACTTCAAGTTGTATATCAGGATAAACAGCATGAAACTCATTAATTAAAAGGGGCAGAAAAAAGGCACCTACTTGAATGGGCAGACCGAGCTTGATTTTATTTCGTTTTTTTCCCAAATCACGCATCTCTTCTGATAAAGAATCCACCTCGTTTAAAAGTTTATCGATTTTATCCAGAAAAAAGTGGCCCTCTTGTGTCAGGGTTATTTTTTTATTCGCAGCACGATGAAAAAGATTAATCCCCAGCTCTGCCTCAAGTTCACGTATAGACATGGTAATCGATGGTTGAGAAACATTAAGACTCTCAGCGGCTTTTGTAATATTTCCATATTTGCAGGTGGCTTGAAAATATTGTAGCTGTAATAACTTCATTTCTTCCCTCCAATTACTTAATAATCAAATTGTACAATAAATTTATCTGATAAGCAAATAAAAAAGATATATTTAACAATGAAATCTCTTTGTATTATGCTTAGTATATCAAAAACAAACAAGGAGGAATACAGTGAAAATATTAAATATTATTGACTGTAATATGGGATTTAGTGGAAACATGAGAAATTCAGTGATTGACTTCAGCCAGATGACTACAAGTGTGGTTGCCATCATTACGGATGTTGTTATTGATGGGCAACCGGTTATCGGATATGGATTCAATTCCATGGGACGGTATGGACAAAGCGGAATCATTCGTACCCGTTTTGCACCGAGAATTCTTGCGGCAGCAGAGTGCCAGCTATTAAACACAGAAGGAACAAATTTTTCGGCACAAAAAATCTTTGATATTATGATGAAGAATGAGAAGCCAGGAGGGCACGGGGATCGGGCTCATGCTGCCGGAGCTATTGACATGGCGGTGTGGGATATCATCTCAAAGATCGAAAGAAAGCCATTGTGGAAATATCTAAGTGAAACCTTTAATCAAGGAGCCTATGATGATCAGGTGTTCTGCTATGGTGCCGGCGGATACTATTATCCCGATCAGGGAATCGAGGGTTTGAAAAGTGAACTACAAGGTTATCTGGAACAAGGGTTTGACTGTATAAAAATAAAGATAGGTGGTGCAAGTCTGAGTGAAGATTTAAAGCGTTTGGAAGCAGCAATTCAAGTCGCCGGATTCAGCCGGAAGGTTGCTGTCGATGCAAACGGAAAATTTAATCTTGATAAAGCAATGGAATATGCCAAAGCACTTGAGCCATATTCCATCCTGTGGTATGAAGAACCTGGGGATCCCAACGATTATCTTCTTCATTCGGTGTTAGTCGAAAGTTACTCAGGAAGCATTGCCACAGCAGAGAACCTTTTTTCTGTTCAAGATACTAAGAACATGCTGCTGTTTGGACGCCTCAGACCAAACAAAGATATCATACAGACGGATGTAAATCTCGCTTATGGACTAACTGGAGCAATTCAGATTATCAAAATGATGGATCAGATGGGCTGGAGTCGGAAGCAGATATACCTCCATGGCGGACACTTGTTATGTCTTCACCTTGCCGCAGCCATGCAGTTGGGAGGAAGTGAATGTTATCCCGGTGTATTTCAACCATTTGGTGGTTTTAATAGCGAGGTTATGCTTAATAACGGAATGGCAACTCTCCCTGAAAGCCCGGGAATTGGAGTAGAGCAGAAAACAGAATTGTATCAATGTCTACGTGAATTAGTGAGGAAAGAATAGGGAGGACATATATGAACTGGGCACTTATTTCATTGCTTACGCTGGTTGTAATAACTGTATTGGCGTTTGTAATTAAAGTTAATATCGGACTATTAGCAATTCTTGCCGCAGTAATTTTGGGCTGGGTTGCCGGATTTGCAGATAAAGAAATTATTGCAGGTTTCAGTTCCAGCATGTTTCTAATGATGCTGGGAGTATCTTTTCTGTGTGCGATTTCCGTAGCAAATGGCTCACTGGAATTATTTGCACATAAGTTTATTAAGCTAACGGGAGGAAGAGCCTGGCTGGTTCCACCGATTATATTCATCATCGGCTATCTGGTCTGTGCAATTGGACCGGGAGCTGTGTGCGGACTTGGAATTGTCTGCACCCTATCCGTACCGATGGGGAAAACAAGTGGTTATGATTCGGTTATGCTTGGGATTATCGGAGAAATGGGAGCGCTTGCAGGCCGCCATTCGCCTCTGACCCCTACTTCAGTGGTGTTCAGAACGATTCTGGAACCGGAAGGAATTATGGAAAGCCAGTATCAGAACCCCCTGATTGTTTACTCTCTTTGTACATTTATTCTGCTGGCTGTTATTACCTTCTTTATGTTTAAAGGCCATAAGGTGAAAACCAATGTAATGGAAACCGACAATCTTCCTGAATTCACCAAAGCCCAGACCATGACCTTATTAGGATTTGTGGTGCTGGTGATTGGCAGTATGTTGTTTAAGCGTAATGTTGGGCTTGTGGCATTTTCTGTAGGAATTGTGCTGGTTATTTTAAAGGCCGCAGATGAAAAGGAAGTGTTCAAAGCAATCTCCTGGTCTACCCTGCTTGTTGTAACTGGTGTGGGAGTTTTAATGAATCTGGTGATGAAAAGCGGCGGAGTGGAGCTTTTGTCAAGTGGACTGTCAAGCGTTATGACGCCAAGAACAGCGGTGACAATTTATGGTTTAAGTGCAGGATTTTTATCCTGGTTCAGTTCTGCTATCGGTGTAGTTTATCCAACTCTGCTTCCAACTGTAAAGGATATTACGGAAACGGTTAATGTAAGCCCTATTGGTCTTTTGACAATGATTGGCCTTTGTAGTTCATTCGCAGCATTCAGTCCTGCATCTACAGGAGGAGGTCTTATTATGGCGGCACAGGCATCTGAGCCTGGATTTACTAAGCAAAAACAAAATAAATTATTTGTACGTTTATTTTTACACTCTGTGTTAATGCTTTTGATTCCATGTGTATTATCTCTGACCGGAATTTATGGAATTTTATAAAAAAGGAATACAGATTATTAATGTGAAATCGGTGGGGCTGTAAAAAAACTCCACAAATAGAAAATCGCTGAGGTCGTGAGACTTCAGCGATTTTTTTAGGGACTTATTTTACAGCCCCTTCTTTCGCGGAAAATACCAGGTGTAAAGAACTTGCGGCTTTCTGGAAAATGCAGCTTTTGAAGGCCGACCTGGTAATTCGCAGAATCCTCCCGTATTTGGCTACAGGAGGGGATTTTATTGTTCAGAAAGGGGGAAGAAAACATGTGCAATGACGAAAAAGAATGGTAAAAGAACTTAATGTACATGAAAAATCATATAACAGACACAAAAAAGTAAGGTCAATAAATGACAGGAGGAAAGAAGAATGGCTGCAGAAGTTGAAACAATGTTTTACACAGGAAGAAAGGCGCCCTGGCATGGCCTTGGCACCTCCGTATCAGAGGCTTCCACCTCAGAATCAGCCCTGGAGCTTGCCGGGCTTAACTGGCGGGTCATCCAGAAAGATATCATGACCAATGACGGCATTCCCGTTTTGGGATTTAAGGCAAATGTAAGGGACAATGATGAACGGATACTGGGCGTGGTGACGGACCGGTATAAGGTGGTGCAGAATCAAGAGGCCTTTTCCTTTACGGATGAACTGTTAGGAGAAGGGGTCACGTATGAAACGGCCGGCTCCTTACAGGAGGGTCGGCGGACCTGGATTCTGGCAAAGCTTCCCCAGCGGTATATCATCAGCGGGGATGAGGTCGCTCCCTACCTGGTATTTATGAACAGCCATGATGGATCGGGTTCCATCAAGGTGGCAATGACACCGATCCGCGTGGTGTGCTTAAACACGCTGAACCTGGCTCTGTCCACGGCAAAGCGTTCCTGGTCCACCAATCATGTGGGTGACATCCGGGGAAAGATGGAGGATGCCAGATATACACTTTTATATGCAGATGCCTATATGGCAGAGCTTGGAAAAAGCATTGACCAGTTGAACCGGCAGAAACTGACGGATAAACAGGTCTATGAATATATTGACGCCTTGTTCCCATTGCTTGACAATGCGACAGATCAGCAGCTGAAAAACCTGCGGAAAATGAAAGAAGAAGTAAGAGACCGGTATTATTCCGCCCCGGACTTACAGTATGTAGGGAAGAATGCATACCGGTTTGTCAATGCGGTCTCTGATTTTGCCACCCATTCCAAGCCGCTTCGGGAACGGACAAATTACCGGGAAAGCTTATTTGCCCGGACAGTGGACGGTAATGCCATGATCGATAAAGCATATGCGCTGGTAACGGCGGCGTAAAGGAGGGAAAAACCATGTATGTTCGTGATGAAGAAGAATTTGGTCAGGCAGTGCGGGAGGGAAAGGACCGGATTGAATTGGAGGGAGACCTGGCTGCTAAGGTAAAGAAGCTGTATAAGATCAACCTTGCTCTTTGGAGCTTTTGCCTGGTCTGTTTGGGGGTAGCTATCATAGCGCTTATGCAGGTGCCCATAACGGGTGGTGCTTCCGGTGTTGTCAGCCTGGTTGCCGGGACGCCTGCGGCCGCCATTTTAGGAACAGAAGCAGCGGTGACAGCCGTCATGATCGGAGTAGCCGGCGGCGGTATTGGGGTTTTGAAAAAATTAAGGCGGGATTACCGGATAGCAACCGGAAAAGATGGCCGCATTATTGTATACTTGAAAAAATAAGGTGATCCGGGTGGTATCATCTGTCGGTCCCAGGGGATATTCCTTTCAGTGTTCTCTGGGACTTTGTAAAGGAGGCTGCCGGATATGCAGGGGAAATTACAAAGGGAAGCAATTGGGCCGGAGGATGGAACCCGTGTTAATGGGCGATGGAAGACCTTGTGTGCGTGCCGGGATTTTAGGCTTTTGTTGGAGTGGGCATGTCCGGATGTTCTTGATCTGTTCGAGAGGCAGATCACAGAATACCTGGCTATGACGGAACTGACCGAAAGCTATCTTAGAGAGGTCCCAAGAAGTGTCTGTTGGTATGAGGGGCTTGTTAGTACAGAAGTGCTGTTAATGGAACTTTTATAGGATGTTTGGAAAAAATTCTGTAAGGATGGAAAAAACAAGTGGAGAAAAAGGGAAGCGTCCTGTTTGGCAGAGGAAGCGTCCTCTTTTCGTTTGGAAAGGAGATTCGCAGGTGAAATGTGGAATACAAGAAAAAAAGATCGTTGACATGATGAAACGGCCAAGCCCGAAAAAGATTGTCAGCATGATTCACCTTCAGATGGTAAAGGAGGGCAGGACCTTATGCGGGATGAAATGTTTTTCTTCTCCGATGGGGGCAGTTGAGGCGGTAAGGCCCCTGTTTGACTTAGCAGACAGGGAAATGGTCCTTGTCATGTCCTTAAACGCAAAGCTGGAGCCTATGGCTGCGGAAGTAGCCGCGGTTGGAGGCGTCAGTATGTGCAGTGTGGACGTAAGAAATATTTTTAAACACGCTCTTTTAAATAACGCTTCCTATGTAATTTGCTTTCATAATCATTTATCAGGAGACCCAAAGCCCAGCAGTGAGGACCAGGCGATTACTAGGAGAATCCGGGAATGCGGAAATCTGCTGGGAATTTTCCTGATAGATCATATCATTGTGGGTGAGGCCGGGTTTTACAGTTTCAAAGAGCAGGGCCTGATTGATCTGGCTTTGCCAGATGATGCAGCTTGATATAAGAGGGATATAAGAAGATCATTTGTAACACGGAATATTTTTACAATAGGAGGCTGTCTATGTCAAAAAACATATCAACCGCAGAGTTAAGCCATGAAGAATGGCTTAAATTAAGAAAGACCGGGATTGGCGGTTCTGATGCCGGGGCTATATGTGGTTTAAATCCATATGCAAGCCCCATGAGCGTTTATCAGGATAAGACCACTATGGAAGTGGAAGAGATCAATAATGAAGCCATGCGTCAGGGAAGAGATTTAGAGGATTACGTTGCCCGGAGATTTATGGAAGCAACCGGGCTAAAGGTGAGACGCTCCAATATGATGTACCGCAGTGAAGAGCATCCATTTATGCTTGCGGATGTGGACCGGCTGATTGTGGGAAAGGATGCAGGGCTGGAATGTAAGACGGCCAGTGCTTACAACCTGGACAAATGGAAAGAGGATGAAATCCCCGCCCATTACTTAATCCAATGCCATCATTACATGAGTGTAACCGGGAAGCAGACCTGGTACATTGCTGTGGTCATTTTAGGGTGTGGATTCAAATATGCTGAAATTCCAAGAGATGAGGACCTGATCAAGAACCTTGTTTCCATTGAAAAGCAGTTCTGGAACAGTCATGTAGTGAAGCGGATCATACCGGACCCGGATGGTTCCGAAGCCTGTGATGAAGTGCTGGAGCAGTATTTTCACACGGCCAGAAAAAATTCAGCCATTTTGTTGACCGGATTTGACGATAAAATCCGGCGCAGGCTGGAGATCGTGAAGCTGATGGACAAGCTGGGAGAGGAGAAGAACCAGATCGACCAGCAGATCAAGCTGTTCATGAAGGATCATGAAATGGCTTACAATGAAAAGTACCGCGTGACCTGGAGCAACGTGGACACGCTTCATCTGGATTCCAAACGGATCAAGGCAGAGAAACCGGAAATTTATACAGAATTCAGTTACAGGACCAGTTCCAGGCGGTTTACTATCAAGGCGGCGTAATCACTGGAAGGGTTCCGTGCTGTCAAAGCTTAAGTTTCCTGCATCACCTGGTTTTTTATAAGATAAGAGAGCGGGATCAAACGGTAATGATATATGCAGTTGTTGATTCCAGACGTGATTATGTGAATTTAATATTTTAATTGTTGATGAGAGGGCCGTCTGAGAGGATGGTCCTTTTTCAATGGAAAGGTGGAAACAATGGCAGTTGATGTAAAAAATGAATTGGAGAGAAAGGCTTCCGGTCAGAACAGCCAGGTGAAGCTGACAAAAAGCATGACAATTGCAGACATGGTAAAGGCGCTGGAACCGGAAATCAAACGGGCACTGCCTGCGGTACTGACCCCGGAACGTTTTACAAGGATGGCGC
The DNA here is from genome assembly GCF_900205965.1 of Lacrimispora amygdalina. Classification (GTDB taxonomy): domain Bacteria; phylum Bacillota; class Clostridia; order Lachnospirales; family Lachnospiraceae; genus Lacrimispora; species Lacrimispora amygdalina_A. The sequence continues at coordinate 34,567 of NZ_OAOF01000024.1, forward strand.
TGTCCGCCATCAATAACACGCCGGAGCTGGCAGGCTGTACCCCCATGTCCTTTATTGCAGCCATGATGAATGCAGCCCAGCTTGGATTAGAGCCTAACACTCCACTGGGTCAAGCGTATTTAATTCCTTATAAAAACAAAGGTGTGCTGGAATGCCAGTTTCAGATTGGATATAAAGGCATGATAGACTTGGCTTACCGTACAGGGCAGATCCAGGTGATTCAAGGGCAGGCCGTGCGGGAGTTCGATTATTTTGAATATCAATACGGGCTGGACCCCAAGCTGGTCCACCGTCCGGGAGAGGAGGAACGGGGAGAGATCACGTTTATTTACGGCCTGTTCCGGCTGTCTAATGGCGGATATGGATTTGAGGTCAGCAATAAGGCAGATATGGATGCGTTTGCCGCTAAATATTCGAAATCCTTTGGGAGCAAGTACAGTCCGTGGACGGAGAATTATGAGGATATGGCGAAAAAGACGGTCATTAAGCGGGCGCTGAAATATGCACCTGTATCTGTGGATTTCCAAAAGGCCATGTCCATGGATGAAACGATTAAGACAGAGATTTCCGTGGATATGAGCGAAATCCGGAATGAGTGTCCGGAGATATCAGAAAACGGAGAGGCAGCATGAAAGCGGATGGTTCTGGTAGAAAAGTTGCTTCTCAGGCAGCCAGGCAGTCCGGACAGTTTCCAAAGAAGTGCTTTTTTACGAATGGGTTCTATAAAGACCCGGAAGCGTTCTGTCATTCCCTGGACAGCCCCTGTTATATCCCGGATAGGACCGGGCGCTGCTATACCGGAGAGGAGCTTCTTGAAATGAGCCTGGGGCAGAAGGAGATCGCAGAGGAAATGTTCCTAAGTATTACCGGACAGGACCCGGAGGCATGGCTTGATGAGCAGTTTCGGATCGGGGAATTGGCGATCTGCCCTGTTTGCGGGCGTATCTACCAGAGCTATATGAGAAAGGACTGCCCCCTGTGCAGAAAATAAGCAGATTCAGGAGCATTATCATGGGGCACGCTATTTTATCTGTGCAGGGGTGCTCCTGCCGTGGAAAGAAAAGGGAGGTGATAAAAAATGAGTGTGGAAGATTTACTGGATCAGGTAATCTGTGAAAGGATTGAGATGCTTTTAAATGCCCGTCCGGAGGGACCTGTCCCGAAGGAAGCAGGCTTTGAGCATAAAATGGAAGGTCTCCTGGAACAATTGGGAAAGGAATGGAAAGAGGAAATGGAAACGTTCTGGGATGACTGGATCGCCCGTTGTGCGGATGAGAACCGGTATTTATATTTCGCCGGAGTGAAGGATGGGTTCCGCATTTACAGAATGATGCTGGAAAACAAATGAATCCAGGAACAGAAACGGGGGTCTTTGGCGGACCACAGATTAATAAAACGTTTTATAAAATTTAAGAAAGGTTCCTGATGAAAACCGCATAAAGTTTTTGAACTGTCAGGAAGAAGCATGGATAGAAGCATTCGAAAAGGGATGCTTCTTTTTTAAGTAAATAAGGGAATCAAAAGATAAAAAGGCAGGGAATGGAAATGGGGAAAGAAATGAATATCCAAAAGCTGATTGCAGATGACGGCATAGACCTTGATCACATGTATTCTATTTTAGAGAATGCTGGTCTGACGCAGTACCTGATTGTTAAACGGGTGGCAGCCATAGGAAATGAGTGGCTCATTTTTAAGATGGGATAGATTAAGAAGGCTTCCCATAACGAATGCTCAAAAAGCATGGACAAAGGTTCCCATTGTTTGCTCAAAAAGAATGAGAACCTTGAAAATATAAGTTTTTTATAAAAAATGAAACATCAGATTTTACACTACCAGAAAAATGGAGGAAAAGCAAATGGAATATAATCAGTTCTTATTGAAGGTTCAGACAGAGATCGAAAAGCAGTTAGGAGATGGTTTTCATGTGAGGGTTCAACGGGTTCTTAAGAATAATGATACGGTGCTGGAGGGGCTGGTAATTTCCAAAGGAAAGGAGCATCTTTCCCCTACGATCTATTTGAATCCATACTTTGAAGAGTTTCAGCGGGGAATGGGAATGCAGGAAATCATAGGACGGCTCCTACGTGTCTATGAGCAGAATGTAAATATTTCCTTTGGAAATGCAACAGTGGAGGAGTTAGTTGATTTTAACAACTTAAGAGATAAAGTGGCTTATAAGCTCATACATCGAGCGTCTAATCAGGAGCTGTTAAAAGAGGTTCCTTATGTGGAATTTCTGGATCTGGCGGTAGTTTTCTATCTGTTCTTAGGTGAATGCAGAAGCGGACAGATGACGGCCCTTATTTACAATACCCATATGGTATCATGGGGCACAACGAAGGAGGAATTATTTCAACTGGCAAAGAGGAATACTCCAGAGCTTTTCCCGGCTCATATCAGGAATATGAAAGATAGCATAGAGGAACTTTTAAAAGTAGATTTGGAAGACTTTGGTGAATCTGGAATCATGGATGAACTGCTGGGAGAGGACCAGTTTCCATTTTATGTTCTGTCCAATCAAAGAATGACGAATGGAGCCTGCTGTATCCTGTATGAGAACTTTCTGGAAGGATTTGCTAAGGAGCAGGGAGCGGATCTTATCATACTTCCATCAAGTATCCATGAAACGCTGCTGATCCCGGACCAGGGGGAGAACTCTTACGAAGAACTTGGCGCCATGGTGAATGAGATCAATCAAAGCGAGGTTCCGGAAGAGGAGCGTTTGTCCAACCAGGTATACCGTTATTCCCGTTCTTCTGGAACGGTTGAGATCCTATTTCAATCAGAGGCATGTTTGATTAACAGGAAGGAGTAATACCTATCCCGGTGGAACCGGGTTTGCAAGCGGAGAACAGCGATGGCCTGCAGTAAAATTACTCATCGTGGCTACAAGTTCCAGTAAGGCTAAAACCTAAACAGAAACGGCTGGTTCGTATCATAGCAATCTAAAAAATTACCACTTCACCGGAAACGGTAAGTGGCTGGTATGAAAGTATGTTGGTTCAGTACCGGAATCTCGTCTTTTGCAGCATGTTATCTTACGAAAGATATCGATAAAATTGTCTATACCCATGTGGAAGATCAGCATCAGGACAGTCTGCGTTTTTTACAGGACTGTGAAAAGTTACTGGGCAGGAAGATTGAAATCCTTCAATCGGATCTTTATAAAGATGTCAACGATGTAATCGAAAGAACCAGATACATAAACGGTGCCTATGGCGCTGCCTGTACAAAGTGGTTAAAGAAACAGGTGAGGAAGAAGTGGGAAAGAGAAAATCCAGGATTTCACAGTTACGTCTGGGGATATGATGCCAACGAGAAACGCCGGGCACAAGCGGTCAGAGAAGCTCTTCCGGATTATGATCATGAATTTCCGTTAATCGAACAGGGATTAACAAAGGCAGAGTGTCATGGAATTGCGGGCCGGCTTGGACTGAAACGTCCCGTCATGTATGACCTTGGCTATCCCAATAATAACTGCATTGGTTGTGTAAAAGGCGGTATGGGGTATTGGAATAAAATCAGAGTAGATTTCCCGGAAGTGTTTGAGCGGCGGGCAAGGCAGGAAAGAGAAATAGGCCGCAGCTGCATAAAAGGTATATTCTTAGACGAACTGGAACCGGACCGGGGGAATATGCACATGGAAGTCTTTGAGGATTGTTCCATAGCATGTCAATTATTGACATGGGAAATAAATGAGAAGCATAAGGAAGTCCATCCGGGAAAAACAAAAGATTCTTAAGCGAGGAGGAAAGCTCATGAAAGAGAAACTTGTAACATATCTGCAGGAGTTTATTGCAGAAAACAACTGGGATGAGAATAACGTACCGGAGCAGACCAGAGCCATATTTACGACCCTGTGCTTTGCCGGGGGTGTAGATCCTGATACTAAAGAGGCGGATTACATTTTACAGATGATCTATCAATCAGTGACAGAAAAAATCATTCCATATGAAGCGTTCCAAAATTTCATGCTGGAATTGGTCGTGTAAAAAGGAATGACGGTCACAGGATTGTTTCCCTGTCAGGGGGTGTCAGTCTGACAAATACAAAGAACAAGGAAACCATTCTTATAGGTAAAGAGAGGGAATCATATGAAGTTGTTGAATATCTATTGTCTGGTACAGGAATTTTATGCCATTGAGGCAATCTCAGCCCTGCTGTCTTCCAACCAGGGCAGCCATCTGGAACCAATGAGACATAGTCATAGCCGGTGGTTTCGAGATTTTTGTGATTTCCGGGATACATATATCCCGAAATTTGCGTCAGCCATTTATGATTATACGGTTTTGGTTGTTGCGGCGGAACTGCGCCATTGCAGATCTCAAGCCTCCCAGTATATACAGGACTATTACTCGTCGGACCAGTCAAGAAATGACGTCTATCGTGATTGCACCGTATACAACAAAAGCGATATTTTAAAAGCGGGCCTCCGGATGTTTGATACGGAGCGGGTAACCTGGAGTTCCTCTTTCGGTGGAGAAAAATGGAAACAGATCGCAAAGGCAGGGCTTTTAAAGGGGAAAGTCAGCGACATCATATTTGTTGACCACTGCGTGGATCTGTCTCACAATTGCAGCATTTATTTTGATAAAAAAGCAGGGATTTTTTTCCTGGAGAACTTAACGCAATACAAAGAACTGCTGGATTTAAAACAGGTTTGTGAGCCCCAGGTTTTGCTCCGTACCAGGCAGGGGGCTCAATTCAACCGGCTCCTATTCCGGGCAAATACCTTACACATCCTGGAGGGAAAGGCAGAAGGAGATCCCCATCTTACTGACTACAGCGAGGCCGAAACGCTTCTGCTGGATTACCGCCCTGTTGTGTGGGGAAATAAGCGGTTGGATTATTCAGAAAGCAACATCATAACGCAGCAATATTTCGGCAGCAGAGACCGTGAATATGCGCGGGCTGCGTAAATGGGGGATTGACATGAGTAAAAGAAAAAAGAATGCGAACAGGAGAGTGCACGCACGGGTATGCCATACCGGACCGGTGGAAGTAACGAAAAACTTATTTTGCGGCAGCGAAAAGGAAGCCCTCGTCATGGCGGTGGCGCCAATTCAAGTGGATATGCTGGTTCCCTTAAATGATTTGGATGCAAAGGTATGGGACCTGGGTTTTCGCGGGGAAATCCTGTACTGTCCGATCAGGGATTTTGGGACTTTACCGGATGATGTGTTAGAATCATTCATCACAAGAATCCTCGACAGGTTAAGCAGCAATAAAAAGGTAGGCCTGTTCTGCGTGGGAGGCCATGGAAGGACCGGCTATATCGCCTCCATTGTATTAGGCCGTCTGGGATATCAGGACCCCATTGGATTCTTGAGAGAGCACTATTGCAAGGAGGCCGTCGAAAGCAATGAGCAGGTTCAGCACATCGCCGATGTGTTAGGCCGCCCGGAGCTGGCAGAAAAGTATAAAAGAACATATGGGGGCGGGAACGGTTTCATGGCTTACAGACACTTTGGATTTGACCGTGAATATTTCTCGTGGTTTTCCGCAAGGGAGACTGCAGAGGCGCATATCTGTGATGAATGTACTTACTTTGGCTCGTGCGGATGCCAAATTTATGCAGATTATTTTGTGAGAGAATATGACCCGGCCTGTACCGACTTTATAGAAAAAGATTGATGACGCTCCAGCATTTTATAAAACCCTTAATGGAACGGGGCAAATTTAAACGATAATCTGGCCGGAGCTGTGTGCTTCGGCTGGGAAATTAAAACAGATCAGGAGGACAAAGACAGAGATGGAAAGGACATATGATACGATCAACGAACAGACCGCAAGGACGGCAAAACATATCAATTCATTTGATGATTATGCAGCAGGGAGTGCCACTGCGGAGTATAAAAAATATGTAGACCGGATTTATGCTGTTGTGGATCAGATCAAAGAAAGAAAACCCCATTTAACGGGGAAAGCCGTAAAAATGGCGGACCGTTACAGCCGGAAGCTGGCAGAATATTATAACAACTATTACCGGAATGAAGCGAGTTGTCCCAGTGTAATGATTTCCGGTCCTGCAAATTTCCCTGTAAGAAAGAAGGAGAAGCAGAACCGGCGCAGGGAAAAGCTGATGAAAGACTGGGAGTATTTACAGTCTTATGCAGGAAAAATCGAATATCTGCTGACGATGGAGCAGCCGATCTTATCAGGAGATGAAAATGCAGTTATGCTTCTGGAAGAAAAGCTGAAAAAGCTGGAATCTGACCAGGCCATGATGAAAGCTGTCAATGCCTACTATCGGAAGAATCAGACACTGGAGGGCTGCCCGGAGCTGACACCGGAACAGACGGAAACGCTGAAAAAGGAAATGGGTTGTGATTTTCATTATGAAAATAAGCCATTCATGACCTACCAGCTTACAAATCAAAATGCCACAATCAGAAATACAAGATTTCGTCTGGAACAGCTGAAAAAGGAAAAAGATGCCGGAACAACGGAACGGGAGAACTGCTTCTTTCAGATGGTAGAGAACAAAGAACTTATGCGGTTACAGCTGATCTTCGACGGAAAACCGGAGCCGGAAGTCCGGGAAATATTGAAAACCAATGGGTTTAAGTGGAGCCCGAAAAACGGCTGCTGGCAGAGGCAGTTGACAGGCAATGCAAGGTATGCTGTCGGGAGGGTCATTCAGGCGCTGGAGAAAATGGAAGCTGCGGGAACAGAAGCGGATGGAGCTGTGAACATCAGCTGAGTAAAACACTAGTCTATGGAAAGCGGCCCAACGTTATCTCATTGCCAATTCCATCTATTCTAACTGCATAAGCAGCAAGAGGGATATAGATACGAAAGATTTGTTGTATCCGATAAATATATTGAAGGAAAAAAGAAAAAGAAAAATGAAGATTGCAGAAAACATTTTAAACATTTTAGCGGAATGCAGAACGGAAGAAAATACACTTTATTTACCAGAGAGACAACTTGACCGAAAAACTTATGAGGCTGTAAACAAATGTCTTGCGGCTATCGGAGGCAGATGGAACCGTAAGGCAAAGGGACATATATTTGACTATGATCACCAAGAAGCATTTGAAAACCTTATCCTTACTGGAGAAACTGAAGACATGAAAAAAGTCTTCCAGTTCTTCCCGACTCCCCGTCCGGTTGCCAAAATCGTCTGTGATCTGGCGGAACTTGTAAACGGGCAGAGCATTTTAGAACCATCATGCGGCAAAGGCGATCTGGCAGATGTTATCTATGAGAGAGCACCGGAACATCTTGTTTGCATTGAGATCAACAAGGATATGAAAAAATATCTTGATGAAAAACCCTATTCGTGCATGGTGGGGATTGATTTCCTTGCCTATAAACCAGAGAAAATCAGACCGTTTGATCGCATTGTGATGAATCCACCGTTTAGCAGGCAACAGGATATCGACCATATTTATCATGCATTTGGCCTGTTAAAATCAAGAGGAATCCTGGTGTCGGTCCTGTCTCCGTCTCCATTCTTCCGGACGAACGAAAAATCAATTCAATTCAGAAAATGGCTCCAATTTCTGGATGCCGAAATCATAGATGTTCCAGAGGGCGCGTTCAAGGAAAGCGGTACGATGATCCGAACCAAAATCATAAAAATCGTTAAACCGTAGTTGCCTGAACTGGACAAGGGTTTATAATACATCAATTCAACTGGGCGGAGTTATGAATATCAGCTGTAGCAGGAAGATTACAGAAATTAATTTGATAAATGAATAAGGAAAGAGGCTGCTATCCGATTTAGAGACAGCAGTCTTTTTGCTTGAAATAGCAGCATAATATAAAATGAAAACTTAGATACAATGGATTTCCTATCGGCACATATTCTTGAATGAACCTGTTTCTAGATAATCATATTCATCAGGTAAAGCCAAACAGGTCTAGTCCATAATTCCAAAGACAGGCTTACCTGTGATTCTTAAAAACCCACATATACTACAACATGTTCTTCAATATTTGCCTAAAATCTTATTTTTGTGCAAAAAAATGGAACAAAGCACAAACTATATGTGGGTTTTGAGCGGTTAACGACTTAATAATTCGGCAGTACATGAAATGATAAAGCTTTCGCTTAAACGCCTAAAATTTTCATTTAAATATTCTTGACTGATTAACGCAGGCATAGGCTTTGACTGGTGATTGTATGTGCTTAGAATGACCTTTCTTAAAATATCATAGTCGATGGAAGTGTTAGGATAATCCGGGAGGATAAAATTATCCTGTACTGGTTTCTGAACTTCCTCCTTTGCATTTGGTTTTTTAGGAAAACAAACATCATTGGCTTTATCCATCAAGTATTTCGTTTTTTCTGTTACATCATTAAAAGTAGTACTCTCTGAAAGATGTTTATTTAAAACTTTATATAGATCCAGTAAATTTTGTGCTGTTGATTGTTCGGGCTTTGAAAAAGAATCATAGAGCGATACAAAAAAATAACTTTCATAAATGGGAAAAGCGAATGTGACCATGTAGTTTATAAAATTACGATAACAATTTTTCCATTGACTAAGCGTGTCAAACGAGTCAGTGATTTTATTGGTTCGTTTATCAAAGTAAGCCATAGAATCAGGTTTAAGAATCTTCTCAATCAAAAAGGAAGAATTGAAATCACGATAATCTGTACAACAATCAAATGCCATCTGAAGCAACAAATGGCGACTGAATGTATTTGGAAGATTCATGCCGCTTGATACAAATTTGATAAAAGAGTCATCGTTAAATGGAAGATTGTGCCTTTTGGAAAGCGCTTCAATATTTTTTGTAAGACAGTAGATAAAATCAAAATGAAACGTTTGTTCCAGCTTATACTTATAATATATAAGATCGGAGCGGGTCATAAAGTTTTCAATGTCATCAGCTGGCATTTTTGTAATTATATTTTGAAGCTCTGCTACGCTTTTTATAAATTGCGTTATCTTTGCTGGTGTAATATTTTGTGTCACATCATACAGTCTGAATATATTTTTTAATAGAGGGACATTGCCTCTTAAGGACTGTAACAGAGGTACACTGTTTAATGGTATCGTAAACTTTTCCTGTTTATCTCCTGATTTGGATAACGATATTTGTTCACCAATATATTGGTAGTTTGGGTATTTGTCAAATAATTTTTTTAGCGTCTTAAAACTTTTAGGATAGGAATTATAGGAATCATTTGAAGCTTTAACGGAATTTACCGCGCCATATAAGCAGTAATCGTCATCATTGTTAAAGATAAAAGGTTTATCAGAACCTTCGGATATTTTAAAATAGTCATGGTCATAGGCATAATTGAATCCCAAATAATTGATATGACGGGCGAGCTGATATGGTTTAATAGATATAATATGGAAAATCATATGATGAAGTTTATCAAACGTTGCAAGAATGCAGTGGTCGTTGATCATTTTTTTCCAGACATTGTGATAACCATGGAGAGTACCAAGTTCTCCTATTGGAGGAAGTGAAACCCCTCTGGGTATATTCGTTTTCTCATTTCCAAAAAATTTAACTCCTCCTTCACCCAAAATTTCTTTACAGGATTCATGCATATGCTCCAATATTTGTTCCAGTACAGGTTCATCGTTTTGAAGAGATGATTGATATTTCTTTGAATGATAAGAGATGTTAGCGCCATAGATAAGAATATTTCGTGCCTCTGTAATATATACTTCAAAATTTTTTGGATTTATAGACTGATACATATAGTAACTTCCCCTTTTTTGTCTTATATCATTGAATGATACTATATATTAAATTAAAAAACAATAGATTTTGTCATATTTTATTTATAGTAGCTATGTGGCATAATTATGTTACGGCAGGGAAATAGGTTTGCGCAAACGAAATTCCCCATTAAAAAGTGAAGGAGAAAGATTTATGGAAGAGAATCAATTTAATCCCTATCCGCAGTATAACTCGGTTGGCTATAATGGTGCGTTAAGTTCACAGCCCCCGAAGGTTCCGCTATATTCCGCATACGAATATAAGGCCAGGGTGGATTTTGAGAAAGAAGCGAATTTAATACAAATGAAGACATTTACAGAGATAGAGAAGCATAAGGAAAAAAGGGCTATTGATAAAGAGAACTTCGCGGAATTGCTGCGGGTCAAAACAGACTTACAAATTAAACGTGACATGTTGTCTGAAACAATCATGATTACGGATCAGGGAATGCTCAGACGGAAGCAGGATTTTATGCTGGAAGCGAGCAAGGATTATTATTTTGCAAATTTTTCTATCCCAATACAACCGGTTCAATTTAAGACGGCAGGGATTGACTATACAGTTCTATGTATGCGAACGAGGATAGAGCGGTTAGGTGAAAAAGATTTATATTTTGATTTAAGGAAGGATGATGCCAATTATTATCGCCGAAAATTTCGTAATGCAGGCATAATTTTTAAGAAAAAAAGAAGGGAGGGTGATGAATTTTTTTTCGATGTTATTCAGGCGGTTATAGGTATCTCCCGAACCGTGGAAGTGCCCGGAGCGTATGGTTTTTATACGGTAGAGGGCATGTTACAGTATGCGGATAAAAAAACAATGCTCTGGAAAGCGGTGTTAGATTATGCAAAATGAGATTGAATGGAACTTCCTAAATGAGTGTAAAGCATTTGGTGAATCCGTAACAGGAGAATTACTCCTTTTAATTGAAAGCGGTGGGTTTACTTATAGTGTTTTGAAAAGATGGGGCTACCGGATGCATTATCCTGTAGCAGCCATTATTAAAGAGCAGGAAACGGCAAGTGTGATCGCAGACATGATGGGAATTTTTGGCTCAAGGCTGGTAAATACGAATATTTCACCGAAGGTTTTTACACGGGAATTAGCAAGTTATCATGATGATGTTGCACTGATAGCATACTTGCCCGGAAGAAATACGGAAGAGAATATGGAAGCACTGTTTGGCATCTGTACATGTGGAAGAATCGGCGATCGTGAAGTTTGCTCGCCTTTTCTGCTGGTATTCCATAAAATGATTCCGGAAGCTTATCAGGGAAGATTTTCAATCGTATTTTCAGCAGAACAAAAGAGTTCTCAGTTTATGGATAGGACCTGCAGAGATAATTTTTTTAATGTATTGAAAAAAAAGTTTCTCGAAAAGAATCAGATTCTGGAGCATATGTTTCGAGCGGAGTCCGTTAATAATGAACTTGCCCAGGTAAAAGATGGAATTTATTGGAATACGGTAATCACGATGCTGGAACTCACTTTTGAAGAAGGTATGGGGAAGGATAATCGCTGTAGGATGAGATGGCGCTTTGAGAATGCTGTAAAAAAAGGCCATGATTCATCTGATGCGTATGAATATATCAGACAGATGCCGGCAGCTTTTGTAGAGGAGTTTATTGCATTTATTCCAAAGATGGAAAGGATGATGAATAAAGCAGATGCCACCGCATTAACCGGAGAACGTCAGAAACGAACGGTGCTGTTTGATGAGGAATATTATTATATTCCAGAGGAGTTGTTTGCGCAAATTTGCGAGCCACTGAAAGCTGTTTGTTCCTTGAACCAGATAAAGGAAGCACTGGAGAAAGAGGGGGTCTTGTGCACGCAGGGAAGAGGAAGGATTTACAGAACGATAAAGTTATCCATAAGGGGGTCGGATGTTTCACCAAGATTTGTGTGGTTAAAAAGGAAAAAACTTGATACTGATTGTACAGAAATGACGCTGGAAGATATAGTGAATTGCAGAAAGGATGGTAAATAATATGGGTAAGTTTATAAAAATCGGTGGAAGCAAAAATGGGGATGTATCTTTTGATATGGCCCGAAGCGGGAACCGCCACATTGCAATTTGCGGAAAATCAGGTTCTGGTAAATCGGTTGCGGGTCAGAAAATCATCAAAAGCATTATTGAGAGCGGAGGAACTGCAGTTGTGTTCGATATGCATTGGCTTTTTGACCCAGATCATATTTTTATGCCCATTAGAGCGGACATTGAAAAGATGATGAATGAGACGGATGCCTTTTCATCTGGAATTTCTTTTCCACTGTTTACGCCGCTTAGATATGCGGATGGAACCATGGAAGACGAATTAGATGTAGTTACATCGATCACCGATATATTGACCGGCTCAATGAAATTAAAGTGCAGGCAGAAAGAAGATTTATTTCGGGCGTTACAGTACGTGGCAGAAGAAAATGTTTATGGGAATCAGGGGATTGCTGCCTTAAATGAAGCACTTTATATGGTCGACTCAGAAGTTGCGGCAAATGTCCAGGATAAAATGCGCTATATCCTCAATAAGAATGTATTCCGTGATGGAACTGGTTTTATTGAGGAAAATAGGATCAATGTCCTGCGCTTGTCTAAATTTACAGAGACAACGCAGGCATTGATAGCAGAAATTTTGTTGACCTACATATGGCGTCTGGCTAATACAGGAATCTTTTTAAAAGAAGGCCTATATCTTTTTTGTGATGAATGCCAGAATTTAAATTTGGGAAGGAGCGGTATTATTGATACGATTTTGGCTGAAGGCAGAAAACTTGGTCTTCATTTGATTTTAATTACGCAATCGTTAGGAGGTAGTTGTAGGACCAGAGCAGCACAGTGCCTATTGCAAACTGGACAGCAATTATATTTTATGCCTTCGGAGGGAGAGGCTTCTATAATTGCAAAGATGATTCATGCAGCAAGATATAAAGATTGGCAGATGGTTTTGAAAACATTGAAAGTGGGAGAATGTGTAGCAGTGGGATCTTTGAGCGTAGACGAGACTGCTTACAACAGGCCGCTTAAAATTAATATATAAAGAGATAGATGTAATTTTTAACAATAACCATTGATGGGGATTTCTTACGAGGAGGAAATATTATGCTAAATGAAGAAAATATTGCAATTGTCTATTCGGTAAAAGAAGCGGCTCAAGTATTAGGCATTTCTAAATCATTGTTATATGGCGAACTGAAACGGAATCCGTTATTCCCTAGAAAAATGATCGGCGGACGTATCATGATACCAGCGCAAAAATTAAAGGAATATTTTAATACATGACTCATGGGGGGATACGTCTCCCCCATAATTAATAAAGGAGTATAATTATATGAATAAGGAACGGGCGACATATGGATTGGGAACGACCTATAAGCAAGGAAATAGCTTTGTTTCTCAGTTATCATATACAATAGAAATTGATGGGGATTTTTATACAAAAAGAATAAGCGGAAGCGGAAAAACAGAAACTGCTGCAATAAGAAACCGAAATAAAAATGCAAAAAAATGGGAAGCTGATTTAAAGAAATCTGCAGAACAGAAAGGTGGAGAAGAGCAAACATCAGATCAATCGGATAATGGACCTTCCTTAAATGAAGTGTTTGACCTTAATATTGGAATTAAAGGGACCAATGTGCAAATATCAACCTCTGACAATTACGAATCTTATTACGAGGGTTATGTGCGGAACAGCGAGCTGGGGAAAAAGCCTATTAAATTTATTACAGAAGAAGATTTATTGATATTTTATATGGAAAAACGAAAAAATGGCAGAAAGCGTGTTAGAAAGGATATAAATGGAAAACCAATTAATCCAAAACCACTTAGTATCAATACAATTAATCATATTCGATTTGTTTTGAATAATACGTTTCTATATGCAGAGACGAAAGGCATTATAGAAAAAAATGCCCATGCGGGAATTGCTCCATTTAAAAATGGAACGGCTGCTATGATTGATTTTGAACAGGAGGATTTAGACGCAGACAGTGATGATTCTGATGCACTGCAAAGAATCATAGCTGTTGAAGATATGGAACGTATTCTAAACTATGCTTTTGAGCATTCTAGATTTGCAGGTTTATATGCATGGGCGGTTAATTCAGGAATGCGTGAGGGGGAATGTTTTGGATTAAAGAGAACGCTTGCTTTACCTGACAATGATTATATATTTGTAAAGAAAAGCCTGGCCTATGTAAAGGATCGAAGGGAGGAGAGCGAAAGGCGGTTGGTGCCTATTTTGAAAAAACCTAAGAATGGAAAAGAAAGAAAAGTTCCGTATAATCAGAGCCTGAAAAAAATATATACATATCAGATGGAGTTAATAGAAAAAGAAAAAAAGGCTGCTGGAAAAGCATACCATGACAGGGGATTATTATTTCCTGATGAATATGGAGATTACTTAAGACCATGGAAAGTATTAAAGGAGTTTCAGCAAATATTAGAAATCCTTGGAATAGAAAAACGTCGTTTTCATGATTTGAGACATACGTTTGTATCACTTTTGATAAAAGAAAGTCAACGGGCAGGAGAAGGAATCAGTATTCTTGAGGTTAGTGCCATAGTTGGTCATCGGGATGCTTCTATTACTATGCGAGTTTATGGAGGTTTATTTCCTAATTCTACAGAAAGAGCTATGAAAATACTTGATAACTGTAATCAGATAATACCGTATCAATTAAAGAACTGTAATAAAACCAATACTGCATAAATAAGTTGTGATTTATGCAGATATTGGCTATAATAAAGAAAAGGTGAGGTGGTTAAGAGATGGATTTTAAACGGGATATTTATAAGCGACTGCTGGAATGGAAGAATGATTATACTGGAAAGGTTTTGGAAGTATCCGGAGCCAGGCAGGTTGGAAAGACGTACATTCTGAAAAAGTTTGCAAATGAAAATTTCAAACATGCTATCTATATAAATATGGCTGAGCTCACTGGCGAGCGGTTTATCATGTGTCTGGATGAGGCGGAGTATTGGGAGCCAGGTACTCCAATGAGAGAAAAACCTGTTCATGAGGCCTTACGTCTATTTTACCAGGAATTTGAGGATACGAGAGATAGCATTATTATTATTGATGAAATACAGGAATCTTCCAGGATATATAATCTGATCAGAACTTTTGCCCGTGAATTTTCCTGTTATGTAATAGTGACAGGCAGTTATTTAGGACGTTTGCTGGCAAAGGAATTTTTTCTGCCAGCAGGCGATTTGGAATCAGTAACGCTGGAGACACTAACATTTGCTGAGTTTGCCGAAGTCTTTGGTCAGCGAGAAATATATGATTCGGTTGATTTATTTGGAGGGGCAGATGCGAAGCAATACGAGGCGTTAAAAGAATGCTATGATCTTTATCAGAGAATTGGAGGATATCCATCCGTTATTAAAGTTTACTTAGAATATAAATCGTATGAGCGGTGTGATGAGGAACTGGCACGCTTAATGGGGATTTTTACGAATGAATCTAAAAGGTATTTTGATGATGTAATGGAAACCGAAACATTTGAAAAATTATTTCATGGCATTGCTGTTACTTTAATTCGTGAGAAGCAAGGTGTGCGGGATCTTGTGGAGGATTTAAGTAAGATTGTATATAAAGGGGAGAGTGGTAGGTTTACAAAGAAAATGATAAACCACGCAATTGGTTGGCTTCGGGCATCTCATATCATTGCATATGCTAGTAAAAGTATAGATTGTGATTATTTGAATATCAAAGAGAATTCCAGATTTTATTTTCTGGATGTTGGAATTGCCCAATATTTTGTGAAAAGGGCTGGTGCAGATGAGACAACTGTAAAGAGTATTGTTGCAGAGAATTTTGTCTATTTGACATTGCTACGGCGGATGCCCAGAGAAATTGCTGGAAATGCTCCATGGTTTGCTTTTTTTGAAAAAACAAAAGGGGAACTGGATTTTTATGTGCGGAGTTTGATGGATAATAAAAATTATGGTATAGAGGTGAAAAGTACAGATGCCCAGGCCAAGACTGCCAGAGCATTATTTGATGCCCGTAAGTTGGATTATGTGTATTATTTAAAAGGCGGAAGCAATGGGGGGATTGCGGAAGGAGGGCGAATCATGACAGTTCCAATCTATTTAGCAGATAGAATTTCGTTTGATTTGGAAAAATAGTAATTTGTTTGTGAATCGGCACTGAAACTTTCAAGGATATATATTCCGTTGAATGTTTCAGTGCCGATTATAGTTTTACTTGAAAAGGTATTAAAATAATTAAAAATAATAGACAAATTTTTAAATAAAATAAACCCACTTGACAAAATTATAAAAAAATGAGATTATTAAGTTATATTATTATTGTTCGGAGGAGTATATGAAAAATTATACCTTTTTGGAATCGGTAGAGGAAAATTTTTATCGACGAATTATTTTTTGTTTGCAGAAAGTTTTTGACCAGGATTTACTTCGCTATCTTGATGAGTTCCGTATGAGAAAGACTTCGGCAGTACCCAATTTTATTTGGGATGCATTTTGGGACAATTTGGAGTCACATATGGAAATGAAGAACGTAAGGGTAGAGGAGTTCACTAGAAATGGCTGGTCTGGTGACATGATTATTGATGATGACCACAAATTTGTTATTACAGTGATGCGTGAAAATCGATTAGCACAGTTGAAAAAATCGAAACGTAGAACACTGCATTATCTGGAGACATTTGTAGGGGTTTTGAATAGAGAGTTCGAGGCACCTGAACACCAAATCACCTTAGGAGACCTTGGGCTTTATAGTGAAGAAGATTTGATAGAAGACTTTGATAAGCTGTGTAAAGGTCGTATAAATGTAGGGGAAGGATATCATCATTGCTTACTGGTTTTTCAAACGGTTAAAAATCAGTTATTAGATGCGCGTTTGTGTATACTGGATAAGCATTTAGAATTATGTAAAGAAGTCCCACTAAATAAATACATTAAGCCCGATTATGCAAGTATATTATTTAAAGAGCAAATTGAACCTAATAAAGCTATTGGTGAAAATGATCCTAGTATACCAGTTCCATATAAAGAGGAATCATCAGCCTCTCTGGTAAAATTAAAAAATATATAGAATTAGGGAAAAATTATGCAGAAATTAAGTGGATTTAATAGCGAGCGTTTGAAGAGTGCGAGAATGTATAGAGGGTTGACTCTAACTGAATTGGCTAATCAGATTGGTATTAGTAAACAGGCATTATCCCAATTTGAAAATCCATTAAGTAACGTTAGACCGGAGTTTCAAAATTCATTAAAACTGGCAGAAGTATTAAATTTCCCGAGAGATTTCTTTTTTACAGAAGAGAAAATAAAAGTTAGTGCAGATGCAACATATTTTAGATCTCTTTTATCTGCCGATAAGAAAGATAGGGCTGCTCAGAGAATAAAATTGGAATATATAGCCCAAATCTATGTTTATTTGAGCCAATATCTGGAGTTCCCGAAATTAAATATTTTAGAGGAAACTCCAGATAAAGAATATGAATATGAGTATACTACAGATCAAGAACTTGATATACTGGAACAGATGGCGATGGATTTAAGAGTATACTGGAATTTGGGTAATGGTCCTATAGAAAATCTTAAATTTGTATTGGAGTCTAACGGTATTATATTTTCGGCAGTTCCATCAGATAGTAATAAAATTGATGCATTTAGTCAAAAAATAAAGATTACCTCAGGCGATTTATATATTGTAGCCATATCAAATTCTAATCAGTCAATAGCTAGAGCTCGTTTTGATATGGCACATGAAATGGCACATATTATTTTGCATCCATGGAGTGAGGATTTAGAGTTAATAACAAAAGAAGAATTTAAGGCAAGAGAGAGACAAGCGAATATTTTTGCAGGGGCTTTTTTATTACCTAGAGAACCATTTTTAAAAGATGTGTCACATTATCCGACTAGTTTGGACTATTATGTCAGCCTAAAAGAGAAGTGGAATGTTTCGATATCCGCTATGATATATAGAGCACATCAATTAGAAGCTATATCGTACAATCAATATCAGTATTTAATGAGAACTATAAATAAAAAAGGTTGGAAACAGATTGAACCTGGGGATAAAAAATACCTTTTAAATAATAGTATTTTACAAAATGCTTTGGATATTTTAATTATGCAAGGCAATAAGCAACCACATCAAATTATGGATGAACTCTGGGATTTGGGAATTGTTATGTATTCGGAAGAACTAGAGCATTTATTGTGTTTGCCTCCAGGAACATTAAAAAGCACTGAGAAAAAACCAGCCTCTATATTAAAAATAAAGGACTTTATTTCAGAACCTGATTGATTTTGATATTCAGCAGGTCTTTGCAAATTCTTTGCAAATTAAAAAATATTAAGACATAAAATAAAGGATTTATAAGCCTGAATCGAATCCAAAATAATGAAAGAGCATAAAAAATTACTCTAAAAACCTGGTAATGGAACTCTTAATCTATTTGTCCAGGGTTCGAGTCCCTGAAGGCGCACTAAAAAAGTACTGGTTTTGCAGACGGAGAGCTGCGGGGTCGGTGCTTTTCCTTTGTGAAAAAATAATGGTCGGAATCTATTTGTCCTTTGGGAAGGACTTGAGGGTAAAAAAAGTACTGTCTTTGACGGCTGCGAGCGTCGGGGACAGTACTTCTTTTTGCATATCTACTTCATTATATATATAATAGGAAATTTATTTTTACCAATAAAGTTTATCACAGCTTATTCAGTAATTGCTCAATTTTGGCTTTTTTTGAGGTTTCAGCCAGTTCTCCAAACTTTACTTCCAATTCGAAATTATTAAAATTTATTGGAGCTAACAAATAAGATATATCCTCTAAATACTTTTCTTTAACACTTCGTAAAATTCCAATTATTCTTGTTTCCGATTCATCACTATATGAAGTTAGTACTGTTTGAGAGACACTAGATATATTTAAGTAATTTTGATTTATCATTGAATCCGGCATTTGTTGCTTATATATTACATCAGACAATATTAAATCAACAATAACATCTGTATAAATATTTTGTGATACAGTAAATTTGTCCGACCTTGTACTACTAACATTAAAGCCAAATTTGTTAATTAATATATTATCTTTAGAATATGCTTCTATTTCTTTGGATTTATCAATTATTGTATCATGAAAAGCCCCTTTATATTTAAATGATAATTTGGCTCCCCTTTTTTTGTCTCCAAATTTCTCCCACATTTCATCACATTCCGTACAATACGTCATACAAGAAATAAATATACAACCTCTAAAATTTTCGTTAATTCCTTCTCTCTCATACGCATGTTCAGTATCAAAGTTATTTAAGTTATTAAATTTTAATTTTCTCCCCTCTAAAATTTTTTCCAGTCCAGAAAGACTTGTATAGTGATACAATTCTGTTCTGTCCTCAGCTCTTTCTCTTAAGCTTTTATCTTTATCTATTTCTATTAATTGCATTTTAGGGTCAATACATATCATATACATCCTCCTGCATATACTCAGCTATTTATTCTATAGTTACACTATGTTATTTTCTTTTCAACTACTGGTTATTATTATGTTAGGCTCATGAAGCCGCGCTATAAAAAATGGATAATTCTATGTTTTAATTATATAATAAATGGAAAATTTTACAAGTAAAAGAGTGTATCTCAACCAAGTTCCCGGCCGGAGAAGCTCCGGCCGATCGGAAAGATTAATTGAGATACTTTTATTTTATCTGACGGAAGAAAATAGCATCTAATTTATACACATCTGCATCCATCATGCGGTACTGGTTTGCCATTTTCACATAATCCCTGGTAGTAGTATAATCACTATGACCAAGCATATCACGAAGAAATTCTAGGTTTCCACCGCCTACCAGATAGGAGACAGCAAATGTATGTCTTAATAAATGCGGATGCAGCCTTTCAACACCTGTCCATTTCCTTATTCTGAAAAAGAGCTGCTTCAATACATTATAGTTGATCGCTTCCGAGCTGTTTGTTTTAAGAATCAGTGCGTCCATAGGTATAACATCACGATAATCCAAATAACTGCGTATGTATATTCGCAAATTCCAGGCCAGGGGAACAATACGGGACTTGTGATTCTTTGAATCTTCTATTAATATGTAATCTTTATCGAAGCAGATATCCTTTACCTTTAAACCAATGACTTCCTCACTTCTTAGACCGCCATCAAGCATAAGATGGATAATGCATAAATTTCTAAGCCCCATTTCAGTTGAGTTTAAGAATACCTGATCTAGTGCCTGAACCTCATGGCTGTATAAAGGGAGCTGTATCCGGGAATCGTTGGTTGGAAGCCGGGCTCTTTTAAATGTAACTTCACAGTCCAGGTCATCACGAATATAGTTAAAGAACACTTTGACAGCTCTGGTATAAATTCTGATGGTAGAATTTTTCAGTTTTCCTTTCTTTTCGTCTCCGATCTTAAACGGATGATTTTCATATTTGGGCTTAAACCTAAGATGTTTTATATAGCTTTGTACGATATCAGGAGCCAGGCTATCCACCGGAATACGGTCAATGGGCTTTTCAAACTCCGATTCCAAAAACTCAAAGAAAAAACTTAAGTTCTGCTCATAATATTTACAAGTACTATTATCACAATAAGATTCTTTTAACCCCATAAACTTTTCAAATGCTTTTTTAACTGTTATCTTATTCATTCGTAAAATCTCCTTGAAATTCATTTTTGCTCATGCTATTATGACTATAGACTTCACCAGTTATTTTATCTATGATCGTGAGTTCAGACCTTGCAGTATATGTAAGGTTGCCCGGCAGTTCATCCGAGTTGAGCTGCTGGGCCTTTTTCGTTTTATACCGTAAAGCCCTTTCAACATCATTATCATTTAACGTACAAAGTGCATCTACAACATCCTGCATGATATCATCTTCATTCATACCCTTATTATAAAATCCTAACGTTACAATACTATTGATCGCCCGTCGTTTAACCAGATCAGCATTTAGATGGCGGCTATATTCCCGTACCAGTTTAAGCTGCTTAGGGGGAATATGCGCATCAACCAGTTTACAACTGCGCAGAGACTTCCAGAAACCGCACATTTCACGGCGAGATTTATTCACATCCCCTTCCGGTTCTACCATACGAAATACATAGTTTGTCAGATAATCCATAATCAATTTCCGGTTGTCCAGGTAATCATAAATCCTTTTAGCGGTTAACTTTGACTTATTATCTCGAAGCGGAAGCAGTACATAAGATTTTGAATGGCGGCGGCGTGTCTGATACTCTACATTCATAATCAGGTTTACTTTTGGCGTAAGAGTATCAACAAATTTCTGTAAGGTATCTTCCTCCATAGTCTGCTCCCCAGACAAGAGCCTGCGACAGACTGACTTTGCACTTTCATTGGAACCATGTTCCAGGTAGAAGGAAGCGCGGGCCATATTAAGGTACTGCCAGCTCCTACGCTTATAACATTCTTCATAAACGTGCAGATCATAGCGGTTAATCAGTCCGTTGAATAGCCAGAAGTAAAAGAACCAGCCTTTATAACCCATTTCAACAACTTCTTTGCTTTTCATATAGATTCGTACAAAGACTTTATCCGTTCTCTTTCCCAGGGCAACATAGTCAATCTCATAATCCTGACTGCCTTTCTTCTCTGTATGGGTAACTGCATCATTGAAGCGATCTACACGCATTTTATAAAAGTTTTCCAGGGAAAAGAAGCGTTCCGGATTACTTAAGTAGTTGCTATGCCAGCAGTAATCAATTCGGTTTTCCTGCGCATAGGCGATCTGTAAGCCGAAATGTTCTGCTAATGCCTGGACATATTCATAAGAACGTTCGAATGATTCATTGACCCCGTATATCCAAAGCATATAACTTCTGATCTGTACCACCAATTCACAGGTGACGGATACCGCCGAATTGGAAGATTTTGGAACGACAGGAGCTAAGAAGATATCAAACCATTCAGGGTATTCTAGGCAAACATTATACATTTTTGCAAAACTGAATGGTCTAAGGTTTAAGGAGAAGCCCGAACCAAAGTCAAGACGAAGAAAGTCGACGTTTACATTTTTTGAGAGCTTTCGGTTCATAGCATCAAAGTATTTTCGGAACTGCATGACTTTGCTATCCAAAGAATCAGCGGTAAAGTCATTTATAAATTTCACGGAATAATAAAATGTATCAATATTATGTAGAAACTT
>NZ_OAOF01000027.1 GCF_900205965.1 Lacrimispora amygdalina
ACGGATCACGTAAGGTGGACCGGGGAGAAACAAAAGGAAGATCATACCTTTGATACAGAGCTGGGGACTCTTCCGGTGCCGGAAATCTATGGTTGGAAATTTAACGGCTGGTGGACAGGAAAGAATGGATCAGGAACTAAGATTACGGAACATTCCATGGTAGAGCCAAGGGATGCCGTGTATTACGGTAGCTGGGAGCCGGTAACTTATGAGGTCCGCCTTGTTTCAGAGGCGGAGCAGCCAGATGGAGAGTCGGTACAAACCTTTACAATTAATCAGAAATATGATCAGATATTTGGCAGTTTACCGATCCCTGAAGAAAAGGGTTATACCTTTAACGGTTGGTATGATGAAGATCATAATAAAATCAATCCTCATACAATCTTTCGACCAGATTCCGAAGCGGATGGATACACCTATCACGCAGAATGGAAAGCCAACTCATACAAAATCCGCTTTGTTTATACGGATGCAGATGGAAAACAGAAAGTTGTAGAAATAGACCGAGATTATTTCATGCAGATGGGAACGCTTCCGTTACCAGAGAAACCAGGGTACACCTTTGCTGGCTGGTTTAATGAAAGTGGAGAGAAGATAACCTCTGAAAGCTGTGTAGAGGCTGGAAATGTGGAATATAAGGCAAAATGGACCGCAAACCAGTATACGATTCATTTCAAGAGTAATTCTGAATCAATAAATGATTCGGAAGATAAGACTGTAACATATGCACTGCCAATTGGTGAATTGCCAATATTATATGAAACAGGGTATGCATTCCTGGGCTGGTATACGGAGCCTGAAGGTGGAATCCGAATTAAGGAGACTACCTTGGCAGCGCTGGGGGATCAGACTTATTATGGTCACTGGTCGATCAAATGGATTTATATTGGAAATGGTACATATAGAAAACCAGGAGCTGATGGTAAGTGGAATACAGCAGATGACGAACTCTGGTGGTATGGCCCGGATGGGGAGATCGGGACTGATGATGATCGAGAGATTCATATACTCCCCGGAGGAACTGGAACGTATATAGACAACGGTGACGGAACGTATATCACACCGAGAGCCGGTGGAAGTTGGGAAAACCTGGATCACTGGTGGAGAGGCCCGGATGGGGAGATCGGAACTGATGATGATCGAGAGATTCATATAATCCCCGGAGGAAGCGGAACGTATATAGACAACGGTGACGGAACGTATATCACACCGGGAGCCGGTGGAAGTTGGGAAAATCCAGATCACTGGTGGAGAGGTCCGGATGGTGAGCTAGGAACTGATGATGATCGTCAGATCCACATAATCCCCGGAGGAACTGGAACCTATATAGACAATGGTGACGGAACCTACATTACACCTAGAACTGATGGGAGTTGGGAAAATCCTGATTATTGGTGGAGAGGTCCGGATGGTGAGCTAGGAACTGATGATGATCGAGAGATCCATATAATCCCCGGTGGAAGTGGAACTTATATAGACAACGGTGACGGAACGTATATCACACCGGGAGCCGGAGGAAGCTGGGAAAACGGAACCGGACACTGGAGAGGTTCGGATGGAATCATCGGAACCGAAGATGATCGAGAGATTCATATAATTCCCGGAGGAAGCGGAACTTATATAGACAGCGGTGACGGAACGTATATCACACCGGGAGCCGGAGGAAGCTGGGAAAACGGAACCGGACACTGGAGAGGTCCGGATGGAATCATCGGAACCGAAGATGATCGAGAAATTCATATAATTCCCGGAGGAACTGGACCCTATATAGACAATGGTGACGGAACGTATATCACACCTGGAACTGGTGGAAACTGGGAAAACCCGGATCATTGGTGGAGAGGTCCGGATGGGAAGATTGGAACTTCTGATGATAAAAAGATTGAAAATGGGAATATTGATCCGGAACCTACAAACCCGGAGCCTATAAACCCGGAGCCTACAAACCCGGAGCCTACAAACCCAGAACCTACGAAAACAGAATCTGAGGATCGAGAGGAAGCGGAGATAATAATCGTTCCTCCCACACCCATTATTGACAGCACAGCAAAACCAGAGGTACCTGATACCGGAGGAACGTTTACTGTAAATCCGAATGATCCTCTTGAAGTCACCTACACGAAGCCGGATGGTACGCCAGCGAAGGATGAATGGGTTGGTGACGGCAAGGACTGGTACCATGTTGATGAAGCAGGAAAGTTAAATTACGACTGGTATCTGGAAGGCGAAAAAACTTGGTATAAGCTTAACAAAGAACCTGGAGACAGGTTTGGAGCCGCATTGACTGGTTGGAATTATGAGCCAATGGATGATAAGCGTTATTTTTTTGATCCAGGTAACACAAAAATGCTTACTGGCTGGCAACTTATTGACGATAAATGGTACTACTTTACAAAGCAGAATGAGGCACAAACCTATTATGGAAGCAATCCTGATGGGTGGAAATATGATCCGACAAAACCGGGTAAGCCTTACGGATCGATGTATAAAAACGAAATTACTCCGGATGGATATTATGTGGACGAAAATGGAGTCTGGAAAAATTAGAAGGAAAAATGATGAGAAAGATTGTATAGGGGCCGGCATATGCATTATGTGCCGCCCTGACAATTACCTCAGTACCGCCTTGGGCAGTAATAACTCTGGAGAGGAAATGATATCTATATGAATAGGGAAACAAATCGTATTTCAAAACTTATTGATGTTAGAAAATACTATGATGATGCATTGAATCATATTAGTAGTTCAGAAGATTCTTGGAAGGATTTTCTATCCTTTGAGGGTAGGTTCATACACTACCCATTTGATATACAGTTAATTATTTATTCGCAACGGCCAAGAGCTACAGCATGTGCAAAATATTCAGAATGGAACGCAATAAATTGCGTTCCACGTAGAGGCAGTAAAGGAATCCCCTATGTCGATTATTCCAATGGGAAACCGCAGCTGCAGTATTTGTTTGATATTGATGATGTTGTTTCTAGGGGGCAAAAACCTTTACCTAAATTATGGGAATTTCCAAAAGACGAACGTTATGTTTCTGAATTAACTAGAGATGATGCTAAAAATTCAATAGAATTAAAGATGTGGAATTATCTAAAAAAATTTATAAAACGTGAAGAAACAGAGGAGCTTTTAAGGAATCTTAATAATGATGATATAGAATTATTATCTACGAAGATCGAAAAACTTCAAAATTTTTTCCATGCGTCAGTTTCATACGCTGTTTTCGCGAGATGTGGGTTGGATTTAGAAGTTTGTGATGAATTAAATAAGCCATTGTTAAAAGAAAATAATTATTCTATTCAAAATCTGGATCATAATGATCTATATGTAGTCAATGATGGTATCATGAGATTTTCAAAACCTGTTTATCATGAGATAAGGGAACAGATTAAACTGTTTGAACGCTATCAGACAAATGTAGAGGTACAAGCAGCTCCGACGATTTCTGTGCAGGTTACTGAAGATGATAAATTGGAAGAAATAGTCTATTCTACGGATGCAAAACCTTATGGTCAACTTAAATTACCTATTTTTGAAAGCGAAGGTATTAATAAGAATGATCTAGCCATTGAAAGAATAACAGAACCGATTATGGAGGAGGATTTTCCCGGTAATTGGAATAATCCGATTCAAGCAGATCAGATACCAAGACCATTACTTCAGTCTGTTTTAAAAAAAGGTATAAATATTAGGTACAGTAAATTCCGAATTGAAAAATTTTATGTTGGCTCTTCGGTATTAGAAGTTGCATCAGATCGAGCTAAGGCTATTAAAAAAGAATATGGCCAATCAGGAAGTTCTTTTAAGCCAGACGATGGCTATGAAGGTGTATATTCTAGTAGTACAATGGCCGGGAATATGGAACTGAAATGGAAGAAACAAGGATTATGTTATCGGGCTAAAGTGGAATGGAATACAGTTGAAAAAATAATCCATTCAATGATTAGCACAGATGAATATATTACTCCAGAAGAACGAATGGAATACAGGAAAGAAATCGCATTACGTGCAGCTATGGATAATCCACATGGTTTTATTAAGATAGGGGGAGCTGAACATTTCATAGAGTTTGAGAGGAAAGGAGAAATTTGGACAAACTTTTCTGCGGAAATTGTGCTACCAGAATCTATGGGAGAAATATCAGAGGACAAACTTGAACAGATTGCGAAAATTTCTTATACGGTTGATAGACTTAGTGGTCCCAAGTTATATGTGAATGAAATAAAACTGAAAATGATGCAGGAAGGCTTGGTTATATATTCACCAGATGAGACTGGTTCTTTGGTACAGACGTACTCTGCAGATGACTTCAATCCTGAGCTTGATTTGGGCGAAGAGGAACAATCCAATCCCTCGTTTGTTTTTACAGTTCAACATGACAATACACTTGATAAACCAGATGTAGAAATTAGCAAAGAAGAATTAAGTATTGATATTCCATCACCACGTAATTATAAAATTGAAGATTTGCATTTAAATAATAATGGTGGACCTAAGGCCAAGTTTAAACAAAATATAGAAGCAATTAAAGTTTTAAAAACAATAGAAGCGGATCAACGATCTGCTACTTATGAAGAACAGGCGGTTTTGGCTGGTTTTGTGGGGTGGGGTGGTCTTGCAGATGTATTTGATGAAGCAAAAGATGCCTGGGCAAATGAATACCAGGATTTACATGAATTATTAACACAGAATGAGTATTTAGCAGCCAGAGCGTCAACACTAAATGCCCATTATACATCTCCATTAATTATAAAAAGTATATACCAGGCCCTTGAGAATATGGGGGTAAAAAGAGGAAATATTTTAGAACCTGCCTGTGGTTCTGGTAACTTTTTTGGTATGCTTCCGGCTTCAATGTCTGAATGCCAGCTGTATGGTGTTGAACTTGATGACTTGACTGGTAGAATTGCAAAACAGCTTTATCCGGATGTAAATATAAGCATTACAGGATATGAAAAAACTAAATACCCAAATAATTTCTTTGATGGGATTGTAGGAAACGTTCCTTTTGGTGATTACAAAGTCTCTGATCGTATCTATGATAAGTATAATTTTTCTATTCATGATTATTTTATTGCCAAGGGACTTGATCAGCTGCGCCCAGGTGGTGTGATGGCTGTAATAACTTCCAGCTGGACCATGGATAAGAAAAACTCATCAGCTCGAAAGTATTTTGCTGAGAGAGCTAATTTAATAGGTGCAATTCGTCTGCCTGACAATGCATTTAAAGCAAATGCTGGTACGGAAGCAGTGACAGATATACTTTTTTTCCAAAAGTTAGATCATGTACCTGATCCAAACCCGATATGGTTATATGTGGATCAAAATATTAGTGATAAGGATCCTGTAAGAGTTGGAGATATCGTTACAACAAGTCAATATGATTATGCTACATACAGGCAAAAAGAATTTGATGCAAAAGTTATTGAGATTCAGCAATTGGACAATAAAGTATTCTACTATTTACAGACACTAGATGATAACCAGACTGAACTTAGACAAAATGCTGAGAACGTCACATTAAAAGAACGTGAAGGAATGGTCTATAGCTGTAACCGCTATTTCATAGAAAATCCTCATATGGTACTGGGAGAATTTAAATTCGTATCCGGACCGTTCGGTGAACGATTGACATGCAGGGCTACTGATTCTGATTTGAATGATAAGCTTAAGGCTGTAGTTAATAAATATATTCATTGTGAATTTTCTAATACATATGTCGAAAGCGATGCAGAAGCGGAAAAAATAAACATTATTTCGGCAGATCCCCAAGTTAGAAACTATACTTACGCTTTGGTGAATGATGATATTTACTATCGCACAGATTCAGTTATGGTTTTAGAGCAAATAAGTACTAAGGATTTGACTCAGATAAAAGCAATGATTGAACTGCGAGATATGGGGTATGGGTTGCTGGATGCAGAACTAAATAATGAGCCTGATTATAGCATAGATGCTAAGATGTCGAAGCTGAATGAGCTATATGATACATTTGTTGAGCATTTTGGTGTGATTCATTCCAAGGAGAATAAGAAGCTGTTTTCAAAGGATGTTACATACAGTTTTCTGTGTAGTTTTGAGATAATGGATGATAACAATGTTGTTTCTGGTAAAGCAGCATTATTCTCAAAACGTGTTATCAATCCAAAAGCCGAGATAACACATGTAGACACGGCAAATGAAGCATTGATGATGTCATTGTCGGAAAAAGGTCATATTGTTCTTGATTACATGGCCGGACTTGTGGGGAAAGAAAAAGGCGAGCTGATTTCCGATCTGAGAGGGGTGATTTTTAAAGACCCAGATAAGATTGGTGATGATGAGTATTCTGGTTATGTCACTGCGGATGAATATCTGTCAGGAAATGTAAAACGTAAATTGGAGAGGGCTATACAATGTGCGGAGATGGATTCACAATATGATATAAACGTACAGTATTTACAGCAAGTACAGCCTGAACCTCTGGAAGCGTCGGAAATAGATGTACGCTTGGGAGCTACATGGATTGAACCAGAATATATTGAACAGTATTTGAAAGAAACATTTCAATTGCCAGATTGGAGATTTACAGATACAGCAAATAAAAGTGAACGTCTTACAGTATCGTTTGAAAAACTCAATGGTGAATGGAATATCAGTAATAAGGTTGTAGGTGATTCAATACTTCTTGCTACTACCAAGTATGGTACTTCAAGAAAAAATGCGTTTCATATTCTTGAAAACTGTTTGAATTTACGAGATTCGAAAGTTTATGACCAGAAGTGGAACTCTGAGAAACAGCGTTACGATTCCATTCTGAATAAAGAGGAAACAGCCACATGTAATCAGAAAGCTGAAGCGATAAAGGCTGAGTTTGAGAACTGGATATTTGCGGAGTCAGAACGGAGAAATTATCTTGTACATAAGTACAATACCCTTTATAACAATAATCGTCCACGACAGTATGACGGATCTCATCTCACCTTTCCAGGAATGAATCCGGAAATCAAGCTGATGGCTCACCAAAAAAATGCGGTAGCCCGCACTCTATATGGTGGTAATGCTCTGCTTGCTCATGTGGTTGGTGCTGGAAAGACGTATGAAATAACTGCTTCAGTCATGGAGCAGAAGCGAATTGCTTTGTGTAATAAAGCCATGATTGTAGTACCGAACCACCTTACTGAGCAATGGGGGCGAGAGTTTACCGATTTATATCCTTCAGCTAACACTTTAGTTGCAAAAAAAGATGATTTTATCCCAGCCAGAAGACGGGAATTCTGCTCCAAAATTGCTACCGGGGAGTATGATGCAGTAATAATTGGTCATACACAGTTTGAAAAGATTCCACTGTCAGTTGAGCGGCAGCAATATTATATTGATCGTCAAATTACGGCTATAGAAAGGGCCATTGAAGAACAAAAGGCAGAGTCAGGACAATCGTTTACCGTTAAGCAGCTGGAAAAAACAGAAAAGAGATTGTTGGTCAAGCTTGAAAAATTAAATAATGAGGGGAAAAAGGATAATGTAATTACATTTGAACAGTTGGGAATTGACCGATTGTACGTGGATGAGAGTCATAGCTATAAAAACCTATACTTATATACAAAGATGTCTAATGTAGCCGGTATCCAGCAAACAGAAGCTCAGAAAAGTACAGATATGTACATGAAATGTCAATATATGAATGAAATAACTCCGGGTAAATGCGGTATTGTATTTGCATCTGGAACACCAATTAGCAACTCAATGACAGAATTGTACACCAACATGCGTTATCTTCAGTCAGATTTACTTGAGCGTTATGGATTGGAAAATTTCGACGCATGGGCTTCCACTTTTGGTAATATTCAAACGGCCATAGAGTTGTCTCCAGAGGGAACGAATTACCGAGCTAAAAAAAGGTTTTCAAGCTTTTTTAACATCCCAGAATTAATGAGTCTCTGGAAAGAGGCAGCTGATGTTCAAACAGCTGATATGCTTGATTTGGCTGTACCAACAGCTACTTACGTAAATGTCAAATTAAAGCCGACTAAGCTGCAAGAGAAGATGGTGGAATCTTTAGCTGAACGGGCCGATGCAGTGCGTAATGGGGATATTGATCCGAGCGTAGACAATATGCTGAAAATCACAAATGATGGCCGTAAGTTGGCTCTGGACCAAAGATTGATTAATCCAAATATGCCGGATGTACCTGTTTCCAAGGCGAATGTTTGTGCACAGAAGGCATATGAGATTTGGGAGCAGACCAAGGCTCAAAGGTCTGCACAAATCATATTCTGTGATTTATCAACACCAAAGCCAGACGGTAGTTTCAGTGTCTACGATGCAATTAAAAAGAAATTGGTTGAACTGGGAGTGCCTGCGGAAGAAATCGCATTTATTCATGACGCAAAAACTGATATACAAAAAGATAAACTATTTAAACAGGTTAGAAGCGGAGAGAAGCGATTCCTGCTTGGTTCTACTTTTATGATGGGAGCTGGAACTAATGTGCAGCGGAACCTGATTGCGGAACATCATCTGGATGTTCCATGGAGGCCATCAGATATAGAACAGCGTGAAGGGCGAATTATCAGGCAGGGCAATGAGAATGACCATGTTTGGATTTTTAGATATATAACAAGTGGCACGTTCGATGCATATTCTTGGCAGGTCATTGAGAATAAGCAAAAGTTCATTAGCCAAATTATGACCTCAAAATCCCCGGTCCGTAGTTGTGCTGATTTGGATGATCAATCTTTATCCTATGCAGAGGTCAAGGCATTAGCTACCGGCAATCCATATATCAAGGAAAAGATGGAGTTGGATATTTCGGTCAGTCAGTTAAACCGGGAACTCGCCAATCACAAGAGTAATATTTATCGGTACCAGGATGATTACACAATAAAGTATCCGCAGGAAATAAGTCGGTTGAAAAATCTAATTTCAGGAATCACGAAGGATATCGAGCTATACAAAAACAATGCACCGGCTGGTGATGAATTTACCATGGTAATAGGGGATAAAACATTCACTGACCGAACGGAAGCAGGGGAGGCATTGATAGCAGCGGCAAATGAAGCCTGTGTTTTACGAAATACCGAACACCAACTGGGGACGTATCTGGGATTCAAAATAACTGCAAGAAAAGTCGATTTTTCTATAGTTCCTCAGGTAATTATTGGCGGCGAGATTAACTATATATTCGATTTGAGTATGAATGCGGTTAGTAATATATCTTCAATCACACGGACTTTCCACTCGCTTGAGGAAAGGGTTAAGTCCAATGAGGAAAAATTATCTACAGCTGAGAAACAGTTGGAAATTGCGAAAATAGAATCAGAGAAACCTTTTCCGAAAGAAGAACTATATAAAAGTCAGATTGAACGCCTACAAGAATTGAATGCTTTATTGGGGATATCTGAGAAAGAGCAAAACGAAACGGGTATTATAGATGATTCTACCACTATTAAAGTTGATGCAATAAAAAGGGATTCGTCCTGGATTGCGTTTGAAGCTTATGATCCAGATAATCATCCTGAAGAATACGATATAGCACCAGATTTGGATACTGTGGAATTTATAACCGTAGGAGAAGAAAATATGAATGAAACAAATAGTAAATCTTCTGAAAAAACAGATAGTAAAAATACAGTTGCTGAATTACCAATAGAAGCGGTTGCAATGATCGAGTATATAAGAAAACCGGGAATAGTTCCTAATGATATCTATCAACATAGTGAAATGCTTGAGGTAATGGTGTCTCATACTGAAGAAGCCGAACACGATCAAGTATTTAAACGATATGATCAAGTTTTGAAGGAAGCAGAAATCACAAACAATTCACAACCTAAATTAGCTATTTTGCAACTTAAAGATATTGCAGAAAATGATGGTAGAAGATTTGTTGATTTGAATAGCCTTCACCAGAATCATAATGAAATTCCGAATGTAGAGAACTATGAGCTTATATATGTCCAGAGTTTGGATGCTAAAGTGGAGGGAGATAATGAGCAGCAACTTTTATGTGAGAAAATATTTAAAACGCTTAATGGTACAAAGATGCATCCGGTTAATTACTATGGGCACAGTCTAAGTGTTAGTGATGTTGTTGTTGTGTTTAATGATTTTGATGATTTGTCCGCTTATTATGTATCCCGTATCGGTTTTACAAAACTTCCGGAGCATTTTGTGGATCTTCAAATCAAAGCTAGGATCAAAAATGAAATAGATATCAGAAGAGAACTTAGTTTGTATAAAGAAATTGAAGATTTAGAAGAAAAATTGCCTTTAATTGATTTTGATAGTGTAAAACGAGCAGCGTATATAAGTGCAACGTATTCTGGTACTTTTGAATTAGCTGATCGAAGGAAGGATCTTATAGGAATGGAGAGTTTGGGGTACGAATTGGCTCTCACAGAAGGACCAAATGACCCAGTTGTATTTCAGTCAAAAAATAATCAGAATGACATTATTCAATTTGAAGAAAAAGATGCAGTGCGAGATTTTATTACTGAAGTTAAAGGAGCCATGGATCAATATACTGTGGAGGAATTACAGTCTTATCATGCCGGCGATTATAGCAAAATCAACGCTGGTTTAATTGATAAAAAAGCAGTTGAAGTAGCAATAAAGCAGCTTCTGGATATTAGGCAGCGAGAAGGGCGTCTTGTTCGCCAAGGGAATGAACATATATTTATTGATGGACATGTCTGCAAAATTATAGATGAGTGGACATGGAATCAGGATAATTACATCATGGGGCAAAGCGAGGAAGACCCCACATTCTTTTATGTTACTGTAGGAGGTGAAACTTTTGAGTATGATAGTAGGCCGATTAGAGTTGATGTTGAGAATGATTATATCAATATCTTATCAATGCGTGATATTGATCGTCACGAAGAAGAGTATGGGGCTGATGGCCGCCGTGCATTTCCTCATTTGAACGATGTTACTGAAGTGTTAACGTCTAAGGAACAAAGGATAACTGAATATGACCTGGTATTTGGCAGTGCGGGAAATGGAATTACTGTATGGAACCAAAATGAACCAATTTATTCCCATCCAGAGGATGAGGTACATATGGTATCCGATTATCGTACATTAGCGTATATCTCTCCAGATGGGGATAAGGTAACATGGTTTGCAGATAATCTTCCGGATGTTGTGGTTTCATCAATTGAGGCTGCAGCTGAAGAACAACGGGAAAAGTTTAATCCAGATATACTTACTGTAAGAGGGATTGATGTAGAAAGGGATTTGTCAGATTTGCCAGATGACGAATTATCAGAATTTCTTAAAGATAAAGAAGTGACTTATATTGTTGAATCAGTGGAACGCTATAAGAATGGGCAAATTGATTCTGGTGATAAATTTATATTATCAACAAAAGAATTTATGGAACCCTTAAAGGCATTCGGAGATAAAAATGATGGGGAACACAATCTGTATGTGTGTATTATGGAGAATGAAAACCGTCTAATATATGTGATTAATGAGAATCAATTGGAGAATGAAGCCAAAAGATATTTATTGCAATTGCAGGAATCTGAAACAAACCCCATTGTTAGAATAGATTTTAGTGAATCTGGCATGTTTCATGATTCGGAATATATGAGCTTCATTGATGCGGGTAATCGCCTTGCTGGTTACAATAAGGCAGCAACTGAACTGGACATTTTGGGATATCAAAAAACCTATTTTTCTATCTGTGCATTAAAGGAAAATAAAGTGCATATTTATGATGGCCGTTATGATATCGGTTCAGATTCGGGTAGTCTACTGGAACATATACAGGATCTAGCTCAATATCAAACTAGCGAAACATATAAAGCAATGATGAAAACTCAATGTAATAAAGAAGAATATAAGCAATGGGAAATTGAACAAGATAAATTTATTAATGAATGGATTCCGGGTTTACAGTTAGCCGTTTCGAAACAAGTTGATAAAGAATCTGAAATTGCCAGGTATCAGCAAGAATATAAAAATATTTATTTGGACTCTATCAGGCAAGAACAAAAGGAAGCGCTGATCGGTCCGTTATCCTTGGCTGATAACATATATACTTTTTATCAGGATGGAAATCCGGTTCGGTTAAATGAAACATTTAAACAGGCGGCACTTGGTTTACTAACTTCTAAAGGTTGTGGTAATGGGAAAGGGTATCTTCTTACCATGAAATTATTAGATCAGGAGATTCCTATTCTTCGTGGCTCCAATGCTAAGTTAGAAATACCAGTACCAGAAATTGATAAGGTAATTGACATATCTGAGAATAGTGATATGAAAAATATCCTCGAACATGTAATCGCTACTGTAAAGCCGAATGTGATAGACCCCTATAATGATTTGGACTTGTCTTTTGAACAATATGCAGCACATGAAGGCAACAATATCTGGCAAAATCCGGCCATGGTATATCGGTCCAGTAATATTGTTATCAGTGTATATGAAGAAACAGCACTTAATGAGTTGAATAGGGAATTTAAGTGCTACTTAAAACCACAAGATATTTTGGCAATATCAGAGCAAAAATGTCTAGGTAGTAAACCAGTTGATTTATCAAAGGAAGTGAAAACTTCTATAGAAACGGTAAAATCATTGGTTGAAACTTATATAGCAGAAAAGCCAGAATTACCCCAACCAGAAGCAGTTTTGCAGCCTGATGATTAAACTCTTGTTAAGGAGGATTATACCCTCTTGGAAAGGAAATTTATATGAATGATGGAACATTATCTCCAGTCACGTTTGTTAGCGTGGATAATATACAGGTTGATTCCTATTTCCCAGTAGAACTGTTAAAGAATGGGACATGTTTGATTATGGCACTCTTGATGATTTTCTACAAAAACAATCCTTACCATTTGGATTATATGTTAATTAGAAAATCAGCTCTGGATATGTATACTGAACCACTGCGTTATACGGACGGTGATAATTTGATTTTAAAAGATATTTGCCAGGATGTAGAGCGGCAGTTCGACGGCTCATTTGGAAATATTTATGTCCAAATGATGGATAATGAAACTAATGAGATAATTGGTATATCATTTTGGCAAGAGAAAAAACAAGAACGTTCATTTAGTATCGCATATCATGTAGATTCAGAAAGCAAGAAAAAATTACCCAGTTTCACCAAACAGGTATACTTAACTTTTGTACTGCAAATGGAACAGTTATTACAAAAGCTGGAATTACCAGAAATTGAAACTGATATGAAGAACAGTAATTCGCAGATTGCAAGGGCAGGATCCGGGCTTACCATTTAATTTAGTGAGAAAATTATTGACAATGATCTTAATTACAGGAGAAATCACATGAAAACATTAGTTATTGCAGAAAAGCCTTCGGCTGGAGCTGATATGGCAAAGGTACTTAATTGTACACAAAAAAAGACAGGTTACATAGAAGGGGACCGGTATATTGTTACCTGGGCGATAGGACATCTGGTAGGTCTTAAATATCCGGAGGAACATGATCCAAGATATAAACAGTGGAGACTAGAAGATTTGCCTTTTTATTTTTCTTTTCAGGATTCTTTAAAAGTGTTATCAAACACTAAAGCTCAGTTTCAAGTTGTAAAACAACTAATAAATCGGGCTGATGTGGGTTCTATTATCAATGCTGGAGACGCTGGTCGAGAAGGGTATCTAATTCAAGAATGGATTTATCGTCTGGCTGGGAATCGGAAGCCTAAAAAGGTTTTATGGGCATCCTCGCTGACAGATGAGGCGTTAAAGAAGGCATTTGCAAATTTAAAAGAGCCGACAGAGTTTAAATTGCTGTTGGAAGAGGCAGAAGCCAGGGCGATGGGGGATTATAGTATGGGAATCAACTATAGCAGAGCCTTGACGTTAACAATTGGAAAACAGAAGACTATGTTATCTTATGGCCGTTGTCAAACCCCATTGCTGCATCTTATCGTGCGGCGTGATAATGAGATTGAAAGTTTTGTCTCACGGCCTTATTACAATATTGAATTACAGTACAGTAAAGGCTTTAAAGGAACATTATTACTAGATGGTAAAATCGCAGATATTTTTGATGAAGAAGAGGTAAGACATTTTGAGATGAAATTACAAGGTGACCATAGACCGGCAATTGTAATGGAATACATCAGTACTGATAAGCAACGGAAACCACCTGCACTTTATAATCTTGCAGAACTGCAAAAAAATATGGGTAGCCATTATGGGTATGCTCCAGAAGAGACTTTAGCAATTGCCCAAACATTGTATGAAAAATATAAAGTATTGAGCTATCCCAGAACTGATTCTAGGGCTTTGAGTATGGACTTATATCGTGAAGTGGGAGAACATATAAAAAGCTGTAAATGGGGAAAATATGAGTCGATAGTTGATCGTATTGATCTAACGAAAATTCAGCCAGATAAAGCATATTTTAACGACGTTAAGGTTACAGACCATCATGCACTTATTCCAACGATTCATTCTGATATGAAACAAGCTTTTTCACAAATGACAGAGCCGGAGCGAAATGTGTTTGAAGCAGTGGTACGTTCTTTCCTTGCTATCTTTTATCCGCCTTATGAATATCAAGTAACTGAAATTGTAACAGAAAAGGCCGGTTGTAATTTTAGCAGTAAAGGTACTGTTATTAAATCATTAGGATATAAAGAGGTTTTTAATCTGGAAGATAAAGAAGATGATGATAGTAAAGAGATCCTGCCAGTTTTAGAGAAGGGTCATGAGTTAAATGTTGATGGAGTTAAGGCAATAGACAAAAAGACCAAGCCGCCGGCACGATATACCGTTTCCAGTATTATAGCTTTGATGGAGAAAAATCATATTGGAACAAGTGCGACTAGGGGAGAAATAATTAAAAAGTTGATGAATCAGAGAAATCCTTATATACGCCTGGAAAAAAGTAAATACTATTCTACAGAACTAGGCCGTGATTATATTAATGTACTGCCTGAAGCATTAAAAGATGTGGAAATAACGGCTAAATTTGAAAATCAGTTACAAGAAATATCAGCTGGCAATATAACGAAAGAAGCTTTTTTACAGCAACTTAGAGATGAGGAAGTGGAAATCATTGGATATCTAAAATCCTGCCAAGAGACTGTTGGTATTAGCTCTACTCCTCAAAAGATACCAGAATCGTCAAATCTCCGGTGTCCAAAATGTGGGAAGCCAGTCAGAGAGAACACAAAAGCATTTGGCTGCACTGGATATAGAGATGGCTGCGAATTTACAATTTGGAAAGAAAAGGCAGGGAAAAAGGTTACTGAATCTATGGTGAAACAGTTAATATCCAAAGGTAGTACCAGTGTATTAAAAGGGTTTAAAAAGAAGGATGGAAGCACTTTTGACGCAGCATTGATCCTGGTTGATGGAAAAGTTGAATTTAAGAGAGGATAGGTAGAATTATGAAAGAAGAACGTAGCGGAAATCAATCCAGAAAAATACAGGAACAACAAGGCCGATTCAAAAAATTTGTGCGTTATCCAGAAGGGGCAGAGATGTATTCCATGGGGTTAAGCTCTTTTACAAAATTGGCCAGAGAAGCGAAAGCGGTTTATAAAAAGGGTAATATTGTATTAGTTAATATTAATATCGTAGATGAGTATTTAGAGACGTTCAGAGAACCATAAAAATGATAAAACTAGGATTGGTAAGAAAATGGAAAAACGCTTGACATAATGTGCTACATAAAGTATAATTTTAAGTGTAGACTAAAGAGGAGCTGATAATATGAATGGTAATCCAATTCGTAAGAAGATGGGCAGGCCTCAGATTGAAAAACCTAAAGCTAAATTCCTCAGAACAAGAGTTACAGATGAAGAATATGAAAATGTGATGACATACGCTGATGAGCATAGTATGTCACAATCAGAATTGGTTTTAGGAGCTATTAAAAAGTGTTATCCTGAATGTTTTAAATAACAGGATAAATCCATTTTGTTACCTTTCCTGTGTATGTAGGAAGAGGTGTCAATTTGGCTACATCAAGGAAAGATTCTAAAGGGAGGGTACTATATCCTGGTGAATCTCAAAGGAAAGACGGAAAGTATATTTACCAGTATCATGATGTAAATAGAAAACGACGAGTAATTTATGCAGGCGATATACAGGAACTGCGGCAGAAGAAAAAAGCTATTGAACATGATATTGCAGATGGTGTTGATGCATATGCTGGAGAACGAACTACCCTGAATGCGGTTTTTGACCGATATATAAGGGGGAAAATCAACCTTAAGCAGTCCACACGGACAAATTATATGTATATGTATGATAATTATATTCGGCCAACTTTTGGTAACAGATTCATTGGTAAAATCAAATATTCTGATGTGAAAGAATTTCTTATTAGCTTTATCTTGGAAAAAGATTTTAAAATGAATTCAATCGAAATAATACATACATTGCTAAATCCCACCTTTACATTGGCAGTGAGAGATGGTCTTATCCGGGTCAATCCTGCATCTGGAGTAATGGCTGAAATTAAAAAGAGTTGCGATTGGGAAGGCAGTAAACGAGAAGCCTTAACTATTGATCAGCAAACTGCATTTATTAACTATGTTGCTGATAGTCCCATATATCATCATTGGTTACCACTATTTGTTGTTTTTCTGGGAACAGGGGGACGATTAGGTGAGATTACTGGATTAACAGAATCGGATCTCGATTTTAAAGAACGGATAATAAGTATTAATCATAATTTGGTATACCGTGTGCAAGACAATGGAACATGTGAATATCATATCAACACACCTAAAACAAAAAATAGCATAAGAGAAATTCCAATGTTGGAAGAGGTTTATGAAGCTTTGTTGTTAGAAAAGAGATATCAGAAGCAGCGAGGTGGATGTAAAGATGAGGTTGATGGTTATAAACACTTTATTTTTACTAATCGTTACGGGAATGTACATAATCCCATGGCAATTAACAGAACCATAAAACGGATTTATAAGGCATATAATCAGGAAGAGTCTGAACGGGCAGAGCAGGAGAAACGGAAACCGATTTTGTTACCACATTTTACAGTACATTCTCTTCGACATACCTTTTGTACCCGGTATTGTGAGAACGAGCCAAATATAAAGGTGATACAAATGATTATGGGCCATGCGGACTTTTCGACAACAATGGATGTTTATGCTAAGGCTACAAAAGAGTCAAAGAAAGAATCATTTAGTAATCTGGAAGGTAAAATAAGAATTTTTTAGCGGAGTGTCCAGTGGGACCGATGCTGATGTTTATACATCAAATACACATCAAATCTTATTAAATACATCAATTTAACCTCAAATTTTTAAAGAGGGATAAATTGATATAAAGCCGGAAATATCTTGTAATACAAAGGGAATAAGGCAATATAAGTTGATGTAAAGAGATAGAACGAATGGTGATTTATAATTCCGACGATGAAATCGCTTAATTAGATGGATAAGGACGAAGCTTTACGACATAATACGTGATAATATGGAGCTCTATGGAGAGCCATAACGAGTCAACAAATCATCA
The DNA here is from genome assembly GCF_900205965.1 of Lacrimispora amygdalina. Classification (GTDB taxonomy): domain Bacteria; phylum Bacillota; class Clostridia; order Lachnospirales; family Lachnospiraceae; genus Lacrimispora; species Lacrimispora amygdalina_A. Next base: position 17,457 of record NZ_OAOF01000027.1, read on the forward strand.
AACAAATCACTATTAACTCGGGACGTGACGGTAAAAACTCATGAATCCCGTAGTAGAATCACGGAGCTTGACGGAGCATTGCTAAAACTAAATATTATCTTGAGGGATAGCTTAAGATGAAATTACAGACACTTTGTTACAGGTGAAAACCTGAAGCAAGGTGTCTTTTTTGTTTTCATAGAGAATCACGTTATCCTCCATGGAGCTACATACGCTTTCAATCAAACAGGCAAAATCACTACTTTTCGATGTGTCATCTTTGTGGCAAAAGTGAAAAATTAAAAACACACCATGGAGCTCTATAACGCTATTATGACGAACTATGCATCTATATGGAGCTCTACGGCGAATGACGGAGAGGAGGTGATTTGGCTGACAAAACCTAAGAAAACTCGGTACGGACCGAACCTTGATAAATATATCCGCGAAGGGAAAAAGAGAAGATATACAAACTATGCTAAAGTGGCATCATTTTTCTCTATTTCTTATTACAGCATGGTTAGGATTGCTAAGGAAGCTAATGCATGTTGGAAGATACGAAAGACAGTAATTGTTGATTTAGATAAGCTTGAAGATTATCTCGAAAAAAATTGTAAAGGAAGTGAATCAGACGATGGGTTATCAAAGAAGGAAAGCTGATACAGAGGAGACAAAGGAACTTCTTAAGGACGGACGAAAGAAATTTGTTTGTTATGATGAAGGAGCAATATTTTAGCGTTGCAGAGCAATGCGTAGCTCCGATGAGAATCATCGGTTCAGGGGGTATTAGGGCGCACACCCTAACAAGCGTTTTTCGCAAACCTGTACAGGATTGCACTGCTTGCGAACTTGTGAAAAGATGGTTTAGTTGGTCTAAAAAACGACCAATTTGATAAAACGGTCGAAATACTGCAGATTCAAATTGATTTTGTGCCGACTTTGGGTTAAAATAAAATCGGTAATAATGGACATATTTTTTGTTGAATGAAAGGATTCATATGGAATATTTGTCAGTGAGTCAAGTTGCAGAAAAGTGGGGAATTAAACAGAGAAGGATACGAGTACTTTGTGCTGAAGGAAGAATAGAAGGCGCATATAAAGTAGGAACTTATTGGTTGATTCCAGAAGATGCTGAAAAGCCAAAAGATGAGAGAATTAAGTCCGGAAAATACAAAAAGACTACTGCATAATGCAATCATTCAGAAAATGAGGAAATTACTATGGCAAAAATGATTGATACAAGACCTTTATATAAAGGTGAAGGTAAAGTTTGGGATAAATTTAGTGAATATCTGCCTAATGATATGGTGATATACAACCAGAGGGAGATAAATGGAAGAGAATATGATTTTTGTATAATGGCAGAAAACATAGGTGTACTTATTGTGGAAGTAAAAGGTTGGGTTCCTGATAAGATAAAAGTGAATGGAATCGATAATATTGAAGTAGAAGGTTATGACAAACCTCAAGGCTCACCTAAAAAGCAAGCACGTGCATATAGATTCGCTATCCTAAATAAAATCAATTCTAAGTATAATGTGAGTCCACTTGTATTAGATATGGTTTGCTATCCGTTTATGTCTAAGACTGATTATCATCATACGCATTTGGATATTGTGTCAGGTGAAGACTATACAATTTTTGCAGATGATCTTGAAGATAAAGACTCTTTGAACAAAAAAATCATGAATGTGTTTGCACTTAATAATTGTATTGCTCATGCTGATTTTTCATATGATTTGATGTTTCGAATTAGAAAATCATTAGAACCGAATTTGAAAGATATTGTTGATGAAAGCATAGTTTTACCATACTCAAAACTTTATATTTTCGCAGCTGACATATTGCCTAACGAATGTAATGCTATTATAGCTGACTATTTTTCGGGTGTGAAAACTACGATTTTTGTCGGAACACAGATGCTTTTTAATCAATTCATGAATACTATGAATGATTCATTAAAAAAGCAAAATATAGATTATAGAGGTAATAATTTATATGTAGGATATTCCGAAGGAATTCCAAACGATTATAAAGAGGTTGAATTCAAGATTTTCAATTTTGAATTATATTTATTAACTTCTTTGAGAAATGTAGTTTCTGCGAACTGTGTTATTACCGAAGGAGAAATTCCGGATAATAGGATTAATGAACTTAGAGTATTATCAGAAAAATCCTCTTTTAATTTACAACAGTATGGTGTGGAACATGCATCAACATCGAAGGACATTTTAGTAGAGGCTGGAGCAGGAACAGGAAAAACATTTTCTATGGTTTCAAGAGTTGCATATTTGTGTAATAAGGAAAGCGATCCGGTTTCTAACATAGCGGAAGAAATTGCGATGGTTACATTTACAAATGATGCTGCTATTAACATGAAAAAAAGACTTAAGCAAATGTTTGTGAATTATTTTGTTCTTACGGGGAAAGAGCGTTACCTAAAATATGTTGAAGACATTGATCGATCCAATATTTCAACTATTCATAAATTTGCAATTAGTATCATGCGAGGTGAATCAATTCGTACAGGTCTTGGTACTAATTTTAGAATATCGTCAAACGAGTACAACAGAGGAAGAGCATATGATATTTTTCTTGGCGAATTTCTTGAGGAAATGGAATCGACAAATCCTAATTTTGTCAATGAATTACCAGTTCCAATATATGATTTAAAAAAGAAATTAATGAGTGTCTCAGAAAGACTTTTTGATAAGAGTATTAATTTTGAGAATATAAAGCCTGCGGAAATGGGTGTAACAGTGGATAATAATATTCCATATTTTAATGATCTGTTATTGAAAGTAGTATTTCCGGCTGAAGCAACTTACTTGGAATCGATGAAAAACTCTAATGATGTCGATTTACGAGAATGTCTGATTGAATTAGGAAAAGTATTGAAGAATAGTGGTGATAAATTAGAAGATCTGCATCTAAGGTATATGTTTATCGACGAATTTCAAGATACAGATGATGTTCAGATTGAGATATTCCAGAAACTTCAAAAATTGATAAATGCAGAATGTAAGTTATTTGTAGTGGGAGACTTAAAACAAAGTATATATCGTTTTAGAGGAGCAAAGATGAATGCTTTTCAGAAACTCCAAAATGGCAAGGAAAAGGAGTGGAGTCATCATAGATTAAACAGGAATTATAGAACCGATGGAAGATTGCTAAATCTATTTGATGATGTTTTTTCTAGAATGGGCAATCAAGAGATATTGCCATATTCGGGAAAAAAAGATCGATTAGTTAGTGATGTCATAAAAGAAGCAGAGGAGGATGATTTATTTGTTAGTCTACCTTGTCATGGAAAGGAAACAGATAATATCCTTGAGCTTTTGGTTGCAACTTTAGGAGAAGAACAAAAGAAGATAGAAAAGCTGATGGAAACAAAAAAGCTCACTAAAGAGGAACGGACCATCGCTATATTAGTTAGAAGCAATTGGCAGATTGATAGTATTGTTAAAGCAGCTAATGAAAAAAAAGTAAATATAGAAGTTAGCGCGGGTGGGAATTTGTTTCAATTGCCATCAACACTTGATTTATATAAGTTATTACTGGCTATTTCAAATAATACCAGCCCCGTTCATTTAATCAATTTTATAGAATCAAATTATGTGGATTTATCATTAGATTACCAGAGATTACATGGTATGTCTGAGATTGAAAAGGTGGAAGAAATTAACAGAGTTTTGAACTCGTTTTTTGAAAAAAGAATGGGAATAAGCTGGAAAAGAGTGTTGAATGAAGTATATACACAACCAGTTTTATATTCGCTTAAACAAATATTTGATGCTTTACAGCCTTGGGAGATTTATAGCCGCTCTATCACAAAAAAAAGATTATATATTGCAAATTATGAGTATCTAATGGAACGGATGATTAAATTCTCACGGATTGATGCTCTGACGCTAAATCAAGTAATTGAATATTTGAGTATTAACATATTATCTGGTCAGCAACAACTCTCTAGATCTGCTGAAGTTGATGATGAGGGTGTACATATTATTTGTACAACAGTGCATAAATCTAAGGGGCTGGAATACGGAACAGTTATTCTTCCATTTACCTCTGAGGATATAAGCGATATTAAAAAAGCAAAATTAGAGGCAAATTATAATGATAATAATCTTTCATATACCGTCTTGTTTGAAAATGGTATACGAGAGCGCAATTCAAATTATAACGAAAATAAAGAAGTTCAAGAACAAATTGCAGAGGAATCACGTATTTTGTATGTTGCTCTTACAAGAACAATTAGAAACTGCATTTGGATAAATAACATTGATAGTGCACCACATATAAGCTGGGCATCATTGTTGGAGGGCTAGTTATGTCTATTATTGTATATACCTATCATGATCCATACAAGTTGAATGAGAATTCTGCATTATGGGGAGAAATTTCAAATTGCCCATATTTTTGTGTTTCACAGACAATGGTAAATGGATTAAAAATAATTTATGGTGGTTCTTTTCAGATTGGCAGAGTAACTACTGCAATGAATCTGAGTAAAAGCTTATATGATACATGGATGACTACATCATGTGCAGTTAAACAACATGCTGATATAGATAATATAATTGCAAATAGTCATTCGGTAAATGAATTATCCGAGGAAGAGATAGATAATATTAAGAAGTCATTTTTGTTTAATCGAGATGAGGTTTTTAATAGCATAAGAACACTGTTTGAAATGCGAATGGACCCAGAAAATATTGTATGGGATTGTTTATCTCCAGAACAGAAATTCATTGTTACTATTTATAAACAGATTATTGAATCACCAAAGAAAAAGGATTTTATTCTGAAAGAGAATTTTTCAGAAAGTGAAATTGATAATGCGCTGATTAAAGCAATATCAGATGCAAAAGAAATATCTGGCTCTAAGGAATCACTTGTAGAATACGATTTAAGTCATATTGTTATTCATGGAGTACATCAGTTTTCACCATTGTTATTACGAACTATAGAGGAAATTGCTAAGTTCAAAAAAGTAATCTTACTTATTAATTATCAGGAACAGTATAAGAATGTCTATCAAACATGGATAGATGTATATTCTGCATTTGATTGTGAAATTAAGGATTTTCCAGGAATAGAATATCATCCTACGGATAGTTCACTTATATCCTATGAGGGCAATGTTCTGGCTCAGAATATGGGTAAATTATTAAATGGACGAAAAGAGGATGTTATACTTTCAAAGCCGTATGAAATAATTGAATTTGATAATATGACGGAATTTGCAAGCTATGTTGCAAAAGTATTTGAAGATGCAACAAAGATTAATCCTGATCACCCTATGAATGCAATGAGAGAGCAGATATATGCTGCGGATAGTTCTGCTAACGATATTTTAAAGATATATTTTCCGGAACAATTTGGTGAGAGACAATTTTTGAATTATCCATTGGGTCATTTCTTTATTGCTGTAGCAAATATGTGGGATTCAGAAACAAATGGAATACTAGTTAGGGATGTTAATGATATAAGAGAGTGTCTTGGAGCGGGAATTCTTTCGGAAAAATCAGCAGGACAATTAATGTCGATTTTTGGTCGCATGGAAGCGCTGTTTGAAGGCTGTACATCTGTAGATGAGATGCTTTCAAGAATTAAAAAAGTAAGAAAGAATAAGAAATTTGTATCAGACGATGAGCGAAAGAATCGTTTGCTGCACCTTTTATTTTATTCAGTGACAGTAGATGAATTGAAGATATTAGAAGATGCTCTTAATGATTTGGAAGAATTATCCTCATTCTTTTATGAAGATTTTGAAAAAAAACCTTATAATTTCAAAGGATTTTATAAAAAATTGAAGCAATATTTGCAAGAAGAGATTCTGGATGAGAGAGAATTATCAGAGGAGTTTACAGATATTATTAATAGAGTTCTTGTGAGATTAGATGAGGTGGAAAATATTGATGCATCCGCATCTTTTGAATGTTTGAAATCTACAATGTCATTATACCTATTACAGGAAACGAAACCTGGAAAAAGTGCAAACTGGATTGTGAGAAATTTTGAACAGATTGATGGTGATGTTTTAAGAACGGTTAAAGATAAGAGTAGTATTCTGCATTTTGCTTGTTTGACAGATGAAGATATAGATTCTGTAAAGCAACAAGAATTTACATGGCCATTAAATGATGAATTCTTTGAAGTGGCACAGAATCCTGTTGATTGGAAATATCAGGTTTTTGTTAAAGCAAGAAAAGAATACAAAAATTTTAAGAGATATGCATTGATTTATGGACTTGAGTTTAATAGAGGAAAATACAAACTTAGTTATGTAAAGAGGAATGGCGATTTGGAGAGAGAACCATATTATTTGTTGAAGATATTGGGGCTCAAAAAGGATAGAAATATAGATCTCAGATTTAACCATGAAATAGTCGATGTTTCAGATATTCAATTTAAGGATTGTGCAGCTGGTCAGTTTGATACATATGATTTTTTTAGATTTAAGATTTGCAAAAAGAAATTTTTGTTGGAAAGCGTAACTGAAGGAAATACTGTATACAAGGATAACTTTTTGCTTACTAAATATCTGGAAGTATGGGTAGAAAATGAAGTTAAAGAAAAACTTCAAGGATCTACTAACAGTGAAATAATTCTCTTGGATACCTTAAATGAGGTATATGACGAGCTAAAGAAGTATTTTCCTTTTGCTGTCAATGTAAATCGTATAGATATCATTAATAATGTACGCAATAGACTGAATAATGGTTTCAGTTTTCCTGTATTAACACCTGAAGATAGAAAGTACATGATTATTAGGGAATTATTTATATATAAGCAATTAAAGAATCCAAGGAAATTTAATCAAGATATTTTAAAAGATAAATTTGTAGAAGTAAATCAAGAAAAGATTGATGGTGAGTTGTCATCTGAAAATCTGAAAGAGAGTAGATTTTCAAGTTGTACAAATCTATGGTGTAAATATTGTACAAACAGGGAATTATGTGTGGATTATTATGCGCACATAGAATAAAAAATGCGGAGGATGGCCGATTATGCTGAAAACCAAAATGTATGTCAGATGTCCAGCTGATAAAGAAAGTATATATGAACCTAGAGTTTTTATTTGCGGACAAATTGTTAAAATTGACGAATTTAAGAGAACAGTATCGGTCAAAATAAACGATCCATTTGGGTATTTATTATTCTTTGAAGATTTGCCAAAAGGAACAATAGAAATTCCAACCTCATTAGCAGTTAGATGCAAATTATTTATCGATTCTATTGTTATATATAAGGGAGCACAGCACAAAGTCTTGTCTTGTCAGAAAATGGAGGATGAATATTTCTATTATTATCTGCAGAATTTAGTTGATAAAAGAACTGAAAAGGTTTGTGAAAAAGATATAATTGCATCATTTAATAACGGTCAGATAGATCCAGCTATCCAAATTAGAAATTATGAATTTCAAAACCCTGCTTGGTTTATAGGTAGATCAATTGTTTCTCGAAGTATGAATGTCCTTGAAAATTCTATTTATGGATTCAAAGAGTTAGCAGGATCAAAGATATATTTATTGCCACATCAGGTCAATACCATAATGAGATGTCTACAAGAAAAACCATGTAGATATATGCTTGCTGATGAAGTTGGAATGGGAAAGACGATAGAAGCAATATCTATATATAAGATATACACAATGAATCAAAACAAAACGAATGCTTTGATTATAGTTCCACCAGCATTAAGGGAACAGTGGATATCGGAATTATTATTTAAGTTTAATATTCCTAATGGGGAAGGAACAAACCAGAACTGGGTGGAAGTGAAAACAATAGAGGATCTTACTGATAGCGATAAATCTAGGGAATGGGATTTCGTAATAGTTGATGAAGTTCATAAATATTTATTCATTGAAAATAAATACAAGATTCTTCACACAATAAGTAAAAATACAGTGAATCTTTTGCTACTAAGTGCTACGCCGGTTCAACAAAAAAAAGAGGAATACTTGGATCTCTTGAGACTACTTTTGCCACAAAAATACGATAATTTTAAAGTGGATAAGTTCGGAGAATTGATTAATAAGCAGGGTAGAATCATACAAAAAACAGCTTTAATCCTCGATGATTTAAGTGATTTTGAAGAAGAAATTTCAACATTACTCGAAGGTGAAGAGGATGCACATGAATCGGAAGAATGCAAGGAGTTATTTGATGAAATAGTTTGTGATTTGGAAGAAATATGTGATGTGCTTGATGATTCAAAATTATCAGAATTACTGGAAAAAATAAAATATGAGGATGTTGATCTCGGGGTATATTACATAAAGGTAATTATTTCATATATATGCAGCAGTTATCAAATTGAAAGTAATATTATTCGAAATAGACGAAAAATATTGGAAAAAAGTGAAGAAGATGTTCAATTGATGGCATCAAGAAATTTATTGGATTTAGAATATACAATAGATGATGAAAATGCGTTATATGAAATGTTAACATACAATGAGCTAGCTGATTGGGTGATAGCTGGGCTCGAAAAGAAAGAGATTAATGTTGAATCTGATATTAAACCATTAATATCAAGATTGTTTAGTTCACCACAAGCTTTTTGGGCGGAAATATCAAAAAGAAAGGTATCGGATACGCTTCTAACTAATGCGCGAAAATGGAAAGATCAGGAAGATTTTAATCTAAAAAACATAAATAATATTATGGATGATCCAGGTGAATATTCTGGAAGTTATTCATCAAGAATGGTTACGGTCTTAAATGCTCTTTTTGATGAATTTTATGATCAAAAAGTGGTTTTATTTACAAATTTCGCAGAAACATTTGATTTATATAAAACAGCATTGACAAAGGTTTTTCCGGAAGATGAAGTAAGCTTTTTCGGAGAAAATATGAGTAGCGATGAAATTGAACTAAATGCATTTCGTTTTCAAACTCAAGAGACTTGCCGTGTTATGTTATGCGATTATACAGGTGGTGAAGGAAGAAATTTCCAGTGCGCAGATTATATTGTACATATTGATTTGCCGTGGGATGCTAGTTCTATTGAACAGAGAATTGGTAGACTAGATCGTTTGGAAAGAGATATGTCTAGGCCAGTTGTGTATTCAGTAGTGGTTCATACAAAGAATACTTTCGAAGAGGCATTGTTTAGCTTTTTTAGGGATGGACTTCAAATATTTAATCAGTCTCTTAGTGGAATGGAAATCATCATGAAGGATATAAATGATGAGATTACTTCTGCAATAGAAGATGATTTTAAATATGGATTATTTGATAAAATACCGCATATTGTTGAGTTGGCTAATACAATGAAAGAGGTAATACGAAAAGAACAAAATTTTGATGCAGCTGGATTTGTATACAGACCAATGTATGCGGAACTAAGACGCCTTATAGACTATTATTCCAAAAATGAGAATGATTTGTTTGCAGCTACAATGACTAATTGGGCTACATTGGCTGGTTTTCGCGGAATTACAAAAAAGACTGGAGAAATATCATATTCAGCTACATCATTTTCACCTAAAGCCGCAATAAATTCGCAACTTATACCACCTAAATGGAATGAGTATTTAGGATCTGAACAAAATAAGAAGTTAATCAAGGTTCAGGAAGCATATAATAAAAAAATGGAACGAAAAACTCAAGAGAGAACAATTAATGGAACATTTTCTAGAAAACTAGCGATAGAAAATGATTATCTTCATTTTTTTGCTCCGGGTGATGAGATTTTTGATTGTATTGTTGATAATGCAATTAAATCATGTAAAGGATGTTCTAGTGCTTTTGCTGTAAAAAGCAATTTGGAGTGGAGTGGTTTGGTTTTTACGTGGTCGGTATCTCCTGATAATGCATATTTACTAGATCAAAATGTTTCTATTTATGCGCTAAGTCCATATAGAAATTACTTATTGTCAGAGCAAGTAATTGTACCAATTACAATTAGTAATCCTAATGAGGTGACTGACGCGGAGATAGTCCGTGAGTATTTATCAATTGTTAGTAAGGGATTTGCACAAAAATCTGCGATAGTTCATTTGGGTAAAAGAAGTCACGAAGCAAAATTTTTGCAAGATGAGATTTCTGGAAGAAACATCGATTGGTTTATACAGAAATTTGGGGGCGAATCATGGAATGAAATTGTTTTATCTGCACGAAAGGAAGCATACAACGTAGCTGTAGATATTTTCAAAAAACGGTCTAACATAAAGGGGGCTAGAGAAGAGATGGAGAGAACTTTGTCTGCACGAATGGCTAACTCTGATTATTATGTAATGACGGATGCAGGAATAGAGCAGCTAAAAAACAATCAAATAGTAGTATTGGATGCGATGAAGAGGCCTAAGGTTAATCTTGAGGCTGCAGCTTTTATAATGATGATTGGAGCTGAAGATGAATAGACAGGATATAGCGGTTAAAATTGAAATGCTTATTAATGGTGAGATTTCAATTGATGAAATTATCATAGAGATTTCGAAAGATCCAATTGATGCATTTTATTGGAAGACAGTTAGACGTTTACTTGTATCATATGGAAAGTTTGTAAGTGATACAAAGTATAAAGATGATTATATTATGGCATTACGTGACTATTTGATTATCTTTGATGAGAGTGTACACGTTAGTGATGATCAGTTTCTTTTGGATAATGAATTCGGTATTTCTTTGGATGCTGTTGAAAATAAATACTTTGCATCATTTTGTGTTCTAGAAGGGATAAATGAAAAATTTGTTAAAGAAGCATTTATTAAAGAGGGTAAAACTGAAATTATAAAGTATGATGCTAATTTAATTGCAGATTCAAAGATAGTGGAATTAACAGGATATACTAGGTTCAAGACCTTGGATCAAAAAATAGCTGTTTATGGAGCACTAAATACCCCGGAGGGATATACCTCCTTAATCTCATTACCGACAGGAGGAGGGAAGAGTCTAGTAACACAAACTATCTCATATCAGAAAGATGGATTAACAATTGTTGTTGTTCCAACTGTATCATTAGCGTTGGATCAGGAACGTGTTACAAGAGAAATAATAAAGCGTACTTCAAATGAAAGAGAAATATTTGCATATTCTAGTGGAGTAAATGCTGGACCGATATTGAAGGCAATTCAGGATAAAAAAGCTAAAGTATTATTTATATCTCCTGAAGCATTGCTAGAGAATCCACATTTTTTTAATGTTATTAGAGATGCAAATAAGGCGCGATATTTGAAAAATATAGTTATAGATGAAGCACATATTGTAGTAGATTGGGGAGCAGGGTTTAGAGTAGATTATCAGTGCCTTGAAGCATGGAGAAATATGCTTTTAATGTCCAATCCATCGTTGAGAACCATCCTATTATCTGCCACATTTGAGGATAAATGTGTTGAGATTTTGAAAAACTTCTTCGAAGTGGACGGAAAGTGGATAGAGATTCGGTGTGATGCTCTAAGGCATGAACCTAGGTACTGTGTCGTTAGAAAAAGAAGTAATGACGAAAAAGAAGCGAGTGTGGTTGACATGGTAAAAAAATTACCACATCCGTTGATTATATATGTGGCTCGTCCAGTAGAAGCAGAGCATTACAAAGAATTATTATCAAAATCTGGAATTAACAATGTAAAAACGTTTACAGGCCTTACAGGAGCATCGCAAAGAAGACAATTAATACAGGAATGGGTAGATGATGAATTCGAAGTAATGATTGCTACTTCAGCTTTTGGTATTGGAGTAGATAAACCGGATGTTAGAACGGTAATTCATACATATATTCCGCAAAATGCTAATACTTTTTATCAAGAACTAGGGCGAGGAGGCAGAGATGGATTACCTTGTTTAAGTGTGATGTGTTTACATCCTGAAGATGCTACTATAGGTCGAGATCGAATCACCAAAAAGGTATTAACCGCGGAAAAAATACTTGGAAGATGGGATAGTATGTATAATAATCCAAAATCCAAGAGATTCCCTAACAATAAGGTTTGTATAGATACATCTATACGCCCCAATTATGCGGATAATGATGAGTTTGATGATTCCCCAACAAGTGATGCAGACATGAACTGGAATGTCTATGTTCTCTTAATCTTGCGACGATATAATATGATAAAAATTTTGGAGGTGTCGATTGAAACCGGTAAATACATGATTATTATCGAGATTGTTGATGATAGATTGAGAACTAATAATGCTGCTTTGAAGGATCATATCGAAAACATTAGAGAGGCGGAATGGAATTATTACAATGATGCGTATAATGCGATGAGTAATTCTGTAAGGAGTAATTCCCAAAATTGTTTGTCGGAATTATTTACAGATACATATTCAAAAGTATATGAATTCTGCGCTGGTTGTAATGCTCATAGTTCTCCAATAATAGGAGATGTTCCTAAGTTTCCATTGAAGAATAGAGTTGGTTTACCATTAAGAAAGCTTACAGAAGAACAAGCAATTTTATTTGGAGATTCTCCAGAGGCAGTGATTATTTGTAAAAATACTGAGAAATGGAACGTTTTAGATCGGTTAATTGAAAAAGGAGCTTCATTAATTATTTTTCCAGACGAATTTGATGCGGATGATATTACAATAGATATAAAAACAAAGAAAAATGTATTTATTGTAGGATTAGAAGAGGCATATCAATTATCTAGCAAAAAATCTCTTTTTTATACATCGGGTTTAATTGCTGTAGTGTATCCGGAAAATGAGAGGGAAATTGGTGAGCAATATAACATAATTAGAAATAATTTTTGCGAAAAGGAATCGACAAGAGTAATACATATTATAAACAAAAATGCATATATTGCATCTGCAGAAAAGACTTTTACAGAGATGGTAAATGGACCTAGTCTCCAAGCAAATGTCGTGTATGTCTAGAAAGGGAGAAGCATGTTTAAAGAAAAGATGTTAACAACCGCTATACCTGAAAGGGTATATGCGTTGTGTAAGATAGTTGAAAAAAATCCGATATCTTCTGGTGAACTTAAGGATAAGATGGAACCAGATTTTTTGGGAAACGGCTCAGTTTACTTTAATGACTATAAGAATGCAGCAGAAGAATTAGGCCTTATTACTATTTCGGATGACTTAATTCAGTTGGCAGTAGATGCAAAAACAGTCAAAAATATAGAAAACATGCGTAGGTATATAAATACACAGTTAGAAAAGTTTAATAACGGTCAGTTTTATAAGGTTACTAATGCATATTTTGAAAAAGAAGCATCTATGTTTAAAGAGGATAAGAATATAGCCAACCTTGGACCTCTTTTTACTGAGTTGACAGGGATGCCTGTAGATGCTGTTGCGATGAGAGCTTGGAGATTTTGGGCTTCATTTTTAGGCTTTGGATATCTGCAGGAAATGTTTATTGTACCAAATGCTTGTGTTTTTTTATCGGATCTTATAGAGTCATCAGATCTTGAAACAAAAACCAGATACTCAATCAGTGAATTTGTGGAAAAAATATTGCCTATGTCTAATATCGTCATCTCTGATCCGGAAAGTAGGAAGTTTAATTATGGTGTATCAAATGGTTTAAGAGCTTTACAAGATCTAGGAAAAATAAGAATGGAACATATTATGGACCAAATGGATATGTGGACGTTATATCCGCTAAAATCATATTCAAATGATTCAACTATTACACATATTACTATTTTGTAAGAAAGAGGTGGGAATATGAATTCAGATATAGCAAAAGAACGAATTTCATATGTTGCAAAACCGGATTCAATCACTTCTTCCGAGGGTGATTTTTTAGCAACTCACGTTGCTGTTAAACGTCTTAAGGTATTAGATAAGTTTGATATATCGCCATTAGGTGGAAAGTCTCATTCAGAAGAAGATATATTTAAACAGTATGTGCTTAATCCTGAAGATAAGCATCAGTTTATAGCTGTTTATGGTCAGAGTGGAACGGGAAAATCTCACCTGATAAGATGGTTCGCAGCTAGATATGAGCAAAATAAGCCTAAAGATGAAGTTGTTCTGTTTATCAGAAGAAGAGATAATACATTAAAAGGGACGATTCGGCAGCTTTTAGATAAACCAGAAGTTCATGGAATTTCAAATAAAGAAGTATATGAACGTTTGGTAAAAGCTGCTGTTTCTATAGAAGAAAATAAATTAAAGGATCTGATTTATCATAATTTTATTATTGAGATAGATAATGATATGGATGATCATGATATACAAATTGGGAATGTTGCAAAGAGAAAATTAGTAGCATTTTTAAATAATGAAATTGTACATGATTATTTACTTGGAAAAAAGGGACCAATTGAGAGAATGTATTCAAAAATCGCGGAGCATTCTTCCGTAGATAGAGATACGATTGCTCAATTTGAGCCATCAGACTTTAGAGTTTCACAGGATTTGTATGAGAGTATCCAGAGAGCAGGTGGAGATCGTAAAGCAGAAAGACTTGCATTGGAACTTTTGTCGGATGAAAAGGGGCCTAAGGCAGCTAAGGAAATTGCAGACTATTTAAATCAATTTAGAAATGATGTAATTCAGAGATGCGCTGGAATAGAGCCGGGTGATTTCAAGCAGATCTTCTTGGATATTCGTAAAGAACTTTTTAGGATTGATAAAAAGTTAACTTTGTTTATAGAGGATGTCACATCGTTTACAGGCGTTGATACAGCCTTGTTAGATGCTTTGATTGAGGAACATACTGGAAAACGAACTGGCGATGAATTATGCAGAATTTCCTCCATTGTTGGAACAACGAACAACTATCTTCAAAATAATTTCAAGGATAATCATAAGGATAGAATTACAAAATATGTATATATTCCAAGTGATGTTTTAGATGAAGAAGGAATCTTTGAATTTGTTGCAAGATATGTTAATACAATGTCTTTGTCTGAAGATATTATTTCTGATTGGGTTGTAGGTCATGCCAATCCTGAAGATTATCCAATTCATGATGTGGTTGAAGGAAAAAATTGGGAATATGTTAGCGTTGGTCGTGGTAAGAAAATTAATATTTATCCGTTCACCAAAAATAGTATTCGATATTTTTACAATAATGTTCTGCAGAAAGGTCATCAGACACCTCGATATATCATAAGGGATATAATCGAACCGGTTGTAAGAGATGCCATTTTTAATAGGGATAATTTCCCAAGCTTTGATGTGGATGTTGTTAATCATAATCAAACATTAACATTTAGAATTCACAATCAAATTAAAAATCAAGAACTTGGTAACAGGCTGTACAAGTTTATGAGTATTTGGGGGAATGGTAAACCTGAAGAATACACGGATGCTAAAAATGTTACATACATTTCTTCTATAAGAAAAGAGATATTTGAAGATTTTGGATTTCCAATCGTTGATATGGACAAGATATCAGTTCCGGATCTTAGTCCAGATCCTGGCCCAGATCCAAAACCAGGACCAGAGCCGATTCCTGGACCTGATCCAAATTCTGGTCCGGAACTTCAGTTGCCAGCTGCAAAAGTAAAAAAAGTCAATGATGCGAATACATTGCTCACAAAATGGACAAATGAAAAGAAAATTGATATTTCGGCCACTGTCGGAGCAGCTGGTACTGTGCATTCTGCTATTTATGATGAAATACCAGACTATTTGTTTTCGGCTATTAATTGGCAGGTAGAGGGTATTTCTATGGACAATGCTGATAAGGTAAAGAATTCTACTTTCTTGTTGGTTGCTTTGGAAGGTCAGACAAAAAAGGAAGGTTTGTACACCTTACCAGCAACATGGAACAGTGTAAATATTATTTTGGCATTGATTCGTTGGAAAGAATTTGGTAATAAGAGCTGGAATTACCCAGATGCTGATTTTGATGCATATTTAATTACCACATGGACTGAAAGAATAAAAAAAGATATTGTAAGAAGAGTGGCTGAATATAAGGATGGAATAGAAGCATCGTATATTGAAGCTGCGGTCTCGGCTGAGATTTATAGAACAATTTTGGCAGGTGAATTCAGAGAAAAAAATCTTAAAAATTTCAATTTGCAAGCCTTGTTGGCAAGTAAACCAAATAAGTCGACATCTAATATGCATAGTTCAGAGTGGAATAAACTATTAACAGTTATGACGCAAAAAAACGCTGATAAGAATAATCAAGAAACTGTTAGAAAGTATTTTAATATAGGACAGGCTGGTGCTAGTAAGATTATTGTTTTGGATTCAATCGCATTATCAAAGACATTTTCAAAGGTGAAGAGAAATAAACTTCAGATTGAAGATGGGGAACGCCAGAATGACGATAGAATAACTCAGCGTAGAGATGCATACACATTTCTTTCGGATATTGAGGAACGTATTGAGGCAGTTGCTAAAGCAGAACTAGAAGTAGGACGTGCAAAAGTACAGTTGATATTTGATGCATTGGGTGATGATAAAATAGATGAAACTATTATTTCTGAATTTGCTGAAAGAGTAAAGAAATTTTACGAGGCCGCCAATAGTGCACAGGTCAATGTTAAGGAGATCTCTTTAGATTCACTCAAGAAGACAGCAAATTTAGAGAAAGCAATTTCAGATATTGCCAATGCTATGGAAGAGGATGATCCATTAAATATAATAATGGCTTTTTCGGGTGATCCTGTTTCAGTTATATCTTCGTTTGTTGATATCATTATCAATGTTAAAGCGGATGTAGATAAAGCAAATCTTCAAATAAAGACAAAACTTGAAGCGTTGGGGGCTGATGGAGGTTATGTCGAATCTGAGAACAGATATAAAGGTGAACAAGAGGTTATCTCGCAATGTAAAGAAAAAATAGAAAGGATGGTCAATGTATGATTTTTGATGAATTGGTTGTAACTGAAAAAGCCTTGAAGGATCTAAAGACGAAAACTGATTTGCAAAGGAATAAGGCACTTCAAGAAAATACAGACACCAGATATCGAATAGTTCTTAAGCAAACAGAGAGCTTTATATCAACGTTGGAATATTTATATGAAGATGCAAAAATTCAAAAGAATGATGAAATATTGAATTCGACAAAAGAGTTGTTGGATACTCTTGAAACGGCTATATCTACAGGAATGGCAATACAAGACGACGTTGCTAAGTCGGAAAACTCTTATAAGGGTATTCAATCAGAAATGAAAAAAGAGTGGTCGAAAAAATATTCTGACATTACCGGATCGACTGTGAGTACATTAGAAGCTATTAAAGGTATTGATCCAGAAAGTGTAGATAACTGTTTGAAAAAAATTCAGGGAGCTGTTACATGGGAGCTGGGAACAGGTCAGTATGTGACAATGACAAAAGGAATTCTTGAAGCGGAGCAGTTGATTGTGAAGCTTGGCCTGGACAATGAAATAGTAACTTTTCTTCAAAATACAAATGCTGGTAGAGCAACTTTACTGGATCTGAATGATAAGGTATTAAAGTGGATACGTGATGAAAAATTGGAAGGAAAAATTAGGATTTCATTCGTGAGAAAGTAACATTTCAGATTGACAAAAATAAATGCAAGAGATATACTTAAGTAGGTACTTACGTATATCTCTTTTTATGTGGGGGAAACAATGGATTTTGTATATAGATTTCCAGTAGTAAAAGGAATACAAGCGGAAACAGAATATTATATTGCGATGGTTCCCTTAAAAATGTTATCAAAACTTTTTCCAATTGATGATGAAGAGTTTGTTTTACCGGAATATAGGGCGCAAAGAAAACTTAATGAGGTTAGAATACCGATAATTAGTAAATATATTTTAGATAATCGTGATTCGTATGTGTTTTCAGCTTTGGCAGCGTCTATTGATGGTAATTATAGATTTGAACCTAGTAAAAAGAATGCTGATACCGGAGTTCTTGAAGTTTCTATGGATGCACATTTTTTAATAAATGATGGGCAACATAGAAAATCGGCAATACTTGCAGCGATTAAAGAAGATCCATCTTTGGAAAATGAAACAATATCTATTGTGTTTTATGCTGACCGAGGATTATTGAGAAGCCAGCAAATTTTTACTGACTTAAATAAGAATGCGGTTAAAACATCCAATTCGATTTCGGAATTGTATGATTCTAGAGATGAGATGGCTGTGATCACTAGGAATGTAATATGGAGGATTGATTTCTTAAATACATACACAGATAAAGAGAAAGATAATCTTGGTAAATATTCTTCGAGTCTGTTTACCTTAAATACTTTTTATACTGCAAATAAAAGTATTGTAGGTAGAAATCAGGGAGATGGAATAAAAGAATTTTTGCTTAAGTATTGGTCCTTGGTTGTGAAAAACATGAAGCAATGGCAAGAATTATTATCACACGAGATTACGAAAGTTGATTTGAGAGAAAACTATATTGCAACACAGAGTATTGTAATACAAGCTTTTGGTAGAGTAGGAAATTATTTTTATTCTCAACAGATAGAACCTGAAGAGTATATTGCAAAAGTAGAAAAAATAAATTGGAATAGAAATGCTAAGCAGTGGTACATGCGTGCTGTGGCAAAAAATGGAAGAATTATCACGAATAAAAAAGCTGCAATGTTAATTGCAAATGTAATAAAAGTAGAAATTGGAATTCCTTTGACTGAGGAAGAAAAATGTGCTGAGGAAGTTCTAACAAAGACAATATCAGAATAGAGGCAAGAGAAAATGGCAGTGACTAAAGAATTAATTGATGGATTGATAGTTACAATTCAGAATTTATATATGGCAGACGATATTCCTTGGATGATTGGATACTCTGGTGGAAAAGATAGTACAGCGGCGGTTCAGTTGGTATGGATGGCCATTATGAAGCTGCCAGAGGAAGAGCGTAAAAAGAAAATTCATATTATGAATACAGATACGCTTGTAGAATCACCGGTAGTATCAAAATGGGTAGAAAGGTCTTTGGATTTAATGAGGGAGCAGTCAGAAAAAAAGAACCTTCCTTTTATTCCAGAAAGATTGATACCGGATTATAACAATACTTTTTGGGTGAATTTAATAGGTAGAGGATACCCTTTTCCAAGAATGAAATACCGTTGGTGTACGGATAGATTAAAAATCCAACCTGTTAATAATTTTATAAAAAATAAGATCGCTGAACATGGGGAAATCATCTTGGTTTTAGGAACAAGAAAACAGGAGAGTTCACGTCGTAATCGTACGATGACGAATCTTGAGAAAAAAAGAGTCAGAGAATTGCTTAGCCCTAATCCAACATTAGCGAATGAATTGGTTTTTTCTCCAATGGAGGACTGGTCTGATGATGATGTATGGTCTTTCTTAATGCAATATAAAAATCCATGGGGATATTCGAATATGGATTTGATGACAATGTATCGTGGTGCAACCGCAGATAATGAATGTCCTCTTCAGGTGGATAAATCCGCTCCAACATGTGGTAAGAGTCGTTTTGGATGTTGGGTATGTACAATGGTTGAAAAGGACAAGTCTATGGAAGCGATGATTGCAAACGACCAGGAAAAAGAATGGATGAGTGCATTATTGGAGTTTCGTAATGAATTTGGCAATGAAGAAGGTGACCGTGAACGAAGAAGTTTTAGAAGAATGAAAGGAAATCTTCAAGGAAATTATGGAAAACTATTTCATGGCCCATACAAGAAGGAAGTTAGAGAACAATGGCTAGAGAGACTATTGTCTATTCAGAAAGATATAAATGAAAATGGTCCAGGAGAGTTTTGTGATTTGAAATTGATTAGATTACCTGAACTACAGGTAATTAGACGTATTTGGGTTAATGATAAGCATGAATTTGATGATTCATTACCTAGAATATATGAGAAGGTTATTGGAAAAACTTTTGAGGATCCTGAATGGATTCATAATGAGAATTTTGAAAGTGAAGAGTGGGAGATACTAAAGCAAATATGCTTGGAAATGTATCCAGAAGAAGAATTGGCTTTTGAAATGATGTATACACTAATAGATGTTGAAAATAAGGCATTAGGTGTTAACCAACGAAAAAATATATTAGAAGATATTAATTCATCTTTGAATAAGACTTTTTATAAAAACGAAGAAGATGCAACACAATATTATTCAGATACGTTGATTCGTAAAAAAGAGAATGGCGGGAAGTATAACGAAAAGTTTTTGGATTATCAACCGCTTGAATCAGAATTTGATGATAGTGAGGAAGAGTAAACAATGGTAATAAAACGCTTGAACTTACATAATTTTGGTGTATATGCAGGTGACAATGAATTTAAATTTAATAATGAGAAGCCTATAGTTCTTGTTGGAGGTATGAATGGTAGAGGAAAGACTACTTTTCTCGAGGCGGTATTATTAGCATTATATGGTTCAAATTCATTTGCTTATACCGAAAGTAAACATAGATCCTATTCGCAGTATTTACGTTCGTTTGTAAATAAAAGTGCTTTAGATAAGCAGTGCAGTATAGAATTGGAATTTGAAATAAATAATGGAGTAATAGAGAATTATATTGTCTGTAGAAGTTGGGATGCAATTTCTAAAAAGACAAATGAAGAAATAAGTGTATATAAAGATGGCATAACGAATGAGTTTTTAACATATAATTGGCCAATGTTTGTAGAAAGCATTTTGCCAAGTGCACTTTCTGGTTTTTTCTTTTTTGACGGAGAAAAGATAGCAGAGATGGCCGTAGATAGTACAAATGTGCAATTGAAAAATGCAATACGTTCTATGCTTGGAATAACTGTATTAGATGTTTTGAGTAACGATATTCTGCGTAACTTAAAGAAGGTTAATAAAGAGGGAGAGGATAGCAAAACAGCAGAAGGTGTTCAGCAACTTAGAGATGCAAAAGAAGAAGGAATAGCTGAGCTTAAGAAGATTGATGATGAAATCGAGAAATGTGCACATAAAATAGTTGAAGATAATGATAAGTTAGAATCGCTTCACCAACTTTACACAGTAAAAGGGGGAGATGCTGTTGAGAAACGTCAAAAAACGATTCAAAAAAGAGCAGCTCTTAAATCACAATTGGCTATGGAGGAAAATGCATTATACAATCTTTCGTCAAAAGAACTTCCACTATTATTGGTTAGAGATTTGATAGGTGATATAAAACTTCGAGCAACTGATGAGCATGCTGAAGCAGTAATGCGAGAAGCTGTTATGCAGCTGGATGGCATTTTAGATGATTTTATAGAATCATATTCGGGAGATACAAAATCTTGTGAAGACTTTATTGAATTCGTAAAAAAGCAGGCGAGCGAAGAACAAGAGGCTCCGGTTTATGAATTATCAAATCAAGCATTGTTTCAAGTAAATAATCTGGTAGAGGTTTCTCTTATGGAAGCAAAAGAACAAACCAGTACTATTATGTCAAACAAGAGAAAAATAGAAAAGCAGATAAGTGAACAGGATAGTTATCTTTCTTTGGACATCAATGATAAAGAACTTCAGGAGATATATAAGAAAATTAAAAAGGCAGAACAAATCCTAATTGATGATCAGGTTAAGATGTCAGAATTAGAACAGAAGCGAAGTGTTGCGAATGCAAAGGTAGTATCTATAACTTCTGAGTTTAGCAAGTATGTTGAATCATATTTGGCTACGGCTGAACTAAGAGATAGCGCGGACAGAACTATCAAATACTCAAATATGGCTCTGAGTATTATCGAAAAATATCAGGTTGAACTTCAAAGAAGAAAAACTGATGTGTTGGCTGAAACAATTACAAAATGCTATAAAAAATTGGCAAATAAGAAGAATTTAATCCAAAAAATAGAGATGGACTCAGAATCTTTAAATATGAGATATGTTTCAGAAGAAGGGAAGGAAGTTGCAAAAGATTCGTTATCAGCTGGGGAGCAACAATTGATGGTTATTTCGATTCTATGGGCGTTAGCAATTTGCTCTAAGAAGAAATTGCCAGTCATAATTGATACCCCATTATCAAGACTAGACTCGCTTCACAGAACAGCGTTGATTCAGACATACTTTCCAAATGCTGGTGAGCAAACGATTATTCTTTCAACAGATTCAGAGATTGATAATACATATTACCAGCTCATGAAAGAAAATGTAGGTGACGAATTTACACTAAATTATGATGAAAATACAAAGAGTACCTCTATACAAAAAGGGTATTTAATAGGAGCTACATTATGATAATGAAAACAGTTCGTCTTTCTCAGTCAGCTAAGGATCAACTTTCAAGGCTGAAAGGCAAGTCAGGAATAAAGAACTGGAATATTCTATGCCGTTGGGCATTATGTTATTCCTTAAGTGAAAAAACTATTCCAACAGATATCCCCATAGTTGCAGATAGCAATCTTGAAATGGAATGGGAAACATTTGGTGGAGAATATATGGAGATTTATGAGGCGATTGTAAAGGCATGGTGCATTCAAATGAAGTTACCAACGGATGATGAGACTATTGCCAAGTATTTTCGACTAAATTTAGAAAGAGGAATATCTCATTTATGTGGAACCGGGTTCATTAAGTCATTTGATGATTTGGTAAAACTGGCGGTTAAGGAGAGAAAATAATGAGCGTTTATTTAGACTATAATGCTTCAGCACCCATTGATAACCGAGTGTTAGATTGTATATTTGATGCATATAAAAATAACATCGGAAATGCGGATAGTAGAACTCACAACTTTGGTGAGAGGGCAAGAAATGTTGTTGAGGATGCTAGAAAGCAAGTGGCGAGCCTATTGAGCGTTTTACCAGATGAAGTCTTTTTTACCAGCGGGGCCACAGAAAGTAATAATATAGCAATACTAGGACTTAAAGAATATGCTATTGAGACAGGAAAAATGCATATCATTACAACTTCAATAGAACATAAAGCTGTTCTTGAAACGGTGAAGGCACTTGGTAAAGAAGGCTTTGAGATAGATATTGTTTCACCAGATCTTACAGGAAGGATAAAAACAGAAGATGTGATATCTAAGGTAAGAGAAGATACACTGTTAGTAAGTGTTATGCACGTGAATAACGAGACAGGAATTATTCAGCCAGTGAAAGAAATTGGTGAAATGCTTGATGAAAAGGGCGTGTTATTTCATATAGACGCTACGCAGAGCTGCGGAAAACTTGTGAACGAAATACGTGAGTTAAAATATAACATGCTTTCGTTTAGTGCTCATAAGTTAATGGGGCCGCAGGGAATAGGTGCATTAATTCTTAAAAAGAAGCGATATAAGTTACCTCCGGTTAAAAATATTATGTATGGTGGACAACAGGAACATGGAATTCGTCCTGGAACAATCCCAGTGGCATTGATTGTTGGTTGTGGTAAGGCATGTGAATTAGCTGAGCAAGAATATAAAAAGAATGAGGAAACGATCAGTCAGATTAAGAAGGCAATTCTTGAAGAGATAAATAAGTCAGGAATAGATTATCAGATTAACGGGAATCAAGAATATTGTGTTGATAGCACACTTAATATTTGCTTTCCGGGTGTATCATCTGAAGCATTGATGCTATCTACCAAGCAATATTGCGGAGTATCAAATGGATCGGCATGTACATCAAAAAGTTATTCGCCAAGTTATGTATTAGTTGCGATGGGAATTTCTGAGGAACAGATTGAGAGTTCAATTAGAATAAGTTGGGGACCAAATACATTAGTTGAAGAAGTAAAGGAAGGCATAAATCTTTTGTTAGAAACAGCAAAACAGATTTGTGGTTAATTGAGGGGTGACTTAATGGATGATATGATAAAAATGTCGCTTCCGTTGTATTCAAACAAATTAAATATTAAGAAGTTTGAGAATCTGTTGAGTAACAATGACCAGGGATATAAGTTTTTCTGGTTAGAGGCTATTATGAAGTTGATTCCAAATGATAATGACATGTTTACATTTGAAGATATTATCGATGAAATGATAGTAGGCGCTTGGAAAACGGTCACTCATTATCACCTTAGATTAGGACATACAGTAAATGGAAACGCGGAAAACTTTCTTGAGCATGCTATCAGATTGCTTTATGACTGTTCAAAAGGAGAGTTGTCAAATAAGATACCTTCTAAAGATCGATTGCTTTATTTGATAAAGAAATATAATGACAAACTACTTGATGACAAAATTCATCTCACAGATTATGTTCCATATCGACTTATAAAACCTTTTGTCGATAAAGAAGGAAAAGCATTTATTGACAAGAAGAATTACGGAAGATTTATCGCATATCTGAATGCATTTACGAAAATGGATAATGAATTCTTTTATGACATAATTGATGCTGCTAGTCCATTGCAGAGGAGAATACATATTAATGAGGAATGGCGTGAATTCATGATGCAAAATTATGCGCTGATTATGGGATGGATTAGATATAACAAAGCCATTTTTATCCAAGATCGAAATCCTAGTGTTCCCGGAGTTATGTATAAGATAGCACCAGAAATAGAAGTAAAACATAAATCCTTAAAAAATGCTAGAGAATTATGGATTGCAACTGTTAACTTAACCGGAAATTCACTTTATGAGATATATACTGGCAATGAGCTTGATGTAAAAGTATTTGACCTGGACCATTTTGTTCCAAGATCATATGTGTCTAATGATGAATTATGGAATTTAACACCCGCAAGTAAATCTCTCAATACAAGCAAGAATAATAGACTCCCTGACAAGCGCTACATAAAAGAATTTGTCAAATATAATTATTATTTGTACAAATTGATTTTTGACAATGACGATCGGGATATGGCGCAAATTTTGATGCGTTATTTTGAGAAGTGTGAGAATCAGCACTTGAATGCAATTTGGGCTACTGAAAGGCTATACATTCCGGGAAATTCACAGGAACAATTTGGAAATGTGCTGGAGGAAAACTTGAGTTTGGTTTACAATTCCGCAAAATTGCAGGAATATGAAATGTGGGTGATATAGAATCGATTCTACTGTTGAATACTATAATAAAAATGCAGAACAATTCATAGAGCTTACTAAAGATGTCGACATGTCACATTTATATTGCTTATTTGAGAATTCTATTTCCTATGGAGGCAAAAACTAGATGTGGGGACAATAAGTAGCTCTCGAAAGGAGTGGTTTGTAATGGCTGAAGATAAGTTAAAACATTCTATTATTGGTTGGTGAATGACCAGGGCTTAAAAGCAAATAATTTAGATAACATTCATACTCAGCTTCATCCAACCTTTGATCTGGCTGTTAGAGATGACTTAATCAGAAAGAATCCGTCGGAGGGTGTAATGAACGAGATTAAGAGAAATTCGTTAGATTTTAAGAGAAAACGTTATGCATTGACAGCTCCACAGCAGAAGGCTTTTATGACGCATATGTGTGAAAACTACGAATTTCATGGATGGGAGCCAGTGATTACAGTTCTTTTGGGAACAGGAATGCGTATTGGTGAATGTTTAGGACTATGTTGGGATGATCTAGATTTTGAAAAGAGATTAATCGGAGTGAATAAGACGTTAATTTATAGACCAGAGCCTAGTAATGGCTGTGTAGTACATATCTCTACCCCTAAGACAGAAGCAGGTGAAAGAACGATTCCAATGATTGATTAAGTGTGTGATGCATTTCTTGAAGAGTATCAGATTCAGAAGGTGCTAGGATTTGGAACCAATGAGATTGATGGATTTAGTAACTTTGTATTTTCTACAGGAGAAGGCAATGTTTATACGCCAGAATCTTTGAATCGTGCAATCAAGAGAATCTATGAGGACTATAATAAGAAGGAAGAGGAAAAGGCAAAGCAAGAACATCGAGATCCTTTATACTCCCGCATTTTTCGGCGCATAATCTGAGACATACTTTCTGTACCAGGCTTTGCGAGAATGAGTCTAATCTGAAGGTTATTCAGTCGGTTATGGGTCACGTTGACATTCAGACCACTATGAATATTTATGCTGAATGTACGATGGAAAAGTAACAGGAAGTGTTTGCTAGTCTTAATGGGAAGATTATAGTGAAATAATAAAAAGCAAGAAATAATAAAAGTTAGGAATCAGCTAATATCGCTGGACTTATGTAGTAAAATTTGCATTTCAAAATGAACTGTATGGGGGGGCTCGAAAAATGGAAAAAAGTGAAACCTATTCAAAAAGAGAAGGGAGGGCATACGATGATTTTAATCAAATACCAGGTGAGCTAGTATGGAAAAAGGAAAACGGAAATAGTAAAGAAATAATTCAAAGCATTAAAAAAGTCTATAATACACCTGGTGTATGGGTGATGTTTGGACTAAAAGATAAAATATGGAAATGCCTTCAAGTCGCTCAAAGACACTCATCTCGAGAGTTTATTGGAGAAGAGATTGCTTGTGATATAGAAATGATGTTTTTGGAAGAACCATTAGAATGCAAAGCATGTAACAATAGAGTAAGTGAAGACAGAGCTTTTTATACTGACGTATATGATCGACAATTATGCGAAAAATGTGATAAATATGATTTAGTTAAAAACAGATTTTGTGCTAAACGTCGGCTTAGGAATATAAAAAATATTATTTCGCTTTCTCGAAGATTTGATATGTACCATGCTATTTTTGACGAGTATGACGATATCGTTATTAAGCAAATCATGAATGACGGTAATAAAAAAGAAATTCAGAAAAAAGAAAGAGATTTTGCTGAAGAACATTTGGCGATTTATTATCAGGATATAAAATACTACAAAAAAATAGCGCGATATTGCTTCGATAAGGGATGACAATTAGTAAAAAAGCAACTTATAAAATATTGATAACTAAATTCCTCCATATCCAGGTATTTTTTGACAGTTTCATAGTGATAGCCTGTCCGGCGCATAATTTCCCGGATAGAAATCCCTTCACTTTCGTAGAGGCGTTTGATATACTTGATATTATCCATTGATAACATTCCTTTCTTCCTCCTTAAGTTCTCGACAAACATAAGGATAATGGATTTGGAAGGGTGTTACAATGGATTTTTTTATGCAGGGAGTGTTACACTTTTGGATTGCA
>NZ_OAOF01000049.1 GCF_900205965.1 Lacrimispora amygdalina
CTTGGCAGGTAAATGATGTTGCGGCTGGCGAACCTTTCAATGAGTCTTTAGACTCCAGTGCCGGTAACAGGCCCTTATAGGGCCAGAGCAAACCACCGGCTAAGCCGGTGGTTATGATTCGAGGTAATGTCAGCAGGGCTTATCTTTATAACACCAGAACCAGTCCATACAATTTAAGTTTTGTGACTTAGGATCATTGATGCGTTCTAACATCTGGTCATAAGTTCGGGGTGGTGAGACCATAGCGGGAGTACCTGGCTCCCAGTTAGCCGGGGTTACGACGTTACAGCGGTCAGTTGTTTCAAGGGCAGTTAAAAGCCGTATGATTTCACAGATATTTCTTCCATTAGTAAGAGGATAAATCAGGATTGCCCGTATAATCTGGTCTGGATCAATGAAATAGACGTTACGGACAGTTTCCTGCTTGGCTGCATCAGGAGCTATCATACCATACAGATTTGCCACATCGGCCATTCTGTCTGCTATAATAGGGAAGGGGATCTGAATGCCTGTCAGTAAATAGATCTGGTTTACCCATGCAAGATGAGAGGGATCGCTGTCAATGCTTAAGCCTATTAATTTGGCATTTAGAGCTTCAAATTGGTCATAGGCTTGCGCAAAGGCAATAAATTCGGTAGTGCAGACGGGGGTAAAAACATTGCATATAGATGGAAAATATAGAAAAGAGTGAAAGAGACCTAAAAAAAATGTTAGGTCTCTTTTTTTAGACCTAACATTTCGGATAGATAAAAACACAGTCAATCAAACAAGTGCTGGCTACACTTGGGGAACGAATCAGCAAGCTTAAAGTTTTATTACCAGTTATCAAAACCAGCTACCAAAAATACCAGTTACCAGATACCTGTCACCTACAAGCCTCCATTACATCCACTGATGATGTGTATATAGAAATTATAAAGATACACATGAGAAAAAACAATAGGGATAAATCAGTAAGTGTTATAGAAATTTAAAATATCAATGCAGTTGATATTTATAAAATACAGTAAAACAGAAAACTTCCCGTGGTTGGCATCGTTGAGAAAAAATGTATTGGAGGAAAGCAAAGTGAAAAAGGAAAAGAAAGGAAGACCCACATCAATAAGACTCTTACCAGAGACTGAAAAATATCTTATGAGATGTCCGGGAAAAAATCTGACTGAAAAATTTGAGTACTTAATTCATTTTTGCATGAAGCGGGAAGAAATGCTGGTTAAGGTAGAAGAGGAGTATCAGAGACGCTTTAAAGCATATGAGGAGGAAATAAAGAGCCAGGAGCTATTGCTTAGGAGGCTCCGTGCGGCAGCCCAGAAAAGTACTGATTATTTAGACGATGTGGTAAAGGAAATCAGGTGGATTCATAAAAACAATGATAATTGAGTTTAGAAAGAGAGGTTTTCTTATGAGAGTTGAAAAAGATCCGCAGTTAGAAATTAAAACAATTAGAGAGCGAAAGATTGAAATCAAATTGTCTGATGCAGATGTTGAAAGATTATATAAAAAGGCTGGAAGTGCCAGTTTGTCTGTGTCAGAGCTTCTTGAAAATTTTGTTGGTGACCTGGTAGATGGAACTTATACCAATGGGTCGAATGAAAGGGATGCGTTAAATAACTGGTTTGAGAGATGTTACTTTGGTATGTTTCCGGAAGAGAGTTTTTTGAAATATCTGATTGATCAGGATACGATCGAGGAATTTCTGGAATTGTACAATGATATGAGAAGCAGTGTGGATCAGATTCCTGTTATGGAAGAAGAAATTAAGACTGGAATCATGAAAAGATTTGATGGGAGTACATATACTTGGCAGGATTTAGTTATCTGTACAGCTGAAGGTGATAAACCTTGCTATTCCCGGAAAGAAGTATGGGAAAAAGAACAATTAGAAAATATTAAACAGGAAAAAGAGTTTGTAGCAGATTGCCGTGAGCAAATAGATGATTACTGGAATGATTTTTTGCAGTCTGTTAATGGACAAGTAGGTACTTTAGAAGATGAAATTGAAAAAGTTATTAAATGGTATGGCGATATGGATCGCGTGAAGAATGGTGTGCAATAGAAAAAATTCTGAATAAAGAGCCTTTGAAAATATAAATACCAGGAGGATAAAAACATGGCAGTTATCGGGAGCATTAACAGTAACAAAGGTGGAGTTGGCAAAACCACTACTACAGTAGTATTAGGTGAGCTTCTGGCTTACTTAGGTAAAAAAACTCTGATCGTTGATCAGGACCCTCAGGGAAATACATCTATGCAGTTTCATTTGTTTCAAAAGGATAGTCCGGAGATTGAGAATGGAATACTGCTTCCGGAAAGCGAGGATTACCATATTGCAGAGCTTTATCGATTCCGCTATCGGAATGGTGAAGAGGTAAAGAGCCTGATAAGAAAAACGTACATTGAAAATCTCTCAATTCTACCCAGCAGCCATAGGCACAAATTGACTCAGGATCTGGTGGTTAGCAATACAGGCAATAATAATACAATTTTAAAAAGGGCCTTAAAAGCTATATCACATGAGTATGACTATATACTGATTGACAATGCACCCGCAAATAATATTTTGACGGTAAACAGCATTTTTGCCTCAGATTTTATTATTATTCCGATTAAGTGTGAGCAGTATTCTTATGAGGGGCTGCAGGAAACATTGAAAAGCATTATCTATATAAAAGAGGAACATGATTTAGAAAGTCCTCAGTTTCTGGGAGCATTTATCACCCAGGCAAATGTAATTACCAATGCATTTAAGGAAACCAGCAAGACATTTACAGCAAACATGAACAATATGTTTTTTGATACAGCGATCCGGCAAGATACAAAAATCAATGACATAGAAAGAGAATTTAAGCCATTGCTTACATATCCAAATTCCAGAGCATTAAGTGATTACTGTAACTTGTTATTGGAGATGGGGATTTTAGATACCCAGACTGAGAAATTTTTAAGAGATTCCATAAAGGAAGCAATGTAAGGAGGTTGTTTTATGCCAGTACAGAAATTTAAAGGTCTAAACATTAGAAATAATGAAATGGCCAAGGTTCCGGAAGTAAGTACTATACCGGAGGAACGTGTGGTGACAGATCCAGGCGTTAGTTTGCAGGAGATAGTAGGGAAGCTCAGCGAAAAGAGGAGTAACGTCCCGTTTAATTTGAAAATCATACCCAGAAAGAAAATCATATTCAATGATAAGAACGATTACAGCCAGGTGGATTTAGAAAAGCTTGCGGAAGGTATTCTACGCTTTGGGTTGATTCATTCTCTTGAAGGATTTTATGATGAGGAACAGGATTTATATGTAATAGAATCTGGAGAGAGAAGAACCAGAGCTATTGATCTGCTTCTGGAAAAGTTTAGAGATTATGAAGATACTGATTCTCAGGAGTATCAGGACTACCTGGACAACGTAAAGGGGTTTGAAGCCGGTTATCCTATTAACGTGAAAAAGAAAAAATATATGGATGCCGGTGATATGTCGCCTTTAGATGAAATTGACAGTGAAATCAGATTGATGGATGCCAATGAAGAGGTAAGACCCACGAACCCACAGGACAAGTATAAACGGGTTACAAGACGCGCTGAATTGATGGAGAGGCGTAATGCCTTACTGCCTTATAAGAAACGTATTAATGTAAATAAAGAAGTGGGTAATAAACTGGGGATGACTGAGAGGCAGGTTCAAAAGTATAAAAGTATTGATGCTTTGATACCGGAATTGAGAGAAGAGTTTTTTCTGAATAATATTACTCTGGCCGATGGAGCAAATTATTCGGTTCTTACTGAGGAGGAGCAACGGAATATCTTAAAGCTGATCCAGGAAGGGAAGAAAGTATCTGCAGATGATATTAAAAAGCTTAAACAGGAGAAGGAGGCTGTGCAAACGGAATTGATCCTTAAAGAGGGGGAATTAAGCAGATTAAGGGAAGAGAGTGATCAACTGCAGGAAAGGCATGAGAAGGAGCTTGTGAGGCTCCAGGAGAGTATTGAGCAGGACCGCGAGCGTATCAAACTTGAAATTTCGGAAGAGATTCTAAATAATAGCCCTGATAGAAATAAAGTTAAAGAGCTTGAAAAGCAGCTCCAAGAAAAAGAAGATGCCCAAAAGGATATTAATAAAAGCCTTAACGAGATCAGTCAGAAACTGAATAATAAGAATAATGAGATTGAAAAGTTAGAAGCTGAGCTAAAGCAGATGAAGGATCAGCCGGGGCAGGATCTTCAAAGAATTCGTATGGAAGTAAAATTGTCTACGGCAATTGAGACAACAATGAGCTCAGTATCTGATATAAAAAAGGCGTTTATCGCTTATGGAAAGTTAAATGGTTCTGATAGTTCTAAATTTAAGGAGGAGATTGAGGAAATTGTAAATAACCTACATGCCATACTTAAAATATAGATTTAACCAGGAAGTACTTAAATTTTTACAGAATAGGAGGAAGAAAAGTGGTTATAAGAAAAATTGATCATCTTGGCAGGTTAGTCTTGCCGAAAGATATTAGAAATTCCATGGGATTAGTTGATGGATCTTCATTGGAAATATTGGCTACAGAGGAAGGAATATTGTTAAAGAAGTACAGCGCGGAACTAAGCTTGATCTCAGACATTGAAAACCTGCAAAGATCTGTAAAAGAAGATAATTCTTATGTAGGACAGGATAAGGCGGATCAAATACAGAAGTGTCTGCAAGAAGCATTATTGCTTTTAAGACAGGCAAATTAGTATTATGGGAGGTGCATTATGAAATTAAAAAAGTGTTTGAGTATTACGAAGTGTAAGAAATTCTCCATTTTTATTTATCCAAAAGGACATATAAAAGAGCGAAGAGGGCTGGATGAAGCACCTCTTAAAATGTTTGATATTGAAAGAAATGAAAAGGGAGAAATTTCTTATAGTGAATTTTTAGATTTTATAAAATGTGAAGTAACAGAAATCATTCCTCATAGTTCTGGGGTTAATATAGTTGCAGAACTGAACTGAAATATGAATGATTAAAAGAAAGGAGCCAGCCTCCTGCAGGGGTAAGGGTATACCGGGCTTCTTACAAATTATGAAAGCAGTTATGAAGTATCCGGGAAGTAAATGGAGTATCGCAGACTGGATTATAAGTTACTTCCCGGAGCATCACAGTTACTTAGAGGCGTTTTTCGGCAGCGGAGCCGTTCTGTTCAATAAGCCCAGGTCAAACATTGAAACGGTGAATGATATGGACGGGAATGTGGTAAATCTATTCGAATGGATTCGCAAGGACCCGGAACGACTGGCCAGAGAAATATATTTAACTCCTTACGCAAGACAAATTTATGATGATACCTTTAAAACGGTACCAGAGGACAGCTTTAGTAAAGCAATTAATTTCTACATAAGGCTGAATATGGGCCACGGATTCCGCACTACTGGGGAAAAGGTAGGCTGGAAGAATGACGTACAGGGACGTGAAAAGGCTTATGCTGCGTCAGATTGGTGCAAATTACCGGAAAAGATAATGCAAGCAGCAGAACGGATCAGAGGCGTACAAATTGAAAACCGCCCGGCAGTGGAGCTAATTGAAAGGTTTAATAATCCGAAAGTATTGATTTATGCTGATCCTCCATATGTGCTGAGTGAAAGGCATGGTAAGCAATACCGTTACGAAATGGCAGAAGATAAACAGCATCATGACTTGATAGATGTATTACAGGCTCATAAAGGCCCAGTATTACTAAGCGGATATGATAGTGAACTATATAATGATCGTTTATCTAACTGGTACCGGGAAGAAACAACATGCTATTCGCAGATCAGCAGTAAAAAAAGAGAAATTCTTTGGATGAATTTCGAACCTGCAGGACAGACAAATATATATGATTTTATAAGCTAAACTGTAGAGAGGTGAATTTAATGATTAAAACCACACTAACAAAAATAAAAAATCAAATCAATGAAACTATTGATAATTACAAATATCTTGAAGTAAAAGATATAAATGTCTACATAGAAGAAAATAAAATTTGCTTTAAAGTTGGAACATGGAAACACCAAGAAACAGAAGATGAACTTCAAACTGCTTACATGATGGACAAAAAAGTAAAACCAACTGATGCGCTTGCTATGAACACAGCCATTTTATTAGATGAAATGGCCGATATTATAAAAAATAACACTTAGACTAACTTGTTTCTCAAGCAGTAATTTAGATTTCCTGGAACCTGGGAGGAAAGGATACCATAGTAATACATGTTCTTATGGTGGTTATCCATACATGGTTGGTTCAGATGGAAAAGATTTTTGTAGTGGAAGTCCATATAAAGTTTTTTGTACCCAGTGTTTGAAGAGTACGGTCGCCAATGAAGATATTAGCATTATAAAAAAGGAATGGAATGAACATCTAAATTAGTATTTTGATGAGAAAGGCGGTGTGAATTGAAAGTAGGGCTTATTGATGTAGATGGACATAATTACCCCAATCTACCACTTATGAAAATAAGTGCATGGCATAAGTCGAAAGATGATCGGGTTCAGTGGTATGAGCCGTTTGACGGCCTGATCGAAGAATACGACTTAGTTTATATGTCAAAAGTATTCAGCTTC
>NZ_OAOF01000028.1 GCF_900205965.1 Lacrimispora amygdalina
ATCCCTTTATGTCCTGAAAAGCGGACGAATGAATGAAACACCCTACGGGTATCCCTTTATGTCCTGAAAAGCGGACGAATGAATGAAACACCCTACGGGTATCCCTTTATGTCCTGAAATGCGGACGAATGAATGAAAGGAGAAGCGGGATGGCAGAGAAATACAGACTGGAAATGGTTGGAATCAGCAAATCCTTCCCTGGCGTCAAAGCATTGGATAAAATAAATTTAAAAGTACGTCCCGGTACCGTTCATGCTCTGATGGGAGAGAACGGAGCAGGTAAGTCTACTCTGATGAAATGTCTGTTTGGCATTTACAAGATGGATGAAGGTGAGGTTTTAATTGACGGTGAAAAGGTGAATATCGCCAATCCGGATGAAGCACTTCACAAAGGCCTTGCCATGGTACACCAGGAACTTCAGCCGGTACCGGCCCGCTCTATTGCGGAGAATATGTATCTGGGGCGGTTTCCGATATTTAAAATAGGACCGTTAAAAGTAATTGATCACAAAACCATGAATGCAGAAGCAGAGAAGTGGTTAAAGGATGTAAAAATGAATTTTAATCCCAAAGCAAAACTTGGGACCTTATCAATCGGACAAATGCAGTCAGTAGAAATTGCAAAGGCAGTCAGCCAGAATGCAAAACTGGTGATTCTGGATGAACCTACTTCATCACTGACTGATAACGAGGTAGAAGCACTGTTCCGCATCATAAAGGACTTAAAGTCCCGCGGAGTTTCTATGATATATATCAGCCATAAAATGGCAGAAATCAGACAGATTGCAGATGACATCACGATCATGCGGGATGGAACCTATGTAGGATCGTGGCAGGTGCCTGATATCTCCGATGAAGAGATTGTAAAGCAGATGGTGGGAAGAGAACTGGGAAATGTTTATCCTCCTAAGGATGATTACCGGACGGATGAAACCGTACTGAAAGTTAGCCATTTAAGCAGCATCCATGAACGTTCCTTTCAGGACTGCTCCTTTGAGCTGAAAAAAGGAGAGATTCTGGGATTCGGCGGTCTGGTAGGAGCGCAGAGAACTGAATTGATGGAAGCTATTTTTGGCATGAGGCATATTGCCGAAGGTGAAGTAGAGGTTCTTGGTAAGAAAGTGGTTATAAAATGTCCCCAGGATGCAATTAATGATTCTGTTGGCATGATCACTGAGGACCGCAGGGGAAACGGAATTTTCGGATGCTTAAGTATTTCGGATAATACAGCGATTGCTTCCTACAAGAATTATACTACAGCAGGAGTCATACACGGGAAAAAGGTGGATTCTGTAGTAAAGGAAAGCATCGCGAAGCTGAGCATTAAAACGCCCAATGACAGAACGCTGATTCAATCTCTCTCTGGAGGAAACCAGCAAAAGGTTATTATTGCCAGATGGCTGGCCAATAATCCTGAAATTTTAATCATGGATGAGCCAACGCGTGGAATCGACGTGGGCGCCAAATATGAGATTTATCAGATTATGATAGATCTTGTTAAGCAGGGAAAATCCATCATAATGATATCTTCTGAGATGCCGGAGCTGATCGGTATGTCAAACCGGATTATCGTTATGTGTGGAGGACGTATTACAGGAGAAGTAGAGGATAGTGAGGCAACCCAGGAAAAAATCATGGCCTTTGCCACTCAATTCGATATCAACAAAACGAAAAATAATTCCAAACAGGAGGTTAAGTCATGACAGCTAAGAAGATTAATTTGAAGGATTTCCTTATAAATAATGGAATCATCGTTGTCCTCGTCCTGCTTGCCATTTTTACGGTAATTAAGCAGCCGTCATTCGGAACAGTTGACAATTTAAAGAATATTGCCTTAAATGTGGCACCTCGTTTCATCATCGCCTGCGGAGTATCCGGGTGCCTTATCACCAGAGGTACAGATCTATCTGCAGGACGTATTGTAGGGCTTTCTGCCTGTCTGGCTGGAACGCTTCTGCAGAAACCCGGCTACAGCGGTAAATTCTTTCCCAATCTTCCGGATTTTGGAATCTGGTGGGTATTTGTAGTTCTTTTGATCTGCATTTTAATTTCTGCGATATTTGGATTTATTAATGGTCTGGTAATCTCTTATCTGCAGGTACCGGCATTTATCGGAACGCTGGGTATGCAGCTGGTTGTATATGGTGTGTGCCTTGTTTATACCAATGCAACACCAATCGGAGGTTATCGCCCTGCATATACGGAAGTAGCAAAGGGAAGATTATTTGGTGTAGTTCCGTATCTGTTTTTAATTGCCCTTGCAGTAGGACTTGTAATCTGGTTCATTTATAACAAAACTCCACACGGAAAATATATGTATGCCATAGGCGGCAACGAGCAGGCTGCAGAAGTATCCGGCGTTAATACCAAAAAGACAAAGATTATTATCTATGTAACAGCTGCAGCGCTTTACGCACTGGGTGGCTTCCTGGTTGGAGCAAAATCCGGCGGATCATCTGTTAATATGGGAATGGGCTGGGAATTGGAAGCGATTGCTGCCTGTACCATCGGCGGTGTGTCTGTAAACGGAGGTATCGGTAAGGTATCCGGTGTTTTAATCGGTGTTCTGGTTTTTGAAATCTTAAAAACCTGTCTTCAGTACCTGGGAGTCAACACCAATTACCAGTACATCGCTCAGGGTGTGGTTATCATAGTTGCAATTGCACTTGATATTAGAAAATACATTGCTAAAAAGTAAAATATACTTACAAAAAGCGTCCGATTCGGCAGCCTGACCGATTCTGGACGCTTTTTCTGATCCTGAAACTATTCTGTCATCTGGCTGAGCCGGCTGTTTTGATATTCCCCAGATAAGGTAACATCTTTTCCAAACCAGGAAGGGGGCGTAAAGGAGTGGGCTTCCTCCAGACTTTCAAATTCAACCTCTGCCAGCATTAATCCCTGATAGCGGCCTTCAAACACATCAAGCTCTATGGTCAGGTGGCTGCTATCTTGAACAGGAATTAAGTATCTCTTTTTTGTAAGAATGCAGCCGTCTGCTTTGCGGATTAAATGCTTGTAAGAGTCTTCATTTAAGGGAAGGTTGTATTCTTCTCTTGCCAGAAGTCCTTTGGATTTATAAGTCAGAATATAGGTTTCATCCTCTTTGCGGACCCGGACGACAGGGTCCGTTGATAAATATCCCTGTTCGATGAAATGATGGGGATATGACATATAATTTTCCGGCGGATCGGTAACCAGATATTTGCGCTCGATTTCCATGAAAAACCTCCTGATTCCATGTATTGTGCTGTGAAACAGGGTTAGTATACCACAATAGGATAAAAAATAGAAGATAGTGGCAAAAAGAAGAAAAACGTGGTAATATGGAAAATACAGTAAAAATCAGGAGATCAATCGTATGAAGTACTTAAAAAAGCGTATGGTTATTCTTTTTCTGGTAGCTGCAGCACTGCTTGCAGCAGGCTGTGCAGAAAAAGGCAGCCAGCTAAAACCAGCAGAAAGCTCGGATAAAGAGGCTGGTACAGAAGGAATTGAGACGGCAGAGGGTCCTAAAATAGGAATAAGCATCTATCGTTATGATGATACATTTATGAAACTTTACCGGTCAGAATTAAAACAATATCTGGAAGAAACCTATCATGCCCAGGTCATTATGCGCAATGCGGGAGGGGACCAGCTGGAACAGGACCGCCAGATCAGGGAGTTTATTGACAGCAAGTGCGACGGGATTATCGTCAATCCTGTGGAAGCTCTGACAGCGGGACGGATTGCGGATACCTGCAGTCAGGCAGGTATCCCTCTTGTTTTTATTAACAGTGAGCCGTCTGAATCAGAAAAAAAACGTTGGAAGGAGCGGCACATGGCGGTTTCCAGTGTGGAAACAGACTCTAAGCAGGCGGGGACCTATCAGGGAGAGATTATTTTGGAAAGTCCTTTGAAAGGCGACAGGAACAAAGACGGCATCGTCTCTTATGTGATGATAAAAGGGGAGGCGGGCAGTGAGGCCGTCCGCTGCAGGTCGGAATATTCGGTTAGGGCGTTAAAGGACGCAGGGATGAGTACAGAGGAGCTGTTTACCGGCTACGGTAACTGGAACAAAGAGGAAGGGAAAAAACTGGCTGCACAGGCTTTGGCTGCTTATGGATCCAGAATTGACGTCATATTCTGCAACAACGATGCCATGGTAAACGGAGCGCTTGAAGCTGTGGAAGAAGCGGGCATGATACCCGGAAAAGATATTTATCTGGTAGGGGTTGATGCGCTTAAGGAAACTGTGGGCTATATAAAGGAAGGCAAGGTTGCCGGTACGGTCTTAAATGACCATCAGGGCCAGTCGAAGACTGCTGCGGATACGGTAATACGGCTGATACAGGGGGAGGATGCCGATGCTGCATATCTGGTGGATTATATAAAGGTTACAATGAACAGTACATTTCATAGTGAGAGAGGAGACGATTAATATGGGTAAGGTTTATGCATTTTTAGCAGATGGGTCAGAGGAGGTGGAACTGCTTGCAGTCGTTGACGTTTTGTTAAGAGGGGGCCAGGATGTGAAACTTGTGTCAGTAACTGGTAAAAAGAATGTAACAGGTTCTCATGGAATTAAACTGCAGGCGGATGTTTTAATATCCCAGACAGATTTAAAGGATGGGGACGTGCTTTTTCTTCCGGGAGGCATGCCGGGGACCAAAAATCTTGCAGCTAATGAAACCTTATTAAATGCGCTGTTGGAAGCCCATAAGGCAAACCGCAGGATTGCTGCTATCTGTGCGGCTCCCAGTATCCTTGGAAGGCTTGGGCTTCTTGAGGGAAAAAAGGCAACCTGTTTTCCGGGATATGAGAGTGAATTATCAGGGGCCAGTGTGGTCAGACAGGGCGTGGTGACTGACGGCAATATAACAACAGCCAGAGGGCTGGGTTATGCGCTTGATCTGGGAATTGAACTGTTAGAGCTGCTTGTTGATAAAATGCATGCGCGAAAAATAAAAGAGGCAATCCAGTACGACCAGATTCCGATGTAGCAGGCAGGTGAACCTATGAAAAAGAGTTGGATGGTACCAATTGCTTTTATTTTCTGCTTAATTTACCTTACCGGCTGCGAGAAAAAGGATCCATATGGACTTTCTCCCAGGGACCCAGTGACAATCACAATCTGGCATTATTATAATGGTGTCCAGAAAGAAGAATTTGACAGT
Organism: Lacrimispora amygdalina; assembly: GCF_900205965.1. Taxonomy (GTDB): domain Bacteria; phylum Bacillota; class Clostridia; order Lachnospirales; family Lachnospiraceae; genus Lacrimispora; species Lacrimispora amygdalina_A. The sequence continues at coordinate 5,160 of NZ_OAOF01000028.1, forward strand.
CTTGTCAGAATGTTTAATGAAAATGAGGGACGGACAAAAGGAATTATAGTAAAGGCTTATAACAAAGGGAGTATTGATGAGCTGAGCACAGCGGTCAGCGACAGTATTGAACACCGAATCGGTTCGGACCCGCTTCCTGATGTATTTTCTGCTTATGCAGATAAGGTTTATGAAGTGGACAGTATGGGCCTGGCTGCAGATTTAAAAAAATACTTAACCTCACAGGAACTCTCGGAATACGTGGATGCATACATGGACGAGGGAAGATTCGATGACAGCGGTTCTGTCAAAATATTTCCGGTTGCCAAATCCACTGAGATACTTACGGTGAACAAGACCAACTGGGATACGTTTGCTGCTGCAACCGGTGTAACGGAGGAAGATTTTTCAACCTGGGAGGGAATTACCAGATTATCGGAATCCTATTACAGGTGGACAGACAGCCTGACAGAAGCGGCTGGTGACGGCAAGGCTTTTTTTGGCAGAGATGCATTTGCAAACTATATGATTATCGGAAGCCTGCAGCTTGGACATGAGATCTTTTCTGTGAAAGATGGGAAAACCACATTGGATTTTGATCAGGAGGCGGTGAGAAAACTTTGGGATAATTACTATATTCCGTATGTAAAGGGATGCTTTGGGGAATACGGAAGATTTCGCAGTGACGATGTCAAGACCGGAAAGCTGGTTGCATTTGTGGGAGCGACAAGCGGAATCTCTTATTTTCCAACCTCTGTAACGCTGGAGGATGGAACAAACTATCCCATTGAAAGCAAGCTTTATCCGCTTCCCGGATTTGCAGGGACAATGCCCTGTGCTGTCTCCCAGGGTGCAGGTATGATGGTTTTTAAATCAGATGAAAAAAGGGAATATGCAGCGGTCTGTTTTCTGAAATGGTTTACTGCTACAGAACAGAATATGAAATTTGCCATAGGTTCCGGTTATCTGCCCGTAAAAAAAGCGGCAGCGGAGCAAACGCTTCTGGAGCCGTTTTTGAAGGAGGCTGGAGAAGACAGCGCGGTTTCCCACAACCTGCTTATCGGACTGGATACGGCGAACAGGTACAGACTTTATACTTCTAAACCTTTTAAGGGGGGAGACCGGGCAAGAGAGATCCTTCAGACTACTATGACCTCAAAAGCCAGGGAGGACTCTAAAAAGGTGAAAGAGCTGGTGAACGGGGGGATTGACCGGGAGAGGGCTGTCGCCCGTTTCACAACGGATGAGAATTTTAACCAATGGTACGAAGACACGAAGAGGCAATTGGAAGCAGTCATCGGAGAGTAATTTATGAAAGATAAGAGAAGTGAGTCCATACGAGCCCATTTGCTTGGACCGCTGCTGATTCTGCTTGTATTACAAGCTGCAGTAATTGCAGGAACTGTTCTTTTCGGAGGAGTTTCTGTTAAATTAAAGAATAATGAAATCCAGATATTAAGCCATAATACGGAAAATACCAGATTGAGTCTGGAAAAGGAGACTCTTCACCACTGGTCTGTTATGCTGAATAATTCTGTTTTTGTTTCCGATGAAATTGAACGGATTTTAAAGAGAAACCAGTATAGTGTTTCTGACATTTCAAAAGACTACATATTAAACCGCAGGATTGTGGAACAGATAATCGGCCAATCCATTGATATGCTCCACATGAGTTATGCGACTGGTGTTTACTGTATTCTTGATGGTCCTGCAGCCGCCAGCAGTGCAGGCAATATGAAAGCGGGATTTTACATACGAAGCTCCAATCCGGGAGGATATTTAGCGGATAATTCTTCGCTGCTGATGGAGCGGGGGCTTCCTTCCATTGCGGAACAATATGAGATACCCCTGGATTCCTTCTGGGAAATCGGCTTTGAAGAGGGAAAAGATTTAAGAAACAATGATTTTTATCAAAATCCTCTGCTTAAGGCAAGACAGACAGGGACAATCGGAAAAGAAGCGATGAGGCTGGCGTATTTAAGCCCTCCGTTTCGTTTAAGTCCCAAAGATATGCCGGTTATTACTTATTCCATACCGATTATATTAGAAGATGGAACGGTTGTGGGAGTCTGGGGGCTTGAGATGACTCTAAACCAGCTGAAACAAATTCTGTCAGAGAAACAGTCCAACGGAAGCTTTGAGGTATGCTGGCTTCTTGGGATACGCAACCGGGGGACGAATACCATTAAACCCGTGGTTGATTCCGGTTATCTCTATAATCAGTATTTCAATGATGTCTCTCGGATATCCTACACTGACAGCAATAAAAAATCAATCAGTGAGATTGAATCCTCTGACGGAACAAAGTGGTATGCAAGCATAAAAGGTCTTGATGCTTATGCAAACAACGGAGTCATGGAAGACGAGGAATGGGTGCTTGTAGGAATGGCAAGACAGAATGATCTTCTTGCTTTTTATAATGCAATCCGCAGCATGCTGCTTTCCACTATGCTGGTTCCCATTTTGTTCAGTTTACTGGGCGCATTTGTCATCGGAAGGATCGTGACTGATCCTATTCGGAAGCTTGCAGGAGAGTTAAAGGGTAAGTCCGGTAACCGGGGACTGGCTTTAAAGCGGGTTCGTATCCGCGAGATTGATGATCTAACGGAAATCATTGAACAGCTGAGCCATGATGTGGAGCAGTCCTCGTCTAAGATATCGGGTATTCTTCGTCATGCGAATGTTATGATTGGCGTATTTGAGTATTCGGACGGTGAAGATCAGGTCTTCTGCAGCCAGACTCTTTTTGAGATGCTTGGCTGGGGGAATATTGAGGAGCCATACCGGTATCTTGAGGTTGACCAGTTTGAGTCATTGATGGAACAGACATTTACCGGTGTGCGTCTGAAGGGAGACCGTGTTTTTCAGAGTCTGGAAATGAAAGATGGAACACGCTGGGTACAAATTATATTAGATGAGTCCAAGGATGGAACCATTCTCGGTGTATGCTCCGATGTGACTGCAGATGTGATGGAGAAAGAAAAACTGGAATGGGAACGTAATTTTGATCTGCTGACAGAACTCTACAACCGGAGAGCGTTCAGGGAGCAGGTGGAGTTTTTGATGAGAACCCAAAAGGAGAAATATGCAGCAGTCATTATGTGGGATTTGGATAATTTAAAGTATATCAATGACACATATGGGCATGATGAAGGAGACCGTTATCTGATTTTATTTGCCGGCTGCTTAAAAAACAGCTTTGCCGGAAGGGGGATTATCGCCCGTTATTCCGGTGATGAATTCGTAACGTACTTAATTGGAGACAATAAGGAAAAAATACGGAGAGATGTCCGTGATTTTGTAAAGCGCATACAAACTGAAGCCCTGAATATGGAGGGCGGTTATCTGATGCCTGTCAGGGTTTCAGGGGGACTGTCCTGGTATCCGGATGATGCCGGTGATTTTGAAACGCTGTTTAATTACGCAGATTTTGCCATGTACATGGTTAAGCATAGTGTGAAGGGAAAGGTGAGGGAATTTGATCCCGAAGAATACTCACATAATTCCTACATGCTGACCGGAAGCGAAGAACTGAACCGTATGCTGGAAACAAGGAATGTAAGCTTTGTGTTTCAGCCTATTGTGACAAGAGACGGGGATATTTACGGATATGAACTCCTGATGAGACCTCATTTTACTAACTTAAAAGGGATCACTGAAGTTCTGAATCTTGCAAGATCCCAGGCGAAATTATCCCAGATTGAGTCGCTGACATGGTTTGCCGGCTTAAAGGCAGCTGCAGACGAGTTAAAAAAGGGGCATCTGGGAGAAATGGAAAAACTGTTTATCAACTCCATCGCCTCTGTGTGCATCACAAGCGAAGAGCAGGCGGAGCTGGAAGCTCATTATCAGGAGCTTTTGGGCCGGATTGTGATCGAGATGACGGAAGGAGAGCCTGCCAGCCAGGAATTGATGGAGCGGAAGATGGAAATGGCAAGAAAGTGGCGGGGACAGACAGCAGTCGATGATTTCGGAACCGGATATAACAGTGAGTCGGTGCTTTTGCATATGCGCCCGGAGATAGTAAAAGTGGATATGAGTCTGGTAAGGAAGATCCACAAAGATAAGAAACGGCAGATGATACTGAAAAACCTTCTTGATTTTGCTGCAGGCAACGAAATCTGCGTGCTGGCAGAAGGTGTGGAAACGGAAGAAGAACTTGTGTTTTTACTGGATTGCGGTGTATATCTGTTTCAGGGATATTACATCGCCAGACCACAAATCGAGATCCGTCCTCTGGATCCATACATCGCCGGAAAAATGAAGGAGCTCGCTGGAAAATCCTGATTTTATCATAAATAACACTGGAATTTACAGGACGAGTATGGTATAATGCTAAATTGAAGTGTAACGCCCTGTCGGTAAGGCGGTTCACATATATCTCAAGGAGGAACCCATTAATGAGTTTACAAGTGGAAAAATTAGAAAAGAACATGGCAAAATTAACGGTAGAAGTGCCGGCTGAGGAGTTTGATAAAGCTCTTACCGCAGCTTACAATAAGAATAAGGGCAGATTTAACATCCCTGGTTTCAGAAAAGGTAAAGCACCACAGGCCATGGTTGAAAAGATGTATGGAGCTGGTATCTTATATGAAGATGCTGTGAATGAAGCTCTTGATGCAACATATGGAGATGCAGCTGAAGAAAGCGGACTGGAGATCGTTTCCAGACCGGAAATCAGCGTTGTACAGGTTGAAAAAGGCCAGAACTTAATCTACACCGCTACGGTAGCTGTTAAACCGGAAGTGACTTTAGGCGAATATAAAGGGATTGAAGTTACCAAAGCATCAGCAGAAGTAACAGAAGAAGATATTGAAGAAGAATTAAAGAAAGTTCAGGAGCAGAACTCCAGACTGGTTACTGTGGAAGACAGAGCAGTGGAAGACGGCGACCAGACTGTCATCGACTTTGAAGGCTTTGTTGACGGAAAGCCATTTGAGGGCGGCAAGGGCGAAGATTATCCGCTTACCATTGGTTCTCATTCCTTTATCGACACATTTGAAGAGCAGCTGATTGGAAAGAACATCGGAGAAGCATGCGAAGTAAACGTAACCTTCCCAAATGAATATCATTCCACAGATCTTGCCGGAAAACCAGCGATGTTCAAGGTTACCGTAAAGGAAATCAAGAGAAAAGAACTCCCTGAGTTAAATGATGAGTTTGCAAGTGAAGTTTCTGAATATGATACATTAGAAGAATATAAAAACGACATAAAGGAAAAAGCTGCTGAAAGAAAACAGAAGGCAGCAGCTACTGAGAACGAAGATCATGTAGTAGAAAAGGTTGTAGAGAATGCAGCCATGGACATTCCTGAGCCGATGATCGACAGCCAGGTGAACAACATGGTGAACGATTATGCAAGAAGAATGCAGAGCCAGGGACTTTCTCTTGATCAGTACATGAAATTTACCGGTATGACAATCGAAACATTAAGAGAGCAGATGAAACCTCAGGCATTAAAGAGAATTCAGACAAGACTTGTTCTGGAGGCAGTTGCCAAAGCAGAGAATATCACTGTGACTGATGAAGCAGTTGAAAAAGAGATTGCAACTATGGCTGAAAACTACAAGATGGAAGTTGGTCAGATTAAGGAGTATCTTGGCGAAAGCGGCGTTGCTCAGATGAAAGAAGATCTGGCCGTACAGGAAGCTGTTGATTTCCTGGTAGCAGAAGCAAAATTAGTTTAAGAGTTTTATTCCCGGTAGATTCCTGACATCCCGTCCGGAGTCTATTCGGTTTTGAGTGAGAAGAACAGACAGGAGGAAGAAAGATGAGTTTAGTACCTTATGTCATTGAATCAACCAGTAAGGGGGAACGCTCTTACGATATTTATTCCAGACTTCTGAAAGAGAGAATCATTTTTCTCGGTGAAGAAGTGTCTGATGTTTCGGCAAGTGTAATTGTGGCACAGCTGTTATTTTTAGAGGCAGAGGATCCTACGAAGGATATTAATCTTTATATTAACAGCCCTGGCGGTTCTGTGACTGCCGGCATGGCGATTTATGATACGATGAACTACATCAAATGTGATGTTTCTACTGTTTGTATGGGTATGGCAGCAAGTATGGGAGCATTTCTATTAGCAGGCGGAACAAAGGGCAAACGTTTTGCACTTCCCAATGCAGAAGTCATGATTCACCAGCCTTCCGGCGGAGCGAAAGGCCAGGCAACTGAAATTCGCATTGTTGCAGAGAATATATTGAAGATTAAGAAACGCTTAAATGAAATAATGGCGGCAAATACTGGTCAGCCTTACGAAGTAATTGAACGGGATACAGAACGGGATAATTACATGACTGCTGATGAAGCAAAGGCATATGGGCTGATTGATAATATTCTTTACAGTCATGACCGCTGATACAAAAGACGGAGTCAAAAACCGTGAGCGATAATAAGGAGCGCCCTGATGGGCATCCCTTTATGCTCAAAAACCGTGAGCGATAACAAGGAACGCCCTGAGGCATCCCTTTATGCTCAAAAACCGTGAGCGATAACAAGGAACGCCCTGAGGCATCCCTTTATGCTCAAAAACCGTGAGCAATAACAAGGAAAGTATGAGGTGTGTGTATGCCGGTCAGAACAGACGACAAGATCCGATGCTCTTTTTGCGGGAAAACCCAGGATCAGGTAAAAAAACTGATAGCCGGTTCCAATAATGTCTACATCTGTGATGAGTGCATAGATTTATGTGCGGAGATATTGGAGGAAGAATTCGACGGTCATGATGAAGAGGCGCCTGATTTCAGTAACATTAATCTGATGAAGCCTAAAGAGATGAAGGCATTTCTGGATGAATATGTAATTGGGCAGGACGAAGCAAAAAAGGTGTTGTCCGTAGCAGTATATAACCATTATAAGAGAATCACATCCGAAAAGAAACTGGATGTAGACATACAAAAGAGCAACATTCTGATGCTTGGACCTACCGGGTCCGGTAAAACTTATCTTGCCCAGACTCTGGCTAAGGTTTTAAACGTCCCTTTTGCCATTGCAGATGCCACCGCCCTTACAGAAGCCGGTTATGTTGGTGAAGATGTAGAGAACATTCTTTTAAAATTGATTCAGGCTGCTGAATATGATATCAGCAGAGCAGAATTCGGAATTATCTACATTGATGAGATTGATAAGATCACAAAGAAGTCTGAGAATGTTTCTATCACCAGAGATGTTTCCGGTGAAGGTGTTCAGCAGGCTCTGTTAAAGATTCTGGAAGGTACGGTTGCCAGTGTTCCGCCTCAGGGAGGAAGAAAACATCCGCATCAGGAACTTTTACAGATTAATACAACCAATATTCTGTTTATCTGCGGCGGAGCGTTTGATGGTCTGGAGAAAATTATTGAACGCCGTTTAAGTGCAGGATCCATTGGCTTTAATGCGGAGATAGTAGATAAGAATAAGACGGATATTGATGATCTTTTAAAGAAAACGCTTCCTCAGGATCTGGTTAAATTTGGTCTGATTCCTGAGTTTATCGGCCGTGTTCCGATTACAGTATCTTTAGAGCTATTGGACCGGGATGCTCTTATTCAGATTTTATCAGAGCCTAAAAATGCGCTGATTAAGCAATACCAGAAATTATTTGAGCTGGACGATGTAAAGCTTGAACTGACCCGTGAGGCAGTGGAACGGATTGCAGAGCTGGCTGTAGAAAGAAAAACCGGTGCCAGAGGTCTGCGCTCCATTATGGAAAGTGTTATGACAGATCTGATGTATGAAATCCCATCTGACAGCAGCATTGGAGTCTGCAGAATCACCAAAGAGGTTGTGGATAAAAACGGAGAGCCGGAACTGGTTTATCGGGATACGGCAGTTCCCAGAAAGTCACTGGCTCAGAAATTGAGAAAAGATAAGACAGGCGAGATCGCATAGATCCCTGCATGAGTCGGGAAGGTGTTACAGCGAATCAATCTGCTGGAACACCTTTTTGAATGCAAAGGAGAGAACCAAATGGTAGATAAGACAATTACAATGCCAGTTATTGCCTTGAGGGGGATGACTGTTCTACCCAAAATGATGCTGCACTTTGATATCAGCCGGGAAAAATCCATTGCAGCGGTTGAAAAGGCAATGGTGGGAGACCAGAAGGTATGTCTGGTAACCCAGAGGAATCCGGAAGAAACGGATCCTGGAATGGAAGATTTATATCAGGTGGGAACGGTTTCTTTAATCAAGCAGTTGGTAAAGCTTCCCAATAACGTTATTCGTGTCATGGTGGAAGGATTGGAGCGGACAGAGCTTTTGTCTCTTGACAGGGAAGGACCTCTTCTTGTGGGAGAAATCGACAAGCTGGAGGTGCCGGATGAGATTCTGGATCCTGTTACCATACAGGCAATGGCTGAGATTGTAAAAGAAAAACTGGAGGCCTATGGCCGGGAAAACCAGAGAATTGCCAAAGATGTAGTACCTGGACTGTTGGTCATTCTGGATTTAGGAGAACTTTTAGACCAGGTGGCAGTCCAGTTATCATGGGATTACCGTCTGCGCCAGCAGGTACTGGAAAGTGTACTTCTGGAAGAACGGTATGCGCTTGTTATGAAACACCTGATTACGGAAATTGAAGTAACAAAGGTAAAAAAAGAACTGCAGTCCCATGTGAAAGAGCGAATCGACAAAAATCAGAAGGACTACATTCTAAGAGAGCAGATGAAAGTGATCCGGGAAGAGCTGGGGGAGGATAATCCCCTCACTGACAGTGATGAATATGCGAAGCGCTTAAAATCGTTAAAGGCGGAGAAATCGGTAAAAGACAAGATTCAAAAAGAGATAGACCGTTTTAAAGCTATGCCAGGCGGAAGCCAGGAAGCGAATGTGGTCCGGATGTATCTGGAAACAGTCCTTGATTTCCCGTGGAAGAAGGTATCAAAAGATAACAATAACATCGCTCATGCCCAGAAGGTACTGGATGAGGACCATTATGGACTGGAAAAGGTAAAAGAACGGATTCTGGAATATTTAGCAGTCCGTATTCTTGCCAAAAAGGGAACCAGCCCGATCATATGCCTGGTCGGACCTCCGGGAACAGGAAAGACATCGATTGCAAGGTCAGTAGCAAAAGCGCTGAATAAAGAATACGTTCGTATCAGTCTGGGCGGTATCCGGGACGAAGCGGAGATCCGGGGACACAGGAAAACATATGTGGGCGCCATGCCTGGCAGAATTGCAGAGGCTGTCAAGCAGGCAGGGGTCAGCAATCCTCTAATGCTTCTTGACGAGATCGACAAAGTCAGCAGTGAATACAGGGGAGATACTTCTTCTGCTCTTTTAGAGGTCCTTGACAGCGAACAGAATGTAAAATTCCGGGATCATTACATTGAACTTCCCATTGATTTGTCCAATGTGCTGTTCATTGCAACGGCTAATACTGTGACTACGATTCCGGGTCCGCTTCTTGATCGTATGGAAGTAATTGAAATTAACAGCTATACAGAGAATGAAAAATTCCATATTGCCAAAAACTATCTGGTGAAAAAGCAGCAGGAACGAAACGGTCTGAATGGTAAACCAGTTACCATTACAGATCAGGCTCTTGAAAAGATCATTCACAATTATACCAGAGAAGCCGGAGTCAGAAATTTAGAGAGGCGGATCGGTGCTGTGTTCAGAAAAGCTGCAAGAGAATTCCTGGAAGATAAGAGCCGGATTATTGAAGTGACGGTAGATGAGCTGGAAAAATACTTAGGGAAAGAAAAAATATCTTATGATAATGTCAATGAGGAGGACCAGGTAGGAATTGTAAGAGGTCTGGCATGGACCAGTGTGGGAGGAGATACCCTGCAGATTGAGGTGAATGTAATGCCAGGAAAAGGAACTCTTCAGATGACAGGGCAAATGGGTGATGTAATGAAAGAGTCTGCTCAGACTGCCTTAAGTTATGTCAGATCCATTGGTCCAAAATACAAAGTACCGGATGACTATTTTGAGAAGCATGATATACATCTGCATATACCGGAGGGAGCAGTTCCAAAAGATGGACCGTCTGCCGGTATTACCATGGCAACTGCCATGCTGTCTGCTGTAACGAACCAGAAAGTAAGCGCAAAAATAGCAATGACAGGGGAAATAACCTTAAGAGGCCGTGTTCTTCCAATCGGAGGCTTAAAAGAAAAGATTCTTGCCGCCCGGATGGCCCGTGTGCAAAAGGTGCTGGTTCCGGATAAGAACCGCCCGGATATCGGGGAACTATCAGAAGAGATCACACAAGGAGTTTCCATTGTGTTTGTAAAGGAGATGCCGGAAGTATTAAAAGAGGCTTTCATCCAGGTATAGAAAGGAAATCATATGATTATAAAAACGGTAGAACTGGAGACTGTATGCGGCATTACCAGCAAGCTTCCGGAGAATACAAAGCCAGAGTTTGCATTTGCAGGTAAGTCCAATGTGGGAAAATCCTCTCTCATTAATGCTCTCATGAACCGGAAGTCCTATGCAAGAACCTCCTCCCAGCCAGGTAAAACACAGACTATTAATTTCTATAATATTAATGACGCATTATACTATGTGGATCTTCCCGGCTACGGTTATGCAAAAGTAGCCGTGGAGGTAAAAGCAAAATGGGGAAAGATGATTGAAAATTACCTTCATAAATCTCCTATGTTAAAATGTGTGTTTTTACTGATTGATATCCGCCATGAGCCTTCTGCCAATGATAAAACCATGTATGACTGGGTGGTTCACAACGGTTATCAGCCAATTATCATTGCAACGAAGCTGGACAAGCTGAAACGGAGCCAGGTCCAAAAAGCATTAAAGGTAGTTCGTTCAGGGCTTGGGATCGGGCCGGATGTGACAGTAATTCCATTTTCGGCAGAGACCAAACAGGGCAGAGAAGAAATCTGGGATTTGATTGAGGATTCTGTAAATAGTCTTGACAACGAGTAAAAATCTTTTTATAATGAACCTATTTATTACATAGAGTTCATTATGGTAGGAAGAGGAGAAAACAGTTATGAAAAAAACTATGAAGAAAGTCGTGTCAACTCTCATGGCGGCAGCTCTGGCAGCGGCAGCATTAACTGCCTGTTCAGGCGGTAACTCCACACCCGGCACATCTGATGCCGGAAAAGAAGCAGGAGATAAAAAGGTATTAAAAGTTGCCATGGAGTGCAGTTATGCTCCTTATAACTGGACTCAGCCAACGGATGAGAACGGAGCTGTACCGATTTCCGGAAGCTCAGATTATGCTTACGGTTACGATGTAATGATGGCGAAAAAAATTGCGGACGAGCTTGGTTATAAACTGGAAATCGTAAAGCTGGACTGGGATTCATTAGTACCTGCGGTTCAATCCGGAAAGGTTGACTGTGTAATCGCAGGACAATCCATTACTGCTGAGCGTATGCAGTCCGTTGATTTTACGGATCCTTATTATTTTGCAACGATTGTTGCTCTTGTAAAAATTGGCGGCAAGTATGAGAATGCAAAAACTGTTGCTGACTTAAAAGGTGCAGTAGCTACCTCTCAGTTAAATACCATCTGGTATGACAATTGTCTTCCCCAGATTCCGGATGCAGACATTCAGCCGGCTCAGGAATCCGCTCCGGCTATGCTGGTTTCTTTAAATTCCGGAAGATGTGATGTAGTAGTAACAGATAAGCCTACCGGTCAGGCTGCTCTGATTGCATATCCTGATTTCAAGCTTCTTGATTTCACCGGTACAGAAGGAGAATTCAAGGTTTCTGATGAGGATATTAATATCGGAGTTTCCGTTAAGAAAGGCAATACAGAATTAAAGGATGCCATCAACGGAGTACTTAAAAAGATGACCAAGGAAGATTTTAATAAGATGATGGAAGAGGCAATCAGCGTACAGCCGCTTTCAAAGTAATAAGGGATCAGGAATATGGGAGCTTGCAGGCACGGGATCAGTGTTTTCCGTGCCGCTTGTTCTGTTTTAACAAAGCTATGAAAGGGAGAAGGTAATATATGTCTTTGCCGTCAGATTTTTTTGGAAGAATCATATTTATTCTGCAAAATTATGGCCCGTCCTTTTTAGCAGGGGCAGGCAAAACAATGGCAATCGCCATTGTCGGTACATTAATCGGCTGTCTGATCGGTTTTGCTGTGGGAATTATTCAGACAATTCCCGAATCAAAGCAGGATAATCTGGTGAAACAGGTGCTGGTTAAAGTGCTCAAAATTATTTTAAATATCTATGTTGAAGTTTTCCGCGGAACCCCTATGATGGTTCAGGCCATGTTTATTTTCTATGGATCCTCCGCGCTTTTTGGAATTAATATGTCCATAGTATTTGCTTCCTATTTTATTGTATCCATCAATACAGGAGCTTATATGGCGGAAACGGTCAGAGGCGGAATTCTTTCCATTGACCCTGGTCAGACAGAAGGAGCAAAAGCCATTGGCATGACGCATTATCAGACGATGTTAAATGTTATTATGCCCCAGGCTCTTCGCAACATTATGCCCCAGATCGGTAATAACTTAATCATTAATATTAAGGATACCTGTGTACTTTCTGTCATTGGAGTTGTAGAACTGTTTTACGCAACAAAAGGAGTGGCAGGTGCCTATTATACTTATTTTGAAGCATTTACCATTACCATGGTAATTTACTTTGTCCTGACCTTTACCTGTTCCAGAATTCTTCGTTATTGGGAGAAGAAGATGGATGGACCCGATAGTTACGATCTGGCAACTACAGATACGTTAGCTTATACCAGCGGAATGGTGAAGTTCCCGGATCCAAAAGAGAAGGAGGGCAAATAAAGATGGCTGAGAGCAATGTGTTAAAGATTCGTCATTTAAGCAAGTCATTTGGAGCCAATGTGGTTTTAAGAGATATTGATTTCAATGTAAATGCCGGGGATGTGACCTGTATCATCGGAGCCTCCGGTTCTGGAAAGTCCACTCTTTTACGCTGTATCAATCTTTTAGAAACCCCCACTACAGGAGAGATTCTGCATCATGACGTGGATATCACAGACAGGAAGATGAACGTGCCTGAATACCGGACTAAAGTCGGAATGGTGTTTCAGAATTTTAATCTCTTTAATAATATGTCAGTGCTGGAAAACTGTATGGTAGGCCAGGTGAAGGTTTTAAAGAAAGAAAAGGCTGAAGCAAAGAAGACTGCAATGATGTTTTTGGAGAAGGTGGGAATGGCACCTTATATCAATGCAAAGCCAAGGCAGCTTTCCGGTGGTCAGAAACAAAGAGTGGCCATTGCCAGGGCACTTGCCATGGAACCGGAGGTACTGCTTTTTGACGAGCCTACTTCTGCTCTGGATCCCCAGATGGTAGGAGAGGTCCTTGCGGTTATGAGAACACTGGCAAAGGAAGGCCTTACCATGATTATCGTGACACATGAAATGGCTTTTGCGAGGGATGTATCCAATCATGTGGTTTATATGGCAGGGGGCGTGATAGAAGAAGAGGGAGCACCGGCGGATATATTCGGTAATCCCCGGAAGAACTCAACAAAGGAATTTTTAGCCCGGTTTATGCAGGGTTAAAAGCAGACGGAGCTGTTGCAATATAACTGGATGTTCAGTTGTGGAGCAGGCTCCTTTTTGGTAATTGAAAGGAGGATCCTATGAAACTGGTTTTTATGGAAACCGATACACTGGGAGATGACGTGGATTATTCTCCGTTTTACCAGCTGGGAGAGGTAATAAAGTATAACAAATCAGAACCGGAGCACAATCAGGAACGGGTAAGAGATGCTGATATCATTGTGGTAAATAAGATTCCCATGGATGAAGAGACTCTAAAATATGCAGATCATGTAAAACTGATCTGTCTGACAGCTACGGGAACCAATACGGTTGATTTTGACTATATGAAAAAAAGGGATATCGCAGTAACGAACGTGAAGGGATATTCCACCCAGTCTGTCGTCCAGCACACCTTTGCATTGCTGTTTTACATCTACGAAAAGTTAGCCTATTATGATCAGTTTGTAAAATCAGGTGAATATGCAGCAAGTGATATTTTCAGCAGATTCGATAAAAAATTCAATGAACTGTCGGGAAAAACCTGGGGAATTATCGGTCTTGGTGAAATAGGGAGAGGTGTAGCAAGGGTGGCAGAAGCTTTCGGCTGCCGGGTTATCTATTATTCAACATCTGGTAAAAATACCAGCACCATCTGGGAACGGGTTGAGTTTGAGACATTATTAAAAGAGTCTGATATCATATCCATTCATGCTCCCCTGAATTCTGACACAGAATACTTAATTGATGAAAATGCGTTGAAGCTGATGAAAAATACTGCCGTTCTGCTTAATCTGGGAAGAGGAAATATTATCAGGGAAGAGGCACTTTTAAAGGCTCTGGAAACAGATGAAATTGGTGGTGCAGGACTTGATGTGATCAGTGAAGAGCCCATGCGGCCGGATAATCCACTGCTGAATGTGAAAGACAGTACCAGGCTGATCATTACCCCTCACATCGCCTGGGCAACAGTTGAGGCCAGAAGAAGATGCTTAAATGAGGTTTATGAAAACATCTGCTCCTATCTGCGAGGAGAGGAACGTAACAGAGTATAAGACAAAAACAGGGCGGCTTTATAAGCCGTCCTGACATGATCAGTCTTTAGGAAGCGGACCGGAAAAGAGTTTTCGAATCCGGATCCGTATAAATGTACGGAGTACTTCAGCTCCCAGCAGAATAATAATAATGGGTAGAAAAACAGTGAAAAACAACTTGATTTTCAGCCGGAGCATCTTCTTTTTATGCTGCATTTTTAAGGATTGATACGAATCGGTGATAGTATGATACCATGTTTTTTTAATCGGAACTTTCTTCAAACAGATCCCCCCCTATGACTATGAGCCGCTCATCAGTGATTTCATGGCGAATGCATAGATTTCCTGACTTTTCAGTTTCCAGTGGTCACACATGATTTCTGCCTGATCCTTATCAGGAACGGAAAGCTCCAGATTAATCAGACAGTTCTTGCCTTCTCTTACTTCACAATGAACAATGTAGTCCTGGCTTGTTGATTTGTAGTAATCTGCTGTGACACCCACCTCGTTGCGGAGGCGGAACTTATTTTCTTTTAAATATTCATCCATATCAAGGACAATTGCCGGTGAAATCTTATTCCCGAAAAAGGAGAGTGTTTCTTCTCCCTCCCGGGTAATCTCGTACCGGCTGCTGTTGTGATTGGTCTCCACATGCAGCAGTCTTGCCTCTAACAGTTCATTCAATGCCTGATTCAATGTAAAATATGTGGTGTATTCATGCTCCAGAAAAAAGTTGGATAATTGTGCACTGGTCAGGGGGAAGTTTACCTGCTTCAGCATGTATAGAATCATCAGCTTATAAAGTGTCATGGGTTCTGACAGCATCGGAAAACCTCCATCTTTGTATTACCGGATATGGTCTTTCACCGCCCGGCTGACAACCTCTGCCACACGTGGATCAAAAGCCTCCGGCAGTATATTGTCCTCATTTAATTC
This sequence comes from Lacrimispora amygdalina, assembly GCF_900205965.1. GTDB lineage: Bacteria > Bacillota > Clostridia > Lachnospirales > Lachnospiraceae > Lacrimispora > Lacrimispora amygdalina_A. The sequence goes on from NZ_OAOF01000028.1 coordinate 20,557, forward strand.
CGAAGGCGCAGTCAGGGCTGCGATGGCCTCTGCTGCAGCCAGCTTCATCTCATCGGTAATGGCAGCAGCTCTTCCCTCCAGCGCACCTTTAAATATACCTGGAAAAACCACCACATTATTTACCTGATTCGGGAAATCAGATCTGCCTGTTCCAACTACTTTAGCGCCCGCTTTTTTTGCCAGATCCGGCATGATCTCAGGGACCGGATTCGCCATGGCAAAAAGGATGGAATTGGTATTCATGGAAGATACCATATCCTCCGTCACGATTCCTGGTGCTGAAACGCCGATAAAGATATCAGCACCCTTCATTGCATCGGACAGGCTTCCTGTCTTCCTCTCTAAATTGGTTAAATCCATCATCTTCTCCTGCATCCAGTTTAACCCTTCCATACCTTTAAACAGGATTCCGGCCCGGTCACAAAGGACAATATGCAAAAATCCGTAAGACAATAAGAGTCTGGTGATTGCAATACCGGCAGATCCCGCGCCGTTTACCACCACGCGGCATTCCTCTTTCCTCTTCCCGGTTACCTTCAGTGCATTGATCACTCCGGCAAGGACCACAATGGCAGTTCCATGCTGGTCGTCATGAAAGACGGGAATGGGAAGAAGCTTTTTCAACCGTTCTTCAATCTCAAAGCATCTGGGAGCAGATATGTCTTCTAAGTTGATTCCGCCAAAGGCAGGTGCAATGGCAGCCACGGTTTTTATGATTTCCTCCGTGTCCTGGGTGTCCAGACAGATGGGAATGGCATTGACTCCGCCGAATTCTTTAAACAATACGGCTTTTCCTTCCATCACAGGCATGGCTGCAAGAGGACCGATATTTCCAAGACCTAAAACAGCGCTGCCGTCAGAAACAACGGCGATGGTGTTGGATTTAATGGTATATTGATAGGCAGCTTCCGGGTTATCTGCGATGACTTTGCATGGTTCGGCTACACCAGGAGTGTAGGCAAGTGCCAGGTCTTCTCTGCTTTTTACAGCCGCCTTGGAAGTTATTTCCAGCTTTCCGCCCCATTTTTCATGGAGTATTAGTGCTTTCTCGTTGGTTGTCATAATGAGTTCGTCCTTTTTTCAACAGTTTTTATTTATCATACCAATTTTAGGGTTTTAAATCAATAGAAAATATGTTAGAATATAGAGTAATTCAAAGGAATCATACGAATAACACAAGGAAATTGAAGATACAGGTGGTACTATGAGAGAACGAATCAACAGGCTGGCGAAGGGCATCATTGATTCAGAAATTCCAAAGATAAAGGTTACCCCATCGGGAATTGATGATGTAGTGCGTTCGGGCGGAGCCACGAGACGGGAACTTGTCGTTACCAGTGAGAATAACCTGCACATAAAGGGGCTTGCATATTCCTCGAACTACCGCGTCCGGATGATAAGCGGATCGTTTGGAGGTACATACAATCATCTGGTCTATGAGATTAACAGCAGTTTCATGGAAGATGGAGATGTGATTAAGGGATCTTTTTATCTGGTTACCAATGGCGGCGAGAGAGAAGTTCCTTATTCGTTTCGTGTAGAACTTGGCACGTCAGGAAGAGCACTGAGTAATTTAACGACAGCAGAGAATTTTGCAGATACTGCAAAAAAAGATATAGATACGGCTCTTCGTTTATTTGAGTACCGCGATTTTGTTACGGCCCCGTTTATGAAAGATCTTCATGTAAGAGCAATCTACGACGGATTAAAGGGCCGGCCTGACAGAAGAAAGGAACTGGAAGAGTTTCTGGTCGCTTTAAAGGTTAAAAAGCCGGTTGAGCTATCGGTAGTAACCGCAGAGCGCAGATATGGACAACTGGAGGAGGTTGTTGAGGACTGGGTTGAGATGAAGCGCAGCAGCTGGGGCTGCATCAGCCTGGAAGTGACAACCGACTGTGATTTTATAGAGCTGCCAAAGAAGACAATCAGCGAACAGGATTTTGAAGATGATGTCTGCGCGCTGTCTTTTTTTGTGCACCCGGAACGCATGCATCAAGGAGAGAACTATGGCAGAATTCAGATAAACGGAGTGGATGAGTGCTTTCTGGTACCCGTTACAGCGGTAAGTAATCCAGGAGGAGGGATATCGGCGGAGGATGCCTTTGCAAAAGAGGCATTCTGCCGATTTTTACGGCTTCGTCTGGAGGCGGATATCAGACAGGAATACGCAAGTTCCCTTCGCCCGGAGATGGAAAAGGCACTGGACGAAATCGAGCTGATGAAGGGGGAGAGCAGTCTTTTAAAACTCCTCCGTGCAGAATGCTGTCTGTTTGATGATGAGAAATCCAAAGCAGCACTTTTTCTTGATGAAAGCCGGGATGAGATTCTTGCTCAGAGGCAGGAAAAGAAAGAAATTTACTGTTATTACCAGTATTTGCGCCTGGAGATTTTGCCGGATGAATACCAGAGAGAATCCCTGGTCCGGCTCATGAAAAAATATCTGGAAGAGGATCACAGCCTGTTTTATCTGTTTGTACTTCTTGCAAAATTGGACGGCCGGCTGTTTGAGAATCCTCCTGCAGTGCTGGCTATGCTCAAACGTCAGTATGATGCAGGTGTAAGAAGCCCATTTTTTTATGTATGGGGATGCAAAGTATTAAACAGCGCTCCGGAGCTGATCCGGTCCATTGGTCCGATGGAGCTTCAGATCCTGTTTTCCTCTGCCGGTAAAGGACTGATCGAGAAACCTCTGGTGTCCCAGATCTGCAGGCTTACTCTGGCGGCCAAGCACTACCACCGGCTGCATTACCGGATGCTTTGCAGATTGTATAAAGAAAAAGCCGAAATAGAAGTTCTGGAGGCGATCTGTTCCCTTCTGATCAAAGGGGAGTGCCGTCAGCCGGAGGCTTTTTCCTGGTACGAGAAGGGCGTGAAAGCAGGTATCAGCCTGACCAGGCTTTATGAATACTATATTTATGCGCTGCCAAAGAACTACTGTTATTTACTGCCCAAGGAAGTTCTTTTGTATTTCTCCTACGGAGGCAGTGAGCTGGATCTATATAGCAGAAGTGTCCTTTATAAGAATGTTCTGATATATTTAGAGCCTGCTGATCCTCTGTATCAGGCTTATGAAAGGATCATAGAGAAGTTTGCGACGGAACAGCTGTTTGAGTCCAGGATTGATCATTATCTGGCTGCCATCTACGAACGTATGGTATTAAAGGAAGTCATTGATTTGTCCATGGCAAAGGTACTGCCTTCTATTTTAAGATCCTACCGGGTGGAGTGCAGGAATAAAAAAATGAAGTATGTCATTGTCTGTTATGAGGAAATGACACAGGAAGATGCCTTTCTTCTAAACGACGGCGTAGCCTATGTACCTCTGTTTTCCGAGCATAGCATTTTGCTTTTTCAGGATGCCTATGGAAACCGGTATGCCAATATTTCCTATAAAAAAGAGCCTGTTATGGAACGGTCTGAACTGGAGGAACGGTGTTTTGAACTATATCCGGAACACCCAATGCTCCGGCTGCGTGTCTGTGAGCAGATACTGGCCCGTGGGGCCGCAGATGCCAAAGAGGCTGGTATTCTGGAACGTACGCTGGAGGACCCAAACTTAAGACCTTATTATCAGAAGCTTTTGCTCTCCAGGGTGATTGAATATTACCATAAGCAGACAGAAACCGGGCCAGAGCAGGGAGAAGGAGCCGCATACTTATTGAAGCTTGATAAAAAGGTCCTTTCCAGACAGGAACGGGCCGGCGTATGTGATACGCTGATTCATAACAATTACATGGAAGAAGCTTATAAAATGATCCGGGATTATGGGGCGGAAGGGATCCGTACCAAACAGCTTCATAAGCTGTGTGCAGAAATGATTCTTAAGAATCTGTTCTGCGAGGATGTGCTTCTTTTGCATCTGGCCTATCAGTCCTTTTTAGAAGAAGAAAGCGACAGCATTCTCCTGGATTATTTATGTGAACATTATAACGGCCTCAGCAGCCAGATGTACCGTATTTTGCAGCAGGCAGTTTCCCGGCGTGTGGATACCTACGATCTGGAAGAACGCCTGACTGCCCAGATGATGTTTAGCGGTGATATTTCCAGACTGGATAAGGTTTTCCGTTTATACCAGACAAGGAAAGAACCTGCTGAAAGTATTGTAAAAGCATATTTTACCATAAAGTGCACGGATTATTTTATGTATGGGAAGGAACCGGAAGAGAAGATTTTTTCCTATCTGGAAGACCTTGTACAGGCTGCGTCCCAGAGAGGGCGTTTCCCCACCATCTATTTACTGGCACTGACCAGATATTACTCCCAGCTTCCCATGATCAGCCAGCAGCAGAAAGAGCTGTGCCAAAGTATGGTTTCACTGCTGTTAGAAGACCGACTGGTTTTTCCATATTATAAAAAACTGGCCAGATATATCCCGATACCAGAAGATATTATGGATAAGTCGATGATTCAGTACTGTGCGGACCGGGATTCTAAGATTGAGCTGGAAATCAGGATTCTGCCCGATGAGGAAGAGTATCACACCGAGGACATTACCCGCATGTATCAGGGCGTTTTCGTAAAACAGAAGATACTGTTTGAGGGCGAAATCATGGAATACCGGGTGAAGGAACTGATTAATGAGGAATGGGTATTAAAAGAAGAGGGAAGCGTCAGCTGCGAAGCAGGCGCAACACCGGAAGATTCGGACAGCAGATATGCCTGCTTAAACGAAATGAGCCTGTCTTTGAATTTAAAGGATGAGACGGGGCTTAAAAAACGGATGCAGGAGTATTTAAAGAAAAATGCTGCTGCGGAAGAAATATTTTCACTGATGTAAGATAAGGGGATGTCAATGGACGGACTGATAATAGGGCTTGACCTGTGTGATGCCTATACCCGGATATGCTGCCATGACAGAGAAAAATCATGGAGCATTCCTACGGTTATCTGCAAGAAAAAAGATGAGGAAGCCTGGTACATAGGAGAAGAGGCATATGCCTATACTCTTGTGGGTGAAGGCATCATTGTGGACAAGCTGATAAAAATGGTAAGAAAAGACGGTACTGCAACACTTGGCGGTACAAAATATGAAGGTCTTGACTTATTAAAGTTATTTTTAAAGAAAATTTTAAAGCTGCCTATGGAAGAATTCTTCTGTGAGGAGATTAAACAGCTGGTGATTACCATGCAGAAGGTAGATGGAAAGCTGATGGATGCACTGATGTATTGTGCTGACGCTCTTGGTATTGAACGGGAACGGGTCCATATTATCAGCCATACGGAAAGCTTTGTTTACTATGTACTAAGCCAGAAAAAAGAGGTATGGGGCAACCAGGTGGGCGTGTTTGATTTATCGGAGGACTCCTTTCATTATCATGAACTGAAGGTTCAGCGGGGCCTTAGGAAGATGATGGTGATTGCAGAGCATGAGGCTTTAGAAGAAAGCTTTAATTTAGATATACTGGATACTCCCTCAGGGGGAAAACTGGCAGATAAAATTTTATGTTCCTGCGTAGACCGGTTAATGCAGAAAAAGCTGTTTTCCTCTGTGTTTCTTACTGGAAAGGGATTTGAGTGCCATGACTGGGCGAAGGATTCCATGAAAATGCTCTGTTCCAGAAGAAAGGTCTATATGGAACCGGAGCTGTTTGCCAGAGGTGCAGCTTTTAAGGGGATGGATTATTTACAGGATAACTCAGCGTATCCGTTTATCTGCATCTGTGAAGGGCATCTGCATTCTACAGTATCCTTACGCGTGCTTCACAAGGAACGGGAGAGTCAGCTCATAGTAGCTGCAGCAGGTGATAACTGGTACGAAGCGAAAAGCAGTGTGGACTTAATTATAGATAAACAGGATTATGTGGAATTTCTGGTAACTCCCATGGACCCTAAGCAAAAACGGCTGGTAAAGATCCCTTTGGAGGGTTTTCCCAACCGCCCGGACCGGACCACCCGCTTAGGAATCAGCTTTGGATTCTTAGATGAGAAGACGATGGCAGTGGTATTAAAGGATAAGGGCTTTGGAGAGCTGTTTCCTGCTACGGATGCGGTCATCAGGCAAGAGGTTATGCTATGAGTCTGATTCTGTGCCGGCAGGAACCGGTAAAACGGCCATTTTTCTTTGAGTATCTGGGGATTCGGATTTTTTCTTCCCAGGAACTTTGCTATGTTATTTACAACAATCCTCTGCTTGTGATGGAAGGATTCATAGATGAAAGTCTTCTGGAATTTATCCGGGAAGATTTAGATATGGCTTTTTTTGCTGCGAAGCTTGAAAAATGGCAGAAAAGCGATGAAGAGGAAGATGAGCTTCTAGCCATGATTCTCCATGAATGTGATTATTACAGCGCTTCGGAGGTGGGACAGTTCCGTCAGAAGCTGGCATCCCTGCGCCGGCTGCCGCAGTCGGAACTGTTTAAGGAGAAAGCGGATTTCCTCTTTCATAAAAAGCAGTACGGAAAAGCCGCTGCCCTATATCTTAAGATTCTCAACATGACGAAAGCGGACAGAGGCAGTGATGCTTTTACAGCAAAAGTTTATAACAACTTAGGTGCGGCTTATGCCCGGCTGTTTCTCATGGATAAAGCCTTGAGCGCTTATGAAAAGTCATACGAACTTTCAAAAAGCGAGGAGGCATTAAAAAAAATCTGCCATTTAAGCCAGTGGAATGCTTCTGTGGTTCCGGGTGAACGGTTTTTGCCTCTCATGACGGAAGAACTGCAAAAAATCTGCAGGGAGGAACGGGAACTGGCAGATGAAGCGGCAGGTAAGGCGCAAAGCCTGAATGAACTGGAGCAATTGTTTCAGAAAGACCCAATTAAGCGGTTTCAGGGAGCTGGAGAACTGGTTTCCAAATGGAAGAAGGAATACCGCAATATTATGTCTTGACAAAAAGATAAAAAGCCACTATCATATATTAGATAACAGATAAAGGTGTTGAAGAAGAGGAGTACGCACATAACCCTGAAAGAGAAAACCGTCCACTGGCTGAAAGACGGTTAAGGAAGTGTATGCGGAAGGTAGCTTCGGAACTGGAAGGCTGAAAGTTTTATGACATAGTAAGCGTTCACGTATGGCCCCGTTACAGGCTTATAGAGATATGGCTGAATCTGCCATAATAAAGGTGGTACCGCGTTTATTCGCCCTTTGTGTCCTCGGATGCAAAGGGCTTTTTGTTTTTTAAAAATACTATGAAAACATAAGGAGAAGATTATGAAAGAGTTGGAGAAAACCTATGATCCCTCAGGGATTGAAGGCAAACTTTATCAGAAATGGCTGGATAAAAAGTATTTCCATGCCAAACCCAATCAAAATAAAAAGCCGTTTACCATTGTAATGCCGCCTCCCAATATTACAGGGCATCTTCATATGGGGCATGCCCTTGATAATACCATGCAGGATATTCTCATCCGTTATAAGAGAATGCAGGGCTTAGAGGCATTATGGCAGCCTGGTACGGATCATGCGGCAATTGCAACAGAAGTGAAGGTAATTGAAAGCTTAAGAGCCCAGGGAATCGAAAAAGATGACTTAGGCCGGGAGGGCTTTCTGGAGAAGTGCTGGGACTGGAAAAAAGAATATGGCAGCCGCATCATCAACCAGCTTCATAAGATGGGATCTTCCGCAGACTGGGACAGAGAGCGTTTCACCATGGATGAAGGATGTTCCGAAGCTGTACAGGAAGTTTTCATCCGGTTGTATGAAAAAGGCTATATCTATAAGGGATCCAGAATTGTAAACTGGTGTCCTGTCTGCCAGACCTCCATATCCGATGCAGAGGTGGAGCATGAAGACCAGAACGGATTCTTCTGGCATATCAACTACCCGATTGCAGGTGAGGACGGAAGATTTGTAGAGATAGCAACCACAAGACCGGAAACATTGTTAGGAGATACGGCGGTGGCCGTAAATCCGGATGACGAACGTTACCAGGACATCATCGGAAAGATGTTAGTACTCCCCCTTACAGGACGGGAGATTCCGGTCATTGCAGATTCTTATGTTGACAAAGAATTCGGAACCGGCTGTGTAAAGATCACCCCTGCTCATGACCCCAATGATTTTGAGGTGGGCAGAAGACATCAGTTAGCGGAACTTACGATTATGAATGACGATGCAACTATCTGCCTTCCAGGAAGCAAATACGACGGTATGGAGCGTTATGAAGCCAGAAAAGCCATCGTAAAGGACTTAGAGGAACTGGGACTTTTAGTTAAGGTGGTTCCCCATTCCCATGCAGTCGGCACTCATGACCGCTGTAAGACAACGGTTGAGCCGATGGTAAAGCAGCAGTGGTTTGTTAAGATGGAAGAGATGGCAAAGCCGGCAATCGATGCATTAAAGACCGGTAAGCTGAAGTTCGTTCCGGAACGTTTTGATAAAATCTATCTTCACTGGCTGGAGAATATCAGGGACTGGTGCATATCCAGACAGCTCTGGTGGGGACACCGGATACCGGCATATTATTGCGATGAGTGTCATGAAATTATTGTTTCAAAAGAAACTCCTGATGTATGTCCAAAGTGCGGCGGTACCCATTTCACACAGGATGAAGACACCCTCGACACCTGGTTTTCCTCTGCGCTTTGGCCGTTCTCAACCCTGGGCTGGCCGGAAAATACAGAGGATTTAAAGTATTTCTATCCCACCAGTGTCCTTGTAACCGGCTATGATATCATATTCTTCTGGGTAATCCGTATGGTTTTCTCCGGAATTGAGCAGACAGGGGAGCTTCCCTTCCATACAGTGCTGATTCATGGGCTGGTAAGAGATTCTGAGGGAAGAAAAATGAGCAAATCCTTAGGAAACGGAATTGATCCTCTGGAAGTCATTGATAAATACGGCGCAGATGCCCTGAGGATGACGCTGATTACCGGAAATGCACCTGGAAACGATATGCGTTTTTACTGGGAGCGGGTAGAGGCAAGCAGGAATTTTGCCAATAAAGTATGGAATGCTTCCCGGTTTATTATGATGAATATCGAAAAGGCTCCTGATGCAAACCCACAGCTTACTGAACTTACCATGGCTGATAAGTGGATCCTTTCAAAAGTTAACATGCTTGCAAAAGATGTGACGGAGAATCTGGATAAATATGAGCTTGGGATTGCTCTGTCTAAAGTATATGACTTTATCTGGGAAGAATTCTGCGACTGGTATATTGAGATGGTGAAGCCAAGGCTGTGGAATGATGACGATACCACTAAGAATGCAGCGGTGTGGACGCTGAAAACGGTTCTGATCAATTCCTTAAAGCTCCTTCACCCCTATATGCCGTTCCTGACAGAAGAAATTTTCTGCAATCTTCAGGATGAAGAAGAGTCAATCATGATCTCAAAATGGCCGGAATTCAGGGAGGAATATGTATTTGAGGCGGAAGAGCTTGCTGTTGAAACCATTAAGGAAGCAGTCCGGGGTATCAGAAATGTAAGAACTTCCATGAACGTTCCGCCAAGCAAAAAAGCAAAGGTGTATGTTGTTTCAGAGAATCAGGATGTTCTTGATATTTTTGAACGCAGCAAAGTATTTTTTGCTGCTCTGGGGTATGCAGGTGAAGTATGCATACAGAAGGATAAGGAAGGAATCGGCGAAGATGCAGTCTCTGCAGTGATTCACCAGGCAGTTATTTATATGCCATTTGCAGAACTGGTTGATATTGAAAAGGAGATTGAACGCCTGAAGAAGGAAGAGGAGCGTCTGGAGAAGGAGCTTTTCCGTGTGCGTAACATGTTAAGCAACGAAAAGTTTGTAAGCAAGGCGCCTGCGTCTAAAATTGAAGAAGAGAAAGCAAAGCTTGAGAAGTATGCTCAGATGATGGAACAGGTAAAAGAACGTCTTTCCCAGCTCTCTTAATCTTTTAAATAAAATCGACAATACAAGATTGGTTGAAAAAACAGTCGAACACGGATTTTAATCCCGTGTCCGGCTGTTTTTTTTGTTGTCTGTATCTGGTTGGGAAAGATTCTTACCTCAGAGCGCTGTCTTTTAATTAACGAAAGTAGACAAAAAGATCAGATCCGGTCTGTAAAAAACTGTCGGGAACTGGCATTGCAGGTTGGAAAAAGACGATGAAAAAATGGAATTTTTTCCGTGGTTTTGACAAATTCTGAATGGATTACTGGCTATAATGTTCGTACAGGGCGGGAGGTGAACGCAGCAACGGAAATAAACCTGTACATAGATGTATTGTTCTTCATTAATTTTACCATGGATTTTCTGGTATTGTCCATCGTAAGACGGGGAATGAAATACCGTCTGATTTGGTGGAGGCTGATTCTGGGAGCAGTTTTGGGAGCAGCGTGGGCCGTGTTTGCCGCTGCTTTTCCCTATTTACCTATAATACCTGAGATGGCAGTTACCTATCTGGGGGTCAGTACCCTGATGGTGATGACTGCTTTCAACTTAAGAAAACCCAAAGATATCGGAAAAGGAGTAATAGCCCTTTATCTGGCTTCTGTAGCTGTTGGTGGAATCATGGAGTTCCTATATCAACATACGAAGACCGGCTATTATATAGAACAGATTCTTAGAGGAAATACAGGCAGGGCCATTCCTTTTTACCAGTTTATTTTTTTTGGTGCCGGGTCCTATTTTGGAATCCGGGTATTGCTTCGATGGCTGCCGAAGCTGTGGAAAGCAAAGAGCAATTTTTATGAAGTCACCATGCATTACAGAGGAAAGGAAAAGAGGGTGACTGCTCTTCTTGATACAGGTAACCGCCTTTATGAGCCGGTAAGCCGCCGTCCCGTCCACGTTGTGACCTATGAAGCCGTCCGTGAACTGTGTGAGAGTGTTTCGGAAGTAGTTTATATTCCGTTCGGAAGTGTGGGAAAATCAGACGGAGTCATGCCTGGGATTTTTTTAGATGAGATGGAGATACGTCAGGGAGATGATGTAAGAATAATTGAAAAGCCTCTGGTGGCTGTCTGCAAAAAAGCGCTGTCTGCAAGCGGAGAATATCAGATGCTGCTGCACGATGAGTAATTGTATGATGTAAAGGAGAGAGTGTCGACATGATTATAAAAGTATCCGTACCAAATCGTTTTCAGTTTAAAGCAATACCTACATTCAGAACATTGATGATGCCGTCTCAGGGTGAGGTCCATTATATAGGAGGTGCGGATATCCTGCCTGCGCCACTGGATAATGAGAGAGAAGCCCAGGTTATTGCCCTTCTTGGAGGAGATGAGGACCAGAAAGCGAAATCAGAATTGATTGAACACAATCTCCGCCTTGTTGTCTATATTGCCAAAAAGTTTGATAATACAAGTGTTGGTGTGGAAGATCTGATTTCAATTGGCACCATCGGACTGATTAAAGCGATTAATACCTTTAATCCGTCAAAAAATATAAAATTAGCAACTTATGCTTCCCGCTGTATTGAAAATGAAATACTCATGTATTTAAGAAGAAATAATAAGACTAAAATGGAAGTATCAATTGATGAACCCTTAAATGTGGATTGGGATGGAAATGAGCTTCTGCTGTCCGATATTCTTGGTACAGATGAGGATGTAATATATAAAGACTTAGAAACAGAGGTGGAAAGAAATCTCCTGAATTCAGCAATCAGCCGTTTAAGCCCCAGGGAGCGTAAAATTGTGGAGCTGCGGTTTGGTCTTTCCGACGAGGACGGGGAAGAGATGACACAGAAAGAAGTGGCGGATTTACTTGGCATTTCCCAATCCTACATATCAAGACTTGAGAAAAAAATCATGAAGCGGCTGAAAAAAGAAATTGTGCGGTTTGAATAAAGAAACAATTCTAATTATGTATGTAAGCCTGCCTTTAAAAAAGGTGGGCTTATATCATGTTGAGTTTACATGAAGGTTTATGAAAGATAATTTTTCATGGTTTTCAGTGCATTCTTTTCCAGTCTGCTCACCTGAGCCTGACTGATATGAATTTCTTCCGCAACTTCCGTCTGGGTCTTTCCTTCAAAAAAACGCATATCGATAATATGTCTTTCCCGTTCAGGAAGTCTTCTCATGGCCTCGTTTAAGGAGATGTCCTCAACCCAGTTTTCCTCCAGGTTTTTCTTGTCACTGATCTGGTCCATGACATAGAGAGGATCCCCCCCATCCGAGTATACCGGTTCATATAAACTGACCGGGCTTTGGATTGCATCAAGTGCATAGGTGATATCTTCCTTGCTGACTCCGATTTCATCTGCTATTTCCATGAGAGAAGGTTCTTTCAAGTTCTTTTTCATCAGGTTTTCTTTGGCGTATATTGCTTTATAAGCAGTATCACGCAGGGAACGGCTGACGCGGATGGAGTTATTATCCCGAAGATAACGCCGCACCTCACCCAGAATCATGGGTACTGCATAGGTGGAAAACCGGACATTCTGCGTAATATCAAAGTTATCAATGGCCTTGATCAGCCCAATGCAGCCAATTTGAAACAAATCGTCCACATTTTCGCTGCTGCCGGAAAAACGCTGTATAACGCTGAGAACCAGTCTTAAGTTCCCCTTGATGTAATCTTCTCTGGCCTTTTTATCTCCGTTAAGTATCCGCTTGAAAAGGACTTCCTTCTCTTCATTGCTCAGAAGAGGCAGTTTGGAAGTATTGACGCCGCAAATCTCTACTTTGTATCCAGACATATCTTTCCCTCCGCATCATTTTATTCTCTTACATAGAAATGATGTACTTATTCGAGGGCTTTTATACGATTGCCGAATTAAAATTTATTTCCAGTTTTTGGGCAGTTTTCCTTTACCTGTTTTTTTCATATAAAATCTGCAGACCTTTCAGCAGGAGAGCATCGTCGTAATGTATGTTGTGGCGGCACAGGGATATAACAGAGGATGCAAGACCGCCTGTTGCAACGAGACTGGCTTCCATATGAAGCTCTTCCTGCATCCGGTCAATGATACCGTCAATCATCGCCGCATTGCCGTATAATATGCCGTTTCTCATGCTGTCGATGGTGTTTTTTCCAATGATTCGTGAAGGCTTTTCCAAACCGATATAAGGAAGCTGGGCAGCCCGGCTGCTTAATGAATCCAGGGAAACTCTGAGCCCCGGGAAGATGATGCCTCCTGTAAAATTCCCCTGCTGGTCGATGACAGATACGGTGGTTGCAGTTCCCATGTCAATCACGATGATCGGAGGTGCAAAATCCTTTAAAGCAGCAACGGCATCCACAATTAAGTCACTTCCAACAGCCTTTGGATTATCCATCTTTATGTTCAGTCCTGTCTTCATGCCTGAGCCAACAAGAAGAGGTGTATTACCTGTCAGTTTTCTGACTGCAGAGAGGATTACCTCCGTGAGTGGTGGAACGACGGAGGATACGATTGATCCTTCTATAGAGGAAAGCGGAAATCCGTTAAGATTCATGATGTCCTTTATATTTACGGCATATTCCAGCTCCGTTTTTCTGTGATTGGTGTTCACCCGTTCAACAAAATACGTTTTGCTGTTATCGATGCCTCCTATAACAATATTACTGTTACCGATATCAATGGCTAAAATCATGGAGAGAACTCCTTTCCAACTTTTTTTTCTTGTGCTATACTGTAGAGTATCATATTTTGAATGGAAAAACAACGGGAGGCTATTATGCTGAAAGGAAAAACTATAATTCTGGGCGTTACAGGAAGTATTGCTGCTTACAAAACAGCCGGGCTGGCCAGCATGCTGGTGAAGAAAGGCTGTAACGTCCACGTAATCATGACTGAGAATGCCACAAATTTTATAAATCCCATTACCTTTGAATCACTGACCGGCAATAAATGTCTGGTGGATACCTTTGACCGAAACTTTCAGTATCAGGTTGAACATGTATCCATCGCGAAGTTGGCGGATGTGGTGATGATCGCACCGGCCAGTGCCAACGTAATTGCAAAGCTTGCACACGGTTTGGCTGATGATATGCTTTCCACTACGGTTCTGGCATGCAGATGTAAGAAATTAATTGCTCCTGCCATGAATACAAACATGTATGAAAACCCTATTGTACAGGATAATATAAGAATCTGCCAGTCTTACGGAATGGAAGTCATTACTCCTGCGGTAGGTTATCTGGCATGCGGGGATGTCGGTGCCGGCAAGATGCCGGAACCGGAAACTCTTTTTGAATACATTGAAAAAGAGGCTGCATATCAAAAAGATCTGGAGGGAAAGAAGATTCTCGTTACAGCGGGGCCTACAAGAGAAGCACTGGACCCAGTCCGCTATCTCACTAATTTTTCTACCGGAAAAATGGGATATGCCGTAGCCAGGGCTGCGGCTTTAAGAGGAGCCGAGGTTACTCTTGTAACCGGAAAAACGGAGCTTAAGAAACCTGCATTTGTGAAAGTGATTGAGATAGAGAGTGCCAGGGACATGTTTGAAGCTGTGAAAAAAGAGGCCAAAGATCAGGATGCAGTCATCAAGGCAGCAGCAGTCGCGGATTATCGTCCCTCACATGTGAATACAGAGAAAACCAAGAAAAAAGACGGAGATTTGTCCCTGGAACTGGAGCGGACAGAAGATATTTTAAAATGGCTTGGAGAGCATAAACAGAAGGGCCAGATTCTCTGCGGCTTTTCCATGGAAACAGAAAATATGCTGGAAAATTCCAGGGAGAAGCTGAAACGGAAAAAAATAGATATGATTGTAGCAAATAATTTAAAGGTGGAAGGTGCCGGATTCGGTACGGATACCAATGTGGTCACCATCATCACCAGGGACAAAGAGAAAGCTCTTGATAAGATGACAAAAGAGGAAGTGGCACACCGTCTCTTATCTGAGATTTTTCCCACGTAGCAGGAAAAATTCCGTATTCCAACTGCCAGAGTGAATCTTGACTTATGGTTAGAATCATACTACAATAGACAGGACTCAGACGTATAATTGGAGGAATTATTTTTGTGAATATTGCAGAAGAAATAAAGAAAAGAAGAACCTTTGCCATCATTTCCCATCCAGATGCGGGAAAGACCACACTGACAGAGAAGTTTCTTCTATATGGAGGAGCGATTAATTTAGCCGGCTCCGTAAAAGGCAGAAAGTCATCAAGACATGCGGTTTCCGACTGGATGGAGATCGAAAAGGAAAGAGGTATTTCCGTAACCTCCTCCGTTTTACAGTTTAATTACGACGGATTTTGTATCAATATTCTGGACACACCGGGACATCAGGATTTCTCGGAGGACACATACCGTACTTTAATGGCAGCAGACTCTGCAGTCATGGTTATTGATGGTTCCAAGGGTGTGGAGGCGCAGACAATTAAGCTTTTTAAGGTCTGTGTTATGAGACATATACCTATTTTTACTTTTATAAATAAGATGGACCGGGAAGCGAGAGATCCCTTTGAACTGATGGATGAGATTGAATCCGTACTGGGAATCAGAACCTGCCCGGTAAACTGGCCCATTGGCTGCGGAAGAGATTTTAAAGGAGTTTATGACCGTTATAAAGGTACGATTACCACCTTTAAAGCAGCCATGAACGGACAGAAGGAAGTAGAATCCACAGAGGTTCAGTTAGGTGACAGCCAGGTGGATGATCTGATCGGACCATCCTTTCACAGCCAGCTGATGGATGAGATTGAACTGCTTGACGGAGCCAGTGATGAACTGGATATGGAACGGGTGGGCAGAGGAGATTTATCTCCTGTTTTTTTCGGTTCAGCGCTGACCAACTTTGGTGTTGAGACATTTTTACAGCATTTTCTTCAGATGACCACTTCTCCCCTTCCCAGACTTACTACAACCGGAGTGATTGATCCTTTTGAGGAGGATTTTTCTGCGTTTGTCTTTAAGATTCAGGCGAATATGAATAAAGCACACAGAGACAGGATTGCATTTATGAGAATCGTTTCTGGAAAATTCGATGCCGGAATGGAAGTAAACCATGTGCAGGGCGGGAAAAAGCTTCGTCTGTCCCAGCCGCAGCAGATGATGGCACAGGATAGAAAGATTGTGGAAGAGGCATACGGCGGAGATATCATCGGTGTGTTTGATCCCGGTATTTTTTCCATAGGAGATACTCTGTGTAAATCCAATGAAAAATTCGAATTTGAAGGAATCCCAACGTTTGCGCCTGAGCATTTTGCCAGAGTGCGCCAGATTGATACCATGAAACGGAAGCAGTTTATCAAAGGAGTCAATCAGATTGCCCAGGAGGGTGCGATTCAGATCTTCCAGGAGTTTAATACTGGTATGGAGGAGATTATCGTAGGCGTTGTGGGGGAACTGCAGTTTGAAGTGCTGACGTACCGGCTGGAGAATGAATATAACGTAGAAGTAAAGCTTGAGAAGCTGCCATATGAATATATCCGCTGGGTAGAGAACAGCGCTGAGATTGATGTGTCAAAGATTCAGGGAACATCAGATATGAAGCGCATTAAGGATTTAAAGGACAACCCGCTGCTCCTTTTTGTGAACAGCTGGAGTGTGGGAATGGTACTGGATCGCAATCCAGGCCTGAAGCTTTCTGAATTTGGACATAATTAGATTGAAAGCAGGACCTGGAACTGTATAAAAACAAGGAGGAAGCAGATAATGAGTAGAATTGATGAAGTAAGACAGGCAATGGTAGAGGCGATGAAGGCAAAGGATAAACAGAAAAAAGATGCTTTATCCATGCTCCTTTCTGCGCTTAAGAATTTTGAGATTGATAAGAAGGATCATACACCGATTACGGAGGAAGAAGCCGACGCAGTTGTGAAAAAGGAAATAAGACAGACTCAGGAAACCTTTGAACAGGCACCGGCAGACCGTACAGACATAAAAGAAGAGGCATCTTTCAGAATTTCAGTATATAAAGAATTTGCTCCGGAGGACATGGGAGTTGACCAGATTAAGGAAATCATCGGTGCGGTGCTGGCTGAACTTGGAATAGAAACACCTACTGCAGCAGATAAGGGAAAAATCATGAAGGTGCTGATGCCGAAGGTAAAGGGTAAGGCAGACGGCAAGGTTGTGAATGAAACACTGGCAGGCATGATGAAATAAATAGATCAGAATACAGGAAGGGGTGCGGATTATGTATAAGAAAGAGATTAGCCAGTACATTGATTCTCATAAGGAGGAGATGATCCGGGATATCTGCAGGCTTTGCAGAATCAACAGTGAAAAGATGCCTTATAAAGAGGGCATGCCTTATGGTCCCGGGGCATTTAGGGCATTGGAGGAAGCACTTGAAATGGCAGACTCTTATGGTTTTACCATCAACAATTATGATAACTATGTGGGAACCGCTGATTTAAATGACAAGGAACACCAGCTTGATATTCTGGCTCACCTTGATGTGGTACCGGCGGGAGAAGGCTGGAAAGAGACAGACCCCTTTGAGCCGGTTGTAAAAGGTGATAAGTTATTTGGACGTGGAACTTCCGATGATAAAGGACCTGCTGTAGCTGCACTTTATGCAATGCGCGCTGTAAAGGAGTTAAATATTCCCTTAAAGAAGAATGTACGCCTGATCCTTGGTACAGATGAAGAATGCGGCAGCTCCGACATTGCTCATTATTATTCCATCGAAAAGGAAGCTCCCATGACATTTTCACCAGATGGTGCTTTTCCTGTGGTGAATACGGAAAAGGGCGGATTAAATGGTCATTTTACTGCTGACTGGGAGCCTTCCGAGGCACTTCCCAAACTGGTAAGCATCAAAGCAGGACTTAAAGTCAATGTTGTACCTGGTAAAGCAAGTGCTGATGTTGCCGGGTTTGATAAAGAAGTATTAAGCCGTGCTGCCTCAGAATGTGAGAAAGAAACCGGTGTCCGCTACGAATTGGCTTTTGAGGGAGACATAACCCATATTACTGCAGTGGGTGAGGGCGCCCACGCTTCTACTCCTGAAGAGGGCAACAATGCATTGACCGGTCTGCTGGTTTATTTAACCAGACTTCCTTTTGCAAAATGTCCGCAGATTACCATGATCGGACGTCTTATGGAACTGATTCCTCACGGAGATACAGAAGGAAAAGCACTGGGAATTGCCATGAGTGATGAGCTTTCAGGAGAACTGACTCTGGCCTTCAGCCTGCTGGAAGTCACTGATTCAGGCCTTAACGGAACCTTTGACAGCCGCTGTCCAATCTGCGCTACAAAGGAAAATGTTTTGGATGTAGTGAGAAAGAATATGGAAGAAAAGGGATTTACCCTGCATAATGATTCCATGCGTCCGCCGCATCATGTTGACGGAGATTCAGTATTTGTAAAAACTCTGCTGAATGCGTATGAATCATATACCGGTTTAAAGGGAGAGTGCGTTTCCATGGGAGGCGGCACCTATGTTCATGAGCTGGAGAATGGAGTCGCTTTCGGCGCTTCTTTACCTGGAACAGACAACCGTATGCATGGAGCCGATGAGTTTGCTGTCATTGATGAGCTTTTGGTAAGTGCCAAGATCTTTGCGCAGGTAATTATAGATCTCTGTTCATAAAAAATTTTTGCATATTAAAAAAAACTATTGACAAAACGGAATAGAAAGCGTACAATACGCCTCATAAAGACATACCTACTATTTCCGTAGGATTTAGGGAAAGGAGCGGTTGCCATGACCCGGTTAACAGCTATGCAGATGAATATGGATCAGATGAACGACATGTGTATGATGATGTGTTGTTACTCTGGATACGTAAAAAACCGATAAAGGAATTCATTTGTATAGGATTGTGATTGGTGTTTGCTGGAAACCGCATATGCGGAAGTTTCGGGTCGCAGGTCTGTGCAAGGCTTGCGGCCTTTTTGTACATAAAAAGAAAGGAAACGACACATGCAGTCAGAAGAACCTATTATTCAGCTGGTCGGACTGGGAAAAGAATTTCATACCTCAAGCGGTCCCATTAAAGCATTAGACGATATTAATCTGTCCATTGAACGGGGGGAGATATTTGGAATCATCGGTTTAAGCGGAGCCGGAAAAAGCACCCTCGTCCGTTGTATTAATTATTTAGAGGTGCCTACATCCGGTGAGGTGCTTTTTGAAAATCAAAGCCTGGCAGCCATGAATTCCAGGCAGCAGAGGCTGGCGAGACAGTCTATGGGTATGATTTTCCAGCAGTTTAATTTACTTGCCCAGAGAAATGTACTACAGAATATATGCTTCCCGTTGGAAATAGCATATATGCCTAAAAAGGAAGCGGTAAAAAGAGCCATGGAGCTGCTGGAGCTGGTTGGTTTAAAGGATCGGGCGAAAGCCTATCCTTCTCAGCTTTCCGGAGGTCAGAAACAGAGGGTGGCCATAGCGAGAGCCCTAGCCACAAATCCTAAGATTCTTCTGTGTGATGAGGCAACCAGTGCCTTAGACCCTAATACGACCAAATCCATACTGGGCCTTTTAAAAGAGATCAACAAAAACCTGGGTGTTACTGTTGTTGTAATTACTCATGAAATGGCGGTGATTGAAGCGATCTGTGACCGGGTTGCCATCATTGACCAGAGTCATATCGCTGAGGTGGGCTGCGTAGCAGATATCTTTTCCGAACCCAAATCCAAAATCGGAAGACAGCTGATTCTTGGAGATGCGGCAGAACAGGCCATAGGGTTTGGAGGCAACAGAAGAATCCGTATTTCCTTTGACGGGCGTTCTTCCTTTGAACCGGTTCTTTCCAATATGATTCTCGCCTGTAAGGTGCCGGTAAATATTATGCATGCGGAAACCCGTGATATTGGAGGAACTGCCATGGGCCAGATGGTGATCCAGCTGCCGGAAGAGGAAATTGACCAGAACCGGATCTTAAATTATTTAAAAACAGCAAAGATTAATTTTGAGGAGGTGAAGGATTATGACCTTTGATGCTGCGACTATAGATATGTTGAAATTAGGAGTCTGGGAAACTTTATACATGACATTTGCTTCATCCTTTTTTGCTTATCTGATTGGAATACCCTTAGGAATTATACTCATAGTTATGGATAGAGATGGAATCTATCCGGTTCCGTGGCTGCAGAGAATTCTGGGTCTGATCATTAACCTGCTGCGTTCTGTTCCATTTATTATCCTGCTTATTATGGTTATGCCAATTACCAAGGTGATCGCAGGAACAACACTTGGGGCGAAAGCTGTAATACCTCCTCTGGTGATCGCATCAGCCCCTTATGTGGCCCGTGTGGTGGAATCTTCTTTTAAAGAAGTGGATGCAGGGGTAATAGAGGCAGCCAAATCCATGGGAGCGTCTGTGATGCAGATAATCTGGAAGGTTCTTCTGCCGGAAGCAAAACCTTCCCTGTTGGTTGGAGCTGCTTTATCGGTTACGACCATACTGGCGTATTCCGCAATGTCAGGCTTTGTAGGCGGAGGCGGTCTGGGTGATATCGCCATTAAATATGGCTATTACCGGTACCAGACTCTGATGATGTTTATTACCGTTGCGATTCTTGTTATTATTGTCCAGGTTATTCAGGAAGCAGGTATGAAACTTTCCAGAATGAGTGACAAGCGAATCAGATAGTAACTGCCACTGGCGTTACCAAATATATTTCAGGAGGAAATTATTATGAAAAAATCTATTTATGCTCTGACCGCAGCCCTTCTTTTGGCAGGAGCACTGACCGGCTGTGCTGGAAGCAAAGAAACACCGGCGACCACTGCAGCAGATTCAAAAGCTGAAACCACTGCATCAGAGACGAAAGCGGAAGCAGAAAGCAAGACAGAGGCTTCCGGCAAACTGGAAAAAATTGTAGTAGGCGCTACACCAGCTCCTCATGCAGAGATCTTAAATGCTGCAAAGGATATTTTAAAAGAAAAAGGTTATGAGCTGGTTGTGAAAGAATATACCGATTACGTACAGCCAAATGTAGCACTTGATTCCGGTGATTTAGATGCGAACTACTTCCAGCATCAGCCGTATCTGGATCAGTTCAATGAAGAGAAGGGGACTGAGTTAGTCAGTGCAGGCTCCATCCATTATGAGCCGTACGGAATCTATGCAGGAAAGAGCAAGTCTTTAAAAGATCTTGCTGACGGAGCCCAGATCGCCGTACCAAACGATGTTTCCAATGAGGCAAGAGCATTGAATCTTCTGGCTGACAATGGCCTGATCCAGTTAAAGGATGGCGTTGGTCTGGAAGCAACGAAGAATGATATTGTAAAAAATGACAAAAACTTTAAGATCGTTGAAGTAGAGGCAGCACAGCTTCCCCGCTCTCTTGGTGATGTAGATGTTGCAGTTATTAACGGTAACTATGCCATTGATGCAGGATTAAAGGTATCTGATGCGCTTGCAGTAGAAGATGCAGCTTCTATTGCGGCTACACGCTACAGCAATATCGTTGCAGTCCGCAAGGGAGATGAGACAAACGATAAGACAAAAGCCCTTATAGAGGCATTAACCAGTGATACAGTAAAGAAATTTATTGAGGATACCTATGACGGAGCAGTTGTTCCTTCCTTTTAATTAAAGAAATAGTATTGTTTTATCATGCAGCAGGGAAAAAAAGTCCCTGCTGTTTTTTTGTATAGCAGTCTTTTAATAAACCACCTGCTATGCAGGTGCGTCCACAGCCGCTTTAGCTTACAGAAAAAACCTCCAATGATATAATAAGTGTAGGTTCGCCAACCACACTAA
>NZ_OAOF01000091.1 GCF_900205965.1 Lacrimispora amygdalina
GAAGGCGGGACTGATAACTGGGGTGAAGTCGTAACAAGGTAGCCGTATCGGAAGGTGCGGCTGGATCACCTCCTTTCTAAGGAAGAAGAAGTAGGGGTTTTATATACTGTTGAGTCTTAGGTTTTCAAAAGATTTAAAATTGAATAAGGAAATATCAGAAAACCGTAATGTGTAACCTCGTGAACAAGTTCACTCGGTCGCGGCTACGCCGCTTATACAATGAAACAAAAAACTGCTTATGAAAGCAAGCTTTCAACACAGTTTCCCGTTTGATTGTGCACACATTACTAGCAGACACGAAATTTCTGGTGCCGATGCGCTTAAGGGACACACCCGTTCCCATCCCGAACACGATGGTTAAGACTTAAGCGGCCGATGGTACTATACTGGAGACGGTATGGGAGAGCAGGTGGGTGCCAGATTACATAAAAAAAATCACTTGAAAAAGTGTTTTATATAGAACGGACACGTTCCAATGGGTGGAGGGAAAAGCGAAACCTGTGTTAAAGAATGTGTTAACCTGATTCAGCAGGGCAGTGCTGTTTTA
>NZ_OAOF01000050.1 GCF_900205965.1 Lacrimispora amygdalina
GTTTAGGTGTGGTAGCTTAACAATACACGAAAAATTCAAAATCTGCCATATTTATTTTTGAGGTGGGTGGAGAATAAAAGGAATTTTGAACAGCCATCGCGATAGCGATTTTGTTCAATGGATTTTTTTATGCAGGGAGTGTTACACTTTTGGATTGCATTTCGTTACAGTTTTATTTTACACTAAACAATAACCTTGTCTATTTTTTATATGAATATAGGCAACTCTATTACAAAAGTTTCAAAATGATTCATAGCTTGTGTAAGGAGCTTATTAAGATTACACAAGCCAAAAATCACCAAACATTTCCGCAAAACAGTTAAACACAAAGTAATTGATGCCTTGCAATGGCACATGATTAGAACAATATTAATTACACTATTATAGCACGACTTAAAGTAATTCATTCATATCCATTTTTATTTATTAATCGTTAATAATATATAATTAACATATTTTTCTTGACATAAAATTCAATAAATCGTAATATACTATTATAGAGAGGTGTATACTATGCGTAGAAAAATCGAAGAAAAACTCCTTACATGGAAAAACAAAACAAAAAATCGGATGCCCCTGCTCCTTTATGGAGCCAGGCAAGTTGGCAAAACCTATATACTAACCGAATTTGGTGAAACACAGTTTTATAACACGGTCTACATTAACCTTGAAACCAATCTTTCCGTTGCCTCTTATTTTTCCGATGATATCTCCCCGGAACGACTCATTCGTTTTCTGGAAACAACCGTAAATGAAGTCATTACACCGGGCAAAACTCTCATTATTTTTGATGAGATCCAGTCTTGTGAACGGGCACTAACATCATTAAAATACTTCTGTGAAATGGCTCCAGAATACCATATTGCTGCGGCAGGAAGCCTGCTTGGAGTTGCAATCCATCGGGAACATTACTCTTTCCCTGTTGGCAAGGTAGAAAGCATGACGCTTTATCCGCTGGATTTTGAAGAATTTCTTTGGGCAAATGGTGAAGAAAGGCTGGCACAGGAAATTCGCTCCGCATATGAGCTGATGACGCCACTGCCAGAGGCGCTTCACCAAAAAGCTATCGAATTTTACAGGTACTACCTCATTGTCGGAGGAATGCCTGCCTGCGTTCAGACTTTTACAAACTCCGGAAAATTGGTTCTAGTACCAACAGTACAAAATGAAATCGCAAATAACTATGTGGCAGACATGGCAAAATACGCGACTACAGCTGATACTGTTAAAATTCGCGGCTGTTTCAATTCCATTCCTGCTCAACTTGCAAAAGAAAATAAAAAATTTCAGTACAAGGTCGTTCAGCGCGGCGGCAGTGCAGCACTGTTTGGTGAATCAATTGAATGGCTGGCACAGGCCGGCATTGTACTGAAGTGTCAGAAGATCGATCATGGCACAAGCCCTATTGCTGTCTATTCAGATCTGTCCTCCTTTAAACTCTATATGAGCGATGTGGGACTTCTTGTCATGAAATCCGGTGTACCTCAACAAACGATTCTGACTGGAGAATCAAATGTATTTATGGGCTCTGTTACAGAAAACTACGTTGCTCAGGCATTAGCTTCTAATGGACACGCCCTCTTCTATTGGGCAAGTGAACACAGCGCTGAACTTGATTTTGTACTGCAAAAAGATTCCGATGTCATTGGCATAGAAGTGAAAAAAGGGACAAAGGTTCATTCTAAAAGTCTCAGCGTATTTATTCAAAAATATAAACCTAGCTATTCTATACGCTTTTCTGAAAAGAACTTTGGCAGAACGGAAAATATGCTTTCCGTTCCGCTCTATGCTGCATTTTGTATATGATTTTGCCAATCACGCAAAAATGAACCCCTTAGGAATGGACTCAACTTCCAATCCTAAGGGGTTATATGCACTTTCCATTACATATTTATTAAAGAAGCCATAAACCTAGACGGATTTCTCTGAATTGTCAGATACACCAAGACTTTCATCTATGGTCTCAGTTCTATTTAATACAGGAATTTCTTCCTTAGTTTTTAGTGCCTCTACCATATCATTTCGAAGGGACCTCCCAGCAAGAATGTCTAATTTATCAAATTTAGCCACTTGGCACCCGTCAAGATAATTTGCCACTCGAACAACCGCCCTTGCTATCTTGTCTACATCTGATTCCATATTACCATTATCAATACTTATATCTGCAGATAGTTTTTTTGCATACCCATAATCGAAAATAACTTGTCTCTTATATTGTTCCCGTCTATTAAGCTGTGGCCATAAATAAGATACAGCAATTGTTATTTGAGGAAAAATTTGGGTGGTAATATTAGCTCCTGAAATTGCAACACAACCTTGCACAGTTTCTTTCGGGTATAATTCAAAAGTAGTAGAAAACAATTCATCAAGCATTAAATTATAGTTCTCACCATTGTTTTGTATGGAATCAACCGATATATTTATTTCTTTGGCCTCATTTTGCCCTGTGTTCTCAATAGTTAAATATAAAAAGCCATTCACCGAAATTAAATTCATACTTATAGCTGGAGCAAGACTTTCTATGTGCTGCTTATGTATCTGTTGATTTTGCAAAATTGCTAGTCCTCCCAAAGTAACAGTTCCTATAAAAGCTTCAAATCCGGCAATATAGGAAAGCACATCACCAGCAGACCACTCAGCAGTAAGCCATTCGATATTGCTATTAAATTTAAAAACAATATGAACTAAAATTAATGGCACAAGAAACAAAAGCAGTACAACTAAACCAAAAGTAAACTTATTTTTTTTAATCCATATAATTAAATTTTCCATTATTATCCTCCAACTATCAAATAAAATTAATATATATTATGAGTAAAGCAAAAACAGACTAATTTACCAGTCTGTTTTTGTCCTTACGAATTACCGAGGATAATTCGCGTATTTTCTTAATTTTTATGCAGTATTAAAAACTAATTATGTCCACAACCTCTTTTTTCGCAAGTAACACTTTCTGCTGTTTCCACCCAATCTTCGGGATTATCGTCAATAATAGCCCCGCACCCGGTTTTATGACTTGATTCCTTAATATGAACTTTACCTTTATCTGGTCCATTTCCAATGTACTTAATGTTTGTCATAAATGCCCTCCTTTAAATTCTTTGGTCATGCTTTGATAAAATATTCTAATGTTAGTATAGCACAAAAATAAGAAAAATGTCGATATTAACAGTTCGACATCTTCCGACAAAGCTTTATTAATTTGCAATTCTGCTACAAAGACATCTAAACTGGCACTGTCAACATAGCATTTAATCTCTATGCTAACTTACTCTGAAAAGGGGTTTATACTCTTAGTATTTCCTTTTAAGTTCTGCACAGCAGGAAGCGCATTTTGACTAATTATTGCATCGCCCCTACTAAGAGATGAATTGACAATCTGTATAAAACGGTAAAATTAATAATTTTTAGTGATTACCTGTTTTCAGCGAACTTTTATTATAACTTATAAAAAGCAGATTGCGCATTATGAAGTACAGTGCTATGATAATTCCACCGGCACCCATAATTATTATGAATATAAAAACAAAAGAAAAACAGTTAAAAAGAGTTTGTGATTTATCAAAAATCAAAACCCGGCCTGATGATGGACGAATGTATTTTATCATCAACAGAAAATCAATAAGTAGCAGCTCCTACGAAGGATTAATTGATAAGCTATATGATTATTTCTTTGGGGATAATGCTGCCACCATGGACACATACTTTGAAACCTGGATGGAGTGGAGAGAGAAAGAGACAAGTGTAAGTAAAAAGACAATCAAAGAAAACCGCTTTATGTGGACTTCTTTACTAAAGGATCAGGATATCACTTTGATTCCCTTAAAGGAGTTGACAGCAAAGGATCTGATTATCTATTTTCGGAACATAACAAAAGGTCGGCAGATTACAAGAAAGCGTTTTAACGACCTAAAAAGTATTATGAATGGAATCCTATATCTTGCAGTAGAAAATAATATCATAGAACGAAACTGCCTTCGAGATATCAACTATAAGCAGTTCAGTTATAAGGCAGAAAATACCCAAATTACTCCATATACCGAAGAAGAACGTCAGCAAACTATAAATCATTTGGGAGATGATTTTTACTCACTGGCAATAAAACTTGATTTCTACTTAATTTTACGCATAGGAGAATTAAAGGGATTACGATGGGATGATATTTCCGGCAATTTTCTACATATCCAACGTTTTGTAGATGATAAAAATAAAATCATTGAAGACATAAAAGGCCATGCTGGCGAAGGGAAGCGTTACATGCCATTGACACCAAAGGCTAAGGAAATACTTGTACAAATTCAGAGGTTGAATCCAGACAGCGAATACATCTTTATCCGCAACGGCCAACCTCTGGCAACAGTAACCTTTAACCGCCGCTTAAAGAAATGCTGTGAGGTATTAGGGATTGAATACCGCTCCTCCCACAAACTCCGCTTCTCCACCGCTTCCATCATGTACAAAAACGGAATGGAAGATACCGAGCTCCAAAAGCTCCTGGGTCACACCAGTCTCAACATGACTCACCACTACCTCCGGAACATCACCTCCCAGGAAGAAACAGCATCAAAAATGAGGGCTATCCTGGATTAACAGCCCTCAAAAATAAGAAAAATGCCCACGCAAACAAGCGCAAACACCAAATACACAAAGTAAAAACCCCAGAAACCCTTATTTTATCAGGTTTCTGAGGCTATCATAAGAGAGGCGACAACCAGATTTGAACTGGTGATCAGGGTGTTGCAGACCCACGCCTTACCACTTGGCTATGTCGCCATTAAATTATAAATCTGAACTACTTACATTCAGTGACCCCAACGAGATTCGAACTCGTGTTACCGCCGTGAAAGGGCGATGTCTTAACCGCTTGACCATGGGGCCTTACTTAAATTTCGTTTCCTCACAGTCTATCTAGCTGAGTATCACGAACTCCCCGAGTAGGACTTGAACCTACGACCCAACGGTTAACAGCCGTTTGCTCTACCGACTGAGCTATCGAGGATTACTGCATTGCTGCAATATCTGAGGCATATACCCTCAAAACCACA
>NZ_OAOF01000045.1 GCF_900205965.1 Lacrimispora amygdalina
AGCAGAAGACGGCATACGAGATTTCTGCCTGTCTCGTGGGCTCGGAGATGTGTATAAGAGACAGTTATAATACCTCTTGTCGTACATTTGTTTTAAATAATTATATACGATTAAAAATGGAAAGTAAATAGTAATTACATTCTCAAAAAGTACACCTTTTGATAGATTTAAACAGATGAACTATTTGATAGATTTAAATGTTTCAAAAAGTTGAAAAAATATTTTGAAAATATTATCAAAATATATTGGTTTTTGAGAAGAAAAGCGATAAAATATAAAAAGGATGGATAGAAATGGTTATATACGGATATGGGCGTGTGAGTACAAAGGAACAGAATGAACGCCGCCAGATAGATGCCTTTCTTGCTGAAGGAATTGATGAAAGGCATATTTTTATTGATAAAATAAGTGGTAAGAGTTTTGAACGTCCGCAATATAATCTTTTGGTGGGAACAGAAATTAGTGCAGGTTTGTTAAGAGAAGGAGATTTACTGGTCCTGTTGAGTTTAGACCTCAATTTAGGTGATATAATCAAAAAAACAAAGAAGATAAATATTATGTTATGGAGGTTACATTATGAAAATTATAACATTGTACAATCACAAAGGGGGCGTATCCAAGACTACGACTACATATAATCTTGCCCGTTACCTACAAGACATAGGCAAAAAGACATTAGTTGTAGATGCTGATCCGCAATGCAATATGACTGAATTGCTTATGTGCAGTATTATAGAAGAATTGGATGAAAAGTTTGAAAAAACAGGAGAAATAAATGAATTACCTGGAACAAGCTTATTAGAAATACTACAGCCAAGGTTTGACGGAGAAGTCGCGACTGTAAATATTGAAAATATACATGAAGTTCAAATTGATCAAGATCTATTTTTAATTCGTGGTGATGTTTCCCTAAGTAAGCTTGAAGACTTAATGGCAGAAGCTCATAGCCAAAGATTTTCGAATAAAATACACGAAAAAAGAAATTACGTTGCTTTAGCGGATATGTTAGTCAGATTTGGAGTTGCAAAAGGTTTTGACTTTATTTTAATAGATGTTGGCCCTAGTTCAGGAGCACTTACAAGGAGTTGTTTTTTAGCCTGTGATGCTTTTATGATACCAATGAGTGCGGATCGTTTTAATGTGCAGTCCATTCATACCTTGTCAATAGTTCTCCCTCATTGGATAAAAGAACACCAACAAATATATAATGATTTTCAAAGTTTAAAGTTGCCGATTCGCAAGGGAATGCCATTATTTTTAGGAGCAATCCCGCAGCATTTTAAGCGTTTTAAAGGTAAGCCTAAGGCAGGATTTGAGTTATGGATCACTCGTATACAAAAAGCACTAATTGATGAGCTGATACCAAATTTAACTGCTATAAGCCCTGAAATAACCAATAAGATAACACCAGAAAATGTTATTATTACTAGGATACCGGATTTTGGAAGTCTGGCTTCCTGCGCTCAAGAATGTGGTAAAGCTGTTTTTGAGGTTACTCAGGAAGATACAGCTTTAATAAATAATGGTACAAAATGGGCAGGGGTAGCATGGATAGATGCTCAAAAAAGAATGGCTTTTTTTCGTTCTGAATTCGAAAAAATCGCTGAGCGTTTGGAGGAACTTATATGAGTATAAATGCCTCATTGGAATATTCTATTGTTGCCTTCGTCGATATACTAGGTTTTTCTGAAATGGTTCGGAGCGATTGTGAAAATGTCATAAGTAATGCACGATATTTTGAAGTTTTGAAAAGCGTTAATGAACAGACTAAAACTATTCGTAAATGTAATATTACGCAGTTTTCTGATTCTGTAATATTTTCATTACCCCTAGATGTTGACAATTTTTATCAGATGGTAGAGATTTTAACTAACTATCAAAAAGATTTATTTCTACAATCCATTATTTGTCGCGGAGCAATTTCATATGGAAAGCACTATAAAGAAGAAGACTTTATGTTTAGTCAAGCTCTTATAGAAGCTTATAAACTCGAATCGAAAGAAGCTATCTACCCTAGGATTATTTTATCAAAAAACTTATTTGATTATTTCAAGCCTCAATTGAATAGAGGCTTGCCACATTTGCTATGCGAGCAAGACGGATATCAGTTTATAGACTATTTTTCTATTCTAGATAAAGAAATTTCAAAAGATATATTAGTTGATTTTAACAAAACAATGGAAAAATATCCTTTGAACGTTAAGGAAAAATATTTTTGGTTGTTCCAATATTGGGAGTATAGATATTCGGATAAATTGGCTTTTTCAGCTCCAAGATTTCATACATGTTGAGTCCGATTTAAATTTACTTGAATCATTATTGGACTTAGTATACCAATAATTACTATATGATGACGGAGAACACCATGAAAATTAATGATTATGTTTTACGTGAAAAAAACGAGTTAATGGAACGTTACTTGTCAAATGCACGAGAAATGTTTAGGGACTATAATATCGAGAGAGAAAAAACAAATGATTATAATGGAAGACAATTATTAGAGCTTATTCAAAATGCTGATGACGAGACAAATGATACAAATAAAAAAATTTATATTGAACTTAAAAATAATATTCTAATCGTTGCAAACAATGGGAATCCGTTTACTGAAAAAGGCGTTTATTCATTAATGCGTTCTCACTCAAGTCCAAAGCGTCATGAAAAAAAAATAGGTCGAAAAGGAACTGGCTTTAGGGCTATTTTGGATTGGAGCAAATCTGTCTACATTAAAAGCAACGAACTTTCCATAGAGTTTTCGGCAAAAAACGCCGAAAACGAATTGAAGAAGTTAATGGAGAAAAACGATGATTTTGCTGTGGAAGTTAATAATTATGGAGGAAAAACTTTACCGATTGCGATTTTGACCTGTCCTGTGGAAAAAAAAGCAAATGAAGAATATAATGATTATACTACCTATATCGTAATAGAAATTGAGGAAAATAAAGAAATATATAAAGATATTGAAAAGCAAATTGAAAATTTGGATGGCGAAACTTTGCTTTTTATTAACAACCTTGAAACAATACATATAAATGTGGAGGGTAAACATACGGTTTTCAAAAAAAAACTATTAACTGATGATGGGCACACGGTTGAGATTTCTTATTCTGATTTCAGTAAGGAACCGGAAACATGGTATATTGCTACAAAACAGGGAAAGATAAGTAAAGAAAATTGTGGCGATCGTATTGATAATGAATATGAGTTAAAAGTAGCGTACACCATACCACCAAAAACTAGAAGCAATAAGTTATATAGCTATTTTAAAACAGATTTGCGATTTGATTTTCCAGCGGCTATACACGGCACATTTGATTTGTCCGGTGATAGGAATAACTTAGACAAAAGCGCCGCAAACAAAGAAATGTTAGATTGTCTTGCGGAATTATTAGTAGAAACAGCATTAAAATTGCGAGAAACATCTACAGCGGATTATAACGGGCTCCGATTTGTTATGTTTCAAGAACTTGACGATAGAATAAAAGAACTCGGATTTGAAAAAAAATTGATTGAACAAATAAAAAGTAGTGAGTTGTTTCCTAATGTTGATAATCAATATAAGAGTTTTGAAAATGGGCCATTGGTATATTATGACACGCCCGATGTGACATTGTTTAAAAAGCTATCTAATCTATTAATATATTCTAACGATTGTAATATATCTATTTTTTTAAAACAAAAAATTGGGACGCAATCATATAAATATGATTCTTTAGTTGAATGGACCAATAATAATAAATGTGATTGTAGCTTACTAGAAAAAGCAAAAATATTTAAGTTTTATATTGATTATTTTTTTGATGAAATAAAAGATGCAGGAAATATTAAGCCATTACTTTTTGTTAATAGTGAGGGTATAACGATAAAACCTGGTGAGGAAACCTTTCGACCACCTATGGATGAAGTAGTGGCACCTTCATTTGTTTCTATAAATATATTAAGTACAGAACAGTTAGAGTTAATCAAATCACTGCTTGGAAATAGGCAATATGTTTTGGATGATGCGCTGAGGGCTTATAAATTTAAGTTATATGCATCGGAAGATATTATTAAGAAAACAACTCAAGCATTCTGCAAACTCTATGAAAGAGATAGAGCCTATCTCAAAGATTATCTGCAATGGCTGTATAAAATGTATAAGGTACCTGCTTATATCAGTACAAAAAGAATTATTTATTTACCAAACAGAAGTAGTAAGTTAACTGAGTCCAATCAACTATTTTTTGGTGAGGAATATGGTAACGAATTTGGAGTATCATTAATTTCTCTAATAAATAAGAGTGATAATATATTGGTAGATTTAAGTGGTATTGATATGGGCATGAGTTTTAAAGATGATATAGTTCCATTTTTTGAATGGTTAAGCATTAGAAAATATCCAGATATTGAAAATGAACAGGATTTTGGAAAAATTATTGAGACTGCAGAATTTGAGCAAATCATTGCATGGTATTTCAAAGATGAACAATTTAAAAATAAAATTAAAAACACTACAGTATTAAGTATTCTGCGTTCAAAGGAATGGGTAAGAACAAAATATAGAGAAAAACAAATCATAGAAAAGAGTTGTTTGATTGGGAATATCGGTAATGGATTCAACGATTTATTGGAATGTGTTTCCGTAGATTATGATAGCAAATATTGTAATGGTGAATTTGACAAAATAAAAAGTGACTATTTCTTAACAGAAGTAGGAATTATTAATGATTTTTCTAATATGAAAAGCCAGCGTATGTATGAGATACTTACGCTACTAGTAAGTTATGGTACAGAAATAGCTCATACGGCAAGGGATGTATATAATAAACTAGCAAGTAGCGTTCCTAAAGATTTACCTAGGAATACTTACTATTATAGTAGGAATAATTTTATACTCAATGGTAAGATTTTGGCAATGAAGAATGGTAAAGAAGAATTTTATCCTGTTACTGAGGTAGTTGCAGTTGGTAAAAAGAAATTATGTATGGAGATTACTGATCAATTGGCTATTATGGAGATTAAGCATGATAAAAATAAGGACAATATAAAAGCTATATTTGGTGTAGAGATAGTACGTTCATTTAATGAGACTTGTATAAAAATGGAACTAAATCATTTAAGCACAGAGTTAGATAAACATATAAAAGATTTACTTCCGTACCTTTATTGTTATAGGATTGACGAGGATTCAGATAGAAGAGAATTCAATCAATTAAATAAATTAAAAGTATTTTTATGTTCTGACATAGAAGCACAGTATACTTATAAAGGTGAGAAAAAACCACTACACTTAAAGCCATATGAATATATTTATGAAAAAGATGAAAATAAAGCTTATATTATGTTGGGGGATATTGCACATGAAACGAAAAAACAGTTGATATCAGATTATCAATTTAGTCTAACAATTATGGAGATATTTGAAGAAGTAACTGGATTGCAAAAACTCTCTGAATGTGCAGCAGCACTTTTTGGACTTTCTGATAATAATAGAAATAAAATGTTACAGGTAAACTTAGGAGATATATTTGAAGATGATCTGAAAAAATCAAGAGAGCTTTTCAATTTTGATTATAAGCAAGAATTTATTAAAGCTATTTGTACATACAAAAATATGGAGTGTATCAAACTTCCAACAGAGCTTGAAGATTGTTTTGATATCGGTTTTGACTATGAAGACATCAATGGTAATGGTAAATTTAATTACTTGATAATTAACCTTTTTAAGAAACTAGAAATGGATGTTTGCAATTTTAATAATCACTCTTCTTTTCCAATAAATTTGGTACCATACTTCAAATGGATTTTGGAAAAAAGATTATTAAGCCTCGAGTGCCAATATAATTATTACCTATTTGAACAATTAATACATCAACCTCTTGAAGCAAAAAAGAACTTTGGAAAAAAAATGAATCAATTCAGAACCTATGGCACAATTATTGATTATAAAAATAGTATTTATTTTGATGTCAATGAACAAATTAGTACGTTTTTCAATATTAATTTAGAAAAAGTAGAAAATCTTGACGGGAAACAGCTTTCGAATATATTTAAAAATAGAAAAGCAAAGCTGTTAGTTGATTTGCAGATTAATCAAGACGATGCTTGTTTTGATGATGAACAACTAAATTCACTAATATATTTTTATGATGACGATATAGTTTCACAGAGTATAAAAAATTATATTAATGGGAGAAAAGATATGCTGCAGGATACAGCTGATAACGAAAATGATACTAATTTTCAAGGAGCTGAAACAGCCATAGTTGTAACAATAGAAAGTGTAGACATCAAGCGTCCGGATGAACAGAATCCGAAGACACATTGTGGTGGAAATAGTAGCGGACGATCATATAATAGTAATTCGAATATACAAATCGGTTTAAAAGGTGAAAAATATGTTTATGAAGAACTAATTAAGGATCAATCAATTAAAGAGGTTAAATGGGTCTCAGGTAATGCACAAAAACTTGGAGAATGTTTTCATGGTGATGACTCGCTGGGTTATGATATTTACTATTTATTAAAAGATGACCCTAAAGAAATTCACTATGTTGAAGTCAAAGCGACTACTGGAGATACTTATACATTTCACTTGTCTAAAAACGAAAAAGAATTTGGTGAAAGACATAAAAAATACTATGAAATAATGCTTGTAACAAATGTGAATGATTGTTGTCCCAAAATCAACAAATTGGGTCACATATTTGACTATTCTCTAAACGAAGACTTTTTTACTAGCTCGCAATTTATCGTTGAAACGGACTCTTTTTCTATTACTGCTCAAAAGGTCTAACATACATTTCGCAGTGACATCAGCATGGCTTTAATGATAGACAAGGAAGATTCCTCTAAGATTACTGCTGAAGTACATGGGATGCAGCTTCTGTGTCAGCGGAATGTGTCATATGTTCCATGCTGCATGTTTTCTGAGTAGTCTCGGACTAAGCCGGCTGAAGGGGGGTAAGCAGTGCCTTCGGACATCAGACTCTGCTGATATCATAACACAGGATTGACCTTATATTGATATAGCTATTAACTATATGGGTGAGAAATAGAATGGGAAGAAATCCTTGAGATATTTTGACATCTATATCACAAAAAAGAAAATAAGTCTGAAAGCTTTTGCGCTTACAAACTTATTATACGAGGGGGAGCAATATGGGAAATTTTAAAGATGTTTTTCTAGGATATTCTGATTCAGATAAAGAAGCTGATAGAAATCCAAAAATGTTTAGTAATTCATTTTATGATCCAGATGGAAATATTGAAGAATTATTAAATGGGGATAGGTTTATTATCTCTGGCAGAAAGGGTGATGGGAAATCTGCATATAGTGCCAAAATAAGTTTGCTAGAGAATGAAATTAATATCTCCACAGCAAAAAAACCATTAAATAATTTTAATAATATAACATTTGAACAACTATCTACATATAAGAACTTGGGTGGTAATCCATACATATCTTTTTGGAAGTGTGTTCTTATGATCGAAACTGTAAAATTAATTAATGAAAAAGAACCATTAGTTGCTGACCCATCATTTATAGCTTTAGTGGCCTCTTTGCAGGAAAGTGGCTTGCTTGAAACAGAAGATATTTCCAGAACCATAACCAAACTTGTTGAGACCAACACAACTTTTAATTTAAAAAGCATTTTTTCTAGGGGAAAGAGGCGCGAAAATTCTAAAATATTGCAGGGAACAGAAGAGATATATTTAACTATTAGAAAATGTATTAGTACATTGTATTTTAAGGATAAACGAAATTATCTCTTGATTGATAATTTGGATGATATTCTAAGTGTTGAGAACTTTGAACCAAAAGTAATAACTGGATTAATAAAAGCATGTGATGAAATAAATTCGTTTTTTAATTCTTGTACGTTATTTTTAAAAATTATAGTTTTTGTAAGAGCAGACGTCTTGTCTGTCTGTAGAGATACAAATTTTTCTAAGATATTACGAGACTCTTCCATAGAGCTTAGTTGGAAGATAGAGGATTCCTCTGATGCAACACCTTCACGACTAATTCAACTTGTTAAAAAGAGATTTGAACCAATTTGGGGAGAGGATGTGGATTTTATAGAAATATGGGAACAGATATTTGAGCCAGTCGAATCATTTAAATCCTCTCTTGAGTATGTACTGGAAAATATAATTTACCGCCCAAGAGATATATTGCAGTTGATGATTGAAGCTCAAAAAACATATGTTACTGGTCAGAAAATAAATGATTCATCACTAAAATCCATATTATATAATTATTCAAATAGTTACTTCGTGGCAGCAATGCAAGATGAATTGACTGGTTTCTTCCCAGACGAAGCTGTTACAGTTTTGCCATCAGTTTTGTCAAAATTAGGTCAACGTTATTTTAATGCTAATGATTTTAAGATTGAATGTTGCAAGCATAAAGAATTTGAAAGTGTTGACTCAACACAATTACTTGCAAAAATGTTTAACGATGGATACATTGGCCAACATCGTCCCAAAGAAAAAAAAGATTATACAGTTTTTAAATATAGAAATCCTCGTGAAAATTTTATAGAAGAACATGAGTGTGTAGTTCATAGAGGTCTTATGCGTTCTTTATCAATTACTTAAAGTTATAACTTTTACTCGTAGTTTGAATAAAAGCTTTAGGGCCAAATAGAATATATCGGCATAAGCTACCAATTATCGAGGAGATTTTGAATTTGAAGATTTTTATCAGATGTATTACTACTCTAGCTGGAAGGATGATACTGCTTATTACATTTTTATAAAAGGACGACTCACTGCCAAGAACCTATTACCGAATGATGTTCACAAAGATTTGCTAAACTTTATTTAAGCTCATTTATAACAACAAACTTTGATGACTTAATCGAGGAGCCACTATACTGGTTTTGGAAGA
Source organism: Lacrimispora amygdalina (assembly GCF_900205965.1). Taxonomy (GTDB): domain Bacteria; phylum Bacillota; class Clostridia; order Lachnospirales; family Lachnospiraceae; genus Lacrimispora; species Lacrimispora amygdalina_A. The sequence goes on from NZ_OAOF01000045.1 coordinate 8,876, forward strand.
AAACTGTTGAACAATATTAAGAATCAGCTCAAGATATACGGAATGAGATAAAAACGGTTAACGCATTTACAAATCTTTATCTTTTTTCAAAAGAAGCGTTGAGATATTGTTAAGAAAGGCGATGAATATGAAATTTACACATAGGCAACCTCAAACTTGGCAGGAACTCCAAAACCTGACAGCAGAATATGTAACTGTTGCTGGATATGCAGCTATTACCCCAATGAACTGAATACAGCAAGAGGGAAAGTTGAAGTTGATGTTTATGTTAAAGCACCAAATAAATTAGTAAAACACATAATTTGTGAATGTAAATATTGGCGAACCTAATCGCTTATGGGCAATAAAATTATTGGCAGCTCATGTCATGATTTATTCTGATAAATATACTTATAGTTTCGAAGAATTAACAGCCGAAGAATATACACTCTATAAACATGCATGTAATAGTGCATTAACTTCAACAGAGCAGTGTATGCTTATTTTAAATCTGACTTGCTAGATGACAGTTCAATATTAGACCGTTTTGGAATACAGCAGCAATATCAGGATAGTCAAATTATAAAGATCATTCTCAAGCGATTTCCTAGCTTAAAGCTGGAAATGAAACAGTTTATGTTACAGATACATATAAAGAAAATTATACTGTTTTTGTGAAAGAAAATAACTAAATTAGATTGTCATTATCTAATTGACAATTGTGAAAGTGAAGAAATAGACAAGACTATTAAGAGGTAGGCGGTTATTCAAAAAAACGTTTTGTAAAGTGTTAAAACATTGAGAATATAAAAAATTACTCTATACGTAAATAACTATTGATTAATTACTTGAAAAATTGTATAATATAATGAGGGGAAGGAGGGATTTGTATTGATCATTTTTAATTTAAAAAGTTTATTAGATAAGAAGGGGATGACTCAAACTGAATTGGCACGTAAGGCAGGAATAAGAGAAGCTACCATGTCTGCAATTCTAAATAACACTATTAAAGAAGTTTCTGTAATCAACATGGAAAAGATTTGTGATACCCTAGATTGTGCACCTGGTGATTTTATTGATAATATACCGGCGGCCGATTTTGAGAAGAGGAGGAATATGCTGAGCAAAGAGTATTTTATCCCTACCACGACCAGGGAAGAACGTGAGAAAATTGTTAATGACGCTCTAGCTTTATCTACTTTAGATGCTCCTGAACCAACAAGACATACAAAACAGTTAGCAGATCAATTTATCGAAGGTAATATATCTGAAGAAGATATGCTGAGGGCAGCTATAGAGAGATATCAACAGTAGGGAGAGGTAACATGAGAGATCCATATTTGTATGATGATGTTCCCGTTTTAAAAAATAAGTTAAACATAAAAGATGCTGCTCGGCTACAGGCGGCGGAGGCTGATATTACATTTATTAAATTTCTTAGTATAGACAAGTTGGATCAAGGACAAGAGTTAGATTTTGATTATGTGAAAGTTCTTCATCGTCACATATTTGAAGATGTATATCCATTTGCTGGTCAAACAAGAACAGTTCAAATTTATAAGGCTGAGGCTGTATTGGGCGGAGATACAATAAGATATTCACATCCTGATAATATAGAAGGACATGCAGTAAATATCATAGATGAAATGAATGGTATTAACTGGAGATCACTTAGTTTAGAAGATCGATCTATGATGTTTTCAAAAAACATTGCAGCGTTATGGCAGGTACATCCTTTTAGAGAAGGAAACACAAGAACAACTATGACTTTTGCTTCTCATTTTGCGGGGAGAAATGATTTCCCACTTGACAAACAACTCTTCAGAGAGAATGCTTCTTTTGTAAGGAATGCATTAGTAAAAGCCTCTGATGGCATGTATGCCGATTACCAGTACTTGAACAAAATAATGAAAGACTCTATGGTACTGGGAGAGGAAGCCTTCATAGTAGATAATATTAAATCAGCGGGTTTTCGACCCACAAAACTGCTCATTCAAGGAATGAAAGATATTAACCAGGCGTTCCAAAAACTTAACTTAGTTAAAGAATTGAGAGATTATTATAAGAATATCAAGAGTCTTGACAAAGACAAAGGAGAATTGGTAAGATCCGTGGCAAAGGATTTCGCTGACCAAGAGATACAAAACAAAAAAGTTAAAAGTATTAATCAAGCCCGGAATATTTCTCCCGAGCGTTAAAACGGATAAAGACTGTAATAAACTATCTTGAGTTGTTTTGCCATCCATGGAGCAATACTTAAAATAAGTAGATATTATAAAGCTGCTATATTACACAAAAATTTAGAAAAAAACTAAAATAAGTATTGTAATACCATAAAATGGATGATATGCTTAAGTCACCATTTCTAGAACATTTTTTAGATCTTTTTCATATCGAAACATATTTTCCAACTGTACGCAATGCGAAATCACCGGGATGCGAGAATAGTATGACCCAGTGGCCTTTGTAGTCGGATAATTTTATAGGTCCGAATGTTGTCATCGCAGTAAAATCAGGAGCTTTCATTCCTATGCTGACATTCATAAGTATTCCTTAATTGCATTTTGTAATATTATATGAAGGTGCGAAAAAAAATAGTTCTGTAAGATTTATTATATTTTCACCCTCATCAAAAAAGTAATAAAAAATTTTTATTTAGGGTATTTTATAATTATAAAAGTTCTGGTATAATGGAACTCAGCACATCATCTTTATCTGATACTGCTTTTTGTAAACGGCAAGTACTTTCCAGCAAAAAATGGAAATTATTTTCCAGCACTTTTTGGCAAATAAAATCCAGCACTTATGCTTATATTCCCCTGCGGATAGTCCGCAGGGATTTTTTTA
>NZ_OAOF01000035.1 GCF_900205965.1 Lacrimispora amygdalina
ACGGAACTGAGTTCCGCTCATGGGAAAGCATTTAGAAAGATTCCAGGAGGAGAAGCCCCGTAACTGATGAACGGAACTGAGTTCCGCTCATGGGAAAGCATTTAGAAAGATTCCAGGAGAAGAGGTTGGAGCTGATGAACAGAACTGAGTTCCGCTCATGGGAAAGTATTCAGGAAGATTACGGGAGAAGAAGCTGGAACTGATGAACGGAACTGAGTTCCGCTCATGGGAAAGCATTTAGAAAGATTCTGGGAGAAGAAGCTGGAACTGATGAACGGAACTGAGTTCCGCTTATGGGAAAGCATTTAGGGAGATTCCGGGAGAAGAAGCTGAAACTGATCAACGGAACTGAGTTCCGCTGATGGAAAGCATTTAGGAAGATTCCGGGAGAAGAAGCTGAAACTGATGAACGGAACTGAGTTCCGCTCATGGAAAGTATTTAGGAAGATTCCAAGAGGAGAAGATCCGAAGCTGATGAACGGAACTGATGAACGGAACTGAGTTCCGCTGATGGAAAGTATTTAGGAAGATTCCGGGAGAAGAAGTTGGAGTTGATGAACGGAACTGAGTTCCGTCCATGGGAAAGTATTAAGATAATTGTTATAAACAATTTTTCCCACACTTCTAAAAACAGTAGCCTTGCCCACATATCCACAATGTCGGCGACGGTTGCCGCTCAGCTTCATGGGCTGAACGGCGGGAGGCCGGAGGAAAGCTCCGGCATAAAACCAGGCGACGGTATGGCTAAAAGTACGGCTAAAAAGGAGGACTCCGAGAAGTATGGAGACATCCTTTCCGCCTTGGGTAATTCCCTGCCCCAGAATAACATCATGGATATATGGACAAAGCAGCTAACGAAGCATGGAGAGAACCGTTCATAACAATCTGATAAAGGTCCATCAGATTGTTATAAACAATTTTCCCCACACTTCTAAAAACAGCAGCCTTGCCCACATACCCACAATGTCGACGACGGTTGCCGCTCAGCTTCATGGGCTGAACGGCGGGAGGCCGGAGGAAAGAACTCCGGCATAAAACCAGGCGACGGTATGGCTAAAAGTACGGTCAAAAAGAATGACTCCTAGAAGCATGGAGACATCCTTTCCGCCCTGGGTAATTTCCTGCCCCAGCTATAACATCGTGGATATATGGACAAGACAGCTAACGAAGCCTGGATAAACCCATTCATAACTATCCGATAGTTATGAACAGATTTGTCCACCCTTCTAAAAACAGCTGCCTTCCCCACATACCCACAATGCCGACGACGAAAAGCAAGGCCGACCCGCCCGATGAAAGTGCCATCTCCTGCCCATAAACTCTGCGGTAAAGCATACAGAATTTATGGCAGGAATAGGGCGTTACACGCCCGGAGGCACAGCTTACAGGCAAAGCCTGTAACTATCAAGGTTTCATCCGGTTTTTGTAGGTGTTACAAATGGAGGTTTTTAAAAAAAATTTTGTAACACCTTAGCTGATTAATACCATTATTGCTAGGCTTAATCGGCTTTTTTTGTGTAACACCATAAATATAGCCAGTCGCTGATGAGAAGAACTGAGTTCCGTTCATTGGAAGGTTTCTGGAGGAGAAACAGAAACTGATGGAACTGAGTTCTGTTCATAGGAGGGGTTATGGAAGAGAGCAAGGAGCTAAGGAGAGAGGAAATTTGCCTTTTCCTTACAAAAAAATCGCTGGTTATTACCCAGCGATTTAGATCATTTATCAGGTTCATGGTTGTGTTTATGGGGATTTTTTAGTTGCTCCTCAATCATAGCCTTTTTACTTAAATTACGGAAATATCTATCCGCAGCAATAGTTGAATTATGATCATTTTCATTTGTTATAGCATTAAATATGTTGGTAAATAACCTATATGAGATATTCATTGCATATTGCAAACGATATATTTCGTAAGAATCCAATATCTGTTGCGCAAATGGATTTCCATTATTGATTGCCTTGTTAAGAAAATCCATGCCAAGGGTAACGTCACATTTAACCCCCTTACCCCATAAATATATAATACCAAGCTGTAGTTGTGCAAAAGAATTGTTCTTGTTTGCCGCTTCTATTAAATAGGATATTGCCAGGTCCATATTATAAATAGGAATATCTTTATTAGAATAAATTTTACCCGATTGATACATTGCGAAATCGTTCCCTTGTGCAGCAGAGTTTTTTAAGTAAGAAATAGCAAGAGAGTAATCAATTATACCGAAACCAGGAGAGCTATAGATTTTGCCAAGTTGGTATTGAGCGAATTGGTTTTCCAATTCAGCAGAACTTTTAAAATAATCAATTGCTTTATCAATATCGTAAAACTCCAAATCGGAATTTTTATAGATAATGCCCAGTTGATACATTGCAAAATCATTTCCTTGTGTGGCAGAGGCCTCCAGGTAAGAAATAGCAAGTGGGTAATTCGGTTTTCCAAAATCAGAAGAAATGTAGATTTTGCCCAGTTGGTATTGAGCAAACTGATTTCCTAATCCGGAGGAGTCTTTATAATATTCAATCGCTTTATCAATATCGTAAAACTCCAAATCGGAATTTTTATAGATAACGCCCAGCTGATACATAGCAAAATCATTTCCTTGTGCGGCAGAGGCCTCCAGGTAAGAAATAGCAAGTGGGTAATCCGGTTCCCTAAAATCAGAAGAACTGTGGATTTTGCCCAGTTGGTACTGAGCAAATTGGTTTTCTAATTCAGCAGAACTTTTAAAGTAATCAATTGCTTTATCAATGTCGTAAAACTCTAAATCGGAATTTTTATAGATAATGCCCAGTTGATACATTGCAAAATCATTTCCTTGTGCGGCAGAGGCCTCCAGGTAAGAAATAGCAAGTGGGTAATCCGGTTCCCCAAAATCAGAAGAACTGTAGATTTTGCCCAGTTGGTATTGAGCAAACTGATTTCCTAATCCGGAGGAGTCTTTAAGATATTCAATTGCTTTGTCAATATTATAAAAGTCTAAATCGGAATTTTTATAAAGAACGCCCAGCTGATACATAGCAAAATCATTACCCTGTAAAGCAGAAGCTTCTAAATAAGATATGGCGAGAGAGTAATTTGGGGTTCCAAAGTTTTCCGAGCTATAAATCTTACCTAATTGATATTGAGCAAATTGATTTTCAGAATTAGCTGATTTTTTTAAATACTCTATAGCTTTACTGATATCATAAAAGCGAGTTTTCTCATTTAAATATACTTTTCCCAGGCTATATGAGATCATATCGTCATCAGGTCTTTCTCTGTGCAGATCGGTCAATATATGAACTGCTTTTTCGTGGAGCTCTGAATCATCGCTTTTTAAATATATTTTAGCAAGCGAGAATAGAGCAAAGGTGTTTTTTAATTCTCCGGCTTCTTGGAAAAGTTTTATGGCTTTAGGTAAATTGACTTCTGTCCCTAATCCAAGTTCATACATTTTTCCAACACGATACATTAAAGAATCATCAGCGTCTGATAGAAGCATCTCATTAAATTTTGTAATTGCATCATTATAATAATTATATGATTTTTCAGAATCAAGATCAGTAAAAAATCCCTTTCTATATATATTACCGAGTTCATAAGAAGCGTAAGGACTTTTTTCTGAAGCGCTTTCCAGTAAACTGATAATTTCACTTGAATGACATGGATCTCCATTTTTAATATCTTTATCTATGTATATCTTAGCAAGAGAGTATTGAGCATATTTATTATTACTTGCCCTTGTAAACCATTGTTCAGCTAAATCTATATCCTTTTCAATGCCATTACCAGCATTAAATAATTTACCAGTTTTATAAGCAGCGTATTCTCTTAAGTAATAATTATCATCTGTCTTATATACGTTCATAAAACCTTGCAGAGCTTTCTGATAATAATTGGCAGCCAATTGTTCATTTACTATACAGCCGAGACCACGTTGAAGAACCTTGCCCAGGTCATGTACCGCAAGCAGGTTTCCCTCACTTGCGCTGATATTTAGCAATTCTATGGCTTTTTCATAATTATGGGTTTTATATAATTCGTTTAAAGCTATTTTATATGTAACATCCCATTCAATATAATAATTATTTTCAACAAATGAAGATTGTGAGTCTCCACATAATTGTGCTGAGCCGTCAGAAACTGTTTTGTCATCAATTTCATCAGATTGAAGAGATGAAGAAAAGTCTTGAAAATCGATTTCTTCTAGTGTATCATGATCCAAAGTATCAAAATTGGAAGATAAAATGTCATTATCAATGGTAGTAAAATTATCATTAGAAATATCTGATGTCACAGTAGGGGCAGGAGTTGGTGATATCTCAAGTTGGATATCTAAGGGATCTTGCTGTGGCTCAGTTAACTGCTTCAGTATAGTTTCAACATATTGGGAAAAGTTAGAGTGGGTCTTAAGCTTTTTTTTAATATTTTTAAGTACAATATTGCTTAACTTTACACGAAGATCTTCTTCTGAATTATCTTCCCAAACTGCATGTTCTAACTCTTTTTTTGATGGAGAATAGGTCTTAGCCATCTTATCTACGCTACTCATGAATTTCTGATATTCTTTAAAAACAGTCTTGTTTTCTAGAATAGAATCTACGACTTTGTAGATTTGTTCTTTAACATCCGCAGGTATATAAGCATATTCAAGCTGACCTCTTTTGGGAAGCATAGGAATCAGTTTGATTAGTTCTTCTGTAGTTTTATTAAGCTGTTCTCCGGTAATTTTGGGGATTATTGTTTTTTCATGTAAAATACCAGAAGTTATGGTACTGATACGCTTTATTTCGTCAGGCATTAATTTCTTACCAAAATCTAAAATATAGTTTTTCGCAGCTTCTTTATTAAGGATTTCATTCTGACGCTCTTCTTCGAACATTTTACCAGATAGCAGCTCCCTGCATTTATTTTGTGTGTGTTCAGTAATAAAATAATCATGCACCATTGGCTTTGAGGACCAGAACATGTAATGAGCGTGTGGATGCCTGGCCTCTGCATGGTAGGCAGCAGTCCACTGTAGATTTTCAACGCTTATACCAAATTTGTCGGCAATATCAGGGATCACAGAGCGGATATATGAATCCCATTTTGATTTATCGTAATATCCTAGATCCTCAGCATCTCTCGGATCAAGAGAAACAATTCCACGATAAATAAGTCGTTTTTGTCTTGATAATTTATAAAGATATTTACTGACCTTATCGATATCATCTAAAGGTATGTTGCCAAATAGTCCATGACTATGAGACCTTTTTGCTATGTATCGTACATAGTCCTCTGGCTTAGCCATTTCTTTTTCAAACTTTTCTGTATTTTCTTCTTCTAAAGGGGTAAGATCTGTTCCTTCCCTGGTTCCAATATAAAGAAAATTGTTTTTATTGTGGATTGCTGTACTTTTTTTGTTAGGATTACCACATCTTATTTTTGATATCAATACATTATGGGGCAATGTTAACTCCTCCTGTTTTTTCCTGAATGAAAATCTGCCACAAAACTATTATCATAGTGTGGCAGATTGAAATAAAAAAATCTATTCATCTTCGTTGGTTCGTCCTTTTAAATATGCAATTGCTTTTTTTCTGGCCAGTTCATAAGCTTCTTCCACCTCCTGTTGCCGGGGAGCTGGGACAAATTTTAATATAGCTTCGGCGGAAAGATAAGCGGCAGTACCGGACTGAACACAGGTTTTTGCACTTAATGAGGCCAGGCGTTCAAAGGAAGGCCGCATGACATCCTGGAGCTGAGTACGGATTATATTAGTAATCAATCCGATATTATCAGCATTAAGTTCTCCGGATAGTCCTTGCAGAGCCCAGTTCCTCACAACTTCTGACATGGAAGTGTGCTGCTTTGCGGCAAGTAGCTGTATTTGCTCATACGCCTCAGCTTCAAAGGCAACATTGATTCTTGGACTTTCAGATGATTTTTTCTGAGTTGTTCTCATTAATTTTTCTCCTAGTATTCAATAATTATGAAAGTTCTGGTATAATAGGATTTAGTGTAGTAAGTCTTTGCCTAACTATTGTCTGTTGTTGAAGTTCCCGACCAAGTTCCTGTACGATTACTTTCTCTGAATCAGGAAGAGAATCTATATTATGAAATTTGCTGTGAATCTCTCTCAGCTGGTGTTTATGGCAAGTAACTTCATTTAATTTTTGAATGTTGCTTAATATAACTTCGCTGCAAGAAAAGTTGTTACTTTTCAGTTCTGCCATTAAAATCTTTATATAGTCAGGAGAGGCTGTATCTTGAATTTGTTCTGCGGTATGCTGAAGTTCCTGATGCTGTTCGTAATTTTTAATCAGATAATGGCTGATTTTATCTGCATTGGCACAGGCCCTATAAAATTCATTGGGATCATCTTCAAACATTGAGATCCAGCTTTTGATGTATTGTCTATGCCGTTCTTCTATGTATCCTATTTCTTCGAACTCAATTCCCAAATCACATTTAGTAAAAATTGTTCCTATTTCAGCGTTAAGTTCTTCTCTTGCATAATCCGGAGTACCAAACATGTTCATCATTGGACGGTTAAGGCGATCTGCATGACCAGTTGAATGTGACATTTCATGTAAAGTGACTCCTAAAAAATCTTCAGTGGTATGAAAACTTTCTTTCAGAGGAAGAACTATTTTGTCATGAATAGGATCGTAAAAAGCACTGTCTTGAGCCACTTCATGAATGGGACATTTACTGGACTGAATAAAGTCTTCGGCAAGCCTGAAACTCTCATCACGAGTAAGGGAGGGGAGTTCCAGTTTAGGAATGTTATTAATATTTTCTCCATTGAAGACAATGAAATAATTTACCATAGGCCTGTCAAGTTGTACCATTTTCTTTTTGGGTACTCCGTTTACATCTAATACGGCTTTTCCATCAGAATCAACTTCTTCAACTTCTTTACTCAATATCCATTTTTCACACAAAACACCCTTAGCCCCTTTTTGTACCTGCCATCCATTTTCTTTTGCTTGAATATATGTACACCAACGGGGATCTTTATATCCGTTTTCTATAGCTGCGTTCATCAGTCTAAAACGGTTGCCTCCCCGATAATATACATTGGAAACAGGGTTCTGAGGTATCATCGCACTATTATTCCAATTTGGAGGCAATAGTCGGTTATCTTTCTTTAAATTCCGTAATATTGATTCAACGAGTTGCTTTCTGGAGTCCATGACCTTCTCTAACGAAGTTAGTTTTATTTCTTTAGAGTTATTGTATTTTCCTGATTTTCCTTTTGCCATTTCAGATCCTCCCATCTAACTTCTTGGCTTAAACCATCACACTCGGTTTCAGCTACTGCATTTTCTTCTGTAATTCCCAATTCACATATTAATTTTTCTAAGTCAGCCATATAATTCACCCCCTTCCATAATTTCTATTTTATTAAAAAGTGAAATCATCGCGTTGCTAGTATAGTCCAAATAAATCATAGTATTCTGTATATTACGGTGTCCCAGCCACCACTGTACATCTGTGAGCTTTACATCGTTATATTCAATTAATTCCATAGCCCGTGTGTGCTTTAAAACATGAAAGTGATGTTTTTCATTTGGAATTTGTGTAAACGAGCAGTAACTTTTCATCAATACATCCAACGTCTTGCGGCTGATCGGCTTGCCGAGCTGGGAAAGAAACAGGTGATTATCACTTGAATTTATTTGAATCCTTTCCCAATAATGGCGTTCCAATGCCTCATAGACTCTTGAATTAACAATTTTAAGAGTGTTATTTTTACTACCTTTTAGCCTGCGGCAGAAAATGCTTTTTTTGGCAATATCAAAATCTGCTAGGGTGAGCAGCCCTATCTCAGATGCACGAAGTGCACAATATTCAGATAGGTAAAATATTGCTTTATTTCGGTTGGCTAGACGGCTGGTATCTGCAGATATAGTTCTAAATAATTCTGCTTTTTCTTGCGGAGTTAGAAATTTTAAATCTCCAGTATCTCTTTTTCTCATACGTATCCTCCTAAAATTTATGCATCTTCTATTTTAGTGGATACTAACCTGGACAAAATAACTATATTGTCCAATATTTTCCAGTTAATTTTTCCGTTTATACGCAGTTTTATGAGCGGAACTCAGTTCCGTTCATAAAGGTTAAAAGAAAGGAGGAAATTTGTTACTTATGTACAGAAGGGAGGGGATTGTTTTTTAGGTGGCAACGTTAAATAAAACCACGATGCAGGAAAAGAAGCTTAAGAGGCTGCGTGCAATAATTACAGTTACGGTAATTGAGCTTTTAATAAGTCCGTTCATTGCATATGTCATTCATCAGTATACAGACTGGTTATTTCATATTACAAAGTATGATGGCCTGAAGCTGGATTATAGCTATTTGAATGCATGGATGTTTCTCGTAAAGAACACGGGTGTTAAGCTCTGGTATATAATCCTTCAGGCATTATATGCGTCATACATAATATGGTTGGTTATCAGGCCAAAAGCTGAAATTATGGATATAAAGGAAATTCAGGTCACAAATAAGATTAAAATTCCAGTTGCTGTAGGAAATGGACAGTATGGAACTGCTCGTTTCCTGACAGAGAAAGAAAAAGATTTGCTTTTTTCTATGTTTATTTTTACGGGAAAAGAAGTTCCTAATGGCAACGGTGGACTTGTTATTGAAATGAAGAAAGATTCAAAAGGTAGGGAATTAATTAGATACATACAAGGTGAGGGTCATGCGCTGATACTTGGTTCGACTGGAGCAGGAAAGACGCGGAGAATCTTGCTGCAAACAGTTTGGCTTCAGCTGATCTCAGGACTGTGTGCCGTAATAAGTGATGTTAAGGGAGAAATTTATGCCTATACTCATAAGTTTGCTGAAAGTTTGGGACATCGGACGATAGCTGTAGACTTTAGAAATCCTAAAAAATCCGCTCATTATAATTTCCTTCAACCGATTTTAGATGCATTAGCTGCAAAGGATAAAGCGCAGGCAATTGATTATACATGGGATTTGGTATCAGTACTTGTTGGAGAACAAAAGGGAGAGCCACTATGGTATAACGGCGAGACCGCAACAATTGCGGCAGCTATTTTAGCTGTATCCATAGAGGCTGAAGAACAATATCGAAATCTAACCAATGTCTATTACTTCCTGGCATATATGTGTCAGCCACATCCCGTTACACTCAAAACTCCGTTATCTTTATATTTAGCAACACTACCAGATGGACATCCAGCCAAATCTGTTTTTGCTATGGCTCAGGTAGCGCATGATAGAACAAAATCAAGTTTCTTTACATCTGCAATGGGAACATTGAAATTATTTACTAATCCGAATGTCGCAGAAATGACCTCAAAATCCGACTTTCGCTTAAGTGATATAGGAAAGGAAAAAATAGCCCTGTATATGTTGATCCCAGATGAAAAGAAAACTTTATATCCTTTAGCCTCGATACTAATAAACCAAATCTATATCGCGCAGGTCGAAACTGCAAGTAAAAACGGGCTTAGGCTTCCGATTAATACTGACTATGATTTGGATGAGGTTGGTAATTTCCCTTATATACCAATTTTAGGAGGATTAGCATCGGCAGGACGTAGTCGTGGTTGCCGTGCGAACCTTGTTATTCAGGATTATCAGCAATTGGAGACTAAGTATAAAGATGAGTTTAGAACGATTAAAACCTGTTGCGAGATAAAGATTGTTTTAAAAGCGGATGACAATCAAACCTTAAAAGATTTTTCGGATAGCATAGGGGATTATACGGTGGAAGTTCCAAGTTCATCGACAAGTGCGTCAACATCAACAAAAAGCAATGATGTAAATCTTTCTAATTCCAGTAGCATGACAGGACGTAAGTTATTAAAGCCTGAAGAAATCGGACGCATTGATAAACCTTATGCATTGAGTAAAAACATTGGAGAGTTTCCAGCAATTACTGAGCTTCCTGATCTTTCTCAGTATCGTATCAATAAGATATGGGGGCTTGGTGATGAAGATCACAATACCCGTGTTTTAATGCAAAGAGAGCAGGAGAGAGAAGAGCGTATTGTGGAGGATATTCCGCTTTGGGGTATATGGAATACTTATAAAGAAATGTTGGAGGAAGAGGCTAATCAGCAAATAAGTTTTTTAAACTAAGAATCAGCCAGATTACATCACTAACAAGAATATTTAATATCTATGAACGGAACTCAGTTCCGTTCATGCAGAAAGGGAAGGAATGGAAAAACAATTAAATAGTGAGATTGATACACCTGACGAAAGGGATATCAAAGCGGATACGGACATGGTCAAAAATAATGTTATGGAAGTGAATTCAGTATCTCACCCGATAAAAGAAGATCAAAGCATAAAAGATTTTATTGACAATCTTGGTGATCCGAATTTTATGGTTCAAAAACAGGATTACATGGAATTGGTTGAGTACGTCAGTATTGTTGAAAAAAAGTATGATTCAATTTTAATTGAATTAAATGATCTTAAAGCCCAATTGGGTGAGATCCATAATAAAAATAATACTTTGACAGAGGAACTTGAAAGAAAAAAAGAGAATGTTTTTGAAATTGGTTCGAAATTAAATTCCGTGAAAGACCTCATCATTACTTTTACCCAAAATGCTCTTGCTTCAGTTAAGGAAAAAGGGGTTATGGCACTTAATAAAGTTGTTGGTTTTTTTAAAGTAAAAGAAGGTCTCCAATCTTTAAATGATTCTTTAATTAAGATGGCCCATGGTGCGGATAGAAAGGTACAGAAAATCAATGCAGTAAGCCATGAATATCATGAAATGGGAAATCGTGCAGCAAATATCGGTAGATTACTTACTGGAAAGGAAGCCGTTGAAACGGTAAGGGAGAACGGAAAATTATCCGGAATATTGCAGTTTCCATTTTCTGAAATACATAAATACACATCAGAAATGAGTGAGACTGTAAGTAAAGCCATTGAAAAAGTTAAGAAACTTGAAGACTATACAGTCGACAACATGAAAGTTGCTCAGGGAAACAATATATACGTGTTATCGGAACAAGGATACCGCCACAGGGCAGCTAAAGGATTAAAAGACATAAAGCCTGGGCAGAGCTTTCCGGAATACAAAAACAAAGTACCGAAATCATGGGCTGAAAAGGGCTGGGTTAAGGAAGTATCTCAGGATGCACTGCCGGAGATACAGAAGAATCAGTCAGTCAGAGTGGAAATATCTAATAACAGACAGCCCATTATCGAATTGGAACCTTAAGTAAAACTATGAGCGGAACTCAGTTCCGCTCATTAGAAAGGAAAATCAATCTTTATGAAAAAGAGGACACTTTATATTTTACATATTGCATTTATTGCAACTCTTATTTTTACATTTCCGGCATTCGCAGGAAGTTTGGAAAGTACACAGTTGGTAACAGGAACTAAGAATTTATTGAGAGATGTGGCAGCAGTTTTAACGGGATTGGTGGCCTTAGCAACGGCCGCAATCTCAGCTAAAAATATTGTAACATGGCAGACTGCGGCAGATGAAGAAAAACCAAAGCATAAAAAAGCATTAATTCAAACGTTAGAGTTAGGAATTCTTGGCACCTGTATCGGTGGAGTAATAACTGCAGTGCTTTCCTATTATGGAGGATAGGATATGCAGCCAGTCGTGGACAATGTAATTAGCTGGATGTTAAGTAATTTTACTGATTTAATCTATGATTTGATTAATGGAATACTGGATTTTTTTAACAATTTTGTAAATAACATTTTTTTCTACGTTGCAGAAGTAAATTTGAGCAACAGATTGGTTATCAATGCAGCCACATACACAACTTTGCTTGGAATTGCTCTGATAACGTTAATTGGAGTAAAGCAGTATTTTACAACTTATGTAATGGAGACAAATGGAGATCCTGACTCTGATCCACTTGATATTTTGGTACGATGCTCAGAAGCGGTTGCTATCTGCTCATCTAACGACTTTATTACTACTTATTTTTTTCGGTTCAGCAAAGCATTTGCTACCGATCTTGGAGAAGCGGGTGGCGTCATTGATTTAAAACCCACAATTTCAGATCTTACTGCCACTATCGCCAGGACACCATCATCATTCATTTTTCTTTTGATAATACTTTTATTGGTAATAGGTATTTTGGTATTTAGCATTATTGCGGGTATCAGAGGAGCAGAGCTGAGCTTGATGAAAATAATGTTGCCAATAATGTCGGTTGATCTTGTAACGGCCAATCGGGAACGTTGGGGAAATTTCTTTATTTCTTATGCAGTGACATTTTTATATTACGGACTTCAACTGCTTTGTTACCGGATGTTTATAGCGTCACTTATGACTGTTTCGGTAAGTGTCATGTCGAATGAGTTACTAATAACCTTTGGCTGGTTTTTCCTTATGCTCCGAGGTCCCAAATGGTTAGAGAAATTTATCTATTCTTCTGGGTTCGGTAGAGGGGTTGCCGAGGCTGGGCGTACTGCCGTATCAATGCTTCCTAATTTGATGAAATCAGTAAAATAAAAAAGGAAAACAATGGAATCATTAAAGTTTATAACGAATTTGACTTTGGCATTATCTGGATTAATGGCAGTTGGCATTACCGCTAGAATTGCCTGTCTGATATTTACAGGCATTATTACTGGTGAAGCAGTGCCTGATCTGATAAATAAAATGACCAAAAAGTTAACTGCAGCAATTATTGCAATTTGTTTAAGCACATTCTTAGGAGTTATCAAACATTATTATTTTTAAGTTGGGAGGGAATATGGAAGAGAAAGAGAATCAGATCCTGGAAAAAGAACTTTACATACCTGTTCCTATTCCAGATTCGGATGATTATATATCCGGTATCGGACAGAATGAAGTGGGTGTCATAGCTATTGCTTTTATTATATCTGTAGTAATCGGTATTTTCCTATCGGTAGCTCAGAATACCATAGTAGGAGTAAGTATTGGTGCATTCATTATCTTTATGGTTATAACACTGATAAGAAGAGATATGAGTAATGAAAATCTGATAAAGAAAATTATTATCTTTATGGATTATCAAAAAGCACAGAAAAAGTATCAGTATGTTTTTAAAAATGAGTTTTATGCAGAGCATGAGGTTGAGGAAGATGAGTAAAAACAAGCAAACAGTCAATGAAAGAGAATTAACTGCAAACCAATTTACCAATGTAAAAGATATTAAAGGAAATTTTCTTTTTTCAAAAGATGGTTATCTCTTTGGTTATTTAAGAGTGTTCCCATACAATCTTGATCTGTTAGCAATTGATGAGCGTCGTATTCGAACGCAAAATCTGTCCTTATCTTTTGAAGGGGATCGAAAGGATTTTGATTACTGCGCTTTCCCCAGAGAGTTGGATTTGGATGATTATAAGAATTATTTGAAAAAACAGTATCAGGAAGAATTATCGAACTACGGGAAAAGGCAGATTTTAGCTATCATGATACGACAAGCAGCAGAGCTATCATCATCTGGTGAGAATTATGAGCATCACCATTATTTTAAGATATGGGCAAGGGCTGAAAAAAATATTAATGATACTAAAAAAGAGTTGTTAACCAGGCTGGAAGAGTTCAAACAGCGATATTCTGGCGTAGGCATAGATGCTGAAATACTTAATGAGACGGAAATTTTTAAGCTGTGTAATCTTTTTACAAACAGTCAGCAAGTAAGTTTTATGAGTACAGCGGACAATCCGGTTATTACACCTATACCAATGATAAAGGATTATTGAGATGAAAGAAATTGTGGTAGTTAATGATGTAAATGAAAATGTATTAAATATTATTACTCCCTCAGGCATTGATTATGACAATAGTCATATCAATATAGGCGAAAATGCTGGAGCGATATTTACCATATCCAAGTATCCCAGTCATGTGGATTATGGCTGGCTGGTTGATTTATGCTCCCTGGAGGGGACAGCAACCGTTATCGAATATCGGCATACCAGTCCTGCACGTATGATCAAGGTCATGAATAAACGGATATCAGAATTGAACTCCAATGCAGAAACTGCAAAAGAAGAGTCTGAACGGCAGAGTTATGCCAGAGGAGTAAAAGACTTAAAAGAGATGATTAAAAGAATCGGAATTCAAAATGAGCCGGTTGGATACTTAAACATCATGCTTCTGATACAGTCTCCGTCTTCTGAGACCTTAAATCAGCGGATTAAACGTGTAAGCGGCTCGGTTTCCGTTGCTGAATGTAATATGAGAAATTTAAAATACCGGCAATTACAGGCATATCAGGCGATGAGTCCATTTGGTCTTCCTGACAGGGAAAATGTGAGTAACATGGGAGAAAGAAGTATGCCAATCAGCACTTTTATTGGTGGGTTTCCCATGGCCAGTTCAGGCCTGAATGATAGAGATGGTTATTTCTTAGGTAAAACAAGAAATAAAAAAATTATACGAGTGAATACCTGGCTAAGGAATAAAGACAGAACTAATTCTAATTGGATTATAACCGGCCTTCCTGGTACAGGAAAATCAACAGCAATTAAAGATATCCTGACAATGGAATTTGCTCTTGGAGCTAAAATTATTATTTTTGATCCGGAGACTGAGTATGTGGATTTAGCCAGGCATGAATTTATTAATGGTGAAGTGCTTAATTGCGCATCAGGCTTAAACAGCCGCATTAATCCCTTACAGATCAGACCGGCACCGTACATCCGCCAGGAGGATCTGGATGAGGGGGAAGAGCTTTCCGATTACTTTGTTTATGATTTAAGTAATGGAGTATCAGACATGGCGCTTTACATACAGCAATTAAGATTCTTTTTCTCACTTTACTTTGGGAAAAAAGAGTTTACCGCAACCATCAAGACTCATCTTGAAAAATGTCTGATTGAATTGTACGGAAAATTTGGCATTACATGGGATACCGATATCAGAAATCTTAAAAATGAAGATTTTCCAATTATGGAGGATCTGTACCATCTGGTTAAGGAAAAAGCTGATGGTGAAACCGAAAGCTACTTAAAAAATATTTACAGAAATCTGGAAGATCTTTTATTTAGTGCGGGAGAAGGAGCTGACAGCCATTTATGGAATGGACATACTACATTGGACCCGAAGACAGACTTTGTTGATCTTGTAGTCTCTGGTCTGTTAGAAGCAGATGATAACGTGAGAAATGCTCAATTTTATAACATAACTACCTGGGCATGGCAGCAAATGTCGGAGGATCGAACACTGAAGGTTATCTTTGTGGTCGATGAGGGATACCTATTTGTTGATCCGGAAAACCCTGACCTGATGAAGTTCTTCCGCAACATTTCTAAGAGAGATAGAAAATATGAAGGCGGTCTTATGTTCATTACTCACTCCTGTGTTGACATTATGGATGAGAGTGTAAAGCGGTACGGACAAGCGCTCATGGACAATGCCTGTTATAAATTCCTGATGGGTTGTGATGGGAAAAATCTAAAGGATACAACAGAACTGTTCAATTTATCGGAGAAAGAGGTGGCAATCTTAGCAGCAAAGAACAGAGGACAAGGTATTTTTATGGCGGGCAGTACCCGTATAAACCTGACTGTTGAGGTAAGCGATGAATTTCTAAAGATGTTTGGAAAGGCGGGTGGACGATAATCCGTGAATCCAATGCTGATAAAACTGGCGGCGAAACTGGCATTAGAACCCGATAATTTAAAAAAAATATTGAAGTGGGGTTCTTTTGGGATACTTTTTCTGCTTTTCCTTCCTTCGATCATGCTGATGACAATCTCCGTTCTTTTTGGTAATGGTTCCATCAGTGGTGATTTTGATTTAACCAAAACAGAACTGTTTGGTCAGATTAATCCCATTTACGAGGATTATATGACGGAGATAGAAAATGAAATGAATGCGGAGGCGAATAGAATCATTGAGGAAAATACAACCACAGATGTTGATCCGGAAACAGGTGAGGAGACAAGTGAATGTGATGTCAATGTCAAGGTTACAGTAAATGAACCAGGGCTTTGTGTTTTGTTAGCTTATCTGTCAACCGTAAATTGCCAGGAAAATAAAGCAGAAAAATACAAGGCAGACCGAGAGAAAATATTTGATTTTTATAATTCAGTGAATCGGGTTGAGATCTCCAATGACGGGGATGATTACTTAATTCAGAATGTCATATTATCTGAAGATGAGATTGCCAGTTTATATTTTGCTGAACAAACATATCAGAATTTTTATCTTACATCTTATGGTAATTTCATCACTCTGTATAAGGATGACAGGCAGGGAGCTAATAATCATCAAGGAGGAAGCCCTGTTTATGATGGTGAGGTGGCGTATGGTGCCGATGGGATGAATATTCCATTGTATAAACAGGGAGGAGGGCAGCCGTGGAGTGGTATGGCATACGGAAATGGAACAATTGCCTCCAGCGGTTGCGCGCCAACTTCATTAGCTATGGTTATATCCTATTTGAGTGGAAACAGGATAACACCTGCAGATGTGGTTTCCTGGACTGGCAATAGATATTATGTTTCAGGACAAGGAAGCAGTTGGAGTATATTTCCGGCATGTGCGTCACATTGGGGAATTAGTTGTAAAAATCTTGGTAAAAGTACTGCTGGTATGACAGCAGCACTATCCAGCGGAAAACCGGTAATTGCAAGTGTAGGACCGGGAACATTTACAAAAGGGGGACATCTGATTGTACTCCGAGGAATTACTGAGAATGGGGAGATTCTTGTCAATGATCCATCAGATAACAATACTAAAAATCATATTAACAAAAAATTTCCTTTGGAGCTAATTATAAGGGAATCTAAAAATTTTTGGAGTTTTAATTGAGGAAAAAAAATGAATGGTGATAATCGAGGAAAAAAGTTAATGACTGTATGTATCTGTATTTTTTTATCAGCTGTATTTTTGGTCACCTCCTTTGTACAAAAAAAAGTGATGAAGGAAGAAAAGATAAACCAGAAAGAACAGATACAGACATCAAAGGAAGTGATGATGGAACCGGAATTATATCAAGAGGGTGAATTAATAACAATTTATTTTACTAATACAGAGCAGATTGATGAGAAGGGAGCTTTGCCATATGAAGAATTAGAGAAATTAACTGAGAAAACTCAGGCGTTTCTAATTTCCCAGGGCATTGAGGAAACGGAAATTCAGGTTATTGAAGGAAGTTTACGAAAAGATGGGGAAAAGACGTTTTTTTCCTGTAAAGTCGGAAAATCTGTTTTAGACATTGGGTTTCATGAAGGGACAGATGAATTTGAATTTTCTTTTAGGAGGGGAGGCGAGTGAATGAAAAGAAAAAGATATTTTTACAAGTGAGTTTGCCTGACTATGTTGTAGACTGGATCGATTTAAACGCTGAGGAAAAAGTATTGAAGAGAGGGCCTACATGTAGAATGGTGCTAATTGAGGTGTTATCGTCCATTAACGAAAATGAACTACCGAAGCTTCAATTTGTTTTTAGCCACAAGGTGAATCTTCCAACAACAATTGTTGCTTTCGAAATAACAAAGCCTATGAATGAAAAACTTTTAAATCTATGCAAATACATTCCGGTATCCAAAAAGAAACTGGCGGAGATCCTGATATGCCAAAAGTTTGAAAGTTCACGGGAGGTGTAGTTTATGGTCTATTACATTGCAAGCACCATTTATCATCAGACAATCCTAAGTACTGTGGAAGAAAGTGGGCAACTCATAATTGGTCAGCAGACTGATAATCACATCGAATTTTTAAAGTACATAAAAAATAACATCATCTCATTAAGTGACATTGAATTTCTAATTGTTGATTTAAGCGCACTTGATGATCTGGATGATGATATTTTACAGGCATTTAAGATGTATCGAACCATGTATGATGAAACCCGTTGTATTGTAGTTGCACCGTATCGTAAAGCGGGAGATTTGCTGTTATCCCAGTTATTTGCACTTGGTATCTGGAATATTATTGCAACGAATGATTATCTTGAAATGAAAAAAGGTCTGGAACTCTGTTTATCAGAAAAGGGTATGAGCTTCAAAGAAGCGCTAGCGTTTAAAGATATTAAAAAAACAGAAGAGATAGATATAAACGAGGTAAAGGTTGTTAGCCGGGTTATGATCGGATTCATCGGAGCACAGAAGCGTATTGGGACTACTCATAGTGCGGTAATGCTGGCTGGCTGCTTACGTAAAAAGGGGTATATGGTTGCAGCTGTAGAATTTAATCCATCATGCACTTTCCAAAAAATAAGAGAAGATTTTGGTGAAAAGTTTCATGATCATTTTTATTTTACATTAAACGGTATTGATTATTATCCAGATATCAATAGAGTGTCTTTTCAGAAAGTGTTGGAGAAAAGCTATAACTTCATCATTATGGATTTTGGAAATTTCCAGGACTGCAATATGGAGGAATATCATAAGTGCCATGTACGACTGATCTGTGCTGGCAGTAAAGCCTGGGAGTTGGAATATGCCGCAAGTATTTTGCAGCAATACGATGATGAAATACTTAAGCATTTACATTTTTATTTTAATTTTACAGATAAAAATTATGAGAAACCAATCAAGAAGCAGATGAAAAATTCAAAAGGCGAGAGCTTGAATGTTCATTTTCTTGAATACCGATCTGATCCTTTTAATACGGAAGAATTCCCGGCTGTTGAGCAGTTATTAGGTGAATATCTGAGAGTTACTCCAAAGAAAAAGGGGTGGTTTAGAAGAAAAAAAGTATAAAAAAGTTGTAACGAACCTTGAAAATTTCATATGCCATAGTTCTATTGAAAAGGGGGTACAATGAGAAAAACATTGCCATTTTACACGTTTCTTCCTATAATTGGAAGTATGATAGGTTTATTAATAGTGACCTTATCAGAAGAAGGGGGGAAAAGTACAAAGATGGATATAGCTGTTATAGTTGCCGTGATAGGAGTCGTAGGTTCGTTGCTTGGCGTTGCAGGAGGTATTTGGAGTCAAGTAGTTTTGTTTAAAAAGGATTCAAATAAAATTGGTGAAGTAAAAGCTGACACATCGGAAATGAAGCCTCAAGTTTCTAATATTGATGACAATGTAAAAAAAGTTAGAGATGAAGTTGTTGAAAGAATAGTACCTGGTATCAGTAACGCAACAAAATCCGGTGATAAATTATTAACTGATGTTGGAAAACTTGTAGCAGAACTTGAATTTCAGAAAAGGTTAAAAAGTGAATTGAGTGGTACACTTACTACACCAGATTATCTTTTGGAAGGAATCAATAGTATTTATGAAGATAATGCTTTACTGAATCGATCAATAAAGGATAAAGAAAGGAAAATAAGGGAATTAGCAAGAGAGAACAGAGATTTGAGTAACCGATTAGAAATGGCCCAAAAAAGGATTCGAGAATTAGAACCGAGTCGGGGAATTGAACGTTAATAGATTATTTTAAAGGAACGATTGGCATGTGAAATGTTAATCGTTCCTTTTTTGATGCAAAAATTAAAGAGGTGATGAATATCTAATGAAAAAAAGAAAATGGTTTGCTCTATTAAGTGTAGTGATAGCAGCAACAAGTATACCTACACCGATTTATGGGGCCTGGGTACAAGAGGGAACCCAGTGGAAATATAAATCTGATTCTGGACAAGAAATAGGTACCTGGAAGCTGATCGATAATACTTGGTACTATTTTGATGATACCGGGTATATGGTAACTGGCTGGCAGCAAATTGCCGACAAATGGTATTTCTTCAATCCGATATCGGACGGAACAAAAGGAACAATGCTGACAGGCTGGCAATGGATTGATGGTTACTGCTATTACCTGGCTGGCAGCATGGATATTAATTATCTGGAAGGAGAAATGTATGAAAACGCACAAACCCCAGATGGGTTTCGGGTTAATAGCTCCGGAGCCTGGATCAATGAAAATGGAATTACGCAGTATCAGGCTGGCAAAGGAATACAGACAGAACTGACAAAAAAGACAGTATCTTCAATAAGGTTTTCAGGAGGAGGCTCAGGTGGTGGAGGAAGCGGTGGATCAGAACATAGCAGCTCAGGCACAAAAAACAATGCAAAACCTCAAGATGGAAAATCAGAAGAGTCACAAAAGGAGCCACAAAAGGAACCGGCCTCCCCTTCCAATGCACAGCAGCCAAAGCCGGTTGAAACAAAAGCCGAGTTTGACTACACCATTAAATTTCTGGATGTGGAAAGCAAAACAGTTTTAAAAGTGGTAACTGGTAATGACCTGAAATATGCGGATATCATGATTGATTTTCCTGAGTTTGATGGATATGAAATCTGCAATGGACAGAAGGAACAGTACCGTCTTGTAACAGATGGAATGAGAATCAATATTTATTATTCAAAATTAGAGCCAGCTTCTCCTTCTGAAGCAAAAAAGGTTTCCTGGAAGCTGTATTTTGTAGAAGAGGATAATCACAGCAATGAGATTTTTAAATCCCAGAGCGGACAAAGTGAGGAAGAGACGGAACTAACAATTGACTTCCCGGAAACAATTCTTGGTAAGGACCAGTATTATTATCATTCCCTGGTATCCAGCCCCTGGAGTACCGTTGTAAGCGGAACCGGTACTCAGAAATATTATGTGGAGTTTGAAAAGGGAGAGAAGCTGCCAGAGGAAGATGATCCGGATCAGGAGGCAAGAGATAAACTGAATCAATGGCTGGATACAGCGAGAGAATCAGATCTTGCTATTACTGGGGAAGAGCCAAATGATCTGCAGTTGATTACAGAAAGTCAGGAAGAAAGTAATGAAAGGCTTTTAAACCTTGCATCAATGGCGGATGGATCAGAACGCATGGAGGTGTACCTAATTGCAAAGAATCATACTCCTGCAATTTTAATTCTTAGTCAGAAAATGAATAACATTAAGAATCTATCACAGCTGATCCGGGATGAGTTAGTCATTGATGGCGACACCTACACGGTTATGAGAGTTGGGTTTGAGAAAACTTATGAGGAAAGCACATGCAGTCATAATTATGAAATAATCGAACGGGTAGAACCAACCTGTACGGAAAATGGTTATGAACTTATAAGGTGCAGAAAGTGCGGAAAGGAGGAAAAAGTGATTTTACCCGCGACAGGACATACGGATGCAGATCACGATGGGGTCTGCGATATCTGCTACCAATCGGCAGATGAAGCGCCGGAAAAGGTACATTACAGCCTTGGAGATATTCAGACCAGGACCATAGGAAATCGTATTTATTTATTCCGCTGCATCGATGAGGATTATGAAGATGCAATGGGGAACAGCCAGAAAACAGCTCTGTTCCTCTGTGATAGTGTAATACGGTCCGACATTATGGGAACTTCCAAAAAGCTGAACTTTGGAGACAATAACAATTATAAATATTCAAAGGTACGGGAGTGGCTGCAGAATAATGCTACTGATTCATTATTTCTCCATGACACCTACGTTGGGATCACGAAATCCTTCTTAGGATCAACCAGAAGAGGGACTTATGAACAACTAAGTGAAAGCGGCATAAAGGGATATGACCGTTTATATCAGTCCATGGAGGATAAAATTTTTATCCTGTCTGTGGAAGAAGCGTTAAAGTACCGGGATTATCTGTGGACGTTTGATGGGAATGATATGAATAATCCAGAGTCTCAGATCTCTGCTTATTCCAAAGGTTATTATCTAAGGACGCCGCAGGATGGAGGTCTTGATGATTTTAGGTATGGTGAAGGGATTTATACAGTCAGTCTCACAGACGGGAACATACAGCCAGTTAATGTATCAGAGACAAGCATCGGGATCAGGCCGGTTATGACGATCCCGCAGGGATGAGGTAGAGTGAGTGGCAATTGGTAAGAGAGAGGTGACAAAATCATGAATATTCTGTTTTACATATTGATTGGATTTATTTTTGCATCAATTGTAGTTTTTATTTTCATCACACTGTCCTCACTGGCTATTGTAAATTCCGGAGACAAATATCAGGAGGATCAGGAACAAATACAGTGGATTAAAGAACATGGGTATAAAAAATTAGGGGAGAAAGGAATATGAGAGGTAATACAAAAAGGATTATATCTCTTTGTCTTGCTGTTATCATCGCAGTAACTACAGTGGGGTATGCGCCACCATCTTTGGTGGCTACTGCAATGACAAAATCAAAAATGTTAGACACGGTAAATGCAATTGCTTCTCCGTCACAAGCAGAGGAAAATGTGGCGGATAAGGGCACCCCGTCAGAGGCAGAAAGTCCGGGGGATAAAGCTACACCCTCGCAGGCAGAAAGGCCTGAGGATAAGGCAACTCCTTCGGAGGCTGTTAGAAAGTTTGTCCAGTTGGAGCCAGAGGAGGTGCCGGACTATTACTCCCAGGTTAAAAAAGCGGGAAAACGATTCTGGAAATTTGAAGACCGTAATGGGATGGTACAGTACCGGGATTATGGATATGTGGATGGCGATGCTGAGTTTCCTCTATGGTATGAGGTGGATCAGGAAGGAACCGTTGAGGATCTTACCTCCTCCATTAACCTGGATGACGAATATTACAGTTTAGCTCCATTCGTATTCAAAAGTGTTGTTCCAGATAAAAAAGCTTGGGTAGATTTATCCTGGAGGTTGTTTTTTGACAGTCTCGGCATTGAAGAATATGACAAAGAAAACATAAAAGGATTCAAAAACTGGGATGCTTCTTCTTATGGCATCTGGCATTTGACTGATGCGGAAGATGACCAGGGTTATCATTTCTATGGAACAATACTAAATGAGTCAAAATCTGAAAAAGAACCAAACTGGTATGATTCGGATAAAGAAGGAAATGTAGTAGATATTCGTAATCTGTTAATGACAAGCTTGGCAACAAGTGAGGCATTACAAAAATTATATTATAGCAGTATGAGAATTATAAATGGCAACATATCCGTAGCAGATAAGACAGATAGTCCTAGTACCTATGATACGGCAGACACTTTATTTACTTTATGGACACCAAGTTGGAGCGGATATACTTTCTTAGGTTGGGCAGATTATTATAACTATCCAGGTGGTCCGCCATTTGGTAATGAATCAGTTATAGACCACCCACAAAATTATGAATGGTTATTATATGGAGGTGGATTCCTTAAAGCTGGGACACAAGTTCGACGTGGAGATGCGGGACATTTAGGGAACCTATATGGTATGTGGAAACCAAATGGAACCTATACTCTTCAGTTAATAAGACAGCCTGCCGAGGAACATTATCCGACTTTATACCACGGAAGTTGTGCTAGTAACTGGTACTTGATTGTAGGCAATCCGGGAAGAGTCATTGATTTGAATGACTATGATGAACCAACACTTGAAGGGTATACGTTTGCGGGGTGGTATTCAGGAACGCATGGCACCGGAACGCATTATAGTGGATCTATCACTCTTAATTCGAATATGGTAATGTATGCAAATTATACGGCAAACACTAATACTATAACTTTTTTAGATTACAATGGGGAGGTCATTGGAGAGCCGCAAAGTGTGGTAACCGGAGATAGTGCTATACCGCCACAAGCACCTGAAATAGATGGTATGGATTTTGTTGGGTGGGATCATAGTTTTATAAATGTATCAAAAGACATGGTTATAAAAGCACAATATAAAAAGATCCCCAATATTACCATTAAATATATGGATGCTGCGTCCTCCAATGCGAATATTCTTAAAACGGAAACAATAATTGCAAGAGGGAAGGCAACTCCACCAGAGGTGGATTTCTCAAGTTTGCCAGCACCTAAGACGGGCTATCATTATTCTGGCACATGGTATGGTTCAGCTGGTACCAATATGCCTGATGTGGATCTGGAGTGCGTGGAGACATTTGATTCCAAAAATTATTACAAAGACAGTACTTTGTATTTATATCCAAAGCAAGAGGGCAATTTGGTTAAGGTTACATTGCATTCCAATGATGGTCAAGATGTTACCAAAGTGATTGAGGTTCAATATGATATAGGTTTATATTTTTCAAAAATAATTGATTCACAAACCTTAACAAAGGGTTTGGTAGAAACAAGAACAGGTTATACATTTAAAGGCTGGGCATCCACACCGGATGCAAAATATTCTAACCTTAATAGTGTACAACCGTATGATCATGATTTATATCAGGTGTGGGACCCAATTACATACTACATTATCTTTGACAAACGTGTTTCTGGTGAGAGCAATCCATCGAAAGTCCCTATGATTTATGATAAGCCAATAGGCAAGTTGCCAGAAGTAACCAGTAAAGGATTAGATTTCTTGGGTTGGTACACATATTATACTGGCGGAACCCAGGTAACAGAAGAAACATTGATGCCTGATCATGATTTTAATCTATATGCTCAATGGTCAAGGTATCCGACAAAAGTAACATATGATTATAACTTTGAGGGTGCGCCAAATCCATATATATACACGATGTATACGTCAGATTATACATATCAGCAAATATACACCAATATCGCAAATCGTTCTGTGCCAACCAGAAAAGGATATACTTTCACGCGTTGGAATACAAAACAGGATAATAAAGGTAGTTCATTTTATCCAAATACATCATCAAGTTCATATTATTATGTACCGGAAAGCAGGGATTTTACGGTGTATGCCATATGGAATCCTATGGATGTTTATTTAAGGCTTTACAAAAATACAAGTAGCTCGGACACCTCTATTTTGTCATCCGTATCTCGTAAATATGATGATCAGGTTGGTACATTACCAGTAGCCCAAAATGGAGATAAAATTTTTAAAGGATGGTATACAGAAAAATCCGGAGGTAATAAGGTAAGCGAAACAGATAAAGTTATTTATACAGTTCCGGGATCACTGAATTACTGGTATTTGTATGCACAGTGGTCGAATCCGCAAAACAATGTAACTTTTAAGGATTGGGACGGCACATTGTTAAGTGAGCAGACAATAGATTATGGACAGGATGCAGTTCCACCGGAACCGGAAAGAGCAGGATACCGTTTTATTGGCTGGGATAAGTCATACAAAGATATCAAAGAGGATACTGTATTAAAGGCGCAGTACGAAATGATTTCCAAGACTCTAACTTTGGACAGTAATGGTGGAAAATTATCGGATCAATTAACAATAGAAAAGCCTATTGCACCAGGTGAGTCGATAGATCAGATTCTTATGGAAGAAAAAGATGTTGCAACCCGAAAATATTATACTTTTGATGGTTGGTACACAGATCCAACCGGAGGAAGTAAGTATCCGGAGAACGGAAATAAAATGCCGGATACAGACTTAACAATCTATGCTCATTGGGAAAGAAGTTCCAGTGAGGTTGTGTTTAAAGATTGGGATGGCTCAGTCTTAGATAAGCAGGAAGTAGCCATCGGAGCTGATGCAACAGCGCCGGCAGATCCTGATAGATCCGGTTATACCTTTACAGGCTGGGACAAGACTACAACCAATATTCAAGACCATACAATCTTAACTGCCCAGTACGCCATTAATAGTCATAAATTAACATTAGATGGAAATGGTGGAACGCTGGCTGGTGAAGAGAGTAAAAATCAAAGTGTAAACTTTGGAGCTTCCTTAGATCAGGCCCTTGTAGCTGGTAAAGCTGGTGCTTCCCGAAAATATTATACTTTTGATGGTTGGTATACAGACAAAACCGGAGGAAGTAAGTATCCGGAGAGCGGAAATGAAATGCCGGATACAAACTTAACAATCTATGCTCATTGGGAAAGAAGTTCCAGTGAGGTTGTATTTAAAGATTGGGATGAATCAGTTTTAGATAAGCAGGAAGTAGCCATCGGAGCAGATGCAATGCCTCCGGCAGCCCCGGAGAGAAACGGTTATACCTTTACCGGTTGGGACAAGCTTACTACCAATATTCAAGATCATACAATCTTAACTGCTCAGTACACTGTTAACAGCCACAAATTAACCTTAGTTGGTAATGGTGGGACCCTGGCTGGTGAAGAGAGTAAAAGCCAAAATGTTAATTTTGGAGATTCGTTTGATCAGGTTCTTGCAGACGGTAAAGTCAGTGCAGCCAGAAAATATTACACCTTTTCTGGTTGGTACACAGAAGCGTCTGGAGGAAGCAAATATTCGGAAAGCGGAAATAAAATGCCGGATACAGACTTAACAATCTATGCTCACTGGGAAAGGATCTCCAGTGAGGTTGTATTTAAAGATTGGAACGGATCAGTTTTAGATAAGCAGGAGGTGGCAATCGGAGCTGATGCAACAGCACCGACAGACCCGGAGAGGACCGGTTATACCTTTACTGGTTGGGACAAGCCTACGACCAATATTCAGAATCATGTGGTAATTACCGCCCAGTACTCGATAAACGGATATTTATTAACTTTAGACGGAACCGGTGGAACATTGGAGGGAATACCTAAAAAGGAAGTAGTCATCTCCTTTGATCAATCCTTTGACCAAGTACTGAAAGACGGTAGGGATCAAGTTACTCGACCTGGATATCATTTTGATGGCTGGTATAACAGTGCGTCAGGTGGAAGTAGCTATTCCTACAGTGGAAATCAGATGCCATCTATAAATGTAACCGTGTATGCTCATTGGTCTCCTAATACGTATGAAGTTATTTTTGATACGGATCACGTAAGGTGGACCGGGGAGAAACAAAAGGAAGATCATACCTTTGATACAGAGCTGGGGACTCTTCCGGTGCCGGAAATCTATGGTTGGAAATTTAACGGCTGGT
>NZ_OAOF01000056.1 GCF_900205965.1 Lacrimispora amygdalina
TTTCTGTTTACCTTTTCTGCCAGCTTTTTAAATTCACTGGGCTTGTTTTCAATGACGACTACCTCTAACTTCTCATTCCAGCAGTTCACCATCACTGCGGTATGACTTTCCTTATGCAGGTCAATCCCCACATAAAGCAAATTTTCTCTTTTTTGCAATTCTCTCCCTCCAGATCTTGTTTCCAACCAATCGGTACCCGTACCGGCAACCTCAGATGACAGCGTTAACTCTTTGCGAGTCCGCAAGGGGGCGACAGCCAATCTACAACAAACCAATGGGAGGATGGACAAGTTATTTCTTTTATTGGTTGTTGATGTTAACTCTGTATGGAATGGATTGCAAGTCATTTCTGGATTTGTTTTTAGGAGAAGAAACCGCAGAAAAAAGAATAGAAACGGGAGCCACAGAAAGAGTGTTTTTTTACCCCCTGTAGCCCCCGGCAGCACCATTTTACCATAGAACCCGTTTGATGTAAATTCATGGTTCACCATGAACCATAGGGTAAATGATCTGGCTAAGCTTCTGGTGAAATAGAATTAATATACCACTTTTTGCTTGCCCTGTGTCGCAAATAATTACCCCTGTGTGACCTTTAAAACCGATGGTGAAATATATATGCCAAACAGGCGATAAAAAGTCTTGTTGGGCAAATCTGAAAAACATGGATTTTCCCTTTGCACCTAATAACTGTTTGGATTGGTGTTGCCTGCTGTTCATCTTCTGGTTGCTTTTTCAGAAAAACGTCGCATATAGACCAGTTTTTTATATCTCTTAAGTCGCACAATCGCAACCATTTATAAATTCCTTAACTAGTAAATTCTCGCCTTATTTTGCTTCAAAAGCAGTGATGAACCATGGGGTCGAAAATGATGCAGGTTAAAGGCAGGTGCACCTTACGGCACTCCTGCCAGCTTACAGCAGCCGGCAATGCCGACTGCATAAGGATTTCGGTCAAAGCTTTTCTTATTTATTTGGTGGCTGTCAATAAGGATAAAGTCACCCATTAGGTAGCTGTAACCACCCTGAAATCAGCCAAATTCAAGGGTTTTTAAGGTGTCTGTGTAGGTACACCACAGTTTTTCCTTTGACACCATACAATACTGGAAAGGCTGGCATTTTCTTATAAAGTAATTTCCATTTTTTTTAATAAATCCTCAATTATACCTTTTACAGCAATACCACTACATTCATATAAACTTTTAATTTGATCCATAAAAATAGGATTCTCTAATAATATACTTTTGTTTTTCTGATTTATAAAAGTCCTTAATGAATCCACTGTTAACTCTATTAATTCTTTATCTTCACTCTCTAAAAATAGCAATAATATTTTTAATTGATAAGAATTTTTTTCATCATCCAAACAATAAGCTAACTTTTGTTTCCACTTAGTATTCCTATCTGAAATAATTTCCATCAATTGCTCCCAGTCTGTATCCTCAAACTTATTAAGAATATCTTGTGCAATTGAGAAGCCTTCATCATACCAATAATCTGTGTAATCCACTTCACCTGCAAAACCTTTTAAAAAATCATCTAATTTTTGAACCATAATAAAATTATCTCCCTTTATTGTTTTTATTGTGGCGCTTGAAAATTTGGAAGTAATCCCGAATTTACTCCTCCGGTTGGGTATCCAGATGTTACCTTATCCCCTATTTTTATAACTTCAATTTGAACATTATTCACTATGTCTCTATGTAGTGTTGCACCATCAGAAAGACGAACGCCAATTGGGGCTGTATTTCCAACATCTTCTATACCTTGTATGATTGCATCATCCGTCCAAGAATCAGGGAAAACTGTACTTGTTTTTATTTTTGATAAATTTCCATCATCAAATTGTGTAATAAATTTTATCTTTCTAGTACCATCAGGATTTTTAGAAATTACTTCTGCCGCATAATTAGGATTAGCATTATTAATGTTAGGAGAATGACCTCCTATAAGTTCATTTTTAGTTGGAGTTTTTCGTTGACCTTCTAATATTTTAGTTTTCATTTCAGAACTTATAGTTGTCTTACCCGCCCCCTCAGGTGGAGTACTGAAGTATGCAACGAACGGTGAATTTTCGTATTCAATTAAAAAAATTATAGCACGTCTTTGTGCTGTTTTTAAATAGAAAAATTACTGTTCTTCTTCTCGAATCGGTTCCCGATATTCCGTCTTATTTTTCATCATTCCGTACACAATGTTTACCAAACGGCGCATGATGCAGACCAATGCCTGAGACTTTGTCTTTCCATCGCCGATTTTTCGCATGTAATAATCATAAAATACCGGATGATTGGGTATTCCGTTCTTTGGCTTGGAAACCATTGTTACCGCCAGGAAATAAAACAGCCCATGCAGCTGGCGGTTTCCCTGTCTGGAGCTTTGCTCCTTGCCTTTTCCGGCGGAACTGAACTTTACAGGAGCTACTCCTGCAAATCTTGCCAGCTTATCTGCACTGGGAAATCTTCGAATATCTCCGATTTCTGCAATCAGCTTGCTGGCTATGGAAGTTCCAATCCCTGGCATACTGGTCAGTTTGTAATCAAAACTAAGCAGGATTTTCTCGATTTCTTTATCAAGCCCTGCTAATTCTTCTTTTTGATGTTCCAAGTCCCGCACCAGACTCGTTGTGATAAAATCTCTGGATTCCTGATATTCCCGAAAGGTATTTCCATCATTATGAACACAATCCAGAATCAAATCCGCTTTATCTTTCTTGGCAATACGAGATATTTCCTTAAATTCGATTGTTAGTTCTTCTGCTGTCTTTGCCTGTAAATGAACAGGGGATGGGTAGGTTTTCCAGAAATACATGGCACATTTTCCGTCTATTTCGCTGAAGAACTTACTGTAACTGGGATATGCCATGGATATTTGTTCATGAAGTCCGTTCTTAAAACGGATACCGTCTTTCACCAGTAAATCTCTCCGATTTACCAGTTGTGACAACGTCCATTCGTTATCTTTTGGCTTTGCATCGGGCAAGGTATGTAACTGGTTAATCAGAACCGTTGCCACACAATACGCATCATGCTCATCATTTTTACGGAGCATAGGTGCACTTTTTCTCTGGTCATATGCCAGAGCTGGATTAATGTCTTTTACTATGTAACCTTTTTCAATCAGCCAGACAGCTAAACTTCTGCCGTAGCCGTATGCATTCTCCAATCCATAAATGGGTTCAAGCCCAAGATGATTGGATTTTTTGTCTACCTTTTCTGCCAGCTTTTTAAATTCACTGGGCTTGTTTTCAATGACGACTACCTCTAACTTCTCATTCCAGCAGTTCACCATCACTGCGGTATGACTTTCCTTATGCAGATCAATCC
>NZ_OAOF01000029.1 GCF_900205965.1 Lacrimispora amygdalina
GAATCAAAAGTAGAAAAAAAGAACAAAAATAGGAAAATCTAATTCGAATCTTAGATTATTTATGTTCTATTTTGGATTGGACAAGAGGGCGATTTTCATACGCACATCAACAATAAATGATATTTAAATAGAGGGTAATGCTATATCACATTTTTGGTGATTATAGCATTACCCTCTTTTCTATCAGGATAGTCGGTCCAGCTGGAACTGGCAGATCATCTGATTTAAATTTTCTGCTTCTGCAGCCAGTTCTTCGCTGGCAGCGGAACTTTCTTCTGCAGTGGCAGAAGTTGTCTGCACAACGGTTGAAATCTGGTTGATTTCATTACTGATTTTTTCCAGAGCTCTGGTCTGAGATAAGGAAGCTTCTGTTATTTTTTTCATCAGCTCCGTCAGCTGTTCCGATTTGGTGAGAACTGTATTTAAGGAACCTTTTGTATCATCAGCCATTTGTGCTCCGTTTATTATAGCGTTTAACGTGCGGTCAATCAGATATTGTGTTTTCTTTGCAGATTCAGTACTTAAGGATGCAAGACGGCGTACTTCGTCAGCCACGACTGCAAACCCTTTGCCGGCAGCACCGGCCCTGGCTGCTTCCACAGCGGCATTTAAGGCAAGTATATTTGTCTGAAAGGCGATACTCTCCATGGTTTTAATAATTCCGCCAATTTCACTGGAGGTATTGGAGATATCATTCATAGCTGTATTTAACTCCAGCATCCGGTCATTGCTTGTAGTAATTTCCTCCTGTGTCTCAAGCAGCAGTGCGTTTGATTGCAGGATTCCGTCTGTGTTTTTTTTGACTTGATCTGAGATATGGTTCACTGTCTCAAAAAGCCTTTCAACCGAGCCGGCCTGTTCGATGGCGTTTTCCGCCAAAAGCTGTGAACCCTGTGATACCTGTTGTGAACTGTTATTCACCTCTTGTGAAGCTGTCTGCACCTGATTTAATGTAAGATTTAAGGAATGCAGTATTGTTTCCATAGAGGAGCGTATGGGGGAAAAACTGTTTGTGTAATCCATATTGATTGTAACAGTCATATCCTTGTCAGCCATTTTTTTCAGCACATCGGATATATCGTTTATGTAAAGATTCAGCGTATGAATGAGACTGCGGACATTTTCTGCAAGTACACCTAATTCATCCCCAGACCGGTAAGTAACTTCTGTGTCTAATTTACCTGAGGCCAGTGCGGTGGTAACCAGTTCCAGTTCCTTGATGGGCCGTGTGAGGTTTCTGGTTATGAAAATGCAGGCAGCAACAATGGCAGATAAAGTAATTAGTGTAAACAGAAAGAGCACAGTATATATTTTGGCAGACTCAGTTTTTCCATCTGTATAAAACTGGTTTGCCCGTTTTATGGCGGCCTGTTCTAACTCAGTGGCAATACTGCCGGCAGCCGCAGAACTTGGTTCAAAGGAATTTGTAATGAGCAAAGATGCCTTCCCGGAATTATGGGATTTGCTTAAAGAAATAATTTCCTCAATCATCTGATCCCGTTCTGTCTGGGTATCTATAATTTGTGCCAGTTTCTTCTGGCTTTCCGGCTGAGTCATGTTCTTCTTTAAAAGGGAAGTTTTTTCCCTGATTCTTGCAGCCGATTGATTGATCTCATCTTCCAGCTGGGACAGATCACTCCCCGGTTCACTTGTGCTTATTCGTATCAGGTCCTTTTCAATTGTGGATAAGTCGTACTTAATATAGAGTGCGGCATTTGAAACAGTATAGGGTCTGTCATAAAATGAAGTAAAAGTTGTATACAGCTGGTTCATCCCCCTGGCGGAGAGCAGGGCTGAACTAAGAAACAGGAGAAATATAAAACCGAATGCTGTAGTGATTTTCTTACCTATTTTCCAGTTTTTCATAAGATATCCTTTCTTTGGTAAAAACAGGAATAAGCAGCCAAAATAAAATATTCTGGCTGCCAATCCTTAATAATTAAATAAAAAGTGAAGCAATAACATTAAAAATAGTAGCTGATATTACACTTACAGGTACTGCAATAAATAATAGACGGGGGAACATTGATGTGCGCTCCTCGTCTGAGGTGCAGGTACCCAGTACCAGACTTCCCCCGGAGGAAAATGGGGAAATGGCTGAGCTTTGTGCACCGATTACGATGCTGCTGAAAATTATCAGCGGATTTATACTGGTTGCAGCCGCAAGCGCTGGGACCAGAGGAAACAGTGCAGGGCAGACAACACCAAGTGTGCTGGAAAAGAAGCTCATGATTGATCCAATTATGCTGAACGCAACAGGGACCACAAAAACCGGCAGACTGGATCCGGCCCAGGAGGCCATTAAATCAAGTGTACCTGCCTCAATGGCTACATTAATCAGCATACCAACACCGCAAATCATAATAATGGTGTTCCAGGGAACTTTTTTAATAACTTCAGACTGCGGAGCCAGCTTTAAGAATAATGCGATTGCAGAAAAAACAATTGCTGTCAGTCCAACATCAATTTTGCTGTTAATAAATTTGATAGCAGCAGATGCCGGGAAGATAATGTGCAGAATGGGGAATAACAGGACAACTGCAATCATGACAAGAATCAGAATGAGATTTGTTTTCTGTTTTGCAGTAAAAGCGTCCGGTTTTTCAAATACGGCATGCTGCTGCGCATTTTTGTTTTTCCTCGACATAAGCTGGAATAATACGATCAGCAGAAGAGAAAAAATTACACTCTCAATAAAGATTACTGAAGTGTAGTTAAATGAAGCATCGGCATAACCATTTTCATCCATTAATCCGCGAAAAACAATTCCGCTTCCGCTGGTCATGAAATTTGCACCGGACAAAGCACCACAGTTAACTGCAGCAGCCCCTATCATTTTATCCATTTTCGCTTCATCGCAGATTAACAGCGCAATCGGTGCCATAAATGCCATTACTGTAAAGAATCCAGCACCTAATGCTGCAATTCCTGCGCTGGCAAAATAAAGTGCAAAGGGAAGAAGTGCTGGAAACCGGCGGCAGGCGTAAAGCAGATAGCGTGCGGTTTTTTCCAGTGTTCCGTTAACAAGAGCAAAATTATAGAAAAGTGAAACAGAAAAAATAACAAACATGGTGTTGATGGGCCATCCCCCAATCACCTTCTTCGGTGCTAACCCCAAAGCAAAGCAGCCTAATAAGTAGGCGAATATAATTGCGAATAAACCAGTATTAAATCCTGTTTTGTACCCGATTATGATAGCAATAGCAATAGCCGATACGATTAATATGTTTATCATAAAACATAACCCCTTTTTTGTTTTAGTGAAGTCCGCCTGTTGTAATATCCAGCAGTTCAGACTGGATTGTATGAGTCATATGGTAAACTTCCGATTCCGGGACACCGTTGTCGTAAAGGTATTGCAGATATTGTTCCAATGCAATTTCCCAGTTCGGATTTTCTACCTGTCCTCCATCTGTGGATACCATAACATTTTTATATCCGCATTCGTGAATGGCC
Source organism: Lacrimispora amygdalina (assembly GCF_900205965.1). Lineage (GTDB taxonomy): Bacteria > Bacillota > Clostridia > Lachnospirales > Lachnospiraceae > Lacrimispora > Lacrimispora amygdalina_A. The sequence continues at coordinate 3,457 of NZ_OAOF01000029.1, forward strand.
TCCAGATTCATAGGCAGGTTGCTTTTGTATTTTCCGCCTCCCAGCGGCTGTGCGAAGCAGTGCTCCAGAATAACGTCGTAATCTTTAACAATCCGGACCTGGTCGGAGATACTCATCCCAACAAGCCACCATTCCGGGTGAGTGACCACTATTTTTTTGACTCCGGCATTTCTGGCTGCTTCTACCACCCGGAAACATTCCTCCGGTGATATATGAGCGGTTGCAAGAACTGCATTGTAATCTTTAATCAGTGCAAAGATATCCTTTAATTCTGGTACAATGGCGGAATCTTTAATCACATCAATGCAGTCATCTGTGGACTGGTTCATTTTCAGCTTATGATTTCTGGCAGACTGGGTTGGCAGCCATATGACTTTAGCACCTAGTTTTAAGCCGCTTTCAACAGCAGCTGGATTGATTCCTCCAATCTGTCTGTTTAAAGTAACACTGCCGTACATAGTGAAATTGTTATCACCGTTGTGTGTTAATTTGTTATGCTGGTTACATAGATATGCCCTGTCCACTGTTGTTCCCTGGTGCGTTTTGATTACAATCGCTCTGGCACCGACTCTTATGGCAGCTTCCATCAATTCGAAGTCGTCATAAGCCCGATGACGAATATCCGGATTGGAATGGACATGCATATCAATGACTCCCCTTAAAGATACCTTACTCATTTAACATCTCCTTTCTTTTATTTGGCAACAGATAGAGCTTTGCTGAAAATCATCAAATACCCTTCTTGGTCAAAAAGAATATTATTTGGCAGAAACTGATGATAATTTGTTGTTTATCTATAAAGTTGCACAAATAATAAGTCGATTCTATAATGAATGCTATATCGGCGCAATCTAAAATTAGTAATAACTAATATCGGAAAAACCGATGGGAGGTTAAAATGGAACTGAAAGAGTTGAGATATATTGTTACCCTGGCAGAAGAAGGCAGCATATCAAGGGCAGCAGACCGGCTGTTTATGGCCCAGTCAAGCTTGAGCCAGTTTTTACAGCAGTACGAGAAAGAACTGGGGACACCGCTGTTTGCCAGAACAGCAAAAGGAATCCGCCCTACAACCGGAGGTGCCAGTTTTATTGAACGGGCCAGAGAGATATTACTTCAGTACAAAAGAGCTGAGAATGAATTGTGGGATAGTGTAAATCTTGAAGGGGGGAGAATCATTTTCGGGATCAGTTCCTTTCGGGGCCGCTATATGCTTCCGGGTATTCTTGCCGATTTTCAGCAGAAGTATCCAAAGGTGAAAGTGGATATTGTGGAAGCAAACAGTATGGAGCTGGAGGAGGAGCTGACAGCAGGGAAGGTGGATCTTGCGGTGGTTGCGCTGCCAGTCCGTTTAAAAGGGAAGGTAGAGAAGTTTTACAGAGATGAAATTTTAATTGTCTGCAGTAAAAACCATCCTGCCATGAAATATATATTTCAGGATAATAAAACAGGGCAGTGCCACATCGAGTTAAGGGATGCCGCCATGTTTCGTTTTATCCTCAGCGATTATAATACAATGCTTGGAAGTATCAGCAGACAGCTGTTTGAAAAAGAGCATTTAAATGTGCACTCGGATAACAGCAATATCACTGCTGCATTATCTGCCAGCATGGCAAGAGCAGGACTGGGACTTGCGTTCACCTATCGCTCCTGCATGGAGGCGTATGACGATGTTGCATACTTATCTGTGGGCAGACAGGGAGTTTTTCTGGATCTGGCTCTTGCATATTCTGCCATAGGCTATCAGTCAAAAGCTGTATTTGCTTTTAGTGACGGGATCAGGGAAAGATACAAAAGGGAACCGCTTCCCATCAGTCATGCAGGAAGCGGTACTCTATAAACGTTATTCTATCTGCTGTATTTTTCTTCACAGTACATGCAGCGATAGGTTTCTTTTTCTGCATCAGAAAGATAAAAAACATGGGGAAGTCCCTGTTCAATGGAAGTAATACAGCGGGGATTCTTACACTGGATGATATTGGTGATTTTCTTTGGCAGGCTGAGGGTTTTCTTTTCAACAATTTCATTATCGCAGATAATGTTTACCGTTATGTTGTGATCAATATATCCGAGGATTTCCAGATTAATATGATCCATGCCGCCTTCAATTTTAATAATATCCTTTTTCCCCATTTTGTTGCTTTTGGCATTCTTAATTATCGCCACCTGGCAGTCTAGCTTGTCCAGACCCAGGTTATAGTAAATTTCCAGACTTTTTCCTGCTTCAATATGGTCTAATACAATACCTTCTTTTAATCCGCCGATATTTAACATGGTTTTTTTACCTCCAGTAATGTCATGATAAGAGCCATACGTACATAAACTCCATACTGTGCCTGTTTAAAGTAGGCAGCCCGTTTATCATCATCAACTTCTACAGCGATTTCATTTACTCTGGGAAGAGGGTGGAGTACATACATATCTTCCTTTGCCAGCTTCATTTTTTTCTTATCCAGAATGTAGCAGTCTTTTAAACGAATGTAATCTTCCTCATTAAAAAAACGTTCTTTCTGCACCCGTGTCATATACAGGATATCAAGATCCGGCATGGCATCGTCGAGACTGTCCATTTCCATAAATTCGATGTTGTTGGCCCTTAGCACATCTTCCCGGATGTATTCAGGTACTCGCAGTTCAGGGGGAGAAATTAAGATGAATTTGATGTTTTCATATCTTACCAGAGCGTTAATGAGAGAGTGAACGGTACGGCCGAATTTTAAATCACCGCAAAGGCCAATGGTCAGATCGTTTAAGCGGCCTTTTAAAGAACGAATAGAAAGTAAATCAGTCAGTGTCTGTGTGGGATGCTGATGTCCGCCGTCCCCTGCATTAATAACCGGAATGCCGGAATGACTGGCTGCGACCAGCGGTGCGCCTTCTTTGGGGTGTCTCATTGCACAGATATCTGCGTAACAGGAGATGACCCGAATGGTATCTGCAACACTTTCGCCCTTGGAAGCGGAACTGGAATCGGCAGAAGAAAAGCCAAGTACGCTGCCCCCTAAATTCAGCATGGCAGCTTCGAAACTCAATCGAGTTCTTGTACTTGGCTCATAAAAAAGTGTAGCTAGTTTTTTTCCATTGCATACATGAGAATATACCGGAAGATTATCTTCAATATCTTTTGCCAGATCCAGCAGTTGTCCGGTTTCTTCCAAACTGAAGTCTAACGGGTTAAGTAAATGTCTCATAAGAATCTCCTTTATCCACTGAGTTATGGTTTAAAATTCTATCCCATTATAAAGCATACTTTAAAATATTTCCACACTTTTTTAAAAATATTTTCCGCAGGCTTTTTTATGCTTTCCTTTGGTGTAAGGAATATGTAAGGAAGATTAAGAAAATAAAGAATGTAAGATTTGCCAAACTTGTAGTATAATGTCATTGCGTGAATAAAACAAGGAGGAAACTGCAGTGGTGGAAAACAGAACACCAATGATTCAGGTTAAGAATCTCTATAAGGTGTATAAGGTGGGAGATACGAAAGTCTATGCACTGAATGGAGTTGACTTTACAATATATAAAGGCGAATTTTGTGCCATAGTGGGACCATCCGGTTCGGGAAAGTCCACACTTTTAAACATGATGGCTGGTTTAGAAAAACCTTCAAAAGGGGAAATTGTCATTGCAGGAAATCACATCGAAAAACTTTCTGAGAATCAGCTGGTTGCATTCAGAAGAAAGCATGTCGGCTTTATTTTCCAGTCTTATAATTTAATAAAGACATTAAATGCAGTAGAGAATGTGGCGCTCCCTCTGTCATTTCGGGGGATCCCGCGGAAGATCCGGAATGAAAAGGCAAAAAAGTACATTAAGCTGGTAGGCCTGGAGAAACAGATGAACCATATGGCAAATGAGATGTCAGGAGGACAGCAGCAGCGGGTGGGGATTGCCAGAGCGCTTGCCGTTGACCCTAAAATCATTTTTGCTGATGAGCCTACCGGTAATCTGGATTCCAAAACGACAAAGGAAGTTTTGGGGCTGATGCAGAAGATTGTAAAAGAGCAGAATCAGACACTTGTCATGGTTACTCATGATAATTATATAGCAAAATTTGCAGACAGACAGTTCCATATAGTGGATGGAAAGATATTCAAGATAGAAGAGCAGTGTCACGAGGAGATAAAGGGGGATATGGAAGATGTACAGGGTTAAGAAAAAAATTGTGTGGCTGCTTGCTGTGCTTATGGTGGCAGTATCAATACCGGGTTCAGTATTTGCACAATATGATTTAAGTAAGAATACATACATTGACGTAAAAAAGACTCCATCTGGAAAGACCGGAGAGAATATTACCATCAACATGGTCTTTACCAATAATACAGGCAGTGATCTGGATGATGTTGCTGTCCGGTTTGACAGAGATATACCGGAGCAGGAATACCAGGCCACGGAGGATGCAGACGAAGATACGAAGTACACCGGATCTGTATTTCCGTTTGAGATCTCTTCCAATACATTTAATAATAAAAAGCTTGGCAAAGTAAAAAGCGGCAGTTCAAAAACCTTCAGCCTTACTGCAAGAGTCCGCAGAGATGTATCTGAGGGTTATTACTTAGTGCCGCTGGAGGTTGTTACAAATGCGAAGAAGAAAGATGACGGAGCTCATGCCTCTTATGAGAAGGTAAATATCTGGATTACAAAGTCTTCTGCCACAACCACTTCCGGTGCCAATGAGGGGACGATCAGTTTTGAACTTGGTGAGGACCAGAACACTCCGTTCGGCACTTATCCGGAAGTGATGAATTTTAATATGAATGTCAGGAATTCTTCTTCTGTCACCGCGTTTGATGTGAATATACGTATGGGTGTGAATCAGGACAGTACAAAATTCCCTTTTGATATCAATGACGGTAACTATACCAGGCATTACGACCGGGTTGGAGGCGGGGAGACCATTTCTGTGCCTTACAGCATGATGATCAGAAAAGACGCCTATAGCGGATATTATCCGATTACCTATACCATTGAATACCGGGACAGCACGGATGGCGACATCCAAAAGGCGGAAAGAACGTTTTATGTAAAAGTGCAGAATAAGGAAAAAGAAGAAGATACGAAAGAATTTAATGCCAATGACAGAACCAAGGCCAGAATTGTGGTTGACGGATTTGAAACCAATCCGGAGAAGGTTTACGCCGGTGAGGAATTTGAACTTACCCTGCATATGAAGAATGCATCAGAGAGCGTTACAGCAAGCAATATTCTGTTTAACCTGGAATCGGAAAAGGTAACGGACAGCGCTGTATTTACGACAGATGAAGGAAGTTCCTCCATCGTGGTCAATACCCTTGCAGCAGGCCAGATTGCAGATATCAAGGTAAAACTCAGAGCTGGTGCATGGGTAGACCAGAGAACGTACGGTCTGACCATTAATGAAAAATATGACAGTCCGGAATTTAAAAATGCGGAAGAAAAAATAACAGTGAATATTCCGGTGAAACAGGTAGCAAGGCTGAATACAGGAACAATCGATGTGATGCCTGATTCCATAACCACAGGATCGGAAACAAACATTATGTTCCCAATTAATAATACCGGTAAGGTTCTTCTGTATAATGTTATGGTATCATTTGCCGGAGATTCCATACAGCCGGCCAATACTTATGTGGGAAACATTAAACCTGGTGAAACCGGTAATGTGGATGCCATGATTACCGGCGCCGCCCCTACTGCAGATGATGGTAAAATCAAAGTTTTAATAACCTATGAGGATGAAAATGGAGTGGTCTCAGATCCCATAGAAAAAGAGATTACATTGATGGTAACAGAACCTGAGGAAACTGTGGCTGACATGGGGGATATGGCGGAACTTCCTGCAGACGTACAGCCGACTGGTTTTGCAAAGTACAGTAAGGTTCTAATACCAGCCGCCGCTTTATTTCTTGTTGTTTTAGCAGGTGCAGCCTTTTTCTTCTGGAAAAGGAGAAAAAAGAAAATGCTGGCAGCAGAAGAGGAATTAAACGATGAGATTTAGTGATTTACTTTCCATGAGTGTAAACAATTTAAGACGGAGAAAGATGAGAACATTTTTAACTGTTCTGGGAGTTGTGATTGGTACCGCTTCCATCGTTGTTATGGTATCTCTGGGTATCGGTTTTAATGAGCTTACCATGGAACAGTATGCCTCTTATGGAAGTCTGACTGAGATCAATGTGTATTCGAACCAGTCGTATGAAGGAGACGGAAATAGTAAACCCCAGTATATGACAGATGATGTCATTGCCCAGTTTGGCAGACTGGATCATGTGAAGGCGGCTTCCCCGCTTTTGCAGGCGGATACGATTATGAGCCAGGGAGCATATCAGGCCAATATTTCCCTGGTGGGGGTAACGCCGGAATATATGGAGAATATTTCTCTGAAAGAGGGGCATCTTCCGGATCCGGATAAGAAAGAACTTCAGATGGTTGTTGGCAATATGGTTGCAAGGCAGTTTCGTAACCCCAAGAGCAGAAACCAGGATTATTATGATGATCCATCTAAGATTCCTGCTATTGATTTTATGAACAAACCGCTGTTCGTGGTTTTTGACACGGATGCCTATTACCAGGCTCAAAGCGGAGGATCAACTGAAAGCGGAACACCTGTAAAACCACCCAAAAAATATCTGCTTCAGACAGCAGGTCTGGTATCAGGCGGTCTGGAGGACTATAATAATTACAGCTACAGTGTATATGTTGATATCAATGCATTGAAAACTCAATTAAAACAGATTTTTAAGAAAAAACCTATTCCTAACCAGCCCACCAATAAAAAGGGTAAGCCTTACAACTATTTCATCTATAATGAGGCAGTTGTGGAGGTAGATGATATGGCCAATGTTACTGCGGTTCAAAAAGCAATTACGGATCTGGGATATCAGGCGAACAGCAATATGGAGTGGCTTGAACAATCCCAGAAGCAGGCGAAGATGGTTCAGGCACTGTTAGGCGGAATCGGTACGGTATCCCTGTTTGTTGCGGCAATCGGAATTGCCAATACCATGATGATGTCCATCTATGAAAGAACAAAGGAGATCGGTATTTTAAAGGTTCTGGGCTTTGATATGAATCACATCAGGGATATGTTTCTGATGGAATCCGGATTTATTGGTTTCCTTGGCGGTATGACAGGGATTGTATTCAGTTATGGGATTTCGTTTCTCATTAACCGGTTTCTGGCCAGCCGGTTTATGCCGGATATGCCCGGAGACTTATCAAGAATTCCTATATGGCTTTCTGCCGCGGCCGTGGGTTTTTCTGTTTTTGTTGGTATGGCTGCCGGCTTTTTCCCTTCTCTCAGGGCCATGAGACTAAGTCCTCTTGCTGCAATCCGCAATGAATAATAAATCAAAAAACACCTTGCAATTTTGGAAGGAATATTATATTATGTTAGACATAGTACGTGCGACTGGCGGATAAGTGGACAAAACCACGGGGAGCACGTTACAATTAAAAGCCGACCGCCTGGGCACCGCTATGGGATGTCCAGGCGGTTTTTTGCATTTTTATTGATGAAGGAGGGTTAAGACGCATGAATTTAGTTTCTTTAAAAGAGGATTTGTCCAACAATTCTTATCCTGGAAGAGGAATCATTATTGGGAAATCCGCCGATGGCAGGAATGCAGTGACTGCTTATTTTATAATGGGAAGAAGCATAAACAGCCGTAACCGCGTATTTGTGGAAGATGGAGATGGAATCCGTACCCAGGCTTATGATCCTTCAAAACTGTCGGACCCAAGTCTGATTATCTATTCACCAGTCCGTGTTATGGGCAACAAAACAATTGTGACAAACGGAGATCAGACAGACACCATCTATGAGGGAATGGATTTTCAGCTGACGTTTGAGCAGACGCTTCGCAGCAGGGAATTTGAACCGGATAGTCCGAATTATACTCCTCGTATATCGGGAATTATGCATGTGGAGAATAGAAGATTTAATTATGCCATGTCTATATTAAAGAGCAACAATGGCGATCCGTCTTCCTGCAGCCGCTTCACCTTTGCTTATGAGAATCCCATGCCGGGAGAAGCTCACTTTATTCATACCTATATGCATGACGGCAATCCGCTGCCCAGCTTTGAAGGAGAACCGAAACTGGTTGATGTTTTAGATGACCAGGACGAGTATACCTCCATGATCTGGGAGAGCCTGAATGAAGAGAACAAGATTTCTTTGTTTGTCCGTTATATTGACCTTGAAACAGGAGCATTTGAGACCCGGATCATAAATAAGAATAAATAGCAGGAGTACAAAAGATGAATGAATTAGAATTAAAATATGGCTGTAATCCAAATCAGAAGCCTTCAAGAATCTATATGGCAGACGGATCAAATCTGCCCATTAAAGTACTGAGCGGAAAACCCGGATATATTAATTTTCTGGATGCATTCAATGGCTGGCAGCTGGTAAGAGAATTAAAACAGGCCACAGGTCTGCCCGCAGCAGCCTCCTTTAAACATGTTTCTCCTGCTGGTGCGGCAGTAGGACTTCCTTTAAGCCCTGTTTTAAAGAAAATTTACTGGGTTGAGGATATGGGAGAGCTTTCCCCCCTTGCCTGTGCTTACGCAAGAGCCAGAGGTGCTGATCGTATGTCTTCGTTTGGAGATTATATTTCCTTATCTGATCCCTGTGATGAAGATACGGCAAAGATCATAAAGAGAGAGGTGTCAGACGGTGTAATTGCACCTGGTTATTCACCGGAAGCCCTGGAGATCTTAAAGTCCAAGAAAAACGGGAATTACAACGTGATACTCATTGATCCGGAATATACTCCGGAGTCCATAGAGAAAAAGCAGGTTTACGGTATTACGTTTGAACAGGGCAGAAACGAGATTTCAATCGGCCGGGAACTGTTGGATAACAGAGTGACTAAGAATAAGGAGATACCAAAAGCCGCTGAGATTGATTTGATTATTTCTCTCATTACATTAAAATACACCCAGTCCAATTCCGTCTGCTATGCAAAAGATGGACAGGCAATTGGAATTGGTGCAGGACAGCAGTCCCGTGTGCATTGTACCAGACTTGCAGGCAGCAAAGCGGATAACTGGTATTTAAGACAGGCGCCAAAGGTGCTTGAACTTCCGTTCCTTGAGAATATACGCCGTGCAGACAGGGATAATGCCATTGATGTTTATATTGGAGAGGATTCTATGGATGTGCTGTCAGACGGCAGATGGGAACAGGTATTTAAGGAAAAACCACCGGTATTCACCGGTGAGGAAAAAAGACAGTGGCTTGACGGGTTATCGGATGTATCCCTGGGATCAGATGCATTTTTCCCATTTGGAGACAACATTGACCGGGCATATAAGAGCGGTGTAAAATATGTGGTTCAGCCGGGTGGTTCTGTCAGGGATGACCAGGTGATTGAAACATGCGACAAGTATGGCATGGTAATGGCGTTTAATGGAATCCGCCTGTTCCATCATTAATCCAATATAGTTACAGAAGGGACCGGGCGGATGTCCGGTCCTTTTATGACTCGTTACTTTACATAAAAATATTATGTAAAGTAACGAGAAGAGGTGAATAGGAAAATAAGTACCAGCCTATATTTTTTGTAAAAGCACTTTAAAGACAGGGGCAGCATAAAATAGGAGTAAGTAAGTTTTAAGGTGGCTTTCTTTGAAAACTTTTCCCAAACCTTTAACTGCGCGAGAGGAACGAGAGTGTCTGGAACGATACCAGGAAGGGGATCAGGAGGCGAGAGCCACACTCATCGAGCGGAATATGCGTCTTGTAGCCCATGTGGCAAAAAAGTATCAGAATACAGATTATGATATGGAAGATCTCCTGTCCGTGGGAACCATCGGGTTAATTAAGGCTGTCAATACCTTTCATCCGGACAGAGGATCAAGACTTGCCACTTATGCGGCGAAATGTGTGGAGAATGAAATCCTATCATAACGGCTTTTACGTATAATGTTTTTACTCTTGTAATTAATAGTCCGGCTGTTATAATGATATCAGGTCTATCAATTATTTACCAGGAAAGGATATGCAAATGAGCGTAAAATCATTATCAGATACACCTCCCATGGGGTGGAACAGCTATGACTATTATGATACGGCAGTAACAGAACGTGATATCAGGGCCAATGCGGAGTATATGGCGCAGCATTTAAAAGAATTTGGCTGGGAATATATTGTAGTCGATATACAGTGGTATGCTACTGATGCAGGCACAAGACGGGATCAATATCAGTACATACCCTTTGGAAAGGTTGAGATGGACGAATACTCCAGACTTTTGCCATGCCCGGACCGTTTTCCATCTTCTGCTGGAGGACATGGTTTTAAACCCCTGGCTGATTATATCCATGAACTGGGGTTAAAATTTGGTATCCATATTATGAGGGGGATTCCCCGTATAGCCGCCCATAGCTTAAGTAAAATACAAAATACAGATATTACAGCAGATAAGATATCAGATCCTTACTCCATCTGTTCCTGGAATCCGGATATGTATGGTGTAATTCCTCAGGCAGAGGGGGCACAGGCGTATTATGATTCTGTTTTCCGGCTGTATGCGCAGTGGGGAGTGGACTTCATCAAATGTGATGATATCTGCCGCATGGATGCACCATCTGCAAAAGAAGAGATTCGTATGCTTCATGAGGCAATTATCAACAGCGGCAGGCAGATGGTGCTCAGTCTTTCACCGGGACCTGCAAGGCTTAAGGAAGCATGGCATTATGAAACTTATGCAAATATGTGGCGCATTACCGATGATTTCTGGGATGACTGGAATCTGCTGAAGCAGATGTTTGAACGTTGTGAACATTGGCAGAACCATGTGAGTGCGGGAAACTATCCTGATTGTGATATGCTTCCTGTCGGTATGCTGGGAAAAGGTTTTGGGAATGAAAGGCAGACTCGGTTTACAAAAGAGGAACAGATTACCATGCTTACACTCTGGTGTATGTTCCGGTCTCCACTCATGATCGGGGGAGAACTAACTTTGATGGATGAATGGACCAGGAGCCTACTTACGAATCCGGACGTTCTGGCACTGCTCAGTGATGACTGCAAGGCAACCCAGCTTGTTCGGAATGAGCAGACCTGCATCTGGCACAGCTGTCACAGGAAGAACGGATTCAACTATCTGGCGGTATTTAATCTGTCAGAGAAGGGACGGGAGATTGCTGTTTCGCCCTGCCTCTTAAACCAGGAGGACTTTAATATGGTCTGCTTAAAAGAACTTTGGACAGGTGAGACGTTTACCTGCAGTACAAAGAATTTAAACATAAGGGTGCCAGGTCATGGAGCGCGGCTTTACCGCTTTTAAGGGAACCTGTAAGGAAAGACATGGGATTGTAATAATCCCATGTCTTTTTCATATATATAAAAAAAATAAGACAGGAGGAAATAAGACGAAACTGATCGCTGTAGGCAGCCGTATCATGAAGGATGACGGGATTGGGCTTGTGATTGCGAAGATGCTTGAAAAGAGGTTCCTTCACTCTGATGTGGAAATAATTTATGGAGAAACGGACAGTGAGAGTTGTTTTTACACTCTGAACCGGGGGGATTTTGTTCTGATTTTAGATGCCATGTGCTCGAATGGGAGCCCAGGTACCATTCAGGTATTTTCTTTGAAAGAGCTTATGAAACAGGAATCCAGCCTGTTTATGCAGCATGACATGAGTTTTCTGGATCTGTTGAGAATATACAGACTCTCAATAGAAGGTTACTTAATCGGAATTGAGGCAGCTGAAATTGTTCCAGGTATAGAGTTAAGTTTAACGCTGCAAAGACAACTTCCCGATATTTGTGGAAAAGTAGAAACTATTATCCAAAATATTCTGCAGGAAGAGACAACGAGTCAGATGGTCTGAAACGCAAATCGTATGGTACCTGCTGCTTCTTGTGCAAATACGATGAATATAGGGCTGAAGAGCCAGGCTTATACATATATTCTAACAGATAAGCGACTATGGCACTCAGAAAATATCAACCATGGGTAAGGAGGTTTTATCATGGATTTGGATTTGCTTATGACATATCTTTGCAGCAGTTTGAAACGATTGAATGCTGATGTAGAGAAACTTCGCTCCAATCAATACAACAATAACGATGTACTGGATCATCTGAGCAGTGAATTGATTATGCTGCAGAATCATGTTTATTATTTCGGACAGATGAACCAAATGCAGGAAAACGATTTATCAGCCAGTCAGATGCCGGATCAGGAAGGGGGAGCGACTGGCTCCGGTGCTGTGACCGGACCAACCGGAGGCCCCATAGGGGTAGAACAGGATGGCGTGATTCCCCAACCGGAAGAAATACCACAGCCGGAAGAAATACCCGAGCCTGAGCCGCTGACCTATTTTACGCTGGAGCAATTGTCTCAATATAATGGAAAAAATGGTGCTCCGGCTTATGTTGCAGTCGAAGGAGTGGTCTATAATGTTACCAATAACCGGCTATGGGCAGGAGGAAACCATTTTTGGGGACTCACTGCAGGAAGGGATTTAAGTACAGAGTTTCTATCCTGCCACCCGGGAGCAATGGTTCTTAGTGTACTGCCGGTGGTAGGTTATCTGGTTCAGGGACAGGGGGAGTAAGGATTGTTGAAAGGAAAACACGCAACATGTCCTTTTCAGGAGCTTAAATTAAAAGAAACTACGCAGATGGTATCGAAAGCAATGGAGGAAATCGAAAGCCAGAGGCTGAAGAAACCAAATCTGGTATGGCTGGAGCTTGATGGCTGTACTGGGAATACAATCTCACTGCTAGATGGACAGAATCCGGATTTTCAGTATCTTATGACGCAAATGACAAACTTTATTTACAGTAACAGCCTCATTGCATCGGAGGGAGCAGAGGCAATGGATCAACTGTTTGATATGCTGGGAGAAAATACATACTTGCCGTGGAAGGAGCTGTTTCCATAAAAGACAATGGAATGTACCATATTATCGGACGTTATGAGGGAAAGGAAATTACAGGTCTTGAAGCAGCGGTCAGATTGGGAAAGCGTGCCACACATGTCATAGCAGTTGGTGACTGCGCTTCTTACGGCGGAGTATCAGCTGCAAGACCCAATCCGGCAGGCTGTGTCGGAATATCAGACGTTCTCGACCGCAGGGTGATAAAGCTGACAGGGTGTCCCTGTCATCCGGACTGGCTCATGGGAACTGTGGCATATTTGATACTATACGGGGAGCCGCCGCTGGATGACATGGACCGGCCTTTGATATTTTACGGAATCACAATTCATGACAGGTGTCCCAGAAGATCTTATTATGATGCCGGCATTTTTGCAACAAAGCTGGGTGAGAAGACTTGTATGTTTATGCTGGGGTGCCGTGGTCCCATAACGCAGATTGATTGTCCGATCCGTAAATGGAACGGTCACGTAAACTGCCCATAGGCGATGATACTCCCTGCATCGGATGTGCCCAGTTCGGATTTCCCGATGCCATGGAGCCTTTTATCACATATGACACCATGAGGGAGGAATAGAATGGCTGAGAAAGTGATCATTAATCCAGTTACCAGAATTAACGGGTTTATGGAAATAGAAGCAGAGATCGGGACTAATACCGTGGTTGATGCAAAGACGAAAGGACTGATGTTTCGGGGATTTGAGAAAATGCTGAGGGGCAGAAGTCCGTTGGATGCAGTGTATTTTACAGAGCGTATCTGCGGAATCTGTTCTACGGCCCACTCTATGGCATCGGCCCTCGCACTTGAAGAGGCTCTGGGGGTTATCCCCTCAGAACAGGGAAGGTATTTAAGAGATTTGCTTCATGCCTGTGAATTTCTCCAGAATCATTTGAGACATCTATACCAGTATACACTTCCGGATTATGTGAAGCTGCCGGAGGGATATCCCCTTTTTAAAACGGATCACAACGATTACAGGCTGCCAAAAGAGGTGAACGCACGCCTGGTGAATGATTACTTTGAATCCCTGGAGTACAGCAGAAATGCTCATAAAATGTTAGCGATTCTGGGTGGAAAGGCGCCTCACAATCATGGAGTATTTATCGGCGGTATCACATCACCTGTTACAGTGGATATGATTATAGCAATTAAATCCATTCTGTTTGGTATTGAACAGTTTATTACGGAAAAAATGCTGCCGGACGTATATGAAATTGGCACTTACTATCCGGAATATTATCATTTTGGAGGGGGCTATCAGAACCTGTTATCCTATGGCTGCTTTTATGGCTATAAAGAACTGGGGACACTGTATTTAAATCCCTCTGTTTATGAAAATAAAACGTTTTCCCATTTTGAGCCGGACCACATCACCCAGTCGGACCAGTATGCATGGTTTAATGAGGCCAATGAACCAGACCGGAATAAACCGGATGCGTATTCCTGGATCAGAGCACCAAGATATAACGGAATACCTTTTGAGGTCGGACCGTTAGCCAGACAATGGCTGTCAGGGGAGTACCGCAATGGAATCTCTGTCATGGACAGAACCATTGCAAGAGTTTTAGAGGCCAGAAAAATCACCCGGATTATGAATATCCTTTTGGAAAATCTGATTCCCAATGTGCCAATGCAGAAGGAATATGAGATACCGGTTAAAGCATATGGAACAGGCCTGATCGATACAACACGCGGAGCACTTGGACACTGGCTGACAATTGAGGATAAAAAAATCCTGTTCTACCAGATCATCACCCCCTCCGCCTGGAACTTATCCCCTCAGACGGGAGAAAGAAAGGGTACGGCAGAACAGGCAATCATAGGTGCTCCGGTGAAGGAAGAGAATATGCCTGTGGAAATAGGAAGAATTATAAGATCGTTTGATCCATGTGTCTCATGCGCGACTCATGTGTTTGTCCCTGGAAGATGGGATAAAACCTTTCAGGTTGTTTAGGTATGTTAACTGCTTTCCGATTTTATTTCGTCTAAGAGCGCTTTTTTCTGATCATTTGGACAGGGGAGCTGGCGGATGGACTGCATAAGCACCTGATTGTGAAGGACTGCAGCCCTTCTTCCCAGTTCTTTTTTATCTTTTTCTGTCTGGGGAGTATATACGATCATGTTCATAAAGAATGCCTTGAATTTTAGCGTTTATATATTTGTATGTTGTTCTGCGTGTCCGGTATGTTTGGGGACGCGCTTTCCATGAGAAAACAAGGAGGATATGTGTGATGGAAAACAGAAATCAGCCGTTTGCCATCTACTCCAGAAAATCCAAATTCACGGGGAAAGGGGAAAGCATCGGCAATCAGATTGAGCTTTGCAGACAATATATCACTGCCCATTACGGGGAAAGCTTTGCAGACAATGCTTTGATTTTTGAAGATGAGGGCTTCTCCGGCGGTAATTTAGAACGTCCGCAGTTCCAGAACATGATGAAGGAGGCGAAGAAAAAGCAAATTTCAGCAATTGTCTGCTACCGCCTGGACCGGATCAGCCGTAATATCGGGGATTTTGCAAATCTGATTGGTGAATTAAATCATCTGGAGATTTCCTTTATTTCAATTAAGGAGCAGTTTGATACATCATCACCCATGGGGAGGGCGATGATGTATATTGCTTCCGTATTTTCCCAGCTGGAGAGAGAGACCATTGCGGAACGAATCCGGGATAATATGCATGAGCTGTCCAAAAGCGGCAGATGGCTGGGAGGAAACACTCCCACCGGGTACCAGTCTGAACGGGTAACTTCTGTTACCATAGACGGGAAGCAAAAGAGAGCATATAAGCTGAAACGGATTCCACAAGAGGCAAAGATGGTAAAACGGATATATGAGAAGTTTCTGGAAACCGGTTCCCTTACCGGTACTGAGACTTATCTCATACAAAATAGTTATAAAACGAAACAGGGGCGGTTATTCAGCCGCTTTGCAATAAAGGGCATTCTTACGAATCCGGTCTATATGATTGCGGATCAGGAAGCATATGACTATCTGATGGAAAAGAAAGTGGAGCTTTTTGCTCCCCGCTCTGATTTTGATGGAATACATGGTGTGATCGCATATAACCGGACCATGCAAAAGCAGGGCAAAGCTCATGCGATCAGGGATATGGAAGAATGGATTGTGGCAGTCGGTAAGCACGAGGGTCTGATTCCAGGAAACATGTGGGTCCGGGTCCAGCGCATTCTGGAACGGAATAAATCAAAAAACTACCGCAAACCCCGGAGCAATGTGGCACTTCTTTCTGGCATTCTTATGTGCCAGAACTGCCATAATTATATGAGACCAAAGCTCTCCGGCAGATACAATGAACGTGGGGAACAGGTCTACTCTTACCTTTGTTCCATGAAAGAAAAAAGCCGTATGAAATGCTGTGCGGTGAAGAACGCAAATGGAAATGAGTTAGACAGGCTGGTAATTGAGGAATTGAAAAAAATCGCTGAAGATAAAAGTGAATTTATCAGACAGCTGGAGGAAGGTAAAAAGCTGCTTCAGGTAGAAAGACAGGATTATGAGCTGGATATCAGCCGTTTAAATCAAGAACTTGGGCAGACTGAAAAAGAGATTGACAGTCTTGTTTCCTCACTGAAGACTGCTAAAGGCACAGCGGCACAAGATTATATTGTCCGGCAGATTGATGAATTGCATAAAAAGAAAGAACAGATTTTAATTCAGGTACAGGCATGTAAGGAGACTGCTCTGGGGAAGGAATTGACCGCTCTGGATTTTGAGCTGTTAAAAGAGACACTTTCTACGTTTGAAAAGACGGTTGATTTTATGGATGTAGAACAAAAGCGCTCTGCCATTCGTATTCTGGTGCAGCAGGTCGTCTGGGATGGAGAAACTGTTCATCTGTATCTGTCTGGTTCAAAGGAGCCATCTTGTGACTCTAGCAAATGAGATCCTGATGCTCCTTCGTGCAAATAAAAAATATTCGAAAGAAGTCTCTTTATATGAACCCATAGGTGTAGACAAGGATGGAGAAACGGTAAACCTTCTTGATGTGATCGAAATGGAAAATAAAGAGACATTGGAGACAATCATACTGAAACAGGATATCAAGGAACTTTATGAAGTGTTTGACTCCTGCTTAAAAGACAATGAGAAGACGATTATCGGAATGCGCTATGGTCTTCATGGCGGAAGGGAATACACGCAGAGGGAAATCGCAGATCTTATGGGAATTTCGCGTTCCTATGTTTCAAGACTTGAAAAAAAAGCGCTGGAAAGGCTTAGAGCTGAATTGAAAAGAAATGGGATTTAATAAATACAGTTAGCTGTTTTCAGGTGGCAAACCTAAAACCCTTGAATATATTAAAGTAAAAAGGGTAGTTCGGTGAAAAATGCGTAATATTATCATTCTGGTTCTGGCACTGAGTACGGATACGTTTGTTGCCAGCGTTGCCTATGGTGCAAACAGAGTAGGTATTTCATGGATAAAGGTAATAGCGGCGAATGTAATCTGCAGCAGCTGCCTGGGAGCAGCGTTGTTATTTGGCAATGTCCTGGATAATTTTGTGCCTGAGATATTCGCTAAGGGAGTGGGCTTTTCCTGTCTGTTCTTCCTGGGAATAATGAAGCTGTTAGACTATGCCATAAAGAAATATATTAACAATCATGTCCATGTGCACAAAGATTTGACTTTTTCTGTGTCAGGGCTTAGTATTATTATTAATATATACGGAAATCCAATGGCGGCTGACTGGGATGATTCGAAAACGCTGTCATGGAAAGAGACGGTTATGTTTTCTTTAGCCATGTCAATCGACAGTCTTGTGGCCGGTGCCCTGTCTGGTTTTTTAATGATTAACCCGGGGTACGCAGCGCTGGCAGCTCTAATAGTAGGAAGTGGCGTGATGTATGCCGGACTTTTCCTGGGAAAACGGCTTGCTGCACTAAAAGGCTGGGATCTATCCTGGCTCAGCGGAGTTTTATTTTTATTTCTTGCATTTAGTAAGCTCTAAAAGGATTGACATATTACCGAAATATTGCTATAATGTAAATAAGTGAATAATGATCGGATTGTTACTGGAAAGCAGGCAAAACCAATTTTGATTAAGAAGATGATTTCTATTTTCATAGTCAAAGTTGGTTTTTTATTTTTTCTTATTAAGAGGTAGTTTATGAATATTGATAAAATCATTAATAATAATATTGTCACTGCACTGGAGCCAGATGGGAAGGAAGTCATCATTATGGGAAGAGGTCTTGGCTTCGGCACGAAGCCGGGCCGGCCGATTGCAGAAAACAAAATTGAAAAAACATTCCGGTTAGACAGTAAGAACAGTCTGGACCAGTTTAAGGAACTGCTGGTAAGACTTCCCCTTGAGCACATTAATGTTTCAGCGGAAATCATTACTTATGCGAAAAGTGTTTTAAACAGAACTTTAAATCAAAACATCTATATCACACTGACGGATCACATTAGTTTTGCGATTCACCGGTTTAAACAGAATATGGTTTTTTTAAATCCCATACTCAGCGAAATTAAGGCATTCTATAAAGAGGAGTATCTAATCGGTGAATATGCGGTTGCGCTCATTGAAAGGAAAGTGGGAGTCAGGCTTCCTGTTGATGAGGCTGGGTTTATCGCAATGCATATTGTAAATGCAGAACTTAATACCGCAATGAATAAGATGATGGATATGACCAGTCTTATCCAGAATGGAGTAAAAATAGTAAGTGAATTTTTCTCCATGGAACTGGATGAGGGATCCTTGAATTATCAGAGATTTATTACTCACTTACGATTTCTCGCCCAGCGGATTCTGACAGGAGAGCTGTTAAACAGCGCGAATACGGAATTCAGCAATATCATAGCTGGTATGTATCCGGAGGAATATGCATGCAGCTTAAAAATTAAGGAATATATTTTTGAATCTTATCATCATGATGTAACAGAGGAGGAAACTGCATATCTGGCAGTTCATATCAAAAGAATGCGGCTTTAGAAGAAAGGGGAACAAGTTGACATGTTTGAAACGTGGAAAAAGCATTTTAAAAGAGGGGGCGGTAAAAGAGAGGAAATTCTGGCGCCGGTGGAAGGAATGGCAGTTTCTTTGAATGAAGTAAATGATCCTGCATTCAACCAGGAACTTTTAGGAAAAGGAATCGCTGTCATACCCTCCAAAGGAAGAATTGTTGCTCCGGTAGACGGAGTGCTGACTGTTATGTTCGAGACAAAGCATGCTGTCAGCATTACTGCAGATAATGGTGCAGAAGTCATGATTCATGTAGGACTTGATACGGTGAAATTAAAGGGAGAGGGTTACCGCTCCTTTAAAAAGCAGGGAGAGGCAGTGAGAGCAGGAGAGCTTCTTCTGGAATTTGACCTAGATGAGATCCGGCAGAAAGGATATGACCTGATTACGCCTGTCATCATATTGAATACTGCGGAGTATCCCAACATGGAATGTCATGTTGGTAAAAAAGTAAAGGAGCTGGAACCAATCATAGAATTGCAGGTGAATAAATGAAAGAGTATCGATATGAGATAGAAGATCCCATGGGGCTGCATGCCAGACCGGCTTCCATGATTTTTATGGAGGCAGGAAAATACAGTTGTTCCATAGAGGCTTGCTGGGAATTACAAAAGGCAGACTGCAAAAGCCTCCTGGCTATTATGGGGCTTGGAGCCAGAAAAGGGGATGTCATTGTCTTCCGGTTTGAGGGAGAGGATGAGGAGGCTGCATATTACGCCATACGGTCTGTTTTAGATAAAAAGTGATCGTAACCTGCACATGCAGGTATGGATAAATATGTCCTTAAGGACAAAAAAAGAAAGGGGTTTCTTTTTATGATGAGGTATTTGCAAAAACTAGGTAAATCTTTGATGCTTCCGGTAGCATGTCTGCCGGCGGCAGGAATCCTCATGGGGATCGGTTACTGGATTGACCCAACAGGATGGGGGGCAAACAGTGCCATTGCTGCTTTTCTGATTAAGGCAGGCGGAGCTATAATTGATAATATGGCAATTCTTTTTGCAATTGGTGTTGGTGTGGGTATGTCAGATGATCATGAAGGCACTTCTGCTCTGGCAGCCCTGGTATCATGGCTGATGATACAGACCATGCTTTCCTCGGGAGTGGTGGCGATGTTAAAAGGAATTGATGTCAGTCAGGTAAATCCAGCATTTGGAAAAATTAATAACCAGTTTATTGGTATTGTTTCTGGTTTAATCGGTTCCAGCTGTTATAACCGGTTTAAAAACACAACGCTTCCCGATGCATTGTCTTTCTTTACTGGAAAACGCTCCGTTGCCATTGTTACGGCATTGTTTTCTCTTGTTGCTTGCCTGGTATTGTTTTTTGTATGGCCAATTATTTATACAGCATTAGTAATATTCGGTAAAGGTATTCTTGGTCTTGGCGCCGTTGGCGCAGGAATTTATGGCTTCTTTAACCGTCTTCTAATACCGTTTGGACTTCATCATGCCTTAAATTCTGTTTTCTGGTTTGATGTGGCTGGAGTGAATGACCTTGGTAATTTCTGGACAGGAAAAGGCATACTGGGACAGACTGGACAGTATATGACAGGTTTCTTCCCTGTTATGATGTTTGGTCTTCCCGCAGCAGCCCTTGCCATGTATCATACGGCAAAACCAGGTAGGAAAAAACAGGCCTACGGTCTGTTACTGGCAGCAGCAGTTTGTTCTTTTTTTACAGGTGTAACAGAGCCGCTTGAATTTGCATTCATGTTTCTTGCTCCCGGATTATATCTAATCCATGCAATTCTTACGGGAATATCATTAACTATTTGCGCTATGCTTCCAGTACGTGCCGGATTTGTTGACTGGTTCTTGAGTTTTAAAGCACCCATGGCTGTGAATCCGCTTTATATTATACCACTTGGATTGATTTACAGCCTGATCTATTACATCGTGTTCCGAATTGCTATATTGAAATTTAATTTTAAAACACCAGGTCGTGAGGATGATGATCTGGATGAGTCTGTTGCTGTATTGAAAAATGATAACTATGAGTTCGTAGCTTCCATTATACTGGATGGAGTCGGCGGAAAAGAGAATGTTGTAAGTATAGATAACTGTATTACCAGATTAAGGCTTGAAATAAAGGATTATACACTTGTGGATGAGAAGAAGATAAAATCTTCCGGTGTAGCCGGTGTGATAAGACCTGGAAAGACTAGTGTTCAGGTTGTGGTTGGAACAAAGGTACAATTTGTTGCGGAAGAATTTCAGAAACTATGTAAATAATAGAAAGGAGGAGAGGCTTTTTGTTGTCAAAGCCTCCCCTCTTTTTGTCATAGAAGACATTATATTTCCTGTTCTTCTTCTGTATTTTCGAAGGATCCGTAAAAGACCGTCTGTTCAATGTCCAGGCGCTCATAATGTAATTTGTTCGGGACAGCATCATCGGCGGGATATCCCATAAGCAGTATTGCTACAGGTATTATGTTTTCAGGAATGCAGTAGGCCTCTTTGATTTTTTCCGGGTCAAAATGTCCTACCCAGGTCGAACCAATTTCTAATTCAGAAGCTTGCAGCATCATATGAGTTGCGACAATGCTTGCATCGATTTCCCCCTCATCTTTTTCATCGTATTTTCTTTTCCAGCTCACCGTTTTATCGTAGCATACAAGCAGTGCCAGCTGCTGATGAAACTGAAAAGGGGTGCAGAGACTGATTTTTGATAAATCTTTTTCATCATTCAGTACAAGTATTCTCTGGGGCTGGTAATTGCAGGCAGTAGGTGCATTACGTCCTGCCTCAAGGATGAGATCTAATTTCTCTTTTTCTACTTTCTTATCGCTGAATTTTCGAACGGAAAAGCGTTCTTTAGATAATTCTAAAAATTTCATTTTAAACCTCCATAGACAAATATTTGACATTTATGAAGATAGTATATATGATTATGATACATACTTCAAGTATGAACATTATTGTTATATACTATATTAATTGTAAGTATTGAGGTGGTTAAGTGGATTTTAATAATAAATTTGGTAAATGTCCAATCTATTATACAATATCAAAGATAGAGGGAAAATGGAAGTGGGTCATCTTGTATAAGCTTTATAAATCAAACATAATGCGGTACAGCAGGTTATGGGATGAATTACAACCGATTGCCCATCGCACGTTAAGCAAACAGTTAAAGGAGTTAGAGGCAGATGGGTTAGTACATCGGGAACAGTACAATGAAGTACCGCCCAGAGTGGAATATTCGCTTACAGAAGACGGTCAGACACTTGCTCCAATCCTTGACTTAATGTCTGAATGGGGTGCACAGCGGATTCAACAGGAATCATTCACAAAAGATACTTAAGGATTGGAGTAAGATTATGAAGTTTACGATACCTCACTACTACCCCAGCTTTCTATGCAGCGCCGGTCAGTGCAGTGAAACCTGCTGTGCAGGCTGGAAAATCATGATAGACAGTGCTTCCCTGAAAAAATACAGAGCACAAGCGGCTGGACTAGGTGAAAAGCTTTTATATGGAATTGACTGGAAGAAAAGCTGTTTTAAACAAAGGAGGGGAAGATGCGCTTTTTTAAATGTAAGGAATCTCTGCGATATTTACACAGAGGCAGGACCTTCCATGCTCTGCAAAACCTGCAGGGAATATCCAAGACATACGGAAGAATACGAAGGCGTCAGGGAACGTTCCCTGTCAATGTCCTGTGAAGAAGCGGCAAAGCTGATTCTTAGTTTAGAAGAACCGGTTCAATTTCTCACAGAGGAAGACGGCAAAGAGGAGACATATCCGGAGTTTGATTCCAAGCTTTTCATAAAACTGGTAGAAGTGAGAAAAGAGATATTTGCACTTTTGCAGAACCGCAGCAGGGAGATTTCCCTTCGGGCTGCCATGGTTCTGGGACTGGGACATGATCTGCAAAGAAGGATTCGGGCTGGAAAGCTTTATCAGACCGGAGAGTTAATCAACCGATACAGGCAGATGGGCTGTGAAGAATTTGTCTCGCAAAAACGGCGGGAGTATGCGGCAACTGACAAGGAGCGTTATAAAACAATGAAAAGCTGGTTCTCTCTTTTAGATAAGATGGAAGTAATAAATCAGGATTGGCCATTTTATATTGGAGAGTTAAAGACTCTGCTTTTTGAACAGGGACCGGATCACTACGGATATGAAAGAGAGAATTTTCAAAGATACTTCGATAAAATACCAGAAAGAAAGAGGGAGTGGGATCAGTGGATGGAACAGCTCCTTGTTTATTTTGTTTATACGTATTTTTGTGGGGCTGTTTATGATGGGAATCCATATGTAAAATTGAAAATGGCTGTTATCTGTACCATATTAATAGAAGAACTGGCATTGGCAATTTATATCAAACACGCAGGCAGCCTTACCTTTAACGAATTTGTCCGGCTGGTTCACCGGCTTTCCAGAGAATTAGAACATTCCGATGCAAATTTAAATGCTTTGGAGAATGCTTTTCGAACAGAGGGAGCATATAGTCTGAAAAAAATAATCAGTGTATTATAAGGGGACGATATGAAAAAAAAACAGAAATTTGTTCATCTGGCAGCCTGGTGCACGCTGGGGATGTTTATTATTTACTGCATTCTGATGTATTCCATAACCGGAGGGATCTGCCCGTTCAGGGGGTTATTTGGAATTCCCTGTCCTGCCTGTGGAAGTACCCGGGCGATGATTCGGTTCGCAAAAGGAGATTTTATTGGCGGCATGAGAATGAATCCTTCTGCACCCCTTCTTTTTCTTCTGCTGATTAATGAGATAAGGGTCAGTTATTTCAGGAGAGGAAATAAAAAGGCTGCCATGCTCCTTCTGGTGACAAGTGTGACCGTATCTCTGGCCGTATATCTGGTCCGAATGAGATTGTATTTTCCCCATATGGAACCATACATTATAGAACGCAGATCCCTGCTTTTTCGTATTCTTCATTTATATCTGACTTAAAAAAGTAAATTTCAGGCAGGAGGGACTAAATAGGCGCCAGAGTAGTCCGGCTTATCGAAGTCGGACTACTTATGTGATACTATTATATTAGGGATTATTAGAAACCTTCATTTATAACGGTCCAATTATTTTTATAATTCCTTGCCACACTAATAAATCTATCTTCATTTTCGTTATTCCTAATTACAGTTACATTAAATATAATAATGTCTCCAACATCATATTCTGATTCGATGTTTTCATTAGAATATTGACTGTTTGTATTTTCAGTTACTTTAATTTCTTTAACACCCCATGTTGCTTTTTTGTAATAATTAAGTGCAGTAGTTCTTGCTGCTTCCAATTCTTCTGCTGTTAGAGCCTCTTTATAAGATTTAGATTCTTTTGTCTTATTTTCAGTTTCAGCATCACTTCCTTGCGTATAGAGTATACTTCTGTCAATGGGATCGCTGTCTGGTCGATTTACAAAATCATCCTTTTCTGTAATTGTATAATTAACAAACGAAGCTACAAAATCACCATTATCCTGAAGTTTGATTTTAATTGCTTTTGATTCAGTTTTACCATTACGATAGGAAATCTCCAATACAATCGTATCCTCAAGTAATTCTTGCGGCAGGTCCTTAATAGATGTATTTTTATTACTTAAAGCTTCCCAAAGTTCATTAGGTTCCCAATTTACTATTAAATAATAATAATCGCTTTGATCAGAACCGTAATTTACGGTAAAATTTTTGGAAACTCCGAATTCTTCTCTTTTTTGGGTCCAGTCAATAAAATCTATCCATTGGTTTTTGACAGAATAACGTATAGTTTTTATATCATTCCCTTTTATATAGAAACTTAAAGGAGTACCAGTCATAGAGCCGTCAGCATTTAATTTTCCTGTTGATAAAACTGTTCCGGAACTGCTTATTTTTTCGTTTGTTTCATAGGCATAAGCTAGTACAGATGTTTTATTAAAAGGGTATAATATATTCACCCCTAATAATAAGCAGATGAAGAATACTGCGGCAATTATAGTTTTACCTATAGTTTTTTTATAGAAAAATATTTTCTGCGTAGATTTTGTATATTTAAGAGCTTCATTGATATATTTTGTATCAATCTCCCCAATTGCTTTCGAAAATATTTCTTTGTTCATAATATAACACCTCTCTTTAATAGATATTTTTTCATTCTCCCACGTATACGTGAAAGGCGGACAGAAGCATTGTGCTCAGTTATGCCAAACATTTTCGCAATTTCGATTAAGGAATCAGAAAACCAGTATCGGCGTACAAACATGACACGATTATCTTTGTCTAAGGTATCAAGAAAATCATTTATGATTTTAGCAAGTTCCTTTGAGTCATAATCTCTGTCGATACTATTTTGTGAAGGTATACAGTCTGCTAATTCCTCAAATGCAATATCATAATAGCTGTTTCGTTTCAATGCGGTATTTCTATAATATTTCTTTATAGAAAGATTACGCACAATACGACAAACATAGGCGAGCAGAGGATCCGGTTTTTCAGGCGGGATATTGTTCCATGTACCTAAGTAAGCATCATTCACACATTCTTCTGCATCCTGGGTATTGTTTAAAATATTTAGCGATACTTTATTACATATTTTTCCGTATTTATTTGACAGTTCTAATATAGCCTGCTCTGAACGCTCAAAGAACAAGTCAATGATTTGGCTATCTTCCATTGATGTGTTACACCTCCATTCGGTCTTAACCATATACTACGTTTTTAGATTAAAATATCACGGTTATTTAAAAAAATATTATAAATATCAATTTTTCTCAGCTATTAATATTCTAAAAAGAATATAATTAGGGCTTTCACCAGTTTACAATATGTGTAAGAAAATAACAATAAAACTGTGATGATTAAATATATTTCGAAAAAAACATAAAAAACATAAAATAATGTAAAAAAGTGTTACTAAATATTGGATTAGTACGTTTATATTAATAGAGGGGGGAGTTATAACTGTAAAATCATGAAAGGAGGAATTCTATGATTGAGAAAACGAAATAATAAAGTTCAATGTTATATAATTTAGTCTTAGCTTGTAGTAAGGAGGATTAATTGAATAAGAAGGAGAGAAACATATGAGAAAAAAATTTGCATTAGTATTATCTTTGAGCTTGATCTTAACAAGTGTAATTGGCTTATCAGCATATGCAGCAGCTGGTACGAATAGTATAACAGATACTGAAATATATCAAGGTATCGTTTCATATGTAGATGAAATATATCCTAATTTGAAAGATGAAGAGAAAAGTAAATTAGTTGATGAGCTGTATAAAGAAAAGAGTGAGGTATCATCTGTTGCAAAAAGTAAAACTGCAGTTGACAGAAACAACTCTGAGATTGATGTTGCATACGAAAATGTTATGGCGGAAGAAAACTACATTGTTGGCTTGATTAATGGATTGGGCGAGAATACGAATTTAGATAATTGGGAATTTAATCTGGAGTATTTACAAAACAATATTGATAGTATAAAAAATATATCAGATGTTAACTTGGCTTATGTAGAATCATATATGGAGGCATATGAATGGGTAAAATTAAATGAAAATATGCCCGATCAAAAAGTAAATGAAAATGCTTTTAATTTTACCACAGCTGCTGAAGTAATGGCGACAAGTTATTCATATTCGGATGCTGTCTCTTATGCAAATAAATATTACAAAAATTATAATAGTAACTATCCTGACTGGAATTCCGCAGGAGGTGATTGCGCTAATTTTATATCCCAGTGCCTATATGCTGGTGGTAAATCAATGAAAGGAACACCAGGAACTAAGAAAGCAGCAGACAATTTTGCAAACTGGTTCTCTAAAGGAACCTCTCAAAATGTAAAGAACGTGTCTTCTACCTGGCGCGGAGCGGATGCCTTTAGAAATTATTGGCAAACAAATGCGTCATCATATAAAAAATTCACCAGTGTAAATAGTACTTCCTTTTCCTATGGCTATAAAGGTGATGCGGTCTCATTATTAAATAGTAATGGAAGAGCATATCATACTATGATTATCGTTGGTTATTCAAGCCCGGATTTTACACTTGCAGCTCACACCGGTAGCACAAATTCTGCAAAGCTTAGCGATAAAGCTAATTCAAATGGATTTATTATTTATAATATGCGATAAAAATATACATTATTATATGGTATATGGTATATGGTACTGTGTATGATAGAACGCACGTCCCTACTTTTTCGTATTCTTCAATTACATAGAGTAAATTTATACCAATTTTATGCATTTTATGTTATAATGCTAATTGCAACAAAAATAGTATGAATTTACTAAGGAGAAAAAGTATGGAAAACTTCAACAATGAAAGCAACCAGGGAGTTCAGAATGCATATTCTGTTGATCCTAACAAAAGTGTTATGAGTTTGGGAGAATGGCTTATTACTCTCATTGTCATGATTATACCATGTGTGAATGTGATCATGATGTTTGTGTGGGGATTTGGAAACGGTAATGAAAACCGCAAGAATTTCTGCAGAGCTAGCTTAATCATGGCTGTTATCCAGATAATTCTTGGCGTTATATGTTATGTGGTATTTGCCGCCAGCTTTATTGCAGCAATGGGATATTAATGTAATATGTTAAAAAGCAGGATAACCGCAGATCAAAATCTGCGGTTATTTTTCACATCTGCTTAGATGCATTTATATAAAGTTTGCAAATACAGATGCAAATACAACGGTGCAAAGTCCGGAAGTGGCAATTGCAAGACTGCTCATGGCGCCTTCAATTTCCCCTATCTCCATTGCTTTTGTAGTGCCTACTGCATGTGCGGCGGAACCGATGGCAATGCCTACTGCAACCGGATTCGTTATTTTAAATACATGGCAGACGGTTTCTGCAATAATACTGCCCAAGATACCGGTTATAATTATACTGGCAACCGTGATAGTCACAATCCCTTTCATTTCTTCAGAGATTCCCATAGCAATCGCAGTCGTGATGGATTTTGGTAAAAAAGTCACATACTCCTGATGATTTAAGCCAAAGACCAGAGCCAGGAGAAAAACAGTACTCATGGTAGTGAGAACTCCGGTAAGTGTTCCTGCAATAATTGCCTTCCTGTGCTTTTTTAACAGGTTAAGCTGACGGTAGAGAGGGACAGCCAGGCAGATGGTTGCAGGAGTTAAAAGATAACTGATGTATTTTGCACTCTCATTATAAACGGTGTAATGTATCTTAAAAACGGATAGGAAAGCCATAACAAGAACGATAGAGATTAGCAGTGGATTAAAAATAGCCAGTTTCAGGCGCTTTTTAATCTGAATTCCCAATTCATAGCTCACAAGGCTTATGACAGACCCGAAGAATAAAAAATCACTGATTATATGATTCATGATCATTTCCTTCCTTCTTTTTGTCAGATTCTATAAAAAACTGGGTTACTTTTCCCGTTATTACCATAACTATAAACGTGGACATAAAAGTGATTAAGAGAAATGGTAAAAGAATAGGCCGGAGGGCACCCCACGAATCTAAAAGTCCTACGGCTGGCGGGATAAACAGCATGGGCATGATTTCCAGTAAAAAATTACTGACGTCCTCAACTGCCTCTAAGGGAATGAGCCTGGTATTTAAACCAATTAACATTAGAATAAGTCCATAGATACTTGCTGGCACGGGAAGAGGAACAAACAAATGAATGACTTCCCCAGTAAGTGAAATTAATAGTATAATGCCGAATTGTCTGATGTGTTTCATGACAAAGCCTCCTGTATTTCCTGTCGAAAATTCAACTATGGTTAATCCTATACGCAAATGTCGTTATTGTCAAATGATTTTTAATAAAATAAAAAAGGAGTTCATAACAATGCTTTATCAAATAGAATTTGCCATCCTATATGCACTTCAGTCTCTTCATAGTCCGTGGCTTGATCAGGTGATGACTCACATCACAACCCTGGGTGATCATGGGTTTATCTGGATTTTAACAGGGGTAATCCTAACATGCCTCCCCAAAACCAGAAAAATCGGGATCTGTGTTTTACTTAGTCTGGCAGCGGGGGGACTTCTGGGAAACATGATACTAAAAAATCTGATTCAAAGACCCAGACCCTGCTGGATTGATACCCAGGTCGTACTTTTGGTCCAGAATCCGAGAGACTATTCCTTTCCTTCCGGTCACACACTGGCTTCATTGGAAGGAGCACTCAGTATCTGGCTTTACAACAGAAGACTGGGTGTACCATTTCTGTTCCTGGCTGTTTTGATCGCATTTTCAAGATTGTATCTTTTTGTGCATTTCCCTACCGATGTTCTGGCGGGAGCAGTACTTGGCGGTTTCATCGCTATATCTGTACACCGGATTATTGAACAGCGTAGTATGTGCTGAAAAAAACATTTGCTTTCTGCAGAATCTGTGTTATACTGATGGCGAAACAAAACTAAATAAAAGTCGCAGAGTAGACTTGTGTGCGTTAAGTGCCCGCTGAACAGGGAGTTGTCAGCAGGACGAAAAGATTTTCTTGCGGTACATGAGTCGCATCCCGCTGCACCAGAAGATAGGTGTCTTATCTCCGGTCGTAGTCTGAGGTCTGCAAAGGAGGTATTTTTTTATGAAAAAATTCGTTACTTTGTTCACCGATTCTTACAGAGAACTGAAGTCTGTAAGGACAATCACTGCCGCAGCAATGTTTGCCGCAGTTGCCATCATCCTGGATGTGTTTTCCATTCAGCTGGGAAGTTACATTAAGATCACGTTTTCATCTGTTCCCAATGGAATCATTTCCTACTTATTCGGTCCGGTAGTGGGCGGACTTTTTTCCGGAAGCCTTGATGTGCTGAAGTATTTATTAAAACCCACCGGCGCCTTTTTTCCTGGTTTTACCCTGGTCACTGCCCTGGCAGGAATTCTATACGGTATTATGTATTACAAAAAGCCTGTTACCTTAAGAAGAATTCTTATATCCAAGCTGGTGGTCATGCTGATCTGCAATGTGTTTTTAAATACCCTTTGTCTTTCCCTGCTTTACGGAAAAGGATTTATGGTATTGCTCCCGGCAAGGGCACTTAAAAACTTGGTGATGTGGCCCATTGATTCCATGATATTCTATACACTGATTAAGACCATGGATTCCATAGGTGTTTTTAAAACGATACGGAGTGTGAATTTGATTCGAACAAAATAATAAGCAAAACCCCGGAGTGTCAGCGTACACTCAGGGGTTTCCGTTAAATGCCGGATTGTTCTGTTTTGCTGGTCGGATACCTTCAGATGAACAACCACCTTCGTAAAATACATAGACATAAGCCGTGTTTCGTAATATAATCTTAGGTATATGCTATAATATCAGTTTTAACAGGAGGAATGAATGATGAGCGATAGCAGCTGTACACATAATTGCAGTACTTGCGGAGAAAGTTGCGGGAGCAGGGAGGAAGCACAGACAAGCTTTTTAGAGCCGTTAAATCCTTCCAGTATTGTGAAAAAAGTAATTGGAGTGGTAAGCGGGAAGGGCGGTGTAGGTAAATCCCTGGTAACTTCCCTGATGGCAGCAGGTATGAATGGAAAGGGATATAAAACAGCTATCCTGGATGCGGATATAACAGGGCCTTCCATACCGAAGGCATTTGGTTTATCGGATAATGGCGTTGGAATGACACCAAACGGACTGATGATTCCGGCTGTCAGTGCGACAGGGATCGAAGTGATGTCTGCCAATTTAATTCTGGATCATGAGACTGATCCGGTTATCTGGAGAGGACCGGTCATTGCAGGAGCTGTAAAGCAGTTCTGGCAGGAAACTCTTTGGGAGGATATCGATTATATATTTGTAGATATGCCTCCGGGAACTGGAGATGTGCCGTTAACCGTATTCCAGTCTCTGCCTCTTGACGGTATTATCATTGTTACCTCTCCTCAGGAGCTGGTTTCCATGATTGTTGGAAAGGCAGTGAATATGGCAAAGAAGATGAATATTCCGATTCTGGGACTTGTGGAGAATATGAGCTATTTTACCTGTCCGGACTGCAAAAAGCAGATTTCTGTATTTGGAGAAAGCCATATTGATGAAGTGGCGGAAAAATACGGCGTAGGTGTATTGGCTAAGATCCCCATCGATTCGAAGATTGCAGGAGCTGTTGATGCCGGTACAGTGGAATATGTAGAGGCACCATGGCTGAAAGATGCAGTTGATACAGTAGAGGCAGTATAGTCTTAACTGTTTTTCGAGGTATAAGAATGAATATAAATATGAACCCCAACAGTGAACTGAACCAGTCAATTGTGAAAGTTCCCAATCTTGTTTCAGTTCCGGATCCCCTGATCAATCAGGCTTATCAGTTTCAGGAAGCCATGATGATGTATACCTGTGCCATTCGGGAGGTCAAGACAAAGCTGGAAGTTTTAAATGATGAATTATCAGTGAGAAACTCCAGAAATCCCATTGAACTGGTAAAGTCCAGAGTGAAGAAACCGGTCAGTATTGTGGAGAAATTAACTCGCAGAGACCTTCCGGTTTCCTTAGAATCCATGATGGAGAATCTGGATGATGTGGCAGGAATCCGGGTGATCTGTTCGTTTCTTGATGATATTTATGCAGTGGCAGATATGCTTGCCCGTCAGGATGATGTTCATATCATTGCCATAAAGGACTATATCCGCCAGCCGAAAAGCAATGGATACCGCAGTTATCATATGATCGTTGAGATTCCGGTATTTTTCTCTGATCAGAAAAAATGGATGCGGGTGGAGGTTCAGATACGGACAATGGCGATGGATTTCTGGGCGAGTCTGGATCATCAGCTGAAATACAAGAAAGAGATGCAGGTATATTCCCAGGAGATCAGTGAGGAACTGAGGGAATGTGCAGATGTGATTGCCCTGACCGACCAGAAGATGCTCAATATCAGAAAGCGGATTGAGGAACAGGGAATTACTGTTACAAAATAAAAGGAATAAGGGGTAAAGCGTAACGTTTATCCCTTATTCCTTTTTTTATGAAGAATGAAGCAGAGCCGGTAAAGTGACGGTAAAGGTGGTCCCGTTTTCTGCACTGCTGGTGACGTTGATACTACCCTTATGACGGTCGACGATGGTTTTTGCTATAGAAAGGCCCAGTCCGTATCCGCCTTCTTTCCTGGCCCTGGACTGATCGGTCCTGTAAAAGCGTTTAAATACATGCTTTTGTTCTTCCGGTAGAATGGGGTTTCCCGAGTTTGTAATGATAAAAACAGCGTGCCCGGCTGTTTTTTTTAATACAACAGACACTTTACCATTCTTTCCGGCGTATTTACAGGCATTGTCCAGAAGAATGGTTATTAACTGCTTTAACTGAACTTCAATGCCTTCTAAAATAATATCAGATTCTAATTCATTCTCAAGAGCAACCTTATTTTCATAAGCGACGGATTCAAAGAGCAGTACACTATTTAAGACCAGTTCACTAAAATTCAGTGTCTGCTTTAACTGTGTAACGGATTCCATGGTTTCTGAATCCGATCGTGCGAGGAAAAGCAGTTCTTCCACAAGCTGTTTCATCCGATCTGCCTCTTCTTTTGTATTAATGATCCATTTTTCCTGTTCTTTTATCGTGCGTTCTTTATGGGCCAAAAGAATCTGCAGATTAGCAAGAATAACAGTGATGGGAGTCTTTAATTCGTGAGAAGCATCTGCAATAAACTGGTTCTGCTGATCCCATGCCTGCTCTGCAGGTTTCATAGCCAGGCGGGAAAGAAACAGGCTTAAGAGGAAAAATAAAAAGACGGCATATAAAAAGACCAGGAGACAGTTGAACAATAAATTCTCTAAAGAATTCCGCTCATAGCTTTGATCCGCAAAACCGATTTTAGTGCCGTTCCTTGATGAGATCTTCAGATAACGGAGGGAATAATCCTTTAAAAAACCTTCTCTGGAATCGGAGGCATTGACCAGTCCGATTAAGGTTGAGGCCAGCTCATTCGTAACCGTAATGTTATTTTCGTCTATGTTCTCTATGGTTTGATCTTCATTTAATGTTATAACAAACACAGGAATAAGGGGGAGTGTATTCTGTTTTGGTCTTCTTCCAAATTCTACTTTGTCCGGTGGCATTTTAAAACGTTCATGATTCATGGACTGGAAGAGAGCTATGGAGGTGTCCCTTACAATCCGATTCCTGTTTGCCATGTAAAAGACCCCTAAAACTGCAGCCAGTATGCTGATAACAAAGCCCATATTAATAAGTATGAACCGGGTCCTTAGCTTTCTGATCATCTGGCTTCCTCCAGGCGGTAACCTACTTTTCGTACAGTCATAATCTCTGCTTTTGATCCAAGATAATGAAATTTTTTACGTAAAAATGAAATGTATGCTTCTACATTATTATCCTCTGCATCAGAACCGGATCCCCATACACGGTTAATCAGCGTATCTTTTGAAGTGATTTTCCCAAGGCTGCTCATAAGGATTCTTAATACTTCGAATTCTTTATAACTTAAATGAATGGATTTGGCACCGCAGGATAAATCATTGGCTGACAGATTTAGTTTAAGATCCGCAAAAGTCATTTCTTCCACAATCACTTCTCCCTGTCTGCGGGAGAGTGCACGGATACGCGCCAGAAGTTCTTCTGGAATAAATGGTTTTGTCATATAATCATCCGCACCTTTATCCAGTCCGGTTACTTTATCACTTACGCTGTCACGCGCTGTAAGCATGAGAATGGGAGTTTGTATCCTGGCTTCCCGAAGTTTTTCAACAATCTGAAATCCATTCTCACCTGGGAGCATGACATCCAGAATAATCACGTCATAATCTCCTGACAGTGCAAAATGTAAGCCGTCTGTTCCATCATAAACAAGATCGGTCTGATAATGCTGCTCTTTCATAATCTGTCCCATGGCCTCTGCCAGTCTGATTTCGTCTTCCACAATTAACAACTTCATAGGTATGTTCTCCTTTGTTTTTATTATAGCCTTTTAAAGTATTTTAAGCAATGCAGTTTATTTTCAGTTTAATTTCAGTCTGCCATCACAAAGCCATCACAACGATTTGTTAAGATATTAAAAAATCTTATGAAGGAGAGGAAAACCTTAATGAATGCACGAAGAACAGCGGCATCGCTTGCAGTTATTCTGGCTGCAACGGCAGTTGCACCGATGAATGCGGAGGCATCAGCCAATTTTGATTTAAGAAAAAAAGTCATCGGTATATCGGGCATTATGAATATAACCAATACTGATATGACTGTGACGAGAGGGGAATTTGCCTCCATGCTGGTAAATGCTTCTTCCTACCGTAGTACAGTGAGCAATTTAAGCAATACTTCCGTATTTGCAGATGTACCAAGGGATTTTGAATATTCGGCTCAGATCAGGATTGCCGCAGAACAGGGCTGGATGAGTGGTTATCTGGGAGGTATGTTTAAACCGGATGAATACATAACGCTTCAGGATGCGGTGAAAGGGGTTCTGGCATTACTTGGATATAAGAATTCTGATTTTACTGGTGATCAGTCGGGCTCCAGACTTTCCAAATATCATTTTCTTGAGTTAGATGAAAATATTAACAGAGATGCTCAGGAAATATTGAAAAAAGAAGACTGTGTCAACCTGTTTTATAATCTGCTGAAAGCAGATAATACATCCGGTACCATGTATGGAAAGATTTTAGATTGTGAATTGACCGAAGACGGAGAAATCAATCCGTTTACCATGGTTGATAACAGCTTAAAAGGACCAAAAGTGGTAAGAAGCAAGAGCCGTTTAAATTCATATCTGCCCTTTAAACTCAGTGCAGCCAATGTTTATCTGGATGGAGATGCAGTGAGTAATTCCAGTGATGCCATTACTGTCGCGTTAGAAAGTTCCGATGGTGTTCTCGTTTATTACCATTCTTTATCCAAAACGGTATGGCTTTATACTGTTGGAACTGAAAATGAAAACGGACGATCTGCGGCATTTGGAGAAATCACAAATATCATTTACAATTCCACTGATTTAATGAATCCCAGTGCAATCATTCTTGATGATGGGAATACGTATACACTCACCAGCACCGAGATGCAGTTCGCATTTTCTTCTTATGGGGATTTGAGAGTAGGAGACACCGTCAATCTTGTTTATACGCTTTCCACCGACAATAACGGAGATGAAACGAGAACTGTCATTGACTATATAGAAGATTAACGGGAGAGGCCGGAATGAAAAAGATTATACAGAAATTAATTAAAAATGATAATAAAAAAAAGAAGGGAAAAAGGAAGAAAATATTCATCCTTTTGCTTCTGATTCTCATTGCATCTGCAGTTGTTTTCTTTGCTTTTTCGTATAAAAAAAGCAAGGGGGCAGATGCAAAAGCTCAAAAGATAAAAACAGCTGTTGTTACGAAAAGAGACATCTCTTCAAAATTATCTTCTTCCGGAACTATTTCTCCAAAGGATACGTATGATATCACCTCATTAGCAGAGGGGGAAGTCATTGAGGCGGATTTTGAAGAGGGTGACGAGGTGGAAAAAGGCCAGGTCTTATACCGGATCGACAGCTCTTCTGCAGAGAGCCAGCTGACCTCTGCCAACAATTCTCTGGAAAGAGCGCAGGAAAACTATCAGGTTGCGATGGATAATTATAATGATGCTTTAAAGGATTATAGCGGGAATACATATAAGTCTACAGAAACCGGGTATATCAGCACTCTTTCTATAAAAGAAGGAGATAAGGTCAGCGATAAAACGGAACTGGCCTCTATAACCGATGACAGCATTATGAAAATCAAGCTCCCTTTTCTCTCTGGAGAGGCAGCCCAGATAGCAGCAGGCAGTACTGCTGTTCTGACACTGGTGGACACCGGAGAGCAGGTGAATGGATCTGTGGTTTCTGTGGGAAATATGGATGTGATACTGACAGGAGGCCGGATTGTCCGTTATGTAACCATTGAGGTTCCAAATCCGGGAGGACTGACGAAGGAAACTTCGGCAACCGGAACTGTTGGTGAATTTGTGTGCAGCATGGAAGCAATCTTTGAACCAAAGCTTGAAACAACTATGAAAGCGGACCTTTCATCAGTAGTTGAAGTTGGTACAGTTCTTGTTCACGAGGGAGACCATGTGACAAAGGGAACTCCTATTTTTACAATGGAAAATAAAAGTGCAAAAGCCCTGATGCGTACCTACAAGGATGCTCTTGATAAAGCGGAATCTTCTCTGGAATCTGCAAAAACGACTCTGGATAATACACAGGAGACTTATGATAACTATACCATTACGGCTCCCATATCAGGTAAAGTAATTACAAAAAGCGTAAAGGCAGGAGATAAGATATCAAAAAGTTCCAGTGGAAGTACGACGCTTGCAACTATTTATGACATGTCAGATTATACCTTTGAAATGAGTGTGGATGAACTGGATGTCAAATCAGTAGCGGTAGGACAGAAGGTAACAATAACTGCTGACGCAGTAAGCGGTAAAACATTTTCCGGAACAGTCACAAACGTTAGTTTAAAAAGCACGACGACCGATGGGGTGACCAATTATCCGGTTACCATTACACTGGATGACGGTATGGAAGATCTTCTTCCTGGTATGAATGTAGATGGAATTATTCTTCTTAATGAGGCGTCTGATGTACTTACGATTCCGGCAGATGCACTGATACGGGGAAATTATGTTTATGTAAAAGACGATTCGGTAAAAGAAGCGGCAGGAGATATTCCGGCAGGATTTAAGGCGGTAGAAGTAAAAACAGGATTAATCAATGATGATTATATAGAAGTTACTTCAGGTCTGGAAGAAAATCAGGAGGTTTATGTTTCGCAGACTACGGTAACCACCAATAAAAATACCGGTATGCAGGGAGAAATGGGAGGTCCTCCTGGTGGAATGGGTGGTGCCATTGGCGGTAACCGGAGCGGCAGCGAAAACCGAAACGGTAGTGGAAGCGGCCGGCCCCCGTCATAAAATAAGTCCAGCTAAGAAATGTCAATAGTGAATGGAAAAAAAATTAATTTTTCTATTTAGGTAAAAAAGGGCAACTTTAATACACCTTTTGATATTCCGACAAATAGCGGGTTCAAAGGAG
>NZ_OAOF01000078.1 GCF_900205965.1 Lacrimispora amygdalina
TAAAGGCCGGAGGTGCCTACCTGCCCATAGATCCCGGTTACCCGGAGGACAGGATTGAATATATGCTGGAGGACAGCGGCGCAGGCGTTCTGCTCACACAAAAGCATCTAAAAGACAGAATTCAGTATAACGGTATTATGATCTGTTTAGACGATGAAGAGGCTTATCTGGAAGAGGATGCCAATCCGGAGTCCGTAAATAAATCAGATGATCTGGCGTATATCATCTATACATCAGGCTCTACCGGAAAACCGAAAGGGGTCATGGTAGAACATCACGGAATTTTAAATCTCCAGAATTATTTTAAGGAAAGCTGGGGCGTGGACGGATCAGACCGGATGCTTCAGTTTGCCAGCAGCTCCTTTGATGCTTCTGTGTGGGAGACCTTTACCATTCTGCTGGGCGGGGGAACACTTTATCTGGTTTCCAGAGATGTGATTAATAATCTGGATGATTTTAAGAATTTCATAAATGAAAACAAAATCACCATTACCCTTCTGCCGCCTGCATACCTTTCAGGCATTGAGCCGGGAAGCCTTCCGTCATTAAAGAAGCTGGTAACCGGCGGATCAGCTATCACAAAGGAACTGGTTTCAAAGTGGAAGGATAAGGCGGACTATATGAATGCTTATGGTCCTACCGAATACAGTGTAATTGCAACTGCATGGAAATACCGGAACGAGGAGATGGGATATGATTCGGTGCCCATTGGAAAGCCTGTGTCCAATACAAGGATCTATATACTGGATAAGGACCAGAAGCTTTTGCCGGTGGGAGCGGCAGGAGAGATGTGCGTATCGGGAGACGGAATTGCCAGAGGCTATTTAAACCGTCAGTCCCTGACTGCCCAAAAGTTTGTTGATAACCCGTATGAAGCCGGAGAGAAGATGTACCGGACAGGGGACCTTGCCCGCTGGCTGCCGGATGG
>NZ_OAOF01000047.1 GCF_900205965.1 Lacrimispora amygdalina
TTAA
This sequence comes from Lacrimispora amygdalina, assembly GCF_900205965.1. Lineage (GTDB taxonomy): Bacteria > Bacillota > Clostridia > Lachnospirales > Lachnospiraceae > Lacrimispora > Lacrimispora amygdalina_A. The sequence continues at coordinate 5 of NZ_OAOF01000047.1, forward strand.
ACAGTCCTTCACTCCGTTCACAAATCCCATTAAGTTAATGCTGACGGAGGATACGGAATCCGTATAGCCCTCTTCATTTACAAGACCTTCCAGGGACTGATGCTCCAGCACATAACCCACAACTGCTTCTGCCTGTTCATGCCACTTGGGACCGTTTTCTGTCATCACATACTTTCCTTCCATGGAAAGCTGGCTCTTTTTGGTTCCATCTTCCTTTATGCAGTCCCAGGTAACCGCAGTGATCGCGTTATCTTTTACGGTCATGCTCACCTGGTCTTTGAAGCCATTCTCATCAAACTCCGGTGATTCATAGGTGTAAGTTCCTTCTTTTAAATCGGAAGGAGTCTCTGCTGATTCTCCGTTTTTTTCCGGAACCGTTACCTCTTCCTCACCCCTTGCCTGGGCAAGAGCCTGATCCACCGCCTGCTTAATGGCATTGCTGCTGAGAGTTGCTCCCGAGACAGCATCTACCTGAGTTGACTGCTTTGCAAGAATGGAATCTGTCAATCCTGGTAATACCAGATTGAGAAGTGTTTCCTTTTCTCCATTTACGGTAATGGAATCAATGGTTTTACCTGATACTGTTACATCTGCGGTGACAATCCCGCCGTAGCCTTTCGCAGTACCTGTATAGGTACCCGGAACATAGATCTCCGGTCTGATACTATTGTCAATCGCCTTATAAAGTGGATCTGTACCAAAAACAGTAGCGCAAGCCAATACAATCATAGCTCCCAGCCCAATATATCCATTTCTTTTAGCATTCGCGTTACTTTTATTCATATATCCTCCTATTTTATAAAGTTTGATTATATTTTAACATACCTCACAGGACTACGGCAATCAGTTTATAAAATTTTAATTATATTTGGATAGATTCAAGATTATGTGTTATAATGAAACAGAATTTTTGCTATTCTGTTTCTTCATAGATTGAAAATAAGTAAAGGAACTTTCAATATGGAATTGAAAAAACACAAGAAAGAAGTCATACTGATTGTTACAATTTTGGTGATATCATTTTTATTGCTCATCGTGAACCGGCTTATTTTTTCAAAGCCTGCCAGGTATCTGGAAATCACGGTAGACGGGAACCTTTATGAAACGCTGGATTTAGATCAGGATACTGAGATCTTAGTAAAGGGTTACCAGGGAGGAACCAACCGCATTGTGATTCAGAACGGTAAAGTACACGTTTCTGATGCTTCCTGTCCCGATAAAATCTGTATTCACCAGGGCACGATTGAACAGACGGGTGAAAGCATTGTTTGTCTGCCCAATCGTATGATTGCACAAATTATGGGAAAATAATCACTTATTCGGTTCTTTTGTCTCCAAAAAAGAATAATGCTACCGTTCCGGGTCCTGTATGGGAACCGATTACACAACCAATGCTGTTAATCATTACCGGTTCTTTCAGCATGGGAAACCGTTCCCCTATAAGGGCAGCCACTTCTTTTGCATCGGCTTCACAGGCAGAATGAGCGATCAGACATTTTCCGTTATACCGGGAACCATTCAGGGCATGTAATTCCATCATTTTTACCATTTCCTGAATGGCTCTTTTTTTTGTACGTATTTTCTGTCGTGGAATCAGATGTCCCGTATCATCAATATTCATAAGGGGACAGATATTTAGGACAGTTCCCAGCATGGCGGAGGTTGCAGATATTCTTCCTCCCCGCTTAAAACTGGTTAAATCAGTTGAGAAGAACCAGTGATGAACGGAAAGCCTGTGATTCATCACCCACTCTGCCGCTGCCTCCAGCGTGACTCCCTGATCCCGCAGATCTGCAGCCGCATCTGTTAAAAGTCCATAGCCGGAAGAGGCTCCAAGAGTGTCCAGGATCAGAATATTTCTGTCCGGGTATCTTAGCCGCATCTCAGCTCCCGCCACGCAGGCGGAATTATAAGTACCGGAAATTCCTGATGATAAGGTCAGATGCAGAATATCCTTTCCTTCCTTTAATATCGGCTCAAAAAAATTACAGTATTCCTCTACATTTACCTGAGAGGTATAAGGTGCTGCCCCTTTTGCAATCCGGTCATAAAATTCATCAAATGGAATGCTCTCACCTAAATCATCGGGGTAAGTAATTCCGTCGATTGTGTAGTGAAAACATACATAAGGAATTTTCCGGTTAACAAAAAATTCCTTTTTCATATCTGCCGTAGAACAACAGGTTAAAACAAATTTACCCATTCTGCCCCCTCCTGCCTTAACTGGCGTTTCTATCGTGTTTTTCCCTGGATGGGAATCTTAACCATAAATTCTGTTCCTACATCAATTGTTGATTCCACTGTAATGGTACCGTGATAAAAGTTGACAATATGTTTTACGATGGAAAGTCCAAGACCTGTCCCGCCCTGTTTTTTGCTTCTTCCTTTATCAACCCGGTAGAAACGTTCAAATATACGGCCAAGGGATTCTTTGGGGATTCCCATTCCATTATCCTTTACCCTGATAATCACATTACGGTCTTCTTCTTTAACTGTAATCCATACATCTCCGCCCGGTTTATTATATTTTACAGCATTACTTACCAGATTACCAATTAATTCCTTCATCTGCTGACCGTTGGCGTAGATGCAGACGGGCCTGCAGTCCATATGCATCAGAACTTCATGAGAGGCCGCAAGAGGTTCCAGGGATTCGATAATGTCTTCCACCAGTATGGAGAGCCGTACATCGCTTTTTAAAACCTCTGCTTCCTTGGTTTCAAGACGGGATATCATAAGAATATCATTGATCAGATTATTCATATTTCCTGCCTCTTTTTTAATTCGTTTTATGAAATCCGCCTTCTGGACTTCATCCTGTATGATTCCGCTTTCCAGAAGCTCCGCGTAGCCCTGTACCGAAGTAATGGGAGTTTTTAACTCATGCGAAGCATTGCTGAAAAATTCCTGACGGATCTGCTTTTCCCGCTCAATCTGATTTAGATACTCCTTTACATTCTTTGACATCCGAGTTGTGGTTTCCGCTATGATATTAATCTCCGGATATTGATACGTTTCAAAAGAAAGATCGGTGTAATCCCCATTTACCTTCAGCATTTCCTGGGATATCTCCTTAAGTGGCCGGGTAATGGACTCAGCAAAACTGTCTGCGGAAAATGCGGAATACATAATTGCTGCAAGAAAGCTCAGCCACACAGCCGGAAGCAGAAGCATTAAATTTTCTTTCATTCCGGTATATGGAACCGCCATCCGGAGAATGTAGTCTGCTTTGGAGGAGCGGATTGCTACATAAAGCATACTTTCCTTCAGCGTATTGGAATAACGTCTGGAAGTTCCTTCCCCTTCCTCCATTGCCTCCTTTACCTCTTCCCTGCCAGCATGATTATCCAAAGAAGCGACCGGTACTTCTCCAGTATCGGCCACTACAGTTCCATCTAAACAGATCACAGTGAAACGGCTATGGTTTTCACTTAACGTGGGTTTCAGATCCCCGATCTCCTTTTCTAAATTTCCGGAATAATCAAGAACCTCATCCATAGCCTTCAACGTGTATTTCATGTCTTTTCTTGAATTTTTAAGAAGTGCGCTGCTGGAGGCAATATAAAATATGAAGCTGCTGAGCACCAGCACCACCAGGATAATCTGAATAAATTTGACAAAAATAGCCTGTTTCATAGTTCCTCCAAATTATGCAGCAAGTATTTGTATTATACTTCCGTTTTAATCAAACGATACCCTACTCCCCGGACCGTCTTAATACAGGAACCGCCATTCTCTCCCAGCTTCTGACGTAATGTCCGGATATGCATATCCAGGGTTCTGGTCTCTCCGTCATAATCATATCCCCAGATATGATTAAGCAGTTCATCTCTGGTAACAACCTTATTATGATTCTCCATCAGATACTGCAGTAAGTCAAACTCTTTTAATGTAAGCTCAATTTTAACCCCGTCACAGGTAACTTCTCTGGTCTTCTTGTTTAAATGCAGACAATACTGCTCCAGTTCATCGTCCGGGGACTGATTTTTGCTGCTGCGGCGTAAAAGACTGCGGATCCTTGCCGCCAGCTCCATCACACCGAATGGCTTTGTCATATAGTCATCTGCACCGCCGTCAAGACCGGCCACCTTATCAAACTCCCGGTCTTTCGCAGTCAGGACAAGAATGGGAATATCCTTTATTAAATCATTTTTTCGGATTTTTCGAATTGCCGACATTCCATCCATGCCGGGAAGCATCAGGTCAAAGACAGCCAGTGCCGGTTTATCTGTTTCCATATGTTTTAAGGCATCCTCTGCCATCTCATAGGAAGAAACCTCATATCCAAAGCCTTCCAGGGCAATTTTTATTAAATCCCTGATATTATCATCATCTTCCACTACATAGATTCGTTCCATACTTCTCCTTTCTGTCCCTTAAAAATGAAATTCTTATATTTCTTCTTTTACATAACCTGCAATGTTATGGGCATGATCAGAAATTCTCTCCAGGTTGCTTAATGCATCTAAAAAGACAACTCCATTTTCCGGTTTACATGACTGCGCGGACAGACGCTCAATATGGCGTTCTCTCAATTCTTCCTCAAGAACATCTACATTCTCCTCACATTGAACTACTGCACGCACCTCTGACATATCAGAGGTTTGTCTGGCTTTAATGGCATGTTCCAAAGATGCCCGGACAGCCTTAAGCATCTCTTTCATTTCACTTTCCGCTTCCCTGGAAAAGACAATATTGCGGTTTGCTTTCTCCGCTGCCAGCTCCGATAAGTTTTCACAATGATCACTGACCCGTTCAAAATCACTGACTGTATAAAAAAGATTTTTAACCAGAATATGCTGTTCTTCGTTTAAGGACTGATTGTTAATTTTAATTAAGTAATCCGTCAGTATTTTCTCATACTGATCAATTTTCTGTTCCAGTTTTTCAACCTGTTTAATTTCTGATAAATCACTGCTCAGCAGGGCATCTGCTGCCACATCAAAATTCTCAAGTGCAGCGTATCCCATGTTAACCACTTCATGGTTTACATTTTCTATGGCAAAAGAAGGTGTCTCCAGAATTCGTTCGTCTAAGTGACGCTTCATCTCATTTTCGGAATCAGGCACTTCTTCTTTGTCCTTACTCCTGACAAAAAAGGCGGATGCCTTTACCAGCAGTCCTGCAAATGGGAACAGTAAAACGGTATTGGTAACATTAAATATGGTATGAAAAATGGATATTTCCACACTGGTGATCCGTGATGAGGCCAAAACCGGATTCATCCTGAAGTAAATGAACATAATAACGCCAAATATGAAAGCCCCGGCAGTATTAAACATCATATGAATAGCCGCTGCACGCTTTGCGGTCCTGTTAGCCCCCAGACTGGAAAGAAGTGCGGTTACACAGGTACCGATATTCTGGCCGAGTGTAATAAAAATAGCAGATTGCCAGTTTACAATTCCGTTTAATGCAAGAGTCTGCAAGATTCCCACTGAAGCAGAGGAACTCTGGATAATACCGGTCACAACAAGTCCGGCAAGAATTCCTAGGAACGGATTTTTGCCAAGAACCGAAAAAGCCTGTCCAAAAACGGGAGCAGAACGGTAAGGGGTAATCGAAGCCGACATAAAAGACAGTCCGATAAATAACACACCAAATCCAACCAGGATCTCTCCAATCTGTTTTTTCTTTTCATTTTTTGAGAACAGGCTGAATAATGCGCCCACACCCACTAACGCAGGAGCAAAGAATTCAGGCTTTAACATCTCACCCCATTCACTCATGGAAACGATCCAGCTGGTAACAGTTGTACCGATGTTGGCACCCATAATAATACCGACTGCCTGCTGAAGATTCATAATTCCCGCATTAACAAACCCAACCACCATAACCGTAGTGGCCGAACTGCTCTGTATAATAGCCGTGATTCCTGTACCTAACAGAACACCCATCAGCCGATTGCTGGTTAATGCTCCAAGTAACTGCTGCATCTTATGACCAGCAGATTTTTGCAGTCCATCAGCCATGGCATCCATTCCATAAAGGAACATTCCCAACCCTCCGATAAACTTAAATAACATTTGTATATCTGTTATTGACATATCATCCTCCCGTATTTCATGATAAATCATGTTATGTAAGCATCATATCAAATCTATGTAAAGTATTATACATAGGAATGTAAAATTTATGTAAATTTTTATCTTACTGTAAAATTTCCTTATAAACGCGTAGAACATTGCCGTAAAAAACAGCTTCAATTTCATCCTCGCGAAAGCCCTCTTTTTTCATGCATGCTTCTAACAGCGGAAGATCTTCCGGGGATTTCATCTCCAGTTCTCCACCGATTCCGTCAAAATCCGAACCAAGACCAATACAGCCGATCCCTCCGATCTGCTTTAGATGCTTTATATGTGAAACCATATCCTCAATCCGGCTTAAGGAATGCTCCCCTTTCTTCCAGTCGTGAAGAAAATCAGCGCAGAAATTAATTCCAGTGACTCCTCCCCGCTCTGCAAGCAGCCGGATCATCTCATCTGTTAAATTTCTTGGGTTGGAAGCAACAGATCTGGCATTAGAATGACTGGCTACAAAAGGTTTTTTCGTATGACGGAACACATCATAAATTCCTGCATCAGATAAATGGGATACATCAATGATCATGCCCAGACGTTCCATTTCTTCTACAAAAACAATACCGGTTTCCGTCAGTCCATGTTCTGTTTCCGACTCAAAAAAAGCCTCATCCTTCTCAATTCTGATTCTGTTGGGATAAGCGAGTTCATTGATATGATTCCAGGTAAGAGTCATCATGCGGACCCCCAGACGGTAAAAATTACGCAGAAAAGCAATTTCTCCCTGACAAACACCGCCCTCTTCAATCGTTAACATGGCAGACATTCTTCCCTCTTTCCGATTCGTTTCAATGTCTTCATATGTCCTTACAATTCCAATTAAATCCCCATATGCCTCAAGTTCCGTGTAAAACAAGTCAAGCAGCTTCATACAGTATTCAAACGGTCTTTCATGCTTTGTCAGTTCTGTAAACAGGGCAAAATTCTGCAGACAGTAATTTCCTTTTTTCATTCTCTCCAGGTCGATATGGCAGTCATTTTTTAAAATAGAATAGTCTTTCCCCTCCTGTCTTCTGTAATAAAGCTCCGCTATTGTATCACAATGCATATCTGCAACATTCATCATTATCCAGTCCTTCCTGTTACAAAGATTCTAAGACGCCCGAAAAAGAGCAGCCCGAACACAGCTGCTCCTTTGGTACTTATGCAAATAGTATCACTCCTATGACAGATTTGCAAGAAAATATTCTATTGCTATTCGCTGCGAAGTGCATCAATGGGACTTAAATTAGCCGCACGGCTGGCGGGCATGTATCCGAATATAAGCCCGATACCCACTGATACACTAAAGGAAACAATAACCGCAGCGGGCGTGGGAGTTGCCGGTATTCCTATGGCAGCTCCCACTATTGTTGTAGCTGCAGAACCCAGCACAATTCCCACCACTCCGCCAAGAGAACTGGTGACCGCCGCTTCAATTACAAATTGCTGCATGATGTGAATTTTCTTTGCTCCCAAAGCCTTTCTGATTCCAATTTCCCTTGTCCGCTCGGTTACTGACACCAACATAATATTCATGACTCCCACACCTGCTACCAGAAGGGATATCCCGGCAATCCCGCCCAGGACCATAGACATCATGGCAATCATGGAATCTAAAGATTCCAGCATTTCACTCATGGCAGTGACACGGAACAGACTGTCGTCTTTATAAATAGTCATCAAAAATGTTTCCAGGGATTCTTTGGCCTTTACCGTGTAGTCGGTATCTGCTGTTGCAAAGATATAGCTGCTGATTCTCGCTGTATTATTCAGTTTGGCCGCACTGCTGTAAGGAAGGTATAAAACATCATCTGTTCCCCCTTCTTCCAGCTCATCTTCATCCTGTCTGGAAATCACCCCAACAATCCGGTAGGCACTGCCATTAATTTTAATCGTTTTATCAATGGCATTGTCCACACTGCCATATAATTTCCAGGCTGCATAATACCCTGCCACACACACCTTCTGTCTGGAAGCAATATCAGAATAAGAAATGAAACGTCCTGCATCCAGGTTCTGATCCTTCATATCTAAATATTCTTCACTGACTCCGGTCACTGTCGTTTCATCCAGAGACTCCGTTCCATATTTTAAAGTTGCATTAACGGATACATTTGGTGTCATCTGGGAAAATAAATCTCTGTTATCATGATAAAACTGATACATTTCATCCACATCTGCATATCTGGTTGTCAAATTCGTCAGACGAACTGTCATCTGATTCGTTCCCATACTGGTGAAGCTGTCTTTCATATAAGACATCTGCCCATTTACAAGACTGACCAGAATGATGACCGAAGCGACTCCTATGATAATACCCAGCATGGTAAGAAAGGAACGCATCTTATTGCCCCAGATACTTTTCAGAGCCATTTTAAAGGATTGCAGCATATTCATTTACGTCTCCATCAAAATTAATCTTACCATCATGCACCCTTATCACACGCCGTGCCTCTAAAGCAATGGTGCTGTCATGAGTAATCATCACAATGGTATTGCCTTCGTCATTTAGTTCCTTTAAGAAGTTTAGCACTTCACGGCTGGTTTTTGAATCCAGAGCCCCGGTAGGCTCATCTGCAAGAATCAGGGATGGACTGCCGGCCAGTGCTCTGGCTATGGAAACACGCTGCTGCTGGCCGCCAGACAGCTGGTTGGGGAGATTTTTCCATTTCTCCGCCAGACCCACCCGTTCTAAGGAGGCCATGGCACGCTCTTTCCGTTCTTCGGTGCCGGCTCCCGCGTAGAGCAGCGGCAATTCCACATTTTCCAGAAGATTTAACCTGGGAAGCAGATTATACTGCTGAAAAATAAAACCAATCATTTTATTTCTGATATGTGCAAGCTGATTATCTGACATACTGCCCACATCTTCTCCACCCAGCAGATATTGACCATCGCTTGGTACGTCCAGTGCGCCGATGATGTTCATCAAAGTGGACTTTCCGCTTCCCGACTTTCCCACAATGGCAACAAATTCTCCGCGAAAGATGGTCATGGTGATACCATCATTTGCACGCACCTCTTCCTCACCCATCTGGTATACTTTGTAGATTTCCTTTAATTCAATCAAGGGCTCTGCCACGTTTCATTCCTCCTAGTATAATAATGATGCAGTCAAGAATGACTACTCAGTTAACAAGTTTCTTATCAGATAACAGAAGAAGGGGTTCTTCCTTCATCAAATGTTATCCATTCATAATTATCATGTCTGA
>NZ_OAOF01000030.1 GCF_900205965.1 Lacrimispora amygdalina
AATAAAATTTTGTATTCATCTGAAATACGGTGTATTCAGATGGCTTATTAAAGTTACTCTTTTTTTATATCAAAAAATTTGTATAAAACCTCTTGACTATTTATAGTTTGTCACCTCTTACTATTTACTGATGCCTCTTGAAGTTTTCGAGTACTCATGGTATTATTATGGCAGATATCGCGATAATTGCAAGTATGCACTTTTAAGTGATATAGTACCCAAAAAGATACTAAAGGAGGATTCATCTATGCCACCAATTGAATGTGCTGGCTACAACTGTCCGGTAGATGCCACCTTAGATATGATAGGCGGCAAATACAAAGCCCTGATCTTATGGCACCTTATTGGCCATACGTTAAGATTCGGAGAACTAAAAAAACTGATCCCGCAGGCCACTCCAAAAATGATGACGCAGCAGTTACGGGAACTGGAAGAAAATAATCTGATTATACGAACGGTTTATCCTGTGGTTCCCCCTAAAGTGGAGTATTCCCTTTCAGAACTGGGAACCAGCATACGCCCCATTCTTGAAGCAATGTATAAATGGGGAGCAGATTACTTAAACCAGAATGGTATTGTCGTAAACTGCTCCATGAAGTGTCCCGATTAAATTAGTAAGATTTCTTCCAGTTGGCAAATATCTGTCTGGATTCATTTAAAAAGTCAGAAGTGATCGTAATGGAATCCTCTGTTACGGTCTTATTCTGATCAAATATGGGCCACGGATTACAGCCGCCGGCTTCCACTTCCACCCGGTCCATCGGGAATCTGTTTCCACAGTTCTGGCATACCAGGACATCACCATCCTGTTTGTAGTATCCCCGTCCTGAATCGTAACATACCTGACAGGTATTAAAAGCAGTCCGTATGGAGCCATCCGGCGCCTTCACAGCCACAACCTCCATCTTCGTTCCATCTACTTCCACCGGATAGTAGGTGGCCGTGCTGGAAATCTCTGATACCGGTATTACAAGGTCTGTCTGGACCTGGGCAGTATCCTTTGGCGCTTCGTTACTGGTGCTGCATGCAGTCAGAGCCAGTATGGCCAGCCCTGCAGTCACGACTGCAGTCAGCCTTTTCTTAACCGCAGACATTTTCTTTCCCCGTATGTTCTTTTTATCTTTGTTCATTGCGATTCTCCTCTTTTTATCATTTTAATCCTGCTTTTCTCTGCTTCTTAAAAAAAACATACCCGCAATCAGGGCCGCAGCCGGCAGAATGCAGTGCCAGTGACTGTATAATAAATCCATATGCAAATCTCCTTTCCGGTCTTAATGTTTAATCCGTTTATCCGCAGCAGGAACCACCGGCTCCCTGAAATGTATCATCCGGCCAGATCATGGTCTGAAATTTGCTTACTTCATCCTTGACTGCGTTTACATCAACATTTTCCAGATCATCCACTACCTTGATGTATCCATAAAAGGAATTATCCCCTGTAGAAAAGTCAAAGCTTTTTTCTGGTGCAAAGTATAACGTATTTTCCCCTTTTTCCAGATAAAGCATAGTTGAATAATCAGGAATCAAAAGATCGGTGCCATAATCAGTGCCTGCCCGGTTGTCTGTGAGTGTCCATTCTACATTCACACCGGCTTTTACCACTGCAACGGCGGGTTTAAAGCCCTGATCAGTCAGTTCCAATGTGATTTTCTGCACTGGTTCTCCATTGTCATCCACAGACTCCTGGGCAACAGCCACCTCATCCACCGGTATTGCATAACCGGCTGGAACTGGTTTTTCCGGAGCATATTCTTTTAAGACTCCCTCTCCCTGGGAATTATCTCCACCTTCTGTCTCACCCTGTTCTGTCACGTAAATAGATCCCCGGATCATCCCCATCCAGCAGCTATAAGGAATCTTTCCGGTTTTATCAGGCGTAAATTCCACCACATTCTCTCCTGTGTGAAAGGAGTATTCAATTCCGTATTCCCGTATGATCATCCTGTTGTTGCATCCATTGATGCTGCCCTGTGGTGCGTCAATTACCCATTTTACAGGAATTCCCGCCTGGACATGAATATTGGGATATCGTCCTGAACTTAAGGTGCTGTTAATTACCTGAACACCATCTTCGATTTTTATTTCTTCCGGTACTTTCTGATTCTCGGCACCACTGCTTACAAAGCCGGGCAGGAAATCAGAAGTCTGAAATCCGGACAGACTGATTCCCTGGGTGAACATGGATAATCCCAGTACCACCACCAGAACCGCTCCTGCAGTCATAACTCTGTTTGAAAATTTCTTACCCAGAACCGTTGATAATGCACCTAAAGTGAACATCAAGGGAACCGTTCCAAGGCTGAATAAAAACATAGATAGAGCACCGGAAAACGGATTACCGGTTGACAGCGCATAGATCTGCATGGCCTGAAGCGGTCCGCAGGGCATAAGCCCGTTTAAAAGCCCAACTATAAACGGACTGCTGCTCTTTGCTTTCTCGTGACTGATTTTTGCTGCAAAAAACTTTGGCATCCTGGGATTGAGTCTGCGAAGCCATGGAAAAATTCCCAGCATGTTTATTCCCATAATCACCATGAAGATTCCTGCAACCAGCTTTAAAACACCCTGAAGTGTATTGGAAAAGGTCACAGCTGCACCCAGCCCACCTACCAGAAAGCCAACTGCAGTATAGGAGATGACACGGCCCAGATTATAGAGAAACGTAGGACGCAGGGCTGCGAAACGGTTCTGATTCGTATCGGAATCTCCGCTTTTTGGAATACACTGAGACAGATTGATGCCCCCGCACATTGCCACACAATGAACCGACGTAATTAAACCAATTAAAAAGAGCATCCCATATCCCATTGTTTCGTCAGCCAGCTGGCTGGGAACCAGTAGATTTAACAGACCGGTCTGTTCCAATAGCATATATAAAGAAACAATAATAATTAAAACGCCCACAGTCCTGTGAACATCTGTTCCCCGGTTTGCCTGATCTGCTAATACGGTGTAGCCTAACTTCTCGATGATTCCGGTTATACTCTGATAAGAAATGATATCCGTATCAAATGTTACGGAAGCAGTACCTGCGTTGTAACTCACTTCCACTTTTTCAATTCCAGCTGTATTACTCAGTTTTTTTTCAATTTTATTCTGGCAGCTGATACAGGTCATTCCGCCGATACGCAATTTTTTAGTTCTGACTGCTGTTCCCATTACGCATCCTCCTTTTTATAGTTCTGAATAGAAGAATAGCAGGACGATTTGTAAAAGTTGTGTAGATGGTTGTGTAAAAGCAAAAAAATACGCATCTCTCAAGAATTCATCCTGAGAAATACGTATTTATAATTTTATGCCTCCAGTCTGATCAGAGCCTGAATTAATTCCTCACATATTTCCGTTATGTCCTTACCGTCTGTTTCTATCATGATATCAGCGGATTGCCGGTAAATAGAAGCTCTTTTCTCCATCAGTTCCTTTATATATTCCACATTCATATTACCATTTAAGATGGGGCGCTCATCGCTGTCTTTCACCCTCTCTAATATGGTTTCGGGACTGGCAGTCAATAGTACAATTCTGCTGTTCTTCTTTAAATTCACTACATTCTCTTCCCTGATTACTGCACCGCCCCCGCAGGAAATAATCGTCTGCCTCAAGTCCTTTAAGCTTATGATAGCGTTGCTCTCACAGTTACGGAAATACTCTTCTCCATATCTGGCAAAGATTTCCTTAATGGGCATCTTCTGTTCTTGTACAATTCTTGTGTCCACATCCACTTCATTCATCGCCAGCATATCTTTTAAATATGCGGATACCGTACTTTTGCCTGCCCCCATAAAACCAATGAGAGCAATGTTATAATGAAACAGGTTCTTACTTAGCACACATTTACTATTTTCCTCAATCTGACGGAAAATTCCAAGGAGTTCCTCTTTATAGCCATGATCACCGATTGCCTGAAGCAGAGTTTCCTGGCGTACCGCTTCCTGCTCCGGTTCCAATATTGGGAGTCCATAGGCTTTCTTATATTCTGTCATCTCCCCTATACAGGAAAGCCGTTTCGTCAGCAGTTTTAGAATCTGTTGGTCACATTGCTCTAAATCTTTTCTCATTTCAATCAGTTCTCTCATTTTACTTCTCCCTAAAATATCCGTAGTATAATTTTTTACATTATACATATGCTTTGGGACATTGTAAAGAAATTCTTACGTCTTTTCTTTTAAAAATTCAATGTATTCATCGCCCCATTCTCCTAATGCAATCAGTACCTGATCAAACTTACTGCCGATTTCACTTAAAAAGTATTCTACCTTGGGCGGAATCTGGGAATATTCTTTTCTCACAACCAATCCCTCTTCTTCCAGGGATTTTAACTGTCTGGATAGTGTGGTATGTGTGATCTCCTCCGGCATCATACGCTTCAGTTCATTAAACCGCACCGGACCATCCTTTAATAAATATAAAAGATAGATGGACCACTTACCGGAAAGAACTTTCTGAGAGGTAACGTAAGGACACAGTCCAAATAAATCTTTCTTATCCATATAAGTATCCTCCTTGATACTAGGTATCATAAAATATCGTAGTTTACAAAACATTCATACTAGGTATAATAGTCATGTGAACAAATTATAGCATTGATACCTGAAAGGAGCAAGAGTGATGAACGAAATCCTCAATTACTTAAAAGAATGCGGAACTTTTTACCTGGCAACGACTGAGGGAGACCAGCCCCGTGTACGCCCCTTTGGTGCAGTCTGTGAATTTGAAGGCAGACTTTACATCACGACCAACAACCAGAAAAAAGTATTCGCACAAATGCAGAAAAACCCTAAAATCGAAATTTCCGCAATGAATAAGGGAACCTGGATCAGACTGGAAGCCGAGGCTGTATGGGATGACCGCAGAGAAGCAAAAGCTGCTATGATGGAGGACAATGAGGCCGCACTTAGCCGTATGTATTCCGTTGACGATGGTATTTTTTCAGTATTATATCTGAAGAATGCGACTGCAACCATATCCTCCTTCACTTCTGAACCAAAAGTTGTTACATTCTAAATCATAGAAGAAAACGGCAGTAGATATACTGCCGTTAAACGAAATTCTGTTACCCTAATTTAAATTTCTCAACTTCCTGGGATAGTAAGTGTGCCTGGGCTGCCAGTTCTTCACTGGAAGAGGAGCTTTCTTCCGCAGTTGCCGCATTTGTCTGTATGACTGCAGAAACCTGGGAAAGTCCCTGATTGATCTCATCAATTACCGCTGCCTGCTTATATGAAGCCTGTTGGATCTCTCCGACAAACCGACCCACAAGCTCTGATTTCTCTCCTACTCCAAGCAGCAGCCTTTTTGTTTCCTCCGCCAGTTTTTCCCCTTCTGACACAATCTTAACTGAATTCTGAATTAAGTCTGCAGTCTGTTTGGCAGCCTCAGCGGATTTGCCTGCAAGGTTTCTTACTTCGTCGGCTACAACCGCAAAACCCTTGCCTGCCTCACCTGCACGGGCAGATTCCACAGCTGCGTTTAATGCAAGAATGTTGGTCTGGAAAGCAATATCCTCTATCACTTTCGTAATACTGGATATTTTTTCTGATGCAGCCCCGATATCCTTCATTGCACCGTTTAATTTCTGCATATATGTATTGCCTTCTTCCAGCCCTTTACCGGTATCAGCAATATAAAGTGTAGCTTTCTTCACATTTTCTGCATTCTGTTCTGCTTCCTTTGCTATACTGCTGACTGATGCGCTCAGCTCTTCTACCGTGGCAGCCTGTTCCGTCGTGCCTGATGCCAGTGCCTGTGCTGCTGACGCCACCTGGCCGGAGCCGGCGTTTACCTGATCTGCTGCCTCACTGATGGAACGCAGGGTCCGGTTTAAATCGTTTCGTATTTTCTGCAAGGCAAGCCCCAGTTCGTCCTCTTGGGAACGCAGTGGCACCTCTGTAGTAAAATCCCCCTTACTGATATCTTCTGCTGCGTATACCTGTTTCTTTATACTGCCGGTCATCCGCATAAAGGCCTTTGCAAGCTGGCCCGTTTCATCCTCCGTATCTATTCTGCCTAAATCAACATCTACGTGGCCAGAAGCAATACGGCCTGCAGCTTCCACAACCTGCTTAATGGGACGGCTGATCATACCGGAGATTCTATTTCCTAAAACCAGACCTGCACATGCACCAAATAATACGATCATTATTAAAATTACGGTAAGCACATCAGCAGTGATACGGTTTTCATTGTTGGTTTTATGCGCTTCATTTATGCGGTTATCTATGAGAATATCAAAATTTTCAAACATCTTCTGAATATTATCCGTTTCTTTAAACAGCTGGGTATATGCTTCGTCTCTTTTCCCATTTCTGGCTTCTGCAAGACAATTCCAAACCGCAGGCTCAAATGAATTATTAAACAGTTCCACTGATTCATCAAGAAGTGCCAGCGAAGCAGAGTTAGTGACTGTCTCACGGTATTTTTCTATATTAGTCAGGAATTTTTCCTTATCACCTTGAAACTGCTGTTCCAATTTATCCAGCTCACCGGTGTTTCCCGCCATGATAATCATGGTTCTGGAATCAATCAGAAACTGATACAGTCCCTCAATGGCACCAATCAGGTTTTCAACCGGCGCCGTCTGCTTTTCATACAAATACGTGTCCATCGCACTGATTCGAAGAAGTCCGGCTACGCCCGCGCCACCCACCAGAAGCATGATCAGTGTGATACAGCAAAAGCCCGTCAACAGTTTTCGGGAAATGCTGTAATTTTTAAAATTCTTCATTTTTTTCCTCCCTGTTTTATCTTCCGTAGTTAATCCAAATGTCATTCGCAGTATATTTTGTACTGCGGTAAAATGTTGTTAAACCCCATTCTATCTGAGCACAGTCTTTTTATGACGGAAAATCAGACGGCGATCTCTTCCTGAGCTTATATTTATTTTTTGTCTGATGAGACCGTGTGCCGGGAAGGAACGTGGAGTTCTCTACCTGTTTTATGACGTGATGAATGACGGCGTTTCTGTTATATCAATAGAAAGGAACGGATAATTGTTTTGTCAATTAAATTACTTTATTTTTTTAAATGTTAAATTTATATAATTACTTCCTAATTGACAAACAATATGTTTCGGTTGTATAATTTACATTGTCGAAAAATACATTTTTTTAGTACCGCAGTACAAAATATACTGTGATATTCCACAAACAAAAGAGTACAAACCTTCTCTCACGAATTTGGGCTTGTACTCTCTTTTTTATTACTCAGTCATCAATCTTTTTTCACCAGTAATTTTCTGAATTTCATCAATATCCTGGGTCACTTCTGCTACCCCCAGATATTTTCCTGCTTCGTTTCGTACGGCATAGTAACGGATCAGAATATATTTATTTCCCATTCTGATCCAGAAATCCTCCTCATCCTTTCTGCCGCTTTTAAAATCCTCCACAATTTTTTCAACGATATGGACACTTGCAGGAGGATGACAGTTTGAGACATTTCTTCCTATTATTGTTCTGGTTCTGGGAAAGGCCCGGTCCTTTCCTTCAGAAAAATATTTCACTTCATCTTTCTCATCTACAAATGTGATATCAAAAGGCAGGGTATTGAGCAGAGCAGTCAGTTCTTCCGTTTTCAACTCTCCCGAAGGCAGCTTAATAATTCCCTCCTCTGTTTTTACACATTCGTGTTCTTCTTCCCCCGCTTCAGGCTCCCACTGCGCAACGTGCTCAATCATATAGCCGATTTCTCCGCTTCCTTGTGCAATGGTCTTCCAATCCTCCATGGTGAGATTTTCCATCATCATGGGAACCATAATATTTTCTTCTTTAAATATCATCTCCTGGATTTTATCTGCCATATCCTGGGCTTTTTGAATCAGGGTTTCCTTTGGTATGGATTGGCTGGCTGTCAAAGCCGCCACCTCCTTTATCCGGGCTCTGATTTCGTCATCCACCCCCCACATAACTTTCGGCGGTGCCGTAACCCCGTATTTCTCCATGTATGGAAAATACAGATTTTCCTTTTTCTTATAATGAATGCTTATATCCTTTAACTGATCGATTCCGGCTTTCAGCTGGTCCATTGCATTGGGATCCTCAAGAGCTTTAAGAGACAGGAACGGCCGCACAGCCTTATCCAGAATGTGTGAAATTCTTTTATTTTCCCTTACCAGTACCTGAACCGGGTGTCCAGGTATGAGCGCCGGCTCTTCCGGCTGATGAATTTCTTCTATCGTTCCCTTAAATACCGCTGCATGAACGTCACAAAGTTTTTGCACCTCTTCAACGGGAAGCCCCTCCGCAATCAGTGCCCCTTCTGCTTTTGAAATCTCACTGGCAGATACTCCGTGAAACACCTTTTCAAACTGTGATTTCACTTCTTCCACTTTCTTTCCCTCATGAAGCTGCCGGATGATATCTTTTATTGTCTTTTGCCTCATCTGGCTGTTGTTGATGAATTCACTCATAACTGTTCTCCCTTTCTATTAAGAATGAAGTAAGAAAAACACCTCCGTCTGATCCTTTATTTCTTTCAGAAAGAGGTGCTTTCAGTGATTATTCTACTTTAATAACATCGACCGGACAGCCTTCCTGTGCCTCCACTGCCGTTTGTTCTGCTGATTCGGGTACGGTATCAACGTATACTTCCGCAGGACCGTCATCCCCCATTCTGAATACTTCCGGACAAGTTGAGGCGCAGAGACCGCATTCAATGCAGCCCTCTCTATCTACTTTTGCTATCATTCTTTAACTCCTTTCTGTTCTGTCCCGGGGACAGCTTTCATGCTTTACCCTGAATGCACTTTTATTGTTGGTATTTTATTATAAAAATATCCATTTTTTTATAAATAACAGAAGAAAAAGAAGATCTGGAAAAATCACAGATCTTCTTTTTCTTCTATTATTTCTTACTTTCTTTTAGCAAGATATTCCTGACCAAGTACATCTGCAGCTATCAGGGCATCATAAAGCTGTTCTGGCGTTACATCTCCAATCATATTATGGATGCTTTCTCCTTGTGCACATGCATTCTCTGCTGCAATGCGGACCCGCTCCCGGTCTGTTACACCGATTTCTTTTAAAGTTACTGGAAGTCCCACACTGGCACAAAACTCCTGAACCTGATTAAACTCTGCTGCCGGCGCATTTTCTAATACCAGCTGGGCAAGAGTTCCAAATGCGACCACACTGCCGTGCATGGTTGATTCACATTCTTCCAAAGCTGTAAATCCGTTATATACGGAATGAGATACTGCCAGACCTCCGTTATCAGCGCCTACACCGCTTAAATAAGTATTGGCCTCAATAATTGCTTCCAGTGCCGGAGTTACAATATGATTCTCACATGCTTTTAATGCCTTATAGCCATCCTCTAAAAGAGTCTCATAGCAAAGCCTGCAAAGAGCCATTGCGGATTTTGTGATTCCGCCATTTTCCAGGCTGGGAGCTTTTGCCTTTTCACAGGCTCTTGCTTCGAAATAAGTACCCAGCGCATCTCCCATTCCTGCAATGAGGAATTTCACTGGCGCATGAGCAATAATATCAGAATCCACAATTACGGCATCTGGATTTTTCGGATAAAATATGTAATGGGAAAAGCTTCCATCATCGTTATAGATTACAGACAGACCGGTACAGGGAGCATCCGTTGCAACTACTGTAGGAATGACTACAACCGGCAGCTTCTCAAAATGAGCAGTAGCTTTCGCTGTATCTATGGCAGATCCGCCGCCTACGGCTGCCACACAGTCAATGTGATTGTCTAAGACAATCTTTCGCATCCGTTCTATTTCACCGGTGGAACTGATTCCTCCAAATATTTCAAAATGCACTTTTGCATCTTTTCCTTCGAAACTTTTCTCAATTTTTTCATGGCAGTTTTTGTATCCGCTGTTGCTGCAGATAAAAAGAAACGATGTACCAAGATTTTTTGTTTCCTCGTAAATCTCCGACAAAGCGCCCTGTCCCTGTACGTATTTTAAAGGTGATCTCATTAATTTCAGCATAATAGTCTCCTCTCTCTAATCAGTAAAAAAATATCGTTATGCTGTATTAAATATACGCCTGATGGACAGATATGTCAAGATTTTAACGAGTGATAATTTCTGTGGCATTTAACAAGCTGCAATCTCCTTAATCAAGAATTCCCTTCCCCCCAGGAGTTCCCAGGAGTAGCTTTGGCAGTAAGGACACTTC
This sequence comes from Lacrimispora amygdalina, assembly GCF_900205965.1. GTDB lineage: Bacteria > Bacillota > Clostridia > Lachnospirales > Lachnospiraceae > Lacrimispora > Lacrimispora amygdalina_A. Next base: position 10,137 of record NZ_OAOF01000030.1, read on the forward strand.
ACATATCCTTCCGATACGTGGAACACATGATTGCACTGCCTGCACCGGCCACTGGCAGGAATGATTTCTATATCCAGACGTGTATTTTCAAGCAAAGTCCCCTGGACAGCAGCCGGATAACACTGCTCTACATAGCTGGGTACCACAAGTGCCATCTCACCGATTTGAAGAACAAGACGGTCCACCTGTGTGAGACTTTGTTCCCTGACCACATCTTCTACAATCCGGACTACTTCCATCAAAACTCCCAGTTCATGCATATCATTCCTCCTTACTGCTGCTACCTATTGTGCCAGCTCCTTCACTTCACGGTAGGACTTTAAATCCGTATAAAGCTCCGGTCCATATGGGCTGCGGTGCTTTTTCCAGATATTATATCCCATATATACAGCCACTGCTCCATTGCATAACAACGCAATCAGACTTACTCCAAAATAAATGCCTGGCCTGTAGGAAGAATCCACACGGAATTGCCCCACATCCTGGAATCCCGGAAATGTCTGGGCAAACATACACCAAAGAGCAAGGGTCTGGGCGCGGTGCTGCAGCCATGCGCCCTTTCCAACAGTAAATGCACAGAGGGTCGGTGCCAGAAGTAGTGCCAGCCCACAGTACCATGCATGGTGGGGAAGGCAGTTATAAGTATAGGCAAAATTCCATATATCATAGGCCGCGATCCAGAACCACAGCATGTCAGGCCACAGCATATCCCTGCTTTTGTCCCGGGCTGTCTCCTTTCTCAGGCAGATACCAAACCATCCGGTTATGGTAATAATATTTAAGATTCCTGCTGCTGCATTCATATAATTCCAGGGGCCCCCCATAAGAAGAACTGAAACATCTGCTGTGGCATCCTGGGCTATGGTATGGTATGTCATACCTACTTCAAGATCTCTTGTCACCGCTTCCATAATATTGACAGCAAGAATCAGAGGCGGGAAACAAAGGGCAATGCGGCTGTCACAAAGGCGGAATACAGTATTGTCCTTTCTTGTTTTTTGATAATGCCGGATCAGCCAGAAGCCGATGCAGCCTGCCGTTGCGGAATAGACTTTTGCAAGATGAAACCAGTCTGTATATGTACTCTTTTTCATAACTGTAAACCAAAGAACAGATAAAACAGCAGGCATCACAAAAAAGAAAAGAAAACCAATCCTCTTATAGCGCCGTGACACCTCATTGAGCAGGAATAGTAAAGCAAATACCAATAACCATACAAGCAGATAAGACAGGGGAAAGGCCCCCTTTGCTGATTGAAATACAAACATTTTACTACCTCCAGTTACATTGGGCACAACCTTTGGTTGAGCCACATCTATTTTGTTTATATTTTAACACTTTTCAAAAAAATTTGTCAAAATTTTACATACATTTTGCTAATTATCAGAAGTTTTCACAGTTGTTTTTCTTGCTTTTTATACAAAATTACCATATAATTATGATTGTGGTATCTGGTTCAACCAGGTACAGTCTTATGCAGACAGGGGGAATGTTTTATGGAGTTTAAAAAGCTGAGTGCGCCTACATTAAAGGAGCTGTTTATTAAAGAGCTGGAGTCCTGCATTCTTTCCGGTAAGCTTCCTATCGGAACGAAGCTTCCGCCGGAACGGGAACTGGCAGTTTCCATGCAGATCAGCCGGTCTGTGGTAAATGCAGGAATTAAAATACTGGCAGATAAAGGGTTTCTTGACATACGCCAGAGGCAGGGAACGTTTATTGCAGATTATAGAAAGGAAGGAACTATAGATACCTTTCTTTCTATTGTAAATTACAATGGAGGAATTCTGCGAAAAGAAGAAGTAAAGTCTATTTTAGAACTTCGAATCGCGTTAGACAGCCTTGCAATTGAACTGGGTTCTAAGGATATTACAGATTCAGAGATTTTACAGCTGAGGAATTTAACGGAAGACATCGGAAGAGCCGCCAGCCCTCATGAAGCGGCGGAATCTGCCTTTGCGTTTCACCATCATCTGGCGCTGTTTTCCGGAAATTCTCTCCTTCCTTTAATTTTCCGGTCATTTAAAGCGCTGACATACTCTCTCTGGCTTCGTTTCTGCGCCTTATATGGAATCCCCGCTCTTTACGAAAATACCAACGAACTTTGTACCCTCATAGAAGAACGGGATTTTAAGGGAGCCGAAAGCTATCTGAAGCGGTCGCTCTGCGACAGCATCAGCGGTCACCGGGAAATATACTATACACCGTAATTTTTAAATCCGGTTCCAGCAGTCTGTAGATAACTGCCGGAACCGGATATACTAAAAAATCCTTTCACCTTTCATCCATATAGATCTTTAAAAATTCAGCCATAAGCATGGCATAACTGAACAGAAACACAAAACCCGCTGCAGCAAGAGGCCATTTCCTCTTTTTTTCAGGGACTGAAAGTCCAATCATAACACCCAATGCACAAAGACAAACCTTTAGCAATGCAAAATCTTTGATTCTGCACTGTCTGATATACTCATCTGCACAATTTACCAACTGTTTCATTTGTTCTGCCTCCTTCTTCCTTAATCTTTAGTGATTAGTATATACCTATTAAAAAATTTTATTAAGCTCATTGACAAAAGGTCAGAATCTGTTTCACGTCAACTGCCATTTTCCGAAAGCCGGACCATAAAAATTCAATTTTTTCTATTTTAATCCGGATTAAATGAAGAGCCACCGGAAGCTTCCTCACATTTTCATAGTCTAAATTTTTCATCGTCAGAAATTCAAGGTACTGCGTACTTCCGGATTCAATTATTTCAGCCATGCCTTTAATCTGCATCCCTCTTAGCTGATTCATGCCCTGAAACTCATTAAAAACTGCCACAGATACATTGGGATTTTGCAGAATATTGGCAAACTTTTGCCCTCCCTCACTTATCACATATATAAATCCATTCCAGTACTGATATTCAATGGGAGTCGCCCTGATTCGGCTTTTGTATCCGGTGGACAAAGAACAGGTATTATGATTGGTCAGAAACTCCTCGCAAAAGCCAAGCAGTTTTTTTTTCTCCATCACCTTTGCAGGACAGTCCTTCCATTCTTTTATGCTTAACAAAGTCTCCACATATTCGTCCTGGTCAAAACACAGATAATCCTGCTCATCAAATCCTGCTGACTTGAAAAATACCGCCATACGCGTTCGGTCTTTCTCCTCAAGTCTGTTTAAAATAAGATTACCGGCAATTCCACCCTGGAATATCACACAGCTTCCAAGGAGTCCGCTCACCGGCTGCAAATACTTCTTCGCATACTCCTTGATCAGACAAGTGCAAAAAAGAACTACTTTATTTTTCTTCAGCCACTCCAGATTGTTTTTTATGAACGCAACGGCTTCCTGCTCCATCCGTTCATAATAGACGGGAATCAGCAAAACTACAAGATCCCATTCCTGTCCGAAATCATTCATCTCTGAAAAACGCTTGCATTTTCCAGGTCCCAGTACCAGGGAAGCCTGCCAAGCGGCCATTTTCGTAAATCCATATCTGCTTTCATAAAGAACCAGCGTGTTTTTCATTCCTGCACCTCCTTGTTAATTTTTATGCAGATTACAATATTTTAGAATGTGAGAAATTTTTATCGCTCTGCATCCTGTTGCTTTTTGTATTAAAACATATTAGAATTGGTTTATTGAAACGAAACTGGAGGCAGCAACTATGGTTCTGGACATTCCTACAATTTCCATTGTACTTTTTTATATCAGTTTCATACAGCTGCTCATTATGCTGTTTGCTTTTCGTATTATTAAAAATTATCCCGGCATGAATTACCTGCTCTTCAGTTGTTTTGCTTCAGCTGTCTGCGGGCTTCTTTATGCTTTCCGTACCTCTTCGGTTCAGAAAGATTTATTGATATACCTTTCCAATATTTCGTTATATTTTTCCATTTTGGGATTAAATATCGGCTTTTCCAAATTTCTGGGACTTCCTGTCGCCAAAGGTAAACTATTGGCTCTGACCTTTTTGTTTCTAGTCAGTTATATCTGTTTTATTTTTACCTATAATAATAACAGTTACCGGATTATGGTGTTGTGCTTATTTTCTGCCATTGTTACATTTTTAAACGCGAATATTTTATACAATCATTCCATTGACTCTGTCCGTCCAGTCTCGCGTATTATTGCTGCAGCTTGCATTCCTTACGGATCTTTTCTGATCATCCGTGGTTTGTTTACTTTTTATAAAGAAACGCAGAATTATAGCATTGGTTCCTTTTTTAACCTCACAAACTATTTTCTGACCATTGCCGGGATCCTTTTATGGACTTATTGCTTCATTATAATGACTGTCCAGAGGGAACATGCAGATAAGACACTTGCGGAAGAACGTTTTCGCCTTATATTTGAGACAATACCTGACTGTGTATTTATCTCGGAACTGCATTCGGGTAAAATAATCGATGTAAATGAGTCCTATACCACAATAACCGGTTACACAAGGGAAGAATCCATAGGAAGGACAACTCTGGATCTAAAGTTCTGGAAAGATCCCAGTGACAGAGATTGTTTCTTTGATATGATCAGGAGGGCTGGCGGTTGTAAAAACATGGAAATCTCCATTCTAAACAAAGAACGGAAAAAAATAAACGCCCTTATTTCATCACGGATCACTCATTTGAATAACAATACATACATCATCAGTGTTATCCGGGATATTACGTGGAATCATGAATTAAAAAAGCAGCTAAAAAAAAGTGAGGATACGTTTCAGGCAATTATGGAACAAAGTCCTGTCTCTTTTATTCTCACCAATACTTCTGGAGAAATTGAATATGCAAACCCAACCTTCTTACAGCTTATGGGATATGAAATACAGGAAGTTATAGGAAAAAATCCGAGAATATTGAAATCAGGATATCACAACACAGAGTTTTACCATAATTTATGGACTACAATTCTTTCAGGAAAACAATGGAGCAGTGAGATTGTAAACAGGAAGAAAAATGGAGATCTGATCTGGGAAAATATAATCCTGACACCGATCTTAAATGAAGAAGGCGAAATTATTCAGTTTCTTTCCACACTGGAGGATATTTCAGACCGGAAAAAGACGGAACAGGAGCTTAAAATCCAGGCGAGAACCGATATGCTCACCGGAATCATGAACCGGAGAAGCTTTTTGGAGTCAGCACAAAAAGAACTTTCTAATATGAAACATAACAGCCAGACTGCAGCGTTTCTTATGATAGACATTGACCGGTTTAAGTCCATTAACGACACCTTTGGACATAGTATGGGAGACCGGGCGATCTGTCTGGTGACAGAAGAATGCCAGAAACTCATGAAGGGGAAGGATTTACTGGGGAGAATCGGCGGCGAGGAATTTGCAGCGTTGATTTTTGACAGCCATGAAGCCGAAATTGTGCAGACTTCTGATAAGCTGTGCAGAAGCATCGAGCACTTGCTGTTTTACAGTGATGGTCAGGAGAGAATCCCACTGCGCATCAGTGTGGGTGTGACTTTCTATCACCCGGCTTCCGATACTCTTGAAAGTCTGATGGAACGTTCCGACATCGCCCTTTATCAGGCCAAGAATGCAGGAAGAAACCGGATCTCTGTGATATACTGAAAAAAGTAGTGCCTGCAGCATGAAACTCTGCCGCAGGCACTACTTTTTATTCCAGTGAAACTCCGTTTGTTTTTATCACCTTCTGATACCAGTAAAATGATTTTTTTCTGCTTCGCTTCAGGGTTCCATGCCCCTGATTGTCTTTATCCACATAGATAAATCCATATCGTTTTTTCATCTCCCCCGTAGAAGCGCTTACCAGATCGATACAGCCCCACGGAGTATATCCGATTAAATCCACACCGTCGATATCCACCGCATCAATCATGGCTTTTATGTGTTCTCTTAAATAATCAATGCGGTAGTCATCGGTCACAGTCCCATCATCCTCCATCACATCAGCCGCTCCCAGCCCGTTCTCAACAATGAAAAGCGGTTTCTGGTAACGGTCGTACAATGTGTTAAGCGTGATACGAAGTCCCAGCGGATCGATCTGCCAGCCCCAGTCTGAAGCCTTGAGATATGGATTTTTAATACTCTTCATCACATTTCCTGCTGTGGATTTCTTTAAGACTTCCGGATCTGCACTGGCACAGCGGGAAGAATAGTAGCTGAATGAAATATAATCAACGGTATTCTCTCTTAATATGCGGAAATCTTCCTCTTCTGCATTCAGGATAATTCCTTCCCTCTCAAAAAATTTCTTTGCATAGGCAGGATACTGGCCTCTTGCCTGGACGTCGATAAAGAAATAGTTGTCCCTGTCCTTTTCCATGGCTTTCCATACATCATCAGGACTGCAGCTGTAGGGATAAAAATTCCCTGCTGCAAGCATACAGCCAACCCTGTACTCAGGATCGATTTCATGGGCCAGTCTGGTTGCCATGGCTGATGCCACCAGCTCATTATGTGCTGCCTGGTACTTGACCTGATCGGTGTTCTCCCCTTCCTCAAAGCGGATACCCGCTCCCATAAATGGCAGATGCAAAAGCATATTGATCTCATTGAAAGTAATCCAGTACTTAACTTTTCCTTTAAATCTGTGAAAAATGGCATCGCAGTAACGGACAAAGCAGTCAATCAGCTTACGGTTTTTCCAGGAACCATACTTTTCTGCCAGAGCTAACGGCACGTCGAAGTGGCAAATGGTAATAACGGGCTCGATGTTATATTTTAACAGCTCATCAATCACTTCTTCATAAAACTTAAGACCTTCCTCATTGGGTGCTTCCTCTTCCCCTGTGGGAAAAATCCTGGACCAGGAAAGGGAAAAACGATAGCATCGAAAGCCCATCTCTGCAAAAAGGGCAATGTCCTCCTTATAGTGATGATACATGTCAATGGCTTCTCTTGATGGATAATAGGAGTCATCAGGCAGATTTTTGTAATCCATCTCTCCAAGCATGACAGGGAAACGGTTTTCCCCCCATGGCACGACATCCACAGTTCCCATGCCTTTGCCGCCTTCTAAATAGCCGCCTTCACACTGGTTGGCTGCTGTTGCTCCTCCCCATAAAAAATCTTTTCTCATCGTTTTTACCATTCCTTTCTTTGTGTCAAATTATAGTATTTACTTCTTTGCTTGTTCATCCCTGTAAATAATAAAGCAGGCTGCAAATGCAATCAGGGCTGCAACCACCACACCGGCAGTTACCCAGGGAATACTGGAGGTATCATTATTAGCGGGATTGATAAAAGCAGGGAAACCAAAGATTCCTAACGCACCGGACATATATTTCTTTACATTTCCAGCTCCAATGATGGCACCGCCGATGGATGCAGCCACACAGGAAATAATAAACGGTTTCTTCTTCGGCAGGGAGATACCATAAATAGCCGGCTCCGTCACACCAAAGATACCGGAGATTGCTGCCGGAATACAAAGACTCTTTAAATTTTTATCCTTTGTCTTAAGCATAACCGCTGCAACCACCGCAGTCTGTGCAAAGGAAGCTGCAAAATAAGGCTGCATAAAGCTGTCAAATCCCTGTGTATTCAGGTTCATGATATAAACCGGAATCAGTCCCCAATGGAGTCCGAAAATTACAAGAACCTGCCAGAACGCGCCAACAATTGCACCTTCTAATACAGGGCTGGCATGATAAGCCGCCTGGGTAAGGTAACCAATCACTGCAGCGATGGAATTTGCCAGAGGACCTACCACAACAAAGGTTAAAGGCGCTGCAAGCATCAAAGTCAGAGTCGGAACCAGGAAGTTCTTTATTACATCCGGGATCACCCGTTTCCAGAACTTCTCAATCTTGGAGGCCACATATACGGCAAGAATGATAGGCACTACAGAAGACGGATAACCGCTTTTTGGCATAATAACAGGAATCTTCATGAACGTAGCATAAATATTGGATTCAAACATGGTGCCTGCAAACAATACATCCATAACGTCCTTAGAAGTAAGTGCCACTACTTTAGGATAAACCAGAGCACAGCCAAGTGCAATACCTGTAAAAGGATTCAGTCCAAATTTTTTGGATGCTGTATATCCTAAAATAACAGGCAGATAGTAAAAGAAACCGTCTGCCACCGCATAAAGAAGCTGATACGTTCCGTTTTCTGCAGTGAGTACTCCTGTAAAAGTAAGAATTGCCAGGATGCCTTTAATAAGACCGGTTGCACAAAATACTCCTAAAATAGGCTGAAATACACCGGATATGGTATCAATCAACGCAGAAAAGAGATTCTGGTGCTTTTTAGCATTATCTCCGTCTGCCTCCTGCGGCTCTTCCCCAAATCCCCCGATTCTGCAGACTACTTCATAAACATCTGGTACATGATTGCCGATCACTACCTGATACTGTCCGCCGCTTTTCATAACGGTGACAATACCGTCGGTGTTTTTTAAGATCTCAGTATTTGCCTTTGATTCATCCCTTAATTTAAAGCGCAGTCTGGTAATGCAATGGGTCAGACTGATTACATTGGATTTTCCACCAACGTTCTGAATAATAATTCTTGCTAATCCATCGTACTTGCTTGCCATATGTTATCTTCTCCTTTTTTATATTTCAGTAAGGTTTGATCCTTACTGTTTTTTCTGATTGTAAACCCAATCCATGATTTCTTTGTCCCGGAATGCCAGAACCCAGGAACTATGGTATATCATCTGCCCCGCCTGTTTCATTTCTTCATCACTATACATTGTGATCTTATTGTCTTCTGCCCCCTGATCCTTTAAAACCTGATATAAAATTTTGGAAGTATAGCTGGTGCAGACCGGATCATTATCAGCCTGGACAAACCACATGGGGACATTGGTTATATTATATTGTTTCATTAAATCATTAATACTGTCGTAGGATCTTTGATAATCCTGGTCACTCAGTGTCAGACTGCCATTGAATTTATAGGCGAGTCCGTAGGGCTGGGAAAGCGGGATTAAAGTATCCTTTGCACAGATAGGAAGTGCCGCAGCAAAGAAATCAGGATACTGCATTACAAAACGTAAAACTGCTCCCCCACCTGACGAAGCCCCGCTGATATAAACCCGCTTATCGTCAATCTTTCCTTTATGAATCAGATCCTGAATGAATTCATGAATCACTTCATTATAGTTCTCCATCATTTTAAGCTGGTCCGGTATCTCAGAAATCCCAAAACTATAGTTTTCCGGAAACTGGAAGGAAAGTACTGCAGTCTGATATCCATTTTCTATCCAAGTTACTGCCCCTTTGTTATTTAAAAGATTGGCGCCTTCCACGGACGTGGCAAGAACTTCTCCTCCCCCGTGTTCCCAGAGCATGAGAGGTACCTTTGAGGAACCACTTCAGGTTTTCATCGTATGTCGTTTTTCCAAGATATCGAAAAGCATCCACGTACAGCTTTACATTGTTTCCCATGATTCTTATGTCGTTGACCTTATAGCTGTCACTTCCGATTGTTATTGTGAAATCCTCTGGTGTGATGCTTCCAAGCTTTGAAATGTCCTTTAAAAGATAAGTAATTGACTCTACCTCCTGGCCATCATCTCCCACATATGTATGAAGAGTAACGTTCTCTACTGTAACCCCCTCACCGCCTGCGCATGCTTGCTTCATGGTTTCTGCCTTTGCCTGATTGGTAAATGCGGTATTGCCAAGAAGCAACGCCATAGACACGAGCAGAGTTCTTTTGATGCACTTGATTTTTTTCATGTTTTCCTCCTTTAAAAAAGCCTTTTTTAACCCCATAAAAACAAAAAGACTGATCATACTTACACATTGCTTAAGCAAACATGTAAATATCACCAGTCATGCCTGTATCTGCTGATACAGTAACACCCAGTTGTTCATTTTTCATCTAAAAAACAATCACCCTTTGAATATTAAGTAAATATTACCATAAATCCCAATACATGTAAAGACTTTTTGTATATTTTGTCAATCAAAAAGCAAACGCTTTACCCCTTCCACAGGCATCTCCTGTCCTGTATAGAGCTTAAAAGCTGCAGCCCCCTGCCAGACAAGCATACCCTGCCCGCTGATACAGTTACAACCTGCTTCTTTGGCTTCTCTCAGCATCTTTGTCTCCTTTGGATTATAAACCGCATCTGTTACAACCAGCCCTGGCCGGAACATGGTCACATCCTTTACCACACTTTCGTTATCCATGGGTTTCATTCCTACAATGGTAGCATTGGCAAAAATATCACTGGTTTTCATTTCTTCTCTCATCGTTTCCATATCTGAAATGTCAAATACATTTACAATGCAGCCCGGCTTTTCCTGTCTGATCTTCTCAGCCGTCTGAAGAGTCCTCTCAAAAAATGCATCCCTGATATTGAAAATGGAAATTTCTCTTGCTCCTTCTAACGCACACTGCACCTGTATTGCAGTGGCTGCACCTCCACCTCCGCATATAGTGATCTTTTTATCCTTAATTTCAACACCATGATCTCTCAAGTTATCCACGAATCCCTGTCCGTCTGTCATATGTCCGATGAGCTTACCATTTTCATTAACAATGGTGTTGACCGCACCAGTAATGCGTGCTGCATCTGACAGTTCATCCATGTATTTGAGCGCCTCTGTTTTGCAGGGCATGGTTACGTTGCAGCCTCTCATACGCAGGGTTTTTACTGCTTCAATCGCCTTTTCCACCTCTTCTACCGTAACATCAAAAGCGAGGTAGGCATAGTCCAGTCCCAGCTTCTCAAAGCTGTAATTATACATAGCAGGGGAACCGGAATGTCCTACCGGTGATCCAATCAAAGCCATTAAACCTGTTCTTCCAGAAATCCTCTTTTCCATATTTGCGCTCCTCATTATCAGATGTTTTTACGATACCATAACACTTCTTTTACCAGCTTGTCAACATCTAACTGCTTCAATTTACCACTTTACAGCAAAAACGCAGCCTCTTTCGGAATCGTCCGGCTGAGACTGCGTTTTTTGGTCAAACCTAATAGATTGTATAATCTTCTAATTTTCCGTTGCTCCATTTGATATCTACTGTCTTACCGTTCTTGATCCTGAGACCTTTCACATAGCCATCCTCAAACTCAGCGGGAAGAGCCGGCAGAATTTTTACCTTGCCGTTTCGGTCCTGCACCAGCATATTGGCGATTCCTGCCGTTCCCCCGAAATTACCGTCAATCTGAAACGGCGGATGGGCACACCAGAGATTCTCATAGGTAGATCTGGTCAGCAGAGTTTTTAAATATTCATAAGCGTGCTCAGAGTCTTCCAGTGCTGCAAAAAGATTGATAATCCATGCACAGCTCCAGCCGGTATAACCGCCTCCGTTTGCCAGACGCAAAAGCAGAGAGGTTTTACACGCCTCAGTCAGTGCTTCATCCCCTTCAAACAGCTCAGATGGGAACAGTCCATACAGATGGGAAACATGGCGGTGTCCGGGTTCTGACTCTTCGAATTCCTTATGCCACTCTAACAGCTGGCCTTTGCTTCCGATTTTAAATGGAGTGAGCTTACTCAGTCTTTCTGTTATTTCTGGTAAAACCTCATCATCTAACCCTAAGATGTCACATGTTTTCTGAAAATTTCCAAAAACTTCCCGGATAATGGCCAGATCCATTGCTGTAGACATAGCAACCGACACTGCACCGTCTTTGCTGCCAGGAACTTTATACTTATTTTCCGGCGATGTGGATGGGCAGGTGACATACTTATCCTCATACAGATACAGCCAGTCAATGAGGAACAGGGCTGCTTCTTTCAGGATTGGATACGCGGTTTCTTTCAGGAACTGGCGGTCCGGATTGTACTCATAATGCTTAAACAGTTCGTTGGTTAACCACGCGCCGCCCATGGGCCACATTGACCAGGTAACGCTTTCCGGTTCCCCTTCTGCTTCGCCGTGGGCCATTCCAACCGGATTGGTATTGCACCAGTAATCCGCATTATGGTGGTGCACAAAGCCTCTGCACTGATAATGAACTTTGGCAGTCTTCTTACCTTCCTCACAAATACGCTTTACAAACTCAAAGTAAGGCTTAAGACATTCTTTTAAATTACAGCTTTGTGCAAGCCAGTAATTCATCTGTGCATTGATGTTGGTAGTCCAGTTGCAGCTCCAGGGCGCTCTTAACTGCCAGCTCCAGATTCCCTGTAAATTAGCAGGGAGACTGCCTTCTCTGGAAGAGCTGATAAGTAAATATCTTCCGTATTGGAAGTAGAGTGCGTAAATTGCATTATCCTTCTCCCCATCCCGAAGCCTTTGAAGCCTCACATTGGTTGGAATTTCAGGCTGCTCTCCAAGATAGAGCTCTGCCTTGTCATAGATGGATTTGTAATCACGGATATGCTGCTCTTTGATCTCATCATATGCTGATAAACGGTCAAAAGCAGGCTCCTTCACTGCGTAGAATGCCAATATGACAGTGGATGCATGTAAGATGCGAAGCCCCTCTTTCTCACAGACTGCTTCTCCATCGCAGGAAAGAAGCTGTAAGCCTCCATGAAACTCCATTCCCTTCTCTCCCTGAACAATCGGATTTGGGGTGTAATCCACATAGGAAGGATCCACATGTTCCGGACATGTTCCGCTTATAGCAATCCCCTCTTTCCCATACTCTGCTTTGTATGGTACCTGGGATTCAAAAGAAATCAGTGTATTGATCGCTTTTTTCTCACAATCCAGTTTAATAAAGAATGCTTTGGCAGGATAACTTGCAAAGTATTCCCTGTTGTAGCTTACACCGTTTACCCGGTAACTTACATGGCTGACGGACTGATCCAGATTCAGATCACGACTGTAGTCCGTCACGTCTCCTTCATGGTCAAAGTCCATGTACAGATTTCCCAGGGGAAGATAGGATTCATTGTATTCTCCAAGCATATGAGTCCGGATCAATTCCTCCGCCTGTTCATACTTCTCCTGCTCCACCAGCCTGCGGCACTGTTCCAGATAAGGAAATGCACCATGGTTATTTTTGTCATGACGATAGCCTGACCAGAGACTCTCTTCGTTTAGTCCAAGGCACTCTCTTTTTTCGTTTCCCCATATCATGGCGCCCAGACTACCATTGCCGATTGGGAGAGTTTCTTCCCATTTACCTGCCGGTTCGGTGTAAAATAGTTTCATATTAATTTTCCCCTTTATCAGTTTTGTCCTGCTGCTTCACAGTCAATATACTGATTTTTTCTCCGTCTGTCAATGGTTTACTGCTTTGTAAGATTACAAGATCACCGGTTGTAAGTCCATTGGTCACTTCTATATAGGCATTCTTTTTCTTCCCCAATGTGACAGGGGCTTTCACCGCACTGTTGTCAGATACCTTATAGACATAGGACCCTGAATCATCAGACTGAACGGATTTTGCCGGAATATAAACGGAATTTTCTTCCTTATTATCGGCAATTCTGATATCTGCCATCAATCCGATTGCGCTGTTTGTACTCTCTTCTCCTAAAGATACGGTCACATCAAACATCCCTGTCTGGGAATCACTGACTGCAGAAATGTCACTGATACTTCCCTTTAAACTCTCCCCAAGAGTCTGAAGGTTCACATTGACTTCTGTTCCTGTTTTGATCTGGTCAATATCCATATCTGCTACTTTAATTTCCACTTTTTTCCCGCTGTCATCAATCACTGTGGCTGCCTTTATCTGAGGTGATACGGTCTGACCCGTTTCCACACTGATTTTTGTCACCAGCCCCTTTATGGGCGATACCACCATGCAGTCATCATACCGCTTCTGAGCGATATCAAGGGCGGCTTTGGCACTTTCAAGCTGTGCCTGTGTTACCTCACATGTTGTTGTCTGGTTGTTCTGGGCTGCCTGAAGCTGTACCTGTGCCACATCCATCTGGGCCTTAGCAGCCTCATAGTCTGTCTGAGAGACGTCACCGCTTGCATAGAGAACTTTTATCCGGTCGAAATTATCACTTGCTGTAGTAAAGCTTATCTGAGCGGGTTTTACAACTGTATTTTGCTGATTTGCTTTTTGTGCACTGTTAAAGCTGGCCTGTGCTGCCTGATATCCGGCCTTTGCCTGCTCTAACTGAAGGCTGGCATCCTGGTTATCGATCTCTAACAATGCCGCACCGGCTTCCACATGATCCCCTTCTTTGGCCATGATCTGGGTCACTTTTCCGCTGGCAGCAGGTATGATATCGACACTGCTTAAAGCCTCTACGGTTCCCTGCCATACCATGGCGGATAAGTCCTTCCCCTCTTTTGCTGCAGCCACCGTTACTTCTGTCTGTCTTCCAGCTCCCGCACAGCCGGAAAGAGCCGACGAAAGCATTGCTGTTACCATTAAAACTGCTGTTAATTTCTTCATCTGTTTTCTCCTTCTTCGACCTTTACTTTAAATGAACTTTTACAGAAGCATTCATTCCAAAAACAAGAGGAAGATTCTGCTGGTTTTCAATCGCTACCTTGATGGGGATTAGCTGTGTCACCTTTGTGTAATCACCGCTGGTGGTAAAACTGTTTCCTCCTGAAAAATAGGTCTGGGTAGCCGGATCTATTTCAATTACCTGTCCCTTAAACGTTTTTCCAGGATATGCATCCAGTTTAATATCCACCTTCTGTCCCAGTTTTATTTTCATAATATCTGTTTCTTCCACATTTACCCCGATGTAAAGATCAGATGTATCCGCCACAACAGCCAGTTCTGAACCAGGGGCAACTGCCTGATTTGCTGCTCCCTCATTTTTCACAATCGTTCCTGTAATTGGAGAGGTGATATAAGGCAGTGTCTCCTGGCGTCCAAGTACCTGGTCCTGTTCTACCAGATCCCCATTCTCCACCTCCCAGGACAGAAGCTTACCATTGGTGATTGCTTTTACTGAATACAGCTTTGCTGTGACTCTGGCATTATCTGTCTTAAAATAATTGGTGCTCATATAATAGACATATACTCCGGCGGCTCCTCCCACAAGAATCACTGCCAGCAAAAGGGGGAGTAGTATTTTCTTCAGTTTTCCTGTTCCCTTACTGATTTCCTGATCTTCAATGTTGATGTGTTTGTTTTCCTGCATATCATTTTCCTCCGCTATGATTGTTCTGCAAACTGGCTGTGATACAGATCGGAATAAAATCCTCTCTTTTCAAGCAGTGTTTCATGATTTCCCTGTTCTATGATGTCGCCATCCTTCATAACCAGAATCATATCCGCATCCCGGATGGTGGAAAGCCGATGGGCGATAACAAAGCTGGTTCTGTTTTTCATTAATTTATCCATGGCTTTCTGGATAAAGACCTCTGTTCGTGTATCAATGGAGCTGGTTGCTTCATCAAGAATCAGGATCTTAGGATCTGCCAGAATGGTCCGGGCAATGGTTAGAAGCTGTTTCTGCCCCTGGGATAAGTTACTGGATTCTTCATTGATCACCATATGATAGCCTCCGGGAAGAGTCCTTATAAATTCATCGCAATGAGCAGCTTTTGCTGCAGATATTACTTCTTCATCCGATTTATCAAAATTACCGTAACGGATGTTATCCATTACCGTAGCATTATATAGCCAGGTTTCCTGCAGAACCATGCCGAACATGGAACGTAAGTCCCTTCTGGTAAATGTAAGACTGTCATGTCCGTCTATCAGGATCTGACCGGAATTAAGCTCATAAAACCGCATCAGCAGCTTTACTACAGTGGTTTTTCCTGCTCCTGTGGGACCTACGATTGCTACAGTCTGCCCTGCATCAATCTGAGAGGAAAAGTGATTGATAATCGTTGTATCCGGCTGATAGCCAAAGCAGACATTTTTAAATTCCACATTTCCATGAACCTGGTTTAATACAACAGGGCTCTCTGTTTCGCGGATTTCATCCTCTTCTGCTAAAAATTCAAATACACGCTCTGCAGCAGCAGCTGTAGACTGAAGGGTATTGGAAACATTGGCAATCTGTGAGATTGGCTGCATAAACGATCTCATATACTGTATAAATGCCTGGACATCACCGATCTCAATGACTTTTTTCACCGTTAAATATCCACCCAGCAGACAGACACATACGAATCCAAGGTTGCTGACAAAGGACATGATGGGCATCATCATTCCTGATAAAAACTGGGATTTCCACGCAGACCCGAAAAGCTTATCATTTATCAGCCGGAATTTTTCAATGGCCTCTTTCTCTCCGTTAAAAATCTGGACCACATGATGGCCTGCATAGATTTCCTCTATGTGACCGTTTAGATTACCCAGGCTTTTCTGCTGCTGGGCAAAAAATTTCTGGGATTTTTTCACTACCGTAACGATCAGTCCCATGGAAACAAACAATACAAGAACTGCAACCAGAGTCATACGGATACTGATGGACAGCATCATAACTACAATACCGATTAAGGTTGTCACCGATGTGATCATCTGGGTCAGACTCTGATTTAACGTCTGGTTTACCGTATCCACATCATTGGTAATTCTTGAGAGAATCTCTCCATGTGTTCTGGTGTCGTAATAATTTAACGGAAGCCGGTTCATTTTCTCCGAGATGTTTTTGCGCAGCTCATAGGTAATCTTCATGCTGACCCCTGACATGATATAGCTCTGCAGATAGGAAAAGAGAGCTGATACAACATAGAGGACAACTAAAAGCAGCAGACGGTTTCTGATATAACGGAAATCGGTAAGCAAACCGGTTCCCATGGCCCAGGCGATCAGGCCTTCATAAAGCTTGGTGGTTGCCTTTCCTAAAATCTTGGGTCCTGCGATTGAGAATACGGAAGAACAGCAGGCAAATAAGAGCACGATAATTACGGAAATTTTATAAGGCTTCAGATAGGTGGCAAGATGAAGCATGGTGCCTTTAAAATTCTTTGCTTTTTCCGTCTTCTGGCCAAGTCCGCCGCCTCTGCCCATGGGCATGCCTGAGGATTTCTTTTCACTCATTTCAGTTCCTCCTCACTCAGCTGTGACAGCGCAATTTCCCGGTACACCTCACAGGTTTTCATCAGTTCCCGGTGAGGCCCTTTTCCAGCAATTCTGCCCTGATCCAGAACAATAATCTGATCCGCATTCATAATGGTGCTGATTCGCTGTGCCACCAGAATGGTGGCGCTGTCTTTCGTTTTTTCTTTCAGTGCTGCGCGAAGCTTTGCATCTGTTTTAAAATCCAGAGCGGAGAAGCTGTCGTCAAACACATTGACGGATGCCTTTTTTACCAGTGCCCTGGCTATGGAAAGCCGCTGCTTCTGTCCTCCTGACACATTTTGGCCTCCCTGTGAGATCTCTGTCTGAAAGCCCTCCGGCCTGGAACTGATGAATTCCTCTGCCTGGGCTGTCCTGGCAGCTTCCTCCACCTCTTCGTCACTGGCTCCTCTGTCTCCATATTTTAGATTGCTCTCAATGGTTCCGGAGAATAAAATCCCCTTCTGGGGAACAAACCCAATCATATCCCGAAGCTTTTTAAGCGGCCAGTTTCTGATGTCAATGCCGTCAATCAATATCTCCCCTTCCGTCACATCGTAAAAGCGGGGAAGCAAATTGACCAGTGTGCTTTTTCCGCTTCCGGTTGCACCGATAAAGGCCGTTGTCTGCCCCGGCAGTGCCGTAAATGAAATATCATGAAGAACCGCTTCGTCCGCATCCGGATAGTGAAAGGATCAGAACCTCAACCACCCTCTTTATGGATACAATGGCTCTTGGAATCATAATAAACATCATCGCCATCATTAAAAACGCCATGATAATCTGCATGGCATACTGCATATATGCCATCATATCTCCTACCTTCATCCGGAATCCGGATACTGCCTTCGCGCCGACCCAGACAATTAAAAGATTGGTCAGATTCATAATCAGCATCATGGAAGGCATCATACCGGAGGTGACCCGGTTTACAAACAGATTCGTGCCCGTCAGCCTGGCATTCACCTTATCAAATCGCTTCTCTTCGAATCTCTGGGTATTAAATGCACGGATTACCAGAGTTCCGTCAAGACTCTCCCGGACCACGAGGTTTAACCGGTCGATTAATTTTTGCACATACTGAAACCTGGGCATAACCACCATCATCATGGAAAAAATCATCACAAGCAGCAATCCCACCGCTAATGCGATGATCCATGACATGGATTTATCCTTTTCCAGCGCATGAATCACACCACCGATTCCAAGAATGGGGGCATAAAATACGATTCGGACCAGCATGACAATCAGCTGCTGGATCTGGGTAATATCATTGGTGGTTCTTGTAATTAACGAGGAGGTGGAATACTTCTCCATCTCCGCACTGGAAAATCCCTCAATTCTCGTAAACACATCCTGCCGCAGATTCCGGCAGATGCCTGCTGCCATTCTGGCTCCGATCAATCCCACAATTACCGTGCAGAACGCACTGATAAAGGCGATTCCCATCATCTGAAATCCTGCTTTGATTATGTATATCGTGTCTCCCGATGTGATACCCTTGTTTACGATATCAGACATATAATCCGGAAGGGATAAACCACATGCAGCCTGCCCGAACAGCAGCAGCATGACTGCTGCCAAAGAGATCAGATAGGGTTTGAAATACCGGAAAAATACATTCAAGTCAGTTCCCTCTTTTCCTGTTTCATCATTCTGTCTTTTTATTCATTTCTTCTGTCATCTTATTTACTTCCTTGTCCATCTGATCAATAAAGCGGTTCCACAATACAATCAGCTGATCCATTTCTTCCATTCCCATGTCATCGACGACCCTGCTCACCAGCAGATTTACGTTTTCCAGGCATTGCTTCCTGACAAACTCCCCTTTTTTCGTGAGCATGACACATATATTTCTTCTGTTTTCCGGATCAATTTTCCTGGATATCAGCCCCTGCTTTTCTAAAGATCTTAAGGTCCGTGAGGCAGAGGATAAAACGATATCCATATTTTTTGCCAGTACTGATACATAGATTCCTTTATTCTCCTGATCCCCGTTTGTGGCCTGGTAAATCTGCTGAATCGCAAATAGTTCAAGGCGGGTCAGGCCCTGGGACAGGAATATCTTATCAATTTTTCTTCCTTTGCCTATCATAACTGCAAGATGTGTCTTTACCTTTTTTATGTACTCGTCTTTTTCATTCATTAATTTCAATCCTCTTATTAATACTTAACACCGTTAACAGTTACCAACGTTCATCATTCTACACTTCTCCTGTTTCTGTGTCAATATACAATTTTTTTCCTTACGTTTTTTTAACACTTGAAAATTCAAAAGGCTCAGTCCCGGAGGAGACTGAACCTTTTTCAGGAATTCTATTAATTTGTAACTTTGGGTAAATTACTCAAATTGTTTTTTTCTGTTCCATCAGGCAGTGATTTTAGATACTCGCTGCCGTTTCTGGAAGCCACACCAACACCACGGATTCCTCCCTGTTTTGCAAGCTTCACGCCTTCTTCTTTATTAAGAGTCCTTCCATCTGACAGCTGATATCCGGTTATGCGGCCGCTTTGTTTTACCAGCGCAACTATTTCCTTTGCATCTGCCTTCGGTGAAGGAATATCTTCAAGAGCCATCATGGCGAGATCAGCGCCAGCACCTTTCGTTTTATTTTCTGACATTGTCATTTGCCTCCTTTTCCTTTTATTGACCGTTTCTTTTTTAGTGTTTCATTTATTGCCCGGATTATTCTCTTAAAAATTCTTCTCTATGCAGGCTTAAATTGTCAGAAAAAATATGGTATGATCTAAGCGAATAAAAGAATTATAATTTACCGATGAAAAAGGAGGCCGTGTATTGACTCTGATGAAACGTATGGTCCGTTATTTTTTTCTCATGATTTTATTTAATTTCCCCCTGATATCTCCCCTGATGCCAAACACACAGGTACGTGTTTTATCCTGCACCTGCCTGCTGCTCTTTTATCTCTGGTATCATTTTGTGCCAGTAAAATCCATTTGTAAAGGGCGAAGGCTTAAAATCCTGCAGGGGGGCTGTGAACTGATGAATGCTGCCATCGTGTGCTTCTTTCTTGAGCTGGCAGTTTACGCATATCTTCTGGCCTTTTACAAATCGGAGCCGCCTCTGCTCCTTGCTATAAATGGAATCGTATGTGCCATATTACTTTATCTTATCCTTATAAACGGTATTATCCGGATCTTCACCTGTTCAGGTCAGCTCGGGCTTTTTAACAGGATAGCCCTTTTGTTTTTGTGGTGGGTTCCGGGAGTTAATCTCATACTGCTTCACAGGTTCATTGATGTATCACATAAAGAATATAGCTTCACACTGGAAAAACAGCAGTATTATGAGAAACGGAAAGAGGAAGAATTATGCAGGACAAAGTATCCCATATTAATGGTGCACGGGATATTCTTCCGGGACTGGAAAAACTTTAACTACTGGGGGCGGATTCCCGATGAACTGATCCGCCACGGAGCCTCCGTCTACTACAGCAATCACCAGTCCTCTGCATCTGTGGAACAATGCGGGGAAGAAATAAAAGCGTGTATTTTAGACATCGTTAAAAAGACGGGGTGTGGAAAAGTAAACATTATTGCCCATTCCAAAGGCGGTCTTGACAGCCGTTACGCAATCAGCTGTCTTGGCATGGATCAGTATGTTGCCTCCATTACTACCATTAACACTCCTCATGCAGGCTGTCATTATGTATGCCGGATTTTAGACCATATCTCTCCGGGAATTGCCCGTTTTATCGGGAAAAAATATGAATCCCTCTTTACTCTTCTTGGAGATGACAACCCCGACTTTTTAAGCGGCCTAAGGGATTTAACCGACAGGGAATGTGTGAGGCTGGGGAAACTAATGAAAGATGCTCCCGGAGTTCTCTGTCAGAGTGCAGGATCACAAATGAAGTCACCGAAGAGCGCCATGTTCCCTTTAAACCCTGGTTATATTATAATCCGGCTACTTGGTGAAGGAAGCAACGATGGCCTGGTATCCACAGATTCCATGGTCTGGGGAAATAATCTTGGGATTTTAAAACCGAAGGGAAAACAGGGGATTTCTCACGGAGATGTCATTGATCTGACCCGGAAAAATATAGAAGGGTTCGATGTCATGGGGTTTTATACAGACCTGGTACATAAGCTGAGAGAACAGGGATATTAACAGAAATATCCGGAAGGAGAAATCATGAATAAGGATACAGTTATAAAAAGTTTAAAAATTGCTGTCGCCGCCGTGCTCTCCATTGCTATTGCCGGAGAATTGGGGCTTCGCTATTCCGCTACTGCAGGAATTATCACAGTACTCAGCATTCAGAATACAAAAAAAGAAACCATAAAAAGCGCAAGGAACCGGACACTGGCCTTTGTATGTGCACTCTTAATTGCCCGCCTCCTTTTTGGAATTCTGGGATTTTCCCTGCCTGCATTTGCCGGGTATTTATTTCTCTTTGCCCTTCTCTGCTTTTATGCTGACTGGGGAGAAGCTATTGCCATGGATTCCGTTCTTATCACCCATTTTCTGACCGAACGGTCCATGGCTATGGCACTTATCGCCAATGAGGCAGGACTTTTTTTCATCGGCACGACAGTTGGAATCTTAGTGAATCTGCATTTGAGGCGGCGGAAAAATGAGTTCCAGATGCTTTCTGATGAAGTGGATCATCAGATCAAAGAAATCCTCAGCCAAATGTCCTGTTTCCTTTATCCCGAAGACAAAAGCAGCTGCACACCTGCAGATCTTCTCTCCCTTCAAAAGGCACTACGTGCAGCCAAGACCAGTGCATTAACCAATTATAACAATGCGCTGTTCCGGAAAGATACCTACGAGATCGATTACATTGAGATGCGCAGACAGCAAAGTATTCTGCTTTCTGAAATTTACATGAATATCCGTTCCATTTCCTGTCTGCCGAAGGAAGCAATGGAAGTATCCGGGCTTCTGATAAAAATTGAGCAGGGCTATCACAGAAACAACACGGTGGAAGGGCTGTTAAAGGATTTAGATCTGCTCTTACTGGAATTAAAGGATCACGCGCTCCCTTTAAGCAGAGACGAATTTGAGGCAAGAGCTATTCTTTTTTATATTTTAAAACAGCTGCACAGACTCCTTTTAATCAAACGGGAATTTATTTTAAATCACAGCAGTTAATGCTACCGGTTATCCACACGCTCCGGATAAAGATCGTGGGCCGAAAGCCGTTCCCAGGCTACCTGTTCCCATTTAGTCCCCGGCTTTCCATAGTTGCAGTAGGGGTCGATGGAGATACCGCCTCTGGGAGTAAATTTACCCCAGACTTCAATATATTTGGGCTCCATGAGATTAATTAGATCTTTCATGATTATATTCATGCAGTCCTCATGAAAATCACCGTGATTCCGGAAACTGTATAAGTATAGCTTTAATGACTTGCTTTCTACCATACGTTCACCTGGAACATATGAGATTATAATAAACGCAAAATCCGGCTGTCCGGTGATTGGACAAAGACTGGTAAATTCCGGACAGTTGAATTTTACAAAATAATCATGATCCGGATGTTTGTTTAAAAAAGTCTCCAGTACTCCCGGATTATAATCTGTTTCATAGACAGTTCCCTGATTCCCCAGATGAGTCAGTCCCTCTGTTTCTTTCCTTGTTCTTCCTGCCATGTCTATTCCCCTTTCTTAAGTGCCGGATCTGCAACCCCGTTTTCAGCGAAGGCTTCTGCACGGTCAATACAGGTGCCGCATTTGCCGCAGGGCTCCTTCCCGCCCTCATAGCAGCTCCAGGTCAGTTCATACGGAACCCGAAGCTTGAGACCCAGCTTAACAACCTCCGCTTTCGTCCATAATACAAATGGAGCCTTCAGACTAAGCTGATTTCCGGTTCCGATGCAGATAGCCTGGTTCATTGCTTCCTGAAAGGAGTTACTGCAGTCCGGATAGGCATTCCCTGCTGCATCATCGCTGTGAGCTCCGTAATAGATCTCGCTGCATCCTTTTGACAGCGCAATACTGGCTGCACAAGAGAGAAACAATCCGTTACGGAACGGAACATAAGTGGATACCGGTTTTCCCTCACTGCATTCAAGCTGCTTTGCATAGCTTTCCATGGGAATCTCCTGATGGGACCGGGTTAATAGGGAACAGTCACTGTAAGCAAATATTCTGCTTAAATCAAGACTCATAAATTCCACATCATAGTGGTCTGCGATTTTTTGGGCAGCCTGCAGCTCCTTCTCGTGCTTTTGTCCATAGGAAATGGAAAGTGTGCAGACATTCTTATTTCCATACTCTTCAATCGCCATTCCAAGGCAGGTGGCACTGTCTACCCCTCCGCTTAATAATACAAGTGCTTTCATCTTTTTCTCCCTTTCTTCTATCTTATATGAAATCTAAATACGCAAGTCCGGCTCCGACCGGAAACGGCCTCTTAATGTTACTGTTCTGGTCCTGGCGGCTGAACTTTTAATTCCTCTGGCCGTCATGCAGCTGTGGCTGCCCTCAACAATAACTTCTATATCCTCTGATCCGGTAACTTCTGCCATAATTTCTGCAATATCAGAGCCTATTCTCTCCTGAAGCTGAAGCCGCCTGGCTGCCATATCCGCTATCCTTGCGATTTTGCTCAGTCCGATCACTTTTCCATTTGGAATATAAGCCACAGCAACTTTCATATCATACATAAGCGCCATATGATGTTCGCAGTAACTGAACACCTCCATATCCCTTACTACGACCATGTCCTCTCCCATGCCGGCTGTATCTATATCCTCTTCAAATGTTTTACCAAACATAACAGCAATTTCATGGTTCGTATAGTTGATTCCTTCAAAAACTTCCCCGTACATTTTAGCAACCCGCGCCGGCGTATCCTTTAAACCTTCCCTGTCCGGATCCTCTCCCAGCGCCTTTAATATGCCCCTCACATGAGTCTGAATTGCAGCTGTATCTATTGCCACAGCACGTTCCTCCTTTCCGGCTATACGCCCACTGCATCAGGTCCCCAGATGATCTTATGCATCTGAAGCTGAAGAGTCACATCATTTAACTGGTTCTCCTTCATAAATTCCACGGTATCACTCAGTGAAAGTTTGCCAAATACCGTACTGAAATAGATATGGCACCGGCCGGAAAGTTCATAACTGTCTATGATTTCCACTGCCCGCTCCAGATCCATTCTGCTCCCGGCAACAAATTTAACCGTATCCTTCTGCTTTAAACAATGGAAATTAGACAACAGCATGGAGGGTTCCATACCACTGCCAGGAAGCTTATAATCCATGGTAAATGAAAGTGCATCTGTTTCACGCTGATAATCGGAAAGATCAACACTTCCGTTTGTTTCAACCTCCACCCGAAGTTCCTCATCCAATAAAAGAAGTGAAAGCAGATCTTTCATGCCATCTTGAATAAGCGGCTCACCCCCGGTGAGCGTAACATTTTTGATACCCGTTTCTTTTATATATTCATAAATATTAAGTTCACTCATGGTTCTCCCATGTCTCAGGGCATCTTTCGCCCAGGCAGTATCACAGTAGGAGCAGGAAAGGTTGCAGCCATAAAAACGGATAAATACTGCCAGCTGGCCTGCATATACTCCCTCCCCGTTAATGCTTACAAATGTTTCTGCCACATTATATTCTGCCATGACTGTCCTCCCCGTAAGAAGCGCAGTTTGCAGGAGTCTCATAAACTCTGGCAGATTTTACCTGATACCCCTTCTCACTCATTTTTTCATAAAAGTATCTGGAAAATTCTTCTGCTGTGGGGCGGAAATCCACTTCAATCACTGAAAATTCCTCGTCCCACAGGGCATGCAGTGTATTGGGGTTTAGCGAATTTTTTTCCATAATTAAGGAATGGTCTAAATAATCTGTTTCTTCTTTTAGATCCTCTTTGAGTCTGGAGAAATCAACGATCATGCCCTGCGTCTGCCCTTCTTTTTGAAGTGACGGGCTTTGAATTTCTATCACCACTCTCCACCTGTGACCATGGATATTTTTGCATTTTCCTTCATAGCCCTTTAAAAAATGGGCGGAATCAAAGCTCTGTTCTGTTTCTAGGTAATACATGGGTCCTTTTGTCCTTTCGAATATCGAGGCAGGATTTTATATTTGCCGGATTATCGCAAAAAAGCAGGCATAAGACTATGCCTGCTTTCTCTATCTGCACGAAAAAAAAGTTATAAAACTCTGATAACTTTTCATTCCAACAATATTAAAATCAGCCCTAGTTTTGTTTATAGACAGGATGGTACTAATGAACTGTCTTATATGCGGTTAAAAGTATAACACTGTTTTTCCCATGCGTCAAGGCAAGGAGCATTTGAAAGGACTTTGGGCAAACTGTCTGTGCTGACATGGGACCAGCCAGAAATTTTAGGTATGAGACATAAAAAATCGTGTCTACGGAATAGGTATGCTCAAAAAATTGGGCATAAAATATTTTTTCCGTGTCCACTCTATTGGGTACATTATAATACATTATAATCCTTGTTAGGGGCATAGCAGTGGTCGGCTGTTTAATTATGCCCCGCATTTATGAGTTTGCGGGGCATAGATGATTTTTTTCCCTACAATAGTCCCATTTCATCAATTTTATGTCCCCCGTCTATACTATTTGGGGCATAGAAGCAGATAGATCTTTGCCTATGCCCCATAAGGATACTCAAAACCCAAACACGTTACCTGTTAACGGATTGCCTGAGGAAAGCAAAATACAGGAAGAGGATCATACCGGCCCTTCTGTCTGCCTCAATCTGCACACATTCAGCCGTAATACTCCTCTTCCTATACCGGCGGGTTTATTTACTCTCTGCTTCCAGCTGCGCAATCTTCTCCCGGAACTGGGGAAGATGCTTTTTATGGGCCACTAAAAGCTCATCAAGAATCGTCCCTGCGATCTTACCGCTTGGCACCAGTGGATTTAATGTAAATGCCTGGAGGGCAGTTCCATAATCACCGGTAACAGCTGCCTTTATGGTAGTCAGTTCCATATCCTTCATCAGCTGCAGTAAACCTCTGGTAGAGGAATCAAAGCCGCCCCAGGAGATGGGAACAGGACCTCCTGCCGTAATCATACTGCTGACCTCAACCACCACATCATCCGGCAGATCAGAGATGGCACCATTATTTCTGGTGCTCACTACCATGGTTGTCTTCTTGTCGTTATAAATGGACGCAATCAGCTCACAGGCCGCATCGGAATAGAATGCACCGCCGCGCTGTTCAAGCTGAACCGGTTTTACCTTTAAATCCGGATCCTTATAAAGCTCAAAAAGCTCTGCTTCGGTCTTCTTTACAAGCTCTGCCCTGGTTTGCCCTTTTGCATATGCCTCCAGTTCTTCCTTCAGCATGTCATCCGTAATGTAGTAGTACCGGTGATACATGCAGGGAATAATTCCCAGATTCCTGATCTGATCTTCTAAAAAAGCGATATTGGGAATGTTTTGTACACCGGAGCTTTTCAGACCCTGCATGGCATTCTTAAGACCATCCGGCTTTGTGTATACGGCCTCAAGAACCTCTCCGGTTTTTTCAACCCCCTCATGATTCCAGACTCTGTGCCAGTGAAAATGATTTAAACCGCCGAACCGGAAAAACAAATCCTCTTCTTTTTCCTTTAATGCACCTGCTGCAATCTTTCTGCACATGATAGGAACATTGCACAGGCCCACCACCTTATTCCATTTACCGTAACGCATTACCGCTTCCGTTACCATACCTGACGGGTTTGTGAAGTTTACAAGCCAGGCATCCGGACAAAGTTCCTTCATATCTTCCACAATTTCCAGAATAACCGGGACTGTACGGAACGCCTTAAACATACCGCCTGCACCGTTAGTCTCCTGACCGATCACACCATGTGATAAAGGAATCCGTTCATCCTTTATCCTTGCATCCAAAAGCCCCACCCGAAACTGAGTGGAAACAAAATCTGCATCTTTTAATGCCTCTCTCCGGTCCAGTGTTAAATGAACTTTCCAGTCAAGTCCTGCTGCTTTCACCATCCGCTTTGCAAGGTTACCGACAATTTCCAGCTTTTCTCTTCCTTCTTCAATATCCACCAGCCAGATCTCACCGATAGGCAGCTGATCCTTCCGCTTAATAAATCCCTCTATTAATTCGGGGGTATAACTGGACCCGCCACCAATGGTTACTATTTTAATTTTCCCTTTCATCTTACTTACCTCCAGGTATTTGATAGAAAAAGCATACTCCAAAAATCTCTGAAAGGGAACTGATCTGCCCTCTTTGGGCACAAGCACTGATGTTTTGGTATTTGTACCATAAAAAAAACAGGGTGTTTTATCCCTGTTTCTTTTCCATGGTCAGCCTGGCCAAGGCTTCCACAATATAAACTGCCGGAATCTGAGAAGTGATATCCACCTTCATCTCATCTGTCTCTTTTCTCTCTTTTTGAATGTAGTAGGAAATGTTGTAATCTGAGATTCTCGCCAGTGTGCTGTTCCTGCTGTTTGTAATGGATACCAGTGTGCTGCTGCTTTCTTTCAGAATAGACGAATTTTCTATCAGAAGATTCGTCTCCCCCTCCACAGACAATACAATAATGATGCTTTCCTCTGGAAATTCCAGACTAATCGGAAACATAGGACCATTAATCCCTGTGGAAAAGATTCCGATATTGCAGAAATAGCGGCTTGCGTATTCAGCCATAATTCCCGAATTACCGGTACCAATGAATATAATCTGCCGTTTGCCTGCAATTACTCCGGCGATCGTATCCAGCTGTTTTTGAAAAGACTCTGTATTGACCCTGTCAAAAAAATCCGTAATAGAAGATACATCAAATCGTTTTTTTACAGAACCGTTCTTTCCCTTTTCTAACTT
The DNA here is from genome assembly GCF_900205965.1 of Lacrimispora amygdalina. Lineage (GTDB taxonomy): Bacteria > Bacillota > Clostridia > Lachnospirales > Lachnospiraceae > Lacrimispora > Lacrimispora amygdalina_A. Next base: position 37,757 of record NZ_OAOF01000030.1, read on the forward strand.
AAACCGCACCTTAAATTCTGAAAACCCGCTGCACATGGCTTTCCTGCAGAAGCGGGTGATGGTGGTGGTCGATACATGAGCTTCCTTTGCCACCTCCCGAATTGTCATATACGGTATCTTCTCACTGTTTTTTAATATAAAATTGTAAACCTCATAGTCCAGTTCCCCAAATTGTTCCATCACCTGACGGGTAAACAATGTCATTGCAAGCCACCTCTTAATAGTCCTTCCCATAGTTACTAATAAGTATTATAAGACACAGGTCCTTAATTCAGCAACCTGTTTTGTATTTTATCAATATTTCCGCGTAATCATAACCACCGGCTTAGCCGGTGGTTTGCTCTGGCCCTATAAGGGCCTGTTACCGGCACTGGAGTCTAAAGACTCATTGAAAGGTTCGCCAGCCGCAACATCATTTACCTGCCAA
>NZ_OAOF01000032.1 GCF_900205965.1 Lacrimispora amygdalina
TTGGCAGGTAAATGATGTTGCGGCTGGCGAACCTTTCAATGAGTCTTTAGACTCCAGTGCCGGTAACAGGCCCTTATAGGGCCAGAGCAAACCACCGGCTAAGCCGGTGGTTATGATTAATATGAAAAATTGAAAGAAAAACTTCATTTTACATATAATGGAAAATAATGTATAATTCCTTTATTATGACTAAAAAGGAGATGATCATTTATGGATCAGGATAATCAGATGGATTTCAATGATCCTTCAGTATCACCGGAGAACGGAATACAGCCTGTTTCTGTAAATTCTGACATAGAGCAGAATAATGCCGTTAACTTCCAGCAGCCGCAGAAAAAGCAGAATTATATGGCACTTGCCTCTCTGATTATGGGAATTATTGGTATTGTTACAGCCTGCAGCTGTTATGGAGGTTTTATATTCGGCAGCCTGGGTATTGTATTCGCACTGCTCTCTAAAACAGAGGACCATTTTGAAGGGAATGCGAAAGCAGGACTCATTACCTCTATCATTGCTTTGGTACTTACCGTGGTTGTTATGATTGCGTTTATAACATGGATAGTGATGGATAAGCTCAGTACAGGAGGTGCGTTTCATTGAAAATATCATCAAAAGAGCTGAAAAAGCGTGCAAAGCAGAAGCTTATGGGCAACTACGGTCTCTGTGTGGGAGCTCAGCTGATTGTTGGCGCAATTATGTCAGTCATTTTTATTATGGTGTTTTTTGCAGCATTAGTAAGTGCTTTTATGAGTAGCGGAATGGTACCTGGAGCAGGTGTACATATGAAAGAATTCACAATAATCATAATTGTTGTGGGAATTGTGACGATACTTATGCTTGTCATAGTTTCTTTGTTTACACCAGGAATGTTTAAGATATTTTTAAATATCAGCGGGGACAGACCGGCTAAGATATCAGACCTTCTTTATGGATTCAAGAATAAGCCCCATAAGTTTATTGGATTGAACATCATCATCTTTCTGATGATGATGATCTGGGCCATTCCCTATTATGTGGTACTGGCTGTGGCTGCCGTTACCAATTATATTCCGGTTATGGTAGTTTTACTGATTATCACATATTTGCTGCTGTTAGCAGGGATTATGGTCACATCCCTGTACGTGTCCCAGGCTATGTATATTTTTGTGGAAGCGCCCGACAAAGGGGTATTTCAGTGCATCAGAGAGAGTGCAGAGCTGATGAATGGGAACAAGGGAAGCCTGTTCTATCTTAATTTAAGTTTTATCGGACTGGTATTTTTAGGCTACTTTTCTTTTGGCATTGCATATCTTTGGATTTATCCGTATATGTATGCCACCTATACGGAATACTATAAAGAATTGAAACAGTAATTTTAATTTGAAACCGTGTCACAGGGGGTGGATGCGCATAGAATACACTATAGGAGGTGTGTCTTATGCGCATTTGTGATCTGAAGCAAAAAGAAGTGATTAATATCTGTGACTGCAGACGTCTTGGCTTTGTTGGAGACGTTGATTTTGATATGGAGACCGGCTGTCTGCTGGCAATCATTGTACCAGGTCCCGGATGCTTTTGCGGCTTTCTGGTCAGGGAAAGAGAATATGTTATCCCGTTTTGTGATATCAGGCAGGTAGGCCCTGATATTATCCTGGTAAACGTGGATTTGGAAAAAGCAACGGAAAAATGCGGCATTTAACAGAAGATAGGCTTGCGCAACTATGGATTGTAAGTTATGATATACGTAATAATAGTTACAGTCCGTAAGACAGGAGGATCCGAGGCGTGAAATGTCCATTTTGCAACGAGGCAGATACAAAGGTCATTGATTCCAGACCAGCAGACGACAACAGTTCGATCAGACGCCGCAGACAGTGCGAAAAGTGCGGGAAACGGTTTACTACTTATGAAAAGCTGGAAACCATGCCCCTTATGGTAATAAAAAAGGATAATTCCAGGGAGGTTTACGACCGCTCCAAGATAGAAGCGGGTATCCTTCATTCCTGCCATAAAAGACCGGTTTCTTCCCAGCAGATTGCTGCCATGGTAGATGAAATCGAAACCCAGGTTTTTAACCGGGAGGAAAAAGAAGTAGAAAGCACCGTCATAGGCGAACTGGTTATGAAAAAACTTCAGGAAGTGGATGAAGTGGCATATGTGCGTTTTGCTTCCGTTTACAGGGAATTTAAAGATGTGAATACCTTTATGGAAGAAATAGGAAAATTATTAAAGAAGTAGGAGAACTATGTTACAGAGATTTTATCCAGACGAAGACGTTAATTCCACGTATGAAATACCCTTTGAGGAATTTTATAAAAAAGGAATCAGAGGTGTTATTTTTGATGTTGACAATACCCTTGTACCCCACGGGGCGCCGGCGGACAACCGGGCGAAAAAGCTGTTTTCCATGCTTCACCAGATGGGAATGGAAACCTGCCTTTTGTCCAATAACAAGGAACCGAGAGTCTCTGCATTCGCTCAGGATGCAGGAAGCCTAAAGTATATTTTTAAAGGAAAAAAGCCTGGAATCCGGGGATATCAGCAAGCCATGAAGCTGATGGGAACCAATGCTTCCAATACTATTTTTATTGGTGACCAGCTTTTTACAGATGTATTCGGTGCCAAGAGAGCCGGGATCCACAGCATTCTGGTAAAAAGGATCCATCCCAGCGAGGAAATCCAGATTCGTTTGAAACGGAAGCTGGAGTCAGTTGTTCTGTATTTTTACCACAGAAGGAAGAAAATCAGGCGTATGAAGCAGCGCTGACCGTTAATTGGGTATATTTGATATTTCCGGTTATAATAGCATAAGTCATTAATTTATGTGGACATGCATGCTCTTTTTTCTGCGCTGACAATGGATAAGTGTTAAAGAAAAAAGGTGTTATTTGCAAAAAACGGTTGAAAATGCATTTATTTTAGTATAGAATATAAAAGGTTAAGAAGAGAATTCAAGGAGGAATATCATTTATGATATCAGCGGGTGATTTTAGAAACGGTATCACATTGGAGATCGATGGTACTGTATATCAGATTATGGAGTTTCAGCACGTGAAACCTGGTAAAGGTGCTGCTTTCGTAAGAACTAAGATTAAAGATGTGGTAAACGGCGGCGTTGTAGAGCGCACATTCCGCCCGACAGAGAAGTTTCCCCAGGCAAGAATCGACAGAGTAGACATGCAGTATCTGTATGCCGATGGAGATCTTCATAACTTTATGGATACCAGCAGCTATGAACAGGTTGCATTAAGCAATGATGTCATTGGAGATGCATTAAAGTTTGTGAAAGAGAATGATACAGTAAAGGTATGTTCTTACAATGGTAAGGTGTATTCCGTAGAGCCTCCGTTATTTGTGGAACTGGTTATTACTGATACAGAGCCAGGATTCAAGGGTGATACTGCTCAGGGCGCAACCAAACCGGCTACCGTGGAAACCGGCGCAGTGGTTTATGTACCTTTATTTGTTGAACAGGGTGATAAGATTAAGATTGATACACGTTCAGGTGAATACCTGTCAAGAATTTAATCAGTTAAAAAGGGCCGGGATATCCGGTCTTTTTTTCTTTCTGCCCTAAATGATTTGATTTTTTTAGGTACTTGTAATATAATTGTTATTTAGCTTAGAAATTTCTGGATAAAAAAGGAGATCATAAAACCGATGAAGAAGATTCTTGATTTAATTACGGCAGAGATGAAGACAGCTTTTGCAGACAGCGGATACGATGAAATTTATGCAAAGGTGACCTTATCCAACCGTCCGGATCTTTGCGAGTACCAGTGCAACGGAGCCATGGCGGCAGCCAAAGCTTATAAAAAGAAACCGTTTGATATCGCATCGGAAGTGGTGTCAAAACTTGCCGGAAGTCACGTTTTTACTTCTGTGGATGCTGTAATGCCCGGATTTATTAATTTAAAACTCAATGCCGGATATCTGGCGGAATATATGAATGGAATGGCAGACGACGGCCGCTGTGGCTGTGAGGAAGCAGACGAACCTATGACCATCGTTGTGGATTACGGCGGAGCTAATGTGGCAAAGCCCCTTCACGTGGGACATCTCCGGTCTGCTGTTATTGGAGAGAGTATCAAGCGCATGGGACGTTTCCTTGGACATCACATCATCGGCGATGTGCATTTAGGAGACTGGGGACTCCAGATGGGTCTGATTATCGAAGAATTAAAAGACAGAAAACCGGATCTTCCTTATTTTGATGAATCATTTGAAGGGGAATATCCGAAGGAAGCTCCCTTTACAATCAGCGAATTAGAGGAGATTTATCCTGCAGCCAGTTTAAAATCAAAAGAAGACGAAGTATTTAGCAGGAGAGCCCATGATGCCACCTTAAAGCTGCAGAATGGATACCGCCCCTATCGTGCGATCTGGCAGCATATTATCAACATTTCCGTTGCGGATTTAAAGATGAATTACGGTAATCTGAATGTAACCTTTGATCTGTGGAAGGGAGAAAGCGATGCAGAGCCTTATATACCGGAGGTGATAAAGGAGCTGACGGCCAAAGGGCTTGCCTACGAAAGCCAGGGAGCTCTTGTGGTAGATGTTGTCCAGGAAGGAGATTCAAAAGAACTTCCCCCCTGCATTATAAGAAAGTCCGACGGGGCAGCTCTTTACTCCACCTCAGATCTGGGTACCATTATAGAGAGAGAGAAGGAGATTAAGCCGGACTGGTATATTTATGTAACGGACAAACGTCAGGAACTGCATTTTACCCAGGTATTCCGTGTGGCGAAAAAGGCCGGCTTTGTAAGTGCTGATAAGAAGATGTCCCATCTTGCTTTCGGTACTATGAACGGCAAAGACGGAAAACCGTTTAAAACAAGGGACGGAGGAGTTCTGCGTCTGGAAACCCTGATTTCTGATATCAGCCAGGCTGCATATGAAAAAATCATGGAGAACCGTACCGTTTCAGAAGAAGAAGCAAGAGAAACTTCTAAAATGGTGGGTATGGCAGCTTTAAAATACGGTGACTTATCCAATCAGGCAGCGAAAGATTATGTCTTTGATATGGAGCGGTTTCTGTCCTTTGAAGGGAATACAGGTCCTTACATCCTTTACACCATTGTGCGTATAAAGTCCATTCTGGCTAAATACCAGGCTCTTAAGGAGCTAAATCAGGAAAAGGAACTGATTCTTCCTGCATCCTCCGAGGCCGAAAAGGATCTTATGCTTCAGCTGTCCAGATACAATGAAGTGACAGAGAACGCATTCCTGGAGCTGGCTCCTCATAAGATCTGTCAGTACGTGTATGAACTGGCCAATTCATTCAACCGTTTCTATCATGATACGAAGATCATCTCCGAGGAGAACAAGGAGCAGCAGGCTTCCTGGATCGGTCTGATTCGTCTGACTAAGGACGTATTGAGCACCTGCATCGGAGTACTGGGAATTGAGGCACCGGAACGAATGTAAAGGGAACGGATGTGAGGGTTTATGAAAGTGTCACAGATAACTGCCAATGCTTTCTGGAAAGGTGAAACAGGAGTAAAAGCACTGGTGGAAGATCAGGGAAAACAATATAAGGCAAGTCTTCATCTCAAGGGTAGTCAGGTATTTGACTACTCTTGTTCCTGTGCCCTGGGAAATTCTTATCGGGGGATGTGCCCTCACTGTAAGGCCCTTTTAAAGGCGTATGAGGAACAGGAAGCAGGAAATCAGGGCAAGCCGGTTGTTACCTCCGCCCAGGCCAGAGCCATGATCCGCGAGTACACCAATGGAGAAGTGGCAAGAATTATGAGCGAGGGACAGGAAGAACAGATTCATCTGTCGGTATCTGTGATTGTAAGCCGCAGGGAAGTTAAGCTGGAGGTAAAGCTTGGCAGAGACCGTCTTTACCTGATCAAGGATTTAGCGGCCTTTGCGGATGCAATGGATCATGGAACCTATGTAGAATATGGTAAAAATCTTTCTTTTTATCACAACCGCTCTGTTTTTGTTAAAAAAAGCCGCCCATTGCTGGATTTTATGCTGGAAGTCATTAATTCCTACTGCGAGCAGTATGAACAGATGCAAAAAAGTTCATTTTCTGCACGACCGGTAATGCGCTACTTAAATCTGAGCAAAACGGCAAGAGACCGTTTTTTTCAGATTATGAAGGGAAATACGCTGGAGTTTGAGGATCACAAGGGAGAGAAACGGCAGCTGGAGATATCAAACTGCAATCCCGATCTGACTGTGACGGCAGCCCGTACAGGCAGAGATGGAGTTCGCATTTCCATAGATAATAACCTCCTGGTGCTGAAGGGAGAGACTCATCTTTATCTGGGAGACAGAAGATATCTCTATTGCTGCGACCAGCCCTGCAGTGATACTCTGGGAGTTTTTTTAAACCAGATGATAAATGGCTATGGAACGGACTACCAGACAGAAATAAACAATAAGGATATGCCTCTTTTTTATGAGCGGGTAATAAAAAGGATTTCCGCATATTGTACCGTTGATTCGGGCAGTCTTGACCTGGAGTCCTTTCAGCCGGATGAACTTAAGGCAAAATTTGAGTTTGATTCCGACGGTCTGAATAAACTGGTCCTTCGCCCTACGCTTTCTTATGGAAGTTATTCTTTTCAGCCGGTGGAGGATGAAAGACTGCCGCGGACCGTTTGCAGGGATGTTCCGGGAGAATTCCGTATCAGCCAGCTGATTACCAGATATTTTAAATACAGGGAATATGAATCTGATTATCCGGCCATACGGGATGACGAAGAAGCAGTATACCGCCTTCTCACCCAGGGAGTAAGAGAGTTTATGGCTGTGGGAGAGGTGTATTTTTCTGAGTCATTTAAAAAGCTGAAGGTGCTTCCTCCTCCTAAAATCGCAGTGGGTGTAAAAAGTGCGGGGAACTGGCTGGAACTGAATGTGGATGCAGGGGAATTGACAGGCACAGACTTAGTCAGGCTTTTATCTGAATACAGCAGTAAAAAGAAATACTACCGGCTCAAAAGCGGAGAGTTTGTAAATCTTGAGGACAACGGTCTGATCACAATAGCAAAGCTGGTGGAAGGGCTGGGAGTGAGTCCGGATGAGATGGAGCAGAAAAGCTTCCGGCTTCCCAAATACAGGGCTCTTTATCTGGATGGTCTATTTAAAGAGGAAAGCGGCATAACCTTATACAGGGACCAGCTGTACAAAGCCGTAGTCCGTGGGATGAAATCTGTGGAAGACAGTGATTTTGAAATACCCCAGTCCTTAAAGCATGTGCTCAGGGGCTATCAAAAGACCGGGTACCTCTGGCTTAAAACTCTGGACCACTATGGTTTTGGCGGAATTCTTGCTGATGATATGGGACTGGGCAAGACTCTTCAGATCATTACGTTAATTCTGGATGAAGCACAGAAGAATCCGGATACTGAATTTCTCGTTGTCTGCCCGGCTTCTCTCGTCTTTAACTGGGAGAATGAAATTCACTTATTTGCCCCTGAATTAAACGTAGTAACGGTAACAGGTACGGCTGCGGAGAGGGAAGAGCAGTTAAGGAATCTGGAGAAAGGCAGTGTATTGGTTACGTCATATGATTTGCTGAAACGGGATATTGATCTTTATGAGGGCAGAACATTCCGGTTTCAGATTATTGACGAAGCCCAGTACATTAAGAATGCATCCACGCAGAGCGCCAGGGCGGTGAAAGCAGTTGACGCTGTCTGCAGATTTGCACTGACTGGAACACCCATAGAAAACAGACTTTCTGAGCTTTGGAGTATTTTTGATTTTCTGATGCCTGGCTTTTTGTTTCATTATCAGAAATTTAAGAAAGAATATGAGCTGCCAATCGTAAAGAATCAGGAGCAATGGGTTTTAGAGAGCCTTCACCGCCTGATAGGACCATTTATATTAAGAAGACTTAAAAAGGATGTATTGAAGGAACTGCCGGATAAACTGGAGACAGTTGTGTACTCCGCTTTTGATAAAGAGCAAAAGGATATCTATGCAGCCAACGCGTACCGCTTAAAGTCAGAACTGGAAAACAGAGGCGACAGAACCGGCAGGGATAACATCCAGATACTGGCAGAGCTTACAAAGCTGCGCCAGATCTGCTGCGATCCACATTTGTGTTATGAGAACTACAGGGGAGCCTCCGCTAAACTTGAAACCTGTGTTGACCTGATCAAAAATGGTGTGGAGGGAGGACATAAGATCCTTCTGTTTTCCCAGTTCACCTCAATGTTAGAAATCATCGCAGCAAGGCTGAAAGCGGAAGGGATTTCTTATTATATGCTGACTGGTGCGACTCCCAAGGAAGAGCGGCTTCATATGGTCAAATCCTTTAAAAATGATGATATACCCCTATTCCTCATCTCGTTAAAGGCGGGGGGAACGGGTCTTAATTTAACTGCAGCAGATATGGTCATTCATTTTGATCCCTGGTGGAATGTGGCAGCACAGAATCAGGCGACAGACAGAGCTCACAGAATTGGACAGGACAAACAGGTGACGGTATTTAAACTGATCACCAAGGGTACGATTGAAGAAAATATTTTAAAGCTTCAGGAATCCAAAAAAGATCTGGCGGAACAGATTATAACAGAAGGAACCGTTTCCCTGAGTAATCTGACCAGGGAAGACTTGCTGGGACTTCTGGATTAAAGAAAGGACAGGAGAGTCATGAACGTATTGTTATTAAACGGCAGCCCTCACAGGGAAGGCTGCACCAATCGCGCCCTTCTTGAAGTAGAAGGGGCATTAAATGCAGAGGGAATTGATACAGAACTGGTTCATATGGGTACTAAGGCAATTCATGGATGTATTGCATGCGGAGCATGTATGAAGATAGGCGCCTGTGTATTTGAGGATGACCCGGTCAATGAATTTATTGAAAAGATGAAACTGGCAGATGGTCTCATTGTAGGTTCGCCGGTTTATTATGCATCTGCCAATGGAGCGCTGTTTTCATTCCTTGACCGTCTCTTTTATGCAGGAGGAAGAAATTTCGCCCATAAACCGGGAGCAGCCATTGCTTCAGCACGAAGAGCGGGTACTACGGCTACCCTTGATGCCTTAAATAAATATTTCACCATTGCCCAGATGCCGCTTGTTTCCTCATCCTATTGGAATATGGTACATGGAAGAACTCCGGAGGAAGTGGAACAGGATTTAGAAGGACTTTACACAATGAGGACTCTGGGAAAAAATATGGCTTGGCTTTTAAAATGTATTGAGGCGGGAAAGGCAGCAGGAATCGGTATTCCAAAGCAAGAAGAAAAAGTATGGACTAACTTTATCCGTTAAAATTCCAAAAATCTCCTTTACATTTTTTCTGGGTGGTGTATAATTAAAAAGCACTATATGTAGTGAATATAAAAAATATTATACAAAATATTGAATAGGTTAGGGTGACAGGAATGATAAAAGTACAAAAGCGCGACGGCAGAATTGTGGAGTATGACAGAGAGAAGATCATCAAGGCAATTTGCAAAGCCAATGCTGAGGTGGAGTTTTCTGAGCAGGCTGGCGAGGACATGATACATGCCATTTTAGATCATGTGGAAAGCCATTCAGAAGATGTGATGAATGTGGAGACCATTCAGGACATGATCGAAAGCGGTCTTGTAAATAATAACAAGTATACATTGTCCAAAAAATATATCATTTACCGTTACCAGAGAGCTTTGCTTCGTAAGGCTAATACTACGGATGAATCCATTTTAAAACTGATTAAGAACGAGAATAAAGAGCTGGCTGAGGAGAACTCCAATAAGAATACCATTCTTGCATCGACACAGAGAGATTATATAGCAGGAGAGGTTTCCAGGGACTTAACAAAGAGAATGCTTCTGCCGGAGAGGATCTCACTTGCTCATGAACAGGGAGCCATTCATTTTCACGATGCGGATTATTTCGTACAGCCGATTTTTAACTGTTGTCTGATCAACATCGGCGATATGCTGGATAACGGGACGGTTATGAATGAGAAGATGATTGAAAGTCCTAAGAGCTTTCAGGTGGCATGTACAGTCATGACCCAGATTATTGCGGCTGTAGCCAGCAATCAGTACGGAGGGCAGTCTGTAGATATCCGTCATCTTGGAAAATATTTAAGAAAAAGCAGCCATAAATTCCATAAGCAGATCAAAGAAGAATTCGGTGATTCGGTTTCCGAAGAGATGATAGAGAAGATGGCTTCCATTCGTTTAAGGGATGAGTTAAAGTCCGGTGTCCAGACAATACAGTATCAGATCAACACACTGATGACAACCAATGGCCAGGCTCCCTTTGTTACTCTGTTCTTATGCCTGGATGAACAGGATGAATATATTGAAGAGAATGCCATGATTGTGGAAGAGGTTCTCCGCCAGAGACTGGAAGGGATTAAGAACGAATCCGGCGTATATGTAACCCCTGCATTTCCAAAGCTGATCTATGTTCTTGATGAGAACAACTGCTTAAAAGGCGGAAGATACGATTTTATTACAAAGCTGGCAGTTCAGTGTTCTTCCAAACGGATGTACCCGGATTATATTTCCGCTAAAAAGATGCGGGAATATTATGAAGGCAACGTATTCAGCTGTATGGGATGCAGAAGCTTTCTTTCTCCCTGGAAGGACGAGAATGGAAACTATAAATTCGAAGGAAGATTTAACCAGGGCGTGGTGAGTTTAAATCTTCCACAGATTGGAATTATAGCTAACGGTGATGAAAAAACGTTCTGGAATCTGCTGGAAGAACGGTTAAACCTTTGCTTTGAAGCACTGATGTGCAGGCATAAATCGCTGGAGGGAACATTGTCTGACGTAAGCCCCATTCACTGGCAGTACGGAGCGATTGCAAGGCTTAAGAAGGGAGAGACCATTGACCGCCTCCTTCACGGCGGGTATTCCACCATTTCCCTTGGATACATCGGCTTATACGAAACAACCAGGCTTATGAAGGGCGTCAGCCACACCACTGCTGAGGGCGAATCATTCGCACTCAGGGTTATGAATTATATGAGAGAGACTGTAGACAGATGGAAAGAAGAGACTGGTCTCGGCTTTGGACTTTACGGCACACCGGCTGAATCTTTATGCTACCGGTTTGCCAAGATCGACCGGGAGCGTTTCGGAAGCATTCCTGATGTGACAGATAAAGGCTATTATACCAACTCCTATCATGTTGACGTAAGAGAGCATATTGATGCTTTTACCAAATTTAATTTTGAAAGCCAGTTCCAGAAGATTTCTTCAGGCGGAGCTATTTCTTACGTGGAAGTTCCCAATATGAGGCATAATTTAGAGGCAATGGAAGATATTGTAAAATTTATCTATGATAATATTCAGTACGCAGAGTTCAATACCAAGTCTGACTATTGCCAGGTATGCGGATATGACGGTGAGATTATTATTAATGAAAACATGGAATGGGAATGTCCACAGTGCCATAATAAAGATAAGAACCGAATGAATGTAACCAGAAGAACCTGCGGTTATTTAGGAGAGAATTTCTGGAACACAGGAAAGACCAAAGAAATCAAATCCAGAGTGCTGCATCTTTAGGAGGAGCCATGTATTTTGCGACAATTAAACCCACGGATGTTGCCAATGGGCCAGGTGTGAGAGTATCCTTATTTGTCAGCGGCTGCACGCATTACTGTAAGGGTTGCTTTAATGCAGAAGCATGGGATTTCCACTTTGGAGAAGCGTATACAGAGGATACACAGGAGCGGATACTGGGCTGTCTTGATCACAGTTATATTGCAGGGCTCTCTCTGTTAGGAGGGGAGCCCCTGCATCCGGACAACCAGAAAGGTATTTTACAGCTGGTGGAAGCAGTCTGGCGCCGGTTTCATGACAAAACCATCTGGTGCTATACAGGATATGATTTTGAAACAGATATTCTGGGCGGCATGGTTGATCGTGTTCCGGAGACACGCCGGATTTTAGCATGCCTGGATGTTTTGGTAGATGGTAAGTTTATAGAAGAGAAGAAGGATTTAAAGCTGCGGTTTAAGGGATCTTCCAATCAGAGAATTATTAAGGTTCCAGAGTCTCTTAAAGCAGGCAGAGTAATATTGTGGGAATAATAACAGGGTGCTTTTCCATGCGTGAGCAAAGGAAAAGCACCCTGTTCATTTTTTAATCGGTCAGGAATCAGTTTTCTGCAGCATTTTTTTAGCAGCTGGTAAAATCTGTATTGTAATATTATATTTTTTACATACCTTGCGGATTTCTATGAATCCAATGACAATGGCAAACAATCCGGTACAGATATTGCTGATTGCCATCACCATTCCAACGCTGGTGCTTCCAAAATCCGTAAAGTTCTGTAAGTACCAGAGTACGGGGATTCTAAATACGAATACCCGGCAGAAATTGATGGCCAGGGTGATTCTGGTTTTGCCAAAACCGTATAAAAGTGCAAGGATTGAGGCATTAATTCCCAATGGAATGGCACCATAGGCCTCATAATGATATATAGAAGCTATCATGTTGGCGAATTCCTGGTCTTCCCCGGCAAAAAGCCTGCTGATCTGACCTAAAAAGATCAAAGACAACGACATGAGTACCGCTCCCAGCACAATGTTAATTGCCAGTATACAGCCAAACGCCTTCAGTGCACGCTCTGGTTTTCCTGCGCCCATGTTCTGGCTGATGATGGCGGAACCCCCTTCCTGAAATCCGTTTTGGGGCATTGTGGTGATACCTCCGATATTATTGGAGATTCCCAAAGCACCAACTGTTAAAGCGCTGTAGATCGTGCTCATGGAATTGATGACTACTTTGCCGAGAGAAAAGGCAATCTTTTCAATAATGACCGGTATGGATAAGGTGATCATAGGTACAATTACCGTGGACTTTAAGCTGATACTTCGAAATGAATAGCCAAATGCGTTGTCCTTCTGATTTAGATTGATCACAGCAGCAATAAGAATAAAAATCTGAGAGATTATGGTTGCGACAGAAATCATGTTGATTCCTGATCCCAGCACATATACAAATAAAGCGGTCAAAGATAACTTGATTGCGATAACGCCCATATTTAAATGGAGGATTCTTTTCGAATTTCCTCTTGCCCGTTCAATTGCAATGTATACATTATTAAAGAAACTGATCACCATACCAACCAGCTCCAGGCGGAAATACTGAGTACCTTCTGCTATAAAACTTTCCGGTGTTTTTGCAAGTCTGAGAAATTGTGTTGCAGAGGGCATTAAAATAATTAGGATTGCCGCACCTAATAAGGCGCACATGGCGAACAGGCTGCTGACTCGTTTCTTTACCAGATCAAAATCACCTGCTCCATAGGCCTGGCTGATCTTTAAGCTGGAACCAATGGCAAGTCCTCCTCCTAAAGCGGAAAGAGATAAATTAATCTGGGACAGGTAAGCAACTGCCGAAACAGATGCGGCACTGATATGTGCTGCCATCATGGAGTCAAATATTTTAAACAGCTGATTTAAACTCTGATATAGTGCCAGTGGTGCTCCCACATAAAGAACAACTTTCCACATATTATCGTTAAGTGCGAAATAACGGAACTTTTCGTCTTTGGCAGATAAGGTTGCTTTTGGTGACATGCGAATTCTCCTTTTGAGCTATGTTATAATGCTCATTAAGCATATAGCAAAGAACTAATAAATGCTACCAATTTTATGTTGAATTTAATCGAAACTACAGATTATTTGCTCATTTTTGGGATGGATTGATTTTCAAATACCGGAAGATGTGATATAGTATGCTTTGTTAAGGAGGACGATCAAAAATGAATTGGAAAAAAGGAGAAGGTCAGATGTCGGAAGCGATGTCTACCGTTATCATCTTAACGATCTCTGGCGGTCTGCAGGATGCATATACTTATTTTTACAGAGGAAAAGTTTATGCAAATGCACAGACTGGTAATATTATAAACTTTACCCATAATGTGATAAGCCGGAGCTGGCATACAGCCTTTCTGTATCTATTGCCGATTCTGGCATTTGCAGGAGGAATCTATACTTCCGAACTAATCAGAGGGAGATATCAGTACAGGGAATCGATTCACTGGAGACAGATTGTGGTAATAATAGAAATTATACTGCTGTTTTTTGTTGGTTTCATGCCTCAGTCGTTTAATTTATTTGCTAACTCATTGGTATCATTTGTCTGTGCTATGCAGGTAGAGGCATTTAGAAAAGTGAAAGGAAGTGCCTTCGCAAGTACGATGTGCATTGGAAATTTAAGAAGTGCAACTGAAATGCTGTATCGTTATCGTAAGACCAAAAACAGGGAAAGTCTGGAAAAATGTCTGCGGTATTATGGTGTAATCCTGTTTTTTGCGCTGGGAGCGGCTGCCGGAAGCTTTCTTGTTCCCTTGTTTCAGGAAAAAACAATCTGGTTTTCTTCCGGTCTGTTATCAGCTGCATTCATTATGATGTTTCAGAGAGACTTAAAAGAAACGATTTTGAAATAACATCAGAAACAATATACATTTTGGCTATAATTGCAGAAGAATTTTGTTAAATATAACCATATAAAAGCGGTTAACCCAATTTTATAATAATATTGTAACAGGTTTTATGGAAATCAACATCTGCCAAAGGAGGTTTGGACATGGAATATAGAAAGTTTGAGAATACGTTTGTGATACGGTTGGATCCTGGTGATGAGATACTTACCAGTCTGATCAGCCTTTGCGAGACAGAAAGAATAATGCTGGCCTCCGTGAGCGGACTGGGGGCGGTAAATGTTGTTCAGCTGGGTGTTTTTGATACAGAAAAAAAGCAATACTACAGCCGGGAATACAAAGGTTTATACGAAATTGCTTCCCTGACTGGTACAATCACTGTAAAAGGAGAAAATCCATATCTCCATTTGCATATGGTTATTGGAAATCCGCATACCAATGAATGTTTTGGAGGTCACTTGGGACGAGCTGTTATCAGCGCTACCGGAGAACTGGTTGTCACTGCAATCCCGGGAAAAGTAGGAAGACGGGAAGACGAGACAGTCGGGTTGAATTTATTTCAGTTTGAGGACGAGACCCATTAATTTTTCCAGTAATCCTTCGCAAGTTTTATAAAATATTCTGCTGCATGAGTGAGGTAGCTGTTTTTTCGGTAAGTGGCTGCCACACTCCAGGCAGGGTGGGACGGAAGGGAAAAACAGGAGATTCCTTCTATTGGGTTTTTTATATAGTTATAAGGAATCAGGCCGCAGCATAAATTTGCCTGAATCATTGTAAGAATCGTACTTGTACTTGCTGTCTCAAATAAAACATTTGGTTCAAATGCTGCTTCTTTAAATATATGATCGACCATCTGGCGCACGGTAGACTCTTTGTACATCAGAACAAATGGTTCATATTTGACAGAAGCAATGTCCAGTTCAGGGTAATTATTTTCATCTGACTTAGAAGAATGAAGGACGCTTAAGGGATGCCTGGCGGGAATCGCAAGGAAAATTTCTTCTTGTACAATTGGGATATAATGATCGGAGGTACGCTGATTGTCGCAGAGCGTTAAAAATCCAATATCCAGGTCGCCATTTGAAATGGCGGTCTGTTGCTTTTTTACGCTCATCTCATTGGGGGTGACAATAATTTCAGGATATTCTTTGTGAAATTTTGGATAGACGGCAGAGAACATGGCAATGCCCCGTCCCGGAGTAAACCCAACAGATAAATGCCCTTTTTTTTCAGAGACCATATCGTTGATGATGCGATATGTCTCTTTTTTAATTTGCAGCATTGAACGTGCATTTTTTAAATAAATTTCTCCGGCTTCCGTTGGATGCCAGTCAGTTCTGGAGCGATGAAAAAGCTGAGTTCCAAGTTCTTTTTCCAAGCGCAGCAGCTGCTGATTAAGAGCAGGTTGTGTAATAAAAAGCTTTTCTGCAGCTCTTGTTATGTTGTTTTCTTCCGCTATTTTCAAAATATATTCAATCTGTTTGGTATCCATCATTCTCTTCCTTTCAGCAGCTTAACTGTAGTATAGCTTGAGTATAGCAGGATTACAAGAAAAACTATAAGAAAAAATTAGAGATATCTAAAATCTATTAATTTTACAAATGGTAAATGAGCAAATATAATAGAGTAAAAAGCTGATTTAAAAGCAAATTGGCAGTAGAAGGCAGATTGAAAAAGGAGTTAATATGAGTTTACCATTATACGTAAAGATCAGGGAACAGGATAATGTGGCAATTGCTGTGAATGAAATCAAAGCGGGCATGGAAGTTATGGAGGGTGTTATCGCTCACCAGGATATCCCCCAGGCCCATAAAATCGCGTTGGAAGATATTCCGGAGGGGGGTAAAACCATTCGCTATGGAGTGATACTTGGTTACGCCATCAAACCGATAAAAAAGGGAGACTGGATCAATGAACATATGCTGGAACTTCCGGAACCGCCCAATGTTGATGATATGAAATATTCCACCAACCTTGTTACGAATCTGCCAGATCCGCCCGTTACTTCATGGGAGGGATATAAAAATCCATGGGGAGGTCCGGCAGGAACCAGAAATATACTGGGAATCAGTACGACGGTGCAGTGTGTCACCGGAGTTTTAAATGTAGCAGTAGAAAAAATGAAGCAGGAGCTTCTATATAAATATCCTAATGTTGACGATATTGTTCCAATCAACCATGCATACGGCTGCGGTGTCGCAATCAATGCTCCGGAGGCTCAAATACCTATACGCGCTCTTCGCAATTTATCTAAGCATCCCAATTTTGGAGGGCAGTTAATGGTGGTTGGCCTTGGCTGTGAAAAGTTTACGGTGGATATGCTTTGCGAGAAAGCCGATATCAATGAAGAAAATGTCATTATTCTCCAGGAGAAAAAGGGATTTGATGAGATGATCAATTCTCTGATGGAAATGGCGGAAAAGAAGCTTAAAATTTTAAATGAAAGAAGACGGGAGACATTACCTCTTTCTGATTTATTAATTGGGATGCAGTGCGGCGGCAGTGATGCCTTTTCCGGAGTGACAGCTAATCCGGCAGCCGGATATGCGTCGGATATGCTGGTAAAGGGCGGAGCTACCGTACTGTTTTCTGAAGTGACGGAAGTACGTGACGGAGTCTACCTGCTTGCAGAACGGTGTGTAAATGAAGAAACAGGCAAAAAGCTGGCTCAGGAAATGAAGTGGTACGACAATTATCTTAAGGAAGGGGAAGTTGACAGAAGCGCCAATCCTACTCCTGGAAACAAAAAAGGAGGACTTGCCAATATTGTGGAGAAAGCCATGGGTTCCATAGCGAAATCAGGGACCGCTCCTATCGTAGAGGTGCTTTCTCCAGCGGAGAAGCCGATTAAAAAAGGATTAATTTATGCGGCTACACCTGCCAGTGATATTGTATGTGGTCCGTGTCAGCTGGCCAGTGGAATCGGTTTACAGGTCTTTATGACTGGAAGAGGCACTCCTTACGGTCTGGCGATTGCTCCGGTCGTTAAGGTTTGCTCCAGGAATGATATGAAAAACCAATGGATGGATCTGATTGATATCAATGCAGGACCAATTGCAACCGGTGAAGCATCCATAGAAGAAATCGGGACTCTGCTGTTTCGGGAGATAATTGATGTGGCAAGTGGGAGAAAACAGACCTGGGCGGAAAAATACAGACTCCACAACGATTTCTGCATCTTTAACCCGGCGCCGATTACGTAGGCACTTACAGGCATCAGGTTCACAAAACCCTTCTGTTGTGATAAAATAGAATCATATAAACCAACAGGAGCGAGATATGGCTGGATATCCAATTAAGAATGAAAAAACAAAATACAGGCTGGCAGATTCCATAAAGAGCTGCATGAAGATGAAACCGGTGGATAAAATCACGGTTCAGAATATTGTAGACGGCTGTCAGATGACAAGGCAGACATTCTACCGCAATTTTAAGGATAAGTATGATTTGATTAACTGGTATTTTGATAAGCTGGTTCTGGAATCATTTGCCCAGATCGGCGTGGACAAGACTATCTGCCAGAGTCTCAGTGAAAAATTTCAGTTCATTCAGAAGGAATCGGTTTTCTTTACGGGCGCATTCCGTTCTGACGATTATAATTCTTTAAAGGAGCATGATTTCGAGCTGATTATGGGATTTTATACGGATTTGTTAATCCGCAGAAGACAGGAGCCTTTATCCGATGAGATTGAGTTCCTGCTGGAGATGTATTGCCGTGGATCTGTGTATATGACTGTTAAGTGGGTTCTGTCCGGGATGCAAAAGACGCCGCAGGATATGGCTAAAACTCTTGTAGAAGCTATGCCGCCTAAGCTGTCTGCGGTTTTTAAAGAAGCAGATCTGGTATAATTATAGTATTAATGCACATAAATAAAGTTACAGTTTGGAGGTAATGTAACATATGTTACAATAACCCGGGACTGTAACTTTATTTTTTGGACCACTGTTGTTAAAATTATAACAGATTGAAAGGAGAGATTACCATGGCAAACAGAATTATTTTAAATGAAACATCCTATCACGGCGCAGGCGCCATTCTTGAGATTCCCGGTGAAGTTGCAAAAAGAGGGTTCAAAAAGGCATTTGTCGCATCAGATCCTGATTTAATTAAATTCCAGGTTACCGCGAAGGTAACAAAAATACTGGAAGAAAACGGGCTGGAGTATGAGATTTATTCTGATATCAAACCCAATCCCACAATTGAGAACGTGCAGACCGGAGTAGAAGCATACAAAAAATCCGGTGCTGATTACATCATTGCCATCGGAGGCGGCTCATCTATGGATACCTGTAAAGCAATTGGTATTATTATTGCAAATCCGGAATATGCAGATGTGAGAAGCTTAGAAGGGGTTGCGCCTACTAAGAATCCGTCCATTCCGATTATAGCAGTGCCTACCACGGCTGGTACTGCGGCAGAAGTGACCATCAACTATGTAATTACAGATGTAGAGAAAAAACGAAAATTTGTTTGTGTTGATCCTCATGACATCCCAGTTGTGGCAATTGTTGATCCGGATATGATGTCCAGCATGCCAAAGGGGCTGACAGCAGCTACAGGTATGGATGCACTTACTCATGCCATAGAAGGTTATATCACAAAAGGTGCCAATCCTATTACGGATATGTTTAATATAAAAGCGGTAGAGCTGATTGGTAAAAGCTTAAGGGGAGCAGTTGAGAATACCTCCGAGGGCAGAGAAGGAATGGCACTTGGACAATATATTACAGGAATGGGATTTTCAAACTGCGGCCTTGGAATCGTACATTCTATGGCCCATGCTCTGGGAGCTGTTTATGATACCCCTCACGGAGTGGCCAATGCGATCCTCCTTCCAACGATCATGGAGTTTAACGCAGAAGCAACTGGGGAGAAGTATCGTGATATAGCAAAAGCAATGGGTGTGGAAGGAACAGATTCCATGAGCAAGGAGGAATACAGAAGGGCTGCAGTCGGTGCAGTTAAAAAGCTTTCTGCAGATGTGGGAATTCCCGTTGATTTAAAAAGTATCGCAAAAGAAGAGGATATTACATTTCTGGCTGAATCAGCTGCTGCAGATGCCTGTGCTCCCGGCAATCCCAGAGAAGCCAGTCTGGAAGACTTTATCCGGTTATATCGTTCCCTTATGTAATCGTTGTTTATCTGTCTGCCGGTTCCTGTCATGGAACCGGCTTTTTACTGCTGCAGGAGAAAAGTGGGACTGGAAAAAAAAGGATGCAAAATCAGAATATCCATGCTATCATTAAAAGAGTGCCCATAATGGCAGCATAGTAAAGAAAGGCAGTGAACTTATGGCAGATACAAAGAATGATTTTTCAAAAGGGAATATAGTTGGGAATATATTAAAGCTGGCAGTTCCCATGACACTTGCTCAGCTGATTAATGTTCTTTATAATATCATAGACAGAATTTATATTGGAAGGATTCCTGAGAATTCTACTCTGGCTCTCACCGGACTGGGGCTTTGTCTTCCTATTATTTCTATAGTAATCGCTTTTGCTAATTTATTTGGAATGGGAGGAGCGCCTTTGTGTTCCATTGAACGGGGCAGGGGGAATGAAGAAGAAGCGGAAAAGATCATGGGTAACTCCTTTATTCTTCTTATTGCATTTGGAATTGCTCTTACTGTTGTAGGACTGCTTTTTAAGAAACCGATGCTGTATCTGTTTGGCGCCAGTGACCAGACGTATCCGTTTGCCAGCCAGTATATCAGTATTTATCTACTTGGCAGTGTTTTTGTAATGACCGGGCTGGGGATGAACAGCTTTATTAATTCCCAGGGGTTTGGAACCATTGGGATGACGACAGTTCTGGTTGGGGCGGCAGCTAATATTCTGCTGGATCCCATCTTTATTTTTGCCCTGGATATGGGGGTAAAAGGCGCTGCCTTTGCTACAATCATATCCCAGTTTCTTTCTGCTCTCTGGATTGTGCTTTTCTTAACTGGGAAGAAGACCATTCTGCGGCTGAAGCTTTCTGCATTCCGCCTGAAAAGACACCGGATTAAGTCCATTACAGCGCTGGGAATGTCCGGTTTTACCATGTCGATTACCAACAGTCTGGTACAGATTATGTACAACTCATCCCTTCAGCATTATGGAGGTGATCTGTATGTTGGAATTATGACGGTAATTAATTCAGTCAGAGAAGTAATATCCATGCCCGTCAGTGGTATAACCAATGGCTCACAGCCAGTCATGGGCTTTAATTATGGTGCTGGTGAATACAAGCGGGTGAAACAGGCCATTCGATTTACTTCTCTGGTAGCTATTGTATACACGACTGCAATGTGGATTATGGTTCACCGCTTTCCGGAATTTTTTATCCGTATTTTTAATCAGGATGGGCAGCTTTTAAAAGCAGGTATACCTTCCATGCAGATTTACTATTTCGGATTTTTCCTCATGTCTCTCCAATTTGCCGGGCAATCGGTTTTTGTAGCGCTGGGAAAGGCAAAAAGGGCAGTATTTTTTTCTATTTTCAGAAAGGTTGTAATAGTTATTCCTCTTATCATCCTACTCCCCCTTGTGTTGGGGAATGGTGTCTATGGAGTGTTAATGGCAGAGCCGGTTTCCAATCTGATCGGAGGAGGTGCCTGTTTTATCACCATGCTGGCTACAGTATGGCCGGAATTAAACGGAAAAAAATCATAAATTCCATTATATAACAAAAAGTTATGAATCTGATTCCATTTCGATAGATTAAAATGGGGTGAAATTTCTTGACAGCAGCTGTTTTTTGGAAGATAATGATAAACAAATTAAAAAAGCTGACGATATGCCGGTATGGGAAAGGAAGAGTATAACATGCAGAATATAAGAATTGAGAGAACCGCTTGCCCGAAAGAAAAACCAGGCAAAGATAATCCTTTGACATTTGGTACCATATTTACGGATCATATGTTTGAAATGGATTACGAGGAAGGGAAGGGGTGGTATGACCCAAGAGTTGTGCCTTACCATAAGCTGGAACTGGAACCCTCCTCCATGGTGTTTCATTACGGCCAGGAGATGTTTGAAGGCTTAAAGGCATACAAAACCGAAGATGGAAGAATCCTTCTGTTCCGCCCGGATAAAAACATTGAGCGTGCGAACCGGAGCAATGACAGACTCTGTATTCCGGAGATTGATGAAGAGCTGTTTCTGGAGGCGTTAAAGACGGTTGTAAGCGTAGATCAGGACTGGATTCCTACAAAGCAGGGAACATCCCTTTACATCAGACCATTTGTGATTGCTACGGATCCATTTTTAGGAGTCAGACCTTCTCATACTTATAAGTTCATGATTATTTTGTCACCAGTCGGCGCTTATTACGCCAGCGGACTTGATCCGGTTAAAATCTGGATCGAAGACGATTACGTGAGAGCGGTAAAAGGTGGAATCGGTGAAGCAAAGACCGGAGGAAACTACGTTGCTTCCCTTGCTGCCCAGGTCAAGGCTCATGACGAAGGATATTCCCAGGTGTTGTGGCTTGACGGTGTTGAGCGTAAATACATCGAAGAAGTCGGTGCTATGAATATCTTCTTTAAGATTAACGGCGTTGTGATCACACCGGAGTTAAACGGCAGCATTCTGCCGGGTGTAACAAGGGATTCCGTTCTGGCGTTGTGCAGAGAATGGGGAGTTCCGGTGGAAGAACGCAGGATCTCCGTAGATGAAGTGGTGGCTGCAGCCAGATCCGGAGAGATGGAAGAATGTTTTGGAACCGGTACGGCAGCAGTGGTTTCACCAGTTGGTGAGCTTCGTTTTGAGGATGAGAGAATGTCCATAGGCGGCGGAAAGATCGGTGAACTCACCCAGAGATGCTACGATACCATAACCGGTATACAGCTTGGCAGGGTAACTGGACCTAAAGGCTGGAGCGTAGAAGTAAAATAACAGAAAAAGAACGACTGGCGGGGCATAGGCACCGCCGTCAGTTTGTTGAAAGACAGAATAAGGAGTTTTTATGACGGCAGTACTAATGAGGGCAGCAGCCTTTGTGGCAATAATTTTGATGGGCTACTTACTGAAGCGGACCGGTTTTTTTCAGGCAAAGGATTTTTATCTGATTTCCAGAGTAGTGATCAGGATAACCCTGCCGGCTGCCATTGTTTCCAATTTCAGCAGGATTACCATGGAGCGTTCCCTTCTTACCATGTGTATCATTGGAATTTTGTGTAATTTTGTGACAATAGGGATCGGCTATATTACCAATCTTACCCGTTCCGGAGACAGTAAAGCCTTCGCTATGCTTAATATGTCCGGCTACAATGTTGGGAATTTTACCATGCCTTTTGTACAGAGTTTTTTAAGCCCTGTGGGGTTTGCAGCCACCAGCCTTTTTGATGCAGGTAATTCAGTGATGTGTACAGGAATGACCTATTCTCTTGCCAGCATGGTGGCGGGAGAAGGGGAAAAACCTTCTGTTGG
Source organism: Lacrimispora amygdalina (assembly GCF_900205965.1). GTDB lineage: Bacteria > Bacillota > Clostridia > Lachnospirales > Lachnospiraceae > Lacrimispora > Lacrimispora amygdalina_A. The sequence continues at coordinate 22,762 of NZ_OAOF01000032.1, forward strand.
TAAGATGGTGAAGAAGCTTTTTTCCTCAGTTCCTTTTGATGCCTATGCGATCATGACTATGCTAAGCATCTTAAAGATCAGGCTTCCGGGTATTATAATCAGTTTTGCAGATACTGCAGGTGCAGCCAATGCATTTCTGGCGCTGCTGATGCTTGGTATCGGATTTGAGATCCGAATGGAGAAAGAGAAAATAAAAAAAATTATTCGGATGCTTGGGATGCGGTATTCAATTGCTGTCATCATGGCAGCGGGCTTTTATTTTCTTTCCCCTTTTAGTTTAGAGGTCCGTCAGACATTAGCCATAGTTACTCTGGGTCCGATTGCCGCTGTAGCCCCTGCATTCACTGCAGATCTGAAAGGCGATATAGAGATGGCAAGTGCAATCAATTCCCTGTCAATCGTTATCAGCATTGTTGCGATTACTGCTGCACTGATTCTCCTTTTATAACAAAATATTTTTGACGCTTGACAAAATGTTTTTGAGTGTTATAATTTAGGCATAGAAATGCAAATAAGATAAAGCGGTGACAAGACCAGTATCCTGACAGAAAAGCGCAGAGAGAGGCACATATGGTGAAAGTGCCTTGCCGGAATATCAGGAGAAGACCAGCTTGGAGCGTCCCTTAATCGGGAACGGTGATTCCGTTATCATCAGTTTAAGTGGTTTGAATGAGGAATCATTCTTTCAAGTAGGGTGGAACCGCGATTTATTACGTTAGAATCGTCCCTTTCTGTATGGAGACATATGGAAAGGGGCTTTTTTTATTTGATCCATGATTAAATTAATTGGTAAAGGAGATTAGAACAATGAAGATTACACTGAAAGACGGTTCAGTCAAAGAGTATGATCACGCAATGTCAGTGATTGATATCGCTTCCGATATCAGTGAAGGACTTGCCAGAAATGCCTGTGCAGGCGAGATAGATGGAGAGGTTGTGGATTTAAGAACTACAGTGGACAGAGATTGCAGCTTAAGCATTTTAACAGTCAGTGATCCTGCAGGTCTGGCAGCTTACCGCCATACCACCAGCCACATTCTGGCGCAGGCAGTAAAGCGCCTTTATCCTCAGGCAAAGCTGGCGATTGGACCTTCTATTGAGAATGGGTTTTATTACGACTTTGATACTCCTTCCTTTTCAAGAGAGGATCTTGATAAAATAGAAGGAGAGATGAAAAAGATCATTAAGGAAGCAACTCCTATTGAACGTTTTACTCTTCCCAGAGAGGAAGCTGTTAAATTTATGGAAGAGAAAGGGGAGCCTTACAAGGTAGAACTGATTTTAGATCTTCCGGAGGGAGAGGAAATCTCTTTTTATAAACAGGGAGATTTTACCGATCTCTGTGCAGGACCCCATCTTATGAGCACAAAGCCGATTAAAGCATTTAAGCTGACTTCATCTTCCGGCGCATATTGGAGAGGAAGCGAGAAGAATGCCATGCTCACCCGTATATACGGGACAGCATTTTCTAAAAAAGACGAATTGAATGAATATCTGGAGTATCTGGCGAATATTAAAAACCGGGATCACAATAAGCTTGGTCGTGACTTGGAGCTTTTTGCCACAGTTGATGTCATCGGACAGGGCCTTCCTCTTTTAATGCCAAAGGGCGCAAAGATAGTTCAGACCATGCAGAGATGGATCGAGGATGAAGAAGAGAGACGCGGTTATATGAGAACCAAAACTCCACTTATGGCAAAGCGGGATCTGTATATCATCTCCGATCACTGGGATCATTACAAAGAGGGAATGTTTGTTCTGGGAGATGAGGAAAAGGATGATGAAGTATTTGCACTTCGTCCTATGACATGTCCGTTCCAGTATTACGTATACAAACAGAGCCAGAAGTCTTACCGCGATCTTCCATGCAGATACGGTGAAACATCAACTCTTTTCCGTAACGAGGATTCAGGAGAGATGCACGGACTGACCCGTGTACGTCAGTTTACCATTTCCGAGGGTCACTTAATTGTCCGCCCGGATCAGATTGAAGATGAGTTCAAAGGCTGTGTGGATCTTGCAAAATACTGCTTAACTACTCTGGGTCTGGAAGGTGATGTGACTTATCGGATGTCTAAATGGGATCCTGCCAATGCAGACCATTACCTTGGAACTCCTGAAATGTGGGATGAAGTGGAAGGAATGATGCGTAAGATTCTGGATCATATCGGAATTGAGTATACGGAAGCAGTGGGAGAAGCCGCTTTCTATGGTCCCAAACTTGACATTCAGGCAAAGAATGTATATGGCAAGGAAGATACCATGATTACCATTCAGCTGGATATGTTCCTGGCAGAACGTTTTGATATGAGCTTTGTAGATAAGGATGGAACAAAAAAACGTCCTTATATTATACACAGAACCTCCATCGGCTGCTATGAAAGAACGCTTGCATGGCTGATTGAAAAATATGAGGGTGCGTTCCCAACCTGGTTATGTCCGGAGCAGGTCCGTGTTCTTCCTATCTCCGAAAAATACCATGAGTACGCAGGCAAAGTGGCAGAACAGCTGAAAGTAAACGGAGTTCTTGCTACCGTAGATGAGCGTGCAGAAAAAATCGGCTATAAAATACGGGAGGCACGTCTTTCTAAGCTGCCGTATATGCTGGTAGTGGGACAGAAAGAAGAGGAAGACGGCGTGGTTTCCGTACGCAGCCGCTTTAACGGAGATGAGGGACAGCGTCCGCTTACAGACTTCATCGATGAGATTTGCCGTGAGATTCGTACCAAAGAGATCAAAATGGTTAATGTAACAGAAGAATCGAAATAATATATACCGGGACAGAGGAGATATTCATGAGAATATTTTCCTCACCCCCGGCGCATAATACCTCCTGAAAGAAAATCTCAATAAGAATTCCAGGAGGAAACGGACATGACAAAATTAGACTGCAATGTAACAAGCTGTCTGCACAATTCTGATAATTGCTGTTGCAAGTCTGCGATTATTGTAGAAGGCTCCCAGGCAAAGGATACGATTGATACCTGCTGCGGCAGCTTTGATGAGAACAAAGACGGTTCTTTCCACAACTTATTCAAAACACCGGAGAGCAGACTGGAAGTGGATTGTGAAGCGGTTAACTGTGTATACAATGAGGGCCGCCACTGTTCCGCAGAGCACATCGGCATTGCGGGTGACGGAGCAAGAGTATCCGAGCATACGGAGTGTGCTACATTTAAGTCCAGATAAAAAAGAAAGACAAAGGCAGACGAGTCCGTTGGTCTTTGTCTTTCTTCTATATTAAAGGAACACGGATGGCAGTAGCAATATTGGAGTTGACCCCTTTCATGCCAGGTCTATCCGATTGAATCTCCGTTTTAACCAATGGCAACAGGAAATTCAAATAAATGATGAGAAATACATTGACATATTACTTAATATGTAGTATTATAATAAAAGTTGTGGAAACAACAGACAGGAAAGTAGGTATCCGCCTCACCACGGCACGAGCAAGTGTCCCTGGTTTATAGCCTTTAATACATAGGTATACTGTGTAGAGACTTTGGTGGTGGATAGCGTTTGTCTATCTACTTTTTTTATGCCTATAGGCAGCAATGTGATTCCGACCAACACACACAATATGATGGAGGTGCACGACAATTAGCGATTTAATGATTAATGAACAGATCAGAGATAAAGAAATTCTGTTAATTGGTGAGAATGGAGAAAAACTTGGAGTTATGGCAACCAAAGATGCGTTGCAGATGGCAAAGGAAGCAGAACTTGATTTAGTTAAAATTGCTCCTACCGCAAAACCACCGGTTTGCAAGATCATCGATTACGGCAAATATCGTTATGAACTGGCAAGAAAAGAAAAAGAAGCTAAAAAGAAACAGAAGGTAATCGAAATAAAAGAAGTTCGCTTATCTCCCAACATTGATACTAATGATCTAAACACAAAGATGGGCGCCGCAAGGAAGTTCCTCGAAAAAGGAGATAAAGTTAAGGTAACCTTACGTTTCAGAGGTCGTGAGATGGCGCATATGTCAAAGTCAAGATATATTTTAGATGATTTCGCTGAGAAATTATCAGATATTGCGACCATTGACAAACCGTCGAAAGTGGAAGGAAGAAGCATGGTTATGTTTTTAACCGCAAAACGCTAAAAGAACATTATCAAGGAGGAAAATACAATGCCTAAATTAAAAACAAGCAAATCAGCTGCAAAGCGTTTCAAAGTTACAGGAACAGGAAAGCTTGTAAGAAATAAAGCTTACAAATCTCACATCTTAACTAAGAAATCTACTAAGAGAAAAAGAAATCTTAGAAAAGATATTGTTACTGATGCAACCAATGCAAAAGTAATGAAAAAGATTTTACCATATTTATAGAATTCTTAAGTTGAGAAGGAGGAAAGACCGATGGCAAGAATTAAAGGCGGTATGAACGCTAAGAAAAAACATAACAGAGTGTTAAAGATGGCTAAAGGCTACAGAGGCGCTCGTTCCAAACAGTATAGAGTAGCAAAACAGTCCGTAATGAGAGCTTTAACAAGTTCTTATGCAGGCAGAAAAGAAAGAAAGAGACAGTTCAGACAGTTATGGATTGCCCGTATCAATGCAGCAGCACGTATCAATGGCGTATCCTACAGCGTATTTATGCATGGATTAAAGCTGGCTGGTGTTGATTTAAACAGAAAAGTTTTAGCTGACATGGCTGTTAATGATGCGGCTGGTTTCGCAAAATTAGCTGAGCTTGCAAAATCCAAAGTGGCTTAATTTAAATATATGACCTCGGAAACCTCGCGTTTTCGGGGTTTTTTATTTGGTGTTTTAATCCTCTTTGCATTAGCTTTGCTATATCCACAAATAGGGTATACAAATTCAGTTTCACCATACCAGTCTATTTTCTCCAGCGCATTTAGTCCTGTCTCAAGAAAAGTTAAATTGCTTTTGGCCAGTTGTGTATGAACAAGAAACTTATGGCGCATTTAGATTTTGCTGTAACCGATAAAAATGAGTTAAAGGATGCAATACAAAAAGCAACTATGTTAGGTGCAAAATTGCTATGAGCAGTATGATGGAGAAGAGTGGGTCACTATGCTTGACCCTGATTGATAGTTAGCTAGTTGAATGGTATTCTATTTTTGATAATTATTTATTACAAAGCAAATAAACAGATGCTTTATAATATAATATCGGAAATATAGACAGGTACGATTGGAGCAGATAGGTGATGAAAATACATGATGAAAATATAATATCGTTACAATCATTGAAATCGGATTGTTCACAATGTAGTGGACTATGTTGCACTGCGTTGTTTTTTTCGAAAATGGATGGGTTTCCTGAAGATAAACAAGCGGAAAAACCGTGTTCTAATCTTCAAAAAAATTATCAGTGTAAAATTCATGGAGAACTTGAAAAAAAGAAAATGAAAGGCTGCATTGGGTATGATTGCTTCGGTGCGGGTCAACAGGTAACACAGTCTATTTATTTCGGGCAAACGTGGCAGAATACACCAGGGAAGGCTAAAGAAATTTTTGATGTATATATAGTAGTGTTTCAACTGTATCAAATACGTTATTTTTTGTTAGAATCTATGTCACTTCTTCCAGCCAAGATATTGAAAAGTAATATCAAATCCCTAATACAAGAAAATGAAATAATATGTAATTCTGTACCCTAGGACATTTTAAAATTTAATTTAGAAAACTATAGAAATAAAGCAAATGTGTTATTGAAACAGGTTTGTAGATTGCTTCAAAAAAGCATGTACAGCGAAAACAAAAAATGCCCATCAGTTTTATTAGGAAAAAATTTCCAAAGTAAAAATTTTAGTGGATTGGATTTGAGTACAAAGTTATTAATTGCTGCAAATTTTAATACTTGTGTGTTCGATGGAACAATATTTTTAGGGGCTGATACGCGAGACACAGATTTTAGCAATGCAAATTTGAGAGATGCAGTATTTTTATCACAAGGGCAAATAAACGCCGCAAAAGGTAATAGAAACACAAAATTGCCCTTGTATTTAGATTATCCATTAACATGGAGATAACATATTGGTTGAAGTTATAAAACTAATTTTGCGATAAGGAGCTTGCCGTACATTGAAAACTTAATATTGATAGTTGTAATTTTAAGATATTCTGATATTATAGTTGTTAATAAATACTCGTAATGGTAGGAGATTACTAATGAATTACCAGGATTTAATTGGAAGTATGGAAAGGTTTGGGTCAACTGAGCGCGATATCTGTATTCATAGCATAGGCGTAGATCCAAACCAAATACATGAGAACGTAATTATCGCACCATGGTGGGAACCACCTACTTTTCCCCAATTTGGAACTTTTGAATATTTAAGTGAATCTGAATATTCATCAATAAAAGTATGGAATCTTGCGGTTGGAGGCTTGGAAATTAGTTATATAAAAACAGGAATCGGTGCACCTGTATTAATGGATGTTATATTGGCATTGGGTGTTACTTTATGTAAGAAAATTATTTTCATTGGATCTGTCGGGGCCTTAGATGATAAAATGGGTATTGGAGATATAGTGATTCCGGAATATTCAATTTGTGGTGATGGTGCGAGTCGTTACTTAGCTTCGGAAAAACTTGCAGATGGGGATGTTTTTGGAGAGAAACAATATCCAGATAAAACGATGTTTAATTGCTTAAAAAAAGCCACCAGCCATGTGTGTGAAGAAAATGGTATAAAATGGCATATTGGAAATAATTATAGCACTGATACAGTATTTGCTCAGTTTGTACATATTGATGAAATTATCGAAATGGGTTGTAATATTATAGAAATGGAAACAGCAGCGGCTTTTCGGGCAGCAGAATTTGCTGGCATTCCAATGGCGGCACTCCTTAGTGTCTCTGATAATACGATTGTTCATAAATCGCTGGTAAGTGGTCGTACATCAGAAGAGATGCAGTATCGAAAAAAGGTGCGTAGTGAACTTTTTCCTAAAATCATAACAGCGTTCTTTTATAATAAAGGCGGGCAGTGAGCTGCACAGATGTGAAGGCGAAAGGAGCGATTTTTTATCGCTCCTTTCTATATACAATACATGTATCTTATACATAATTTTATTTTAAGTTAATGAAATATTACTGTTTTACCAGGAGCAGGTAAACATATCAATCCGGTTTAAAGAGATACCTGCGTATGACCAACCGAATCTTCTGTCCCAGCGGAAGCCTGATACGCTGTCACGCCATATCTGGATTGGAAAGAACCAGAATTCCTGTCCGTTGCTCATCCATATATAGGTAAAACGTCCTATGCAGTTTTGCATGGAACCGGGGCTTACCATCTTCGTGGCAGATCGCGCCTGCGTGGGCTTTGACGGTGCAGTTGATGGTGGTGGTCCCATAGGTACCGGACCGCCTGGAGGGTTGCCGTAAGGTGGGAATGGGGGCATATTTTTATCCTTTTCGTCTTTGTTAATACTATTATATGAACTTCGGGAAATGCAGTTAACAAATTCGGTAAAAGGATAAAAAGGGGCGGAAGTCTACAGGAGATTGAGACTTCCGCCCGGAAATGCGGGTGCTGGTAACAGCACCTAAGTACCACCTTGACAGGTATGTACAGTATTATATATGTGTGGTGATGAAAAAATATGTATTAATTAAAGCGCAATAAAAAAGTGTCTTCGACACTCTCAACTCCCCTGCCCCTCACTCATGAGGGGTTTGGGGTTTTTCTTTGTGTAACTTTATTGTAAAATTCTTTTATGAATATCTTACAAACCATTTT
>NZ_OAOF01000087.1 GCF_900205965.1 Lacrimispora amygdalina
CATTTTTATAATATTTTCAATTGATTTAATAAATAAATCTATACTTTGATCAATAAGATCTGTATATATTGTAATCTTACATGGTTTTGAAAAATCAGTAGATAATACTCCCATTACACCTGTCTCTTATACACATCTCCGAGCCCACGAGACAGGCAGAAATCTCGTATGCCGTCTTCTGCTTGAAAAAAAAAAAAAACTCCATTCCAATCACGTGTTCATCCATATACTAGTCAGATACCCCTTGCTCACGCATGAATAAAGTGATCACAAAGACTCATATTCTTACTATCTTTTTTTTTGCTCTTACGTGTCCACAACCGTCTACTTTTTTGTTTTTTTTTTTTAATGATACGGCGACCACCGAGATCTACACACTGCATATCGTCGGCAGCGTCAGATGTGTATAAGAGACAGATCATATTCTTTTGTTTTATCAAAATAGTTTTGATTCTTCATTGTTATACTACCTCCATTTTTATAATATTTTCAATTGATTTAATAAATAAATCTATACTTTGATCAATAAGATCTGTATATATTGTAATCTTACATGGTTTTGAAAAATCAGTAGATAATACTCCCATTACAC
>NZ_OAOF01000069.1 GCF_900205965.1 Lacrimispora amygdalina
CCTAGTATAATAATGATGCAGTCAAGAATGACTACTCAGTTAACAAGTTTCTTATCAGATAACAGAAGAAGGGGTTCTTCCTTCATCAAATGTTATCCATTCATAATTATCATGTCTGACGGTTCCCTCATAGACACCAGACTTTTCATAAGGTATATTATTTCTTTGGATAGGATAAAGAATGTGTTCCTCCTTGGGAAGCCAGTTTCTACTGGCTCATACCTACGATTAAGTCAATTAGTCCATTCAACAGGGTTTTATGATTAAGCTGGTTGGGAGCCGCAGGCTATACCCGTATAACGCGCTAGGCTGTGTACCTGTTGCTTTGGAAATGGTCTCCTATCAGAAAGGAGCTTACGCTCATGACAAACAAAGTTTTTTTTAATTTTGATGAATTATTTATCTCTGTCGGTATGGATGTTGGTGCTGACTTTTCATGGATGTCTATTGCTCTTCCAAACCAGACATTTGTGGGCAAACCTTTTAAAATCCTACATGACAGTATCTCTTCCCTGGAACTTGCTGTTTCTAAAATAAAAGAAGCAGAAGAGTTGTATTCTTTGGAAAGTCGCATTTTCCTGGAATCCACGGGTATTTATCATTACCCACTCTTCTGCTATCTTCGCGATAAGGGTTTTAACTGCTCAGTTATCAATCCTATCATCACTAAGAGTAGCACAAATATCAATATAAGAAAAGTGCATAATGACCGTTTCGATTCAAAAAAGGCGGCTTTGATTGGCTTGAAACCCGATTTAAAGGTTTCTCTTATGCCATCTGAACTTGCTCTCGATTTAAGAAACCTTTCCAGAGTTTATTATGATCTGATGGATAATCGTTCGGCCTATATAAATAAGTTGCAGGGTGAACTTCGTATGGTTTTTCCTCAGTATTTAAAAATCTTTTCAAAAGTAACTACCAATACATCTCTTACTTTATTGGAAAACTACACGAGTCCAGATGCTTTTCTTTCAGCAGAAAAACGGGAAATCATTGATTCCATACGCTCTACTGCCAGATTTGGTGTTACATACGCTAATAACAAATATAATGCTATTATTCAGGCTGCAAAAGACTCTAAGACTTTTGGTCATTCTGTCAGCAGTAATTTCAAGCGTATCCAGATTTACATACGTTTTATTCGCCAATATGATGAAGAAATTACCTCTCTTCTGGAAAACATGCATGAACTGGTTGATTCCAACGAAGGGACTAAATTTATACAACAGATACACCTGATTGAATCTTACAAAGGAGCCGGATTTCTCTCCGCCGTATCACTTATGAGTGAGATTGGTGACTTCTCGGCATTCCATTCTCCAAAGCAGCTGTTTGCTTACTTTGGCCTGGATCCTGCGGTAAAGCAGTCCGGTAAGTTTGAAGGAACCAAGATTAACATGTCAAAACGCGGTTCCCGCATTGCAAGACGCGTACTTCACACAATGGCTTTAATCAGTATCAGTAAAAGCAGAAACGGGTCTGTTCAAAATCCTGTGCTCCGTGATTATTACCTAAAAAAATGTGAGTCAAAGCCTAAAATGGTATCACTGGGTGCTGTCATGCATAAGGTCTGTAACATTGTATTTGCCATTCTTCGTGATGAAAAAGAGTTTCAAGTCATCACACCAGAAGAACATCAAAAGAATTACTTAAAAGCGAGATGCGACATCGCTGCTTAATATAATGCATACCTCCTTTGAACCCGCTATTTGTCGGAATATCAAAAGGTGTATTAAAGTTGCCCTTTTTTACCTAAATAGAAAAATTAATTTTTTTTCCATTCACTATTGACATTTCTTAGCTGGACTTA
>NZ_OAOF01000058.1 GCF_900205965.1 Lacrimispora amygdalina
TTAGCAGGGCTTGATCAGGAAATCGAGAAGATCCTGCTTAGTTTTGATTATAAACTGACCAGTATGCCTGGTATAGGGACGTCGGTAGCCAGTAAGCTGATTGCAGAAATCGGAGATATACGAAGATTTTCCAATGCTGATAAGCTGGCAAGATTCGCTGGAGTGGCTCCTGTAAAGTTCAGTTCCGCCGGAAAAGGTAAGGAACAAAGTTCCAGACAGGGAAACCGCCAGTTGCATGGACTGTTTTATTTCCTGGCAGTAACCATGGTGTCTAAACCCAAGAACGGAGTACCTAATCATCCGGTGTTTTATGATTATTATATGCGAAAAATCGGTGAAGGAAAGACAAAGTCTCAGGCATTGGTCTGTATCATGCGCCGTTTGGTGAACATTGTGTACGGAATGATGAAAAACAAGACGGAATACCGGGAACCGATTCGAGAAGAAGAACAGTAATTTTTCTGTTTAAAAACAGCACAAAGACGTGCTATAATTTTTTTATTGAATAAAGATTTTCACCGTTCGTCGCATACCTCAGTACTCCACCTGAGGGGGCGGGTAACATAAAAAAGAGCCTTAGCGATAAAATTAATAATATAAGAGAACAAATGCCTAATAATCCACTTAAAAATAAAGGTAATATGGCTGCAGCAGAGGTTGATATTCCTGGGATTAAAAAAGAGTTTAGCGCTCATAGTAAGATTAATTCCTCACTAGATAAGGGCGCAGATATAAGTGATTTTTCTTTATTGAAACCAGAAGGGGATAGATTATTTAAAACTTATGAACCAGCAGCATCTACACTAACAGGTACTCCATTTGACAGATTCCATGATACAGAAGCTAAAATTTTAGAAGATATTGCATCGCAAATAACTGATCCAAATATCTCCGGAACCATAGATTTATTTACAGAATTACCAGCTTGCCAAAGTTGTACTAATATCATTTTTGAATTTAAAAGGAAGTTTCCTAATATTATATTAAATATTCTTACTAAGGATTAGAAATGTGAAGGGAGAATTAAGCAATGGATTTAACTTATTTAGAAATTAAAGAAGATATGCAAGATTCATTTGACAGTCTATACAAAAGAGCCAATTACACTGCTAAAGACGCATTCTATGCGACACTAGAGGATTACATAACACATGATAGTTCAACAGAAACAGAAGAGTGTTGTATTTATGTAAATTTCGCATTGATTTTAATTAATGCTGAGGAAAAAATAGAGTTTTTAAAATATAGGCTTTTGGAATTAATAGATGATAAGAATATAAGTCTTTACAAAGAGGAACTTAATAATGACTTTACCAACTTTTATCAAGATTTAATAACACTTAAAAAATTATTATAGTATTAATTTTAGGCAATTATCCTGAATTATTAAACCTCCAAATTGATAGGAATTTTAAAATTACCCCTTTTGAAGGTTTTGGGTTGAATATGCTAATGTTTAAATGGAGTCGTTCATAACCCCGTAAATCTTTTGCATATATGGGTATTCCCTACAAGCGCAACCCCGGTTACGACCCCAATGCCAAAAATTCGACCCCGATGATAAAGTCCTCTCAGCCCGCATTGCGGGCTGATGTTAGCCGAGTCGGGGAAGGTTTTGACCCCGGCTCTTTAACCAGCATCATTTTCGACCCCATGGTTCACCTCTGCTTTTGTAGCCGAATAGAGTGAAAATCTAACAGTTTGGAATTTTATAAATGGTTGCGAAGGTGCGACTTGAGGAATATAAAAAACTGGCATATATGCGACACTTTCTATAAAAGCAACAGGAGGACGAACAGTAGGTAACAGTAATCCAAACACTTAACAGGTAAAAGAGGAAAATCCATCTTTTTCAGATTTGCCCAACGTGGTGTTTAATTGCCTGAATGGCATATATGTTCCACCATCGGTTTTACAGGTCACACAGGGGCAATATTTTGCGACACAGGGCAAGTTGAAAGTGGTATATTGATTCTATTTCATTGGAAGCTTAGCAAGATCGTCTACCCTAAGGCTCATGGTGAACCATGGGATTTACAGGAAATTGATTCTATGCTAAACTGGGGCTGCCGGGGGTTACAGGGGGTAGAGATACTTCTTTTGTAGCTCCTTTTTCTTTCGCTTTTTCTGCCGTTCGTTCTCCTTTAAAATAAATCCAGAAATGACTTGCAATCCACTCCATACAGAGTTAACATCAACAACCAATAAAAGAAATAACTTGTCCTTTCACCCATTGGTTTGTTGTAGATAGGCTGTCGCCCCCTTGCGGACTCGTAAAGAGTTAACGCTGTCATCTGAGGTTGCCGGTACAGGAACTGATCGGTTGGAAACAAGATCTGGAGGGAGAGAATTGCAGAAAAGAGAAAATCTGCTTTATGTAGGGATTGACCTGCATAAGGAAAGTCATACCGCAGTGATGGTGAACTGCTGGAATGAAAAGTTAGAGGTAGTCGTGATAGAAAACAAGCCCAGTGAATTTAAAAAGCTGGCAGAAAAGGTGAACAGGAAATCCCGTCATCTTGGACTTGAACCCATTTATGGATTGGAAAATGCTTACGGTCACGGCAGAAGCTTAGCTGTCTGGTTAATTGAATGTGGCTGTATTGTGAAAGATATCAATCCTGCCCTGGCATATGATCAGCGAAAAAGTGCACCAATGCTACGAAAAAATGATGAGTATGATGCGTATTGTGTGGCAACGGTTCTCATTAACCAGCTACATACCTTGCCAGATGCAAAGCCAAAAGATAACGAATGGACACTGGCTCAATTAGTAAATAGGAGAGATTTACTGGTGAAAGATGGTATCCGTTTTAAGAACGGACTCCATGAGCAGATATCCATGGCATATCCCAGCTACAGTAAGTTTTTCAGCGAAATAGACGGGAAATGTGCTATGTATTTCTGGAGGGCCTACCCATCCCCTGTTCATTTGCAGGGAAAAACGGCAGAAGACCTAACAGTCGAATTTAAGGAAATAGCTCGTATTTCCAAGAAAGACAAAGCAGAATTAATTCTGGATTGCGTTCAG
>NZ_OAOF01000033.1 GCF_900205965.1 Lacrimispora amygdalina
AGTTGGGAAAATCCTGATCATTGGTGGAGAGGACCGGATGGAATCATAGGAACTGATGATGATCGCCAGATCCACATAATCCCAGGAGGAACTGGACCCTATATAGACAACGGCGACGGAACCTACATTACACCGGGAGCCGATGGGAGTTGGGAAAATCCTGATCATTGGTGGTATGGTCCGGATCGTGAGATAGGAACTGATGATGATCGCCAGATCCACATAATCCCCGAAGGAACTGGACCCTATATAGACAATGGTGACGGAACCTACATTACACCGGGAGTCGGTGAAAGTTGGGAAAATCCGGAGCATTGGTCGAGTGGCCCTGATGGGGAGATAGGAACTTCTGATGATAAAAAGATTGATAATGGTGATATTGATCCGAGACCTACGAACCCGGAGCCTACGAACCCAGAACCTACAAGCCCAGAACCAATAAAACCGGATTTAGAGGATAGAGAGGAAAAGGAGATAATAACCGTTTCTCCCACACCGATTATTGACAGTACGGCAAAGCCAGAGGTTCCTGATACCGGAGGAACGTTTACTGTAAATCCGAATGATCCTCTTGAAGTCACCTACACAAAGCCGGATGGTACGACCGCTAAGGATGAATGGGTTGGCGATGGCAAGGACTGGTTCCATGTTGATGAAACAGGAAAGTTAAATTACGACTGGTATCTGGAGGGGGATAAGACTTGGTATAAGCTTAACAAGGAACCGGGAGACAGGTTTGGAGCCGCGTTAAGTGGTTGGAATTATGAACCAATGGATGATAAGAGATATTTCTTTGATCCTGCTACGACTAAGATGCTGACCGGCTGGCAACTCATTGATCATAAATGGTATTACTTTACAAAACAGAATGAGTCACAAACTTATTTTGGAAGCAATCCTAGTGGAAGTAACTCGAATGGTTGGAAATATGATAAAACAAAGCCCGGAAAGCCTTATGGATCAATGTATCAAAATGAGAGGACTCCAGACGGCTATATGGTAGATGAGAATGGAGTTTGGAAAAATAAATAGGAGGAGCAATGAAAAAAAAATATGTGAGAGGGCTGGCATACGTTATGTGTGCAGCCCTGACAGTCACCGCAGTACCGCCTTGGGCGGTATATGCGGAAACGGGGACAGAAACAGAAATTTCCAGTTCCGTGGCCACACCTTCTGAAGCAAGCCTTGATACAGAGACAGAGGGTGAAGAAGTCAATAAGGAAGAAGATCTGCCAGGAGTGGAACCGGAAGAAATTCCCACAGCAGATCCGGAAACGGTTGAAATGCCAGTAGAGGACCCAGTAGATACTGCCACGCCGTCTGAAGCAGCGGAGCCTACTTTTACAGATATAAAAAAAGCGTTAGCAGCTTCCCTTCTTTCTTCGGTCCCTTCGTCCAGTTCTCTGGGAGATATCTGGGATTCCTGGTCCGGTAAAACCAGCTTTGAATTTTTAAGCGGAAGTCAGGGAGAAGGAACAGAGGAAAAGCCATATCTGATTAAAACAAAAGCACAGCTGATGGGATTATCCGAACTATCAGCTATGGGTATGACTGTGCCTGATGCAGAAGGTGCTGATTACGCAGGAGATTATTCGGGGTGTTACTTTGCCCTTGGCAGCAATATTGACCTGCAGGGAGTCAACTGGATTCCCATTGGATTTTACCGGGATTCCACGGAAAACTCCGGAGAGGTTCCCTATCCGTTCTCTGGGAACTTCAACGGAAACGGATATACTATTAAAAATATAAAACTTGCTTCCTTTTCTGGTTATAACAACGTTGGACTTTTTGGCTCCGTAAAGGATGCAGTGATTGAAAACGTGACCATTATGTCGGATAGCAGTGAGATCAAGGGCAATGACCGGACAGGAGTTGTAGCTGGTTATGCAGAAGATTCCATTATAAAAGATATAACCGTTAAAAGTGCTTATATCAGTTCCACCGGAATCTCTGGAGGAATTGCAGGGGAATTATCCGGAAGCGTGATTGAGAATGCTATTTGTGAAAAGGTGATGATTGATGCCGCTGACGGAACCGATGTGATCTATGCCGGTGGAATCGCCGGGATCGCGTCTGATTCTTCTATCGTGGATTGTGAGGTTTCTACTGGTGATGGGACCACAGCAAGAATCCAGGGAACCGGATACATCGGTGGAATTGTTGGGTATCAGAATGCAACAAATATTTTAAATACTCATGTAAGTGGAACCATCGGCGGTTATCATTCTACAGCCATTGGTGGTATCACCGGAAGATATGCATCCGGGAAGTTAAAGGTAGCACGCTTTGAGGGAACCATCGGGAACTCTCAGCTTGGCTCCATGGCAAGGGAAGGAACTTTCATCGGCACCAGACAGGGAGCATCAACGAATTTTAATTTCGTTGATGATGTGGCCTATCTGTTTGCAGATACCGAAAGCAAGATTAGTGCCAATGTATGCGGATCAGAGATCATTGATGATAACGATTACACCTATGAAGCACATATCGGATACTGGCATTCAGGGGATCTTTACTACACACTGGTACAAGGTGGTGCAAAAAAATCCATCTCTGATCAGTACTTTTACGAAGAACTGGAAAATGGGATCTTGAACGTTATGGATGAGGAAACAGGGGATTTTACGTTAGACCATTTCGCTCCTAATTCCCTGGGCCGCCCGGTAAGAGGGTATTTGCTAACGGTAGATCAGATCGATACCGTTGCTAACGGTCAGAATTTTTATGATATCGCCTCCATGGAAGTAAGAGGAAGTTCCCAGTATTCAAAAACCATTGATAAGGAAAACCGGGGAGCCATTGCTGCCGGGAGCGTGGTAAGTATTACAACCTCTCCCAACAATACAGATACAGAAAAGTTTCAGATGGTGGGAAGCCCTACTTACATCAATATAGAGGGAAAGAAAAAGATCACTACATATTCAGACAGCAGCCATTCCTATACATTTACCATGCCGTCAGAAGATGTAAGCGTCTCGGCTGTATATAAAAAAGTAGCAGTTTCCATCAATGTAAACCCGGAAACCTATACTTTTCAAGTAACACAGACAAGAACCGGAAATCGGAAGAATCCAACAAAGACCACAGAGATCCGAAATAAGGAAGGAAAGCTGATTGCCCGCTATATCAATGGTGCATTAGAACAGGGAACCCAGGTTCAGCCGGTGAATATCTCCGCCCTTATTGATGCGAATAATGATGTATTCGATAACCGGGTGAAGTGGGGCATTGATGATCCGGAGTTAATCCATCTTGAGAAAAACGATGATGAAGAAACAGACGGCTATACAGCAAAATCGGCCAGTATCTCATTGAATATGGAAGCTGCCTTTTTTACGGATATTATTCAGGAAGCGGAAAAGAAACAAACAGAAGAAAGTTATCAGTATAAGATCCCAAATACCATTTACGGAGCAGGACATCAAAACGGGGGAGTTGCAGTCTTAACAGCACAGACCAGACCCTCCACTTCCTTTGAAGGAAAACCCTGTACCGATAACTGCAGGATCAATGTCACCTTTCAAATCATTGATAATACGTTAGTAGCAACAGAAGGGGCAGTACTTGATAAGACAGCATTAACCTATACCGTTACAAGGACATTAACCGGGGACCGGACAGCACCGGAGGAAAAGATAACGGTAACGGCTCCCCAGTCCCTGACCGCAACCTTTACCCCGGATTACTTTTCCAAAGATGAAGTAACCTGGACAAGCTCCGATCCGGCCGTCCTTACCGTATCTCAGGATGCGCAGGCTTACCGGGAAGCTTCCATTTCTGCCATCAGAGAAGCCAAGTGGATTAAGGATATCATGGCTACTGATGATGGAATACGAAACAATGATAGTTACGAGAAAATACAGGGAAGCGGAAGCAGAGAAGCAACGATAACGGTAGTTGGAAAAGATAAACTGGGAAATCAGGCATCTGCAGTCTGCCAAGTAAAGGTAAACTTCAATACCAATGATCTGACAAGAATTGTACCAGAGGGAATCACCTTAAGTCAGACAGCACTTTCCTATTACCTGGGATATCAGAAGGCTGGGGATATCAATTCCCAAACGGTAAAAAAGACCGGTTTTGAAACAAAGAAGCTGACAGCCACCGTTCTTCCAGTATTGGAAGGGACTGCAGAGCATGAGCCTTACAATCAGACTGTGGTATGGACTTCTTCCGATCCGGGAGCGGTAACGGTGGATCAGAGTGGAACGGTTACTCCGGTAGATGGAGCAGACTGGATCAGAGAAGCGCTTTTAAAAGCACCATACAAGGCAGAAAAAGCAGCAGAAATAACCGCTGTAACGGCAGATGGGAAAAAGATAGCCTCCTGCAGCATAACTCTTACCTTTCAGGCAGAGTGCATTGAAGCAGACCGGGAAACGGAGCAGTTTGATCTGGTACTTACGAAGTCGGGAAGGAGAAGTAATCCAACCATTGCCTGGAGCGGAGGAGAAAGTAAAGCATTTGCTGCCGCCATTTACTCCCCAAATAAGAAATCAGTTTTATGGAAATCATCTGACAATGGAATTTTAACCGTAGATAAGAATGGAACAGTTACACCGGTAGTCCTAAATGGCAATCAGGAAGTCACAGCCGGCTGGATAAAAGAAGCAATAAACAAACATACCAATACAGGAACAGCTGCAGCTGATATTTATGCCTTGACCAGTGATGGAAAATTATCAGATCCGGTACATGTGATTCTTACCTTTAAAGTTGTAGACCATACATATTCCTCCGGTGGTAGCAGTGGAGGCGGCGGAGGTGGTGGTGGACGCTCCGTAGGCGTAACAACCGCTGGAAATACAAAAGGCCCTGCAGCTCCTGCAGGTGCAGTAACCGGCACATGGACACAGATGGCAAGTGGGAAATGGATTTTTGCAACTGATCGGACCTATTCTGATGAATGGGCATATATTAGCAACCCATATGCAGGAAACGGCCAGGAGCCGGCGTCGTGGTTCCGGTTTGATAAAGATGGATTTATGGTAACTGGCTGGCAGACAGATGCGGATGGGAATACCTACTATTTAAAATCTGCCTCCGATGGAACCCAGGGACAGATGCTTACGGGCTGGCAGAACATAGATAATACTTGGTATTTTTTCAACCCAATCTCAGATGGAACAAGAGGAAAGCTCTTTACAAACACTGTTACTCCTGATGGCTATAGCGTAAACGAGAAAGGGCAATGGATTCAGTAAGACATATATTATAAAACACATCTCCTCTGCTTTTTGCAGGGGAGGAGAGGAGGAATACATGAATCGAGTAATTTTAATGGGGAGGTTAACTCGTGACCCGGAAGTAAGGTATTCTCAGGGAGAGAAATCAATGGCCGTTGCAAGGTATACACTTGCCATTGATCGGAGAGGACGAAGAAATCAAGACGGTAATGAGCAGACAGCCGATTTTATCAACTGCGTAGCATTTGACAGGGCGGGGGAGTTTGCGGAAAAATATTTTCGTCAGGGAATGAGGGTTTTGGTATCCGGAAGAATTCAAACTGGAAATTACACAAACAAAGAAGGTGTCAAAGTTTATACCTTTGATGTGATTGTAGATGATCAGGAGTTTGCTGACAGTAAAAGTAATTCAGCTGATAATTCCAGACCAGATCCTTCCAGTACCGTAGGTGACGGATTTATGAATATTCCTGATGGAGTCGAAGACGAAGGACTTCCTTTTAATTCATAGGAGCAGTGGATGAAATTAACTACTAAAGATAAAAATAAAAACATTCCGGTATCCGTGACGTTGGAAAACAAAATGAAATACGGAATCGTGATAGGTACATGTGATAATTTGGTGGGAGTTTTACTAAATACTGGAGAGTATGTAGATGTGCCTGTGTATTATGTAAAAAGAATATCCAAAAAAACTAAGTTTCCCATCACTTAAAAATTGAAAGATACTTGTACATTGACAACCGAATATGTTTAACCGATAGAAAAGAAGTTTTGATACAGAAAGGACATTAAGATGAACTGAAATTATACTTTATTTGGCCGATAAATTTAGAGAAATGACTTAATACTTTAACCCTTGATTTTCCTTCAAAAAAGTAGTATAATATACGTATAAGTATACGTAATAGGATACGTACTGATTTGAAAGGAAGTAAATATGTTTGTTGTGACAAGCAGGGACCTTCAAACGAAGCTGAAGGGAATAAAAGAACGAGTGAATGAAGGAGAAGAGGCAATTTTACACAGCAATGGACATGATGATCTTGTCTTAATTACTCTTGAAAGATACAATGAATTATTAAGTATTGAGAAAGATCAAAGCAAAACAGAGAGGAGGATAGAAGATGGCAGAAAGTGAATACAAAATTTATGGCGAAAGTCCTGATAAGAGTATAAAAAAATCATATTGGGATGCTGCCAAGGGGCTTCAGAAAGTAGATGGTCTAAATCCAACAAAATACCTTTCAGAGTTGGCAGATGCTAATATTGAAGGGGAATTGTCTTATACAGAAGTAGAAGAATTATTGTATAAGCGTTATGAAAATGAATCGCCTGAGGATATTAAGAGAAGAAACAAAGAAGCAGATCTTGTCGCAGCCAGAATAGCACATATTTTAGACAGCCCTGGCTATCCTCTTCAAATTGCTTCCTTAAAAGCCATTCATCGGGAGTTGTTTAAAGATATATATGATCATGCTGGACAATTTAGGTTGGTTAATATTTATAAGCAGGAACCAATTCTTAATGGTGCAACCGTAAAATACACAAATTACACAGCTCTAAATGATACCTTAGAGTACGATCTTAACGTAGAGAAAAGTAAAAGTTATTCTGGACACACGCAGGAACAGATGATAAAAAGAATTGCATCCTTTACATCATCCATCTGGCAAGCTCATCCGTTTATGGAAGGTAACACCCGAACTACAGCGGTTTTTATGGAGTGTTATCTAAATAATATGGGTTTTCAGGTAGATAATAAAATGTTTAAGGATTACAGTCAATATTTCAGAAATGCATTGGTACGTGCCAATTATGCTGCATATGCAAAAGGAATTGTGGAAACCAATGA
The DNA here is from genome assembly GCF_900205965.1 of Lacrimispora amygdalina. Lineage (GTDB taxonomy): Bacteria > Bacillota > Clostridia > Lachnospirales > Lachnospiraceae > Lacrimispora > Lacrimispora amygdalina_A. The sequence continues at coordinate 7,042 of NZ_OAOF01000033.1, forward strand.
GTATTTGGAAAAATTTTATAATAATCTGCTTACTGGAGGAGATGATAACTTATCAAACCGTGAACTTATATTAAAAGAATGTTTTCTGCATAAAGATATTGAAAGAGAAGTTTGAAAGTATTACCATAATATGGTATAATGTCATGGTAATAGGTTTGCTGAATGGCTGCCGTTATCCAAAATAAAGTGGTAGCTATCAGCACTTATGCAGTATTTATGATTGTGTTAGGTAAGGGTTGACTATGGATACGAGAAGAATGAAAGAGGTAATGGGTGAATTTAGTCATGAGGAACGTAATGAAATATATGGCTGTTTTGTTAAAGAGGAGAAGAAAAAAGAGCAGGAATTGAAGTCTGCTTTTTACAGACAATTACGGGCAATATGTACGAATCCTTTTTTGGCATTGGAAAAATCTCATTCGTATCATGTTGATCAGAGACTAAAATGTATAGAGGCTTTATCTGATTTTATAGAGGAATTTTATGAGAGTGCTGAAAGGGGAAAGCAGGATAACAAGGCATACAGGAAAGAATCCATGAAAAGAACGGCCGACTCGTTTGCTTTGATGGGTATGCTTCATGGAAAAGAGTTTCCTGAAAAAGAAAAGATAAGGGTAAATCGAGACGATTCTGATTCAGCACCACTTTGTTTGAACTATTTGTTTTATACAGGCCTGGTTTTATCAATTCCAGATAAATTAGAATCTCAGATTGAAATTCGGGCAGAGTATAGAATACCAATTTCTGAATTGAGTGTTGTATATTTTGTAGATTTTGCAATATTTCGAAAAAATGACAATAAATTACTCTACATTATAGAATGTGATGAGAAATACCATGAGAGTGAAGAACAGAAGGTAAAAGATAAAAATCGGGAAGATGCAATTAAGTTCCTATTTCCAAATTGTAAATTTCATAGAATCCCTGAGGATGAAATTTATGTTATGAAGAGTCCTGATGTGTCTGCAATTAAAAGAGCAAAACAGTTTTGGGATCAGGTAGAAAAGGAATGGGAAATAGGATTAAAATCTGAGGTGAAGTCGGAATTAGGGAAAGAAGCTTCTTGCGCAAAAGGTTTTTTTAAAAGGCTTTCTTTTTTAAAATAGATTATTTGAAAAAACAACTTAATTTAGAAGCCATTCTGTGGAGTTGGCATTTTAAGGAAGGGAAGAGTATGAAAAAGAAATTATTTGGATTAATTTTATCAACGGTACTTACTGTAACGATGGCAACGCCGGCGTTTGCGGAGATTATTTGGACACCGGATAAACTTCCGGCTGGGTATACAACTAATGAGTGGGAAAATAAGGATTTTTTCTTGAACGCGGGTAATGCGATTAAGAAAGATACTTATACTTATTATGTAAAAGATCTTCATGGGAATTTTATGAAAGATGCTATTTTTGCTGGAGGATCAAAAACGGATGGAAATGGAATATTGATTCATGCAGACGGACATATTTGTTCTTATGGTACAGAAGCGGCTGAAACTGAGTATTTTAATACTCAAGAGTATGAACAAGACACTTGGCACCAAGATTCATTGAAATCATTAAATGAAAATGGAATAAGTAATTATTGGATTGGTGATAGTAAAGGTTCTTCATATAGAAGTCAATGGGCTTGGTTATTGACTTCTCCTAGTGGAACTAAAGACGGTCTAAAGTATGCTTACTGCTTTAATGAATATGGTTATCTTTATACTAATACCATCACCCCAGACGGATATCAGGTCAACGAACTCGGACAGTTGATGATTGATGGAAAGGTCATGACAAGGAAATATAATGACGTTACTCCGTGGTATGGTTTTGTAAGATTTCCAATCGGAGCATTGGGCTATGACTATGATTCCAGTGAAAGGGCAGCGCAACTTTGGGGAACTCCAAATCCTTACTTTTAAAATATAATTAAATAAATTTTTTATAAAAGACTATCGGTTGAATCATAATCGGTAGTCTTTTTTTGTTACAAATTTGAGGATGAAGAAGAATGAAAAAAATGTTACAACGACTTGAAATAAAAAGAAGAACCGCTGGCTTTATGGCTATTGTGTTGACTACAATGGCATTCCTGCCTTACTTTCCAGAAAATATAATATCCTTGGCAGACTATGCACAGCTTATAGAAACTGTTTCCTTACCCTCATGGGATGCCAGCAATTATGGGGAAAATAACAGTTATGGCTATATCCCAACGGGATTGATGTATGAAAACAAGGACTTTCATCTGGGATCGGCTGTATCAGAGGGAAATTTCCCCGCAGGTGCCAAGCAGTACCTGGTAAAAAATAATCAGTCAAGTGAAAGTGACTACGACGAGTTTGATAAAACTTTCATCTACTGTGTACAGGGACATACGGAAAATGCCATGATTCATCTGGGTAGTCAAGCATTTTTAGATGGTTATTGGTCACCTAATGCCAGACCTCCGCTATTTCCCAAAAAAATTGGTGATGATGAAAGAGAGAAATTTAACTTTCTAATGAACGTATACGCCAGCTACATGGGGCGTAATGAAAGTGTAGCTGCCTGTAATGATGCCAATACCGGCACAGCCAAATATATTGTAGCAGCTGTTATTAACTGGGTTGCAGCTGATGACTGCGCCTTTACTGGAACTGACCTAAAAACAGATTTAAAAATCTTCCAGGGCAGTGATGATTATAAAGCAGTGCTTAAACAAATGAACCCCAATGCAGTGGGGGATCAATCCGTTTATAATCAGATGTCAAGTACCCAGATTCCAGAGGATTATAAGGCAAAAGGGTGTAATAACTGGGCAGATTGGATGTTTGCCATGGTATGGAATGCTGCGACCATTACAAAGAAACTTGATTCAGATGCAGAAGAAACTGTTTACTATGCGAAAACAGACCATGCGACAGATACATACACTGTTACGGTCCCTTACCCAAATGAAGCGGTAAAGGATTATTATCAAAAGTTTTCAGCCAAAGACTTATACGGGGATTGGACTTATACAGGTCCTACCGATGCTGGACTTGTATTTACTTCTCAGATTGGCGAAGTGCCAGACGATGGTAAAGGAATCGCAACTCTCTATTGGGCTAATCCCAATCAGGAAGGGGTAGAACTGGCAAAAGATATTGGTTCTGCACAGCTTGCTACGTTTAAATTTTATACTAAGGTTCCAGGTGGAGATAGAAATAAATATGCTTTTGACATATCCCAGACCTATTTTGCTTCAAAGATGGATAACGATTTAGAGGTTCATGTCCTTGTCGGCTCAGCCGGAAAAGCAGAGGTTAAGCGGTATAAACATACGGAAGGGTTCGGTGCCAGCTATAACATAGGTCTTAACACTTTTGATTCTGAAACAGGAAAACCCCTTGCCAATACTCACTGGGACATTTTGGAAAAGTTTGATGACTCCCAGCTTGATGATACAGACTTAGATTTAAGAAGAGCAGGAGATTATTCCTCAAACTTAGGTTCTTTAACCGATACATCTTGGGAAGAAGATCAGGGGAGTGATGATGCGAGGATCTCTTTAAATTACAGCGGAGATACTGGTCTTAATGATTCCGAAGCAAACCGTTATAATCAGGGGAATTCCTCCGGTTCCCAGTTTGACCGTTGGGATGATCCCGAAAAAGATCCCTGTAATGCGGATGAGCATATTACGGATTCGGACGGTGTCCTCCACTACGTAGATTCCAGAGGTAACATTCACAGTAAGACTGCCCACTCGGATGCCAGAAATTATACCTATTTAAAGGGGTATTGTAGTGGGCATCCAGCCCCGGTCATTGAATACCAGGAGGTCCCGGAACCGGAGTATGATGAAGAAACTGGAGAACAGACCAATGAGGATGAGATTGAAGCGGTGGAGGAAGCCAATCAGGAGCTGCATGATAGCGCATGGGCAAACTGGCTGGAAGGAGTAAAGGAGTGTGAAGATCATGTAAAACAGGGCGGTTTCTTTCATGCCATCGACCCTACCGGACAAACTCAGAAAAAGGCTCTGGAAGCGGACCGGGATGAGTTTTACAAAGAGTTTATTTCTTTAAAGTATCAGTATTCCGCAAAAGAACTTCTCCCAGCTCCCGGTTACTCCCTTCACGGAAGCCATCCGGAGGATATCCCGCTGGAATGGAGAACAGTTACGTCAAGTGAGTATAAGGACTATGAATCTTCTGGACTTGATCACGAGGGCAGTTCCAGTGATCCTGATTTTGACAGTGACAGCTTAACGGACAGTACGTTCAGTTTAAAATCATCACCTTCTCAGGAAAACACACAGTTTATCAGCTTCGGGACACTGGAGCATTTAGATGGAATGGATCAGGAACTTACCCTGTCTGACTCTGTATCAGATTCCAAGGAAGAAGTCTCAGACCAGAAGGAATTGAGTGAACCGGAAACCGAAGCGGCTGAGACTGTAACAGAGGAACCGGAAGAAACACAGTCGGATGTTATAGAAGAAACAGAAATTGAGACAGAAGCTGAAACAGAGGCTGAAACTCAGAATGAAACCAGGGAAGAAACAGAAGATCCAACAGAGTCTGAAAGCCCGGCAGAATCGGAAGAGGTTACGGAAACAAATACGAAAACATCTGAAACGACAGAAGAGTCTACCAAAGAGGTAGAAACTGAGGTACAAACAGAGACTGAGCCACAAGCCGAAACACAAGTCCCCACTTTGGAAACGGCTTCCGTAAAGAAAAAAATAGCAACCGATTCCCAGGCAAAGGCTGTTTACGGGGAAGTAACTTTAACTGGACTTTTGGAAAAAGTAGTCACAGATGTGAAGCTTGCGGCATCAAAAGTAGTTTCACTTTTTTCCCTAACTGCCTCCTCCGATGAGGATTCCGGAAGCGATAGTTCACTTTATTCCCTGCCGGAATCTACAGATACAGATCGCCTTTCACCGCTGTCTTCCTCTATTACAGACTGGACTTTTACTGTCTATGATCACCGGACGGAAGGAGATATTCACTTTAATAAAAAGGACATGGATTTAAAGTCAGGGGAAACCGCTTCCTATGATGCCTACGGAGATGCACAGGGGGACGGAACCTTAGAAGGAGCTGTTTATGGGCTGTTTGCGGCTACCGATATTCCCCATCCGGACGGACATTCCGGTGTGGTATTTCAAAAGGATGACTTAGTTTCTGTAGCCACAACGGACCGGAATGGAGACGCCAGTTTCCTATCCATCACCCAGGCACCGGGATTTACCTTTAATTACCAGACCGGAACCATTGAAAAGACGGCCAACAGCTGGGCAGACCAGGCTCCCAAAAACCTTTACACCGGAATGGCAGCTGCGGTAGGAAAAGAATCCGATGCAGAACGTTTTATCGGCCATACCTCACATGGCAGTAGCATTTCCTTAACTGACAGCCGGAATGAAACGGCTTCCGGTTATGAAAAGCTATCCTCCAATCAGGGAAGGGACGGAACCGGAGAAAGCAGCCATTCCTATCCAATAGAAAACAATGAAAGCTTAAACGGAAACTGCTGGATCGGACGTCCCTTAATCGTTAATGCGGACGGAACCCAGTACTACATAAAAGAACTGAACAGATCGGAAGGTTACGAACTATCCGTATATGGAAAAGATGCTTCTGTTTCTAACCGGGAAGCGTTTCAAAACGGAGGGAGCCCGACAGCTGAAGGAACGGTATCTGCCAGTACCTTGGATATTAACCGGGCAAAGAAAGCAAACACCTTTACCGTAAATAGCAGTGGCACCACAAATGGTTATCAGATTTATGCAAACAATATCACGGAAGGAGCTTCCTTTTACCGGACAGAAAGCAAGGTGGTGGAAGATCCAGCGGGAACCCATACGGAGTATGTTTATACCAGTGAAAATGCCATAGCAGAAGAAGAGGGAGCCAAGGTTCTTATTAATGGTTCCTATGTGGAGGCAAACGTTGGTGATACCATTTCTTTGCCAAATGGAGAAAACGCCGTTGTCACCAAGGTATCCGATCCGGAATATGACTATACAGCGGTCCGCCCTTCCAATGCTTTAAGATATACCATTCCTACCTTTTCAGATAAGGAAGATACCGGAGATTTAACCGAGGATGTGAATTCCGTTTTACAAAAGGCTTCCTTTAAGGAGCCGGATGGAGGAGCGCCCTGGATGATCATTCCTTTGGAAGGAGATACCTTTGAGGAACAGGCAGAAAGCCTTTATAAAGGAATGGAAGATGCCGGCCTTTCCGTATTCAACTGTCTGAGAGTTGAGGAGATTATAGATGGGAAAGCGGTGGTCCGTTATTCCTACCGTGTGGGAAGCACCATTGCCTCCAGTTTATACGATGAGGCATTAAAGCAAATTTATATCAAAATGGATATCCAGTATGAAATAAATGGGACAACGGTTTCTGGTTATTTTTATGTTCCATACAAACCGGATCAGCTGGAGGATTATACCGAAAACACCAATGGATTTATCACCTACGCAAAAGTAAAAAGCGGAACGCTGTCACAGACAAAGGCAGTTTATCCAGATGATTTAACTACTCTTACAGTAAAAGAAAATCCAGCTCATACCTACTGGGTCTATGCAAAAGGAGAACCAATCCGGAATAGCAATGGAAGTATTAAGACCGTATTGGTAGAAAAGGAAGTCCAGGTAAGCCCCGGATATGATTTAAAGGACGTGGACACGCCGGTGGAAGCGGTGTATGACGGAAAGGGCTATACCATCAATGTTGAGGGGAGTGAGGGGACTCAGACCACAGACTACAAGATCACTTATAGTTATGATCTGATTTCCGGAACCTATACAACACCCCAGGAATATGCCCTCTATTACGGAAATATTTCCGTATCTCCAAACCTTTCCGGTGCCGGAACCTATATCGAAGCAGTCACGCTCCGCTACGATAAGAATCAGCTGTATGCAGATGGAGGAACCCGTAACAACAGCATTTCCATTGTAGAACGGCCCATCATGCAAAAGGTAAAGATTACGAAGGAGATTGAGGTAAATGCAGACGGGACATACGACAATAACACCTATGCAGCAACCGGCCATGAGGATCATTTTACTGAAAGTGGTGGTGGAACTGGAGCGAATGCAGCATATTTAAAAAACTTCCGCTTTAAGGCTTACTTAAAATCAAACTTGGAACGGCTTTACCGGGCAGAGGACGGAACCGTGACGTGGCAGGATCGGAATGGAAACACCGTGGATATCAATGCCTATCGGGACAAATTTCCAGAAAAGGTACAGAAGCTTTATACCAGAGTTGATTATCAGACAAGCCCGTTATCAAAGGACTCCAATGATGCAGCCATAGCCAACACGGAACTTTACAGTTATACCAATGATCTTATCAATGCAGATCAGAACCCAGGTTATACGGCAATTCTTGAAAGTGGAAAAGACGGTTATCGCTATGATAAGTTCTTTGATGCCATAAAAGTGGCCAATGAGGACCAATGGGACCGAACAGATAAGAAAACCACTTCCTTTAAGCCGTTTGCCTTTATTAAAAAGCTTCTCTTTGGAACGGCTGGAGGGGAAAAAGAGTATCCCGCCGTACAGAACAATTCGGACATTGAAAATAGGATCAATACTTCTGATTCAGCAAAGGACAACGCCCTCCGATCTGATCACGTCCGCCAGTTTGCCATCACCTGGTACTTAGAGACGGAAGTGGCGAAACTGGTGAAGGAAAATCAGGCAGGAGAAACTGAAAGTGCTTCAGAAAATGTAAGCTACCCGGATCAGATATATGATCAGGCTCTGGCCAGTGCCATAAAAAAAGCGGAGAACTACCTAAAACCATTTTTCACTTATGACTTTGATGAAATTTATTCCATTGCCTGGGACAGTGAAGCAGACGGAGGAAGTGACAAGGATTTTACAACGCTCAGTGCAGATACAGAGGATTCTACTTCTGGGTATACATACGGGATCTCTGAGTATCTTCCTTATGGTACCTATGTAGCTGTAGAACAGCAGCCCTTTAACAAAGACTTAGGAGATCTTTTTAACAAGCATTATAAAACTGATGCTCCCAAGGAAATCGAACTTCCAACGGTTTATGAGGGCGGTAAGTCCGGATCAGACCAGACACCGGAGATATTAAGCAGCTATTACAATTACAGCGCAGCGGACAGTGTTTCATCTCTTTCAGCCAAATACCATATCCGTTTTAATGAAGAATGGCCGGGAGAAGCAGAGGATTTAAGAAAGTATGTAATTCGTGGACACAACTACCTGGGGAATTATGAAATCTATCCCTATGGTCTGGATCTTGATAAGCTTACAGGATCGTTTTCTGGTGATCCTTCTGGAAAAGGACACTTTAACATCACCCAGGGCGAAACTGATCCGGTCAAGGATTACTACAACACGTTGGTTGATCCGGCAGAAGCCGGAGGAAATGAATCCAGTCATTATCTGGCCGACAATGAAAATTCCGGTAAGCGTACAGCAAACGGTACCACTTATGAGACGGACGGAATCGAAAAGATCTATCATTACGGATCAGTTTCGGAAAATAAGGAAGCCAATGAATCAGGAACAACCATGAAGGGGATGCAGACGGCCTATGATGGAAAATATGCATCTATGCTGGTACCGTGGAGTGTAACTGAGCCGGCCGATGAAACAACCGACACAGCACCCAATGGAGATGGCAGCTCCAGTTATCAAGGCTATAGTTACCGGAAGTTTAAAAATACCTTTTATACAAGCCGGTTACGAATTGAAAAATTAGACTCAGAAACAGGAGAAAATATCCTCCATGATGGAGCGTTCTTTGCTCTCTATGCCGCTTCCAGAGAGGAGGGAGAAAACACAGACGGAAAGGTGAAATTTTATGAAACAGATACCCGGATCGGAGGCTCTAAGGAATTTTTAGAGGCAATGGGAGCCAGCAATATTATTCAGTCAGGTGAGTCCTACAGCGGTCTGGTTCCAGCCGGAAGCCCGGTCTGTGAAGAAGGGGAACAGGTAATCCTTTCCGATGAAGAGGGTAGAAGGACCGGACAGTTTGAGGCTTTTACGACTACCAGAGACGGGGCACAGGCAAGGGAAGAAGATTTAACAAATACTTCTTATCAGGATCAGAATACAGGCTATTTGGTAACACCACAGCCTCTTGGAGCCGGAACGTATGTCCTGTGTGAGATCAAGCCTCCTGCCGGATACGTAAGATCTAAGCCGGTAGCCATTGAAATCTACTCGGATCAGACAACCTATTATCTTGACGGAAACAGGGACAGCCGGATAGCTGCAGCCATTTATGAGGACAAAAATCAGGCTGGAACTAAAGTAGAAGATACCGCCAGAATCTATATAGGAAATACTCCGGTACGCCTTGAAGTGTCTAAGATTAAAGATTCTGACCATACCGTAACCTATAAAACAGATACCAGGTTAGAAGGAACGGAGCTGGCACTAAAACAGAAATATGGAACTGAAAATTTAGAATTTGCCTATAAAAACGGAACTTACCTAGGATATGCCTGGTACAAAGGTACCATTGAATACCTTCAGTCCAGAAAAGACGCCGGGGAGGATGTAATTCTGGTTTATATAGATGGTGTTTTTGCCGGTTACGGTCTGATTGAGAGAACGCTGGATACCGCTGATGATCACAACCGCTACGTATCTGGGGCAAAGATGGCTCTCTACGATGCCATAACCATATCAGAGAGCGGGGACAGCGGAGATTATGGATACAACGGCGTAGAAGTGACCAGAGACCGGAATAATAATGTTCAATCCATAAAGGTATTAAAAGGCTATGCCGGGACAACTGTGGAGTTTTTAAGAAAGGACAGCGTGCCCCGCCCTATCGGGCAAGATCCGGATGAAAGTCTTGCAGGAGAAACCGGAAACGGTACATGGACTTATGAAACCATAGACCGGGATAATACCGATATCCTTTATTACTCTCTAGCAAACTTAACAGCAACTGAAACTGGAACTGACGGAAAACTCTATGGCTATGACCGGAATGGAAATAAGGTATTAGTGAAAAACCAGGAATCTATTTTTATCCTAAAAGCTGGACAACCAACATTTGAGCTAACCGGAGGGGATTTACTGGCGGTGAAATATAATTCCACTGATAAAATCTTTACCTTAAGCTCCGGTACGGTTATGTATCATCTTGACAGTGATGGAAACAGGGATGCATATGTTGATCCGACTACCGGCATGGCATATACAAAGGAAGGGAACAAGATTCTGGTATGGCCGGTGAAGATCTCCCGGACACAGGGTGCAGCGGTTATTGCCAGAGAAAAGATAAAGACGTTCCGGATTGCCTCTATCCATGCTGATACGGATCAGGAATATGTCTCAGGAACCTATAACGGAAGCAGTCTGGCGAAAAGCATGAATCCAGTCCTGAATGGCCATGGACTTCCGGAGTATTATCAAAAATCCGGGCAGACCTATAAAAAGGGAGATCCGGTCTATGACATTGATGGAGACTATGTCCGCTACAAATATGATGATCTTCTTTCCGCTTATAACAGTGCTTCCTACAGCATTAACAATCAGACAAATATGAAGGACGTAGGAGAGGAAGAAGACGCCACGGATGATAAGAAACTCTATCACCGGCAGGGTGAGTCCTGGGTGATGGAAAACACCTGGATAAGCGGAGAGAAGTATCCAAACGATCCGTTTAAGGGAGATATGACAGTAGGTCAGGCGGATATGCTAAAGAGAGTAATTCCAGGAACTTACATCATGGAGGAGGTAACGGCTCCTTCCGGATATACCAAAGGTCTTCCGGAGGGAATTACCGTGACAGAAACCAAGGATGTTCAGAAAACCGGAATGGAAGATGAAAAAATAAAAGTAGAGATTGCCAAAACCGACGCAGCCGACCAACAGACATTGAACGTAATCAGCGATTACCAGGAAGGACTAACCGTTACGGAGCCAAAGGGAGCCTACAGTTACAGCCAGGTATCCGGAGCGCACTTGGTACTCTATAAAGCGAAAAGGATCTATACCACGGACAATGATACCTACCCGAAAGGATATTATCTGGTGAAAGCAGAAACTACACCGGCAAAATGGACCGTAGAACGTTCCTCGGATAATGAACCGGTTACAGTGTCGGCTGATTGGATCACGGATGGCAACCCGAAATATTTTGAAGGAATCCCAGCCGGTGATTATATCTTAGAAGAGCTGAAGGCCGAAGACGGATATGTTCGCTCCTCTATGGAGTTGACCATCAAAGCAACAGGAGAAGTTCAGACGGTTAATCTAAAAAATGACCATACAAAGCTGGAAATTTATAAGTACTACACGGACAGTAAAGGAAATAAGGTTTCTCTACCCAATGATCACGCAGCCGGGCTTGCTCTTTATGAAGCGAAAACAGACAGCAATGGGACTATATTAATGGAAAATGGAAAGCCGGTGTATGACCAGACAAAACGGGTAGATCAGTGGACTACCGATGACTTAACGGAGTACACGGAGGAAACAGAAATCAGCTCCAACGTCATGGAACGATTAAAAGCGCTTCTGGGACTATCAGATAACCAATCCAGCTTTATTACGGATTTTGAAGCTGCCTACAAAGAAAAAGGACAGGAATTAACCTCCTTTACCTGGTACACCAAGGGCGGAGAGCGAACCGCAACCCTTACCGGAATCATTCAGGCCGGAAAAGGGGAGGGAATCGTGGAAACATGGACAACTGATACAGGAAAAACCATTCGGATCACCATTTACCGGAACGTGAAAAATGGTTCCCTTGATACAGATGGTCAACTGCCTCTGATTTTTGAATATCAGTTTAACTATAAAGAAAATGGGGGGATTAAAAGCTATGACACCTTAGAGGGAATGCACCGGATTGATTATCTGCCCTTCTATGCGGAAACGGGAGAAGGAAAGACCGGAAATTACGTTCTGGTAGAAGAAACAGTCCCCGATGGGTTTGAAGCAGCCGATCCGAAAGCAATTGTCCTTACTGAAACCGGAGATGTGCAAAGATTCAGCCTTGAAAATGAAGAGAAGTATATCAACGTCTTAAAGGTAGTAAATGACGGTACGAACGAATATGCAGTCAGCGGAGCCACGCTTGCCTTATACCGGGCAGATGCAAACGGGAATCTTTTAGAAGATGAATCTCACTTAGTTGAATCATGGACTTCCGGATCAGACGGAATCTACAAAGAAGAAGATAAATTTAATGGAAACATGCCCGATGGCTTTTCTGTTGGAGATTTAAAACCTCACCGAATCGATAAGACTGCCTACGGTACCTATTACATCGTGGAGAAAGAGGCACCACCCTATATGCAGAAAGCAGATCCGGTAAAGATTACGGTAGGTGCTGAAAAAGTCCCATTTTATAAAGTAGTCAACATTCCGGCCACTGGGAAACTGGAGATTAAAAAGAAAGCTTCCGATACCGGAGACTGGCTGGAACATGCAAGGTTTAAAGTAACAAACAAGGAGACAGGAGAAACCTGGTACATGACTACCGGATCAGATGGGGGGTCACAACTCACCGGCCTTTCGGTGGGCGAGGTCCGGACAGATGGGACCATAAAACCATACACCTATACGGTAGAAGAAATTTCCCCACCAGATTTTTACCAGATTTCCGAGGGAGTGAAAAAATTCCAATTTGATGGGAAAGGGAACGGAAATGAACTACTTTATTCCTGTGAAATTGATAATAGTCCAACCAACATTAATTTTAGAAAAACCAACTTTGGCACTGGTATGGCGGTGGAAGGAGCTGAGATTGCTGTTTACCATGCAGTAGTTGTAAACGGAGAATATGAAAAGGACGGAGAAGCCATAGCAATAACCATTTCGGGCCCCGACGGTTTCACCCTGACAAAGAAGCTGTCTGCAGGACAGGTTTATATCATGGAGGAGTTAAAAGCTCCAGCTGGATACGTTCTTTCATCGCCGGTAATTTTTACTGTAAATCAGGCAGGAACAGGAATCCTTAATGTATCCAATGATTTCAGTGTTTTAAAACTGGCAAGTGAGAACGGTATCATAGAAGCCCTAACCATAACCGGAAGAGTTCCAGTAAAAACTTACCTTATCTTAAAGGATTTAGATACCGGGACAGAGCTTCCAGCCTTGATGGGAACAGGAAGCAGCCTTTCTCTGACTGCTAATGACGGAATTAAGGACGGGCATTTATATGAGATTACCGAGTATACCAGGTATTCAGATGGCCAGACAGAAAAATCTGGGAAAGAAACTAGACGGATCTATCTTGATGAACAGGGAAACTACTCGCTGCCTTCCAGAACTTATTTAGAGACCAGGCAGGAACTGACCGACTCTGAGGGAAATGTACTGGCAGACTGGATCGTCAGTGATGATACCCACGATTACAGCATAACCAACCCGGTTACGAAAGAAAGTCCCATTGCCGAAGTGACAAGCAGCGTTGGGGCAGGTCATAGTGCAGTTAAGGCAGGAAGCGTCTTGAAATACACAATTTCCTATAACAATCCATACAGTTACCCAACAGATATAAAAGTAAAAGCAGTTCTCCAAGAGGGACTTGATTATTTACGCTCCACCGCATATGGAGTGGAATTAAACGGAAATGTAACCTGGAATCTGACCAATGTAGCTGCCCATGACAGTGGAACCGTGGATGTGGTAGCTAAAGTTAACGGAGAAAACGGAACGGAAGCCGAAGCAAACTTTATAACAACAGCCGGAGCGGTTACAAAAACCACGAACCTCTGGAACCCGATTGTCCCGGACGGATCAGTCAGCATAATAAATAATCTGACTGGGACAGGAAAGAGCCAGGCAGATACATTTACCTATCATGTAAAATTCACAGATCAGGCAGGAACGGTCTTAATTGGATATCAGGCGTTTGCTGGTTCCAAAACAGGAAGAATCAAAGGAGAGGGTGATATCACTCTTACTGGAGATGGATTTATTACCTTTTCCGGTCTGCCCTATGGAACCAGATATGAAATCACCAAAGTGGGAGTAGATGGATATGAACCGGGTGAGAAAATCATGACTGGAGAAATCCAGAAAAACTTCCAAAGTAAAGTGTTTGAAAGCAACCGGAATGATGAATCGATCAGGGAAATCCTGACAGCCGGAGGAAGCTATAAACTTATGGAGACAACCTCTTACAGCGATGGGAACAGCCATTTAAGCGGTTTATATCGATTTGAAGTAAATCCTTCAGGAATGGTTGATAACGTTGATATGGAAGACCGGACAGTGCAGTTGTTTTTTTCCAAGCTTGACCATGATACTGGTAAGGAGCTTTCCGGAGGCAGCTATCAGCTGATTGATGCAGAGACAAATAAGACAATTTACGAATTTACTAAGGAAGGAGAGCGGGTACAGATCCCAACAAAACTTGTGACACCTGGGAAAAAATATATTTTAAAAGAAATCTGTTCCCCAAATGGATACGCTTACGAGAAGGATATTAGATTTACTGCAGAAGACAGCGGAATTCCTGAGACCATTATCATGGAGGATCAGAAGACAGAAGTGAGCATTTTAAAAACGGATGCAGAATCAGGAGAGTTTTTAAGTGGAGGGCGGTTTAGTATCAGGGAAAAGGATACTGGCACATTGATCAAAGAGTTTACACCAACAGGAGAACCAGTTATTTTAACAGGACTTTTAATCGCCGGTAGAACCTATGAACTTTCGGAGGAGGAGCCTCCTGCCGGTTATGCCTATAGTGAGAGTGTGACATTTACTGTGCCAGAAGAAGCGGAAACCATAACCGTTACTATGAAGGATCGAAAAACGGAAGTTGAAATTCAAAAACTGGCCAAGTCTCTGACGGAGAGTACTCCTTCTGAGGCAGCACATTCTCTATTTGGAAGTACGCTTCAGATCTTAAATAAGGATAAAACAGCTGCAAAAGCGGTTCGTGATGGAAATGGCATCACAGCAGGAGAAGATTTAATCTTTACAACAGGAAATGAGTTTGAAGTGTTAAAAGGACAGCTAATTGCTGGAAAAAACTACTGGCTCCATGAAGTAAGACCGGCAGATGGCTATGCCTATGCGGAAGATATTGCCTTTACCGTTAGTTTAAATGGGGAAAGGAATACGGTGGTAATGATTGATGATCCGACTCATGTAATACTCTCTAAAAAGGCAATCACGGGCAGCGAAGAACTTCCCGGAAATCGTCTGAGTGTAATAGATCATGAAGGGAATCAGGTAGAAGAGTGGATGTCCGGAGAGCAGCCCCATGAAATCATCGGAAAACTAATAGCCGGAGAAACATACCACTTTATTGAAGAGAAGCCGGTAGATGGCTATGCCTATGCAGAAGATATTACCTTTACTGTCAGCAAGGATGGAAGAGTGGATCAGTTAGTAATGAGAAATGATGCAACAAGAATCCGTATAAGAAAAATGGATTCATCAGGTCATATTTTAAGAGGAGCTACTTTACAGATATTGGATCTGCAAAAAAATGTAGTTGTACCAGATTTTGTATCAACAGATGAACCAATAGATATCACAGCAAAATTAGTGGCAGAAAGAACGTATTATCTTCATGAGGTAAATGCTCCAGCTGGATACCTCCTTTCCTCGGACATAGCATTTACTGTACCCAAAGGATCCGGACTATTTGAGGTCAATATGACAGATCCTAAGCAACAAAACCCAGGCTCGGATAAAATGTATCTCTATAAAACAGATGCAGCAACAGGGCAGGGAATTAAAGGCGTGGAATTTTCTATTTACCGCCCTGACGGAAGTTTATACCTGGCTGTGAATACTGGGGAGGATGGATATGCAAAATTCAAAATGCCAGAAAACGGGACCTATACATACAAAGAGACAAAGGCAGCTCCTGGCTACCTTGTAACAGATCATACTTACTCCTTTACCATTAAAAATGGTGAGGTATCGGAAAACAGTACAGTATCAGTTGTTAATTACATTTCTCCGGAAGTGATAATTAAAAAGGCAGATACTGAAACAAGGGAAAGATTAGCTGGAGCTGAGCTAGAGATCAGAAATGAAGCTGGAGAGCCAGTATTCAAAGGAATGACAGATATAAATGGCATTATTTCATTCCATCCGATCCGTTCTGGACAATACACTGTTCATGAAATGAAAGCTCCGGAAGGGTATAGAAAGACTGATTCCTACCTGACTATTTGCGTAACGGATGACGGAACCGTAACAGGAGAACTAACAATGTTTAACAGTCCGGAGCGCGGAAAGAAAAAAGGCATTATAACTGCAAAATATCAATCTAACTTATATGGTCTTGGAATTACCAGTCATAAAGGAACCGGATTTTGGAACTGGCTGAGCAAGCTACCTAAAACAGGAGATGCAGGTATTAGAGGAGGACTAATCTTGAGTCTTGGTCTGGCGGCTATTATATCTGGTATTGCTATCATAAAGAGAAGAAAAAATAAGAAAGGTGAAGAACAAGTATAAGAATGTAATTATTGCCATTATTCCCTGTCACACCCTAATCTTGGGGTGTGCAGGAAAGGCATATGCATAAGCGTGTATGACAGGAAAGGAAAAGATTCGTTTAAATGAAAAAAGATAGGTACAATTTCAATCATAAAACTATTGTTTTAGATGCGATAGCTAAACATTACATAGAATCAGATCTTTATGAAGTTGAAATAATTTACTTTAATAAATGCCCAGAAAACAAGAAAAATTATAAGGGGAAAGCTGTAAATATTTATAAGTATCTAGGTGGTAGAATTCTGGGACGATTTGATATATGCAACTATGAATATATATGCGATACAGAAAAAGAAAGGAGGAACGCAAAATATAATTTCTTTATTATGACATGCATTGGTACTGATACTGTTGGAGAGGTCGTACCTAAAAAGTCGATGAGAGACGATAAGGGGCAGTTGGTTGATAGAAAAGGTCTAAATACCTTTGAAGAAATAATAAGAGAGTGCGATCTATTCTTAAATGAATTATAGCTTGCTGAACAGAAAGATCATATCGTTAATAGAATAAAGGATATTACAAGTCTCTTAAATAATTCAAGGAGAAAAAAAGATAAGAAAGATGAAAAATAAGATTAAAAAAGGTTTTATTGCTATGTTCCTTGTAGTACCTCTTGTTCTTGGGTGTGCTAGAATAGCACATGCAGAGGAAACGTTAATCGAAGTAAAAAAGGATTATAGAACTTTTGTAAAAGAGGAGGATGGAAGATCCCAGTTTAAAGATATTTATGAAAAGGATGGTATTATCTATCGGCTAAAATCTGTCCAAATAGATAATGTGGAGGAAGTCTATCCAGGTGACATTATTACATATGACTCTGATCCCTTTGTTGGAGATCCAGAAGTATATGCTCCGAAAGAGGAGATAGAGAAGGAAGGGAAAAAGTATCGTTTAATAACCAGTAAACTAACAAAAATAGTAACGGAAGAAACTACAGAATATTCAGAAGCTCCCATAATTTACAAAGGAGTGGAATACATAGATTCGCTACCGGAGACCGCTGAGGTTAAGGTAATAAATGAAGATTTAAAACAGGAAATACAGGTAAAGCTCCCAGCAGTTGATTATAAAGAGAGCAGCACTTACTGGGACTATAATTTTTCTTTTCCGATAACCGTCACTGGTTACGATTCAGATTCCTATATGCTGGGTGAATCTGAGATATCTAATAATTCTCCATTAATAGATCATGCAAATGAGTTTTTAAGTTATCTTAATTTGCCGTCACAGTATTATGAGATAACAAAAATAGAATGGGATGGAGAACCTGTATTAAAGGCAGGAGAGTTGACCCGGAATGCAACCGCTTCCGGACGTAAGCTAGTAAAAGATATTAATGGAGTCTATGGAGGGGATGTGACATTTCCTTCCATAGAGGCCAATGTCTATCACGGAACTTATATTGATGAAAAAGCTGAAAATCAGACAGAGAAGATTATTTATAAGAAAGAAGCAACAGCTGCTTATGAGCGGGATGGACGGAAGGGGTTCTGGGATTTCCTAAAATGGCTGTTATCGAATCCAATAACATTAGCAATATTACTATTTTTATTACTAATTGCAATTGTATTGATGATTCTTGCTAAAAAGAGTATGAAACGTAAGAAAAATAAACTACCTGAAATTGAGGAGGATGAGGATGAGGAAATTTAAAAAAGAGAGCCAGACGATTGCGGTCGCTGGCTGCCTGGGGCGCATTGGAACTACGACTCAGGCAATGCAAATTATAAAATATTTAAGCTTAATGGGGTATCGCTCCTGCTATATAGAAATGAATCGTCATGGATATATTGATGGTGTAAAAGAATTATACAATAACATTAAGGAAGACAGGAAAACGAAACGTGTTACTTTTGATGGAATTGATATGTTTAAACAGGAAAATATTGCAGAGGTTGGTAAGCTGGAATACGAATATCTGGTTAAGGATTACGGATCTATTGCCGACCCAGTCTTTGAAAAAATATCTTTTCTGGAGCAGAATTTCCGGATCTTCTGCGCGGGAATTAAGCCAGGAGAAATAAATTCCGTGTACAATGTGCTGTTAAATCAGACATATGTGGCAACAGGGTATATCTTTAACTTTGTACCAAATGGTGACAGGGAGGCAATAAAGGAAATGATGGAGGAAAAAGGGGACCTAACCTTTTTTGCTGATTATGTCCCGGATGCGTATTCCTACTCAGCAACAGCTAATCAGATATATCGAACATTGTTAAAACTATAGGAGTATACATATGGCGAAATTTAATAATGTATTAGTGAAAAAGGTCAAGGAAGATCTTGCTTATGAAGAGGATCAAAGATATTTAAAGAAAAAGCATAAAATCAAAAATAAGAATGTTGTTGTGGTGGAAAAATCCAGTAATTTGAAATTCTTAATTTATACTCTGAGAGGAATTATAATAGTTGCTATTTTGATTGCTATTGTAGTACTTATGTTTATTGCTATTACAGCACTATGCTATCCGGAACCCAGGTTTGGGCTGCAAACAGTTTATTTACGGGGTGTTGAGGAGCTGAGAACTTATTGTCATGATCCTCATATCGTTGCTTTTTTTAACAAAATTGCAGAAATGCTCAGATACAACTTGTCTTGACACAAGAATTAACAATACAAATCATATATTGAAACAAAATAAAGTACTTAATGGAGTGAAAGTGTATTTTATGAGAGTAGAAAATGTGTACCCGGACTATAAAGATGCCCTTGAAAGAGAAAAAAGACTACAAGCTGCATATACAGAACTTCAATTGATTTTCTATAATAAAGAGAAAGGAAGTAAAAAAAACAGTGCCATTTCTGACAACGGGAAGAACATAGATTTTAAAAAGAAAGGGAATTAATTGAAAAAGATATGGATGCTATTTATGCGAGGCAATCAATTGAAAAAAAAGACAGTTTATCCATCGAAACGCAATTGAATTTTGCCAGGAGCGTTGCAGTTGGTGAACCAGGAATATATATTGATAGAGGAATATCAGGAAAGGATGTCATACATAGACCAGAATTTAACAGACTTTTAGGTGATATAAAAAATGGAGTTATAAGCAGAGTATTGGTTTATAAACTGGACCGATTTACCAGGTCTCTTCTCGATTTTGCTAATATCTGGGAATATATGAATAAGTTTGGGGTGGAATTTGTTTCGGTTACAGAGAATTTTGATACATCAACCCCTATTGGAAAAGCAATGATTTTTATTATGGCTGTGTTTGCGCAGCTGGAGCGAGAACAGATTTCAAAAAGAGTATATGATAATTACTACGACAGAATTGAGTTAGGCCGTTGGCCTGGTGGTCCAGCCCCATATGGATATAGTAACGCTATAATTGTAAAGGATAATAAAAAGGTATCCTCTTTGAAGGTAGGCGAAACAATAAATGTTCTGGAAGAAATCATGAAAATGTATTCCTATCCCACAACAAGCCTTGGTGATATACGGCGTATACTTACACATAAGAAATGTCCTGGTCCCAATAGCAAAAACTGGTCATCGACCGCTATTGCACGTATACTCAGAAACCCAGTTAGTGTAAAATGTGACCACGCCGTTTATACTTATTTTAAAAGGCTGGGTGTAAGCATTCTAAATCCATTAGAAGAATTTGACGGTAAACAAGGTGGCATGTTGATTGGTAAACAAGGAGCTACCAATAGGGATACTTTAAAACCACAGGAAACTACATTTGCTATTGGTAACTGGCCTGGCTATATAGATTCTGAATTGTGGTTAAAATGCCAGCAGAAGCTTGATACGAACCAGCAAGTGGTTTCTAATGATGGACCGCGTACCAGCTGGCTGACTGGATTGTTAAAATGCGGTGTTTGCGGGCGAGCGGTCATGGTTAGAAGATATAAACGTAAGACGGACGGTGAGACAATCCGTAACATGCGGTGCAGGGGAAAAGAGTATTTGGATTGTGATCTGGCTCTTGAAATGAAGATTGATGATATTGAGCAATCTGTAGAAAAAGAACTGGAGGCTCTTTTTGATAAATGCAAGCCAACGCCGATGGAAACAGTACATGGCACAAATGAAATTGAACTTGAGCTTATTAGGATAGATGAAGCCATATCTAATCTGTTGCAAGTGCTTAAAACGAAAACGGTCAGTGCATTGACGATGGAATACGTTAATAAAGAGCTGAAAGAGCTTACTGAAAAAAAGAATAAGTTGATGGATCAGAAGGCAAAGGTGATTCAGGAGTTAGTGACTCCCCAAAAGATTATATTTTCTGAACTAAGCAAAGATGATAAGAGGGCAGTAGCATTCTCTTACATTGAGACAGTTGTTACATATAATGATTATATTAAACTGGTATGGAAGAAGTAGCATTGACGCACCAAGGTAAAGTAATAAGGAGCGATAAACACCTATCCATTACATGGATAGGTGTTTATAATAAGCCAAGTTATGAAGAAAGTCGATTTTCTTACAGCGTAGCTTAAAAAAATAATTTATTTAGATATAAAATTACCGTAAATGTCAGTCAATATTTTCCCTAGCGGTATAAGAACAATAAAATTATATACTATAGTTATGAAATACAGAATCAAATTCATTATATCATTACTGTCATTTCCAGAAAATTTTCCGTAATTGCTAATTGCATTATTAAAACTTTTAATAGTCAAATCATTAGGGTTCTGATAAGCAGTAAATAAAGCTATGATACAAATAAAGGCTAAAGCTAATAAGAAACATATGTATATGAATTTATTAGCTTTTTTCTTCATTTTCTTTTGAGCAAGCTCTAATACAAACATATAAAAAATTATTAATATAAAAGCTATAACAGTATGATAATTTGAACCTTTTATAATTATAAGTATACAAAAACATAAAATAATAAAGGTTGTAATAGTAACATAAAAAATAGCTATGATTGTTGATAATATAGTATCATTATTTAAAAAGAAGTAGATCATACTTATTGCTGCGGTAAAAAACGCAACAATAATAATTACTGTATTTATAAAATTAGGTAATTCACCCATGTTCACTAAATAAATTCCTGTATTCAAATATTGTAATG
>NZ_OAOF01000077.1 GCF_900205965.1 Lacrimispora amygdalina
ATTCAAAGGAGAGTATATGTGTTTAATGATTATTTCATATATTTTAATTATTATTGGTTTTATTTTATTTCTTAACAGGAAAAGAATTAAAAGAAGTGATCAGAACCTAAAAGTGGCAAAAATAACAGGAATAACAAAAATTGAGAGTAGAAACTATGAATTAGTAATCCAGTATAGTTTTGACGAAGGAATGACATTCAAGACAGATACTCTTCAAACAAGAAAAAAGAAATCCATAAATGATGATATTATCATTAAACTTTTTGATGATGGTTCAATAAAATTATATGAGGCAGATAAGAAAATGATTTTAATCTGTATTATTTGCTGGATAATAGGAATCATGCTTTTGTGTATTCCTTAAATAGGAGGTATAATGAATATTACAGTACGCCTTTATAAATTGCACGATTATGACTTGATCTATTTATATAAAAATCTGAGATTTCCCGTTAGAGATGCAATGAAATTAGCGCTCGAATCGTATGTTAGAAATACACCATTATTTCTTAAAATACCAATTGATACACCGGAAATAGAAAATTTGAAAGATATAAAAAACGTTCAATTTCATCTTAAATTAGATGAAGACAAAGATGCAGATATAATACTTTATTTAAGCAGATTAAAGAAGTACTATAGAAATTCTTTTCTGAAAAATTTACTGAGAGGTTATTTAGCAGGTCCAGCTACATATGTGTATGAAGAAAATATAGATGTCGTGAATAATCAAAAAAGATATCAGTTAGTAGAAGATAATTTGTTAAGTGTTAAAACACTCGAATTATTAAAAAAAAGGAAAAGAAAGAAGGATCATATTATTTTGACTTTAGACCAAAAAAGATTATTTGAATTAGCTGGAGCTTTAGATGGCAATGATTTGGAGGTGATTATTAATGATAGAAATCCTATTAAAAATCAATAGTTCAGAGGAAGCTTTAAAATTAGTAACGCTTGCAAATAAATTAGATAACGATATTGATTTTTCGAACGAACGGGTAGTGGTTGACGCCAAAAGTGTAATGGGAGTATTATCTACTGATTTTTCAAAACCATGTAAGATTACAATATATACAGATCTTATTGATCAAAGTATAGATTTATTTATTAAATCAATTGAAAATATTATAAAAATG
>NZ_OAOF01000007.1 GCF_900205965.1 Lacrimispora amygdalina
TAAGTTCTCGACAAACATAAGGATAATGGATTTGGAAGGGTGTTACAATGGATTTTTTTATGCAGGGAGTGTTACACTTTTGGATTGCATTTCGTTACAGTTTTATTTTACACTAAACATGGCAACGACATAATGATTACAACCGACGATAATTGTATATACACTGTACAACACACACTTCAATTCTGGGAAAAAAAACTTATTTATTGGAACTTTTACCGATGCCACAAGTGTTATATTGTAAACATTGAAAAGGTTACAGAGATTATCCCATCTTATAATTCTACCTTTTTATTAAGATTAGAAAAACACAAAAATACTGTACCAGTCGGTAGAAAATTCATTAAGGAATTTAAGGAGATAATCGGGTGGTAACTTGTAGTTCAAACCTATTTCTCGGCTTTTTAGAGCTCTAATTTTACTTTCATCGCCTCTTTGTTATACAACGAAATATACTTGATATACTATTAAATATCATACGTACGTAGATATCACATTCATTAGTTTGTTATTTAAATAGTGCTTTCACCGAAAAATATAATACTAGGAGGTAAAATGATGAGCACCACTTACAAATTTACTATTCACACAGTAGATCAAGCAAATGCAGGAACCGATTCTAATATTTTTTTAAAATTATATGGTGATCGAGGAATATCACCAGAAGTACGACTAAATAAATATATAAGCGGAAATGCTTTTGAACGAAACAAAACCGATACCTGCAGCATTGAATACGATAAAGATTATGGAGAAATCTATATGATCGAAGTTCGATCCGATATGCAATATGCTGCACCAGACTGGCTCTGTGATTATTTTAAAATAGAAAAAAAAGATGATCCTGATTATTCAATAACGGTACAGTTCCCAAGCGGATACTGGATAAATAATAAGGAAAACCATCGGATGAATGCAACTTCTGGCTATGATTTTGATTTACCTACTCATACAACTGAATACAGACGGGTTTATGGAGGTTTTCACTATATTCCGCCAAACATTAAGTTTGTAAAAACCATAAAAACATCTGTTCTGGTTGATGTGGATTATAATAGAGTTGATGTATTTGAAACTTCAACACAAACATCTCTGGAGGTAGAATATCAAGCCATTAAGGCTGCATTTGATTTCCAAATTAATACTTCCTTGAATGAGCAGGTTGATAATAAACTTCAGCAGGTAGAGGAAATTATAACAGAAGTTACAATAGACGGCGCCCAAACAGAAAGAACACTACAGGAAATTTGGAATGAAAGTGAATATAATTTTACAGCTAAGCTTGGTAGTGATACCTATAGCTTTACCATTCCGTATACCAGAACATTTGCCGGCTTTAAAGAAGTTCCAACTATGTGGACTGAAGTATTAGAACCTTTGGAAAACTAGGGAATACCTGATAAACGCAAAAAAAGATTCACCAATTATGAATAAGTTCAACAATGCTTCTACTTCATAAAGTGTCACAATAACCCAAAGAATGGGAGAGTCTTAATTCTAAGGCTTTCCCATTCAGTTCAAGTATGGAGTTGAGGAGAAACGAAACATCGTCAATCCAATTAATTGAATTAACTATATGATGGAGCGCTTCTTAGAAAGAGTAGCAATGTCCCAATATAAAGACAATTTAATTTAAAAAGGTTTAAACCACAACATGTTTTGGTTTGAGAGCCATTTTTGGGCTTGAAAATAGTAAAAATGTCATCTATTTGAGGGCGAAAATTAAGTAAAAATATAGATGACATAGAAAATTAGAGGAGAATTTCATAGTATTAAGGCTAAGCGAAAGGTCAACGAATGATCTGCAACTTAGCCTTTTTTATATATCATATAATGGCATTATTTTTAAGGAGAGAAACTGGTAAAAGGATAGATTACAAATTAGACACCATAATAGGGAAAGAATCGGCAAAATTATTTAGGAAAATAGAAGAACTGGAATTTTCAGAGACTAGGCTTAAGAAAGCGCAGCAAATAGAGTTGATGGCAGAAGTTCTGGGTGCTGAAACTCTTTTTGAAGGATTTTGTTTGGTTTTTTATGAAGCAGATGATTCATTGCAGCAGTTATGTAAAGATTATGGCTGCCTGGAAAGGTATAACGAATTAGCGCAAAATAAAGTGTATCAAAAGAGAAAAAAATACATACGTATCATAGCAGACTATGCAATGGCAGCTGTAAATCTTTACGGCGTGATACATGCTACAGAACTGGTGACGCTAATACATAAATATGAGAATAAATTTGATGAGAAGGGATATAACCATGTAGATGGTAGCTATAAAAATACAGTGATGTTTACCCCTGAATTTGTATGTACATGTACGCTGCATCAATTGATTGGAGATTCAAATATTGATCAAGCAAATGAATTTCTTGGATATGCGATGAAGGTTATGAATTCTGTTAGAATGTGGTACAACCATGGGTGTGCCCCTGATGAAGTGTTGCGTCAGACACCAATACACCCGGAAGTTACTACAATTGTGCCAGGAAGTTAACGAGCAGCTGCAATCCTGACCGAAGGACAAGAACAGTTAGGTCAAATGGGTATCAATATCGATCTTGATGCAACAGCAACTGATATTTCATCTCTTTTATTTGAAAATGGAATCAATGGAAAAATGACTAAGACTACGAGAAAAGTATACCCAAATGATTTATGTCCTTGCGGCAGTGGGAAGAAATTTAAAAAGTGCTGTGGTAAGTTTTAAAGCATTGTAATAGAATTAACGGTGAGTTAAGTTTATGCGAATGTAATTTGAATTTAGATAATCATTGTAGAGCTGGGGGTATATATGAGAGCGGAAGCAACAATAGAAGAATGGAATAAATTATATGAGATGGATGCTGTCTTGGAATATCTATTTATGAAGGATATGAAGCATTTAATAGCTATATGATGCTGACAATGCAGGAACGTATGAATATATCTGTGGAATATGCCATGTCCAATCAAAAATGCAAATTCTTTTAAATATGTATCCTATAAAGATATTAAAAAATTTGCAGCGGATTTCAAGGCAGTTTATAAGGCTCCTACAGAAGATCTGGCCCTATCCGAACTGGAGATTGTGAAAGAAATCTGGGGCAAGAAATACCCTTATGCAATAGCCAGCTGGGAACAGAGCTGGGAAGTGGTACGCCCGTTTTTTTGATTTAACGAAGACATTCGAAGGATCATGTATACCACAAATATCATTGAAGGAGTCAACCGACAATTCCGTAAAGTGACAAAAGCTAAAAGTAGTTTTATTTGGTACTCAGCCAGTTAATGCTTTTGTATCCGTAACGCTTGAATGAATATCTATAAATAAAAACCGGTCAGACAGTTCACCACAACTGTCTGACCATCCTAATGATTTCCTTATTCCGTCGGTACTTATAGTATGCCCGATTTTTTACTAATAATTCCAGAGGTCGGGTGTGGGCAGAGCCCACAAAAAGAAAGCTATAGGTAACGACCATTTTTGCTGTCCGAAAGTATATAAATTAGGAATCAGGAGAAACTACTGTTAGAAACTTATGTTCGACATTGCAAATAAGTTTCGAATCATAGGAAATTACTACATATCTAACCCAAGAGAACGGGCTCCCATTAATGCTCTGATTATGTCCTTTACCATTGCATTTTTATCGCCTTTTGGCTGCTTTGCCGGTTGGATGTCAAGCATTGACCGCCGTCTTCCGTTTGTATTTACATTTACTATTTATATCATGGCAATCAGGATTCTTTATTCAATTTAAATATTCCAGAATTTCCTTTGCAATCTGATTATTACCGCCAGCGTTGAGCATGAGCTCCTGATAGGTCTGAATGTTTTTCTTATAAGTATCATCATTTAATATACTCATGGCGTTGTCTGCCAGAATTTCCGGTGTCAGATGTTTTTTGGACAAAGATTTCCCTATATGAAGAGCTTCGATTTGTCTGGCAACGGCAGGCTGGTCGTTTCCTACTGGTATTGCCAGCATAGGGACTCCATAATAGATTGATTCGTTAACACTGTTCATACCGCCATGTGTAATAAATACACTTGTGCGCTTCAGAACTTCTAATTGGGGTACAAAGGGATAAATTGATATATTGTCTGGTAAGGAACCTAGTTTTTCAGCCTTCACGATCGTTCCGATAGAAATAATTACATTAACAGGTTTATTCTTAAACGCCTGAATGCATTGTTTGAAAAATGATGCAGAGTTATTTAAAAGTGTGCCGAGAGAGATATAAATTAATGGGTAACGCAGTTCCGGAAACTGAAACGAGGGATCTGCCATCCTGTCGTTAAGCGCAGCTCCTATGTATTTATAATGAATCGGATCAAATTCATCAGAAAAAATCTGGAATTCTTTTATGGTGTAAGTGAAGTTTAAGGGAGGTGCATTTTCAGCCATTTCTTTTGCAATGCTGCCATAGCGTAAATGATATTTTTTTTGGAGTTTTTTAGAGATGAAGCGGCATAAAGCAGGATAGCGGAATATACAGGTCATGTACCAGCCGCCGGTCTGACCAAAATAATTTAAGACATGTTCATTTAAAGAAAAAGTTGAGAATAGACGGAAAGCAGGGATTCCCAGTTCATCTGCCAGAGATTTGCCGGGTAAAAACAGCATTTCATAAATGAGACAGTCATAGTCTCCCCCGATCCTCTTTACCGTTTTATAGGCAGAGCCCCAGCTTTTCATTTCTTTCTGGGAGGGGGATAATGTATCAGGGTAATCATCATACGGAATAAAATGAGCTCCTGTTTTTTCCACCTTTGATTTCCAGTCAGGGGCCTGAATATAGGTGACCTCATGTCCTAGGTCAATAATGACCTTTGCAAGGCCAAGGGTTGGGTTGGTGTGTCCGGAAAAGGGCAGATTAACCATTAAAATTTTCTTTTTACTGATCATAATATTCTTTTAACCTTTCTTTTAATATTATTTCACTCGTTTGACTAATGAGCGGTGCATCGAACTTTTGCAGCAGAGCCACGATAAACTGGATTCTGTTACATGCTTCCAGATAAGTGCTGTTTACGATTATGGGATCCAGCCACACATCGAACAGCAGAATAAAAATTTCTGAAACCTCTTTGGGATACTGACAGTTAAATTCCATAGAGGCATTTCCCTGGCGGATTATCTCTTCCACATATTTACTCAGAACGTTTACTGAATTTCTTAATGTATCCAGTAAAGCATAAGGGACCTTTTCCGCCCAATGATTCTGAGTTAAATTCACCAGAGTATCATCTGTCTGCAG
Source organism: Lacrimispora amygdalina (assembly GCF_900205965.1). Taxonomy (GTDB): domain Bacteria; phylum Bacillota; class Clostridia; order Lachnospirales; family Lachnospiraceae; genus Lacrimispora; species Lacrimispora amygdalina_A. The sequence goes on from NZ_OAOF01000007.1 coordinate 5,247, forward strand.
CTCACTTATAAGCAGATCAATTTTTTCAATGGAATTTAATTGTGCATTGTTAATGAGATGCTTAAAAAAACTGCTTATAGTGTCTTTTCTTTGCGCAATGATATATTCCATAATATCCTGCTTACTGTTAAAGTGATGGTACAATGCGCCCTTAGATAATCCCGTAGAACTCATAATATCCTGCATAGTTGTGTTTTCAAATCCATTCCTGGAAAACAGGGCAGTGGCAGTTGTAATGATCTTCTGCTTTGTGTTACTTGCTTTGTCAATTCTTGACATCTATACTCACCTCAATTAAAGACCGTCGGTCGGTTTTTATAATTATACCAAAATAGTTTGGATATGTCAACTAAAACAATCAATAGTGATAAAAAAACCATAAAGACTTAATTTTATGCTGAATAATAATTATTTAAATAAAATTAAATGGACAAAAAGCGACAGAAAGTGGACATTTTTTTAAAATTATTTATTTTTGTGTTTTAATTCATATCAGATAAAAAATATTTAAGTTCTAAAGTAAAAACTCTCTGAGAGGGAAAAGGAGGAAATGGGTTCATGAAGTCTGCAATACTGTTTCCAGGACAGGGGGCTCAATATGCCGGTATGGGAAAAGGTCTCTATGAAAAATACGATTGGGTGAAAAAAATATATCAGGATGTCAAAGAACGCTTTGCATTGGATCTATACAAACTGACCTGTGAAAGCGATTTAAATTATCTGACAAGAACCGATCATGCCCAGATAGCTATATTTGTGGTTAGTTACATAAATTATCGCGCCTTTTTTAATAAATATAAAATTATGCCTGAATATATGGCTGGTCACAGCCTTGGCGAATTTACGGCTCTTACCGCATCAGGGGCATTGTCATTTGAAGAATCCCTGGAATTAGTTCTTGAAAGAGGAAGACTTATGCAGGCAGAAGCAGAAAAATCCCAAGGCGGAATGCTTGCGATAAAATGGAATTATGAAAATGTGAAAAATATATGCAAAGAATCTATGGAACAGCATAATTTAAAAATCAGTATATCTAATTACAATTCAGTAAATCAAATCGTATTGTCTGGAGACTGGGATACATTAAATATAATGGAAAAAACATTTGAGTCAAATGGTATATTAACCACCAGATTGAATGTTGGTGCCGCATTTCACAGCAGCTATATGGAAATGGCATCCCGTGAGTTCTCTTCCTTATTATCAAAGATAAAATTTTCCGAACCAAAATGCAAGGTAATTTCAAATGTCAGCAGTCTTTCGTATAAAGGAGATATTTATAGTATGTTGTCAAAGCAAATGGTTTCCACCGTTCGCTGGTATGAAACCATAAAATATCTGCAAGAGGAAGGTGTTGATATTTACATAGATCTGGGACCGAAAAGTATTTTAAAAAGCATGATGAAAAGGAGTTTAAGTAAGGGAAAAGTATATTCCTATGAAGATGAGGAAGATAAAATCTTGCTTGACAGAATCCTGTAAAACAGGAGGAAAGGGGTGAATTATGAATAAGACTGCAGTTGTAATTGGCGGTTCTGGAGCCATAGGAAGTGAAATCTGCAAAAGACTTGCAGGCGGGAACTATAATACGTTTTTTACTTTTTTAAGCAATAAGGCTGTTGCCGATAATCTGGAGCAGACAGTTCCTGGCTATCTGCATGGAATCCCTTGTGATGTACGGAAATATGAAGAGGTAGAATCCTTAATAGACAAAGTCAAAAAAGAATGCGGCGGAGTTGATGTTTTAATAAACTGTGCAGGTATTTCAGGGGAAAGTCTCTTTGTAAACAAAAGTATTGATGAGTGGAAAAATGTTTTGGAAACAAATCTGTTCAGTGTTTTTTATTCCTGTAGATCAGTGATTCCCATTATGCTGGAGCAGTATAGAGGAGTGATAATAAACGTATCTTCAATTTTAGGTACTTTTGGAATTCCCGGAATGGAAGATTATTGTGCTTCTAAAAGCGGTATCATCGGATTTACGCAATCTCTTGCTTCAGAAGTAGCCAGATTTGGAATCAGGGTCAACTGTATAAGTCCCGGGATGATTGATACCCAGATGTCAAAGGGCGCACAAAAGCAGATTGGAAAAAGTGTAAAAAAATTAATTCCCTGTAAAGAATTTGGCTCTGCTGAAAATGTTGCAGATTTAATGGAATTTTTGGTTTCTTCTAAAGCAGGTTATATCAATGGTGAAAATATAATGGTTGGCGGTGGCCTGGGAAGAACACTTCCGGTCAGTTAAAAAGAAAGGTGGATAAAAAATGGATAACATGGAATTATTTGAGATGGTACAAACTACGGTTGCAGAGGTACTGGACGTTGAAAAAGAGGAAATGGTCTCTGTGCTTGTGGTCTCAAGGCAAATAATTATTCCAGAAAGTTCTGATCGTGTAAGAATGACTATAACAGAGGTACATTTAGAAGCAGGTGCATGTCGGCCGAGACATGTCATACAAGATAAGTTGACAACTTTTTACGGTTTTCTGGCTTTTGAGGAATCAGGAGAGTAAAGTATCGCATAGGTTGATTTATTCAACCGTTATCAACTGCAAACCCATTGATTTTCTTCTGCTTACCAACTAAAATATAATCAGAGGTGATTGATATGAAGGAAATTAATATTGCAAAAGTGCTTGTAAATAAGCGCAAAGAAAAGGGCATTACCCAGAATGAGCTTGCAAATTACATTGGCGTGTCCAAGGCATCCGTTTCCAAATGGGAGACGGGTCAAAGTTATCCGGACGTAACCTTTCTCCCACAGCTGGCTGCGTACTTTAACATCAGCATTGACGAGCTGATAGATTATAAACCGCAGATGACAAAAGAGAATATTCAAAAGCTGTACCGAAACCTGTCGGCTGATTTTGCGTCAAAACCGTTTGATTCGGTGATGGAAGACTGCCGAAATATAATTAAAAAATACTATTCATGCTTTCCGCTGCTGCTGAATCTGGGAATACTGATGATTAACCATGTAGAATTGCTGAAAGACCCACGAAAAACGACATCTTTGACTGAGGAAGCCAAGGTTCTTTTTATCCGGATCAAAGAGGAATGCGATGATGTATCGATTACCAGGCAGGCTTTGTTTATGGAAGCCCTGTGTAGCCTCATTTCCGGTGATGCCAATACCGTGCTGGAGCTGCTTGACGGATCAGTCGCGCCTGCGCTACCCCCTGAATCGCTTTTGGCTTCCGCTTATCAAATGACGGGGCGCACCGAGGAGGCAAAATCCGTTTTGCAGGTCGGAATGTTTCAGAATATCGTCGTCCTGTTCAACTTCTTTCCCGCATTTCTTACGCTATGTGCGGATGTCCCATCCAAATTCGACGAGGTACTGCGTCGCTCGCTTGCCGTAGCGGAAACGTTTGACATGAGGCATCTGCATCCCGGTGTCCTGGTCGGTCTTTATATTACAGCCGCACAGGGATTTATTGCTCAGAGAAATCATGATAAGGCGCTTGAAATGCTGCAAAAGTACACCGAGATCGTAATAAGCGATATTTATCCCCTGTGTTTGCATGGCGATGCTTTTTTCGACCGCCTGGACGGATGGCTGGATCAGCTCGATCTGGGAACAGATCTTCCGCGGGATGAAAAAACCATCAGGAAAAGCATGTATGATGTGATCGTTAATAATCCGGTGTTTTCGGTTCTCTCAGATGAGCAGCGATATGAGAGTATAATTGAAAAGCTTAAACATAACTGCGAATAATATAAATAGGAGGTAATGTTAATATGGAACACGAAAAATTGGCGGCTAAAAAACGACTGATTATATTTATTGCGCTTACAATCATCCTTGCCTGGATCGTTTTTTTGCTGGCACCCATCTGTGGGCTCACTTATGGAAGCGGGGCGGCAGTAGTAATTTTGTCAGTCGCTATGTTTATGCCTGCGCTATCCAATTTATTAACACGGCTTATAACAAAAGAAGGATTTGGGAATATGTATCTTCGCCCCCACTTCAAGGGGCATGTGAAAGAGTATCTGCTTTTGTACTTCGGCCCGACAGTCTTGTTGCTTCTGAGCGGAGCGCTTTATTTCCTGATTTTCCCTGGTTCGTTTGACCCGGAGCTTACAACTTTAAAAGGGATGGTTGCTTCAAGTGGTAAACAGGGACTTGACGTGTCCACACTGCTAATTGTTCAAACACTGATTTTTGTTGTTATCGGCCCGCTTGTAAATATCATACCCACCATGGGTGAAGAACTTGGCTGGAGAGGGTATCTGCTCCCCAAACTGCGTATTTTTTTATCTGACAGGACCGCGTTAATTATAACAGGGGCATTATGGGGCATCTGGCATTTGCCCGTTATCATGATGGGTCACAATTACGGAACCGGTTATTGGGGCTATCCGTGGCTCGGCATTCTGGCCATGATTGTTTTTTGCGTTGCGCTTGGAATTATCGAAGGCTATATATCAATCAAATTGGAAAGCGTCATTCCAGCTGCCATGATCCATTCAACGGTGAACGCGGGCGCTGCATTGCCAATCATTTTTGCAAAGAGCGGATATAACCCAATACTTGGCCCGGCAATCACTGGTCTTATTGGAGGACTTCCGTTTATCGTTTTAGCTGTTATATTGCTAATAAAGGCTGGCCGTAAAATGACGTTGGGTAAAAACGAAGCGCTTCGGCAAGAAGAGGGGACGTTGGGGCAGAAATAAGGTTTTGCTCCGTTAGAAGCCTGCAGCCAAATTGAGTGAATGACACAAGAAAGACATAGCTCTTCGCCAAGAAGAAAGCTATGTCTTTTTTTGATAAAAAAGTGTGTACAAGAGGCTATTACAGAATTGAGCAATGATTATTCTTGGAGTAGTCGCTTAGAATATTACTTTTCAAGAATCGGTGTCATTTTCGGCTTCCTGCCGCTTCAATGCCCTTGCTCTCCCTGGAGGCAACGGCATTGAAGCGGCAGCATTTCCTCGGAGGTTTAATTTAGAGTATTGCAATGTATTCTTTAAGGATAATGTGTGGAGAATACGATGTGCATATGAAGAAAAATCTGCATTAGGCAAAATGTCCAGAGGCTATGTTCTTCGTTATTGAGAGCATGGCCTCTTTTTTAGTGCGCCCAGCATGGGCGCAATCCAACGGTTGAAAGTCCCGAGTGCGGGTTGATAGTGCCAAGCACATAGCCAAGAGCAAGGGGGTCTACCGTGAGGTGGAATCTGAAGGAAGCTGGAGGCAAACTTCTGGTCTGACGAATAGAAATCACATACCGCCTTGTCAAACCAAAAGTTAGAAAAGGACGGTTTTCAGTTTTTCAATTTTTATTACAAATCTGCAATAGCGTAAACTAGGGAAACGCCTAGTACCGAACGGTACGCTAGGTGTTGTGAGAGGTCGGTAGGTGAACTAATCACCTACCTCTTACTCGATTATATAAACCCAAAAAACAGTGTCTTCTGGCATTGAAAAAAACGAGGGCAGAAAATTACCTCCCTATAGTTGATATAGCAAAAAGAATATATTTGTTAGGATTTTATTTATATCTTGACATTTAATAAATCTAGTATTATAGTTAATCTAAAGATTAAATATTTAACTATTAAACATTTAAATATTAGATTGTTAACTAATTGTGAAAGGAGTTGTTATTACATGGGTTTTCAAGAGAACAAGCGAATCGTGAGGCTGACTCTCGACGAAATCTTCTGCGAGAGTGGTCACCAGTACTTTGAACCGCGTAAAGTGTCACCGCGCCGCTGATAGTCGGTTGGCAGGACACAGACACAAAAAATAAATCTGGTATAATAATCAGTTAACAGTTAAATAATCTACCTGCTAGATACTTAATTATTATAATGAGGGAGCGGATGTAAAAACTTTTAAATATTTTTCAGCAATCATCCAAAGGAGGTATAAGGTGCAAAATGATGAATTATTGGTAATAATTAAAGAATTCTCAAATGTTTTCAATGAATTTAACAGTAAATCTTTGAAATTTATTGACAAGCAACTAAATAAATCGGGGCTGGCTAGAACCCATTTTAGAATTTTGCATGAGCTAGTGGGCGGAAAAGAACTTTCAATGAGTGATTTAAGTGAAATACTCTATGTAACAAAACCAAATATAACAGTTTTAATTGATAAGCTTGTTAAGCTGGACTATGTTGAACGTGTAAACAGCAGCAACGATAGAAGGGTATACTTGATTCGACTTACAGATAAAGGGGAAAAATTTATAAAGGGATCTGCTGAGGAGTTAGTTAAATCTTCAGCCCATTTTTTAAGTAACCTTGATGCTAAAGATTTGGAACTCATAAAGCAAACTACACAAGCTATGAAAAAGCTGTTATCCAAATTCACTGAGGAGTAAATATAAACACAGCAACTCAATATTAAGTATTTTATTATTTTATAATTTGCAAAGGAACTAAATAATTGACGTACTCCCAGTGAGAGAATACTTCATATGAATTTAAGTTAGTCAAAAAAAGGAGGACTATATGAATACAAAAAACGACAACAACAAATACCAAAACAGTGTAACGATTTTCATTGAAATTCATGCTAAAGAAGGTGAAGAAGAGGTTACACGAAAGGCTTTTACAACAACAATTGCGACAACGGAAAAGCCTGGACTCTTGAGCTATGAAATCTTTGAAGACAGTAATGATCCTGGGACTTTTTACTCAACCCAAGAGTGGGAAAATATTGAAGCTTTTCATGCTCACATGAGTGCTGCAAAATCTGGGTTAAGAGAAGCTACTTCTATGTTGCGTGATACGCCTAGAACTAGCATTCTCAAATGTATCGGACGATCGGCCCAGTAATTCCTACACGAAATTATAGCAAGTGTGCTAAATAAAAGGTTACATCTTAAAACAGATGCTATCAATGCAAATGTATATAATATATTGAATAAGTATTGACTACCGGAATTCTTGTAGAACGTTCAGGGGGTCTGTTTTCGTATTAAAGGAAAGGATTTTAATGGAATTATATTACATTGAGATTTTCATATTTTAAGAATTCCAGAGAGATAAAATTTCTCTAAAAAATACAGAGGCTATGTTTTTCAAAAATGAAAAGCATGGCTTTTTTATTTTGTCAAGAACATCTAAAATCAAAAGACTGCCGATTCTTTCGTCTTATAAAATGGAGGATTGATCATGGACAGTAAAAATTTACAGGATGCTTTTATTAAAAGTCTCAATGGAATTCTCACAAGCAGATGGAATGACGCCTTGTTTTGAAGCGGTTACCAAATTTGTAAAATATATTAAAAAATGTAAAAAAGTGTTACAAACACTGGAGTAGTACGTTTATATTTATAGAGTGGGAGTTATAACTCTAAAAATACGAAAGGAGGAATTCTATGATTGTGAAAACAAAAAAATGAAGTTCAATGTTATGTAATGTAGTCTTAGCTTGTAGTTGAAGAGGCGAAATTTTATAACTTGAGCCTTATCAATGTCAAGAATACTTCGGCCGCCGACTAAACCCAGGGCGTGGACGCATCCGGGAATAACGGAACCTTATGGTTCAAACCGACGGTCAATACCTCATGTTGGATGTCTTTTTTACCGTATGTATATTCAGTCTATCATGGGCAGAGTGGATTGTACAAGATTACGGCTAAGGAGGTTGAAGAAATCCAACAGCATCCGCTTAATAAGAAAAGGAGGTGTTTTATGGAAAAATCACAAATACAACGCATAGTCGTCATGTTGCTCATTTTGGTTCTATCTTTCTCTATGAATGTCACGAATACTTCGGCCGCCGACTATATCCAGGGCGTGGACGTATTCGGGAATAACGCAACCTTATGGTTTAACTCGACGGTCAATACCTCATGGGTGGACGCTCATTATACAGTGAATTCGGGCATTCAGCAAAACGTAAGAATGACTTACAATTCCGGTGCGAACAGATATGAACTTCCCATTGATTCGGCCGCTGGAGCCGAGATCAAATATTTCTTCACCTATAATAACGGGTCTGCAGCGTACGATACGGGCAGCTTCACTTATCGGGGCGCGGCGGGACAGCCGGACACAGGAGATTCGATTTACTCCATCCCTGTCTCTTCGATTCCCAATCCGATCGGGAACGGAGTCAGCATGAAGATCATGAACGGTACCGGAGGAGCCTATGCCGACCATGATATTTATTGGGGAGTCATCGGCATTAACCCGGACAACAAGAAATGGAGCTACCTGACTTTGTCCGGAGAGCTTATTCCCATCTCAACGGCGCTTAACAATGCCTCCGGACATTTGACCAAAAACGGAGTCAACTACGCTAATATTTATCACAAGGTAAGCGATGCCGCTTGGGTCAATCTTCCCAAAATCACATCCGGCAGACTGTTTCTCAGCGTAGGTTCTCCTTGTTTTATTAAAACTTTCGAAACCGGATTCGCTGGCCCCGACCTCAACAATCCAACCGATCCTAACAAAGACGTTTATTTCGATTTTGTGGAATTTACGGTGGACGATACCGGTTATCACGGAAATACGACCCGGGTCGACCAATTCGGGTTCCCGGTTCAGCACCGGTTGGTTAACAAAGCGGGCAACTATGATCGAACCGTTGGCGAATTGGAAAAAGAAACCCGTTCCGGCCTGTTTGCCAAATATCAGAATGAAGTGCCGCAAGAGTTTAAGTCGCTAGGCACTTTACAGGCTCCCTACCGGATCGTCAGTCCGATCGTCGGGCCGTTTAAGCCCGGGGGCGCCTATGAAAACTATTTTGCCGATTATAGCAACATTTCCACGCGCGATATTCTGCTGGGGATCGGCGGAGCCAGCGCTCCCGAAGTTTGTGCTGCGCTTAACCGGCACGTTTATACGGAGCGTGCCGACTGGAACAATGTCAGCAAATACTATCAGGCCGCACCGGCCAATTTTTACGCCAAGTTCTGGCACGACCACAGCATCGACGGGCTGGCCTACGGGTTCTGCTACGATGATGTCAACGGACAAGCCGCTTACCTCGAAGTTGGGGACCCCAAAGGCCTAATCGTCAGAGTCGGCTGGTAAACCGGCATTGACGCGTTATCGGCTTTATAAAATATTTTTTTAAAGAGAGGACAGGATCATGATGCAAAGTCATAGAAAGAAAGTTTCATTCTTAGCTGTTTTAGTATTTTTGATTGCCCTTTTCATCCCAATGCTGTTAGGAGCCAAAGCCGCTCAAGCCGCTCAAGCCATCGATCTTTCCGCCGCCGCACAGGTTGTCGGACAGACTGTACAAGCCAGTGCCTATCCGGCATGGGACAGCGGTAAAATTTATCTCGGTGGAGACATGGTCTCCTACAACGGTTTTGAGTACAAAGCCAAATGGTGGACCCAGGGGGGTGTTCCCGGCGAATCCGAAGATTGGGAATTGATTTCGCCATCGGACGGCAGTTATCCGGCATGGAGCAGCAGTAACGCTTATGTCGGCGGAGACATCGTCACTTACAACGGCCAACTGTACAAAGCCAAGTGGTGGACTCTGGGCGAAATTCCCGGCGTCGCCGCCGTTTGGGAATTGTTGGCCGGCAATCCGGACCCAAACCCGGACCCAAACCCGGACCCAGACCCGAACGATCCGCCCATTTCTGGAGACTTCAAGGTGGTAGGCTATTATCCAAGCTGGGAACCCGGCAAGGTGGGGACGATTCAATATAATAATCTTACTCATATTAATTACGCGTTTGCCATTCCGACCAGCGACGGCTCGCTGCTGCCGCTGGAAAACCCGGACGCCGCCAGACAAATCATTCAAACCGCTCATGACAACGGCGTAAAAGTACTGCTTGCGGTCGGTGGCTGGGAATATAACGGAACGCCTCTGGAAAATACGTTCATGGCTGCGACCAATACGCCGCAAAAAATCGAAAAATTGGGCAACGCCATTATCGCAATGGCCAAGGAATACGGATTTGACGGCGTGGATATGGACTGGGAACACCCAAGAAACGACGGGGCAAGCAAACAGCAATACGAAAGTCTTATGCTCTATTTGAGCACGGAGCTGAAAAAGCAAAATATGTTGCTGACCTCAGCCGTACTTAGTGGCGTGACACCGGAAGGCGTGGTCTATTGGGACTCTGCGGCCCACACCGATGCGGTCATCAACGCAGTCGACTGGTTTAACGTGATGGCTTATGACGGAGGCGACGGCGACCGCCATTCCAGCTACAACTTTGCCGTTCTCTGCGGGAAGTATTGGAAAGAAACCCGGGGCATGCCAGCGCAAAAAGTCGTTTTGGGCGTTCCGTTCTACGGCAGACCTTCCTGGGCTTCGTATGCCGCCATTTTGCAAGCCAACCCTAACGCCTACAACACCGACATTTCGATGATCAATGGCATGGAGGCTCATTATAACGGTATTCCAACAATCCAGAAAAAAACGCAATACGCGTTGGAGCAGCTTGGGGGAATTATGATTTGGGAGCTGACCCAAGACACGACGGATTCCAGCAAAAGCTTGCTGCAAGCCATCGGCAACACAGTAAGAGCTCATGAATAATAAATACGTTGAATAACCAAACGGGGGCGTTCGTTTCCGCTCGAAAGAAGCGGGGCGGTCGTCCCCCGATATGGTTTAAGCCAGTGCTGTATTAGGTCAATACTTCCATTGAGCACAAAAATAGAATAAAACTCCGTTGTTGATGACTGATGATAGAACGTCAGCTTCGATTTCATGAAGAAGGTCATTCAACCACAACATATAGTGGTTTTGGAGCGAAAAAAGAGCAAAAATGAGGTCAAAGAGTACAAATTTTGACTTTTTTTGGCATTTTATAGATGATATTGGGTAAAGATTTAATTAAGAATATTGCCTGGGTTAGCTTGGATAAGTATTATGTTGATGTTTGTAACAATTTTTGGCTCATTCTTTATTGATAATTTCTTCTGCAAATATATCTGCATACAGGGTGCTGTCGCCGGAGCTGCAGGTCGGTTTAGCCCCAGTGGTATCGTCCGATGTGAAGATAAGTGCATCAATTGCACGTTATGTACAAAGAAATGTCCCTCAAATCTAGAAGTGCATAGAATGAAGAAGGTAATATCGGCTGAATGTTTTAACTGCCAAAAATGCATTGCTGTATGTCCAAAGAAAGGGGCATTAACTAATAGTTTTGCAGGCAGAAAAATCCCGTTAGTTTTGTTTGTAGTAATGGCAGGAACGCTTTACATATTGTTAACCTTTTTAATCCCGCTATTTTTATAGATGGTGCCGTGGATGATAAGCCATTCTGGCGAGAGATTTAATAACTAAGCAATATTAACCAAGAAAATACTTATTCCTTTCTTCTGTTATATTACACGGTTATTCCCCAGAAGATGCTTATTTTATGGCACTTTTTGAATAGTTGAGCATGTGAAGAAATCTCTGTAAATGTGAATCTTCTATGATATTGAGTGGGCTGAATTCTTCTAAAAGAAGGTTCAGCCCTTGATTTATATATAACTGCACATGCTGGGCATGTCAAGGGCAGACGGAACTTTCCGCCTGTTTTTTCTCTTATGTCAAACTATTATTCCGGTAGGCGTCCCTCTAGCATATAAACCATTGGGTGAATAGTAGTGAAAAAATGGCGTGCTGTGTCGCATTTCTTACATGTAATATAAATATTAGATAAATATCGTATAATGAGATAACAACATGATGTAGAGCTAAAAAAGTACAATTCAATGAGAAAGGATGTCGAATTAATAGAAGTGCCGGTGTTGATACAAAAATTACCTGTTGGGTGATAATTGATCGCATACTCTATCATACTGCCGTGCATCTCCCCCTTCGGGATATCGGCGGTTTAAAGATAAGTTTATTTTATAATAAACAATAAGGTAGTGAAAGGGGGGCAGTGAAAACTTAAAGATAAGCAATAAGAGTGCAGTGTACATACTAAAAAGGAAGGAGGTTAATATGGTGACGTAACGATGAATTTAATCTAAAGGTAAGTTTCTGTTAAATAACAAAAAAAAGAAAGGAGAAATAAAAATGGAATCAAAAACCTTAATGAAAGAAATAAGCAGGAAATTGAGACGAACATTTTTTATACTCGCTGTACTTCTTGCAGTACTTTTCGCAATACCTGTATGTTCAGTGGCGGCGGAAACGCTTCCAACCTCTCCACCGTCAGGCTATGACCAGGTCAAGAGCAATATACAACATGGTCAGGTCAGCTATATTACTTATCAGTCCGCGGCGACAAACGGCCAGCGGAGGGCGAGAATTTACCTGCCTCCAGGGTATTCAACAAACAACAAATACAGCGTCATGTATTTATTGCATGGCATTGGCGGGAATGAAGACGAGTGGTACAACAGCGGCGCACCCAATGTCATCCTTGACAATCTCATTGCAGCTGGTAAAATTCAACCATTTATCCTTGTATTACCAAACGGAAATGCTACTGGAGCGGGAGTAAGGGATGGTTGGGAGAATTTCACAAAAGATTTGATGAATTCTCTTATACCCTATATCGAATCACACTATTCCGTTTATACTGATGCCCAGCACCGGGCGATTGCCGGCCTTTCACAGGGTGGCGCCCAATCGCTGAATATCGGGTTGCCCAACGTGGATAAGTTCCCCTATATCGGTGGCTTTTCCTCCTCGCCCATCACCAAACAGGTTAACCAGCTGTTTCCTGACGGCGGGACTAAGGTTAAGGCGAATTCAAAACTGCTGTTTCTCTCCTGCGGAACCGCAGATGGACTTATATCCAATAACAATAGGGTAAGAGATTATTGCAAATCCAATAATATTCGCTACACCGAATGGCTTCTCCAAGGTAAAGGCCATGATTGGAGCGTGTGGAAGCCAAGTCTGTGGAATTTTGCCCAGATGGCATGCGCAGCAGGATTTACAGATCAGACCACGCCAACACCAACCCCTGACCCCATATCGGCCTTTACACAGATTGAAGCGGAAAGTTTCGAAAACCAGCAGGGAGTCCAAACCGAAACATGTACCGAAGGTGGGGAGAATGTCGGGTATATCGAGAATGGCGATTATGTTAGTTACAGCAATATCGATTTCGGCACCGGTGCGGCAGGCTTCCAGGCCAGAGTAGCCAGCGCCACCAGTGGTGGTAATATTGAGATCAGGCTGGATAGTATTAACGGCACTTTAATTGGGACTTGTCCGGTTGCAGGAACCGGTGGTTGGCAGACTTGGACCGATGTAAATTGCAGTGTCAGCGGGGCAAGCGGAAAACATGACGTTTATCTGAAATTTACAGGCGCAAGCGGATACCTGTTCAACCTCAACTGGTTTAAATTTACGACGCCATACAGCATGGAAATCCTAGGGGTTGTAAACGGACCAAGTCTCACCCCTACGCCTGCACAGACACCCGTACCGACAACAACTCCAACACCAAATGCTGCTAAATTCCACTGTTTTCTGTTATTAGGTCAATCCAATATGGCAGGTTATGCGTTGGCGCAAGCGTCTGATAGAGTGGAAGACCCCCGCGTGTTGGTATTGGGGTATGATAATAATGCTGCACTTGGACGGGTAACCAATAAGTGGGATGTGGCATGTCCACCTCTTCATGCTTCCTGGCTTAATGCTATCGGCCCTGGAGACTGGTTTGGCAAGACCATGATTCAGAAAGTCCCGGCGGGTGATACCATCGGACTGATACCCTGCGCGATCAGCGGTGAAAGAATCGAGACATTTATGAAGTCGGGAGGCACCAAATATAATTGGATCATTAACCGTGCAAGACTTGCACAGCAAAATGGAGGCGTTATTGAAGGCATTATTTTCCACCAGGGCGAATCCAACAGCGGCGACCCCAGTTGGCCCGGCAAGGTAAAAACTCTGGTGGAAGACCTTAGAAAAGATTTAAACCTGGGGAATGTTCCTTTCCTCCCCGGTGAACTGCTTTACAGCGGTCCTTGTGCAGGTCACAATAAGTTGGTAAACCAACTTCCATCCCTGATTCCAAATTGCTATGTAGTCTCTGCAAGTGGTCTGGTAGTAGACCCTGGCGATACACAATACCGTCTCCATTTTAGTCATGATTCATCAGTTACCCTGGGCAAGCGATATGCTGAAAAAATGATTCAGGCCCTTGGCTGGTGAGTTGGCATGTAAAACCTATGATTTTACCGTCTTTAAAAAGTACTTGTTGGGCACAATTTTGAAGTTACCTCATATACTATAAAGATACGTTTTAAAAAATCAGGAGGAAACGGGTATGCTAAAAAAGAAGGCATCCAAAAGAAGTGTTTTATTAATTCTCTCTTTGATAACTGTATTATGCAGCATATTTACTTTTACTGTCTTTCCGATAGCTGCATCCGCTGCGACTCAGGCAACCTATTATGTTTCGCCGACAGGAAGCGACAGCAACCCAGGAACGCTAACAGCACCCTTCCAAACAATTGCAAAGGCGCGGGACGCTGTCCGCATGATCAACAGCAATATGACCGGAGATATCTATATTTATTTGCGGGGCGGAAACTACAGTATCACCAGTACCGTTACTTTCGGACCACAGGATTCGGGGACAAACGGATACAGGATCTATTACCAGGCATACCCGGATGAAACGCCTATCCTGAACGGTGCAACAAAAGTTACAGGCTGGACTCAGCATAGTGGCAATATTTATAAGGCTGCGCTCAATCGTTCGACCAAATTGAGAAACCTTTATGTGAATGACCAGAGGGCTTCGATGACCAGCAAAACCGTAACAGCCCGCGGAGGGTACGGGACTTATTCCGTAACTGCAGGACAGGCTGGTTGGGCATGGACAAGCGGCAGTAAGAGTGACGGGGTTCAGTATAATACATCGGATGTACCGGCAATTGCCAGAAACAAAGATGACCTTGAGATCGTAAACGGTACTACCTGGAATGAAAATATAGTTTGTACCAGGGATGTCATTACATCCGGCAGTAACAGAGTGCTTCTTTTACAGCAGCCTTATGGTGCGATAGCACAGACTCCGGGGTGGGGTGCAGCCTTTAGCGCTTCCGGTACCCATACGATATATAATGCCTACGAATTCTTAAATTCTCCTGGACAATTTTATTTTGACAAGACGGCAAAAACGCTTTATTACTATATCCGTCCAGGTGAGAATATGGCCACTGCCGATGTAGAGGCTCCTGTTGTAGAGAAGCTGATCGACATCGCAGGAACATCAACGACTAACAGGGTCAGGAATATCACCTTCCAGGGCATTACTTTTGAAAATACGGATTACAGCCTTGTGAATGTTGCAGGATCACACGGTAAATCCACATGTCAGGCGGCACAGGCATTTATCGCTTTTTATAACGACAATTGGCACAACACCAAGTATGATCTTGTTGATACATTGCCGGGAATGATCAACGTAAGCAGCAGCGATTCCATCAACTTTATAAGAAATACAGTGAAGCATAGCGGCAATGATGGAATTTCCATGGTAAACGATGTTATAAATTCCAGTCTTATGGGCAACTACATCACGGACATCACATCCAGCGGCATCACGGTAGGGCATCCGCAGCATGTTTATATCGGAGATGGTGGAAACCATGCAAAATATGCTCCCGGCGTAGAAGGGGTTTGTAAGAATAACACCATCAATAATAATTTGTTGTACAACATAAGCACGTCTCACGGATTTGGTGGATGTGCCGCCATCACGGCTTACTTTGTGGATACCATCAAAATAACGAATAACCATGTTCAATCAACAGCATACAATGGAATCCATTTAGGATGGGGATGGTGTAATTTCACTGACTCCACTACCTGTAAAAACAACACAGTAAGTAATAACCGGATTATTAATACCTTAACCAGGCTTCATGACAGCGGAGCCATCTATACCATCGGACAGATGCCGGGCACGAACATTAACCAGAACTATGTCAGGGGAATTCCTCCTGCAACCTCCGGTCCGACCTATGGTTTGCATAATGATGAAGGAACTGCCTATATCAATGAAAATGACAACGTACTGGATATTGATCCGGGGGTAAAGTATACCATCAACTGTGAGGATTTTGGACAAAAACACGATTTAACCATACTGCGGACCTATGCTACCGTAAGTAAAATGGGCGTTAATCCTCCAAACAGTAAAATTGATCCCCCGGTTGTCGTACCGGATAACGTATGGCCTTTGACACAGTATACCACCTGTTTGAATTCGGGAATCCAGGAAGCATACAGGGATATTATCCCGGCGAACCTGCTTTCAGCACCGGATTATGTGTTCCCTGCAAGTTGTGCTGCTGCAGCCGGAACTGGCATGAGTATAAGGAGCAGCGGGAATTCTTCAAATACGGTATGGTTTGCCCCGGCCGGAACAACCAGTTTTGTCGAGGGATCTACAATGACGAAAGCGGAAGGAACGGCCACATCGATTACCGCCCCAGCCGCCGCCGGTACGTACCGGTTGTGTGTAGTAAATTCACAAGGCATGAAGATGGGTGAATCGTCGGCACTGCTCCGGGTAAGCGGATCGCCTTCACAGATTGAAGCGGAAAGTTTCAGCAGCCAATCGGGTATTCAATCGGAAACCTGCAGTGAAGGAGGACAGAACATTGGGTATATTGAAAATGGTGATTATGCCGTATACAACAATATCAATTTCGGCGCCGGAGCGGCAAGCTTCCAGGCCAGAGTGGCCAGCGGCACCAGTGGAGGGAATATTGAGATCAGGCTGGACAGTCTTACTGGTCCTTTAGTAGGCACTTGTTCTATCACTGGGACTGGCGGCTGGCAGACGTGGGCTACCAGAACCTGCAGTGTCAGCGGAGCAAGCGGGACGCATAATGTATACTTGAAATTTACCGGCGGGAGCGGTTACTTATTCAATATAAACTGGTTCCAATTTACCGGGGGAAGATAGTGTACTCTAATCATGTTGCCGTGTATCCCGTTTGGGATACCGGCAATATAAAGGAAAGGGGAAATGAAAATGAGACTAAAACCCTTAATGAATGAAATTGTCAGGAAAACAGTACCGGCTTTTTTCACTCTTGCAGTACTTTTAGCAATGCCTGTAAACTCAATGGCGGCGCAAGCGCTCCCAACCATGCCGCCGGCAGGATATGACCAAGCAAAGAACAACATTCCACACGGACAGATCAACAGTATTACTTATCAATCATCAGCAACAAAAAGCCATAGGAAGGCGAGAATTTACCTGCCACCAGGATATTCAACAAACAACAAATACAGCGTCCTGTATTTATTGCACGGTTACGGCGGGAGTGAAGGTGATTGGTTTACAGGCGGAGGTGCAGCCAATGTTATTATGGACAACCTTATTGCCGATGGCAATATTCAGCCGTTTATCATTGTAACACCAAATGCTAATACATCGTCAATATCTGATGGTAAGCTTCCGGGTGATATACTCAACAGCCTTATCCCATACATCGATTCACACTATTCCGTTTATACTGACCGCCTTCACAGAGCAATTGCCGGTCTCTCGTATGGTGGTCCACAATCATATAATATTGGGTGTACAAATATGAACAAATTCGCCTATGTCGGAGGTTTTTCAGGCGGCGGACCTGTTGCCTATCCCACCAGCAAGTTGTTTCCAGATCCTGCAGCTACCCGTCAGCAGATGAAGCTATTGTTTCTTTGCATTGGAACCAATGATAATTTATCTTACAGTAATGGCATAGCTAATTTTTGTAAGAGCAATAATATTCCTTGCACCTATTATCAAATTCCAGGAAGAGGTCACGATTGGACTGTTTGGAAACCAAGTCTGTGGAATTTTTCACAAATGGCGTGCGCGAAAGGATTTACGGATTATAGCATCCAGAAATCGTCATTTGCACAGATCGAAGCAGAGAGTTACGATAACCAGTCTGGAATCCAGACCGAAACTTGTAACGAGGGCGGAAATTAACCTATTGATTGGAGGTAAATCTATGAAAAAAGTATGTAGAGTTGTAGTTTTCCTGTTGGCTATTTCCCTATTTCAGTCAACAGAGTGTTATGCAGACAATCCGATCGTACAAACGAATTATACTGCGGATCCTGCCCCGATGGTCTATAACGGGACTTGCTATTTGTATACCACTCATGACGAGGACACCATCGTCAATAATTTTTATACCATGAATGACTGGAGATGCTATTCCTCCACCGACATGCAAAACTGGACGGATCATGGATCACCGTTGTCTTACAAAACATTCAGTTGGGCGCAAGGCGATGCATGGGCCGGCCAGGTTATTAATAGGAACGGGAAGTTTTATTTCTACGGTCCGATGACCCGGAAAAACGCCGGGGGCGCAAGGGTAATCGGTGTAGCAGTATCAGACAGCCCGACCGGGCCGTTCACCGATCCTCTCGGGAAACCCTTAATCACCAATAACGGGGCGCAGGATATCGACCCTACCGTATTCATTGACGACAACGGACAGGCGTATCTCTACTGGGGGAACGGTAACCTCTATTATGTGAAGTTGAATCAGGATATGATTTCATACTCAGGCGGTATTGTCCAGGTATCTCCAAAACCAGCGAGTTTTATCGAAGGTCCGTGGTTCTACAAGCGTAATAATTTATTTTACATGGTATACGCGGGTATGACCGGAGGATCCGAAAATATCTCCTATGCGACCAGCAACAGTCCTACCGGGCCATGGACCTCCAGGGGAACTATTATGGGTTCGCAAAACAGCTATACAAACCATCCGGGAGTAATGGATTATAAGGGAAACTCCTACCTCTTTTACCATACCGGTACTTTACCGGGAGGCGGAAGCTACCATCGTTCTGTTGGCTTGGAACAATTCAAATACAATGCAGATGGCACAATTCCCAGTATTCCAATAACCAAAAATGGTCCGGACCAGCTTAGTAATCTAGACCCATATGTCAAAACTGAAGCTGAAACAATTTGCTGGGAATCCGGTGTTGAGACAGAAAAATGCAGTGAAGGCGGAATGGATGTATGTTATATCGAAAACGGGGACTGGATAAAAGTAAAAGGTGTAGATTTTGGTTCCGGTGCGGCATCTTTTGATGCAAGAGTAGCTTCGGCAACTAACGGCGGGAATATTGAACTCCGCCTTGACAGCGAGACAGGGAAACTGGTGGGAACCTGTGCTGTTTCAAGTACCGGAGGCTGGCAGACCTGGATAACTAAGTCCTGTAATGTAAGCGGTGCAACAGGAGTACATGACCTATACTTAAAATTTACCGGCGGAAGCGGTTCTCTATTTAACTTCAACTGGTGGAAGTTCACCGGCACAGGTGTAACTCCTGGCCAGAGATCGGCTTTTTCACAGATAGAAGCGGAAAGCTACAACACCCAGTCTGGAATCCAAACCGAAAGCTGCAGCGAAGGAGGGGAGAATGTCGGGTATATCGAAAATGGGGATTATGCAGTTTACAACAATATCGATTTTGGCAATGGTGCAGAAAGCTTTCAGGCCAGAGTCGCCAGTTCCGCCAGCGGAGGAAACATTGAGATCAGGCTGGATAGTCTTACCGGTCCTTTAGCAGGGACTTGTCCGGTTGCCGGAACCGGAGGCTGGCAGACTTGGGCTGATGTAATGTGCAGTGTTAACGGAGTAAGCGGAAAACATGACTTATACCTGAAATTTACAGGAGGAAGCGGATATTTATTCAACCTTAACTGGTTCAAGTTTACCGGTGGAAGTGTGGATGAACAGACTATGCCTTAATATGTACATTCTATTACAAAATTACCTTGTTTGCTTTAAAGACGTGCGCTCTAAAGTTGTTTATAACAATACCGTTAAATTCAAATAAGGAGGTAATTGTGGATTATGAAGAAAAAATCAGTATTTATTATTGGATTAGTTTTATCATTGGCATCTTTCAATGTAGTACATGCTGCTTCATCGTATATTGATTATTTTAAAACCACACCGATAATCGATTCCCTATCGTCGTCCTGTTGGGGCGCTGCGGCAGTGGGCCCTCGTGATCAATCCAACGGTTTGGAAGACAGGACCATGTCGAAGTATGCTTATTGGGATGGAGGAATCATTAAGGGGCCGGATGGCACGTATCATATGTTTGCCAGCCGGTGGAATCAATCTGCCGGTCACAACGGGTGGTTTGGCTCTGTGGCTGTTCATGCGACGAGCTCCAATTTGTATGGACCTTATACGGACAAGGGTATGTGCTGGCCCAACGATCAGGGCGGTAAAGGTCACAACGTGGTTCCGCTGCAACTAAAAGACGGGCGGTATGCAATCCTCGTGAGTGAAACCAGACGGCCGGCTGACATTTTTGTCTCCAATTCACTGGATGGCCCTTGGTCAAAGCTGGGTAGTGTATCGATTACTCCAAATGCTTACTCATCCAAATATACAGCGTCCAATGTTTACATTATGCTTCGCCCGGATGGACGTTATGGGTTGATTGAAAGAGATGGGGTAATTGGTATTGCTGATAATGTCCTTGGACCTTACACCATTCAGGGAACCAATATTTATGCGAAGATTCCCGGTTGTCCGACAGTCAATATGGAAGATCCTGTTATGTGGTATAGTGGTGGCCTTTATCATATTATTGTCAATAAGTGGGACACACGTAAGGCGTATCACATCACTTCCCAAGATGGTATCAGCAACTGGAAATTAGAACCGGGATACGCCTATGACCCGACAGCGAATTTTATCCGCTATTCAAATGGTGCGGTCAATCATTGGAATAAATTAGAACGACCCAATGTGTATATGGAGAATGGACATGTGGTTGCAATGACACTTGCGGCGATAGACGTTGCAAAAGACCAGGACTTGGGCAATGACAGTCATGGCAGTAAGGTTATTGTCATTCCGTTTGATGGTGCCGCATTAGATTCCGGGGGGTGTTCTGCCAACTCCTGACCCAATATCAGCCTTTACTCAGATCGAAGCGGAGAGTTACAATAACCAATCGGGAGTTCAAACCGAAAGCTGTACGGAAGGTGGGGAGAATGTCGGATATATCGAAAACGGAGATTATGCAGTTTACAGCAATATTGATTTCGGCAGTGGTGCTGCAAGCTTTCAGGCCAGAGTCGCCAGTGCCACCAGCGGAGGGAATATTGAGATAAGGCTGGATAGTCTTACCGGGACTTTGATAGGGACTTGTCCGGTTGCCGGGACCGGGGGTTGGCAGACCTGGGCGGCTGCAACGTGCAATGTTAGTGGGGTGAGCGGAAAGCATGACTTATATCTGAAATTTACGGGAGGAAGCGGATACTTATTCAACCTGAACTGGTTCAAATTTGGTACAGGAAGCTCCGATTAAGCCCTTTTAAGGGCAGCAAAGAATGTGGTGCAGTAGTTCTTAATTAAATAATCATGTAGAAAAAGTGGTAGATAAGTTTTCTTATATGAGGCACTCTAATTATACTAATTGCTTTATTTTGTTTGGACATTTCATAGAGAAAAATCCTAAGGCATCGGAATGAAAAATTTCGGTGCCTTTTTTTATAGACAGAGCACAGCTGTAAGTTATCACTCAGCTGGAAGATCATAAATAGGGGTAACAGCCTGATTAGAAGTGGGTTGTGTGATTTCACAGTTACGGCAGGCCATTTTTAGCCGGCGAAGCCTTTTCGATTAATTCTGGGAGTAACGGCGATTTTGGGTTCAAACGCCCCATTGCAATCTCTGGGAATATTAAGAGATATCCTTATTCCAAGACTACTCATATTTTAGCATAAGCGAATCACAAATCGGTTTATATCCGATTTTTTGATATATACTATTGGATGTTGGATTCAACAAATCCGTGTATAATACACATTTAGTAAAACCTTTATCTAATGCTATTTGACTTAATTGTGCCACACATGATGAGGCATATCCTTTGCCACGATAATATGGAGGCGTATATACAAATGCTACACCGATAGCTGTTTGCATCTCTCTCGTAAATCCTGCCATAGAAACAGGTGACCCATCAATTTCTAAAACATAAAGTTTCTTTGTAGATAATCTGTAATGATACGCGTTAGCATCATGTGGAATAGACATTTCAGTATTTCCATATACAGCTGCCGCATTAAACGCTTCCATCCAATAAGGGAAAAAATGCATATCTTTTTCTTCCAATAATCGAACAACTCCAAATTTCTCAATATCAGGGTTTACGGCAGTAAGCTCATATATTCTCTGACTCATTGTTGTCTTAAATGTTAATCCCTTTTGAGCCGTATATTCTTTAGCAAATATGTTCGCTAGTCCTTTTTCGGTTGTCACACCTGGAATATTGTATCCATCCAATCCATCTATTAAACAATTTATAGCTTGATGATTAATTATATTTTCAGTTGAATAAAGTGTGATATTATGTGGAGGCGTCATTAAAGCAATAAGGCAAATACCGTTAACATCAGAAACAGTTGCCATTACCCATTTTGCAGAATCTCGCCAATCTGTTTTATCTTTGCCTTCATTACCAATTATAATATTGCCTAGAAGAATCATATTTTGCGCCTCATCACGCATTAGAACGTCATATGTATCTTTATAAAACTCATGCACATCTGTATATAACTTATATTGCATTTTACTATCTCCTTTCACTAAACTGAAACTGTCTGTGTGGATCAACGGATGCTCCTTATCACTTAGAGTATCAATTGCATCAACCAATATGTTATTTATCAAAGAGGTGTTCGGCGTTGTATTAATCCTTCATGCAGGGAAGCATTCCGTCAAAACATAACAATCATATTTTTAGAGAGATTATTCAGTTCATCCTTAGTAATAGTAGTCTTTTCCATAGGATTATTATACCATGAAAGCTCTGAAATTCAGCATATTCTGGTACTTTTTAGCTTAGGGATCGTAGATTTTACTGTCAAGAAGCTTTAAGAGGTTTAATACGGGTGGACAGCTATTTTCCAGGAAATGAAATTGGTGGATTATATGAGTATATTATAGAAGATGAGTTTTAATTCCAGTTGCTTCCGCTGAACATTATGTTGTGAGAGAATTATATTGAAATTAATTAAAATACTATAAGGATAGTTTTTTAGAAAGGTTGGTATTATGAAAGAGAAAGAAATGCTTTTAAGTGATGTAATTGTTCGTTCTAAAAGAATAAGAAGCAATTATCATGAATTGGAGAACCAATACCACGGCAGTGAATGGACAATAGAAGAGGATGCACTTGCTTTTTTAACAGATGCAGGGATTGTCGGGCGGTTGACAATGGCTAAGCAAAAGCGTTGGCCAGTTTCGGGTGATGAAATATCGCAATTAGAACATAAACTAAGTGAATGTATATGGTGGATTCTTGTGCTTGCAGATCGCATGGATATAGATATTATAAAATCATTAGATGTGTTCTTATCAAATCTTGAGAGATAATAATTCGATTTATTTACTTTATATCCTATTTTTTGAGAAATAACAGGAGGTGCTATTTTGAAGCGCCTCTAGGGGAGAATAGGCGGTGCTTATTCATAGAAAAGTTTGTTAGTACATAAACTTAATTTAGTCAGAATTAAAATCGAATGATGTGAATCCATATTTGTTGACCGGATGATATGACCGTACGGAATTTGTGGAAACAGGCCGTCGTAACTAATTCGATTTTAGGAACATTATTTGAAGTCTCGATTTAAAAAAGAAAGGATGAATATAAATATGGAAAATTTTTTAGACTTAACTGGAAAAGTAGCTGTAGTTACAGGAGCAAGTTCAGGGCTTGGTGCAGATGCGGCACTAGCTTATGCAAAAGCAGGAGCAGACGTGGCATTACTGGCAAGACGTATTGAAAAGTTAAACGAAGTAAAAGCAGAAATTGAAAAAAAAGGCAGAAAGGCAGTCGCTGTTGGCTGCGATGTTACGAATGAGGAAAGTGTAAAAACAGCAATGCAATCAGTACTTGATACCTTTGGGCACATTGACATTTTGTTAAATAATGCAGGAATTGCTGTTCGTGGCGGTGTAGACAGCATGTCAGTGGAAGAATGGGATAAATCCTTTGATACGAATGTGAAGGGAATCTTTTTAGCAAGCAAATATGTACTTCCACAGATGAAGGAAAGAGGCTATGGTAAAATTATTAATATTGCTTCCGTTAATGCAGTTGTTGCAGATAAGTTTGATGTATTTATCAGACATTCCTATAATTCCTCCAAAGCTGCAGTGGTTGGCTTAACAAGAGGTATGGCAGCTTCTTATGCTAAATATGGTATCACTGTAAATGCCATTGGACCGGCTCTTTTTGAAAGTGAAATGACGAGTGAAACTTTATTTAAGTCAGAAAACTTTCTCAAACAGTATAATACATTGAATCCTGCAGGACGTCCAGGAAAAAAGGGGGAATTAAATGGTACGGTTCTCTATCTTTCCAGTGATAGTTCCAGTTATGTTCAGGGCCAGTTCATAGTCGTAGATGGCGGTGGAGCTCTTGTTTAAGATTGAGGTTTTTTTATGATACTTACACGGCGGCATTAAAGGGGATCTTAAAACCCTTAAAACCGCCGTTAGTTTACTGTTGTTCTTTAATAGGCATAGATATACCTCTGCTTTAAATATACACAACCCAGTCCTATGTTTTTGTCTCTTATTGTGCGTTAACAATATCTGTTACATTCATTTTATTAAGTGTTTTTACTGGACGTATGACGGACAAAAACGTTGATAATAAAGTAATGCCGATTATAATTACAAGTGTTCCAAATGGTATTTGCCAATTAAGCCCCCATTGTGACGTTATCATAATTTTAAATATCAGCCTGTGAATAGGCAGACCTATGATAAGTCCGGCCAGACAACCGCATATTGCATAGGTTGCCGCTTCCGCAATCACCATATGATGGAGTTGTTTTCCCGTCATTCCTATTGCTTTCATTACACCATATCTGTTTTTCCTGTTAGAAACGCTGTTGTTCATGCTGTTAATGATATTGAATACAGTAATAGACGCAATTATTACAAGAAAGCCATAAATAAACAATGCAAAGGAGTAGTATGCTGCTTTAGCTCCTGTATTGACTTCTCGTTGGTCTGAAAAAATATGATCCAGTGAAGTAAGCTTGCGCAGTTGTGCGACGGTATCTTCGCTTGCGTTCCTTGCAAGCTGTATATCTATTATCGAATATCCTTGTTCTCCAGTTAAACTGCGGAATGTCTGCTCAGAACAAATAACGGTTTGTACACCAGCATCACTGACAAATGAACTGTTTGAAACTACCCCGGCAACATAGACGTTATTTTCGCCATGTTTCGTTTTTATTGTAAAAGTGTCACCAGCTTTCAAGGTTGAGTTATCTGAATGAACGACTAAAACAGAATTTTTTTCTTTTATCACAGTTTTAATGCTGCCGGAAACCAATTCCTGTTTTGCCCACTTAAATTGATTTTCTTCATAAGAGATTAGGTTGATTTTAGCATCACCATGTACGCTTGTTATAGATAAATCACCTTCAAACATACGGCCAAAGAGGCGTTTGACACCGTTTATGTTTTTTGCCTGTTCCAAGACCTCTTTATTAAGTGAATTAGTATTGTCATGGCTTACAATCGAAATATCAGGCGTGTATGGTTTTAACGCTCGTATTCCCTGTTCCATAAAATGAACCATAACGCTAAAGGAAAGAAAGAGTATTATACTGATAGCGAATGAACCTGTCATTAATAAAATATTCTTTTTATCAGAGAGTGCATGAGAGATTCCAAGTGATGTTTCTGGCTTGATTCGTTTTATATTCAATGCCGCTTTCGTTGTAAATATAGTGCCTTTCGCCGCATTGCCGGACACGGCGCATTGTGGGGATACCTTTGCTGCTTTGTTGGCAGGAGAAAGTGCGGCCAGAGTCACAGTTAAAAATCCAACCAGTGTTCCACTTACAAGACTTATTATACTTAGGTGAAATATTGGCATATCACTGAAATATGCTGAATTGACGTATCTTAAAAATGCCGATGATGCCATTGTTATGACTGTCCCCGCGATAATACCGGCAGGTATTCCAGATAGGCAAAGCCGTATACTTTCAAGGAGTACATATTTTTTGACCTGTGAAGTTGATGCTCCAAGACAGCGCATTAATCCGAAAAATTGAACTCGCTCCCGGACAGACATGTTAATGCTGCTAGCAATCATCAATGTTCCAGCCGCAAGTACAAGTATAAACAAGATAACCGCTGTGATATAGATATTTACCATAAAACTATCGCGACTTTGTCCAATCATACCGAGAAGCGCCGGATTTTCTGAAACCTGTTCATCTGTCAAATTGAAATTCTCTTTTATTGTATCAATAGCATTTCTCATATTAGAATTTCTTTTAAACTGAACATAATAAGTATATCCGCTTGTGTCGCTGCCTGCTTCCCGTATGGCATTATAGGACAAAAAGAGACCATGCGTATCATCCTTTAGCTGTGACAGGGTATTGTTGTAAGTTCCGGTAATAACAAAGTCATGTATTCTACCGTCCGATAACATTACTTTTACAGTGTCATGTAATGAAATTCCATGCTCATTTACAAATTGATCGTCCAGCAAAGCTTCCTTTGCTGACTGAGGGAAATGACCTTTATTAACGGTGAGCCCCATATTACCAGAAATAGCTTCATCACCACCCATTATAGAAATATCTTCTGTACCAAGCGTTCCTTCTTGTGTACTTGAAAGCCAACCGGCCACCTGGATATCAGGGCGATTTTGAATTAGTGCTGCAGTTTCATCATCTATATTTTTGAAAGCAACATGCCAATAACCATTTGCCTTGATTTGACCAATGGTCTGAGCCTGTATCATTGCTTCGGCCAAGCCGAAAATAGCTGTAACAAGGCAAACTGCGATTGTAATACATATGATTGTAATTCGAGTCTTTTTCTTATGTATTTTTCCATATTCCTTAATTAAACCAAGATAACTATTCATTCGGAGAATCCCCCCAAATCTGTGAGAACACCGTCCGACACCTGTAATACCCGGTCAGCTCTGGAAGCGAGGTTCCGGTTATGCGTAATCATAATGATTGTCTGCTGGTAGCGTTTTGACGCTGTTTTTAAAAGTGAAATAACATCATTGCTGTTTTGGCTGTCCAGATTTCCTGTTGGTTCGTCTGCCAGTATCAGCGTGGGACGGGTAATTAGGGCGCGTCCAATAGCCACACGTTGCTGCTGCCCGCCCGATAACTGCCGGGGCAGATGTTTGCGCCTGTCCTGCAAGGAAAGAACTGTAAGTATTTCCTCAACATAAGCTGGATCAGGCTTTTTATAGTCGAGCAAAACGGGAAACATAATGTTTTGCTCCACATTCAGTTCGGGTATCAGATTGAATGCCTGAAAAATAAAGCCGATATTTCTGCGGCGGAAAACAGTCAGCCTTTCTTCTTTCATACTGAATATATCTTTTCCGTCAATGAACACTTTACCGGAAGTGGGGGTATCCAGCGCACCAATCATGTTAAGCAATGTGCTTTTCCCGGAACCGGACTCACCCACAACGGCAATAAATTCTCCTTTTGGCACCCTGAAATTCACATTTTTTAGAGCATTTACCGCAGCTTCACCTGTACCATAGGTCTTGTTTATTCTATTTACTTCTAATAAATCCATATCTTATCACGCCTTTCTAGTGACCATTTTACAATGTACTACAATCACTTAATGATAAGTTACCATTGGCACCTTACTTTCATATGAATCTACGCTTACATTTTAGTAAGGTTTAGAAAATTTAAAATAAATATACTACCTTTGCCCAATACACTGTCCACTGTGATATTGCCGCCATGTGCTTCGACAATTGTTTTTGCAAGTGATAGCCCAAGGCCAATACCTTTCGTATCTTTTGAAAAACGGCTACGGTAAAATCTCTTAAAAATATGGTGTATATCTTCCGGGTGTATGCCGCTGCCATTGTCCTTTATAGTTATCTGTGTGACAGTCAGGAGCTTTTTCCACTCTACTGTAATCTGACTTCCTGCAGTGGTGTGGTCGAGAGCATTTTTTATGATGTTACTAATGACTTCTGATATCCAATCTCTGTCACAAAAAAGCAGGGTATCATCTGACCCTGACAAGGCTATGTTTTTCTTTTCATTAATAGCACGAAATTCGAAATATTGATAGATATCTTTGATTAATTTTGCTATATTTTCAGGCGCTTTATTTAGAATAATAGTACCTGCATCTAATTTTGTGATTTTTAAGAGATTTTGAACAAGCATTTCAATACGTTCCACCTCTTTCTCTGACTTTAAGGCAAATTCTTTAACAGCCGAAATATTTTCTATATCTTCCTGTAGAAGTCCGTTGTAAATTGTGAGGGCGGTGAGGGGAGTTTTTAACTGATGAGAAATATCAGAAATAGTATCTTTTAAAAACTCTTTCAATTTCTTTTCTTTTATTCCATGAGCATTGAGTGCCGTTGCCAATGTGTTTACTGCATGGAAAAGCTTATACAGACTGCCTTCCTTGTCGCAATCAATTCGTACATCTGAATCTCCTGAAAGATATAAGTTGATTTGAGATATGGCTTTTTCCATAATCTGATTTTGCTTATAAAAATAGAGTAAGAAGACACCTAATAGACATAATGCAGTAAATAAAGACAGCAATAGTATGACTAGGTTCCATGTTCCGTAAAACCTCCATAATAATAACTGAATTAAAAGAATAGTACCGATCAAGATGTAGGACATAGCAAGAAAAAAGTACCTAATATCCTTATTAGTAAAAATCTTCACCTACTCACCTCAATTCAATACATTCCATTTGTAGCCCATGCCCCTCACGGTCAGCAGCATTTGCGGGTCCCCTGGATTGTCTTCAACTTTCATTCTTAGCCTCCGAATATATACCGCCAATGTATTATCGTCCACATAACTACCCTCACCGTCCCATAGCTTATCCAGTATTTTTTCTTTAGATAGTATGATGTTGGAATTTTGCATAAGTAGACAAAGCAATCGATACTCAGCTGTTGTTAATTCCAAAAGCTGGCCGTCTTTATAGACTTGTCCTTGCAGCAAGAATACTTTTAACCCATTCGATACGATTTCTGCCTCCGTCATTTCAAAATGCTTTGCTCTTCTAAGCAAAGCGTTTATTCTAGATATGAGTATACCTAATTTAAAGGGCTTGGTGATATAATCGTCACCGCCAATATCAAGCCCCATAACAATACTAATTTCTTCATCTGAAGCAGTTAAAAAAATAATCGGAACTTTTGATACTTGACGAACTTTTTGACAAACCTCAAAGCCAGATCCGTCTGGCAAGGATACATCTAGTATCAACAAATCGTATTTACCATCTGTCCAAATGGTATTGGCTTCTCCTACGGTTCGAGCAATATCCAATTCAAACCCCTGCCTTTTTAACAGGCAGGAAAGCCCATCAATCAGACTTAAATCATCTTCAAGTAGTAATAGTCTATTCATTTGTTTTCTCCCTTCTCCGTTCATCAATTGATTTAGTTGCATTCTTAAGAAAACCTACATACTCTG
Source organism: Lacrimispora amygdalina (assembly GCF_900205965.1). Taxonomy (GTDB): domain Bacteria; phylum Bacillota; class Clostridia; order Lachnospirales; family Lachnospiraceae; genus Lacrimispora; species Lacrimispora amygdalina_A. The sequence goes on from NZ_OAOF01000007.1 coordinate 34,640, forward strand.
CTAATCCTAATTTTTGGCTCTATTTTTTTCACTTAGCGTTTTGCGATATTCTATTTTTCAGCAGACGTCTCCCAAACAGTCATATATACAATGAAATCATATCCTTTCATGATATATGTATACAGTGTATTCGTTTAGCCAAACTAAATCAAGATAGTAAATCTTAATATTATCAATTCATATACCTCCTGTGCTATGAATCTATCAAATCCTCGATACTTTGTAAATGATTGAGATTTCTTTAATCGTCAGTATTTTTTTGGATTATCACTCGACGTTTTATCTATATATTCGACTTTACTTTCTTAAAAAAATTTAGTTCGTATTTAGCTGCAATGATCTCCATATCAGAATTTAGCTCATCTTTAAGTATACAATAATTCCTGAAGAATCTTAGAAAAAGTAGGTCTAAAATTTATCAGATAAAGGATTTATTGTTAAAGGTTAGTTAATAATCATCACAGAAAAAGAAATCTCATCGCTTCTTAGGTGAAATTAAAAATGGGAGGAGCTGTTATTAAAACAAAGTATAGAAAAATAAGAGCCCTAACTCACTGAAAAATATTAATAATATCGCTTAAGAAAAGTCGAATTGTGCGATTTGAAATATTTGCATAAACAATATACAAGTGATATATTCATAGACAAAATAAATGGTTTTGTAAATGTATTAGAAAAAATTCGTAGTTAATATTAGGAGAGGTATTGCGAATGAAAAAGATTATGACAATAATTTGCGAAGAACATCACGAGGCATTTTATATATGGAATCATGCGATCAAAAATAAATGGATAATGGAAAAAGGAAATTTTTTGTTACATATTGATGAGCATCCGGATATGGGAACTCCCTGTTTTAATACATCAATACATCAAACGATTGGAAATATTCCGGAAACAAAAAAATTTACTTATAAAGAATTAAATATCGCCTGTTTTATAGTACCATCAGTTTATCTTGGTATAATTGAGCAGATTTACTGGGTAAATCATATTAATAAGAATTTAAGTACTAACAAAAGATTCGTATATTCTTATCAGAACGATGGTAGAATTTTAATTTCAGGGAATGCATCAAACATGGAAAACAAAATTAAACCTGAAAGTTATACAGAGTTTGTTTGTTATGCCGGATTGATTGAACATATTTTTCCTCGTGATAATTTGATCCTTGATATTGATTTAGACTATTTTTCTTGCAGCGGTGACCCTAAGCAGTTAGGCTGTGTACGGGTAGAAATTACAAAAAATGAATATGATGGTTTTATGAATAATAAATATCATCCGGTTAACTATATTAATCTGCCAAGAATTGATGCCATAAAGCAGGATGAAAGATATTTTTATATAATAAATGATTTTCAAGTTACACTTCCAAATACCTTGAAAGTTCAAGAAAATGAAATAATGACACGAATACATACACTAGTTGAAACTTTAAAAGAGAAAAAAATAACTCCCTCATTGGTTAATATTTGTAGATCAAGTCATAGTCGGTTCACTCCAATAGATCAGGTTGATTATATTCAGGAGAATTTAATGAAGGCTTTATCTGAAATTTATCAGTTAGATGTTATTAATTTTAAAGAATTATGAGCGTCAAATGCTTGGGCTGATTTCAATCACGAAAGAAAATTAATTTATGGAAGGGTAAAATAATGAAATCTAATTGTAATATAAAAATTGAATACGAAAAAATTGAAGTATTAGGTAAGACATTTATATGGCTTCCTGAGTCTATGATTCTCTTTCAGTCATCTGATTTAATTGAAGATCTTCTCGAAAAATACAATAAAGAAAATGAGGAAGAGATTCTTGCTCAATATCCGGATGATAAAAAAGGATACATACAAAAGCTTTTTCAGCAGTTTTCATGGATGGATAAAGAAAACCAAAAGTATAAGTCAATTATTTACAATTCAGAACAGGTAAGCGATATTGCCATTAATTCTGTTGAATTGAATCCTGCATATGCATGCAACCTTAGATGCAGATATTGTTTTGCAGGTGATGGAGGGCATTTCAAGAATGGTGTTATGGACTTGAAAATGGCTGAGAAAGCTGTTGATTTCTTATTTAAAGAAGCAAAGGATAAAGATACAGTATATATAGCATTCATTGGAGGAGAACCTCTTGTAAATCTTTCAATGATATTACATGTACTAGAATATAGTACTGAAATGGGAAAGAGGTACAATAAAGAAGTCAGATTTGCAACAACGACAAATGGAACACTTCTAACAAGTGAAGTAATGCAATTGTTAAACCAATATGATGTACAATCAATGATTAGTGTGGACAGCCCTGACCCTAAGGTTCATAATTTCTTAAGGCCATTGGCAAGTGGGGAAGGTTCTTTTGATATAGTAAAAGACAATGGTTGGAAGAACATGCTTCAAAGTGAAAGAAAGAAAGCAGTACGCGCAACTGTTACACCTTATAATATGAATGTTTTTGATATGGCTAAAGATTTTTATGAAGAAGGTTTTGAACATGTTCATATGGAAGAAGTTACTGATGCTGATAAGCAGTTTGAGTTCACGGAAGAACAGTTAATAACTCTAAAAGGTGAATATGACAAATTAGCTGTGTATTTAGCAGAAGAGATAGGAAATGGAAAAAACCTGGACTCCAAACCTCTACTCAGCCGTATATATGAAATTCATAACCGAAAACCAAGATACAATTATTGTGGAGCATTCCAGAACTCAGTGGGAATTTCTCCTGAAGGTGAAATATTCCCTTGTGATTGGATGATGAGGGATGAGTACAAAATAGGAGATTTGGACACAGGCATTGATTATGATAAATATAAGAAGCTGTCAGAACAGATTCCAATTCCTGAGAAGTGCAGCACATGTTGGGCCCGAAATATTTGTGGATCAGGCTGCCGGATAAAGCACAAAGGTGCCTATGACAAAGGAGAAGAAATTAACTGTGATTTGGATTTACATAAATATAAGCTTCAACTCTATTTGTATTATGAGATAATGCAAAAAAGACCAGACTTTTTTCAAAAGTATGAAAAAGAAAAATGGAGGGTGAAGGAATGAGTTCCAATTATATGGAAATAAAGACAATTACCTATGACAATAATAACCGCTATTTTTTCTATGACATACAGTCAGGATTTTTTGTTGAAAGCAGAGCTATACTGAATAAGATTATAGGTTTGTATCCGGAACATTCTCCAGAAGAAATTTTAGATTTACTTAAAGAAGAATATCCAGAAGAACTAATTAAAAAAAGTTTTGAATATATAAAAAATATGTACAAATCAAATGGTATGCTTAGCCAGAAAAATAAGGTGATTCAAAAGAATTCTCCACCTAAGTTGAAGAACTTATGGCTGAATATTGTTCATGATTGTAATATGAGATGCATTTATTGTTTTGCAAATGGTGGAGATTACAAAGATGAAAGAATGAATATGTCTGTTGAACGGGCTAAAAAATGCATTGATTATTGGTATAAAAATTTGGGGGATTTTGATAAGGTTAATGTTTATTTCTTTGGTGGAGAACCATTCTTAAACAGAAAAGTTATCGAATATTCTATGGAATATATTGATAATTTAATCAAGAGCACAGGAAGAAAAGTTTGTTACAATATCACGACAAATGGAACGATTTTTGATGAAGACTTTGTGAAAAAATTGAAAGAGCATGACGTAGAACTTTTATTTAGTGTAGATGGTACGCCAGATATACATGACTCCCAGCGTATTTTTGCATCAGGCAGAGGAACTTACAATGTAATCTCAGAAAATTTAAAGAAATTCCAGGAATATTTTCCGAGATTAAATGCAAATATTGTTGTAACTAAAAAAAGTGCGCCATATTTTCAAAAATCAGTAGAGCATTTATTCAAAATGGGCTTTAAAAATGTAACCTTCTTTCTTTCGATTACAAGTGATGATGGACTTGCTTTTACAGAAGAAGACCTAGACATAATCTTTTCACAGATTAAACACCTGAATACCCTGACTTTAAAAAATATAATTCATCATAAGTCTGGAATTTTGGTAAATGCGCTTGCAATATGCAAAAAAATTCATTTAAATTTACCCTATAGTGGGTGCGCACTCGAAAATAATTCCGTATCAGTTTTTACACCTGATGGTACAATGTTCAAATGTTATGAGTTATTAAGTGAAAAAGAATTTTCTATCGGTCATATTGATACAGCAGATAAGTGGGAAAATATGTGTAAGAATAAGAATTTTATGAAATCCTTGGATGAGCGTGTGTGTAATAAATGTTGGGCTCAGAAGTTGTGTGGAGGCGGCTGCGCATATGACAGCTTTGTTTACAACAAGGATGTAAACATACCATATTCGATAAGTTGCAAGCTGGTCAAATTCTTAATAAGCGAAGGAATAAGAATGTATAGTGAACTATATATGAGTATTCCTGAGAGCTTAGACAGGCTTTTTAAAAACACTGAAATATAAAAGGATAAGGGGGGGAGTTATGCTTCAATTTCCAATGAAAGTAAATGTTTTAAGATTTAATGAGAATGGAAGCTACTTCTTTTTTGATGTTGATTCGGGCATACTTGGAAAATCTTCACCGATGCTTGATAAGATAATAGAGCAATTGCCTTACTTTAACATTAAAAAGATAATTGAGAATCTCAGCGATAAATATTCTGCAGAAGATATTGAATCCGGGATTGCTGTACTTAATTCATTACATGAAAAGCAAGGAATGTTTATTAGCCGTAAGTCTCTTTTTACCCAGGGTAAAGGGCTGTCTAAACGTGTTTCTCATTTATGGCTGAATGTTGCCCACGATTGTAACATGAGATGTATATACTGCTATGCTCATGGTGGAAATTATGGTGGAGAGAAATTAGAAATGAATATTACTACAGCTAAAAAATGTATAGACTACTGGAAAGAGAATCTATCAGATGGTCCAGTATCTTATGTTTCGTTTTTTGGCGGTGAGCCATTTATGAACCGTGAAGTAATAAAGTTTTCTATTGAATATATTAAAGAGATTTTAGCTGATGCCAATAGGAAACTCGTTTTCAATATGACAACTAACGGTACAATATATGATGAAGCATTTGTTGAGTTTTTAGCAGATAACAATGTTGAACTTCTTTTTAGTATTGATGGTAATGACCAGATTCAAAATCATAACAGACCTTTAGCTTCTGGAATTGGCAGTTATAAAATAATAGAAAATAATATACCAAAATTTAAAAATAAATTTAAAAAACTTAGGGCAACCATAGTTTTAACAAAAGAGAATGCCAGCCGATTAAAGGAATCTGTAATGCATCTGTGGAATTTGGGATTCAATGATGTAGCCTGCTCACTGGCAATTACATCTGATGAGAATTTATACGTATCAGGTGCAGATCTTCCAGGCATTCATGAACAGATTTCAGAAATAAATCAAATGATGTACGAGAATATACGAAATCGTAAGCATTGCTTCTTTTCAAATACATATAAATACTGTGTCAGCATGCATAACAAGCTAATAGGAGCTGAATGCTCCTTTCAGACTGATAATGCGTTAATGTTTACACCAAGTGGAGATATACATAAATGTCATCGTCTGATAGACTGTAACGAGTTCTCTTTGGGGAATATTTCAAATGCAGAAAAATGGGAAGATATAAACAAACAATTTGTGAATCCCGTAGAAGAACGCCCTTGTAATGATTGCTGGGCACTTCAGCTGTGCGGAGGTGGCTGCGCTCATGAAGGTTATGTGTATCATAACGATTTGAATACCCCTTATGATGTTACATGCAATCACACCAAATTCATGATAGAAGATGCATTTAAATTATATGCAAGGGTGTATAGTCATTCACCTTCTCTTGTGGATGAGGTATTTTCAAATAACAAGTATTATAAACGGCTGTGATGTCTTGGATAATTAAAAATAGTTAAGGAGTCTATGCCATTATGATAAGCACCGGTTTATACGAAGGTCAGCAATTATATGGATTTACTGTTATAAAGAAGGTACCACTCTATGAAATTGATGCAGTTTCTATCCAGCTAATGCATAATGCAACAGGAATGGAAGTATGGCATATTCATTGTGATGATAAGGAAAATCTTTTCGCATATATAGTAAAGACGTTGCCTGAGGATGACCGGGGACTGTCACATATATTAGAACACTGTATTTTAAGAGGATCAAGAAGATTTAATGAGAGTAATGTTTTCTCACATTTGCTGAAATCCAGTATGAGTACGTACCTTAATGCCTGGACGATGCATGATAAGACTTTATTTATAGGCAGCAGTCTGAATGAAAAGGATTTTTATAATCTTATGCTGGCAATGGGCGATTCAGTATTTTTCCCGCTCCTTAGAGAAGAAACGTTTTACGAAGAGGCCTATAGCATAGATCATAGAGACAATAAAATAAATGGTGTGGTTTTTAATGAGGTGTTAAACAACTGCGTATCACCAATACCTGTAATACGTAAGCTTTCAATTCGGTCGGTTTTCCCGGATACCATTTATAAGTATAGTCCAGGCGGTGAACCATTGCATATCCTGGATACTTCATATCAGGATGTTTTAGATTTTCATCAGAAATGGTATCATCCATCAAACACTAAGGTGTTTTTAGCTGGTGACATTCCAACTGAAAAACATTTGAAATTTTTATCGGAACAGCTGCTGGCAGGTTTTACAGCAAAAGATGTTAATGGCATTATACCAGTGCAATCATGCTGGAAAAAACCTAAATACATAGAAGGTATATATCCCGGAAAAATTTTTGCTGAGAATGAAGATGGACAAGTGCTTTCAATGAATTGGCTGTTGGGATCTATTACAAATCCTAATCATATTTTGTCAATGGAACTTGTTTCTGAGCTGTTAACCGGGCATGAAGGTGCAATACTAAATAATTCACTTAAGAAAACTGGTTTAGTGGGTGAAGTTATGCAATTAACTGGTATGGATACAGACTATAACAGTGTAGTTTATAATTTATCACTAAAAGGAATTAAGGAAGTTAATGTAAAGAAGGTTGAAGAAATTATTTTTGAGTGTTTTGGGAGAATTGCTGATAAGGGAATTCCTGCTGAGCATATGAAAACAGCACTTCAAAAAATACGTTTTAAGAATAAGGAAATCAAAAGGTATGGAGGTCCGTATACACTCTTCTTATTGAGAAAAGCGCTGCGGGGGTGGTTTCATGGTGTTCCTCCTCATGAGTCCTTAATTTTTGATCAGCAAATCAACACAATAGAGAGAAATATAGAACAAAGAGAATCCTTCATTGCAGATTTGATTCGTGATAACTTATTACTCAATCCCAGCAGAACCTTACTTAGCCTTAAATCAGATAAAGACTATATGCAGAAAGAACTGAATAAGATTTATGAGAAGGCAAAGCTTAAAAATACTGATTATCCTGTAATAAGAAGTGAAAAGATAAATGATAATAATAAGGTATTTAACAAATTATCACAGGAGGATATACCAAGAGAGATTGACACATTTCCTATTATAGAGGAAAGACTGCTTGATGCTGTACCTCTATTTTGGAACGACGTCAGGACAAATGGGATTGTGTATGTTGAATTACTTTTTGACTTGAAAGGTATTGAAGAGGATTATTTACGGCTACTTTCCTTTTGGGGAAATGCTTTGGCATCTGGAAGTGTACTTAACACTAATCAGAAACAGAAATTTTGTGTAGCAGTCGGTGTGACAGGCGGAGTCAATTTTTCCATGAATGCTGTTAGAAAAATTAATGATACTGGAGAAATAAATAGCTTTTGCCAGTTTTCAACCAAACTATTTGTTGAAAATTTCAGTGAAATTTTAGACTTGATTGAGAATAATTTCAATCAAAGTACATTTGATAATTTAAAAAATAATGGAACTGAATTTGTAGAATATAGGAATAAATGTTTTCGGAGATTAATACCAGATGCTGCCAGTCTGGTCTCCGATCGTTTGAAAACCTCTTTGTCGGAAGTATACTATTTGCGGGATATCTGGAACGGCGTAGGACAAATAATGTATTTGAAAGATATTAATTGGGGTATGCAGGAAATTCAAAATAGCCTTATTGATAAATTAAACCAATTGACCAAATTAATAATTTCACAAGATCGGTTGATGATAAATATTACAACTGAGAGAAAATATTTTCCACAATTGGAACGAAAATTAGAAGAATTCGTTCATAAATTGCCTGTAGAAAGATCTTTGAAAATAAAAGAAAACAATTATTTCTTTTCAAAGAAGTGTATGAATGGGAAAGAAATTCTTATAACTGAAACTGCTACTAATTTTGTTGGTAAAGTGATACCTTGTTCAAAATTTGCTACAATTGATGAGGTGGCTGAAAAGGTGTTGGCTCATATCTTAAAGACCGGATTTTTGTGGGAGCGTATACGCAATCAGAGTGGGGCTTATGGTGTAGACTTAAATGTTGATGGTTTTGAATGTTTGTTGACTTTTCTGTCTATGCGTGATCCAAATATCAATTCAACACTGAAGGTATTTAAAGAAACTCTATTCTTTGCACAAAGTGGAGGAATTAATGAATCTGATTTAAAGCAAGCCATTCATGGAGTAGCAGCACAGGAAGCAATACCTGTAAGTCCCGGCGCGAGGGGAAACATAGCTTTAAGACGTCATATGGCTGGACTGGAAAGCAGCTTATTACAAAAAAGGCAGGAATATTTTTTATCTTTAGACATGGCAAAAATGAAAGAGCGTGCGGAAGAACTTGCAGTTAATCTGGAAAATGGTTGGGAAGTAATACTTACGAATGAAGTGACCGCTAAGAATATTTTGAAAGAATATGGATGGAAAGATTGTATTGTAACATCATTCAGATAAAGTCCTGAGTTTTAGTATATGACGGTAAGGGGGGATGGGAATGTTGGATTTAAAAGAAAACCTTGAGACAACACTGACCGAAATGAAAGGAGCAGCCGACGAGTACAGTGTCTTGATAAATTCCATACTGGATTGGTCGGGAACACAGTTATTGAATAAACTATTCTTATTCCATATTCTTAAGTGTTTGGAAATTGAAAAACTTATAATACTGGATGAATTTCTAAAAAAATTCAGAAAGAATGGTTCCTCCTATTATATATTGTGGATGCTTGATAAACTAGGATTATTCAATATGGCAGAAATACGATATCTTTATTCAAAAGATGATTTTGGAAAGCAATTAGAAGATATTATATTTGATGATGACTATAAGGTATTTACACCGAAAGAAGCTATTTGTTTTATGAAAGGTATCTCTGACTATTTGGCTGGGAAAGCATTATTTAGGGGAGGGGTTCGGTCAATAGAACAGATAGCAGAGCAAATTAGTGCATTAGATGGTTTTGAAGGTATTTATGTCTCAGTTAAGCAGAAATACATACCAGAGTATGATACAAAAATTATTAAAAGTGTGAATATAGAGGTACATAATTGGGATGAGATGATAATTTCTGATGTAAACAATGCGCTCAAAAGCAGTAAAAAGCGTGATAAGGTAATACTCCTAATAAATCCTCCTGATAATAGCGTAAAATATAATTGCAGTCGTGGACCGCGTAAACACATGGGGATTATGAGTATATGTTCAAGTCTGAGAGATGAAAAACTGGTCAGGAAGATTGCAGAAGAAAATTACCCAACTTATTTTAATGAGGAAGTACCAGAATTTCATATTCAGATTATTGACTTTAATATGGTCCAGGAAAATTTTTCTTTTGAGGATTTTTTACGTAGACTTAAACCAGATATGGTTTGTTTAACTTGTACAAGCATTCATATAAAAGCAGTCAAATCACTTTCTAAAACAGTCAGAGATATATGCGGTAACATTTTGATTGGTGTTGGCGGTATTCATCCTACAGTTGAACCATTAGGAACATTAAAGGATAGTGATATTGATTATGCAATCATAGGACCTGGGGAAGAAATAATTATTCGGATTGCCCTTGAGCTGGCTGCAAAAGAGGAGAAAAAACTAATAGATTTTTCAAAAATACCCAATTGTGCTTTCATGAGCTCAGATAATGAACTGAATTTATCTTTTCCTCAAGAACCAAGATATACTATGGATGATTATCCTTTCATTGCATATACAGACCAACTTTTAAGAAAAGGATACTGGAGTGATTTAATAGTACCTTTTAAATCACTTGCCATGCTGTATTCATCCCAGGGGTGTATGCACAAATGTATTTATTGTGCGGCAAGGCCTATTCATGGAAGCAAAGTTAGATTCAAAAGTCCTGAATATGTGGTAAGGGAAATAACCAGTCTTATGGATGATGGTGTAAGGGTATTCATGATGTATGATGACTATTTCATTGCTTCCAAAAGGAGGGTTGAAAAGATTGCGGATCTCCTGATTAAAGAAATGGAAATAAGAGGTCTTAGTGAAGCGGATATAAGTCTTATGATTATGACTCGTCCTGAGACCATTGACAGGGATGTACTTATGAAATTGGTTCGCATTGGTTTAAAGAGCATTTCTATAGGAGTGGAAACAGGGGATCAGGTGCTTTCGGATTTTCTTGGAAGGCAGTTGCAGCTCGAAAAGATTAAGGAGATAACTAGAAAGGTTAAGGAAACTGGTGTATGGATTACCTATTTCATGATGGTCGGACTACCGAAACAGGACTGGCAGAGTATCTTCAAATCTGTTCAATTTATAAATGAAAATTGTCCATCTGAAAGTAATTGGGCGATAGCAACTCCATATCCAGGAACCGATATTAAGAACAAAAATCTTATTAGAATTATAAATAGTGATGACTCGTATCCTTATTTAGACATGACGATTCCACATAACAGGGAATTGGATGAACTGGATAACTTATCTTATACAGAAACTGATTATATGACACGACGTGAGATTTTTGAGGCATATTATCTTTGTTTAAAACTATGTGAGCAAAAGTTAAAGCCTGATGAGTATGAGCACTATCTGGATGAATTGAGATGCAGAGTCATTGGTGACTTAATTATAAAAAGCAGTATTGATAAAGAAAATGAAAAGATACTGCTTAGTATTAAAAAAACAGATGATTTCCTGACTTGTTTTAGTAAGACTCAACAGCTAATAAAAACATTAGGCAATTCAATACAGGATGTGTATCCAAATTTTAAAACTAAGTATTTGGATACATTTATAGAGAAGATTCAAATACAAAATGGTTATGAATTCTTAAAAACGATGGAGTATGAAAATTTGATTAAGCTTTTCTTTGAATTAAGCTTTATTCATAAAGAATATTTTTCAAAAACATCTACGATCAGGTTTGACTTAAAACATAATGCAAATGACTTTGTACATACCCTGACAGAAATAACAAATAAAGATGTTGCATCAACTCTGGAAATAATCTTTTCTGATGGGCAAAGCATTCAAATGGCTGATGTCAGATTAACACAGGAAGGTGATTTGTTGGTTATAAGATTGGCATAAGGTAATATAAATTTGATATTTTCCGCACTTTGCTGAAGGAAATACATATAAGGAGGATTATAACATGGAAAAATTAATATTAAATGATGAAGAAATGGTTACAATCATTAATAACAAACCAGAAGAAATGCCAGAAGATATGGCTGTTTGCTTTATTGGATGTAGAAGCGATTCATGTGCAAGTTGTGATGGTGTTTGCACTTGGGGTTGATTTTAGAAATAAATATTTTATAGCTATTATGTAATATGTAATATTGTTTTACATCCTTCAGCAGAGGTCGGAAGATATCAAATATATACCAATGAATATATAAATAATAAGGAATGATAATATGAAAAATGCAGAGTATTACATAAATAAAAATAATAAAACAGTGTTCTTTAATTTAAATTCCCATTATTTTTTATATAACCTTAAAATGGGTGTTTTTGCCAAGGTGGAAGAACCGATATACTTTTTGTTAAAGGAATGGGATGGTAAATCTAAGGCTGTGATCTCTAAAGCGATGCATGATGGGAACATAATGATTGACGTTGAAAAATTGCTGAATCAGTTAAACTTCCTATATGCATCTGAAGAAGAGAAAAAAAGTGATTTTAATTTAAAAGAAAATAAACCAGGAAATTTTTGGCTGCTCGTAACAGATGCCTGTAATTTGAGATGTTCCTATTGCTACCATAATGAAGATAGTAAGAAAATGTTTAATTCTAATATGAGTTATGAAACTGCAAAAAAGGCTGTGGATGTTTTTTTCCCAAAATACGCAGACAAAACAACCATTGTAAATTTTTTTGGAGGAGAACCATTATTAAATTTTCCTCTCATTAAGCAAATTGTTCCATACATTTTAGAAAAGTCGAATCAATATGATATAAAAACAAGCTTTAGCATTTCAACAAATGCAGTTTGTATAACATCTGAAATTGCAGAATTCCTCAAACAGTATGATTTTTTTGTTACAGTTAGTATAGACGGTGGTGAGGAGCAGCATAACAAAACAAGATTCTTTTCTAATGGTGAAGGCAGCTTTGAAATGGTTAGAAATGGTGTTCAATTGTTGAAAGAGCAATTTGACTATTTAGGCGCAAGGGTAACTGTGACAAAGGAGAATTACTCAAGTCTTTCCGATTCTTTTGATCAACTTTTTGCTATGGGTTTTGACGCTATCGCATATAAATTAGTTGGTGCCTGTCCTGAAAAACTAATTGTAGCCAGTGATGATCTACCAATATTTGAAAGCGAAATAGAGAAAATAGCTGATAATTTTAGAAACAGACTTTTGGACGGTGATTTAAAGGTATCTGACCGACATTTACAGTGGTTAAAAAAGATATATAAAAAACCTAAAAGAAGTGAATGCTCATTCGCTATGAATGGGAAACTGGTTGTTGATCCAATGGGTAATTTTTTTAGCTGTCAGGAAACTGTTGGCAATTCAAAGTTCAAGATTGGTGATGTTAATTCTGGAATAGATTTGAACAAACTGGTTAATTGTTCACCTCCACCTTTAAAGAATAGAGGAATATGTAAAGATTGCTGGATTAATGACATTTGTGATGGTATGTGCTATTATTCAGCATATGTAAAGTATGGGAGTTTTGACAAGCCAATTGAAGAAAGCTGTGCTGAAATTAAAGACAGTTTTTTAGACAGTCTGTTTCTTTATGGCGAACTCTATATGAATAACCCGGAATATTTAAATAAAATTCTGAAATCCAGTTTCAGAGATGTTCGGGAGGTAGAAAAGTGCTATAATAAGATAAAAAATATAAGGAAAGCAGAGACACAGAGTCTTTCGTAGATGAAAGGGAAATAAAAAATGACAAAAACTATTTTAGAAACTAAAAATTTGACTAAGATTTTTGGTAACAAGTTTGTAGCTGTTCAAAACTTAAATCTAAAAATAGAAGCTGGAACGATTTTTGGATTTTTAGGACCTAATGGTGCTGGAAAAACAACAAGTATTCGTATGATTCTTGGTTTAATCAAACCGAATGAAGGCGAGGTTTATATTGATGGCACTAGTATAAAAGAAAACAGGAATAAAGTCTTACAAAAGGTAGGAGCCTTAGTTGAAGGACCAGCTTTCTATGATTATCTTTCAGCTAGAGACAATATGAAGGTATTTGGAGCTTACTCTGGCAATATAACCGAGAAGCGCATTGACGAGGTATTGGAAATAGTTGGATTATACAATAGGAGAAATGACAAAGCAAAGAACTATTCTTATGGTATGAAGCAGAGATTAGGTATCGCGCAGGCTTTACTAAATAAACCAGAGCTGATTATTTTAGATGAACCTACAAATGGTCTTGATCCATACGGGATTCAGGAAATCCGTGTACTTATCAAACAACTCAGCAGAGATTTAGGTGTTACGGTATTATTATCCAGTCATATACTTTCAGAGGTAGAAATGATTTGTGACAAAGTAGCAATAATTAATCGAGGACAGCTGGTTGTGACAGGTGATACAAAAACTCTTCTGAACTCTGAAAAGAAGATTTATGAAGTGGCTGGTTCAGATAAAACAGGACTGAATGATATTTTGAAGAGCGAAAAAAACATTACTTTGATAGATTCGAAAGAAAATGAATCAGATAGTATTTGTTTCTATATAAATGACGGAACTCCGGAGGATATACTGGTTTCTATTGTTAATAAAGGGGCAAGACTGAAATCTTATTCACCTAAGAAGATCACCCTTGAAGATTTTTTCTTTCAGGTTACAAGGGAGGACGAATAATGAAATATTTGTCAGTAGAACTTCTGAAGATAAGCAAATCCATAGAATCAAAGATTAGTTATTTGTTTACTATAGTAATGGTTTTTATCATAATTATAAGCTTCAAAATGGGAGATACTTCAGGAGTAAGCAATATTGATTCAGTTTTTCTTACTCTTGGTAATTTCAACCGTTATATAATGATATATTTTGTTATGATACTAATGACAAGTCTGGTTGTTGCCAATGAATTTAATTATGGAACTTATCGTTATTTAATGATGAGACCAGTATCTTTGAAACAACTTTTAATAAATAAATATATTGCTTTATGGATTTTTGCAGGAATTATACTTTTACTTACTTCTATAGTCAGCTTTTTGGTTGGAACAACTCTTTTTGGAACAGGCGTCCTGCATGGGGAAAACCAGATAGAATTAAGCCAGCCTTTATTGCGTTTTATAATCTTTTACATTGGAACTTGGATTAATACATTTTTTATAATTCAGTTGACAACCTATATATCAATTTTGCTCAAGAACAATATTAATACAATAGTTGTTACTTTCAGTGCGATATTTGTAGTTTTGTTCCTGACGAGATTCGTTAGTGATTCAATCTTAGATTTTACGCCTATTAATTATATCACACTGAAGCCTTACATCTTCAATGCTTCTATAGATTGGAGCCATATTATTTTTGGCATTTTAATAACCCAGATATATGGAGCTTTTTTTAGTTTTTTAAGTTTGGCTAAGCTAAAGAGGGAGGATGTAGGATAATATGAAAATAAGTATGGTACATTTAATTAGAACAGAGCTTCATAAGACGTTGAAGATGCAGATTGTACGCATTATATTTGTATTTTCGTTGGCATTCAGCCTATTGAGTTTTTTGGGGGATGCAAGGACTTCGGCATTTTCTATTCCGCTGAGTAGTATTTCAAATCTGACCCAGACATTAATTATTGTTGCATTTATAAGCTTTACGGCTTACATATATGGAGTCGAATTACAGGCGAATACGTTAAAGATTATACGCTCTAAGGATATATCATGTTGGAAAGTGATTGGAGCGAAATATTTAACTGCGTTTATTGTTGTACTCATATTTATTATGTCTATTTGGTTAATAGATATTATTTTAGCAGTTACTGTGTTCCCTATGGCTGATTTTACAGTAAAATATGATAGTAATATTATTTTGGCCAGAGATGGAATGTTATTTGTACTTTTAGCATTTTTATTTGAAGCCATGCCCCTCTTCTTAGTCTCATGTATCAGCCTGACTATTACCATATTCTCAAATTCAACAGTATTGGGCGTAATCTCTACTATTTTTATTTTTTTAATGAGCAAAATTCTTGAAAGCGTACATGCTTTAAAATTCCTTTTACCATCATATCATTTACTTATATGGAAGGATATTATAAGGGCACAGCCAGATTGGTACCAGGTAGCTGCAAAGCTTGTTGTAATATTGATATATTGTGTGATTCTTTATTTACTTTCACTGCATCGATACAACACCATGGAGGTGAAGCACTGACAAAATGGATTCAGTAAATGATACTAAGGTAATTAGTTCTTTAAAACCATTGCAAGTGCTTAAACGTATATTGGCGCTGAATTGGGAATACATTTTACCACAGGCTGGTATTGTATTATTGATTGTAATATCCTCATTTTTAGAATTATTTGAAACAGATGCCCTAAAGCATATGATCGATGCAGTATCAGCTGCAAATTTAGAAGTGCTGAAAAATTATTTTTTTATCACACTTGGTATTGTTGTAAGTAATGGTATCCTGTATTTTTTGGCAAGCTATTTAGGAACTAATATTGATATTTTATCCATATTAAATATTCAAACATTGTTGGTTAAAAAGCTTTTCAGGGTTAAGATGCTGGTTCTAAAAGAGTATCATTCGGGAGACATTTTGTCGCGGGTTCAGGATTCGGTATCACAAGCGCAGACGGGAATAGTGAATCAGACGAGGCAAACTTCGAAAGACGTATTTATGCTTTTTTTAAGTTTGTCTTATTTAGTAATAATAAATTGGAAACTCATGTTTTCTTCGGTTTTGTTTATATCTGTGATTCCATTTATTATGAATTTTCTCTCCGCCAAATTAAGAAAGATTTATTATAATGAACAATCTCAAACTGCTGCAAAGAATATTTTTATAAATGATGCTGTTCAGAATTTAGAGGTCATTAAAGCTTATTCGCTGGAGGATAAATTTAAAGGTATATTTAGGGGAAAATATTCTGAAATTCAAAGATGGAGGAGAAAAGCTTATCTTTGGGAAGGTATTATGGAGAATTTGCAGAATTGCCTGTTGGTGATTGGCGATTTCTTTATTATAGGCTATGGGGCTTTTCTAGTTTCTAAAAATGAGTTGAGTATCGGGGGGATTTTCAGCTTTCTCATACTCTTTGAAAGAATAGTGGACCCGATTTCATCAATTATACAGATTTGGAGTCGATTACAAAAATCCATCGCCAACGCATTGCGCTTTTTGGAACTATTAGATTTACCAGAGGAAAGTTCGTTGGAAAAAAGTATGTCAGCAGGCTGCACTTTGGAAACTAGAAAAACAGATTGTACAATGGGTTTATTTTTAAAAGATATTTCTTATTGTTATCCTCAAGGAAAAAATATTCTGGAAGATGTATCACTACATATACTTCCAGGTGAAAAAACTCTTATTTATGGTAAGAGTGGTGATGGAAAAAGTACATTAATTAATTTGATTTTAAGATTCTATGAACCTGAAAATGGAGATATTTTTTGGAATGGTTCATCTATTTATACCACTAAATTACAAGAGTGGAGAAATAAAATAGCTTATGTTTCACAGGATTCTATTCTGTTTACAGGTTCGATACTTGAAAATATCCGATATGGAAATCTAGATTCATCAGATGATAACATTTATAATATATCAAGGCGTTTGGGTATTCATGATTTTATTATAAAAAAAGAACAGGGATACATTACACAATTAGGTCTGGGTGGTGCACAGCTTTCGGGTGGGGAATTACAGCGGCTGACTATTGCACGAGCTTTATTGCGTGTATCGGATATTTTTATATTGGATGAGCCTTCTTCTCATTTGGATGTTGAAAATGAAAAATTGTTTTTTGATTTTTTGGATGATTTATTAGAAAACAAGGTAGTTATTATTATTAGTCATAAACAAGCACATTTTAATAAAGTCAATAAAGTGTTTTGTCTATGTAATGGAAAACTTATGGAGCAAAAAATCTGATTTTTTAGTAAGATGTTAAGGAGGTGAACTTTTCTTGCGTGTGATAGAGCATAAGTTCATGAAGAAATCAAAACATAAGGAGATTAACATTTTATATAGGATTTTTGTAAGCTGTAAGGAATTTTCATGGCTTTTTTTATTTAGCACAGTATTGATACTTGCAGATATTATTTTTTTGATTGGATCTGTTGTATTTTTTGGTAAAATAACCGATTACATAGAGGCAGGAGAAATGGAAGTCGCTGTCAGTCATTTGAAAATAGGTGCACCAATAGCAATTATACTTATAATACTTGTGTGGTTTGGACAATATATGCGCAAAATTTTCAGGTCATTAGCTGTTGAAAAACTTACTACAGATGCTCTTGATAAGATATTACATGCGCCATTTAAGGTTATATCTGAATGCGAAATAGGAGATATCATATATCGATTGAATTTTGATTCCGAAAAGATTTCAGATGTATTGCTGGAAAATATTTTTTTAATCCTTCGTGATGCTCTTATCTGTATTACTGCATATATATATCTGTGCAGCATTAATCATGCAGCAGGATTCGTAATTTTAATTTTCTTATTAATAACTTTTATTTTCAGCCGTTTATTTGATTTCTCAATAAAGAAGATCTCCAAAAGTATTTCTGGGATTTATGGAATCGTAACTGGTATGGTAATTGACTATCTGAAGGGAATGTCGATTATTCGTGTTTATAATTTGCAAGAGGTTTTGATAGAAAAATATAATAAAGAATTAAATAAAGTAAAAGGGCTATTTATTAAACGATCACTAATCACCAGTATCGCAAGTCGCTTAGTACCGATACTCAATAAAGTCATTATCAGCACAGCTGTTTTATATGTAGGTATATTATCCATAAAAGGAGTGATTTCAATTGGATCGATTTTGTCATTTATATTTTTGATAAGTAAAGTCCAGACACCGCTGTTTAATATAAGCCGCTCATTGACTCAAATACAGCAGGGGATCGTATCGGCTGAGAGACTTTTATATATTTCAGAGTTTCCAACAGAATACATAAATAACAGTAAGGATAATTTATATCACGAAAGTGAAGATATAGCGGTAGAGTTGACTAATGTAGGATTTATGTACCAGAATTGCAATAAAGTACTGAATAATATAAATTTAAAAATTAAGAATGGTGAAAAGGTAGCAATTGTGGGCTTGAGCGGTTCCGGCAAATCTACACTGATAAAGCTTATCTCTGGCCTATTTCCGGCAGATGAGGGAAGCATTAAAATATTCGGGCGGGATTCTATTAAGGATATGGGACAAATCAGACTAATGATAGCATATGTGTCTCAATCATTGGGAGTGTTTTCAGCTTCGGTTAAGGATAATATATCTTGTGGGGCTTGTGGAAATGACAATCTTGAAGATGTAATAGAAGCGGCAAAAAAAGCTGGAGCCCATGAATTCATTCTTAGACTGGAAAAAGGTTATGATACTGAATTGACAGAGTCAGGAAGCAATCTTTCAGGCGGGCAAAAACAACGAATCACACTTGCCAGGGCATTTTTCAGAAAGGCACCAATAATAATTTTGGATGAACCAGAATCTTCGTTAGATAAAGAAAATATGCTGTCACTTTATAATACATTGTCAAAGATTCCTAAAAACCATACTTTAATTCTTATAAGCCACAATTTACAAATGCTTGATTGGTTAGACCGGATTGTTGTTATGGAGGAGGGCACTATTATTCAAGAAGGCAGACCAGGTCCAAATCTACTGTTACCTACGGATCTATATTTTAATAAATTCAAAAGAATAGAGGAGAAATGTGTATGAGATACCAAAGCAGGAAGGATTGTTTACCTGAACAAACAATACAAAAAATTAGAGAAATTTTATATTCGGCAGGTCTATTCCCATATGAAATGGATTGGACAATGCATGTTAAAAATTGTCATGCTCTTCGTTTAGGATTGGATGGATTTCCAGGAAAAGGCGTTAATGGTAAAGGGGTAACTAAGAGTTATGCTTTAGCAAGCGCATATGGTGAAATGATGGAAAGAATCCAGTGCGGTATGATGTTCAAGCGTCAATATGGATTAATGAGTGAAACATTTCTAAAATATCCTGGTGCTAAAGCCGTGGATGCAAACAAATTAATCTCAAATTATGGAGATATACTTTCCACAATGTTAAAAGTAAAGATATATGAATTGGAACATGTATTTAGCGGATTGGAATTGAGCTGCTTTCCATATTATCATGTCAACAGTGAATCGGTTGTATACTTACCGGAATCATTGATTAATATGACGATTGGCTCTAATGGTATGTGTGCTGGTAATAATGCAAGTGAAGCAATTGTGCAGGGATTGTCTGAGATAATGGAGCGCTATGTTTCTAAAAAGATGATAGATGACCATTATGAGTTCCCTGATATACCGGTCAAAGATATCGATAATAGTATATTGATTGAGATGATTAAAGATGTTGAAAATAAAGGTTATAAACTCATCATTAAAGATTTTACATTAGGCGGAAAATTCCCATGTCTGGGTGTAATACTTATGGATTGCAGAAATATGAAATATACAATTTCGTTAGGGGCTCATCCGGTCTTTGATATTGCTTTGCAGCGGTGTATAACAGAGGTGTTTCAGACAAGTAAAATCCAGCATAAGATGCTTTCTTTTCTCTCTCTTTTTGATAGCAGGAGTAAATTAAATGCAGATGAAAGTAAAGACAGTTTGGATATTAATCAATCAATCATTGGAGCATACGTGGGAAATCTTTCTATTTTTGAAACAAATTGTGAAAGTGACTTATACAAAAATGCCTTTCTTAAAAATCCAGAATCCAATGACATATCCTTAAAATTTATGTTAAATAGATTGAAAGAAATGGGCTTCGAGATATTCATAAGAGACGCGTCGTATCTTGGATTTCCTGCTTACCGCATCTATGTAAATGGAATGTCAGAGATGTACCAGCAATCATTAGAAGAACTGAAAGATGCGTTTCATAGTGAAAAATCATTAAAGAGATATATGTTGAGAATTAAACAATTAAGCAAAGAAGAACTAGGGGAATTAGCTGAAAGAATTGAGGATATGTCGGCAGATTCGGGTTTTTTAGCACAGGATTTATATAACGCTTGTCAAGTTATTTTTGAACAGGGGAGTGATTTTCAGTATTTGTTGAATGAGTTTGACTATTTTATGACCTTGCTTTATTGCAGCATTGGCAATTATACAAAGGCATATTTTCATTTGAAAAAATATATTGATATTAGAGGAGACAGGATTCAAAACATAACATATTTCACGTGTGTACTACATTATTTAAAATTGCATAACGAAGGTAAGCAGAAAAATTTAAATGAAATATTGATACCAATATATGGTCAAACAGCGAAAAAAGTAATAGAAGATATGTCAGAACCTGAAAAAATATTTGAAGTATATGATTTGCCAAATTGTGGTGATTGTTCTATTTGTAGCTATAATGGTAAATGTTCTTATTTAAGTTGGACTCAATATACTCAGAAAATGCAGGATAAAATTGATTCTTTTCCTTTTGGAGAGGAACGTTTGTCAGCTTTCTTACAAAAAATTTAAAAGGTAGATTAAGTGTTCCCTTCGAATCCGCTGCCGGAGTGGGAGAAGCCATAAACAAGGAACCATAAACCAGACACCTGGTATCACACTAAACTTGTAATTGTTGAATTAGAAACAAAAATGTGATATGCTATTCTTTATAGATATCCCAGGAGGCTTTATCATGAATAAAAGAGAACAGGTTCTGGTAAATTTTAGAGAATTAATTAATAAACTGGCTTGGTTTAATAAGCTCAAGATGGAAGAATGCTTAAAAGAGTATAAGTCTGTTGAGGTTCATTACATTGAATGTATTGGAAGCCATTCGGAATCCAATGTTACGAAGATTGCAGAAGTACTCTATATGACAAGAGGAGCCATTAGCAAAATGACAAAAAAGCTTGAGAATAAAGGACTTATTGAGAGTTATCAAAAACCGGATAATAAAAAAGAAATTTATTTTCGGCTTACAAAATCAGGTCAGGAAATATATGATATTCATGAAAAATTACACAAAGAATTTAATGATAGAGATAGTATTGTTTTTGAAGATATAACAGAAGAGCAGTTTGATAACATGCTTGCATTTTTAAAGAAGTACGATGAACATTTAGATTCTGAGATTAGTAAGATGAATAAAGATGACATGTTAACTAAATAAATAAGATTGAGATGCAGCCAATTTCTGAAAAGAATAAGCTGCATTTTTTGTTTTGAAATATTGTTGACAAGGAAACAATAAGGTGCTATATTTTATGTTGACAAGGAAACAATAATAACTTAAAGGAGAATGATATGTTTAAAATTAAATCAAATAAAGTCGAAAAGACAGAGCAGACCATCGATCCAAAAGCTTTACTATTTGGACTTATTTCAGTATTTATGGTTGGTTTAGGATTTACTATAGTAATTCCAGTTATCCCATATCTGGTACAACCTTATACAACTGTACAAAATCAAGCAGTTGTAGTTTCATTATTAACCTCGGTTTATGCATTCTGCGTGTTTATAGCAGCACCTGGACTTGGGGCGGTCAGTGATCGATATGGAAGGCGTCCGGTGCTGCTCATATCTTTATTGGGTTCCGTAATTGGTTATACGATTTTTGGAATTGGCGGTGCGATTTGGATATTATTTCTTGGCCGTGTAATAGAAGGATTGACGGGTGGAGATATTAGTACTATTTTTGCATATTTTGCCGATATTACACCAGAGAATCAAAGAACCAAAATATTTGGCTGGGTAAGTGCTGTGGTTGGAATAGGAACTGCTTTTGGACCAACGTTAGGAGGACAGGAAGGATACTGGCTGCAGCTTTTTTATTCTGGATACCCAATTGCGCTTTACAAGCAATTTTTTCTCAGTTTTCAATTGATACATTTATGTGGAAGCCTGCGTTAATTGGACTTATGTTTTCAATCATAGGAATACAGGATATAATTTCACAAAGCTTTATTATGCCAAAGTTATTACAAAAACTGAGAGATACAGATATAGCAACCATTGGAATGATTTCAGAAATTGCAGGTTACATTTTTATAGCTGCTTCTGCACTATTTGTATTCTATCCTTTATTGATTATTGGAATGTTTATCTTTGCTTTTGGAGATTCGATATTTGGACCCTCATTTAATGGTATGGTTTCTAAGGCAGTTTCTGCAAGTGAGCAAGGACGGATACAGGGAGGCAGTCAATCTATACAGGCATTAGCAAGAATAATCGGGCCTGTAATTGGCGGTCAGATTTATACATCGATCGGTCATGCTGCACCGGCAATTATGGGGATTATTCTGATCACACTTGCAATACCTGTTTTATATAAAGCAACACATGACTGACCGGAGGGCAGGAACAGAAGGTAAATGGGTAACCGGAAAATTGTCCACTTTTTTCTTGACAGGCTGTAAGTTATAATTAGAAAAGAATATTGAAATGAGTATACACAGTTGGACAGAGGAGAGCTAAGAATGAGTTTATACCGGTTGAAATATTTCGTAAGTGTGGCTAAGCTAAAAAGCTTTACGAAGGCAGCGAGGGAGTGCCATATAGCCCAGTCTGCAATTAGCCAGCAGATTAATTTGCTGGAAAGGGAGCTGGGGGTTGAACTGTTCTACCGGGATAGTCACAAGGTGGAGCTGACTGCTGCAGGGCAGGTATATTATGAAGATGCAAAGGCTATTATTGAGAGAAATGCTTTGTCCGTAGAAAAGATGAGGCGCATTGCAAGAGGAGAGAAGGGAACGCTTACCATTGGAATATGCGGATACGAAGAAGAGAGTATTTTTATAGACAGGATCAGGCGTTTTCATAAAGCAAAGCCAGACATCCAACTAAAGTTTTTGCCAGCAAACTATGAGGGCTATGAGAAAGGTCTTAATTCCTGCCGTTATGATTTGATATTTTCATGGCCTTATGATTTTGAAAATCATGCAGAAATCGGCTATAGGAAACTGATGGAATCAGAGACAGGGATTATCTTAAGCCGGGAACATTATCTCGCAGAGAGGAAAAACATAACCATTGAGGAATTGTCTATACAGACTCATATCCTCATATCGCCTCTTGAGAATACCAGACTCTACGATCATTATTTACATTTCTTCAGACAGGCGGACTATCCGGAACACATAATCCGGGTACAGAATGCTTCCGTATTACGGATGATGGTGGAAATGAATCAGGGAATATCCGTGGTTCCCAGACTGGGTCTCCAATTGAACCGGGAACTTGTTTTAAAGGAAACACCGGTACCGGATCATAAAATAGAAACGGGACTGATCTATTTAAAGGAGAACCAGAATCCATGCCTGAGAAATTTTCTTGATTATATTAACATAAGCAAATAGGATTGCAGTATCTGTTTTTCCGATCAGCCATAAGACGATTTTATGATATAGTAGATTTGTAGCAGGACTATTTCATAAAGACGGAGGCGTAAGAGGAGAATGATGGATTATCATAAAAAATTGTTTCAACCCATTCAGATCGGCAGGCATAAAGCGCAAAACAGAATTGAGATTGCACCAGCAGGAGCATTCTTAAACAATCCGGACGGATCAGGAAATGAAAAATTCAGAGCATATATGAAGGACATATCGCGTTCCGGTGCGGGAATAGTCACGGTAGGCGTATCCGATATTAATAAACAGCCTTTGGGAGGGAAAGTCCCCTGGCTGGCGAACCCAGGACTGATATCCGAATATGCAGAAATAACGGAAATCATTCATCTATACGGCTGCCTGGCCAGCATCGAACTAGTTCCCGTAAGACAGATGCTCAGCCCTGGATTTGCTGTAGCCACCCAATCGTCTAAGGAAGAGATCCGGGAGCTGATTGACGAATACGCAAAGGCAGCTGATTTTTGCTTAAAAGCAGGGTTTGATATGATCATGATTCATGGAGGACATGGAAATGTGCCTGGTATGTTTTTTTCGGAAAAGTACAACAAACGAAACGATGAATATGGCGGGTCTTTTGAAAACCGGTGCCGTTTTGGAGAAGAACTCCTGAATGCAGTACGCAGGGAAGTGGGAGACAAGCTTGCCATTGAATACCGTATCAGCGCGGAAGAACTGACGGCTGACGGCATGGGAATAGAAGAAACACTTAATTATGCAAAAAAAATCCAGGACAAAATTGATCTTCTTCATATTTCCAGAGGATTGTTGGAAGAAGATTCACTGCTTCCTTATATTTTTTCGCCTGTATACTTTCCCAGAGGCTTAAACCTGGAGGCTGCCAAAGTATTTAAAAAAGAACTTTCGATACCTGTAAGTGTAGTGGGAGGTTTCAATCTGGATCTGGCTGCTGAAGTCGTTGAACAGGGAGATGTGGATATGGTTGCCATGATGAGGAATATGCTTGCCGACCCTCTTAGCATTAGGAAGGCTAAGGCTGGAAATTCTGCAGATATCCGGCCCTGCGTTCGTTGCAACACTTGTATTAACCAAACTCATTCAAAAATGCTTGGAATCTGCTGTGCAGTGAATCCGGAAATAGGCAGGGAAACCTGGTATTCAGGGATACAATCCAAAACAGGCAAAAAAAAGGTGGTTATGGTGGGCGGAGGACCCGGGAATCTGGAAGCAGCGCGAACGGCGGCTGACCGCGGACATCAGGTAGTGATACTGGAAAAAGAGAAGGAATTAGGCGGAGCTTTGCGCATGGCAAGTGCAGCTGAATTTAAAGCCGATTTAAAAAAATATCTGGATTGGTCGGTTAATACGGTTATGAATCATAAGAATATCCGTGTCTGCCTGAATACCAATGCCACTGCAAACGTGATCCGTGGGGAAAATCCCGATGCAGTATTTCTTGGAATTGGTTCAAAACCGGTTATTCCGGCGTTTACAGCCGGTAAAAGCGGCAAGGTGGTATGGGTAGGAGATGTCGAGTTGAAAAAAGCTGAAACCGGCAGCGACGTGATTGTGGTGGGAGCTGGTTTTACCGGAATGGAAGCAGCCCTTGCTCTGGCCAGAGAGGGAAAGAAAGTAAGAATTATTGATATGATTCCGGAGAGCAGGATTGGCGCAGATGGCGTTCATATCAGCATTATCGGACTTAAAAAACTGCTTCTGAAAGCAGGCGTTACATTTATCTGTGAAGTAAAACTTGAAGATGTAACGGCGGAAGGGGCGATAATCAGCCGGAAAGACATAAGCCGGGAATTGCTTACTTGTGATACAGTAGTTCTTTCTCTGGGAGTTCACACGGATGAAAAGGAAGTGGAGGCTCTTTCCCATCTTGTGGAGGAAACCTATATTCTGGGAGACTGTTCTGTGAAGGGAGGGACCCTGTATAATGCCGTAAAAATGGGGCACGCCCTGGCTATGGACCTGTAAGTGAGATAGTACGCTTAATAAGGGCAAATTCGCTCTTGATTTTTTACAAGTATTATTGTAGAATGAAATACAAGTTAATAAACATAGGAAGACTGTTACTGGTAATGCAGGCAAGATCTGACAAATTTTCTTTTATGCGGAGGTGGATCGCATAGTAGTTTATTTTGTTAGGTCTTTTTTTATGTTTATAACAGATCATTGGCCAATGATTAACAAATAGCAGTTATAAATTAACAACAATATTCAGGAGGTAGTGTATGGATTATAATAAAATCGCCAGTGACATTATTGAAAATGTCGGCGGTAAAGCCAATATTAAAGGTATGACCCATTGTTTTACAAGACTGCGTTTCGTATTAAAGAACAGCTCTCTTGCTGATAAGGCAGTTGTTGAGCGTCTGGAAGGTGTTATCTCTGTTGTAGTAGCAGGTGGGCAATTCCAGGTTGTATGCGGAAACAAGGTAACAAAGATTTTTGATGCTGCTGTTGAGATACTTGGCAGTGAAATTGCAGCCGAAGAAGCTTCTGATATTGAGATTCCGGAAGAAAAGCAGAGCTTTTTAAATACCGTTCTTCAGAAAATATCAGAAATCTTCACTCCGCTTGTTCCAGCAATTGCTGCTGCAGGTTTAATTAAGGGTCTCCTTGCCGCTGCTGGTAAGATGCCAGGTTTTGATACCACAAACAGTACATACATCATTATGAATACTGCAAGTAATATCATCTTTTTCTTTATGCCGGTTTTCCTGGCATATACAGCAGCAAAAGCATTAAAGTGCAGCCAGGTTATCGCTATGGTGTTAGGAGGACTTTTATGCCACCCGACTATTGATGCACTGATACAGGACGTTGCCACCAGATCTACCATCTTTGGCCTTCCTGTAGTTAAGATGGCATTTACCGTTGGTGAATCTACCAAAGTATTTGCTTATACTGAGTCGGTAATTCCGATTCTCCTCGGTGTTCTGGCACTGTACTTTCTGGAGAAGCTGCTGAAAAAGATCGTTCCTGATATGCTGCAGCTGATTTTGATTCCAGGTATTTCACTGATCGTTATGGTTCCTGTTATGCTTGTTGTTGTAGGTCCTGTTGGCATCTATGTTGGTTATGTAGTACAATGGCTCTATACAGCATTATACAGCTTCAGCCCAATCCTTGGCGGTATTATCGTCGGAGGTTTATGGGGGGTATGTGTTATCTTTGGTGCTCACAGAGCATTGCTTCCAATCGGCTTAAATGATGTCGCCCTGACAGGTACGAATACTCTGATGTGTTTCGCTGGTTCTGCAAACTTTGCCCAGGCAGGTGCTGCACTTGGTGTTATGTTTAAAACAAAGAGCCCTAATTTAAAACAGGTTGCTGCTTCCAGTTCACTTTCTGCATGGCTGGTAGGTGTTACAGAACCTGCAATCTACGGCTGCAATCTTCGTCTGAAAAAACCTATGATCTGTGCTGTTATCGCAGGTGCCGCAGGTGGCGCTGTTATGGGGATTGGCCGTGCTGTTAATACTGGCTTTGCGAACAATGGTGTCCTTACCATTATGTCTTACTGGGGCGAAGGTGTAAGCCTCAGCCGTTTCATCGCTTATCTGCTTGGTATCGCAGTTGCATTTTTTGGTGCTGCTATCCTTACTTATATTGTAGGTTTTGAAGACGATCTTCCTAAATCAGCTTCTAAACAGATCGATGGTGACGCAGCTCATTCTTCTGAAAACACAGAAACATTCATGGAGGTTCCATCAGCTGACATTATGATCGGTGCTCCTGTTGCTGGTAAAGTTATTCCAATGAGCACAATCAATGACGAAGTATTTGCTTCCGGGGTTCTGGGCAAAGGTATCGGAATCATCCCGCAAACTGGTGAAGTTGTTGCTCCGGCTGACTGTACCGTAGCTTTAGTATATGAAACAAAACATGCCATTGGATTACAACTGGATGATAATGTAGAGCTTCTGATTCACGTAGGTATCAATACCGTTGAATTAAATGGAAAGTACTTCGAAAGCTTTGTTGAAAGTGGTCAGAAAGTTACGAAGGGAACGAAGCTGGTAAGCTTTGATGTGGATAAACTGAAAGAAAATGGCTATGACACTACTGTATGTGTGATCGTGTCCAATGGCGCTGCCTATAAAAAAGTTAACGTCATTTCCAGTGGAAATGCTGATGTAAACCGAAATGTAATTTCAGTAGAAAAATAACAGGAGAATATAAATGAAAACTGCAAAATTTCCGAAAAACTTTTTGTGGGGAGCTTCTTCTTCCGCATTTCAGATCGAAGGTGGATGGGATGAAGATGGCAAAGGCATGACTGTTGCTGACTTTAACTCCTTTAAACGTTCCGAAAAACAGGCCGACAGCAAGGTTGCCAGCGATTTTTACCATCACTGGAAAGAAGATATCGCTCTGATGAAGGAAATGGGTATGAATATTTACCGTTTCTCTTTATCCTGGGCAAGAATTATTCCAGACGGTGACGGCGAAGTAAATCAGAAGGGCATTGATTTTTATAACAATGTACTCAACTGCCTGCTTGAAAATGGTATTCAGCCATTTGTTACTTTATATCACTTTGATCTTCCTTATGCTCTGGTTGAAAAATACAATGGCTGGGAATGCAGAGACTGCGCATTTGCTTTTGAACGTTATTCAAAAATCTGTTTTGAAGCCTTTGGTGACCGCGTAAAATACTGGCAGGCTATTAATGAGCAGAATCTGATGATCCGTGTAAATGAACGTATGAATATTGATGAAACAGATCTCTGGAAGGCAGATAAGATCCGCGCACAGATGGATTATCATATGTTCCTCGGACATGCTATGGCAGTGAATGCCTGCCATGAACTGGTAAAAGATGGGAAAATTGCACCTGCAGTATCCTCTACCTGTACTTATCCGCTGACCAATAAACCAGCTGATGTATGGTCTGCCAAAATGAATGACTGGATGAAGACAAACTACTGTCTGGACATGCATATGTATGGTGAATATCCGGGTTATTATATGAGATATCTGGAAGAACGCAACATTGTACCGGTTATGATGCCGGAAGATAAAGCGATTTTAAAGAGTGCGAAGATTGATTACATTGCTTTAAATTATTATCGTACTCTTTGCAGCAGTTACCTTCCTGCCACGAAAGAGCACCCCGCAGGGGAACGTGCTTACCGTGGAAATGAAGTCGATTTTGATCAGTATGGTTACTGCCGCGATGAAAAAAACACAAATCTGGAAGCCAGTGAATATGGTGCACAGATAGATCCAATGGGTCTGAGAATTGTATTAAACGAATATTACCAGCGTTATCATCTGCCGCTTATTATTACGGAAAATGGTCTCGGTACTGCAGACGTTGTGGCAGAAGACGGTAAAATCCATGATGATTACCGTATCGACTATATCCGCAGTCATTTACAGGCCTGTTCCGATGCCATAGGCGACGGTGTAGAGTTAATGGGCTACAGCCCATGGTCCGTCATGGATCTTTTAAGCTCACACCAGGGCTTTAAGAAACGTTATGGCTTTATCTACATTGACCGCCAGGATCATGACTTAAAGGAATTAAAGAGAATTAAGAAAGACAGCTATTACTGGTATCAGAATGTTATTAAAACAAACGGGGATGAAATATAGAAACAAAGGAGAATACTATAAATGCGGGTGGTGAAAGTATTAAATACTTCTGTCGTTCTGGCACTGGATGACAATGGAGCAGAAGTCATCCTTATGGGAAAAGGAATTGGTTTTCGCAAATCCATTGGCGAAACTCTGCAAATGAATGAAAAGGATAAGATTTTTGTTCTTCGAAACAGAAATATTTCCAGAGATATTATTCGTCTGGCAGCAGAAACTGACGCTGTCATCTTTGGAGTTGCCCAGGATACCATTGACTATGCAAAAAACAAATACCAGATGAACCTTATGGATCACATCTGGCTGGCTCTGACGGACCACCTTGCATTTGCTGTACGAAGATTTCAGGAGAGCTTAAGCTTTCCTGGCTTCTATTCTCAGGAAGTGAAGCGTTTTAACCCCAATGAATATGATGTGGGCTGCTTTGCATTGAAACAGATTAAAAGGGATCTGTCGATTTCGCTTCCGGAAAGCGAGATTGGCAACATTGCCTTTCATTTTATCAATGCGCAGAAGGGCTTTCATTTCAACAATGAAAACCGCTCTATGATGAAAATTGTGAGAGACGTGAAAGAAATTGTAAAATATACATTTGGAATTTCTTATGATACCGATACAGTTGCTTACAGCCGGTTTATGACTCATCTTCAGGCACTGGCCCAGAGAGTCGTTCAGGCGAAACAGCTTTCAGGAGATATCAATGATCTGCTGGGGAGTGGTATTATCGAAAAATGCCGGCTTGAATGGGAATGCTCTGGCAAAATCACCGATTATATCAGGCAGAATTTTGAATTCCAGTTGACAGAACAGGAAAAATTGTATCTGTCTATTCATATTCACAGAGTGCTGGAGGAAAATCCGCACAAATAAAAAGGATTTATAATGAATGTATATAAGAAAAATAGTAGAAATTTATTTGCAGCTGTTATCTTTTTCTGGTTCGCCCAGTATGTTTATATACCATTCCAGACTCCATACCTGACGGGGATAGGCACCTCGGCTGGTATGGTGGGAATGATTATCGGTGCTTACGGTATATCGCAGATGCTGCTGCGCCTTCCAGTCGGAGTTCTCGCAGACTGCAGGAACCGACATAAGAGGTTTATTATAATTGGAGGTCTATCCTCAGGGATTGCCTCCATCTTTCGTATTATCATGCAGAATGGAACCGGATTTTTTATTGCCAACCTGTTCTCTGGTCTTGCCAGTGCCATGTGGATTTCCTTTATGGTTTTGTATATGAGTTTTTATCCTTCAGAACAGCAAAAAGCAACCTGCCAGCTGGTTGTGGCGAATAATCTGGGGATGCTGGCAGGTTTTGTAACCAGTACACTGTTTTACCAAAAGCTGGGGATGCCTGTGATCTGTATGTTTAGTGTAATAGCAGGTATTTGCTGTGCGTTTACAGCCTGTGGACTTAAGAAGACGGAATACCATAAAAGCTGCAACCCGGATGGATCGGCTGCAATACCGGGAAATATGCTTTGTGTATGCTTAAACCGCCGACTTCTTTTTTTTGCTGTTCTGGCTCTGGTACAGCAGGGCGTGCAGATGTCCACGACTATGTCATTCACCACACAGATTATTAAAAATCTCGGTGCAGATACGATAATACTTGGACTTTCCTGTATTATTTACATGTTATCTGCTGTTATATGGGCAAAATTTGCCTCAACAAAGGCCTGCAGCGTACTCTCATCAAAGAACTGGATATTTCTTGTATTCTGCACCACTGCAGGTTACTGTATCCTCATACCGATGAGCACCAGCATTCCAGTGATCTGTCTTCTTCAGATACTTCCTGGAATGGCAACTGGAATTCTATTCTCTTTTCTGACCGCCGAAGCGATGAAGAGTATTCCGGCAGAAAAAAAATCTACAGCCATGGGCTGTTTTCAGGCAATCTATGCGTTTGGAATGACCGTTTTTCCAATTATCTGCGGAAAAATAGCAGGTGCTTTCTCCATGACTGCTGCATATTTGTTTTTAGCTGTAATCTGTGTGATTGCAGCGGTTGGTTCCAGATGTTTTCGTCAGGAATAAAATCAGGCAGGTGATTGATTCACCTGCCTGATTTTTATCCAAAAAAGCGTAGTAATATACCAGCTGCCACTGCAGAACCTATCACACCAGCTACGTTAGGACCCATAGCGTGCATTAAGAGGAAATTAGATGGGTTTGCTTTTACTCCTTCTTTTTGAACAACTCTTGCTGCCATAGGAACTGCAGATACACCAGCAGCGCCTATCATAGGATTAATTTTACCCTTTGTTAAGACACACATGAGTTTTCCCATTAGCACACCAAAAGCTGTACCGGATGCAAAAGCAATTAAGCCTAATACTACTATTTTTAATGTGCTAAGTGATAATAAGACGTCTGCTTCCGCTTTAGCACCAACCGTAAGACCCAGGATAATTGTTATTATGTACATGAGTGAGTTTTGTAATGTATCAACAATCTTTGGAATACGGCCACATTCTTTTGCCAGATTACCTAGCATCAGCATACCAATTAAAGGAGCAGCAGAGGGCAGTAATAAAATGACGAGAATCGTAGTAATGATAGGAAATATTATTTTTTCAGTTTTACTAACATCTCTTAGCTGTTCCATTTTAATTTCGCGTTCTTTTTGTGTAGTCAATAGTTTGATAATAGGTGGCTGTATAATTGGAACCAGTGCCATGTAAGAGTAGGCAGCCAGTGCAATCGTAGATAGTAAATGTGGCGCTAGTTTTGTTGTTAAATAAATAGCAGTAGGGCCATCGGCTCCACCGATAATTCCGATAGAAGCGGCTTCCTGTGCGGAAAATCCCAATTTTATAGCTCCTAAAAAAGCAACAAAAATACCAACTTGTGCAGCCCCTCCAAGTAAAAGTGTTTTTGGGTTTGCAATAAGAGGTCCAAAGTCCGTGGAGGCACCCAGGCACAGGAAGATAAGCGGAGGGTAAATTCCTAAATTGGTTCCTTGATATAAGTAATAAAGCAGACCACCAGGCAGAGTTTCCGTAGCATGATCCATCAATCCGGTTATTGGCAGGTTGACTAATAACATACCGAAGGATATGGGGATAAGCAAATAAGGTTCATATCCTTTTTTGATTGCAAGATATAAAAATATGCAGGCTATCAAGAGCATAATAACATGTTTGTAAGTTAATGCGGCAAATCCAGAATCTAAAAACAGACCCATTATTATATCCATCATAAAGTTGAACTCCTTCTTTTACATTTCAATCATTACTATACCAGATTCTATTTGTTGATTTTTAGATACATGAATTGCAGTAACGGTACCATCCTGCGGAGCTATGATTTCATTTTCCATTTTCATAGCTTCCAGTATACATAAAATCTGTCCTTTTTTTACAGGCATTCCAATAGATACTTTAATATCCAGTACTAAACCTGCTACCGGAGCTGTAACTTTGCATCCCTGACCAGATGTGGATGCTGTGGCTGAGACAGGCGTGGAGGGCATGGCCCGCTTCGGGATCTCTGCAGAATCTATTTCTCTTGCTTTTACAATATAAGTTTTATCATTTAAAGTTATTTCATAAGTTTTCATACGTTATTCTCCTTAATTTACTCTCTCTATTGATTCAATTTTATAGGTTTTATTTTTGTTATCTTCATTTATCATAATTAAAGCTGTTAAAGCTGCAACAGTCTTAAGTTCTTCATCCTCTAATATGGGTGAATCGGATATTAGAGGTAATTCTTGTTTAAAAATAAATTGAAATGTGTGAATGATTAAACTTAGTATGGATAATAAAACAAATACGATAGCCATACTTATGACAGAAATCGTTAATCCATCCATAAAGTTAATGTAAGTCATGGTTTTCACCTCCATAATTGCACCAGATTGTTATATAATAGCATGAATTTTAATAGTTTCTTCATTTCCACTATCGGGAGAAGCTGTTTCATATTTCTTTGTTAAAAATTGTTTGGCTACTTCTGGAAACATCGCATAGGTAAGATAATCTTCATCGCTTTTTGCAAAATCAGAAGCCTCAATTACTATGTTATTCCATTCTGGAGGAAGAAGATCAGCAGGTCTTACAGAGGTGATTTCCCGATCTTCAATAATCTTTTTGACGATCTCTTCTGAAATAGCAACAGGAGGTTTTCCATAAGCACCTGCCACATAATCTTTTATTTCCTTAGGAACCATTTTGTAACGTTCTTGAGTGAGAACGTTAAAGACCGCCTGAGTTCCTACCATTTGGCTTAAAGGAGTTACTAAAGGAGGGTAACCCAAGTCTTTTCTTACTTTCGGAACTTCTCGCAGCACTTCCTCGTATCGATCTTCCGATTTCCCCTGTTTTAACTGAGAATATAGATTTGATAACATGCCACCTGGTACCTGGTAAAGCAAAGCTTTTGGGTCTACACTAAGCATTTTAGGATTTAATACCCCGTTCGCCAGATATTTTTCCTTAATCGGCTTAAAATAATCTGCTGCTTTATCTAAGACTTCGAGGTCCAGACCAGTTGTATAGCCAAGTTCAGTCAGAGCAGTATGGAGGGATTCTGTCGCAGGCTGACTGGTACCTCCTGAGAGTGGGGAAATTGCTGTGTCGATAATATCAATTCCGCTTTCCACTGCATAAAGATAAGTCATTTCGGAAATGCCGCTTGTGGCATGGGTATGTAATTCCAGGATCAGGTCAGTTCTTTTTCTTAATTCTGTAATTAGTTTCTTTGCATGATAAGGGGTAAGAACACCGGCCATGTCTTTGATACAGATAGAATCAACACCTAACTTTTCTACTTGTTCGACTAAATCACAGTAATATTGTATTGTGTGTACAGGACTTACTGTGTAACTAAGTGCCAGCTGTGCATGTCCTCCGTACTTTTTTATGGATTTGATTGATGTCTCCACGTTACGTAAATCATTGAGGGCATCAAAAACACGAATGATATCAATGCCATTTTGTATTGATTTTTCAACGAATTTTTCTACAACATCATCTGCATAGTGACGATAGCCCAATAGATTCTGCCCTCTAAGCAGCATTTGAAGTTTTGTGTTTTTTGCTTTTTCTTTAATTTTGCGTAAACGCTCCCATGGATCTTCATTTAAATAGCGGATACAGGCATCAAAAGTTGCACCGCCCCAGCATTCAATAGCATGTAACCCTGCCGAATCTAGTTTTTCTATGCCAGCCAGAATCTCATCGGTAGTGAGGCGGGTTGCCATAAGGCTTTGATGAGCGTCTCTTAAAGCTGTTTCTGTAAAGCCAATCTTTTTCAAAATATAATACCTCCGAAAATTAATTGTTATCCAATCAGTTACAGCCTAACATTTATGCCATGTACTGTGAAATACTAAAATATTATCAATCCATAGATAAAAACTATTGTGTATTGAAGCGTTTGGCTTTACACTAAATGGTGTATAAAAGTCAATAGTTTGGTAATTACGAGGTGTACTATGAAATTAAATCAAATAAATTATTTTCTCAAAGTCTGCAATACATTAAACATTACTCAGGCTGCAAAAGAACTTCATATTTCACAGCCTTCTCTGACGGTTGCATTAAAGTCATTGGAGCAGGAGCTGGGCGTTACATTATTCCTAAGGGAAAAGAATAAGCTTTGTCTGACGAATGAAGGAGAATATTTCAGAAATCGTCTGAATCCAATCATACAGGAACTAGATGATTTAGAGAGAGAGATGCTGTCCATAGGTTCTCATTATAATGTGCTGAAGGTGGGAATACCACCAATGATTGGTTCCTTTTTATTTTCTTTAATATTTACAGATATTGTAACGAAAAACGCAGATATAAGGCTGGAAATTGTGGAACATGGTGCGCTGAAATTACAAGAATTATTATTAGAGGAAAAGCTGGATTTGACATTTTTACTTGGGGAGAGCCAGCTAAACAGTGAGATTGAATTTACCCCGATCAGAAAACGTGATATCAAACTTCATATCAATAAAAAACACCCATTGGCTAATTCTGATTTTGTTAAAATTACGGATCTAAAAGAGCTTCCATTAATTACATTTAATTCAGAATTTTATGTTAGTAATGTTACCCAGAATGCATTTCGGAAGGAAGGAATAAATCCTAATATTATACTGGAAACAAGCCAGATTAATACAATTACCAGATTTATCCATGAAAATTTAGCCGCATCCTTATTAATTGAAGGCTGTATTCCCCAAGCAGATGATATTTCCATTATACCAATACAAAATATTGATCCTGTGACACTTGGTTATGCGAAAAAAAAGGACCGGTATACAACAAAAATCACCAGGCAGATGATTCAATTTATAGAAAGCAAGTCAAAGACTTTGTAATGATAGTAATCAAAAGAGCCCTGTTATGATAGACGCAGAACATCATAACAGGGTTCTTTGTTACTTTTAATGAGTAGAAGCTGAAGTTAATCGAATTGCCGGAATTGGTGGTTCAGACATTCCATGCCCAATGAAAAAGCTGGTGTGTGGCGGCTGATTGTAGGCTACATTCTGCCAGGCAATTCCCATACGGTATACTGGATCATGCATGAGTGTATGAATACGCCGGGTGGTGAGATCAGTCGTTGTATAGATATTCAGGTAACGGCTGTCGGATGTTCTTAACACAACTTCTTCTCTCCAGTCACCAAACAGATCGGCCTGTAAACATGGGGTTGCTTTGGTCCCGTTGTTAGATTCACAGCCGTCAGCACGCAGTAAGGTTGTGCCGCCATACTTAGTAATGGTTGTTCCGTCTAACAGTTCTCTGAGTTCATCACCATCCCACCAGATGGCAAAATTAACCTGAGAAGGTGCAGTGCCTGTGATCTGACCAGTACTGCTGTATAAGGGGGATCCGGAAGCCCATACTTCCTCTCCGGGGTAGCTGGCTGTCAGATCGGCAGAGCAGGCCCTGCCCACATCCCGTGAGGCATTATATTGAAACAGTATACGGCCTGTTTTGGCATCACGCATAGCTGCTCCCACTCCGCCGTTCGTCTTCGTGGACTCAAAAGAACTCCAGATTTCCAAACCGGGATGATTGGGATTTAAGTCTCCTAAATGCATGGCGTCCCCGTGCTGTAAGCCAGTTGTATATAATCCTTTTCCATTGTGGTCAATGGTGCAGGCGCCATAGACAATTTCATCCATTCCATCCCCATCTATATCAGCAACGCTGAGATTGTGGTTACCCTGTCCGGCATAGCCGGAGTTGCCCCAGCTGTTGCTGTCAAAAGTCCAGCGTTTTATAAGCCTTAAACCATCCCAGTCATAGGCTGTAAGAACCGTTCTTGTGTAATATCCGCGGCACATGACCAGACTTGGGTGCTCACCGTCCAGATAAGCAATACATGCAAGAAAACGGTCTACCCGGTTTCCGTAGGAATCTCCCCAATCGGATACGTTTCCTCTGGCCGGTTCATAATTTGTCGTATAAAGAGCCTTTCCCGTAAGTCCCTGAAATACAGTTAAATACTCAGGCCCGGATAATATATAGCCGGAAGAATTTCTGTAATCAGCATTGGGATTTCCGATAACGGTACCAAAGCCGTCTCTGCTTCCATCTGCTGTTTTACATGCAATTTCGGCTTTTCCGTCGCCGTCTAAATCATATACCATAAACTGGGTATAGTGGGCACCTGCCCGTATATTTCTGCCTAAATCGATACGCCAAAGGCGGGTTCCGTTCATCTTATAGGCATCTAAGTAAACGTTGCCTGTATATCCTTTTTGAGAATTGTCTTTTGAATTAGAGGGGTCCCACTTCAATATAATTTCATACTGTCCATCCCCATCTAAATCCCCCACACTGCAGTCATTATATTGATATGAAAGTTTATCATCAGGACAGTGCCTGTATTATCGGGAAAAACGGATGCGGCAAATCCACCTTACTTAAGCTGATATTAGGAGAATTAAAACCAGATTACGGTACAGTAAAAATCGGCGCGCAGGTGAAAATCGGTTATCTGCCCCAACAGGTTGTTTTTGAAGATGAGGACCAGACCATACTTGAGTACTTTTCAGGTTTTCACAATATTACTTATGAAGCTGCGAGAAACCAGCTGGCAAGAGTGTTATTCTTTAAAGACGATGTTCATAAGAAAATAAAATTCTTGTCCGGTGGGGAGAAGAGCCGGTTAAGGTTATGTTCCTTAACCTTTGAGAAAGTGAATTTTATGATTCTGGATGAGCCAACCAATCACCTGGATATTGATTCCAGAGAAGTGCTGGAGGAAACCTTATCCGCATTTGAAGGTACCCTGTTATTCGTATCTCATGACCGGTATTTTATCAATAAAGTTGCAGATAAAATCATGTCATTTGAAAATAACCGTCTTATCACTTACCCGGGAGACTATACTTATTATCAGGAAGAATTGCAAAAAGCGGGAAAATGTGAGGACCTGTCAAACGAAAAGACCAAAGTTCTCTCTAATGAAAAAAAGCCATCCATTGGAACGGTAGTGAATCAAGACAGCAGAACGGAAAACAGAACAAGAAAGTTGAATACGAAAAAGTCAGATATTCTTGAGAGTGAAATTGAAGCGATAGAAGCTGGATTAAAAGCGCTGGAACAAGAAATAAATGATAATAGTACCAATTTTGCGTATTTACAGGAACTTTTCTTGAAAAGAGAAACTATGGAAAACGAACTGAATTGCGTTTATGATAAATGGGAGAATTGTCAGTAATACAATTTATATCAACTGTATTCTTGACATACAAATAAAAAAGATGCATACTTGATATATATAAGTGGTTAGCAATGACTAACAGCTTAAAGGAAGTGAAATAGTGTAGAAGATAAAGGAGTGATTTACAAGTATCCTTATAGGAGGGATTGAATATGAGTCATCAATTAGTATTACTTCGTCATGGAGAAAGCATTTGGAATTTAGAAAATTTGTTTACTGGTTGGACGGATGTTAACCTGTCAGAAGCCGGTATAGAGGAAGCAAGAGAAGCTGGACGGTTGTTTAAGGAGCAAGGATATGAATTTGACCTCTGCTATACCTCCTATCTGAAACGTGCAATCCATACACTGAATTTTGCTTTAGAGGAAATGGATGCAGAATGGCTTCCTGTGATAAAGGCATGGCAGCTTAATGAGCGCCATTATGGGGCATTACAAGGATTAAATAAGTCTCAGACGGCTGAAAAATATGGAGAAGAACAGGTGAGAATCTGGCGGCGTTCTTTTGATATAAAGCCACCGTCTTTAGAACCCCGGGATCAAAGAAATCCGGCACATCAGAAAGCATATCATAATGTAGCAGAAAACGAATTACCGTTAGCAGAAAGTCTGGAAGATACCATTGCACGGGTTATTCCTTACTTTGAATCGCAAATCAGACCACAGCTTATATCAGGAAAAAGGGTACTGATTACAGCTCATGGAAATTCCCTGAGGGCACTGGTAATGTATTTGGAGCATCTTTCCCAGGAGGAAATCGTGGAGCTTAATCTGGCTACGGGCATTCCATTGGTATATGAGCTGGATGATACACTTTCGGTTATAAAAAAGCAGTTTTTAGGAAATCCTGATGTGATTGCCGCAAAGATGAAGAAGGTAGCAAATCAGGGAAAAACAAAAAATTGAAAACGTTGAATGTAGTTATTATAATTTTAAAGAAATCTACCAAAAGGTCAGCCCTTTTAACGAGGGCTGGCTTTTGCAATTTTTTTTGATTTTTGACGGATGATTTTTGGGTATAAGATGAAGAGTTTTCGCCGTGCTTTGGGTGAAAGGGGTACTCCTATAGCACCAGTAAGCAACCACATTTACGTTTCCCCTGCATATTTAACCACTTTTATGTGCGCCTTTAGTTTTTTCATGGCCCAATCGTAATGACTTGCTGTAGCGCTGACAAAATACGAGCCTAAAGTGCTTCCGCCAACCCATTTATAAATATCTTTAGAAAACAACTCATCATTTGAAAATGTTTCAGCTAACTCTATCACTTCGGCATGGGATTTTTTTAACATATTCTTTGCATCGTCTAATGATGTATCTTGATGCTTTTTCCAAAACTCCACATTCATAATACCGTAAGATTTCCAGTTATAAGGCTCTGGAATAAACGGTTTGTCCTCTCCATTTTTATTTGACTTAACCCAATTAAGCAGCAGTTGATGCCATTCATAGAGATGAATCAGAACATCTCGAAGATTTTTATCCCTGCCCCAATGCGCTTCTTTCTTTTTTATGTCTGCAGTAAAATCAAATGGAGTTGACAATTCTTCCTCTGTCAATCCGGAAATAAGCATGTTCAGTTTTTCGAAATTGCTATTTGCCGCTGTTATCATATCTGACTTTGTTGTTGCTCTGCCCATGTAATAATCCTCCTGATATTATAGTTTATATCGCTATAATCAAATTTGTACTTCATCCAGTTGTCTATTGCTTCTTTGAGTATAAGTTTGTAATCCTTTTGCACATCATTGAAAACGCATGTACTTCTTCTTTTGTTAACGCTTTTTCAATCAGGTTCATAATTTCATTTCCAAAGTCTTCAACGCGATTTAAAAAGGCTTTCCCGTCTTTGGTAAGAACAATATTGTAAGAGCGGCGGTCATTCGTTTGCCTTTCCTGAATAATATACTTTTTTTCCAGCAGACGCTTTGTTAATTTGGATATGCCAGATTGTGAGATACCTTTCATTTCAGCAAGTTCTTTCGTAGTTTTGGCCCCCTGCTTATCCAAAGTATCAAGTATATAGTATTGTGCGGTTGAAACACCCTCAACATTGAACCGGTTTGAATCTGATACTATCATGCATTGAAAGGGAACATAACTTTCCTCTAATTCTTTTAAAGCCATTTAGTCATCCTCCTGTTTTTCATTAATATACTTTTTTAGGTGCTTTCCAGTTAAAGAATCTGGACAGTTGATTAAATCTTTCGGTAATCCTGTAAACATAATCTTACCACCATTCTGTCCTGCATAGGGGCCAATGTCAATAATCCAATCTGCCTGACAAATAATATCCAGATTGTGTTCTATAACAATAAGAGTGGAATTTTGTTCTACAAGGCGATTCATTACACGGATCAACTGTTTGATATCAGTCATATGCAAACCTGTTGACGGTTCGTCCAAAACATAAATCTGACCACCGTTTTCCAGTTGGGAAGCAAGCTTAATTCGCTGTAATTCACCACCTGAAAGCGTGCTTAATGGTTGTCCTAAAGAAATGTAAGTGATACCAACGTCTGAAAGACGTTTTAGTACAGTAACGATTTCTTTTTCCTGAAAAAAATCTAAGGCTTCTTCAACTGTCATTTTAAGAACATCGGCAATACTTTTGCCTCTTAACCGATAAGCAAGCACTTCGTCCGTATAACGGTTACCGTGGCATTCTTCACATACCGTAACAATGGTATCCATAAACGCCAAATCTGTATAATTAACGCCCAGACCTTTGCAGGCAGGACAAGCACCATGTGAATTGAAACTGAATAGGGAGGCGCTTATACCGTTCCTTTTTGCAAATAATTTTCTGATAATGTCAAAGATACCTGTAAAGGTTGCAATGTTAGAACGTTTTGATGCCTGAATCCCTTTCTGGTCAATAAATACAGTTTCTGGGTATAATCTCGGTAGTATCCCGTTAACAAGTGTACTTTTTCCTGAACCTGCAACTCCGGTTACATATGAATGGAACCCACAAAATCCAAAAGCTCATTAATTTGCATATCTGTACATTCTGCAATATTTTTACCGTTCACTTTACAAGACAACACTGTATCATTTAAACGTGTTCCGTGACAGTGGGGACAGACCTGTTTTACAATAAATGGTTCAATTTCTTTTCCATATCTGGCTTTCTCTCCATCTTCTTTTTTAAGAAAGCTCCGCTCAATGCGAGGTATCAGTCCTTCATATAATGAGGTTTTATGCCATTCGGGAGTGGGATTTTTAATCTTGATTTCATCAGGATAGAGTAACAGTTCCAATTCCCCGGCAGTATAGTCTTTCAATTTTTTATTGTTATCAAAAAAGCCCGAATGAATATAGCGGGTTATTCGCCAACCGCCAGGTTCAAAAGTTGGAAAACGGATAGCTCCCTCATTTAATGATTTATTTTTATCTAACAGCTTTTCAATATCAATAGTTTCAATTTTTCCCAGGCCCTCACAATGTTCACACATTCCGGCTGGATTGTTGAATGAAAAAACATCTGAATAACCTACAAATGGTTTTCCAATTCGGGAAAATAATAAACGTAATACAGAATAAATATCTGTAATTGTTCCAACTGTTGAACGGGAATTGCCGCCTAACCGTTTTTGATTTATAATAAATGCCACGGACAAATTTTCGATACTGTCTACATCGGGCTTTCCATAATGTGGCATACGGTTACGGATAAAACTGCTGTAGGTTTCATTTAATTGCCTTTGCGATTCTGCTGCTATTGTATCAAATACTAAAGATGATTTTCCTGAACCGGAAACACCTGTGAAAACCGTAATTTCTTTTTTGGGTATCAGGACATTTATATTTTTTAGATTTCGTTCCCTTGCACCTGATACCTTAATATAATTATCAGACATACTTTTACCTCTCTGCCATTTATATGATGCGGTTATTATATGAGCGGGTTAAGTATATTTTATCATCTTTTATATTTCTTTGCAATGACTAGAAATAGGATATAGTTATTTTATCAAGAACAAGGAGGCATATAATAATGAAAACAGTGAAAGAAATTTATGATGAAATAGAGCTTTTGAATCCAACAGATTAGTGGTAAAAAAGGAGCGGATGGAAAGGGACCCAGGCTGGCCGGACAAAGGGATATCCTGGGAAGAAGCCCAGGATAAGTCACATTTATGGGATGTCTATTCTGGAATAATCTAATATTAGACCGTTGATCCATCAATGAAATTAGAGCTGTTAAAAAATTTCAGACTCCCTGATTTGTTCCAAAAATTTCTGGATATAAGGTAATACAGCTCCAACAGCAACGGTGTGTTCCGGATACTTACTTTGGAAGAGGAAAGGTTCACTGTAAGGAAAGGCATCTTTTTCATTGCATAGTGCCTGTAATGTATGAATGTCTTCCGCAGTAAGATACGACGAAATCTGTCCGCCGATAATAATATCACAGTCGAGTAACATATGCAGGTTGTTAATGGCTGATGAGAGCATTTCCAGATATTCCTGCCACCGCAGAACTTCAGCTTTGGAGTGATTGCGCAGAGCTGTAAAGAAAATTTCCTGCGTTTCCTCATCATTTAAAAGGGCATCCATTGAACAGTAGGTCTCCATGCAGCCGGATTTTCCGCAGTAGCATTTCCTGCCGTTTGGAATCAACTGCATATGTTCTGCTGCGCCGCAGTGACCGGCTTTTCCCATAACAATCTGTCCGTCCATAATCAGAGCACCTCCAAGATGCTTTCCGATGGAAAGATAAAGTGCATGGTTTAAGGTGTTACCAAACCATAGTTCTGTCCGGGCAGCACATTTGGCGTCATGGAAAAATGAACATGGGAAATTCAGATGCTGAGAAAATACGTCAATGTTCAGCCCGGTATAGCCTAACGTTTTCCCGTAAATGATCTCAGTTCCATCGGTACTGGTCAGCCCCTGTACGGCGAAACCGATTCCTAATATCTTCTCGGTGCTAATGCCATGCTCCAGGATAAAATCCTTTACCAGATATGCAGTTTCTTTGTAATAGCCATCAGTATTCTCATAATTCAGTGAATGTTCAGTCCAGTCACCAATATTCCCTTTCAAATCCAGACTCAGTATCTGGATTTTTTTCTTTTGTATCTCTACGCCGATGCCGATCCTTGCCGTGGGGCAGATGGTATAAGCAACTGCTTTTCTGCCTACTTGTGACTCAAAGAGTCCTTCTTTCATGATTAACCCCTCTTCTTCAAGAAAGACAAGATTCTGTGTTACCGTAGGCAGGCTTAAATGCAGCTGATGGGCAATTTCCTGCTTTGATAATTTTTCTTTTTCATATAAGAGATGGTAAATCAGTGAGGTATTATTTTTCTTAATATCTGATAAAGTAATGTTATTCATAACTTCCCCATATTTCGTCTGTAATCTTGTTTTTATGCTTTATTATTGTGTACTTCAACATTGCAATCCCATTCAAAGGTTTCTGCAAATACAATACACAAATACAATTTATAAATAAAGTTTATATAAATATAGAATAACATAAAATAGAAGAAAATGCATTTGGAAAAAATGCACAAAAAAAGTTAAATTAATTTGTTGTATTATACAGATTGACGAATATAAAATCATGATCTATTATATAAAATATATTTACAAAATTATTTTACAAAATATATTAATTAAATGAAAATGAAAGGAGAACAATCAGATGGGAATTATTGAAAAAATGAGACTGGATGGAAAAGCAGCATTTGTAACAGGAGGGGCAAGAGGAATAGGAAAACAGATTGCTGTTGCTTTGGCAGAGGCAGGTAGTGATGTGGCAATTGTGGATGTAGATATTGAGGAAGCCCAAAAGACTGCATCAGACATCGCACAGAGGAATGGGAGAAAAACGATCGCGATTAAAACGGATGTAACAAAACCCGAGGAAGTGGCGGCA
Source organism: Lacrimispora amygdalina (assembly GCF_900205965.1). Lineage (GTDB taxonomy): Bacteria > Bacillota > Clostridia > Lachnospirales > Lachnospiraceae > Lacrimispora > Lacrimispora amygdalina_A. Next base: position 78,705 of record NZ_OAOF01000007.1, read on the forward strand.
ATGATGAAAGAAATCCAGGATACCTTTGGAAAATTGGATGCAGCGTTCTGCAATGCAGGAATTTGTATGAATGTCCCTTGTGAAGAAATGACTTACGAGCAATGGAAAAAAGTAATTGATATTAATTTAAGCGGTGTATTTCTTACGGCACAGGCAGCAGCAAAGCAGATGGTAAAACAGGGATACGGTTCCATTATCAATACCGCTTCCATGTCCGCACATATTGTCAATGTTCCCCAGCCACAGTGCTCTTACAACGCATCAAAAGCCGGAGTAATTCAATTGACCAAATCCATGGCGATTGAATTGGCAAAACGGGGAGTAAGGGTAAACTGCATCAGCCCTGGATATATCGGAACAGAATTGACGTTGAATTCTCCAAGCTTAAAACCATTGATTGAGCAATGGAATGCCATGGCTCCAATGGGACGTATGGGAAAACCTGAGGAACTGCAGTCTATTGCCGTTTATCTGGCAGGAGATACCAGCAGCTTTACCACAGGATCTGACTTTATTATAGATGGAGCTTTTACGTGTTTCTAAGTAATGAAAAAGCAACGCGTCTGTCTGGCAGAAAAGGAGAGAATATGAAATATTTACTTGGAACAGATATCGGAACATCCGGGACAAAGACCATATTAATGGATACAAAAGGAAATCTTATCGCAAAGCATCTTGTGGAATATGATGTGCTGACTCCAAAGGCTTTATGGGCAGAGCAATGGCCGCAGGTTTGGTGTGACGCTGCATTTTTGTCGATTCAGGAGACCGTAAAAAAATCAGGGGTAAAGAAGGAAGATATCAAAGGAATTGCCATCAGCGGTCTTTACGGAGGCTCCGGGATACCGTTAGATAAGGATATGAAGCCAGTGAGGCCATGTCTCATCTGGATGGACAGAAGAGCTCAGGAAGAAACCGAATGGGTAAAAAGAACAGTCGGGGAAGAGAAGCTTCTGGAGATTACCCAGAACGGAGCAGATCCATATTATGGCTATACCAAAATACTGTGGATAAAAAATCATGAGCCGGAAAACTGGAAGAAAACCGCTTTATTCCTGCCGCCCAATGATTATGTCATCTATAAACTTACAGGGGAAGTTGTAATTGATTACTCATCTGCAGGGAATATCGGCGGGATATTTGATATGAATGAGAGAAAATGGTCCAGGGAACTGATGGATCAAATGGGTATTCCAATGAATATGATGCCTCAGAAAATCGTGGAATCCACAGACATCGTGGGAGGATTGACAGATGAAATGGCAGAAAAACTGGGACTTTTGCCAGGTATGCCGGTAATCGCAGGCGGAATTGACTGTGGAGCGGCTAATATAGGGTTGGGGATTCTGGACTCCGGAGTATTTGCGGCAGCCATTGGAACATCCATGTGTGCAGCTTTGATTTCAGATAGACCAGTAAAAGGAAAAGGATTGATTGTCTGGCCTTATCTTTATCATGCGAAGAAGCTTTCCTACAATTTTGCCGGCGGAAATACGGCCGGTGCCATTGTGAAATGGTTCCGTAATACCATCGGTGACAGAGAATATGAAATAGAGTCAGCAGGCGGAAAGAATGCTTATGACATTCTAAATGAACAGGCAGCAGAGATACCGGCGGGAAGTGAGGGGCTGGTGGTATTGCCGTATTTCATGGGTGAGCGCAGTCCTGTATGGGACTCTGATGCGAAAGGTACGATCATGGGACTGTCCCTTACTCACACAAAAGGGCATTTGTACCGGGCATTTTTAGAAGCCGTGGCTTATTCCCTAAGAGATGCCATGGAAGCTGCCGGTGAAGAGTTAGGGGAGTATATTCTGATTGCAGGAGGCGTGACTAAATCAGCTGTGTGGAGGCAGATTTTCGCGGATGTGACCGGCTATCCGGTGGTTTGTCCGATTCATGATGCAGAAGCAAATATGGGAGATGTGATTCTGGCAGGAATCGGAACCGGAACACTTACATATGAAGAGGTGAAAAAATGGCAGGTCCTGGGTGAAAAAATTATGCCGGATGCAAAAAATCATGAAACATATACAAAGTATTTTAACATTTATAAATCAATGTACCGGAATCTGAAAGAGAACATGAAACAGCTGTCGGATTTGGAAGCTTAGGGGGAAGGGCAAATTTTATGGAGAAGGTTTCAGGAAAAGAAAAGTGGAAAAAAAGAGTTGGTTATGGAATCGGAGATTTGGGCTGCAATCTGGTTTTTAGTACGATGGCCTCTTATTTGATGATTTTTTATACAGATGTATTTGGGATTTCCGCAGCAGTAGCAGGAACTTTAATGCTTGTTACTAAATTTATTGACGCGCTGACGGATACTGGTATGGGGGTCTTAGTGGATCGGACCCATACCAGATGGGGGCAGGGAAGACCGTATTTTGTTATTGGTGCCATTCCTTTTGCTGTATTTACTACATTAACTTTTACTGTCCCTGATTTTTCTATTAACGGAAAAATAGTCTGGGCGTATGTAACGTACTGTCTTCTTTGTACGGCTTATACAGTTGTGAATATTCCCTTAAATACGATTGTACCAAGACTGACTTCGGACATTCATGAAAGAAACTGCCTGGTATCCAGCCGTATGGTCTGCGCCATGATCGGAACAGCAATTATTATGACAATCACTGCGCCTATGGTGAGTTTTTGGGGAAGAGGTGATGCTGGAAAAGGATATTTGATTACCATGACAATTTATGGTATTGCAGCCATGATTATTTTTTTCATTACATTTTTGAATACAAAAGAAGTTGTTCCGCCATCTGTTAAAAGAGAAAAATCTTCACTGAAACAGGATTTAAAAGGTCTTACTGGCCAAAGTGTCCTATTCTTTCTGGTAAATTTTCTGTATTTTGCATTATATGTAGTTCGTAATACTACCGTTATTTATTATTTCACCTATAATCTGCAAAAAACAGAATGGCTTACTTTTGTGGGAATATTCGGCATTTTGTCAGGACTTCCCATGCTCCTGGTATTACCATTATTAGAAAAAAAGCTTAAAAAGAAATATGTTATGTTTTTAAGTGCTGCAATTTATGCTATAGGAGATTTGCTGATTTACTTTGGGCAGAATTCAGCTGTTTTACTGGTTATAGGTTTAGCCGTTACCGGTTTGGGAATCTATGGTATCTTCGGAACCACATTTTCTATTCAACCGGACGTGATTGACTATTCAGAATATAAAAAGAACATGAGTGTTTCGGGACTCATTGCTGCATTTCAGGGATTTTTTGTAAAGGCCAGCATGGGTCTTGCCAGTGCAGTGATTGGATGGCTGTTAAATTTCGGTGGTTATGCTGCCAATGAAACACAGACCACAAAAGCTCTTAATTATATAGAAGCCAGCTTCATCTGGATCCCCATGGGACTTTGCATTTTGATTGTCATTATTATGAGTTTTTATAAATTAGATGATGAACGTAAATACATGGATGTTGAATTAGAAAGACGGAGAAATATGATCAATACTAAATAAAAATTAGTTCAATTGCATGAATGTATTCTTGCACCACAGGCTATGTACCATGAACATCCTACAGGCGGTCAGGTAAGCGGGAATGCTGCTTTAGGAGCTTTTGCCGTATATCGTTCAATTTCTGCTCCCCTCAATGCGTGGAATCAGTCCTTCATATAATGAGGTTTTATGCCATTGGGGGGTACCGCCCTGGGTTTGTATGTATACTTGATGCTACTATTGTAATATATTGCACCAATTGATGTTGCAGGGTATACTAGGGGGGGTACAATTGATATACGAGAGGAAAATTGAAATATGAAGATATTATTGGTGGAAGATGACAAGGAAATCAGTGAAATGCTAATTGATTTTCTCCAGATGGAAGGCTTTGAAGTTCAGGGCTCATTTGACGGAGAAGAAGCGGTAAAGACATTTTTCAGCGGTACCTATGATCTGGTTATATTAGATCTGATGCTGCCCATAATCAGCGGGCTGGAGGTCATGAAACGAATTAGAAAGGAAAGTGTGGTTCCTATTATAATTCTGTCTGCTAAGGATACCGAATCGGACAAGATTTTTGGATTGGGACTGGGAGCAGATGATTATATTACAAAACCATTTTCACTTACAGAGGTGCTTGCGAGAGTGAAGGCAAATCTGCGGCGCAGCATCCAGTATTCTTTTTTGCAATGTGCTATTACATTCCGATTGATGCTGAACTGGGGATTTCAGAATCTGTTCCGGAGATAGAAAATATGCAGGTGCAAATAGATTTGCTTACCAATATCGTATTTTTGGTTATTACTTCCTCTATGCTGTCTTCTTTTATTATCAAAGCGTATAAAAATAAAACTCAGAGCCTTATGTTTTGCTATCCTATTTCAAGAAAAAAAATAATACTGTCTCAGATGATGGCAGTATGGATCTTCTGTGCGGCGGCTCTTTTCCTGGGAAAACTGTTTATTTGTCTGCTCCTGGTATTGTCCTCGGGGGTAGGGACCTCCTTACCGTTGGGCTATGATCTGCTAAGCGCGAATTTTTATTTACAGATCATTTTAAAGACGGTACTTACTGTGACTCTGGCATTTATCCCTTTATATATAGGAAAATTAATGAAGTCATCGAGAGCAGTTATTATCACTTCATTTTTATTGTTTTCAGTTATGAATGGGAACATAGGAGACCTGACTTTAAGGGCAAATACAATTCTTCCGGTATTTTTATTTGGTGTTTCCCTGATTTGCGGATTCCTTACTATGCATAACGTTGAAAAAGAAGATGTAAATTAAGTTTAGTAGTTTCACAGCAGCCAACCAGTTTTTTTGGCTGGCTGCCATCTGCTATATTACACAGGCGGTGGTTAAAATAATTTTTGACCATTTAAAATATTAATACTAAATTCTTTCGCTTTCGCCGTTTGTTTAAACGGATTTATTTTTTCTACTATGCCCTCACGCTTAAAAAGTGAGCCAGTATTTTTGAACCAGAATGTTTTATTCGCTTTCACGCATTGTTCACGGATATTAAGAACCCACTCATAGTCACATTCACGAGCTTCCCGCCCGGATTCACCACCAACGGTCACATGCTCCACTCCGTGAAGATATGGCATTAGATCTATCGGTTCTAAAAGCGGAGCACATGCGATAAAGCGCCGCTTTATCGGATAGGACAAAAATAACGGAAGCCGGTAATCAGCTAATTCCTGATTTTCCACAGTACAACCGATATTCACATTGTCATACCCTGTGCCCCAATCAGATGGAAGAGATACAGGGAAACGGTCAATCCGCTTTGTCAAAATTAAAAATTCTATATCAGTTCTTACTTTGATGAAAGCCCAAACAGCTTTACGCCATTCATCTGCTTCTGGAAGAAAAAAATCAGTTGCAAAACAGGTTGCAAGGATTTTATTCCCTTTGATGTTATATTCTCCTTTCGCATTTCTTCTTATGGGCCAATCGAATTCATCTGTTTTTTGTATGGTATTTTGACCATAGCGTTTCCCATATGGTCCGTAAAAATAACAATTTGTACAACCATCACTTGCTTTATAACAACCTGTCCACGGCTCCCAATTCATAAGCTTCCTCTTTTACCCCTCTTTGAAATTCATATTTTCTTGGTAGTGTACCTAATTCAACATAGTTATAAATCTGTTTTTGATTATAGCATAATTGACAAGTAGAAACAATGAGACGGCTTGCATTTCACCGTTGGATAAGCCCCGGCATATAATGGTTATACGCCTGAATAAGATCAAAACCGGCGCAATTGATACAATATTAGGAAAGGTGGTCACAAGTATGGATAATTTAGCTGATAAGATCAGAAAAGAGATTGAGGCAAAAAGAGACCTGATTGCCCAAGCAGAAGCTATGCATGCTGATCCTGAAAAACAGAAACAGACAGAGGAGCTTGTACTGGGGATATTGAAGGAACAATTGTCAAAAATGAAGGAATACCAGCAAGCTCTGGAATCTGTGTTAACTTCATCAGAGAAACAGACCAAAGAGGAGCAGGACTCCTGATCATGGACAAAGGTTTCTGTTATCCAACACTTCAATATAACATGTGACAATAAAAATCCTCCTTCTGTTATAGGGGGAGGATTTTTAGTTATGAGGGACTTTCACGGTAGCCATTCCCTCTTTTATCATTTTTCCAATACTATGATTATGTGCCCTGCGTATTACTTCCTGTTACTTCCATTAATTTTTCCTGCAGCATATTCAGATCATTTGCTATAAATTCTTCATAGTGCTCCTGAGTCTCATTTGCTATTTGACCGCATCCATAACGTATTTTTGAAATTTTATGCAAACCATAGGAGTGGTTTTGCATTTCAATCAGTCCGGATTCCTGCATTTCTTTTACTTCATCCCATGTAACATGAGAATATCCAATATTTTCATCCGTTACCTTCGAAAACTAATCCACACTTTTTCCAATGATAGATAGAACTATTTTCATATTGTATTCTTTTAACAGTTTAGTATTATTTATTATTTGTACAATCGGGGTATATTAAAGTTTAAGCATAATTGAAAGGAGAATTTATCTATGAATAAGTTTATTTTTAGTGATTATTTTCATATGCCCCAGGGAAAGATCGCTAAACGGATGATCTTTAAAAGTGATAATGTAATTGCTTTTGTACTGAACATTGCAAAAGGGGAAATACTGCCAGGACACACACATCTGGAATCTACCCTTCTACTGCAGGTCATGGAAGGGGAAGCCAGAGTGGTAACGGATGGCAATGAAACTCTGCTGCATGTGGGGGAGTTAATGCAGGTTGACGGGAAGGAAAGCCTGCAGGTTATAAATAGCGGCGAAAATGTCTTGCGCCTTTATGTCACAATTTCGCCAATGGGTACCGAGGCATTTGCAAAAGATGCTGATGTTTAATGTTATTAAAAGAGGTTACAAAAACCAGGGGCATTGAGATTATAAATCCCGATCCCTCTGGTTTTTTATAAATTAAATTTTCATGGGATCTGATCAATCCAGTTAAGCATTACATCTGCCGCCAGTCCCAGATTCCCAATCTGGCAATGAGTATCGGCTGATTCCTCCGGAGTAAACATACGCGCGGTAAGAGAGCGTACTTTTGTCAATGTTAAAATCTGATCTGTAAACTGTTTGATCGGGACATAATGATCATTCTGTCCGGCAAGAAGAAGTACATCCTGTGTTATCAGAGGTGAAAAGGTCTCAGTTTTATAAGAAAGTGTTTTATGGAAAAATTCATAAGGAGACTTACTTCCGGTTATATGCATTCCCTGCATAATACCCCATTGTAACATTAAATTCTGTTCTGCCAGCTTTTTAAGTTCAGTGTTGATCTCTTCCATTTTTTCATGTACCATCAAGTCTTTGAAGGTATCTCTGTAAACAGGGTTGATTTGATGAGTCAATACATCGAAAAAGTCCGTTAATATATCATATGCAATCACTTTTTTCACTCTTTTTTCATACGCTGCAGCCCTTAAAGATAAATAGCCGCCAAGTGATATACCGATCAATGTGACATCATTCAAACGGAAATAATCAAGAATTGATTTTACAGGTTTTTCCCATTCATGTGTCATTGGTAAATTATAATCTTCCAAAGCACTGCCCTGACCTGGCCCGTCAAAACAGATAACATCATATCCGGCATCTTTTAAAATCATAGTCATCAGAAAAAACTCTTCAATATAGCTGTCGAAACCGCCGAAAAAAACAATGGTGCTTTTCGGATTTTCAGGTGATATACGGTAAGCTGAGAGATAACCATTCTGATAAGGAATCATAGAGTGCTGGTTTTCCTGGATTCCATAAAAATCACAGGTAAGAGATATAAAACGTTTGCGTAGCTTTTGTTTGTCCGGATTAGAATCAGGCATATAAAACTCAGCACCACGGAAATAATAGGCCGCTTTTAACTTTTCGTTTTTTTTGAGAGAAATTTCCCCAAGCTCAATAAACGATTTAATTAGGTCACTATAAGAATGAATTGCATTACAGGTATTTTGCATTTCAGCCAGCATAGATTTATCATTTGTCCAATTGTAAAATCGGTTCATTTGAAAATTGACGCTTGGGTCTTTATGCAAATGATAAAGTCCTACCGGAAAATCGCTTGTTGTCCATTTTTTTGTCATATTGAAAACTCCTTTCTTGTTTTAACAATTAGTAGTATAATAGAGCCGAATTTCATGTTCAATGATGGATAAAATAGATTTCGGGGTTTATGCAACGAAGCTGCTTTAATTGTTGATTATGTGGGAAATAATAGAAAGGTGGGGGTAAAAATGTCTAATGAAAATGATTTACGGATTATAAAAACTCGCAGGCTGATAAGGGATGCGTTCATAGAATTGCTGGAAATAAAGGGTTTTAACGGAATAACAATAAATAATATTGCAGACAGGGCAATGATAAACCGATCAACCTTTTACCTTCATTATACCGATAAATATGATCTATTGCAGCAAACAATGGAGGAAGCTTTGAAAAATATATTGCAGCTGGTGACTCCTGAGATGCATATTATTGAGGGGAAACTAGAATATGACAGCTTTGTACAAAATATAACCTCAATTCTCAAGATAATTGAACGTGATGCTACGCTTTATAAAATAATATTAAATAATAAAGAAATGTCAGGAATAAGCGAAAAATTTGAGAATGCATTGATTGAAAAGCTTGACATTTGTTTTCCAGATCATATTTTAATTTCGAAAGATTTATTTTTAGAAATGATCACTTCGCTGTATATGTCAGCCATAAAATGGTGGCTGAATAATGATATGAAATACTCACCAAATTTTATGGCAGAGCAGTTAGTTAAATTATTGGTGGCTGGACCAACGAAGTCTATCGGGATTTAAAGTGTGTTTAACCATTCTGTGCGTATTTTTATTAATTTGGAGGTAGGATTAAATGAATATAAAATTTGATTCCAATAACAATATTATTAAACTCTGTATGATGGGGATGAGTTTAGAAGATAGTGGTGATGCAGATGATGCAAAAGCAATATTTCAGAAAGCATGGATTGAAGCAGCTGATGATTATGAAAAGTTTATTGCAGCTTATCATTACTCTCGTCAACAAAAGGATATTACAGACAAATTGAAGTGGCTGAAAATATCCTTACAGTGTGTGCAAAATATAGATGATGATAATGTAAAGAGTGCATACTCAACATTATGCGCAAACATTTCCGAATGCTATGAGGAGCTGCATGACTCTGAAAATGCAAACAGATATTATGAATTATCTGAATTATATAAAGGAAATATTTCTGATAAAGGGCCGTTTTATCATGGTACGAAAGCAGATTTAAAGGTTGGTGATTTACTGACAGCGGGTGGGATTTCAAATTACAAACCTGAACTTCAAATGAATCACATTTATTTTACGGCCAATATCAATGGTGCGGGGCTCGCAGCATCATTAGCAAAAGGAGAAGGAAGAGAACGCGTTTATATTATAGAACCAACTGGTGAATATGAAAACGATCCCAATGTTACTGACAAAAAATTCCCGGGTAATTTAACACGTTCATACCGTTCGAAAGAACCTTTAAGAATTATTGGTGAGGAAACAGATTGGAACAAGCTGACAACTGCGCAATTAAATAAATGGCAGGAAAATTTAGCAAAAAACAAAGGCGAAATAATTAATTGAGCATAACTTAATAAATCAGTTCTGCCGGAGTGAAAATAGAACCTGACACGATGTTGTCAGGTTCTATTTTCTATAATCAAACCGTTGATTAAACCTATTGCTGTTCAGCGAACCTCCACCATGCGATCGTTCCGGCAAAACCTATTATTCCTGTGACAGCGAGTATAGTGATGCTGGCGGTACCAAGCGGAATACCGGATAGTAATAATGACGGAATTGTCCAGGGAAAGTAAGAGGAAAACCCAGCCGTTGCGACCACATTGGAAATGATTACAGTAAGGAATGCAAGTCCGATCGGTGCTAAATATCCCTTACTGACATTTGCCAGCAGGGCACTTATTGTACTGACAACCATAGTCGCCAGTGATGCTGCCAAATAAGTAAGGAAGCTATTCACGATCAGCGGCCATGAACCGCCTTTTAGTCCGATAAAGATCCCCAAAATAAATACAACCGTAAACATGAAAAAGGCCATCATGATATCCCAGAGAAAAATTATGATGAATTTTGAAAGTACTGCATAAAGTCTGGATACTGGTTTCACCAGCAATTCACTGATTGTTTTATCTGCATATTCCCGTCCGAATACCCAACATGAGGTAAAAGAGAATCCGATCATTAAAATAGCAGTGATTGAACCAAGCAAATCTGTCAGATAAGGTTCCCAGCCGGTATCAGGAACATTGTTATATGATACGAAACCAATCATAATCGGCATCGCTGCAAAAGAGATGACAACAATCCAAAAAACACTTGAACGCAATACTTTAAGGGCTTCGCAATGTAAAATTGACAATAGTTTCATTTTTGTATCCTCCTTGTATTTTGAATCATCCGTAAAAAATAACCTTCCAGATCTTCGGTAACGATGTTCAGCTGTGTTGGGGGCTGTCCAGAACGAACCAACAGTTCAGCCAGTCTTTCCGGTTTTTCAATTGCAGAGTCTTCCGAAAGAAGCAGGCGTCCGTCTTTGGTTTTCTCAAAAAGGTATCCGTGTTCATTAAGTATACGTTCCATTGCGCTCTTATTGTGTCCATTGAGAACCAGGTGTTTTTGTAATGACTGCTCCAGATGTGCCATTTTAATTTCCTGGATTAACCGCCCTTCCTGTATGATTCCAATTCGGTCTACCAGTTTTGAAAGTTCTTCCAGCTGATGACTGGATATAAAAACAGTAACTCCGAAACTTCTTGATAATTCGAGAAGCATAGACCGGATTTCCACAACGCCAGCAGGATCAAGGCCGTTGATCGGTTCATCCAAAATAAGAATCTTTGGATTGTGAATCATTGCTTTCGCTAACGCTAACCGCTGTTTGTTTCCCAGAGAAAGATTTTTCGCTTTCTTATTTTTATGGACTTCTAATCCCAGCTTTTGTATTACCCGGGTTACGGATTGACGGTCCGATATCATTTGCAGTCTGCGGGCAATATCTAAATTTTCCATTACAGTAAGACCTGGATAATAAGTGGCTTCCTCCAGATATCCAACTTGTTCCCACAGCTTGTGAGCTCCCGAATCAACTTTATTCCCCAGCATATAGATACTTCCGGAGGAAGGTCTGAGCAATGACAGCATCATTTTAATTGTGGTTGATTTGCCTGCTCCGTTCAATCCAAGAAAACCGAATATTTCACCGCCCTTTACCTCAAGTGAAAGATTACTGACGGCATGGTAATCACCAAAATTTTTTGAGAGATTCTCCAACTGTATTGCAGCGGAGCCGTCACCACTTAATTTTTCCATTTTATACACTCCTTTTGTGAATTTCTTTTTGCGTTTTTATTTAAATTAACGCTATAATGAACTATAAATTGAAAACATCAACTAAACATCAACTTTATTCAGGATTTAGTTGATGTTCAGTTTACTTTGGAGATGATATAATACTTATAACGGAGGTGAGCTATTGTGTTTGATATTTTAATTGTCGAAGATGATATTAATACCCAAAAACTAATGTGCGCCGTACTAAAGCGCGGCGGCTACAACCCATATACTGCGAAAGATGGTCTTGATGCACTGGACAGGATGGAAACGCAGCGATTTGATTTAATTATTCTGGATTTAATGATGCCTCGTATGGATGGTTATAAATTTTGTGAGCAATTACGCGGGGTGGGAGAGAATATTCCAATATTGATGGTAACAGCCAATCAGGAAGTTTACCCCATTCATTAATTATTTCTAAAGCAGGAAGAAGCGCTTCACATCTTTTAGTAATAGAATATTCAACATGTGGTGGAATCTGGCATATTTCTTTTCTGGTAATCAGATCATGCTGTTCAAGTGCCTGAAGAGACCGTGTCAGCATAATGTTTGTAATTCCACACAAGTGACGTTTAAGCTCATTGTAGCGCATGCTGTCATAACGAGAGAGTTCCCATATGATAGCTAATCGCCATTTCCCCCCTAAAATATCTAAAGCGCGGATAACCGGACATTTTTCATAAAAATAAGGTTTCATATTATTATCCTGATCTTTCATGATTATTCCTTTCCTATATTAGGGCACAAAAAAGTGCGTACTTATATTTGGTATTCAGATATTGTATCATATTTTTATAAAATTGAAATCAACCTGGAGGAATTATTATGGATTATGAAGATGTACTTAGAAAGAGATATTCTGTACGCAAGTATAAGGATCAGTTGGTTGAGAAAGAAAAATTGAATAAGATCCTGGAAGCAGGAAGGTTAGCACCTACAGCAGGAAATCACCAGCCACAAAGAATTTTAGTTGTAAACAGTGATGAAGGGATTGCAAAAATGCAGGAATGTACACCTTGCCATTTTCAAGCAAAGCTGTTATTTCTGGTTTGCTATGACAAACAAGCCGAACATCACAATCATTATGGAGATCAACGGCCATATGGTGAGGTGGATGCCAGCATCGCATTAACCCAAATGATGCTGGAAGCGTATAATTTGGGGCTTGGCAGTGTATGGGTGGGACTGTTTAATCCTGAATTGCTAAGAAAGAATTTTGATATCCCTGATCATTACGAAATACTTGGCATCATGCCTGTAGGTTATCCGGACGATGAAGTGGAGCCCAGTAAGATGCACTATGAAAAGTATCCTGTTGAGCATACCATTTTTTATAATACATACAAACGCTAATTTATGGCTTTGATTAACGAACAGCCCCGGTTATAAAGAAGTCGGGGCTGTTCGTTTAAGCCTCTAAGTTACACTCATTCTTGAATTGGTTTTATTTCAGTGATTTCTTTCAGGTCTCCGCTGCATAGAACATCAAGATGATCAAATATTTTCTTTACAGGCCAATCCCACCATTTAATCGTGAGAAGATGTTCAATAAGGTCATCATCAAACCTTTTTTTCAGTGTTCTGCACGGGTTTCCGCCTGCAATATGGTAAGCAGGTATATCTTTTGTTACAACAGAATTGGCAGCGATAATAGCTCCGTCTCCAATATGAACACCCGGCATTATGGTAACATTCTGGCCTATCCATACATCATTGCCAACGACTGTATCCCCTTTCAGGGGCAGGTCTGCCAATGCTGGTGCTGCTTTTTCCCAGCCGTTTCCCATAATATTAAAGGGATAGGTAGTAACGCTGTGCATTCTATGATTTGCACCATTCATTATAAATTCAATTCCCTTTGCTATGGCACAAAATTTTCCGATGATGAGCTTGTCACCAATAAATTCATAGTGATGTGTCACGTGTTCTTCAAATTTCTCAGCTCCGTTTATGTCATCGTAATATGTGTAATCTCCAATCATTATATTGGGGCGTGTTACGACATTTTTAATATAACATAGACTTTTAATTGCCTCATTTGGATATATGGCATTGGGGTCTGGTCCGTATTGCATTTTAAATCCTCCTAAACTTTATATCTTAAAGATTAGCATATCATACGTTGATGTAAGTTGCCAATCTTGTAGTACAATAATTATTGCAATATTAACAGCCTTTTGATAAATTAAAATAAACATTGATTGGATAAAAAGAGCAGATACGGTTAAGCATTTTTCCTCCGTCTGTGGTAAATTGTTTGGAGTGAGGTAATCAATATGCACGCATGGGAATCCATACAAAAAACTTTGAATCATATTGAAGAAAATCTTGGTGAAGAAATTGAAATCGGCACACTGGCAGAAATTGCAGGGCTGTCAACGTTTTATTATCAGAGATTATTCACACGGTTGGTAAAAACTTCGGTCCGGGATTATATTAAGCTGCGCCGTTTGGCAAAATCAACAGAAATGCTGCGTGATAAAGAAAACCGTATTATTGACATTGCGATGAATTACGGTTTTGGAAGTCACGTATCTTATACACGTTCTTTCACGAAAACTTACGGGATTACACCATCTGAGTACCGGAACAGGAATATCAGTCTGCAAAATTTTGAAAAGCCTGATTTATTGCTCAGCTATATTGTTATTAATGAAGGGGCACCTCTGATTATTGATGGATTAGTTCTGGAAATGAACCGTAAATATCTGGAAAAGCCAATTAACTTTCTTGGTGTATTAGGGTATTATCCGTTCCGTTCCGGCAAAATGCTTGGAGAAAAAACCGGGGTTGATACGATTGGTGATATCTGGGACAGATTTTACAGGGAGCTTTCAGGTATCCCGTATATTCCGGAAGGGCGTCGTATTGGCGTTTCTTATAAAGGGGATGCGCCAGAAGGTTATTCCAGTTATTTTGTTGGTACTGAAATTGAAAAGGATGAGAAAGATCATAACTTATTTAATTGGCAGCTGCCTGCAAGGGAATATGTGGTCTGCGGATTTGAATCAGAAAACAACCAGCATATGGTAGTTGGTATGGGGAAGGCAATGAAATACACCCGGTTTTGGTTGAAAAAACATGGTTTAACAGCTGACGGATTTTTTCCCGAAATATATTATAAAAGCAAATCTGACGTCGTTTATACGGAGTTATGGATTCCGTTTAAGAAACGAGGTTGATATATCATGAATAATGGAGGAAAAGAATATGAGTATGTACCAGGAAGGATTGAAATTACTGGAAGAACAATTTGGAAATGGTAAGGACAATGTGATATCGCTTGCCACAATTGCACGTGAGCCGGGTATAGACGGGAAACCCCGCCCTGTTGTCCGCAGTGTAGATGCCTATTATGAAGATTGTACATTCTATGTTGTTACAAATGCCAAATCAAACAAAATGCAGCAAATTGCTGAAAACCAGGAGGTTTCGGTTGCAGGATGTTTAGAGATGTTTACTGCTAATGGAGTCGCTGAAAATCTTGGATGGGTACTTGACCCGAAAAATGCTGAAATAAGAACAAAACTGCGCACAGCTTTTGCAGAGTGGTATGACATGGCCAATAATGAAAAAGACGAAAATTGCTGCTATTTAGCAATCCATCTTACAAAGGGAACATTAAATATTAACCATTGGGAAAAATTATACCACATGGATTTTGTAAATAAGACTGATATGGAAAATGGGGGGATTTTTTAAGAAACAGAGTGTTTATAGTCAGGTCTGATATGCCTGCGAATAATGGATTTACCGGAGAGGGGCGAAGATTCGCCCCTTATTAACTTATTAACCAAGTTGCAGAAATTCTGGACATGCATCATAAAACTATAAGGAATTTCATAACTGAAGGTAAACTAAGAGCTGTTAAAGTTGGAAAACAATGGAGAATTTCTCATGATGATTTGCGCTCCTTTATGGATAAAAATAAGGAATATACAGACAAAGAGCAGATTGTTGAATTTAGCACAAATGAAACACAAATTAGTTTTAAAAACACGCCTTGCCGGGGAAATATTGCAGAAATTTGTTAATTATAATATTAAAGTTGCTATTATTGGTGATTTTACAACCTATACAAGTAAGTCTCTCAGGGATTTTATGTATGAAAGCAACAAAGGAAAAGATATATTCTTTTCCCCGTCTGTGAATGACGCGATTGAGATTTTAAGTCGTGTGTAATTTTACAAAGATAAGGTTTATACTGATAAATAGGAGTTAAAATGAGCGATATTGCCTGGTATAGTGACAATTCAGAGGACAGGATTCATGAGGCGGGACTAAAAAAGCCAAATAAATTGGGATTGTACGATATGCTTGGAAACTCCTGGGAATGGTGCTGGGATTTATATGATGAGAAAACATATGGGCCTTACCGTATTTTCCGTGGAGGAGTTTTGAAGAAGAAGCCAGAGAAGAGAGCCTTCTATGATATATATTCAATCATAGAGGGCCCTCTATTATACACGTCCAGAGTCTTAATTAGGAAATCAAAGCATCAGCCAAATTTCCATCCGATAGATGTTTTCAGATACAGGATAGTATTTTTCTGCTGAGAAAGGCTGTGTTATCAGATTGTGACGGGGCAGCCATATATTAAAAAGATATCTGAGAGCCTGATCCAGCGCAACGGTCACCAGTTTTTCATGAGATTCTGCTTCTATGGAGCAGACAATATATTCACCTGGTGACAGTTCCTGCCGTACAAAGCTGTGATGAAAAATTTCAGTAACAGTTTTAGCTAAACACCCTGTAAAATAAGAAAATGTTCCATTCTGGGTATTACCTGCATAAGACATCCCCAGTTCTGCTTCTGGCACAAGATAGTTTTCTATCAATTTTTTTTTATTATGGAACTGTTTCCAAAGCTGCCCCGGAATATCAACGCCTGTGCTTTCTCCTACAGGTGTTTGTTGGGAGACAGGAACTTCCGCCTTCAAGCCAAAGTAAATTTCTTTTTGATTTAGTCGTTTTCTGTTGATTTCCAGCACGATATCGTCCACAATCAAGGGAATACCTTCATCTATCACGACATAATTCATGCCTAATTCAGGCTTTATAACAGTATTTAAAAGTGGTAATGTTTTTCGGTATTCATCAGGAGTAATCCCATAGGCTTTTTTAAATGCCCTTGTAAAATTAGCATGATTTGAGAAGCCGTAATCCAATGCAATTTCCAGAATTCTTTTATCCGTTATCTCCAAGTCCTTTGCTGCCCTGGCTAAACGGCGCATCTTCTCATATTCACCCACTGTTTTGTTTACCAATCTGGCGAAAAGCCGCTGGAAATAGAATGGTGACAAACCAACAGTTTCTGCCAGCGTTGCTGTATCAATTTCGTCTTTTAAATGGTCTTCAATGTAATCAACTGCTGTCTGAATTGCTTCCCATGCATGCATTTTAGAATCTCCTTTTTCATGTGCTGTATTTGTTAATTTTACTGATTATATAATATCATTTTCTTTAGTCAGATGCTTGTCTGTCAATGCTCTTTATCTTTTTTAGAGTACCAGTTTCAGGCAGCTGCTTGTGACTGCTACAAAAAGAATTTAATAAATCTGGCAGAATATTAATAAAAACCTTGAAAAATGCCACAATATAATATTGCGATATTTTTTATGGAAAAAAGGCATAAGGAGGGGCTTGCTTTGCAGATCCTGCTGGATAAAATTAATTTTAATATAAATTCACCATTTCTTCCGGTCATATTATTAATACTAAGTATAATAATTTGTCTGGTACTGATTATCCTGTATTACCGGTTATATCATTTTGATAAGAAGGTGCGGTTCCCGGCATGTTTTCAGGGAAAAGGAGATAAACCGGGACCCAGTGAATGGGAAAAGCAGATGCTTGATCTGGCAGAGGGTCACAGCCAGGTCAGACTGACTGGGAACAGCTTTGTTCTGAATGATTATAATCAGGCTGCCTATAAAGAGCTTAATAAGATCAGAGACACTATTTCAGCGTTGTCTCCAGGTCTCATCTCCCTGATCCCTGCTGCACGCTGGCTTTACGATAACTTTCAGATGATGTACCGGGAAATTAAAAAAGTCCGTACATCCGGCACAAGCTATGCTGTATTGCCGATTCTGAAGGGAAAGGAATACCATAACTTTCCACGGATCTATGTTGTAGCTAAGAAGATGGTGGCTCTTTCCGGCGGACATTTAAGTGAAGAAAATATTTCCGTGATGCTGTCAGCTTATCAGCAGAAGATAGCACTTACGGACAAGGAGATCTGGGTTCTGCCTGAAATGCTGGGTTTTTGTGTCCTGGAAGAAATTATTGTAGTAGCAAAAGAGATACTTCATATGATTGAAGTAAAATCAAGGGCAGAGATGTTTCTTCGTGAGAAGCTGGACCGCAGACAGGGAACGGCCGATTTATCTGCACTGCTTTGCAAAATAGATGACAGTCTGAAGTCTCACTATTCCTTCCACGCTCATGTCATCTATCTGATGAGAAATATGTCCTTTGATGAAGCTTCCATACAAAAATATCTGGAATATCATTTTGCTTCCAGGGACAGACAGGTAAAAACTTCCTCCGTGTTTCAGGAAGAAGGAAAGATCCAGTCTTTTCTTGAGACAAATATCAGGACTCTGATTGTCAGTTTAAGGGACATCAATGAAGTGGATGAGGAAACGTTTTTTGAGAAATATTCCTGTCTGGAGCAGATTTTGTCCCAGGATCCGGCAGGCGTTTATACAAAAATGGATCTGGAATCCAGAGGCATGTACCGTGGTATCATCGTTAAATTATCGCTCCGTTACCGGCTGATGGAAGAAAAGATAGCGAAAGACTGTCTGGAGCTGGCAATTCAGGGGAGGGACGATCTGTATTGTTCTCATCATGTTGGTGCCTATTTGTTAGGAAAGGGTTATCCTCTTCTGAAAGCAAAGGCATTGGGAAGACCCATTCCAGGCAGGATTAAGAAAAAATGGAATGTCAAAGGGTTTGTTTACTTCCTGTCCCTGTTTCTTATGCTTATAGGACTGGGGGCCTGCCTGTTTTATGCGTTTCGCACGCTTGGTGGTATACAGTCAAACGGACGGTCTGCTATTATCCTCCTTGCAGCCTTACCGCTGTTAACCGGCATCGCAATGGAAATAATTAATTTTATATTTACCAGAAGAATAACAGTCAGGAAAATTCCTGCACTTGACTATCTGTCAGAAATACCAGATGATGCCAGAACCTTTGTGGTCATGCCGGTTATCGTTTCTTCAAAAGAACAGGGACTGGAATACATGGAGCGTCTGCAAAAGCATTATCTTGCTAACCGTCAGCCTAACCTTTTCTTTGCACTGCTTCTTGATTATGAAGACTCAAAGGAACAGTTCATGCCAAAGGATGAAGCAATCTTAAATGCACTTACTATACGCATGAAAGAACTAAATGAACTCTATCCGTCAGAGCACCAGCGCTTTTCCCTGTTCTTTCGCTGCCGTAAATGGAATAAGGCAGAGAACTGTTATATGGGCTGGGAGCGAAAGAGAGGAAAACTGGAAGAGTTTAACAATCTCTTAGACGGGACTGGAAAAGTAAATACCACCTTTTCCGCCATTTATTGTGACGAAGCGTTTCTTACTACGTTTCGTTATGTAATAACACTGGATGCAGATACGAATCTGATTCGTGACAATGCCTCCAAACTGGTAGGGTTAATAGATCATCCCCTTAACAGACCGGTTCTTAATTCCACCGGTCAAAGAGTGGAAGAGGGATATGTCATTATTCAGCCTTCGGTTCGAAATCATATCCCTGACAGGAATAGCAGCAGATTTACGAAAATCTTTGGGGGAGAATCGGGACTTGCCCATTACGGTACCGTAATATCAGATATTTACCAGGATATTTTTAATGAAGGAATCTATATAGGGAAGGGGATCTACGATAGGAAGGCATTTAGTACAGTGCTTCATAATAAGGTGCCGGAAAACCGGATACTCAGCCATGATCTGTTTGAGAGCTGCTATGCACGGACGGCTTTTTCCAGTACTGCCAAAATTATGGATAATTTCCCCAACAGTGTTTTATCCTTTACAAAAAGGGAGCACCGCTGGCTGCGGGGAGACTGGCAGTTACTGCCATGGCTTTTTATGAAAAAGACATCAGATGGAAGAAGCTTAAGTCCGTTATCGAGATGGAAGATCTTTGATAATCTGAGAAGAAGCCTGGTTCCATTCAGCAAGACGTTGTTTGTATTGCTGAATCTGATATGGATGCCAGAAGCGTTTTATCTCTGGCTCCCTCTGGTATTCTTTCATGATCTGTTTCACCTGGTTATTCTGCTGTGTGCTGTAATTACCCGCAAGCTCATTCGCCCAAAGCTTGCATTTGTGTATAAAGGATTTTTAAAAGAACTGGCTGTGATGGTTACAAGAGCTTTTCTGGAGTTTTCAATCACCCCATACCGTGCTTATGTTGCGCTTGATGCAATGATCAGAACACTGTACCGGATTTTGATCAGCAAAAAAAATCTGCTCCGATGGAATACGGCAGAAGCAGTGGATGCTTCTGTCATTAATACCCGGAAAGGTTATTTTATTACTATGTGGAGTTCTCTGCTCCCTGCGCTTTGCCTTTTATTTCCTTTATTATTGGGGAATCTGCCTCTGGCTGGAATGATTTTAACAGTACTCCTCATGGCGGACTGGTTTTTCTCTTTTGAAATTGCTTATCAGATCAGTCAG
Source organism: Lacrimispora amygdalina (assembly GCF_900205965.1). Lineage (GTDB taxonomy): Bacteria > Bacillota > Clostridia > Lachnospirales > Lachnospiraceae > Lacrimispora > Lacrimispora amygdalina_A. The sequence goes on from NZ_OAOF01000007.1 coordinate 98,820, forward strand.
CCGGAAAAGAGACTATATCAGAGAGATAAGGCAGAGGATAAAGAGCTGCTCTTAAATACTGCACGCAAAACCTGGCAGTTTTTTAAAGAACTTTCCACAAAGGAAAACAACTGGCTCTGTCCGGATAATTATAAGGTATCAAAGGCTGAAAAAGTCAGTGATAAAACATCACCCACCAATATCGGGCTTCAGTTTCTGTCAATTCTTTCGGCCAGGGATCTTGGGTTTGAAACCTTAAGCTCTACAGTGGAGTCAGCCGAAAACCTGATGGAGACAGTTCAGAAAATGGAAAAATGGAAGGGACACCTCTATAACTGGTATCATATCCAGACGTTGGAGGTGCTAAATCCCGCTTATATATCAACGGTGGACAGCGGTAATTTCTGGGGACATATGATTGCCCTTAAAAACGGTCTTCTGGAACAGATTGAAAAGCCGGTCTATCCCGATTGCCTCTTGTCGGAACTCAGGGCAGCAATTGTAAACAGCAGTGAGGAGATAAAGCGTGAAACAGGCAGTTTAAGCGGGCATGGGCTTCGGACCGGATACCAGAAGATAGGAGAACTGACAGAAGATCTGGCAGATATCTGGGAAGATCTAAACGAGAAAGAACTCAAACCCCCGTCTCATTACCGCCTGACCAGACATTTGATAAACCTGATCGACAGTATTGTAAATGAGACTGCGGCTCTCAGGCTGAAAGATGAAAGTTTTTCTTCTTATCCAACATTACGCCGCATAGCGTCAGAAGATAATAAATATGCAAACAGTATGATTGACCGGATTGAAACATTATCCAGTAAAATAGACAGCATGTTAGCCAATGTTGATTTTAAGTTCTTATTCAATGAAAAGAGAATGCTGTTTCATATTGGATATCACGTATCCTCCCATAAACTGGATGACGGCTGCTATGACCTGATGGCATCGGAGTCTTCCCTTACAAGCCTTCTTGCGATAGCCATGGGAGAGGTGCCGTTAAAGCACTGGTATAAACTGGGAAGACCGCTGACTATCGTGAAAGGAATTCCCTGCTTTGTATCCTGGAGCGGTACAATGTTTGAATATCTGATGCCATGTCTTGTACTGAAAGAATATGAAGGTTCTGTCTATCAGGAGACCTTTCGGGCAGCGGTACTACAGCAGATGAAGTATGCAAAAGAGGCAGGAATTCCCTGGGGGATATCAGAATCCCAATATTACCGCTTTGATTTAAATGCGAATTACCAGTATAAAGCATTTGGTGTACCAAAGATAAGACTTCAGCCGGTCCGCAAAAATTACCTGGTGGTTGCTCCTTATGCAGCCATACTGGCACTGGATACGGCAGAAAAGGAATGTATGAGCAATTTAAGGAGGCTGAAAGAATTAGGAGCCTTTGGCGATTACGGTTTCTATGAGTCGGTTGATTTCAATGTGCCGAATTCTGTTGAACTGACACCTTATTGTATTGTAAAATCTTATATGGCGCATCATCAGGGGATGAATCTGGCTGCCATTAACAATTACCTGAATGAAGGAATTCTCAGGGAACGGTTTCATGCGGAGATGATGATAAAGGCTGCTGAAGTTTTACTGGAAGAAAAACGCCAGTCTTATTTGATCTCCATTGCAAAACAGGGATATACGATTAAAATTGGGAAGACTCTTTTTACAGAAGACCGTTACAGCAACCGGTATATCAGTCATACAGGTGTAAACCCACCAGTTGTAAATTATCTTTCAAACGGGAAGTATTCCCTGATGATTACTTCAGATGGAGATGGTTTCAGCAAATATGAGGACCGTATGCTTTACCGCTGGAGATCAGATATTTATGCAAATACAGGCCATTATATCTATATTAAGGATATGAAACAGGGGAAATACTGGAGCGCTGCCTATCATCCCACCAGTACGGAGCCGGAGGATTACCAGGTGGTATTCAGTCCTCACCAGGCGGAATTTAAACGAAAGGATGGGGATATCACAACGCATATGATTGTGAGTCTGGATGCAGATCACAATTTTGAAGTTCGCAAAATCACTTTAACTAATCATGGAAATGAGGAAAGACAACTGGAAGTGACCAGTTATATGGAAGTGGTAAACGACACCCATATGGCTGAAATCAGCCATCCGGCGTTTAATAAGCTTTTTCTTGAAACGGAGTATTTAAAGGATCAGGATATCATTCTGGCGAAAAGGCGGCAGAGGAAAGAGCAAAACAATCCGTATGTAATGCATATGGCAAGAACTGATGCCAGGTTATGTAAGAAAATCGAATTTGAAAATGACAGAAAACGGTTTATAGGCAGAAATAATACGCTGGAAAATCCTGATTCCGTGGTTAACAGCATTGCCTTTTTTAATGATTCTGGTTTTTGCAACGATCCGATTATGAGTCTGCGGGGACAACTGAGTATTGGAGCAGGAGAATCTGCATGCATATCTTTTATTACGGGTGTATGCAGCAGTAAAAAAGAGGCTGTAAAAATTGCGGAGGAGCTGAATGTAAGCTACCGGATTGATGATATTCTGGAGAAATTCCGGCTTCAGAGCAACCTGGAATTAAAGTATCTGGAAGTTACCAGAACACAGCTGAATTCGTTTCAGAATATGATCAGTCCCATCTTTTATCCTGCAGGTATTTACCGGGGGCCTCATGAAAATATCAGACGCAATTTTAAGAATCAGAGTTTTTTATGGAAATTTGGTATATCCGGAGATAACCCGATTCTGCTTTTCATGGTCAGGTCTATGGATGAGGAACGAATTTTAAAGGATGTATTAAAGGCATACGAATATCTGAGAGTCAATCTGGTTATGGTGGATCTAATCATTCTCATCGATTCCAAATATGGGTATCTTCAGGAGGTGGATCAGTTAATTAATGATCTGACAAGTTCACTTCGTATCTATGATTCCGGAACCGGTAAGCCAAGCTTTTTCACACTTCATACGTATGAGCTGCTTCCGGCTGAGATAGATCTGCTGTATACGGTTGCACGGGTGGTATTCACAGAAAAGACTGGAATTTATTTTACTAACAGGAAAGAAAACAAATCGGAGCTGCTGGAGGAATATTAGTTCTTATGGAAAATTACGAATTTTTTAATGGTTTCGGGGGATTTGTCTGTGAGGGCAGAGAGTATGAAATCCTCCTTGACGGGAATAACAGGCCGCCGGCACCCTGGATTAATGTTATCTCAAACAAGAACTTCGGTTTCCAGATATCAGAGTCGGGTGCTGGCTTTACCTGGAACATTAACAGCAGGGAAAATAAGATTACACCCTGGTCCAATGATCCGGTCAGTGACAAAGCCTCCGAGGCAGTCTATATTCTGGATGAAATAACCGGAGAGGTGATGACTCCCATGTCCTTAGGCAGATCGGACAGGGGAATATACCGGGTGAGGCATGGCTTTGGATACAGCAGATTCCTTCATGAGGAATCACTGATTGATCAGGAACTGACAGTTTTCTGCCCTTTGGATGAATCGTTAAAGTTATGGAACTTAAAGCTTAAAAATCAATCAGATAAAGTAAAATATTTAAGCCTGACCTACTATGTGGAATGGGTTCTGGGTACACAAAGTGAACAGACAAATCCCTATATTCTTACTTCCTATGATAATGAACATGAATTTCTTTATGCAAAAAACATTTACACCATGAACTTCCAAAACAATATATCCTATTTATTCTCCAATGAGACAATTGTAGGATATACCGGAGACAGGAAGGAGTTTCTGGGGCACAAAGGCAGTATCCGGGAACCGCGGGGAGCGGAGGTCAAGCTTACCTGCAATACAGGAGTATGCTATGATCCCTGTGGCGCAATACAGGTTTCTGTTGCGCTGCAGCCCCAGGAAAGCAAGACAGTAGTCTTTGGACTGGGACAGAGCAGCAGTCTGAATGAGATAAACAAAATCAGAAATAAGTACCGGGAATTGGCTGCGGCAGAAAAAGAGCTTGAAAGAGTCAGAGCATACTGGGATAAGTTATTAGGTACGATGCAGGTAAAAACAAAGGACCGGGCTGTTGATATCCTTTTAAACGGCTGGCTGCTATATCAGTCTGTTTCCTGCCGTATACAGGCGAGAGCAGGATTTTATCAATGCGGGGGAGCTTATGGATTCCGGGATCAGCTTCAGGATACCCTTTCCCTGCTGTTTACAGCTCCGGATATTCTGCGGGGGCAGATTTTAATTGCCTGCAGCAGGCAGTTTGAAGAAGGGGATGTCCAGCATTGGTGGCATCCGCCTATGGGAGTCGGTGTGAGAACCAGGATATCGGATGATCTTCTCTGGCTGCCTTATTGCACGGCGGCTTATATCCGAAGTACAGGGGATCTGTCAATTCTAAAGGAAATGGTGCCTTATATCAAAGGACCGGTACTGGAGGAAAACCAGCATGATATCATGTTCACACCGGAAGTGTCCGTTAGGGTTGAAAGTGTCTACGAACATTGCAAAAAAGCCATAGAACGGACTTCATTTGGAGAACATGGACTTCCTCTCATGGGGGGAGGTGACTGGAATGATGGTATGAATGAAGTTGGAATGCTGGGGAAGGGGGAAAGTGTATGGCTTGCCTGGTTTTTCTATACCGTATTAAGTGATTTTATTCCTCTCTGCGATCAGGAAGGCGATAACGTTTATGGCCGGGAACTGGAACAGAAGCGGGAAAAGCTGCTGCAGAGTATTGAAGAAAACGCCTGGGATGGCGAGTGGTACCTCCGGGCATTTTATGACGATGGATCGAAGCTTGGCTCAAAAGAAAATGATGAATGCATGATTGATTCCATCAGCCAATCCTGGAGCGTGATCTCAAAAGGAGCGCAGGCGGAACGTGCAGAAACAGCAATGAAGTCAGCGTGGCGTTATCTGGTAAGGGAAGAGGATGCTCTTTCCCTGCTATTGGCGCCGCCTTTTGATAAAACCAGTAAAAATCCGGGATATATTAAGAATTATATCCCCGGAATCCGGGAAAACGGAGGCCAGTACACCCATGCAGCGGTCTGGCTTGCAATTGCAACAGCCATGCAGCACAATTATGACATGGCACAGACCCTTTTTACCATACTGAACCCCATCTATATTACGCAGAAAAAGAAGGAGGTTCTCCGATACGAGAAAGAACCTTATGTTATTACCGCTGATATATCCTTAAGCCCACCCTATACAGGAAGAGGCGGATGGAGCTGGTATACCGGTTCGGCAGGCTGGATGTATCAGGGACTGTTAAGCTGGTTCCTGGGTATTAGAAAAGAAGGAAATGAACTGGTGATTGATCCGGCAACTCCTGCTGATTTCGGTGATTTTTCCGTCGAATATAAGTATGGGAGTTCCCTATATGAAATCCGGGTTGAGAGCAGAAGCAAGGGCATGCTGACAACAGAGACAGTTACGGTGGATGGAAGGGCGGTTCAGGGGAACAGAATTTCACTGGAAGATGATGGAGAAAAGCATTTTGTTATGGTATAAAGCAAATGGCTGTCTGGAAAAGGGGCACCTGGTGTGCCCCTTTTCCAGACTAATTTTATTGCAATTCTTCGCCGCAATTGCTGCAGATTTTCGGATTCGATCCTTTTCCCAGATAATGATTGCATTTTGGACATCTCCAGTTAATCTTTGAAAATATCACAACTCCAATAATGACCACGACTGCTGCCGGGCGAATGGAAATTAGAAATAAAATAATTGCAACTATTAAACCAAGAATTGGAACAAGAATTTGAAGTTTTTTCTTTTTTTTGAATGCTTCTTTCGTATCTGACATGAATAGTCCTCCTCATATGTAGGTATTTTGTTAAAATTAGATACACTACAAATATAATACGGGAAAACATTTACATTGCAAGTACTTATCGATATAATTATGAGTATTAAGTGCTAAGGAGGTTTCATGGTTGACATTAAATTTATAGCTCAGAAAGCAGGTGTATCCATTGCCACGGTATCAAGAGTACTCAATCATTCCAAACCTGTAAGTAAGAAACTGGAAGAGAAAGTACTTGATACGGTTATAAAATATAACTATTATCCAAAGTCATCGGACCGTTTTAATGCTTCTAAGCGTACGTTTATGATTAGTATCCTGATAGAAGACCATATTAATCAATTTCACTCTGAAATTTTACCCCAGATCACTCAGCATATTGCTCAGGCAGGATATCAGGCACTCATCAATATTGTTGGTACAAGCATGAAGCAAAAAGAAACTGCCATTCATGAGCTTACTGCCCGCCGTGTTGAAGGTATCATTGCTTTGTTTCATTTAGATGAATTATCCGCTAAGCGTCTGAAAAGTCTATCAAAAGTTCCCTTTTTGCATTCAGAACCTCTGGTGAAAGGGGTTAGTTACAATCAGATTAATTACGATGCTTCCTACAAGGTTGGAGAGTATTTAATCTCATTGGAACACAAAAAAATTGGCTGCGTTTTTTTTGAGTATTATGGTAAAAACTGTTATCTGGATGCCAGATATGACGGTTTTAAACAGGCTTTGAAAGACCATAATATCAACATTAATAAAAATTATTTTTATAAAAGTGATATCAGAATGCATAATGGCTGGAATATTGTAAATGAAATAAGTAAAACAGATGACAGACCAAGTGCATTGTTTTGTGTATCGGATGAACTGGCAATTGGAATGATATCCGCTTTATTTCAGAGAGGGATTACCGTACCTGACGAGATATCGATCATTGGATATGATGGAATTCCTCTGGGTCAGCAGATAAAACCCAGATTAACAAGTGTATACCAGCCATTTGAATTCTGGATTAAAAGAATAGCAGATGTACTGATAGCGGAGATTGAACATGAGAACCTGGAACCCATTCGTGAAGAGATAATTCTTGAGAATTTGCCCTATATTAGAATATGCGAGAGCTGTACCAGTCCACCGGGATTAGGAAGTGGTGTGTATGGTCATGAATAAAACTTTCCTATAAGCTAAAAATAATTACGACAGAAAAGGAGAACTGGATATGGAGATAAAACAATTCGGTCCTTCCGGTATGCTGCAGAACTTTGTGGATTATATATGGGTTGTAGAATCGGAGTTGCTTAAGGAGGAAGAGCGGGAAGATATTATTATGCCTCTGGGGCACATCAATCTTATATTTAATTATGGATCAGATTATAAGCTGATTGAGCGGGAAAGGGAAATATTGATTCCAGATACTGCAATCATAGGCCAGATAAAAAGTGCCAGACATGTTCGATACGGGAGTAAGCTGGAACAAATCGGTATTTCCTTAAAACCAGCAGGATTAATATCATTCTTTCATATCCCGGGAACTTCCATTGCGGACAGGATAATAGATGCGAAGGAAGTTGATTTGACACTTCATAAAGTATATCATCAAATAGAAAAATTAAATGGGATTGATAAAAAAGTAGATAAGATTTACGAATATCTTAAAGCTAAAATGATTATTGATAAGAATTCCCGTCGAATTAGTGAAATGACCGATTATATTGAATCCAATTACGAGGATTTAAATATTAACGAGATGGCTGAGTTCTTCCGCCTCTCAATCAGTGCACTGGAGCGTTTTTTTAAAAAGAGTGTGGGATTGACACCGAAAACATATGGTAACATTATCAAATTCAGAAAAAATATTGAGAACGAAGATCGTAGAAAACATATGCAGAATTATTATTATGATCAATCTCACCTGATAAAGAATGCAAAGAAGTTTTCGGGCAAAACGGCCAATGAATTAGAACATGTAAATAGTGAATTAACATTGCAGCATATTTTAAATAGTAATGGAGTGAATGATTGCTGTTAATAGTAGTAACGCCGATTTTTTACAATACAACCGGACCGCCTGATTGGTAAGATTATATTATCTAAAACAGAAAGGGATGGTTGATATGCAAAGTATTAAGATATTAGCAAGCATACTGATGTTTATTAATGTGACATTACTGACTATATTAGTTCCGGGAGGACCAATTGAAAACAGAAACTTTCGGGGATTGAAGGGCGTTGTATTTTGGGGGTTTAACGTGTTTCTTATTACATTAGGAATTACTTCCTATATAACAAGTTATTTACTTTTAGTGGAGAATTCCTATGCGTTACCAATGGCTAAAATAATTTCTGTGCTTTATTTTATTGTATATATGATTGATTTAGGAGAATTTTCCCTAAATCCCCTGATAAGATGTCAAAGACATTAATGCTTCTTGAAATTGTAAATACATCGTTTGCTGTGCTGCTATTTATATTTGTTTCTGTAATTGGAGTGGGGGTGTGACCATGCTGCTTGAAAAACCAATAATAATTTATTATTTTTCAGGGACAGGAAACACTCTTCTTCTTGCAAAAAAGATAAAAGAAGCATTTGAGAAGCAGAAATATTCTGTCACATTGAGAAATATATCCACGTCTGAATCGGTAGAGCTGGAAAATGACTGTCATCTGGGTATTGTGGTTCCGGTAGCCATGGAGTCTACCTTTCCAATTGTATGGAATTTTGTAAAAAGATTACCGGAAGGGAAGAAAAGAAACGTTTTTCTGGCAGATACCATGGAAAGCTTTTCCGGTGGTATTGTAGGACCTATGAAAAAGGCCCTGACAGCGAAAGGATATCAATGTATAGGTGCACGTGAGTTTAAAATGGCGACAAGCATGCAGATGACAGAAAAAAAGGCAGATACAGGAAAGAAGAAAAATGAAACAGCCTTACTTCAGGCAGAAGAATATGTACAGGCACTGATAGATGGAAGTGCTAAGTGGAAGCGGATACCAGTACTGTCCGATCTGATGAGACTTATTTCCAGAGGTCATTTTATTTGGGAAAAAACCAGTCAGTTTATCAGGATAGACGATACATTATGTATCAGATGCCGGGTTTGCGAAAAACACTGTCCTGTTCATGCCATTGAGTTTACGGATAATCAGTGTATGAAAATCCACCATAACCAGTGCATCGACTGCATGAGGTGTGTCAATTACTGCCCCCGGAATGCATTTACTTTAGGTGGGAAAAAGCTAATTCAAAAAAAGAATGTCAACGTAAATGAATTATAAAGAAAGGCAGAGCTTATGTCAGAGAAAAATACTATGGAACTTCAGTTTCAGCAAATAGAATATCATCTGCTTCATGATAAATCTCCATCTGATTATCTTGAACAGATCAGCATGGAACCATGGTTTTCTGATTATCCCTTTTCCATGCTGTTAAGAATGAAGGATACACCTCAGTCAAAACGTTACCACCCGGAAGGAAGTGTATGGAAGCATACGATGATGGTGGTGGATGAGGCGGCAAAACGGAAACAGGAAAGTAAGTCAGAAAAAACTCTGATGTGGGCAGCGCTGCTTCATGATATTGGTAAACCAGTGGTGACAAGAATAAAAAAAGAAAAAATCACAGCTTATAATCATGATTCTGAAGGAGAACAACTGGCAGAAGATTTTCTGTCCTGTTTTTCCAGTGATGCATTATGGATTCAGTCAGTTGTAAAACTGGTCCGTTATCATATGCACGTGATGTATATAACGGAAGGACTTCCTTTTGGCGATGCCGGCAGGATGAAACAGGAAACCGATGTCAGTGAAGTTGCACTGCTTGGGCTTTGTGACCGGATTGGCAGGGGTGGCAGCGATCCGGAATATGAACAAAAGGTAATCAGGAAATTTAAGAAGATGCTGTAATTATTCCCAGCTTCTAAAAGGTGTGTTGGCCCCTGGATGTTATAAACTCCGGGGGCATTTTCTGATACAATCATTTTTATATGTTAATGACATTGTGTGTCATATGACTTATAATATCAATAAAGTTATTAATCAAAAAAACTAGGGGAGTGGGTATGATTGAAAATAAGAAAAGCTATCATTCTTTTGACACAGTGAGGCTGGCATTTAAAGCGTCCCCTGTCTGTATGGTATCAGTGATACTCTTATCTGTTATCCAAGCTATTATTCAGACGGCGGCTCTGGCTCTGGCTACAGCTGGTTTTGTGGATACTGCGTCTGATATATTAAGGGGAGCACGCCCGCGTGATGATATTTATCTGCCATTGATATTATTGTTAGTGACGCTTGGTGTGACCACCACGATTGGTGCGCTGGTCCAGCTGGCGGGTTCCCGTATCCGGTTAAACCTTAAACGCAGACTGATGCCGTCTGTGGTGAGAATTTATGCTGCATTGGATTACAGACATATTGAGAATAACACCAGCTGGGAATTGATTTCACGTGTATCCCGGGATCCGGTTAATTCCGTTATGGCAGGTGTGGATGCGTATGTACAGTTTACGCAGATTATTATCTCCCTGTCTTCTGTTCTGATTTTAATAATAACGCAGGTCTGGTGGGCGGCATTTATCATCTTAATCTTCTCAGCACCCATGTTCTGGTTGTCGGTGCGTGCCGGAAAAAAGACCTATCAGGCAGGGCGCGAGGCTGAGAAATTCAACCGGCGCACAGATTATCTGGGAGAAGTGCTGACCGGGCGAGATAATGTGGACGAGCGTACCCTGTTCGGCTATAGCGATGCGATCAATGATAAGTGGTGCAGCCAGTATGAAGCAGGACGGAAATTACAGCTGAAAGTGACGGCCAGAATGTTCCTGACTATTAAGTGCTCCAGTCTGCTTATGGTTCTGATTTCCCTGCTGGTGGCATTGACACTGATCGGACCGGTGGTGTCCGGTCATATGACAGCGGGGTGGTTTATGGGTATCGTAAGTGCAGTATTTGGCATGATTCAGAAACTGGGTTATCAGATGACACAAGCCCTTGAAAACATATCCCGTGTGGGAGAATATATGAAGGATTTAACTGAATTTGCTGCAATGAGTCAGACAAAAGATGCATTGACTGAACCGGATGCCAATCCTCTGGCATTTGATTCACTGGAATTTCGCAATGTCAGCTTTCGATACCCGGGCAGTGAACGGCTGGTATTGGACGGACTTTCTTTTAAACTGGAGGCAGGGCGTCATTATGCCTTTGTTGGTAAAAATGGTGCAGGCAAAACCACCATTACCAAGCTGTTAACAGGATTGTTTACACAATATGAGGGTGAGATTCTGATAAATGGGAAGGAACTTCGGGAATATCCGGCCAGCACGGTCAAGGCCCTGTTCTCTGTGGTATATCAGGATTTTGCCAGATACTATATACGGTTGAAAGATAATATAACTCTTGGCGATGTACATAGAAAAGGAAATGAGCAGCAGGCGGCACATCTGGCCGGTTTAGATGAGACGGTTAGCTCGCTGAATCATGGGCTGGATACTCCGTTAGGTAAGATAATGGCTGGCGGACAGGATCTTTCCGGTGGTCAGTGGCAGCGTGTGGCCATCGCACGGTCATTGAACAGCAGAGCTCCTGTTAAAATGCTGGATGAACCCACTTCTGCTCTGGACCCCATCAGTGAGAGCCTGCTTTACAGAGATTTTGAGAAGCTGATGCTAGGTAAGACTACAGTTTTTGTCAGTCACCGTCTTGGATCGACCAAGCTGGCTGACGAGATACTGGTTATTGACAGCGGGAGGATTATAGAACGAGGAACTCATGAAGTGCTGATGGCAGCAAACGGAGCGTATGCCGGGATGTTTGAGGCTCAGAGGGGGTGGTATCTGTGAATGAAGAAAAGAAGAATTACACGTTCTTTAAAGTTATTGGCCGGATTATACCATTAGAGTTTCAGACAGCACCGTTCAATTGCATCCTTGAAAACCTGCTGGCTGTTATGCATGGGCTGTCATTTTCGCTGACAGTTATAGCAACGCAGCATCTTTTTGATACGATTTCCAAAGCAGCTGCTAATGAAGCGGGATTCCCGGAATGTCTGGTTTCTCTGTTACTATTGTCTGGTGTAACATTTGGACAGCAGATTTTAAATGGTGTTCATAACTTTCATGGAACTGGTATTCTTTTTCCGAAATCAACCGGAAAACTGACTGTTTTGCTTCACCGGAAGCTTAAGAATATCGATCCCGCCCAATTTGAGAACACAGATTTTCTGGATGATTTAAACAAGGCCAGGGAGGGAATCCTGGCAATCCCTTTATTCTGTATGATTTTATTTCTTTGTATCTCTTTTTATGGAGTATATTTCCTGTCGATCGGGGCCTATCTGTTTACGTTAAAGCCACTGCTGTTAATTACTTTATTATTGGCTTTTATCCCTGCCATACTGGCGCAGACCATTCATGTCAGAGTGTTCACAAGACTGGAAGAACAGAGTGCGCCATTGCGCAGGGAGAATGAATATTACCAGAAGGCAATCTGTGACAGAGAGTATTTTAAAGAAACCCGTATATTAGGAGCGTTTTCATTTTTTAATCAGCTGTTTACAGACACAATGGAATTACTTACCTGTAAGATATGGCAGGCAGAAAGGAAAACTGCATTGCTAAAGCTGATGCTGAACATTACAACATTTACAGGTATGGGCACGTCGGCCTATCTGCTCTTTACTGCAACCATGGACGGGGAAATTACCATCGGGATGTTTGCGGCTGTGTTTGCGGCGCTGGGACAGATTTTCGCTATTATGGATGAAATCGTGGGAAAGCACATCAGCAGTATGAATCGGGATATCGGAAAGGTTAACAACTTTCTTCATCTGCTTGACATGGAGGAACGCACAGGTTCTGGCGGGGTGCCGGATTTCACGAAAGGTGTTGTTGCTTATGCAGTCAGTTATACCTATCCGGGCAGAGAGAAACCGGCGGTTAAGAACTTGTCACTGAATATGGCAGAGGGGGAGACCATCGCCATAGTAGGAGAAAATGGAGCGGGGAAGAGTACACTTGTGCGTTTGCTGACTGGGATATACCGCCCTACGGAAGGCAGGGTAACAATCGGTGGCCTTGACACCTCAAAGATTGCTCCTGTTTCTTTATTTAAGGGCATATCTGGCGTATTCCAGAAATATCAGCGGTACAAAATGACGCTTGAAGAGAATGTGGCTATCAGTGACAGCCTGGCAAGAGCCGGTTCCGGTCAGGCGGAAGATGCCCTTCGTGAGGCCGGTTTTGAAAAGGGCAGTATCCGGATGGATGATATGCTTTCACCTGAATTTGGCGGAATTGATTTATCCGGAGGACAATGGCAGCGGATTGCCATTGCCAGAGGGTTATACCGTGTGAATGGTTTTATTGTTCTGGATGAACCCACATCTGCCATTGATCCGATTGAGGAGACCAGGATTTATAAACAATTTCAACGGCTGGCAGAAGGGAAATGCGCAGTTGTGGTGACCCACCGTCTCGGCTCTGCAAAGCTTGCAGACCGAATTGTAGTGCTGGATCATGGAAAAATCGTTGACATGGGGACACATGCAGAGCTGCTTTCCCGTTCGGGCAAATACGCTGATATGTGGGCAGCACAGGCTCAGTGGTACGAAAGGCAAGAAGAAAGGCTTGTAAGATAAGATATGAACTTGACGAAGGTTAACTGCAGGTGTAGGATATAAATATACTGCATTTGCAGATAAAAAGGGGGATTTTATGATTACATTACAACTTGGAAGAAGGAAAAAATTTCTGTGAATAATCGCACTTTGCCTGATTGTGATAGGCACCTTAATTCGTACAAATATGGTATCCTTTGCTGATGCTGGTCCCGGTGTATCACAGAAGCCTTTGTCAGAATCAGAGGCAGATTTAATATGCCCTCAGACAGGGACTCCGGCTTTTATAATCAGCAACAATGGCAGCGGGGTGGTTGTTCAGTCCGGGAGCTTTCAGGCAGAAGACGGTCAGAAACTAACCTTTGGCAATTCTGATATAACAAAAACAATTGAATTATCAGAAGGTACCTGGGCTTATAATGCCACCGGATTTTTTAAAAGGGAAATATAACGATTATTGCTCCAGATCTACGATGTGATCATTGGGAGTTACGTTAATCATAACGATCACATGTTCTTCACCCAGGTCACGTTGGAAAATGAATGGCTTTTGATATTCGATGGATATTTGTTTATAGGTTCCTGACTTTAAAGCAGGAATCTTTTTTCGTATCTCCATGAACCACTTCACCCATAAGCACCCCTGAACAAAAAATTAATGATATCCCTGATTCATTATTATAGTAAGCTGACAATAGAACCGGAAACAATAGAATATGTTTCCCTTTTAGGAAATGGGTGTGAATAGCATATTGGATAGCAGAGTATATAAGGAGAAATGACCATGCATGTTAAAGTATATAAATTAAATTCATTTGCTAAAACGAAAGAAGGCGGCAATGCTGCAGGGGTTGTGATAAATGCAGATTCATTATCGGAAAAGGATATGATAAAAATTGCTGCAATTCTGGGATTTAGTGAAACTGCTTTTATATTGCCATCAGAAGCGGCGGATTTTAGAGTGAGATTCTTTACACCAAAGGAAGAGGTTGATTTATGTGGTCATGCAACAATTGCTGTATTTCATACAATGGCACATCTGGGATTATTAAAGCCAGGTAAGTATAAGCAGGAGACAAAAGCCGGAATTCTGGGCATTGAAATAAAAGAAGATCATTCCGTTATGATGAACCAAACGGTTCCCGTATATTCAGTAATAATAGAGAAAGAGGAACTTGCGGATTCATTAAATATCGATTCCTCGCAAATGCTGGAAGATTTACCGGCCCAGATCGTATCTACAGGACTTCGGGATATTATGATACCTGTAAAAAGTATTGAGATTTTAAATGCAATGAAACCGGATATGGAAAAGATAAAAATGATCAGCCAAAAATATAATGCAGTTGGTTACCATGTTTTTACCCTCCAATCCCTGTACGGAGCCAATGCCAGTTGCAGAAATTTTGCTCCATTATATGAAATCCCGGAAGAATCGGCAACAGGAACCTCAAACGGAGCACTGGGGTGCTATCTTTACCACTATGGCAAAATTAACAGCGGGCAGGAATCCAACATTGTATTTGAACAGGGATATTCCATGAAAAAGCCATCTGAAATTCTGGTTTCCTTATCAGTAAATGAAAACGAAATCCAGGAAGTCAGGGTTGGAGGGAATGCAAAGAATATGGTTTTAACTGAAATTGAAGTTTAAATATAGACCTTTCTAAATTAAATTGCCAGTCAATGGAAGCCCTTTTTGTATCGTTAAAAACTGATTTAGTAGCCGAAGTTTATTTATATATTAGATAGAAGTATTTTTTTGATGCTTCCACCAGATCATATTGTCCTCCTGTTGAACTCCAGTTTACAGCAAGACCCAAAAATGCAGATGCAAAACAATAGGATAATTCTTCAGCCGAGGAGTGAGAGTCAATTTCCCCTGCTTCTTGTGCTTTAAGTGTATATTCAATAACTATTTGCCGCAATCTTGTGAGATTTGGGTCAAAGTTATTTAATTTGAAGCTGAACATATCATTTTGCTGTTCCATATCAATTTTAATCAAATTCTTTAATATATCAGTATTCAGATTTGCAATACCTCTTAAAAAAATTTCCTTCACTTTCCAGCATTTATCAAGCCAAGTTGTTTCTTTATCGATCTCCTTCAGTGCAGATTCTATATTCTCATCAACTAAAGAAAAGTAATCTAAAAGCAGAGTATTCTTTGAATGATAATGATAATAGAATGTTCTTTTTGTAATATTACAGGATTCACAAATTTCATTAATAGTTACATTATCAAACCCATTTTTCTTAAAAAGTTCAATAGCATTCACTAATATTGTATGTTTTATATTTTCTATCAAATTTATCCCTCCGGTTTAAATAAGCCATTGTGGCAGTTTTTGATTTATGTTGTCAATGAAGAATTATATCATACTTTTTAAAATAATAAAATAATCTTTGTCAAAATATTGACAAATGGTATACTGCGGTATACAATTGAGGTATACCACGGTAACAAAAATAAATATTACTTATTAGAGAGAGGTGTTTTTTATGAAAGGTGACATTAATGCATTATTCCAGCCAATGAAAATAGGTACAATGGAAGTGAAAAACAGAATAGCAATGGCTCCCATGGGGTTACATTCAAAGAATCCTGACGGAAGTTTTAATCAGGATGCCATAGATTTATACGTTGCACGTGCAAAAGGAGGAGTAGGACTTATTGTAACAACGGGCATCGCATGTCAGAACAAGTTGGATTCTATGCGTGCTACATTGGCGACAGCTGGTGATTCTTATATAGAGTCCAACAAAAAGCTTACCGACGAAGTACATAAGAATGGAGCCAAAATTGTACTTCAGATAGCAAACGGTGCCGGCAGAAATCGTAAAGACGGTTTCTTTTTGGACAATGATCCAATTTCCTCGTCGGAAAATCCCAATGTATGGCACCCAGAGGTTATGCATCGTGCTTTAACAACAGAGGAGGTTCAATTTCTTATACAATCCTATGCCGATGGTGCTTTTGTTGCAAAACAGGCAGGCTTTGATGGGGTGGAAGTTCATGCTCTTCATGAAGGATACTTAATGGATCAGTTTTCTATGTAATGTACCAACCGGCGTACAGATCAGTATGGGGGAAGCTTAGAGAACAGACTTCGTTTTGCTACAGAAACAGTACAGGCAATAAAGAAAAAATGCGGAAAAGATTTTCCGGTTTTAATCAGATTCAGTGTTAAAAGCTATATGAAAGGATTTGGCATAGATAACGGGGCACTTCCCGGGGAGAACTTTGAAGAATTTGGCCGCGATTTAGAAGAGAGTGCTAAGATTGCAAAGATGCTTCAGGATGCTGGTTATGATGCTTTAGATTCAGACAATGGAACATATGAATCCTGGTATTTTGCACATCCACCAGTCTATATGCCAAAAGCTTGTAATCTGGCTGATGCTCAGTATATAAAGAAATTTGTTGATATTCCTGTGATCTGTGCAGGTAAAATGGATGATCCTGAAATATCAGCGGAAGCGGTAGCCAGTGGTAGTATTGATGCCATTTCAGTTGGGCGTGCACTTCTTGCTGACCCGGAATGGGCAAATAAAGTACAAACCCGGCATTATGATGATATAAGACCCTGCATAGGCTGTCATGCGGGCTGTCTGGAGAGATTTTTCTCTGGTAAAGATACTTCATGTGCAATTAATACAATGGTATGTGAAACAACTGAAAGATACTGGAGTAACTGTTCATATGAACACAGAAGTAGATGAAAACACGATTAAAGCTTCTAAGCCGGATTCTATTTTTGTAGCAACTGGTTCTACTGCAAGAAATCTAAATGTAGAAGGAGCAGATTCAGAAAAAGTTATTACCGCCGTGGAAGCATTATTGGAGACAAAACCTGTTGGAGATAAAGTGGTTATTATAGGCGGAGGGCTTACTGGCGTTGAGCTTGGCTATAGTCTGACAAAAGATAAAGGAAAACATGTTGAAATACTGGAGATGCTTCCTGAAATTTTAAAGGTACAGGGTTTAAATGCTGCAAATAAAACGATGCTCCAAAATCTTGTATCATCTTACAAAATTGGTATTCATACTAATGCAAAGGTTACTGCTGTTACATCGAGAGGCGTTAAGTTTGAAGAAAATGGCAGTGTTGTTGAATTAGAAGCCGACACAATTATCACAAGTATTGGATACGTCAGTGATCAATCTTTATACGAAGCAATAAAAGATTGTGGTGCAGATGTGCATTTAATTGGAGATTCATCAAAAGTATCGAATTTAATGGGAGCTGTTTGGGATGCATATGAAATTGCTCAGTCAGTTTAAAAAGTAAATAACTATAGTTTTGTTGTAATGATCACCCTATGCTATGAAAGAAGACAAAGCATAGGGTGATTTTATATTAATTTATTAGTGCATCACAGATAATTGAATTAAATAATTGAATAGAAAATGCTTTCGTAGTAGAATCATAATATATATTTTGATCTGTCGTGAGTTAAAATATAGTTCTTGAAAGGAGTAGTGAAATGAGTGTGTTTTTTTATGGCTGTATAACTTTGGATGGATATCTGGCTGATAGAAACCATAACCTGGAATGGCTTTATCAGACTGGAGATACAGAAGAAACAGATTATGACAGTTTTTACAACAGCATGGATATTACTATTATGGGGAAAAGGACATTTAATGAAATTGAAAAGATGGATAATATAGATACTTTTTATCCAACTACTAAAAACTATGTATTTACACACGCAAAGAATTTATCAATCCGTGGTTTTATTCCTGTCGATAGTGATGTTGTTGAATTTGTTAAACAGATAGAAAAGGATAAAAATATCTGGATTGTTGGGGGCGGCACAATTGTAGCTCCATTGTTAGATCATAACATGATAGACAATATGATAATACAGATTGCACCTGTAATATTGGGCGCTGGGATTCCCTTGTTTACTCAAAAGGAAGCATTAAAGCGGTTTGACTTGCAAGAAGTGAAACAATATGGGCAATTTGCAGAATTAATTTATTCTAAATTATGATAGGGGTTTCATATGGTAAATTTCTATATTTTAGTTTAGAGAACAGGAACGAGTATGAAAATAATAGATGGACATGCCCATGCATGCGGGATGTTTTTAAATGCAGATGATACTGTGCGCTATATGAAATTAAATAATGTTTATAAAATGGTACTTACAGCAGGTGAACCTGATAGCAGTAAGGTTTATAAGCTACCATATTTAGCGAGGATTTTTTCTGGATCCGGGCTGATTTATATGAATAATGCTTTGACCGCTAAGATTATAGGAATCAGTAAAATGAACAGGTATATAAATCAGGGAAATGAAACAGTTGCATTGATGGCGCAGAAATTTCCTGATTATATATTAAATACTTATTGGATAAATCCTGTTGAAGTTGACTGTATAGAAAAAATAGAAAAATTTATAAAAAAATACTCAATCTGCATGTTAAAGATGCATCAGTGCTGGACTAAGTTTGATATAGGAGATGAGCGGATTTTTAAGGTTTGTGAATGGGCGGAATCTAATCAGAAACCTATATTCATTCATTTAAAATCAAAAAGTCAGGTGAAAAAGTTTATATCTTTAACAAAAAAGTTTTCTGGAGTGACGTTTATACTGGCTCATTTAATCGGAATAGAAGAATTTGATGACTCAATAGGAAAAAATGTATATTTCGATATTTCGTGTCCATTACTTCATTCGACTAAAATGTTGGTAAGGGCATGGAAAAACTTTGGCGCCGAACGAATATTGCTTGGCAGCGATGCTCCTTATGGGATAGATAATATAAATCTTGCAATCAGTCAAATGCGTGAAGCCGGAATGAATAAAGATGAAATTGAATGCGTATGCAGCAAGAATATTCAGAAATTATTGGATATAAATTGATACATATAGAAGAGAAAGGAGTTAACGGTATGTCAAAAATGCCCATGATATTTGCAGGTACACAACTTAAGAATGATTGACTGGGGGATGGAAGACCAGGGGTATGACTGGGCATATCAGTTTGATGATTTTGTTAAAGAAAATATTAAAAAGAAAAATTATGAAAATGTCATTCACTATATGAGCCAGGGAGAGGCGGCAAAATCAGCTGTACCTGCGCCGGACCATTTTAATCCCATCTTATATTTGCTTGGAGCAGCTGATGAAGAGGATAAGATAACCGTATTTAACAATAGTTGCATGCTTGGTTCTTTATCCATGACAAGCTATCTGTTTGAATAACTAAAAAGGAAAAATGAATGAAAATTGATAAGATGCTTCCTGAAGAAACAGCCAGCCGGCGAGTCATAAAGCATTGAATGAAATAGAGAAATGAGACAATATGATTATATGGGAGGTATTAAAATGAGTACATTAATAGCATATGCAACGAAATATGGATTTACAAAAACGTGCGCTGAGATACTTGCAAAAAAGCTGGGGGAAAATATTGATATCTGTGATTTAAACAGAACTATACCTGATTTGAAAAAATATGATAAAGTCATAATAGGTGGCTCGGTCTATGCAGGGAAGATAAGAAAACCAGTAATGCGTTTTTGCTCAGAAAATCTTAGTACTCTTAAAGGGAAAAAACTGGGGCTTTTTATATGTGGAATGGCAAAGGAAGATGATGCACAAAAGCAGCTTGGCTCCTCTTTCCCCAAAGAATTGTTGGCAGTATGTGCTGCGAAAGGTTTCTTTGGAGGGGAATGCAATTATGACAAAATGAATTTTCTGGAGAAGTTTATCATGAAAAAGATTACAGGATCTGAACAGAGCCAGTCACGGGTTGCTGAAGATAGCATAATGCAATTTGCTGATCTGATGAGGTGAGTTAAGCCAATGAAACGCATTGCGATCATATCGGATACTCATGGCATCCTGAGAGAACAGGCCATGGCTGAACTGGATGCAGCAGATTGTATCATACACGCTGGAGATATTAATACCCCTTATATTGCTGACTGTGTCCGGCGGTTGGGGGAGACCTATATGGTGCGCGGCAATAATGACATGGACTGGGCCAAAGATCTGCCCGCCAGTATTACTGTCACCATTGAAGGGGTAAGATTTTTTATTGTTCACAACAGGAAAGATATTCCCAAACCTTTGCCGGAAGTGGATGTAGTGATCTACGGACATTCTCACAAATATTTTGCTGAAGTCATAGAAGGAATATTGTTTCTTAATCCTGGCAGCTGCGGTAAGAGGCGATTTAATTTAGAGATCACGATGAGCCGGATGACTGTGGAGGCAGGGCAGTATCAATATGAAAAGGTGATGATTCCCTATGATGGTTCATTAGAATAGATGGGAGTTTTGACTGGTCATAACCTGATAGTGCCATTAATGATTTAATTAATATCAAGATTAGGAAAAACCAGTCTTAATACTGATATGAAAATGTAAACATCTTTAATTGTATTAATTCCCAATTTATCATACAATGGTAATACAAAAGGATCTGATTATAATCTGGGAGGTAATGTATGAGACTTGAAAAAGCGACACCAGAATCACAGGGAGTTCATTCCCAGGCGATTCTGGAATTTTTAAACAAGGTAAACGGACAGGATTTAGAACTTCATTCATTTATGCTGCTTAAGAACGGCAAAAATATTGCAGACTGCTGGTGGAAGCCGTATGGTCCCCAGTACAGACACCAACTGTTTTCCTTAAGCAAAAGCTTCACATCCATGGCAATTGGCCTGGCAATTGAGGAGGGACTGCTGACGACAGAAACACGGATTGCTGACATTTTTACGGCTGAAATGAAAGAACTGGGGGAGAAGGTTGACGAGAAAATTAAGAAAATGACCGTGAAAAACCTTCTGACAATGGGAACCGGAATGGTATATGAGAACTGGAACTGGGATGATGAGAATTATAATAACATCCTGGGATTCTTAAGTTCCCATGTGAAGAATGAGCCGGGGAGCGCATTTTTTTACAATACCATGGCTACCTATATGTGTTCTGCAATTATTACAAGATTAACCGGCCAGAAACTTGTTGACTATCTTATGCCCAGGCTGTTTGAGCCGCTGGGAATTGACCCCGTCTGGGATGAAGATAATTCAGGTATCAGTTACGGTGGCTTTGGGTTAAACATAAAAACAGAGGATATCGCCGTTTTTGGGCAGATGCTTCTGCAAAAAGGAGAATACAACGGACGGCAGCTGTTACCTGCTGCATGGATAGAGGAAGCAACGTCCAAACAGATTGACAACGGAGACGAGGCGGACAATGATTGGGCTCAGGGCTATGGTTACCAGTTCTGGAGATGTGTACCTGAAGGAGTGTACCGCGGAGATGGCATGTATGGACAATACTGTATTGTTATGCCTGAATATAATTGTGTGATTGCTGTAACAAGCAATGCCGACATGGGTAAATTCATGAAACTGATCTGGAGTGATCTTCTTCCGGCGATTAAAGGGGAAGCTGCTCTGCCTCAGTGTGATGATTATCATAAACTGGCTGAGTTTGTGGCATGTCAGACACATATGAAGGTGAACGAAAATGCAGTATCTTATCCCGTATTTCGGGCTTCCTATAAGCTTTCTAGTGATACCGGGTCGGAGAAAGATTTCAAAATAAAGAAGATCGGATTTAATTTTGAAAACGGAGAGTGTCTGCTTGCCCTGTATAACGAAGAAAATTCTCAGCCCATATATGTGGTTCGTTTTACAGAAAAAAAATGGGTGGAGAACACAAAACCGTACTGGGAAGAAGAATCCTTTTTCAGAGCAGTCTGCTATGGAGAGTGGAATCATGAGGAGTTTTCAGCCTGTATCTGGCATTATGAGACACCACTGAATACAAAACTCAAGTTTACGTTTAGCGAGGATAGAAAAAGGATGGTTCTGCAATTGACTTCACAGCAGGAAATGACTCTTAATTATGTTAAAATATAAAAATATTAAGGTTCATTTTTGCCTTCACTGTCTTTAGTCGCAACCTCCCGGAAAATATTGTCTGAATCGTTTTTTTTAGTTTTATGGTAACCTGCCATTAATTGGTTCTGCTGTGATAATTCTGCCATTATAGTAATAAAATCTTCCTTTGTCAGTGGTTTTTTATCATCTTTTAGTTCATAGCCTATTTGACCACTTACCTCTATAGTAGCTGTTTTTACATCTTTTATAGAACTTACACCGTTTTGACGCAGGCGTGTTTCAAGTCTGTCTACAGTAAGACGTAATTTTTTTAGATTTTTTATAATGATTGATCCATTTTCAATTACAATGACAGCTTTGCCAGAAAATAGAGATTCGAATATGTCAAATTTTATTTCCAGATACTCTGAAAAAACCATTAGCATAGTGAAAATAAATGCAATCATTAATGTGCTCCAGATTTTATCTCCGGCGATAGGTTGTATTAAAAGAGAACCGATGCCAACCATAACAATGGTCTGAGTGATTGTCATCTGTGAAATTGATTTACGACCTCCCAACCGCAGTATAAGTTTTCCAGCAAAGAATATAACAATTGTTTTCCAGATTAAACTATAATCCATTACATGATCTCCTCTCCAAAATATTGAGTTTGGGCTTATTATTGATTTATTTGGATATTATTATGTAACGGTTATTAAATTAGGGGGTATGAGGAGCCCCCTGACAAACTTCAGTATTGAAAGGAACAAAGATGGACGGAACAGTAAGAAAAGATATTAAAATCGGTGACCGGGTTATGGTGGTACAAAAACAGGATCAGAGAACGGGCAAGCTGACAGAAGGTGTGGTCCAGAGAATACTAACCAATTCTCCCACTCATCCGCGAGGCATTAAAGTGATGTTAGAAGGAGGCATTGTAGGGAGAGTGCAGGGCGGTATGGACCAGAAATAGGAGGGTTCAATGATAAAGTTAAGCAGGCAAGAGAAATCATGGATACTGGTTGACTGCGGTAATTCAGCTTATTCCATGGCAGTCACCACCGCATTACTGCCGATCATGTTCGGAATGTTTGACAATGTGAAACGCAGTATGGACCTGGGATATTTCAACTCCATTGCCAGTATTCTGGTGGCCGCTTTAAGCCCTGTTTTAGGTGCTGCTGCGGATTATAAAGACAAAAAGAAACGTTTTTTTGTATTCTTTACCTGTCTGGGTGTCCTTTCAACTGCGTCGCTGGCGTTTATACCACCGTCCAGTGGACAATGGCAGCTTTTAATTCTATTTTTTATCTTATCCGCAATTGGTTTTGCAGGATCCAATATTTTTTATGATGCTTTTATCGTCGATGTCACCAATGATGAAAGAATGGATAAGATATCTTCACTTGGCTTTGCATTTGGCTATATCTCCAGCGTAATCCCCTTTGGCATCAGTCTGGTGCTTATATTTCTTCTGGGAATGGAAAAATCAACCGGTTATCAGATTGGTTTCATCATCACTGCTTTATGGTGGGGGCTCTTTACCATACCCATGATCAGAGATGTGAAGCAGATTCATTATGTGGAACCCAGGCAGAATATGGTGAAAAACAGTTTTATTAGACTGGCAGATACATTTAAGCAGATAAAACAGTATAAAATAGTTTTCAGCTTCCTTGGCGCATATTTTTTTTACATAGATGGTGTGGATACTATCATTAAGATGGTGATTCCCTATGCTACTGCTGTTATGGGAAATGGAGCACTGGATACGTTTTCATTGCTGGCAATTTTACTGATTATACAGATCATCGCCTTTCCCTGTGCTATTATGTATGGTAATATGGCAAAACGTTTTTCTGCGAGAACCATGATCATCATAGGGATTTTTACTTATATTATTTCCTGCATTGCGGCATTTTTTGTGACTACCGTATGGCATATTTTCATACTTGGAGCTATGATCGGTTCTGCACAGGGCGGGATTCAGGCACTCAGCCGGTCTTATTTTGCGAAAATTATTCCAAAGGATAAATCCAATGAATTTTTTGGATTTTATAATATATTTGGTAAATTCTCAGCTATTATGGGACCAACACTGATGTCCTTAACGACAGCTGTTACCGGTAATGCAAGGTGGAGTATTCTTGGAATAATTCCCCTCTTTTTAGTGGGATTCCTGATTTTTATAAGACTTCCTGTGGAAAAAATTAAATGAAAGTGGTGAATTAAAATGAGCAAGGGAAAAGCAAAGCATTTGATTGTGATTTCTTATGATGCATTTTCTGAAGATAACTGGGAAAAAGCAAGCCGTCTTCCCAATCTTTCCCGATTAATAGAAAACGGAGCTTTCAGCAACAAGTTAAAAAGTGTGTATCCGACTCTTACCTACGTTGTCCATACCACTATGGTGACCGGAGTTTATCCTGATAAACACGGTATCTATCATAATAACCCATTTCAGCCATTTATCAGCGAAGAAGATCAGGCGTGGTTCTGGTTTAGAAAAGATATCAGGGTGCCTGCTGTGTATGATGCATTGAAGAAGCACAAGATGAAATCAGCTGGTATTCTGTGGCCTGTAACCGGAAAGGCAGCCATTCGCTATAACATGCCGGAGATAAAGGCAATTGGAAATGAGAATCAGGCTCTGAAGATATTAAAAAACGGAAATCCTTTTTATTGTGCAGGGCTTGAGCTTAAATATGGAAAAATAAGAAAAGGGATTGAACAGCCGTATCTGGATGATTTTACGGTCATGTGTGGAAGAGATACCATTTTAAGAAAAAAACCAGAGCTTTTGATGATTCATTTTATTGATCTGGATGATGCAAAGCATCACCATGGGACAGACGGTCCTGAGATTGACAAGGTGTTGATCCGAATGGATGAAAGAATCGGAAAGATGGTGGATGCAGTTACTGAGGCAGGTATTTCAGAGGAAACGGTTTTCATGGTGTTAGGTGACCATGGTCAGAAAAATGTCAGATATAAAGTAAGGCTGAATCAATTACTCAAAGAAAACGGCCTTATTTATGAAGAAAAGGGCAGCATGCACTGGAGGGCTTATCTGCAGTCCACAGGCGGATCTGCCTATTTGCACGTAAAGGATAATGATGAGGAGGCGAAGAAACACGCGCTGGTTATTCTTCAAAAAGCGGCAGAAGAGGAAAACTTAGGTATAGAGAAAATCTATACTGGTGAAGAACTTAAACAGTTCCATGCCTTCCCGGTTTCTGGCTGCATGCTGGAAGCAAAATTAGGTTATAGCTTTGATGACAGTATTGCGGGCCCCCTGGTGTCGGATTTAAAGGAAGAGAATAAAACATATGCGACTCATGGATATTCTCCGGATAAGCCAGAATATGGCTGTTGCTTTGTTGTGTCAGGAAAAGGGATAAAAAAAGGATACCAGCTGGGAGAAGTCCATATGGTTGATATTGCTCCGACAATTGCAGCCATCCTTGGCGTTGAGTTTGGACCTTGTGACGGCAGAGTGCTGGAGGAGATGTTTCTTGACCATTATGCTGAAATGGAATATAGAAAATTATAAATAATATTAGAAATACCTTAAAGAGTCCGATAAATATAGTATGTGATGCAGCAGGCTGGTTACTGACAGTCACTGAAAAAACCGAAACAGGGGGTATTTTTATGAGTAGAAATAAGTTTTTAAAATTACTTTTCAGCGCTTTGTTAATCATGACAATGGCATTTACTACAACCACTTCAGCATATGCCGCTACAGGAACTAAGAAGGTGACTTCTTCCAGAACCATGGGTCTGGCGTTAAAAAAAGGACAAACCGGTAATTCCAGTGAAGTTACATTCCGGGTTTCCGGTCTGCCTGCCAATGCTGTTATTACGAAGCTGGAGGTAAATCCCGGCTCACTGAAAAGCTATTCAGGAGCTGTGCTTACCAATTACCTGACAGTGTCAAGCAGTAACAGAAGCTCAGCTGAGAAAGTGGCTTGGAACGGAAGAGAAAATTTGACTTTGAGAACAAGCGGATTCTTAGCTTCAAAAGCGAATGGTACGTATACTATTTCATTTAATGCTACTTGTATAAGCGGTGCTCTTTCCCACGGTATGATACTGGATATTGGTTCTAAAACATATTCCAGTCCATACATTACTATTTACTGGGATGATTCTTTTTAATTCCTGATATCATAAAAAAATACATTGTAAGAGTGATTTTCATATGACCAGCCCATATGAAAGTCTATCATTAACAGGTAAGGAGTACATAAGATGCGCATAGGAAATGAGAAATCTATAGCACAGTTTCATCCGCTTACAAAATCCGGAAGCCGGGAAAATGTGATATCACCAGATTATACTGATTTTCATTTTAACACAAAGACTGCACCAGCCATGAGTGATGATAAATATAAAACAGCTATTATTGAGCAGGCGAAAAAGGACCAGGCAGCTGGAAAATTCCAGTCAGATTCCGCTGGATTTCGCAATCTGGTAAAAAGCTACGTCTCAGCAGTATCACCTGATAGAAAAAGTATTATTTCCCAGGGCTTAAGAGCAATATATAAAAATACCAGACAGGAACCAAAAACCTTTAATCTGCTGGATTATTTGTTTGGTTCTGTAAAATACAGCAAGGAAGCAGATGATGTATCTTACGCTGAATTTTACGACAGCAACGGAGAAATGGTGGCTTCTTATTCCAACGGCAGATGGATATCCTATGGAACAAAAGCGGAAGATGCCCGGGAATCTGAACTGTGGGGGATATATAATCAGGCATGGAGTCAAGCGGCGAAAGCAAGCAAGGGGAATCTGGGGGCAGCGAATGGCAGTTCTGCGGCTTCCATTGATATTATGGGCTGATTTTTTCTAATGAAAGGGCATGTATGACAGCGGATATCATTGTAAATTGGGGTATTAAAGGGGCATCACACATTTGTGGGACAGTTATTATGTCATAGGTACATTGACAGACACCGGTTCCATAATATTTCATATAATAACTAGAGTATATTCTCTGGAGAAACATGATGAATTATAATGAATATGGAGGTAACGTTCCCTATAATAATTATGGTTATACAAATCCATATATTTCTGCTATGAATGCATCAATGATGCTGGGAGGACAGCAAACAGATGATATATTTACCTTTCCGCAAAACCTGCCGAACGCACTTTCTTTAATTCAGCAGGCACTTTCAGGTGAAACAGAAGACAGAATGTTTTATACGTGGCTGATTGATAATGCTCCATCAGAGGAAGACAAACAGATAATATCTGGAATTCGAGACAATGAGATTGGCCATTATGATTTATTTAAACAGCTGTCCAGCAATATTACCGGGTCGGTGCCCCAGCAGCTTCCTGGTGAGCAGTTTGTACCGCCGGAAAGTTATTGTGCCGGATTGTCCCGCGCTCTGTTAGGAGAACAGAATGCTGTGGCGAAATATCGTAAAATTCTCTACGCAATGCAGTTTCGCGAGGATATTAATATGATGATTGAAATTATAACAGATGAGCTCAGACACGGGATTTTATATAATTATCTATATACTAAAAATGGCTGCAAAGGTTAGAATAACTAAGAATGGGGTGGTTGAAGTCAGCCGTCCCATTCTTAAATTATTCCTGCATGACCCTCTTCAAATTGACCACAGACGACAGGACATATATAATTAATATGACTTTTAAAATACCTATTGAAAATGAGGTGAAATATATGACAATTTATGTGGATGCAGATGCCTGCCCGGTGGTTCGTATCGTAGAAAAAGCAGCAAAGGAACATGAAATAAAGGTGTGTCTTTTATGTGATACCAATCATGTACTGCAGTCTGATTACAGTGAGATCAAAATTATTGGTGCGGGAGCGGATGCCGTGGATTTTGCATTAGTCAATTTATGCAGATCAGGTGATATTGTGGTAACACAGGATTATGGTGTAGCTGCGATGGCACTGGGAAAAGGAGCGTATGGAATTCATCAATCAGGAAAGTGGTATACCGATGATAATATCGATCAGCTCCTGATGGAACGGCACATAGCAAAAGAAGCGAGAAGAGCAAAATCTAAAAATCATCTCAGAGGACCCTCAAAAAGAACAAAAGACGATGATAAATGTTTTGAAAAATCCTTTCAAAAATTAATTATTTATGCAGATAGAAAAAAGTAATTGGTTCTATCAGCGATTATATGAAACAGTGGGACGGTGCTGTTATGTGCTATCTTCCAGGAAGTGAAGGGGATGGTATAGCCAATGTGCTGACAGGAAAGAAAAACTTTAAAGGAACTCTGCCTATGCCATATTACTCAAGGGTTAAGGATATCAGAACAGATCAGGTCCTGTTTCCAGTAGGATATGGGTTAAAATATTAGATCATAGCTCTCCATGAGATCGTTGTAAGTATATCACGAATCAGGAGAGCTGAAGTTTATCAAGTTCGATGCCGTCAAAGCAGTATAGTTGGCAGGATTATATTATTCCTGCCCGGCAAAACGCTGCCCCATATCATAAGCCTTGCGACAGTCTTCTGGGAACTGGTTTTCTCTGACCAATGCCTTATGGTGCTCATCGAAGATTGTTGCAACGTATTTATCATAGTCATCAAACTGGTAAGTATCGCAGGAAAACAATGATTCGCTATAGCCGAAAGTTCTTTTCAGGAAGCCCTCAATACCATCTAATGCCGGGCGCAGCCCCCTTCCTTCCATTTGTTCGGCAGTCACGTTCATGGTATAAATAAGTCCGGTCTTAATTTTTCGTTCAAACAGACTTTTGTAGCCTTCTGTATATGTTAAATAAGGGAAAACCAGTCGCTCCAAAAAAGCATGCATCTGTCCCGTAACATCAAAAAGATAAATAGGGGAACCAAGAATAATGGCATCGGCCTCTTTGATTTTATTTAGAATGGGGCTTAATTCATCCTTCCAGGCACATGTTCCATAGCTCGGTCCATTCTTTCTTTTACAGGCAAAACAGCTGGTACAGCCTTTATAGTTTAAATCATATAAATGAATAAGCTCTGTTTTGGCCCCATTTGCCTGCGCTCCCTCCAGTGCTTTATTTAGCAGAGCAGCGGTGTTGTGGTTTTTACGGGGGCTCCCGTTGATTGCAATCACTTTCATAGTTACGTCCTCCAACTTGATTTAATAGATAAATTATATATCCTTATGCTCAATTAGAAAAGTATGCACATTTTAGTTAGATACTAACTTATTTGTTAGATGGCAGGAGGTATGTCATGAATTTAAAGGAGCTGAATAATGGTTTCCAATTCTTCGGATAAAACTTTTGCCAGCTCAAAATCTGTATTTTTTAAAGCTAATTCGATTTTTGTTTCCACTGTTTTTTTCTTTTGTTCTAATTCTAAATAGTCTTTATCAAAATGTCTGGCGTAAATCATTTGTCTGAATTTACGCATGCTCATTTTACGGATAGTCTTATCGTCAATAATTAAGACATAATCCGCACAGTTAACGATAGAATAAAAATCGTGGGATATCATCAGAACGGATCCCTTGTAATCCCCAATTGCTTTTTCCAGCGCCAGTTGTGAATAGGTGTCTAAATGACTGGTCGGTTCATCAAGAAGAAGCAAATCTGCTTTGCCTGCAGAAATTTTGGCTAGCTGCAGAATATTTTTTTCGCCGCCGGACAGAGCACCTATTTTCTGATGAAGGACAGATTCGTCAAATGCAAAAGTTGAAAGATAGGAACTGATTTCCTCATATGTTTTGAAGCCCAGGCCAAAAAACTCATCTAAAACTGTTTCTGACTCGTTTAGCATTTCACCCTGAAGCTGGGATAAAAATGCCGTTTTAACGTTTTCTTTAATCTCAATGGAGTCCTGGTCGTTTTTATAGATTTCCCGCAGCAATGTGGTTTTTCCTGTTCCGTTTGGACCGATCAGGGCAACTTTTTCGTTGGATTTGATCTCAAAGTTAACATTTTCTAAAAGCATTTCATCAAATGCCACACTGTAATCGCTGACTTTTAAAACGGTCTCATCTTTCAGTTCACTGCCAACTGTAAAATGGATATCCGGCTGTTTGATATCCACAAATGGAGCCTGAATTCTTCGGGCAATTAGCCTTTCCTGGATTTTCTTTCTAGCTTTTAAGGATTTTCCTCTGGCTGCTTCTGTATGTGTGGTAGCCAGAGATCTTAGATTGTTAATGATAATTTCATTTCTTTTGATTTCTTCTGTGTCAGCCACAGCCAGTTCCTGTAATTCAATTTTCTTTTGAAGCAAAGTGAAGTTATAATCAATATACCGACCGTCAAATTCCTGCAGCAGTTTATTTTCCAGGTGGATGATTTTGTTGAAACAGTGGTTTAATAAATACCGGTTGTGGGTAATAACCAGCAGGGTGCCTTTGTGTGAATTGATCAGATTTTTAAGTGAGTTCAGATTCTCAAAATCCAGGAACACATCGGGTTCGTCCATAATGATTAAGTCAGGCTGAGTCAGCATTTCCTTTATTACCTGTACCAGCTTGAATTCTCCGCCGCTGAGCTGGGAAACAGTCAGATTCTCCTGTTTGTCTAAGTCAGCCAGACTTAACTGCTTATTCATATTGCTTTCAAAATTATCTCCGTCAATCGCCTGAAAGGCATCCAGGGCCTGCTGATATTTTTCCAGAAGAGTATCAATGTCTGACGAAGTTTCCATCTCAGTGCAGATCGATGTTATTTCATTCTGCAGTTTCATAAATTCCTCACCGATATATTCGGATACGGTTATTTCCTTTGTATCATCAAGCTTAGAGAATTGGCTTACATAACCAATTCTGCAATTGGGAGATATGTCCAGTTTTCCATCAAACATATATTGTTCGGGATCCATAAGGATATTGACAAGCGTACTTTTTCCGCTGCCGCTTGTGCCGATAAAAGCACAATGCTGACCTTCTTCTAATGTGAACGATATGTTATGATACAAATCCTTCTGTGGAAATGAGTAGGATAGATTTTCAATTTTTATCATGTAATTCCTCCATGTGTGAATTTACCTCTGGTAGCATACCATCTTTTATTAATTATTTCAATTCATTCCAAAAGTTTCATATTCTATTTTCCCCATTGGCACATGGCGAGTACGATGGGAATAAGGCTTTCGCCTTTCTCCGTCATGAGTATGCTACAAAATATTATTATGTGTTTACCATTCTTATGTGGTAAAAAATATCTTTGATATTTGTTGTATCTGTTATATACTGTTTGAAGTGATACAATATTGTATACAGAGATATTGATGCACTCAGTCAGCTTCATGTTCCCATTATTTCCTATGAGGGACTGGGTGGCGGTTACGAAATAGATTCTTCCTATTTTCTGCCAAGTATTAAACTTAGCGAGCAGGAAATATTAATGCTTTTGATGGTGTTAAAAGCAGGGGAAGAGTTTCGCATTCCCAATATGGCTACTGATTATAACCTGCTAAGCAGTAAGTTACTTAATGTTATGCCGGACGAAGAAAGGCAAAAGGCTGCTCAGGTTATATCACACATAAATTTTGACATATTGCGGATAATACCCAAGGGTTACGCAGATGATGTTTTAAAACCCATATTAGAGGCGTTGTGGAAGTCCAGCGATCTGCAGCTAAGTTATTACCATCCTGAGCGAAACACCACAGAGTCCAGGCGCTTTTCACTTATAGAGCTGCAGTTTGGAGATGGTTTACAGGATCATCAAAGATGATGTCTACCTCCAATATGCAGAGGTACAATCCATAGAAAGCAGGATGCATCTGACTGTCAGGACCCCTTATAAAGATGAAATATGTAAGTTGGTTCTATGCCATCCAGGACATAGTCTTATTCTTGCCTGAAGCAATCACGGAGGAGATTTAGATGAAGAAAGTAATTAGAATAACCGGGAAGTTATTACTTTGGATCTTTGTGATTATCGTTGGCCTGGTAATAATCTCAGCACTAACTCACAATATTCTTAAGCCTGTGGAAAAGAACAAATATAAAATCGGAAAGACCATAGATATAGATGGGAAGCATATGCAGGCTTATGTGACAGGCTCGGGAGAAAAGACGATTGTATTACTGAGCGGCTTAGGTACTGCCTCACCAATTACGGATTTTATGCCCCTGGCAGAACGATTAAGTAAGAATTATAAAGTTGTTATTCTTGAATATTTTGGATACGGCTTCAGTGATACGACAAAAGACGAACGTTCGAATGAAAATATTGTAAATGAAATAAGAACTGCACTGAAAGAATTAGAAATAAGCGGACCATATATATTAATGCCCCACTCGATATCGAGTATATACTCTATGTACTATGCAATAAAATACCCTGATGAAGTGGAGGCAATAATTGGAATTGATGGGTCAGTACCTAATCAAACGAAAATCAATAAAGATCCCGATATGTCTCACAATCTGACTCTGCTTAACACCTTTGGAATTATAAGGGATATCACGTATCTTTTGCCGGGGACTGATGATGGTATGAACAAAAATAATTATTATTCCGCTGAGCAGGTTAAAATTAAAAAAATGGCAACAGCATGGAACAGCGTAAATGTATCTGTGATAAATGAATTTAATATGGTAAATACAAATACAGAAGAACTATATGATGTAAAATATCCAGACACTCTGCCTGTTCTTGCATTTCTGGCAAAGGATACGGTGGATACGGATAAAGACTGGCTTCCCCTTCATGAACAGTTAATTACGAATTCCTCGATACAAAAGATTGAAACGCTCACTGGTGAACATTATCTGCACTGGACAAATGCCGATAAAATAGCTGAAATGACTAAAGAATTTATTTCCACAAATTTTAACCATTAAATGTGAAATTACTATTTAAACTCTGACACTCTTATGTCAGAGTTTATTTGTTATGCTGATGTAACGCAAAGAAACGCTGAAAAAATCAACCATTACAATCAGCCAAACGGTTGATTTTTTTATTGATGAAATCCCGTATGATATCCATAGCAAACAAATAAGGAGAGATAAAATCTATGGATAATCTAATGACAGTCAGCAATTTAAAAAAGAGTTTTAAAGAAAATATTGTCCTGAAAGGAATCAGCTTTGGGATACGCCGGGGGGAAGTGCTTTGTATCTTAGGTCCCAACGGTGCAGGAAAGAGTACCACCATTAATATTCTAACCGCTGTACTGGGAAGTGATGAGGGGGATATTTTTTTTAAAGGCACAAAAATCAGTAAAATTCTTCGCAACTATAAGCAGTCAATCGGCATTGTTCCCCAGGATATAGCACTATATGAAGAGTTAAGCGCAGAACGTAATTTGAGATTTTTTGCTTCTCTATACGGACTTTACGGCAGCAGGCTAAATGAAGCGGTAGAGGAGGCACTTACGTTTGCTGGCTTAAAAGACCGCAGAAAGGACAAGGTAAAAACCTTTTCAGGCGGTATGAAGAGGCGCCTTAATATTGCATGTGCCATAGCCCATCATCCGGAATTGGTCATTATGGATGAGCCTACGGTGGGAATTGATCCACAGAGCCGCAATCATATTCTTTCTTCCATTAAAAAGCTGCAAAATCAGGGTATGACAGTTATTTATACCACTCACTACATGGAAGAGGTGGAAGTGATATCATCACGGATCATTATTATGGATCACGGCGCTGTCATTGCAGAAGGAACCAAGGAAAGTTTGAAAGAGGATATTCAGAATGAAAAGAGGTATATCATAGAGGTTGAGGAAAATGGCACAATGGGGCATGATGAATTTTTTTCGGTTGAAGGTGTTAAGTCGGTAAAAATAGATGGTAATATTTTCGAGATCACATCTCTGAAAGGCATAGAAAATCTTGACCGTATCATCACCCTGTTAAGTGATCATGGCGAAAAAATACGAAATATTACAAGCGAGGCTGCAAGTCTTGAGATGGTTTTCTTAAAGCTGACGGGACGCAAGCTGCGTGACTGAGAAAGGAGAGTTAGATATGCGTCGTTTTATAACAATTTTTAAAATGGATTTTGGCAATTTATTTAAAAATCCGGTTCTTGTTGGATATAATACTGCATTTGCAGGTTTATTAATATTAATCCTGGGCTATTTGTGCGGAGGGGATTATGCTGACAGTAACACTGCATATCAGTATTATACAATTTCTCTTATCATCTATGGTATGTTAAACGGTGCAATGACTGCCTCCAACTGTTTTATGGAACGGGATATTAAACGGGCAAATCTTCGGATTATTTATTCCCCGGCCGGAGGTTTTTCGGTTTATTTTTCCAAAATGACTGCGTCATTTCTTTTTAATTATATCCTGCATTCACTGCTGCTTATAATTTTGTGCCCGCTGCTCCATGTCAGCCTTGGGAGCAATCCGGCCTTTTTTATTATTTTAATGGCACCGGTAGAATTTGCAGCATCGGCTCTTGGGATTTTCTTCTGCTGTGTATTCCATTGTGAAGAGATCACCAGTACATTGCTTAGTACGGTGATCAGTCTGCTTTGTGTTTTGGGAGGAACCTTCTTTTCCCTCGATGGAATGGGCAGTGTAATGGCCTTTGCTACAAAGATATCACCTGTAAGGTGGATGAATGAAGCGTTCTTTACGCTATCCTGCGACAACAGTTTCCAGTATTTCTGGCCGGTATTTATCACTGCAGCAGTACTTTCTGTGCTGCTGACAATGGGCTGTGGTTTATTTTTCAGAACGGAGGATTATATATGAGAACTTTTACAACCACCTTTATTAACATTTATGAACGGACGATTCCCCGCCTTGTTTCCATGATTTTATTAACAGTATTCACCCTTGCCTCCATGGTGCTTGCAGTTCATTTGACGGATGTTCAGCAGGTAAAAGGCCGGATTGTTCTGGTAACGGATAAATCTGCTGAAATGTTACCTAAAAGCTCTTCAAGACTTAACATCGCTGTCTCCGCAGAAAAACCGCCTTATTCTGCACTGGTAGAACAAAAGTATGATGCTTATGTAACAATCGGAGCAAACGGTGATTATCAGATTCAGACACTTCGGGATGACGACTATAAAAACATGGTGCTTACACTGATGAAAAATCCGGACGCCGTTCTTAAGGATAGTAAAATACCCAGGGGTGTGGGCGCAAATATTATAGGTTTCATGATGATGTTTATTCTCATACAGGTTTTTGGCAGTCTGTTTGCATTTGCAGATGATAAGGAGCAGGAACAAATGCGGCGGATTACAGCAGCACCGGTTTCCTTTGGCGGTTATCTTGCAGCACATTGTGCCTACTGCCTGTCCATGTTTCTGCCGGAATATATCCTGTTAATTATATTAAAACTCTGGGGATTTGATATTGGCTTTACGCTTTTACAATATGCTGGTCTGTTAGTCGTAATGGAATTATTTGGAATTTCCTTCGCACTCTTATTATATACACTGATTAACAAACCGGATAATGCTTCCATGCTTGGCAGATCCATTGTTGTTTTAACATCAATGCTTGCAGGCAGCTTTTATTTGCTCAGTAAAAAAAATATTTTACTGGATCTGATTATTAAGATACTGCCTCAAAAACAGTTAATGAATTTTGTTGAGTACATGGAACGGGGAGAGGCATGGCATCACAGTTTCAGCATTATATATGTGATTGCGGTTTCCGCTGTCATGTTTATGGTTTCCTGCTCCGTATTACGAATGAAATATATGAAAAGGGTATGAAAGCGAGACATTTCTTGTCAAAGCCGGTTTCCTGCATTACAATGTCAGTAACAAATAAACGACAGGTGAATAAATGATGGAGCATTCTACAGAAATATTACTTCTAACTACAAAACTAAAAATACCGGCACCCCGCAAGAATTACATTGTGCGCCATGGGTTGTTTGAGCAGCTCTCCAAGTGCAGGGATATGAGCATTATCTTTCTAAGCGGGGGTGCCGGCACTGGTAAAACAACGCTTCTTTCATCCTTTATTCATGAGAAGGAGCTTAAAAATGTATGCTGGCTGTCACTGGATTTTGCCAATACCAATGTTTATTCTTTCTGGCTCTATTTTACTGCGTCAGTCAGCCAGTTTTTACAGGATGAAGGAAACCTTCTGGATCTGATGAGAATGAATCCGGACACCAAATATATGGAGAATGTGCTGATTACGCTGATTAACCGTTTGTGGGGCGACGATGAATATTATATGGTGTTAGATGATGTTCACTACATTCGTGATGAAGCTCTTATTCGAACTTTTGAATTTTTTATTGAGGCGATGCCTTCTAATTTTCATTTCTTTATGCTTTCCAGGGATGACCCACCTGTTTATTTAGGCCCCATGGCAGTATCCGGCCGTTTGCTGTTCATTGACGGAAAACAGTTGCAGCTGACGAAAGAAGAGGGAATGGAATTTCTCAGAGGCACCATGAAGCTGGCAGACAGTGAGGAAGAATTAAACCAATTGAACCACTATGCTGAGGGGTGGATTGGAGGGCTTCAGCTTGCGGCGGCAGCCAAAGCGGCGGGAAAGTACTCTGGTCAGCTGCTGCGTGCCGGGGGCGGAATTGCTTCCCAATATCTGACCCGTGAAATTATTGATGCTCTTACGGAAAAAGAACGGGATTTTTTGATAAAAACAGGTTATCTGTCTTATTTTGATGCAGATATCTGCAGTAAGCTATTTGTGGGATTTACAAAACCGGATTTCAATCAGATGATGGAACGGCTCATGGAAAAAAATCTGTTTGTCATCTGCCTGGACGAACAAAACGGAATATATCGCTATCACAATATTTTATCGGAATATTTAAAACAGCAGTTTCTCTGCCTTTCTGAAGAACAAAAGGCAGAATGTTATCGGATAACGGCAGGAGCTTTTGAAGAAAAGGGGGATTATGAGGAAGCTTTAGGAGAGTATTGTGAGGCTGGTAATTATAATGAGGTAATGCGTCTGGCAAAATCAATGGAAGGCAGGATAGAAGCATGGAATTATCTTGATAAGGTTCCGATTGAGCTTTTATTTCAGGATACGGATCTTGCTGCCCAGTGTTTTATTTATAATTTGGGAAATTTAAATATGGAACGCTGCCATGTTATATATGAGAAGTTTAAGGAACTGTATGAAGATTCTGATTTGTTTAGTATTGTAGACTTTGCGCAGATCTATTTTACCAATGAAAATGGGATTTTGCCTCAATATCCGGCACTGACAGATAAACAGATTGATAAGATTCCTTATGGACCTGTGGTAAAAGCTGTGCTGCTGATTGAAAATGCCGGCGCATTATTGGAAAAAATGCAATATGAGGAAGCGGAAAACTGCATCATAAAGGGGATTAAAATTGCTGCCGGTTTGAATCCTTTTATTGGCTTTTTTGCTTATAATCAGCTGGGTCAGGTTTACGAAGAGATGGGACGGTTAAATGACAGCTTTTCCTGTTATGCCAAATCAAAAGAAGTACTGAAACCAATCAATGGATTAATGGGGATAGAAACTAATTATTACTTTGGTCTGGCTGGAGTATATATGCGCAGAATGGAGCTGGAGCAGGCAGAAATAGAGCTGGAGTATTCCAAACGCCTGTTGGAAGAACGTCATATTCATGTGGATATCACTGATATGACGCTGGATTACCATCTTGCTGAGATGAAGTTTCTACACGGTGATAACGACACAGCAGTTTCTTATGTTGAAGGTATTTTGACTGAGTATCCTAATTATAGTGTGCTTACTCTGGGACGTCTGCTTTATGAGCTTGCCTGTATTGACAGACTCCCGGAAAGCCTTTCTGATAATATCTTAAAAGAGCTGGATGCAACAAACAAATATAGTAAGCAGCCGCTTATGAAACTGCTGCGTGGACGGATTCTGTTTAAGCTAGGCAGTACGGCTGAGGCATTGAAAGAAACAGAAGAAATACTGACCTCCTCCCGCTTAAACCATAATATGCTTCGACTTGTGGAAGCTGATATTTTGAAAATTTATATGCTTTTCCATTTGCCTGATAAGTCTGCCAGCCAGCGGGAAATCAGAAATCTGCTGGTTGAAGCCATTCATTATGCGCAGGAAAACCGAATTCTTATGCCATTTTATCTTGACCGTAATACACTACTGCCTATGCTGAGGGAAATATATCAAAAATCAGCTGGAAACCAGTTGTTGAGTGCTGCGGAAACGGCTTTCTTAGGTGAAACCATTGTGATTTGCGGAGGCCAGACTTATAAGGAGAATAAGCCGGAGCTGCTGTCAGCCCGTGAAAATGAGGTGTTAAGCCAGCTTGCTCAAGGTATTACCAACCGGGAGATTGCTGAGAAGCTTTGCATATCCCAGGCTACGGTGAAAACCCATGTGCTCAGTATATTTGGCAAACTTGGAGTATCCTCCCGGATGCTTGCGGTGGAAAAAGCAAGGAAAGAAGGACTCATATAAGTCCCGAAAAAACGTAGTATTAATACCTTCGATAATAGGCCTGTACTGAGTGTCAACCTTTTTGGCTCAGAGAATGACCGGGTTAAGATATCTTCTTTTTTGGATAAAGCAGTTTTGGAACTGTACAAAGTATGAAGGGAATTAATAACAGGGACAACGCGCAGATTCCGGCTTGACAAAAGTGTATAGCAGCCATATACTTGTGGTATGGATAAAATAATAGCAAACAAACATCAAATTGCATATGATTCACTTCATTTTGCTTTTGCCTTAATTGAGCTGGATAAGAAAACTCGTTACTATGGAACAGATGTGCCTATTTTTCATTCTGAGATACATGTAATAATGGCGATTGCTGAGCATCCCGGCATCCATGTAGGCGGATTAGCCGATATCCTGGGAGTGACGAAAGGGGCTGTTTCTGAGATACTTAAAAAGTTGGAGAGAAAGGCTCTGATTATAAAGGAAGTTGATGAACTTAACTTGTCCAGATATACGCTGCATCTGACTGCCAAGGGTAAAAAGGCTCATAGTAATCATATGCATTACCATATGGTCTTAAACAGTATGGTTGAAGAACAACTGGAAGATGCTTCAGAGCATGATCTGAAATTTTTATCAGACTTTTTGTCAGCCCTGATCAGCAAGGTTAAAGTTTTTAACGATAATTTAGAGGAGTAAAATTTTAACAATGTGTATGGTAGCCATACACATTTTACGCCGCTTAGTTAGGAGGTACTAACATTAAAAAGAAATATTTATCAAAACCATCTGGAATAGCTGGCGACAAAAAATTGGATGAGAGGCAGTATAAACAAAAATTTGCAGCAGAAGAAAGAGCTATACAAACAATTTATCATGCATTTACTTCTTATGGCCCTTTTTTAAACTTTAATCCATATGAATTCACATTTTCCATACCGTTTAACGCATCAGATGATGAATTGAGTGAACAAGATGACTAAAATTTTCAATAAAGAGTATGGCAACCATACACATTTCACATTATGGAGGATTTACGATGTATCAAAATATGCATTATAGTTCAGGTAAAAAACTCAGCCCGTCAAAGGAGGAATATTTAAAGGCTATATTCCTTTTGTCGGAAAAGGAGCATGCAGTGCGTTCCATAGATCTTGCCGTTTATTTAGGAGTTTCCAAGCCAAGTGTAAATAATACCATAACAATCCTTCAGGAGAGAGGACTGGTAATAAAGCCGTTAGGCGGTGAAATCTGTCTTACTGATGAAGGGCGTAAACAGGGGAAAAGAATTACTTCCAAATATCAGCTGCTGAAACAATTTTTGGTAGCCTGCTGTAAGGTTAATGAGGAGACAGCCAGTAAGGATGCCTGTAAAATAGAGCATTTTATCAGTGACGAATCTGTTATGGCTTTAGAAAAGTATTGTAGTGAGATAAAATAATTTTTCAGTATCAGTTTACATATTCAGACCTTTTTCCTTTTTATGAAATGAATGCATTCAATAAAAATAACAGGAGGAATATGTATGTTAAAAGTGAAAAGAGTGTTGGCCTTTCTGATGAGTATTCTGCTGGTGATATCAATGGTTCCGGAGATTCCGGCACTGGCAGCGAATACGATGACAGTGGATTGTGCCAATGTAGTAAGAGAAGTGACTCATTGTGCCAGTGGTTCTCTGTATGGTATGACAGAGAATATTCCAGCTGATGTAAATGGACTTGTAGCGCCCTTAAAGCCCTATGTTATGAGGAATCCTGCCAGGGGCGGAAACGGAAATCAGCATCCGTTTGGGGATGCAATTCTGGTATCCCAGAAGCTGGCGTCTGTTCCCAGCGCGAGGGTATCCATTGATTTAGCAGATATGCTGCCTGGCTGGCCGTACCGCTGGCCTGGAATGACCAGCTGGCTGAATCAGGTAAGGTCTTTTATTAATGATAAAAAAGCATCAGGCCGCAATAATTATTATGGTTATGAAATCTGGAATGAGCCAGGGGGTACCTGGAATTCAGCCAACGGAAGTTTTAATGATATGTGGAAACAGACCTATGATGTAATCCGCGCCAATGACCCGGGTGCCAAAATCATAGGCCCTTGTGAGAGCTATTACAACAATTCCCGCATGAAGGATTTCCTGATTTTTTGTAAAGCTAATCACTGCATGCCTGATATTATGAGCTGGCATGAGCTGTCAGGCGGACCGAAGACAATTGCTCCCAACCTTAGAACCTATCGGGCGTTGGAAGCCTCTCTGGGAATTAGTCCGCTGCCAATCAGCATCAATGAATACTGTGATCCGGATCATAATCTGGAAGGCCAGCCAGGTTCTTCCGCACGTTTTATTGCAAAATTTGAGCGTCACAAGGTTGAAAGTGCCTGTATCACATGGTGGTTTGTACCGACTCCAGGCAGGCTTGGCAGTCTTCTTGCAACCAATACAGAAAAAGGTGCAGGCTGGTATTTTTATAAATGGTATGGAGATATGACCGGAAACATGGTTTTTGTTACTCCGCCTAACGATGACAGCGATCTGGTGGATGGCGCAGCCTGCGTTGATTCCAATGCAAAATACGTAAGCTTTATTTTTGGAGGTCCCAATGACGGAACTGTGAATACAACCTTTAAAAACCTGCCTTCCTTTATTGGCTCCACTGCATCTGTAAAAGTGGAAAAGATAGACTGGGTAAGCAAGGATACCGTATCCAGAGGACCAGTAGTTCTGTCTTCCTCCACTTATCCCGTGGTAAACGGGCAGATTTCCGTAAATTTGTCCGGATGTAATAACAGCTCCGGCTACCGGATTTATATCACTCCTGGAACAGGAACAAATACGGGGATTGTTTCCGGAGAGACTTATAAACTGATTAACAGAGGCAGCGGCAAAGCTCTGGATGTGACCAATGGATCTGCCGAAGACGGTGCTGATGTGATTCAGTGGGGCTATAGCGGCCAGAATAATCAGAAATGGGTCCTGACAGATACAGGGAATGGGTATAAGCTGAGCAATATAAAGAGCGGAAAGGTTCTGGATGTTTATAAGAATTCCAAAGAGGACGGAGCTGATGTAATTCAGTGGACGGACAATGGACAGAATAACCAGAGGTGGAATTTAATTGATCTTGGAAATGGTTATTACAATCTTGTAAATGTAAACAGCGGTAAGCTTCTGGATGTGGAAAAGGGCTCAACGGCTGATGGAGGAAATGTAATTCAGTGGAGCAGCAACAACGGGTATAATCAGCAGTGGCAGATTACAGCGCCATAATTGGAATGTTTTAAACTGGGCATCCTGTCTGAAATCTGGACAGGGTGCTTTTGCATGTATGTTTACACATCGTAAAATGTGAAACGGGAGGTACGGGCGCAGAACACAAAGCTGCTTGGATTCGTCTGTGACAGGAAAAAATAATGTTAACAATATACTCTATTTTAGAATATTATAGTAAGTAAGGTTAATGAAGAAGGCTTATAATGAGTGGTAAATTATTTGATATAAAAACTAAATATTTAAATATAAACATTTTT
This sequence comes from Lacrimispora amygdalina, assembly GCF_900205965.1. GTDB lineage: Bacteria > Bacillota > Clostridia > Lachnospirales > Lachnospiraceae > Lacrimispora > Lacrimispora amygdalina_A. The sequence continues at coordinate 140,913 of NZ_OAOF01000007.1, forward strand.
GATGATGAAGATGATTTTTATAATGAGAATATGCCGTATTATACTATTAGTAAGGATAAATGGGAACTTCAAATATATTATAGAGCTATTGGTAAAAAGAGTGAAGGACCTAATGGTCTTTTATTTTATATGAATATGCCTGTAAGTGGATTATCTATAAATGATGTTATGGATACTTCTATAGGAAAGATAAAATATTATGGAAAGTATCAAGAGGGTGGAAAATATTTATGGGAGCCTACAGGATTTAATTATAGCAATAGTGAATATGTGTTGAATTCATGGGATATAAAAAAGATGATATCCTTTACTAAGGGATAAATATAATAATGATATACCCCAAGCCAAGTCTAGGGGTATATGTAAATACAATCAGAGAAGAAAATTAAGTTACGGTTGTTAGTTACTCAATGAAATGGTAAAATGTTCACATGCAGTCTTAAAATTAAGTGGCTGCACCGTATAAACGGAATGAGAGGAACAATAATGATTCATAAAACCTTCGGCAGTTTTTCATTAAGCGACGATATCCAAAAATCACTTCGCGTTTTGGATTATAAAATACCCACGGAAGTTCAGGAACGTGTCATGCCGCTGGCATTGGAAAAAAATGATCTTATCGTAAAAGCAAAGACAGGCAGCGGGAAAACCGCTGCCTATGCAATTCCCATCTGTGAGATGGTCAACTGGCTGGAAAATAAACCCCAGGCACTGATTCTTACACCTACAAGGGAACTGGCGGTTCAGGTGAAAGAGGATTTCACCAACATCGGACGGTTTAAACGGATAAAGGCTGCGGCGATCTATGGCGGCCATCCATTTGCCGCTCAGAAAATGGAATTAAAGCAAAAAACACATGTGGCAGTTGGCACTCCCGGACGAGTCATAGACCATATAAGAAAAGGGACTCTGCCTTTAAACATGATCCGGTTCCTGGTCATTGATGAGGCTGACCGGATGCTGGACATGGGATTTATCGACCAGGTAAAGGAGATAATAAAAGAGCTGCCTGAGGACAGGGTTACCATGCTGTTTTCTGCCACAATGCCTCAGGAAATTAAAGATTTATCATTAAATGAGCGCAGGACGCCGGTCCAGGTCGATATACTTGAGGAAAGCGGTCTTGCAGCGGATATCGACCATTCTCTTTTTATCACGTCAGAGGAAGACAAATTCGGACTGCTCACAGATATTACGGTTATGGAGAATCCGGATAGCTGTATCATCTTCTGCAGCACAAAGGACCGGGTGGATCTTTTATGGGAACAGCTGAAAAAGATGAATTACCGCCCGGAAAAGCTGCACGGAGGAATGGAACAGGCGGACAGGAATTCTGTCATACGACGGTTTAAAAGAGGGCAGTACCGGTATCTGGTTGCCACGGATGTCGCTGCCAGAGGCATAGATGTGGATCACATATCCCTTGTTATAAACTACGATATACCTCTGGAGGCGGAAACCTATGTTCACCGGACTGGAAGAACCGGACGGGCTGGGCACAAAGGAAAGGCGGTTTCGCTGGTGACTCCCACACAGGACCGGTTCATCAGGCAGATTGAAGAGTTCGTCGGATTTCAGATTAAGGAACGGGCAGTATATGAGAAGGCTGAGGTATTAAAGGCCAGGCTTATTTTTGACAAGAAAATAAATGAGGCACCTGAGATTAAGCAGTTAAAAAGCGATCAGTTAAATAAAGGGATCATGAAACTGCGGTTTAACGCCGGTAAGAAAAAGAAACTCAGAGCTGCCAGTTTTGTGGGGGTGCTGTCTAATTTAGAAGGCATGACACCAGAGGATATCGGAATTATAACAATTCAGGATACACTTACCTATGTGGAAATATTAAACGGAAAAGGTCCCATGGTACTGGAAGCGATGAACCATACCACAATAAATGGAAAACAATTAAAGGTAATAAAAGCATTGGATAAATATTAGAGACGTGTTATAGTAAAGAATGAATGTAAATTTAAAAAGTAAAAGAGGTTCCTATGGAAAACATAGATATATTAAAGAGATTAAGATATGCGTTGGATATCAAAGACAGTGATATGGTGGAGATTTTTAAACTGGGCGGAATAATAGTGACAAAGGCAGATGTGCAGAAACTGTTAGCATATAGTGCCGGCGTTGAAGCAGATTCCTTAAAAAATATTTGTAATAATCATATGCTGGAATCCTTTTTAAATGGTTTTATCATATTTAAACGGGGGAGAAAGGAAGTGAAACCAGGGGAATCTGACAAACCAAATTTTCTGATAGAAGATGACCGGAATGTCAACAACGTCTTTCTGAAAAAAGTTAAGATAGCACTGGCTTTTACCGGCGAGGACATGCTTGCGGCTTTTAAGGCTGGAGGAGTGGAATTGTCAAACGGGGAATTAAGTGCCCTGTTAAGGAGAGAGGGGCAGCGCAATTACAAGGTGTGCGGAGACCGTTATATCAGGGTTTTCTTAAAGGGTCTGATTGAGTCCAATGCCAGCTAAGTTGAAGGGGTAGAGTGCCTATGGTGACATTAAAGGAGATTGCAAAGAAATGTGATGTGTCCGTATCCACGGTATCAAACATTTTAAATGGTATACCAAAAGTAAGCGAGGAAACAAGGCAGAGGGTTCTACAGGTAATAAAGGAAACCGGATACCAGCCCAACTATATAGCCCAGGGTCTGCGCAAGAAGAAGACAAAGTTAATCGGGATCATCGCAGAAGATATCACGTTATTTTCCACGCCAATTATTATTGAGAGCATTATGTCTTATTGTGAATCAAAAAATTACAGGACGATTATGGTGAATCTACGTCTGTATGCAAGATGGAATGAACAATGGTATCATGATGAGGAGGAGTACAATTCAGTTATGAATCCGGCACTCCAGGAACTGTTGTCGATTCAGGTGGATGGGATAATCTATGTACCTGGCCATGCGAGAAATATGAGCTGTTTTCAAGAGGATCTGGAGATTCCTGCAGTCATGACATACGGGTATACCCATACGCCGCGAGTTCCCTCCGTTGTGATTGATGATGAAAAGGGCGGTTATGATATGACGGAATATCTTCTTCATATGGGGCATACCAGAATTGGAATTATCGGAGGTAGAAAAGATAACATACATATGGACAAACGGCTCACCGGATATCAGAGAGCATTGTATAACAGGAAGATTTTTTACAATCCGGATCTGGTGTGCTATGGGAACTGGGACCGGGAATGCGGCTATGAAGGCGCAAAAGCCCTGATAAAAAAGAACGTTACTGCAATTTTCTGCTTTTCTGACATCATTGCAGGGGGAGTTTATGACTATCTGGAAGAGAACGGACTGGAAGCGCCTGAGGATATATCAGTCGTGGGATTTGACGATCAGATAATGGCTGAATATTTCCGTCCCTCTCTGACTACGGCAGCCCTTCCTTTAAAAAAGATTGGGAAAAAGGCAGCAGAGCTGTTAATTCAGACATTAGACCAGGAAGAAGAAATGGGACCGGAAATTAACGAAATCGCCATGCCATGTTCTCTGATATTCAGAAAATCAGTGAAAAAATTGTTATAATTTCAAATAAAAAATAAATACAAAAGCAGATGCCAAAGATTCAAAATGCATCTGCTTTTTTTGGTGATCTTAATAACATAAATGGAAAAGAGTAAAACGATACATACATAAAAAACAAGAAAAAAACATAGTAATTAAGTATAATATTTTCAAAAAATACTTGTTAAAAATATACAAAAGATACAATTAAATGACGATATTTGTTGACTACATTCACATAGTGGAATATAATTCCAATTAATAGGTAAAACGATTTACAAAAGAGGATACGGATCCTTTAAAATGTTGTGAAACTGTAAGAACAGGAAAGGATGGTTTTCATGAGAATGTTTTCTGACAGAAAAAAGGCAAGGGCATTCAGAGAGTTTATGTATGTGTTACCGTTTCTGATTTTAGTAGCTGTGTTTTCGTATTATCCGCTATATGGCTGGGTTTATGCGTTTTTTGACTATAAGCCCCCGTTTCCACTTCGTATGGAACAGTTTGTCGGATTCAAATGGTTTATATCCCTGTTTACCAACGATATAAAGGTAAGGCAGCTGCTGGCTGTTTTAAGGAATACCTTTGCAATCAGCGGGCTGAGCCTTCTCTTTTCCTGGTTTCCCATGATTTTTGCGGTCTTTCTCAATGAAATTAAATGGAAACCATTTAAAGTATTTGTCCAGACAGCTACCACATTACCTAATTTTATCAGCTGGGTCCTGGTGTATTCCATCGCATACTGCGTCTTTTCCAGCACCGGTGTAATAAACAGCTTACTGATGAATTTAGGAATTATTTCCACGCCCCAGCTTTATCTTCAGTCTGCAGATCATATCTGGTTTAAGATGTGGCTGTGGCTTACATGGAAGAATGCAGGGTGGGCTGCAATTATGTATATAGCGGCCATATCCGGAATTGATGAACAGCTAAAAGAAGCTGCCAGAGTAGATGGTGCTTCAAGATTGCAGGTGATCTGGCATATCACCATCCCCGGATTACTTCCTACCTTTTTTGTGCTGGTGATGTTAAATCTCGCTAATTTCCTGACAAACGGAATGGAACAGTATTTTGTTTTTCAGAACGCCTTCAATAAGGATTACATACAGGTACTGGATTTGTACGTTTACAACATTGCAATGGGAAGCGGGGGATATTCTCTGTCCACTGCAATCAGCATGTTTAAGAGTATCGTAAGCGTATTGCTGTTGTGTGCAACAAACCAGATTTCCAAAATGGTCAGAGGGGAAGGGTTTGTTTAATGAGGCGGAAAGGAGAAGCAATGAGAGTAAAGGTTGGAAAGCATAAAAAAAAGCTGAGCTTTGAAGATATTATGATTGATTCAATTACCTGCATTGTCTATTTGTTTTTTACATTTATATGTGTTTATCCATTCTACTATATATTCATAAATACCATCAGTGCCAATGATTTAAGCGAAAGAGGAAAGGTTCTCTTCTGGCCGGTCGGAATCCATTTTAATAATTATGCCTCTGTTCTTAAGATTCAGGGACTGTTCTCAGCTCTTAAGGTTTCTGTAGCCAGGACGGTGGTAGGGACAGTTGTTACTGTATTTATTGCTGCTTTTCTTGGTTATATGTTTACCAAAGAGTCCATGTGGAAGCGAAAATTCTGGTATCGTTTTGTGGTTGCAACCATGTATTTTAATGCCGGTATTATTCCATGGTACATCACCATGATGAATCTTCATTTAACCAATAATTTCTGGGGCTACATATTACCGGTTGCAGTATCACCGTTTTATATTGTCCTGTGCAAGACGTTTGTGGAATCCATTCCCCGTGAATTGCAGGATGCGGCGGAAATTGACGGAGCGGGCACACTGAAAATATTCTTTCAGATTATCACTCCTTTAATAAAACCCATCCTTGCCACCGTTGCGATATTTACAGCTGTGACACAGTGGAATGCATTTCAGGATACGCTGCTTCTGGTAACGGATAAACGGCTGTATACCCTGCAGTTTACCCTTTATCAGTATATCAACCAGGCAAGCTCTTTAAAAGCTCTTGCCAATAACAACGCCTCCTCAGCACAGATGGCGGCAAGTCTGGCACACGCCCAGACCGCAACCTCCATACGTATGACCGTTACCATTGTAGTAGTAGCGCCGATTATACTGGTTTATCCGGTTTTCCAGAGATTCTTTGTAAAAGGGATTATGATCGGTGCTGTGAAAGGTTAATAAATTGCAAATTAAAGAAGGGAGCAGTATATGAAAATGAAAAAGAGAGCTTTACAAATACTTTCAGCAGCCATGGCCGCAGTTATGGTTGCAGGGTGCGGCACTCCTGCAGCAACCAAACAGACAACAGCCGCCGCTGCCGGCACAGACACAGGAACAGGAACGGGCAGCTATGATGAACCGATGACCTTTGATATCTACGATGTAGCAGCGAATTATCAGGGGACTCAGTCAGGCTGGTTTGCAAAGGTGGTAAAGGATAAGTTCAACATTGAACTGAATATGATATCCCCCCAGGTAGCTGGGGATGGGATCTACCAGACCCGCTGCAGTACAGGAAATCTGGGAGATATTGTTGTGCTGGAACGCACCGATTTTACGGATTGTGTAAAGGCAGGTTTAATTAAGGATATTACGGCAGATATCAAAAATTATCCCAATTTAATGTCGTATCAGGATCAGATTGATGTGTTAAACAAGGCCATTCCTGAAAATAAAGATGGAAAAACCTACGGAATTCCATGCCAGATGACGAATACATCACCAACCTCCTATTCTCAGGATGTGATTGCTTCCAGTCCGCTTTTAAGATGGGATCTGTATTCGGAACTGGGACGTCCGGAAATTAAGAATATGGATGATCTCTTAGATATACTGGAAAAAATGATGAAGGCACATCCTACCAACGACGCTGGAGATCCGGCTTATCCATTATCCTTATGGTCTGACTGGGATGGCGGAGACGGAATGCTGGGAATTGCCAATGTGACACAGTTAACAACCTGGTATGGGGAAAAAATCAAAGGGTCTCTTCTTTTAAAACCGGATAATACTTTTATACCGGTAAACAGTAAAGACGGTACATACTATACGATGCTGCATTTCTTAAATGAAGCCAACAAAAGAGGAATTGTAGATCCCGATTCCGGTACACAGGACTGGAACACAGCCTGTGATAAGATGAAAACAGGCAGAGTATATTTAATGTGGTACAACTGGCAGGTAGGCTTCTGGAATACACAGGACCGTTTAAAAAATGGAACGGCATTTATTTATACACCAATTAAAGACCAGACATACTATGCAGATGCAGATACGTATTATGGCAGCGGCCGTGTTTTTGCAGTAGGTTCTCAGGTGGATGATGCAAAGTATAAGAGAATTATGGATTTCCTGGATTGGTATGCAAGTCCGGAAGGTCTGACCTACCAGCATGATGGATTAAAAGATTTTAATTATACCGTGGGAAGTGACGGAAAGTATACATTAATCAATGACAATGCACTGATGGATAATATACCGGTACCGGAAGAACTGGGCGGCGGTGGATATAATGATGGCATGAATGCAATCAACCAATGGATGGTGGATGCCATCAGCACAGACCCGGATACAGGGGAGGCTTATAACAAAGATTATTGGAGCACCTATAAAGCAGCTACAATGACACAGATGAAAAAGGACTGGGCAGCTAAATTCGGAGCTGCGGAACCGGTTGATTATATGAAGGATAATAAAATTTTGTTAATCAGCCCCAACGTAAGCGTATCTCTGCCAAGTGATCCTGCAGATATATCCATAATCCGCAAGCAGTGCAACGATTTGCTCTGTGATTATTCATGGAGAATGATCTATGCCAAGGATGACGCAGAATTTGATTCCCTTTGGGATGAGATGTGTACACAGATGCAGGGAATGGGCTTTGATGATCTGGTTAAGTTCGATAAAGACAAATATCAGATTGAGTTAGAAGCAAAGCTGGCTGTCAATAAAAAATAAGGACACATATAAGAGGAGATTTTATGGATCTGACGTCAATTCTTCCGGAAGGCAGAAGTTTCGCGTTCTGGGAGCAGGAACAAAAATATGAGCAGGAACTGCATGTGGACTGCAATCTGGCCGGAACGTCAAAGGAGCATGACGGAAGTATTGAGAACCCATTTCCGACCATCAATGAAGCAGCGGCAGCAGCAGTTCCTGGAACCAGGGTCTGGATTCATGGCGGGGTGTACAGGGAATGTGTACACCCCGCCATGGGCGGAACCGGACCGGACTGCATGATCTGCTATGAGGCATGGCAGAACGAGCCGGTATATATTAAAGCCTCCCAGGAGATAAGAAATTTCACACCAAGCCAGGGTTGGAGACTGAATCATTTTTCCTCAGATGCGCTTAAGGAAGGTGTTTCCATATGGGAGATAAAGCTGAACCCAGAGGACTTTAAAGGATATAATCCATTTTGTGCCGTGAATATACTTCATGACAGATTATTTCTGGAATATGACAAAACCGATATGACCACGTATTTAAACAGGCGGGGAATGGTATTCTGCGACGGAAAGCCTCTGATGCAGGTATCGCTTTACCAACAGATGGGTACACAGGAGAATACGTATTGGGTGGAGGCCAATGGCCAGAAGGTCCATTTTCGATTAAGCAATGATGATGACCCGGGAGAACATCTGATAGAGATTACATGCCGGGAGCAATGCTTTGCTCCGGAGATTCCCTTCTTATCTTATATAAAGGTAAAAGGACTTACCTGTGCACAGGCAGCTACAGGAGCCCCGGTTCCCCAGAGAGGTTCTATCTCCTGTTTCAGAGGACATCACTGGATCATTGAAGACTGTGAAGTGGACTGGGCCAATGGCGTAGGAATCGATATTGGGAATGAGTGCTGGCATCACTGCGTACCGGAAGACCAGATTATAGGCAATACCATAATCCGCCGATGCCGGATTAAGAATACAGGGGTATGCGGTATCGCCGGATTATTTGCCCAGAATCTTCTGATAGAAGACAATCTGATCGAGGGTACAGGCTGGCAGAAGATGGAACTATCCTGGGAAGCCGGAGGTATGAAAATACATAATTGCAGGAACAGTCTGATCAGAAGAAATATTTTCACAAAGACATTCCGTGCAGGTCATTTGTGGCTGGATTGTAACAATGAAAACAACCGGATTACACAGAATCTGTTTTTAGACGGCTTAGAGCAGAGGGAAGCGGTATTCATTGAATGCACCAGAGACGGCGTTAATCTAATTGACAATAATATATTCTGGAATGTGGAAGGCAGATTTGATGCGGCAAAAGTTCCGGAGGAGACCGGTTCTTCGGGCTGGTATAAGATGGAAGAGGATGGAATTGTAAATGGATATGCGATTTACGCCGAAGGCACCGACCACTTATATATCGCCAATAACCTGATTGGCAGATGCCGGAGTGCCGGATATTTTGCAAAACCGGTCGCATTCCGTATGCATGGGAATTTAAGAGGCGGAACATCGAGAGATGCCCATTTTATTAACAATATTTTTTATGAATGTGAAGAAGCAGCCATTAAGATGCCAACGGAGAAGAATGAGGCAGAAGGGAATCTTTACGTTTCCATGAACGGTGGATATTTAAGAATTTTATATCCGGCACCTCCCTGTTGTCTTGATCTTCCTGCATGGCAGGAATTTTATGGATTTGATAAAGAAGGGCAGGAGGCAGCCTTTTCCATTGAGCTGGATACCAATGATTATACACTGGTGTTCCGTAGTGCGGATCAAACCCCGTGGGATACCATGAGAGGAAGAGAACATCATCAGTACGTAATGAAAATAGAAGATATCCAATCAGTCAGAAAAGATGTGCTGGTTTCCAATGATTTCTTTGGGACGCCTCTGGGAAGTGACACCTGCAGGCCTGGTCCATTTAAAGAACTGGAATCCGGCAAAGTCTTTCATATTGATCCAAGAAAACGGTAAAGCCAGAAATGGAGGTTATCATGATACGTGTAGCAAAAACTGAAAATGGGCTGGTAAGAGGAATCGAAGCAGCCGATCCCAGGATTACGGCGTTTAAGGGAATTCCCTTTGCAGCACCTCCTGTGGGGGAAAACAGATGGCGTGAGCCCAAACCATGTGAAAACTGGGAGGGAATCCGTGACTGCTTCCGGTTTGCACCTATATCCATGCAGGGAGTGCCGGGGCTTAGTGATAATATCTATGACAGGGAATGGCATGTCGACCCGGACATAGCAATGAGCGAAGATTGTCTTTATCTGAATATATGGACCGGAGCAAAAAAAACGGATGAAAAGCGTCCTGTTCTGGTATGGTATTTTGGAGGCGGACTGCAATGCGGATATACCGCTGAGATGGAATTTGACGGAGAGAGACTGGCGCGGAGAGGAATCATTGTTGTTTCCGTCAATTACCGGGTGAATTTGTTTGGATTTCTCTCTCATCCGGAGCTGACTGCCAGTCAGCCTGAGGCTCCCGCCAATTTCGGTCATCTGGACCAGCTGGAAGGTTTAAAATGGGTGATCAGAAATATTGAGGCATTTGGCGGCGATCCCCAGAATATAACAATAGCCGGGCAATCAGCAGGCGGCGGCAGTGTAATGACACATTTAACCACACCGAGAAGTGAGGGGCTGTTTCAAAAAGCAATTGTGTTAAGCGGAGTTTTCTGTCAGCCATATGACAAAAATCCGGATCCCTTCAGCCATACACTGGCTGATGCAGAAAAAACAGGGGAAGATTTCTTTAAATTTATCGGAATAAAAGACCTTGCCCAGGCCAGAGCCATGGACGGGAAAGAGTTGTATGAAAAGTATGTGGAATTTGGCGGTTTTATGGGGACGGTTATTGATGGACAGTTCTGTTTTGGCAATTCTTACCAGCGCTTTATGGAGAATAAAAGAGCAATGGTTCCGGTTATGGCGGGAAATACCTCCGACGAGTTTTTTGATTCCATTCATGCGGACTCTGATGAGGAACTGAAGGAAAAGGTTAAAATGCTCTTTCCCGGACAGGAAGAAGAATTTCTTCGCCTGCTGGGAGATAACCCACGGGATTCGGAGGGAAATGCAGGCTCAGTGAGCAGCATTGAATTTGCTGTAAGAGGGCTGTTTCATCGGAATTATCAGCAAAATAATCCGGTTCCCTGTTATTATTATACCTTTGATGCAGATATTCCTGGCTGGGATAATCCGGGGAACTTCCATTCCGTAGATTTATGGTTCTTTTTTGAGACACTGGCAAAATGCTGGAGGCCGTTTGAAGGGAAGCATTATGATCTGGCAAGACATATGGCTGATTACTGGGTGAATTTTGTAAAAACAGGTGATCCAAACGGAGAAGATGCAAATGGGAAGCCAATGCCTGAGTGGCTGCCGTTTACAGAGGAAACCCCATTGGGAATGCTGTTTTCCACTGAAAAAACAGGTATGCAGGAACAAAAGGTACAGCCTGTCATGGAATTTCTGTTAAACAGGCTGAAGGAGAAATTTTAATTACAGCAGGTGACTGTCAGAATGGAGATAAGATGAAAAAATATGCAATGAATCCATATCTCCCGTCCTGGGAATATATCCCTGACGGGGAACCTTATGTGTTTGGGGACAGAGTTTATGTCTATGGTTCCCATGATTTTTTTAATGGCTATGTTTTCTGTCTGGGGGATTATGTCTGCTGGTCTGCACCGGTTGATGATCTTGGAAACTGGCGGTATGAAGGTGTGATTTATCCGAAAACCAGTGACCCCATGAACAAAGAGGGGAAGATGTGTCTGTATGCACCGGATGTGGTTGTGGGATCAGACGGAAGATATTATCTTTACTATGTTCTTGACAAGGTACCGGTAGTATCGGTTGCAGTCTGTGATACCCCGGCAGGTACCTATGAGTTTTACGGTTATGTCAGGGATCAGAAAGGAGGACGCCTGGGAGAACGGCCGGGAGATCCGCCCCAGTTTGATCCGGGGGTTTTAAGAGAGGGGAACAAAGTTTATCTCTACTGTGGTTTCTGTGGTCCTGAGGATGCTGCGAGAAAAGGTGCTGTTATGACGGTGTTATCGGATGATATGGTAACTGTTTTAGAGGATCCCGTTGTGATTGCGCCCAGTAAGCCATACAGCGCAGGAACTGGCTTTGAAGGACACGAATTTTTTGAGGCTCCTTCCATCAGAAAAAAGGGCAGTACCTATTATTTCATCTATTCCTCAGTAGCAATGCATGAGCTGTGCTATGCAGTCAGTGACAGTCCGGCAGGTGGATTTACTTATGGAGGGGTTATAGTCAGCAATTGTGACGAGGGAATTGATACATATAAGCCGGCAGGAATGCATACGGCATTTGCAGCCAATAATCATGGAAGTCTGGTGGAGATTCTGGGGAAATGGTATATTTTCTATCACAGGCATACCAATGGAACCTGGTACAGCCGTCAGGGCTGTGCGGAGCCTGTTACCATTCTGGAGAACGGGAAGATTTTGCAGGCGGAGATCACAACCGGTGGAATGGGAGGTGTTCTGCCGGGAAAAGGAGAATATGGCGCTTATCTGGCGTGTAATTTGTTTCAGACAGAACAAAAACCGGAAGTTCCCATCCCTAAGATCACACAGGATGGCAGAGATGGTGACGAAGAGCCGGGATATATTGCCAATATTACAGATGGAGTTACTGCCGGATTTAAATATTTTGAATGTGAGGATGTCAGGCGTATCACGATTACTACAAGAGGTTATGCAGGCGGATATTTTGAAGTGAAAAATGCATGGGACGGAAAAGTACTTGCTGAAATACAGATAAAGTACACCAATGTGTGGGAAAGCTACCTGGCTGATCTGGAGATGGAAAATGGGAAGCAGGCCATTTATCTGACTTACCGGGGAAACGGAAATGCCAGTTTATTATCCTTCTCGTTGGAGTAAATGAGTCTTATAAGCTAAAAGAAAAACTGCTGCAGGCGGAGAAACACTCGTGTGCAGCAGTTTTTCTGCTGTAAAAATAATGATATCAAAACATTTATTAATAAGAAGGAACACCGGTTATAATAAATGGAATCAAGATAAGTGGATTTAATGTTGTCTAACTGCAATATACTCACCGTATTTAACAGTTGTTTCTATTCCTTTTTTCATATTTTCTATTATACGTTTCTCCATTTGTATGATTCCGCTTTTAAGAAGAATTATAATTGTAGATCCTCCAAATTCAAAATATCCTTTTTCAGCGCCGCGTTCCGTATATATATGGTGATTGTGATTGTGAATTTTTCCGACAATAAGCGCTCCGATTTCCATTTGTACAACAGTATCAAAGTTCTTCGTATTAATAATCGTATATTCCCTTGAATTCTGAATATAGACAGGGTAGGTATTTAAAGCTATGGGCCGCACGCAGTGAAGAATGCCCGGTATCGACGCCTGTTTCACTGCCAGACCATTATCTATATAGCAGTATCTATGATAATTATGAGGAGCCAGACGAAAGATCAGACAGGTGCCATCCTGATATTCAGCTGCTAATTTCTGATTTTGAAGTAATTGTTCGATGGAATAGCATATATTCTTAATCCGGAAAGTTATATCGGGCTGAATGGGATAAACGCTGAGGAAGCCGTCGCACGGGCTGATTAACTTGAAATCCGCCTGCTCAATATCCTGTTGCTGAATGTTTCTCTTTCTGGTAAAAAATTTATTAAAGCTGGTGTAATTCTGACTTTCACAGGATTCTGACGGTATATGATATTTTTTGATATACAGTGGAACCATCCATCTGGATGCGGGTGAATTTAAATAGCTGGCTGTCATTCTGGAAAAACCAGGCTGTATCAGCAATTTGAGAAAACAACGTCCCAATGCTGTTTCATAAAGAAATCGTATATAGAATGATTCTTTCATCCTGGTACCTCCAGCAGTATATTTATAATTACAATGATACCTGCAGCAATTAATCCAATTTTGCCCTTTATCTCTGGTTTTTTTATTTTAACAGGGGAAATAAATAAAACAGCCATGATAAACAACAGAGCTGTAAAGATACCGGGTGTCAGCCCGGACCATATTTTTTGAAGTATATACACTGCCGGAAGAATCAGAGATATACTGGTGACAGGAAGCCCATCATATTCAATTCGTGTTTCCGTACAGGAGTTTTGGCGCTTTTCTTCCACAACGTTAAAATATGCCAGACGAATCAAAGCGCACAATGTATATGTACAGGAGGCAAGCATGTTTAAAAAGCTTCCGGGATGAATAAAATATACAAATAATGCAGGCAGGATTCCAAAAGCGATTAAATCACTAAGGGAATCTATCTGAATACCGAATTGTTTCTCCATTTGGTTTCGCTGTTTTGTTGCGGCGATGCTGCCGTCAAACATATCACAAAGGCCGGAAATCATGAGGCATAGGATTGCTGGCTTTGGGATACTGTTTATTAAAAAAATTATTCCTAGGAATGCAATCAGCATTCCTGAATACGTCAATATAACAGTATAGTTATAAAATCCTAACAGATGTTTGTTCATAAGATTCCCTCTCCATTCCATTTATAAGATTTTTGCAAAAATCAGGCTGTAGGCCAGAATACACCAGGGTTTGGCTAAAATGATAATCCAGATAAATTTTTTTGAACTTATATTGGTCAGCCCGGAAAAATAGCAGAGAAAATCATCTGGGAACAGCGGTAGGAGGATTGAGGCGAATAAAAGAATGGTAAAACGCTTGCTGTCACCAAACCTGGCGGACCATTTTTCATATTGTTTATTTGTAAACAAGGCCTTGACCAGACCGATGCCGTATTGTCTCGCCAGAAAAAAGGCAATAATGGAGCCGATGCTGATTCCAATGTAGTTATACCAAAAACCGCCGAAGGAGCCAAAGAGGAGTGCGCCGACTGCACAACCCAAAAAACCCGGAAGAACCGGTAGCACTACCTGAGCCGCCTGCAATAATATCAGTACTGCAGGAGCCATAATTCCAAATCCTTTTATAAAATTCCTGAGAGAATCAAGGGAATGAAATTGTCCCTGTGCATATGCGTTTATAAAGAAAAGTAAAACAGCGGTCAACAGCAGTAGAAACCCTGCAGTTGCTATCTTTTTCCTTTTTGTCATAAAGTCGTATTTAAAGTTATTTATCATATTTGAATTCATTCTATCCTCACTCCATTGTAAATATTGTTGCATGGAAATATTAATCATTTCTGAACTGATTCTTAACAATTCTGAAGCGTATCAAGTAGACGGAAAGTAAAATTATAGATCTTCAGAAAATTTAAGAATTATTTAGCAGATTTTTATGATAAAAAAAGTATAATGAAAGTGGTGGTGATAAAATATGATTAGCGGAAATATTTTAATGGTGGAAGATGACCCGGATATCAGGGAAGGCGTAAGAGTACTGCTGGGGAGTGAAGGATATACGGTTACGGAGGCAGAATCAGGAAACAAAGCATTGGATATGCTCAATGAGGAATACGACCTGATTATTTTAGACATTATGATGCCGGGAATATCGGGAATCCGGACATGCGAGGAAATCCGAAAAATTTCCAATGTTCCTATCCTTTTTTTAACAGCAAAAGCCAGAGAGTCGGATAAATTGTTGGGATTAATGGCAGGAGGAGATGATTATCTGCCCAAACCATTTTCTTATGCAGAACTTTTGGGAAGAGTTAAGGCATTGCTGCGCAGGTATCATGTATATCAGGGGAAAAACCATGAAAAAACAGAAGAATTATCTTTTGTGGAATGGAAGGGAATACGTGTTTCCACTGCTTATAATGAAGTATTAATTGAAGGACAAAATGTGGAACTTTCAGAGATTGAATATCAGATTTTAAAACTGTTGGTGCAGTATCCAAACAAAATATTTTCTGCCCAGAATATATATGAGAGTGTGTGGAAGGAACCGTATTTTTACGGCTCCAACAATACCATTATGGTGCATATAAGAAAGCTAAGACTGAAAATCGAGAAAAATCCTCAGGAACCGAAACGGATTTGTACCGTGTGGGGAAAGGGGTATCGGATTGGGTAAAATTTGGATATCTGCAAAAGAAAAAGTGTGCTGTTTTGTAAAAAGTCTTGTTGGAGAACTGGTTCTTCTGCTTTTTGTAAGCGCAGCTGCCGCATGCCTCCTTTTCTTCATACTGAATATAGCTATGGGAGCAGTTATTAATTGTTTTTTTACAAATACATCTTACCTTGAAAGTGTAGAATTAAAAACTGTTCAGAAATTGCAGGATTATGTGATACAAAATAATCTTAGACCTTCTGACAGCCGTAAATTATCAGAATGGGTGAAAAATCAATCTGTGATATATATGGAAATATATCGGAACGATACTTTGTTATATGTATCAGATCTGTTAGGTGACGAAGATGATTATAATGAAATGGAAGTTCCCTATTACAGAGATAGTTATTATCAGCTCATATTTGCGGATGGAAAAGCAGAGGTCTTTTTACAGGGTGCTTTTGCTTATCGGTACCATATGTATGCTCTTGTTACGGAACTTTTAATCAGTTTTCTTGTATTTATGATATTATTTATTCTGGGAGTCAGAAAGCGGATATATTATATCCAGATCCTTCAGAATGAGGTTGGTATTATGCAGGGCGGTTGTCTGGAACATCCGGTTACTGTGACAGGTGAAGATGAGTTGGCAGGACTTGCAGATGACTTAAATCAGCTCAGGCTTTCACTTATGTATAATTTTGAAAAAGAGAATGAACTTCGGCAGGCAAATCAGAATCTGATCATAGGCGTTGCCCATGATTTGAGAACTCCGCTTACTGCGTTGACCATGTATGTGCAGATACTTATGACTGATGTCTGTAAGGATAAAAATATGAATCAGTATTATCTGGATAAAGTTATGCTGAAAGCAGTGCAGATGAAGGAATTATCAGACCGCCTGTTTGAATACTGTCAGGTCATGGATAAAAGCAAAGAAGAAAATCTGGAAGAAACCAGGACATTCCAAAGTGTATTCAGTGATTATTTATCAGAGATGGTATTGTTTCTGGAAAGTCAGGGATTACATACAGTGACTGAGTTGGATTGGAAGAAAGCTGCTGTTGTAGTCAGAATGGATTATATAGCGCGAATTATAGATAATTTAAGCATGAATCTTGTACGCTATGCCAGTCGTGAAAAGATGATCAGGATCCGCACTGTTTATGAGAATAATGCAACTGGAATAGAAATCTGTAACACCATACGGCATCAGCAAGAGCCTATGGAATCTTCAAAAATCGGCATGGAAAATGTGCGCTATATGATGGAAGCAATGAATGGAGAATGCCTGGAAGAAATAGATGAAGAAATATACAGGCTTCGGCTTCTGTTTCCATACCAATTGTAGGAGAGTAAGAAGGACACATTTTTGTTCCTGAGATAAGTTCAGAATTGTTAAGATATGAATCACAAATAATTAAGGAAAGACTGATAGAATGTGAATTATCAAAGCAAAAGAACTTTGACAAAACATAAAACAGGAGGATAATAATGAAACAATTATTAACAAAAATGGGAGTTTTTTTGATGGTTGCAGTGATGTCGGTATCAATAGCAGCATGTGGTAATCAGGATAAGAAAGCGGATGGGAAAAAGCAGCCTGAGACAACCCTCTCTTCAAAGGTTACAAAAGAAAAGAAAAAGGCTCCAAAACCGAAGAAGGAAACAAGTGCTGCAGTGAAGAAGGAAACAAGTGCTGCAGTGAAGAAGGAAGAGAAGGAAACAACACAGGCCGTTAAGAAAACCGAGCCGGCTAAAAGTGCAGATAATAAAAAGACAGATATGAGCACTACTAAAAAAAAATAAAAAAGTATCTGAAAGATTTTAAGCAGGCAGAATTCTGATAGAGGAAGCTGCCTGTTTAAGACGTTAAAGAAAAGTGGAGTCACAATGAGAAAATTTGGAAGAATAATTGGATTTTGGGGAATTTTTCTCCTTTTGTTAATTCAGAGTTCTTATTTGTTTATGCCTAAAAAAAATACTGTGGAAGATGGAATGGCAGACAGAGACATTCATGCAAATGGCGTGATGGAAGAACCTTCCAATACTCTGGATGTGATTGTTGTGGGCGATAGTGAAGGATTCTCAGCAATTTCTCCAATGGTGATGTGGAAAGAGCATGGTATAACATCCTTTGTCTGCAGCCAGTCGGGACAACGCTCTGTAGAAGCATATTATATGCTTAAAAAAGCATTAAAACGCCAAAATCCCAAACTGGTAATTCTTGAAACGGATTTATTCTATCATCACCGGGATTTACAAACAGAATTAACTCATGCACTTGAAAAAACCTCCCAGTACTATCTGCCGGTTTTCCGGTATCATGACAGGTGGAAAAAGCTGACAGCCCGGGACTGGAAACAGGAGTGGGACTTCAGCAAGACAGATTGTATGAAAGGATTTCTTCCCAGTAAAAAGATTGCGGCTTATAAAGGAGGCGAATACATGAACAAATCAGATGGAAGAGAGCCCCTTAACCATACAGTAACCTTCTGGACAGACAAAATCGTAAAGCTGTGCAGGGATAAGCGCATTAACCTTCTGTTAGTTGGAGTCACAGCGCCTAAAAACTGGGACTATAGCCGTCATAATACAGTGAATGATTATGCCCTCAAAAATAAAATTCCCTATCTGGATCTAAATCTTTTTACGAAGGAATTAAAGATGGACTGGAGCAGAGACAGCAGAGATGAAGGGGATCACTTAAATACCAGCGGAGCCGAAAAGGTAAGCCGGTATCTGGGCAGTTATCTGGCTGCACATTATAACCTGACGGATCACCGCAGTGAATTAAAGTACAGGGAGTGGAACAAAGAACTGGGGCAATACCTGATTAATCTATCAGGTAAGGGAACTTCCAGCTAATAGACCTATTTCTCAGGGTTATCCGGCATTTGTGTTCCCCTTTCTATTATTCAGACTCAGGCTTCCAGTACCGCGAGCCATCTGTTTCGCGGCACAGAAGCCCTTTGTCTATCAGTTCTCTTCTGAGCAGGAAATAATCTCCGAATGTATGCCATTCATCACAGATAGAGTTTACTTCTTTCTCAGTATAGCTGCGTCCTGGGTGGAATTTTTCAGCCAGATAGCAGAGTATTTCTGTTCTTAAACGGTTCTTTTGAGATAATTGTGTAATCTTTCCGGAATCATCAAGAAAGTTACTGATATCAATGGTGCGTTCCATGTTTATTGTCCCCCTTCCATTAATTTTTCTTCCCACAGTTCAAGGAGTGTGTTTATGTCATCTGAAAACTGCCGTTGTGTCTGTGTCTCCTTTTTTTCTAATTCCTCCACAATCTCAAAGGAAAAGGCGTCCGCCCCATATAGTTTCCAGGCTTTTAGCATACATATTTCAGGACAGGAATCCGTTTTTTTTGAAAACGCAAATCGATTATAAGATCCCTGCATATCTAAACTGGCACGTAACCAGTATGATTTATCACCACTGCATTGAATGCGGTATATTCCCCCGGTAAGAATTCTGTTTTTGTACTGTTCCTTTAAAGCTTTTCTGGTTGGATTTTCCATTTTATCACCATCTTTCTGAAAAAATCTGTTTACGGTCTTTTCTACATGATTGTAGCTCCTGATTATGATCTTTTCAATAAACGCTTCGTAGAGTTGTTTAATATGAGGATAGATTAAGACCTGCTGCTATGACATGGATAGGATTGACAGCTCAATCAGATTCAAGTAATATGAAAACAGCGGTTATATGGGGAAGACCGGAGAGCAATTCTATAAAAGGGGAATGAATCATGAGGTTGCTGATTGTAGAAGACGAGATTCGGATCAGAGAAGGGATCCGGAAGCTTTTAGGCAAAATGAGGCAGGATTACATGATAGCAGGGGAAGCGGAGAATGGAGAAGACGGGCTTCTTATGCTCAGGGAGTTAAAGCCCGATATCGTGATTACTGATATCCGTATGCCAAAGATGGATGGCCTGGAGATGATGACCAATGCGGTAAAAGATGGAGTTACTGCAAAAGCCATCGTTTTAAGTGCCTATTCGGAATTTGAATATGCCCGTCAGGCTATGAAGCTTGGAGTGACGGAATATCTGCTGAAGCCGATTTCCCTCAATGAGTTTTCGAAAGCACTGGAGCATGTGGAGCTGCAGGTGGAAAAAGACAGGCAGGAAAAGCCTGCAAAGATCGGAACGTTGGAGCAGATTTTCTATGATTTCCTGAATGGACGACTGGAGATGGACGAGGATATCAGCGCTTATCTGCATCATAGCTACCAGATAGAGCGGGCTCAGAAATTAGTATTTGTTTCTGTATATCTGGGAAGACGTTATAAGGAGGAACGGAATGGAGCAGTGAAACATCTACGCCATATGTTTTCCACGTATCCGGATCTTTCTTTTTGCATTCTGGATCTTTTATATAAAAAATCCCTGGCTGTGGTTCTTTACCATTATCAGGATGCCCATGATCTGGAGCGATGGCTGCAGCAGCAGATTTTAACATCCAGACCCAGGAGTATGACCTTTGGCTGGATGGAGGTTACAGGCCCAGAGGAGCTGAAGATTGGGCTGGACTGTCTTGGCCCCTGCATGGACTGGAATATATCGTTTGATGAAGAAATTTTAATCTCCTATCCCAAGATAATGCACGTTCAGACGTTGCCCTGTATCTATCCCATTGAGCTGGAAACCAGGATGAAAGTGACTATCTGCTCGGACAATTGGGAGAAGGCAAAGGCGCTTATGAAGGAATTTCACGACAGCTTTGTAGATGGCAGGATCTATGAACCCAGGGAAATTAAGGAATGTTATGTGCGCTTTTTATGGGCGGTCATGGGGATGGCCAAGGAACTGGGCTGTATCAATTTCGAATCTTTAAAACAGCAGAAGCTTCTGGAGATGATTATGGAAGCAAAGCGGAGGGAAGAACTGGCATATGCGGCAGATTACCTTTTTGGATATATAAGATCAAGACCGGAGGATAAGGAGATTAACCATCTGACTATAAAACGGGTCAGAAGCCTGATCCGGGAATTTTATCAGAGCGGTATCACACTGGACGAGATCTCCTCAAAACTGAATCTTACTCCGGAATACCTGGGGACACAATTTCATAAGGAAATGGGAATGACCTACAGTACATACATGAAAAATTTCAGGATCAGTAAAGCTAAGGAATTGCTGTGCACAACTCATCTGAAGCTGTATGAAATAGCCGCAAAAGTAGGCTATTCCGATCCCAAATACTTCAGCAAGGTGTTTAAGGAGATGACAGGACAGCTTCCCGCTGATTACAGAAAGATGTTAAAATAGAGCAAAGCGCTTAGGTTTTTCCTCCTTTTCAAGGTTTCACTCATTTATGGAAACTGTTATACAGTGTAAGATGATTTCAGCGGAAATAAATGAAAAGGAGGATTTTATTCAGTGAAACAAATGAAACGTTTTTTCCGATATGAGAATGTCGGGCTTTTGTATGCGATGCCGGCATTTCTTTATATGCTGTATTTTGCGGGTTATCCCATTGTCAGTAACATTATCTTAAGCCTTCAGAATGTGACGGTCCGGAATTTAGTCCGTGGATCCAAAGAGTTTATAGGCTTTGATAATTACATAAAACTGATGCAGGATGCAGTTTTTTTAAGGGCGCTTTTTAACACACTGCTGTTTACAGTCAGCTGTCTGGTGGTTCAGTTTCTGATTGGCTTTGCGCTGGCACTTCTGTTCCAGAAAGATTTTCCGTTTGCCAGACCGGTCAGAGGTCTCCTTATGATACCATGGATGATTCCCATGACAGTTACGGCTTTGATTTTTAAGTTTATGTTTTCCACCGATGTGGGTATTATCAATTATTTCTTAAAAAGCGCAGGGCTGATCTCCGAAAATATACAGTGGCTTACCAGTCCGTCAACTGCCATGACAGCCGTTATTATTGCCAATATCTGGATCGGAATTCCCTTTAATACAATTCTCATATCAACCGGACTTACCACAATCCCTTTGGAACTGTATGAAAGTGCAGCCATTGATGGCGCAAATGGAAGGCAGAAATTCTTTAAAATCACCCTTCCTCTGATGAGAACCACAATTGAATCCCTTCTGGTTCTGGGATTTATTTATACGTTCAAGGTTTATGACATGGTCTATGTAATGACTGGGGGAGGGCCTGTAAATTCCACTCATCTGCTGTCCACCTATTCTTACAAACTGTCCTTTGAGATGTTCCAGTACAGCCTCGGCTCCTCAGCAGCCAATGTACTGCTTGTAATTTTGCTGCTGGTCGGCGTTGTTTATTTAAAAATTACAATGAAAGGGGAGGAAGCGTGATGGAAAAGGAAAGGAAAACAGGAAAAAAAGAATTTTTATTATGTATTATTTCGGTGGTGATCTTATGCCTGCTGCTGTTTCCTCTGTTTTGGATATTTATCACTTCACTGAAAACAGAGAAGGAGATCTTCCAGATTCCGCCCACTTTTTATCCCCATGTATTAAATACGAAGTCTTATGCGGTCCAGGTTGATAACGGCGATTTCAATATGTTCCGTTCCTTTGCAAACAGCCTGATCATATCCTCCGGCGCCATGGCAATTGCCGTTATCCTGGCAGTTCCGGCTTCCTATGCAGTGGCAAGATATCATTTCAAAGGGAGAAACGGTATGCTGCTGTGCTTTCTGGTCACTCAGATGCTTCCGGTTTCAGTCCTTCTGACACCTATGTTTATTATGTTTAAGGGGATGCATATATACAATACCTGGCTGGCTGCCATATTATCCGATGCCACACTTGGCATTCCATTCTCGGTGCTGATTCTGAAAAATTATTTTGCATCTGTACCCAGGGAGCTTGAAGAGGCAGCCTATATTGACGGATGCACCCGCTTTCTGGCATTTTTAAGGATTCTGCTTCCGGTTGCCAAACCAGGAGTGGTGGTATGCGCCATATTTTCTTTCCTGTATGGCTGGGGAGATTTAGCCTATGGCATGACATTTATTCTGGATCAGCAGAAGAGGCCGATTACAGCCGGTATTTTTAATTTTATGGGGCAGTACGGAACAAAATGGAGTTATTTAACTGCCTTTGCCATTGTGACCATTATTCCGGTTGCACTGATCTTTCTGTTTATGCAGAAGTATATCATTACGGGAATGACAAACGGTGCAGTTAAGGGATAATGTGCCGAAAAAGGAGCCTTATGAAAAAAGTGAGTTTAAAGAAAAAATTAATTCGTCTTTTCTGGGCAACTTCAACAATTCCTATTCTTGTATTAAGCTTTTTTTATTTTTATAACATCTCGTTTACTTTAAAAAAGAACACCCAGGAGCTGACCAGTGTCAGCCTGATGCAGATGGATAATAATTTACTAATCCGCCTGAAAGCATATGAGGATCTTTTATTTCAGATTTATACCAATGATGATGTGGTAGTATGGGTGGACCGGCTGGACCAGAAGCAGAATGCCTCTGTCGCAAAGAACCAGCTGCGAAGGTATTTAAGAGGACTTTTAAATACCAAAGAATACATCAAGTCCATAACGGTCATTTCGCCGGAAGGTTTAAGCATCACATATAACCAGCTGTCTGCGTCTACCTATGAAAATTCATGGATGAATAACTTCAGTTTGTCTCAGGAGCAGCTTTATGGGGAGGTTTCCTCGGATAATGAGACACATATTTTTCCTACGGAATACGGAACCAGATTTGCAAATGAGGACTACTATCTGCTGCACCTGGCGCACCGGATTATAGACTACAGAAATCTAAATAGAGAGAATGGGATTGTGATTATCAGCCTTGACAAGGAATTCCTTCAGAGTGTATGTCAGGTTCACGGTCAGGACAGGGACAAAAGTTTTAACTTTATTCTTGACGAGGCAGGACGTATCATTGCTTACCGGGAACCGGAAAAAATCGGAAAAGTGCTTTACCGTAAGGGGGCACCTTTAGAGGCAAGGGTGGAAGCATGCAAAAAGTTTATCAGGGAGGAGGGGTTATATGAGGAACGCTATACCTCTGTCTGGCTTTATCATGATGAAACCCTGGGCTGGGATCTGGTGAATGTGATGGATCAGGGCGGTTTAATGAAGAATTTAAACACCCAGATTTTTCTGATTGTCGCTTTAAGTATTATCCTTCTTATAGTCACTGTATTACTGACGTATGGGGTGCTTGACCGTCTCGTGGATTCGGTGAAGATGGTAGTGGCATCCATGCAGACTGCAAGAGAGGGGAATTTAAAGGTCCGCGTTCATACGGACAGGAAAATGCCTGTGGAAATAGAGACCATAGCTGTCCAGTTCAATGACATGTTAGAGAAGCTGGAGACTGCTCTGAAAAAAGAAAAGAGAGCAGGACAGATGCAGCGGCAGGCAGAGTTAAAGGCGATGGAAGCACAGATTAATCCGCATTTTCTCTATAATACACTGGATACTATAAACTGGATGGCCATTGACAAGGATGAATTTGATATCAGCAATGCAATTAACTCCCTGGCGACCATACTGCGTTATGCAATTGCGGACAGCAGCGGGGAGGTTTGTGTGCAGGATGAGATCGACTGGCTGAAAAAGTACATTTATTTACAGCAGTTCCGGCTGAAGAACAATTTTACCTGCAGCATCAATGTGGATCCGGATCTGATGGACTGCAGGATACACAAACTGCTGCTTCAGCCATTTGTGGAGAATTCCATCCTTCACGGATTTGAAGGGACCAGGACCAATCATGTACTGGAAGTAGGGGTGAGCCGGGAAGGAGAAAAACTGCGGATTCTTATTCGGGATAATGGAATAGGAATGGAACGTGAAAAGCTGGAATTAATCAGAAAAGGAATCTTCGGAGAGTCAGATGCCGGTTCTCATATTGGGATGGAAAATGCCATTAACAGACTTCGTATGTACTACGGAGAAGAGGTGAAAATCGAGATCAACAGCGAAGAAGGGAGGGGAACGGAGGTGATTTTACATATTCCCACTTAAGAAAATTTACCCTTTCTAAGATTTGTTGAGTTTTTTCCAGGCTGCATAACCGTTATAATAAAGTCGTTGAAACAAGAAAAATTTAAGGAGGAAAAACATGAAAAAGTTAATGACAGCCTTACTTTTTGCAGCGATGCTTGGGGGAGCAGTGACTGGCTGCAGCTCTGGGAGCGGAGCTGTGTCAGCGACGGAGAGTGGGACTCAAACAGTCAAAAACAGTGAGAATGCATCTGAAACAGGAAGTGAAAAGGATTCGGAGACGGAGAAGAGCAAAACCGCTGGTGATGTGACAATCTGGTACTACTGGGAGACGGAAGGTCATCAGAAAGCACTGAATCATATTATCGAGGAATTTAACGGATCACAAAGTGATGTGAAAGTACAGGCAAAGTACGTACCATTTGCCGATTTTAAGAAACAGCTTTCCATTGGGGCCTCTGCTGATGAACTTCCGGATCTGGTCATTCTTGATAATCCGGACCATGCTTCCTATGCAGCCATGGGTATCTTCGCAGATTTAACCGGAAGATTCGATGTCAGCACCTATTATCCCGGCCCTGTAAATTCCTGCACCTTAGACGGTAAATTATATGGAGTGCCGTTTGGAAGCAACTGTCTGCTCCTTTTCTATAATGAAGATATGCTAAAGGCAGCAGGCTGTGAAGTCCCAACCTCATGGGATGAACTGCTTACGACAGCGAAAGCCTGTACAACCGGTCAGGTATCGGGATTTGCACACTGCAGCCTGCAAAATGAAGAAGGTACCTTTAATTTCCTTCCATGGGTATGGTCAACGGGTGCCACAGCATACGAAATGAATTCCGAAGGCGGAATCAAAGCGCTTACAATGGTGAAAAAGCTGGTTGATTCCGGTGCCATGACAAAAGAGGCAATTAACTGGACACAGGGAGATACCATGAATCAGTTTATCTCCGGAAATTTAGCCATGATGATTAACGGAACATGGCAGGTTCCCACCATGCGTCAGGAAGCGCCTGATTTAAAATGGAACGTTGCCCCGATTCCAATGGACAAGAAACAGGCCTCTGGTCTTGGCGGAGAAAATTACGCAGTGATTAAGGGAGGCAACGAGGAAGGTGCTGTTCAATTCCTTAAATATGCCACCAGCGAGGAAACCTGTCTATATATGATGAATGCAATGGGATATATCTCTTCTGATTCTGTCATTGCAAAAAAACAATTTAAGGGAGATCCGGTTTATGATGCATTTGTGGAAGAAATGCAGTATGCTAATGCAAGAGGGCCATTACCGGAATGGCCGGATATTTCCGATGCCATATCGTTAGCATTTAATGAGGTAATGACAGACTCCGGTACACCGGAGGAAGCCGCAGCGAAAGCACAGGCCGTTATTGATGGTATTATTAAGAAATAGATATACATACAATTAAAAGGAAGTGGCGCCGGCAGTTTATGCCGACGTCACTTTGAGAGTCAATCAGGAGGTGCAGTATGAACAAAGTAGAAATACGTGACAGATTTTTCACCAGGTACAAAGAATTAATCAGAAAGGAGATGATTCCTTATCAGTGGAAGGTATTAAACGATGAGATTGATATCATCATTGAACGGGAGCGCAACGACGATTCCATCCCAAACGAAAAGAGCCATGTAATAGAAAATTTCCGGATTGCGGCCGGCAGAAAAAAAGGGAAACATTATGGCTGGGTGTTCCAGGACAGCGATCTTTATAAATGGCTGGAAGCGGTTGCCTATACCCTGGGGGAGCAGATGGATGAGGAATTGAAGCGTCTGGCTGATGACGCCGTGGACTTAATCAGTGAAGCCCAGGAAGACGACGGATATCTGAATACATATTTCACCATTGAAGAACCTGATGAGAAATACAAACGCCTGTGGCAGAGTCACGAATTATACTGTGCAGGGCACTTTTTTGAGGCGGCAGCGGCTTATTATGAAGCAACAGGTAATCAGAAGGTTCTTAAGACAGCCTGTAAGCTGGCTGACCACATAGATTCCGTATTTGGACAAGAGGAAGGAAAGAACCGTGGCTATGATGGTCATGAAGAGGTTGAAATCGGTCTGATGCGTCTATACCATCTGACTCATGAGGACAGGTATTTAAAACTGGCCCGGTACTTTTTACTGATACGGGGGACAGACCAGGCAGTTATGGGTTCTAAGCATCTTCCTCTGACCTATTATCAGGCCCATCTTCCGGTTCTGGAGCAGGAGAGTGCCGAGGGACACGCAGTAAGACTGGTTTATCTTTGCACTGCCATGGCGGATGTGGCGGCAGAGTCAGGGGATGAGAAGCTTCTTAATGCGTGCAGGCAGTTATGGAAGAGCATTGTAAAACGGCGTATGTATATCACCGGAGGAATCGGATCAACTGTATCAGGGGAAGCATTTACCCTGGATTACGATTTACCGAATGATACCATGTACTGTGAGACCTGTGCCTCTGTGGGACTGGTATTCTTTGCATACCGTATGCTTTTATCAGAGGAGAATGGGGAATATGGAGATGTGATGGAGCGTGCTCTCTACAACACGGTGCTGGGAGGTGTGGCACTTGACGGAAAACATTTCTTTTATGTAAATCCTCTGGAAGCAGTTCCGGAAAAATCGAGGAAGGATCCGGGGAAGAGTCATGTAAAATGCGTACGTCCCCAGTGGCTTGGCTGTGCGTGCTGCCCTCCAAATCTTGCAAGGCTTTTAGCCTCAGTGGAGCAGTATGCTTTTGTCCAAAAGAAAAACAGGCTTCTGGTGAATCTTTTTATGGAATGTAAGGGGAGCTTTGAAATAGAGGATGGCATTCTGGACATAGAACTAAAGACCGGATATCCATGGACCGGATCTGTGGAAATCAAGGTAAACTTCAGCGGAACTTTAAGCGCCTGCCTGGGAATCCGGGTACCGTCCTGGTCTGATACCTTTGGTGTGGAGATCAACGGGAAAAGCACTGATTTAGTTGCAGAACATGGTTTTATCTATATTAATCAGGTTTTCAAAGAGGATACCATACGACTGGAATTGGATATGGAACCAAAGCGCTGGTATGCCAATCCCATGGTGGAAAGCGATTATGGAAAATTTGCAGTTTCCAGAGGTCCTTTCGTTTATTGTGCGGAAGAAGTGGATAATGGAAAGAACCTGAATCTCATGTCCGTGGAAAAACAGGAACCACTGGAATATGAATTTAAGGAAGATCTGCTGGGAGGCGTGGGCGTTTTGACTGCTTCCGGCTGGAAGACAGAAGCGGACAGGGAAGACTCATGGCTTTACAGACAGAGCAATGCAGCAGAAAAGAAAGTCAGAAAAAAGATCAGATGGATTCCTTATTACAGCTGGGCCAACAGAGGCGAGAATGAAATGCGTGTATGGTTCAGAGAAGAAAATCAGCGTTAGAAGAAACTGCAGCCGCCCCCTGCCGGGTTTTGACCGGAAGGGGGCGGCTGCGTCAATATCTTAAATTGTTCTCTTAATTATTCCGGTATCCAAATCCGTTTCCTCTGCGGTTATAGCCCATACCGGTGCCGTTACAGCCGCCGGCACCATAGCCGGTACCTGCGCCGGTGCCGTTTCCGTCACAGATTGCCTGCCTTTCCCGGATTGCGGCGAGCTGTGCATCTGCCTGTTCCTGGGTAAGTGTGCCGTCTGCAACTGCCTGATTGAGCCTGTCTTCGTGGATATCAGCTACTGCCTGCTGGAATTCATCTAATTTTCCTGCCTCAGCAGCCATTGATCCATAGGTCTTTCCAGATCTGCGTTCTGCAGTCACTTCATCTGTTGTTTTACCAGTAATACCTGATACTGCTTCGGCAGGTGTTTTGTAAGCGGCAGCTGCAAATGAGGTCATGGTTGCGGCTGAAAGTGCAATTGCAATTGCAAATCCAGTCATCATTTTTTTGTTGTTTTTCATAGTTTGTTAACTCCTTTCGGTTTGTGTTATTTTCCTTTCGGTACGTTCATAATAACCTTTGTATATGGCATTCATGTGTCAGAAATCGTCTTTTTATTTGTCATTTTATTTTTTGTGCCACGAAGTTGCCTTATTTGGCTGTTATATTTATAATAAGATCACAGGAGGTATGTCATATGTCTATTATGCTGATTGCGGACGACAGTCCCCAGTTATTAAATATTTTAAACAGCGCAGCCAGGAAAGAAGGCTACGAAACGGTACTTGCACAGGATGGGCAGCAGGCACTGGAGGAATTCAATGCAAGAAACCCACAGGTTGTTCTGCTTGATGTGATGATGCCGAAACTGGACGGTTTCCAGGTATGCAGGGAAATCCGCAGCCAGTCCGATGTTCCGGTTATTATGGTAACTGCCAGAGGAGAGGATTTTGAAAAGATCATGGGGCTGGACATCGGGGCCGATGATTATATTGTAAAACCATTTTCACCAGGTGAGGTTATGGCACGGGTGAGGGCAGTGATGCGGCGTATAGAGAAAGGCGCCGGGGAACCGGAGAAGATCCTTAAAATTGAGAATCTGATGATAAATCTTGAAAATTACAGCGTTGCAGTTGATAATAAACCCATATTTTTGACAAAGCGGGAAACAGACATGCTCTGGACCCTTGCAAGCGGAAAGAACCGGGCCTATACCCGTGAGATGCTTCTGGATCTTTTGTGGGGCTATGATTATTACGGTGATCCCCGCACGGTTGATTCTCATATGAAACGGCTGAGGGCCAAACTGGAAGACGCCCCCCATCCTGCGTGGGAGATCCGTACCATACGGAATGTGGGCTATAAATTTGAGGTACTGCCATGAATAAGAAAATAATATGGAAGCTGGTTGCTTCTTTTGCCGCAGTGCTCCTTTTGTTTACTGCCATATTGGGAACGGTGTTTGTGTCTATGTTCCGGCAGCATACCATTGCAATTAACCGGTCTTCCATGGAAAAACGGGCGGTTTCCATTGCTGAAACCCTGGCACTGTATGAAAGCGGGGAGCAGGGACCGGAAACAGGTATGGGAATGGGTATGGGTATGGGGCGTCATGGTATGGGAGGATATGGTTCCTATCTTCGTTTTATAGATCAGATTGCCATGGCAACGGTGTGGATCGTGGATAACGACCGGACTCTCATATCTGCAAGTCATGACGGGGTTGCTACCAGAGAAGAACTTCCTGAGAATGCGGATAAAATCATCAGCCGTGTCCTGGAAGGAGAAATTACTTATGGAGAAGAATTTTCAGGGCTGTTAAATGCGCCGACGCTGACGGTAGGTGTACCAATCCGTACTGCTGACGGAATTTCCGGCGCTGTTCTTCTTCACTCCCCGGTGAGCGGAGTCAATGAAGCTGTGCTTCAGGGAATGTCTGCGCTGGCAGCAGGAGCTTTCATAGCGCTGGTTCTTGCAGGTATGGCAGCAGTGTGGCTGTCTTATCGTTTTACCAATCCTCTGCGGCGCATGAAGGATGCGGCAAACTGCCTGGCAGATGGTGATTATACGGCTAAAACCGGTGTTGTCCAGGAAGATGAGATCGGTCAGCTGGCTCAGACCATTGATCTGCTATCCATACGCCTGACTGAGGCTAGAAAGCAGCAGGCTGCTCTGGATCAGATGAAACAGGATTTTGTGGCAAATGTCTCTCATGAGCTTCGTACACCGGTGGCGGTTCTTCGCGGTTCCCTGGAGGTGCTTTGGGACGGGACTGTGGATACTCCGGAGGAGATCAGGGATTATTATGATCAGATGTTAGCAGAGAGCCGGCATCTGGAGAGACTGGTCAATGATCTGCTGGATTTATCACGACTTCAGGATGACCAGTTTTCCCTTGATATAGGGGAGGTAAATCTATGTGATGTAGTCCGGGATTCTCAGAGGGCAATACGCCGTAAAGCAGAGGAGAAAGAGCTTAAGCTTCTGGTGAACTGCCCGGAAGATGAGTGCGTTGTGGCCGGGGATTATGGCCGGCTTCGCCAGCTTGTTTTGATTCTTCTGGACAATGGGGTTAAATTTTCACCGCATCAGGGGGAAGTGGGACTTATTCTTTCAAAGGAATCACAAGGCTGCCTGATTACTGTGAC
The DNA here is from genome assembly GCF_900205965.1 of Lacrimispora amygdalina. Lineage (GTDB taxonomy): Bacteria > Bacillota > Clostridia > Lachnospirales > Lachnospiraceae > Lacrimispora > Lacrimispora amygdalina_A. The sequence goes on from NZ_OAOF01000007.1 coordinate 171,423, forward strand.
CAACAGCGGTGAAGAGATTCCTGCCGAAACAATCCCCTTCCTGTTTGACCGGTTCTATAAAACCAACAGCCCTCAAAACCGTTCCGGAACCGGGCTGGGGCTTGCCATTGCAAAACAGATAGCAGACAGGCATCATGCACAGATTCAAGTGGAGAGCATGAAAGGGAAAACCAGTTTTTTCGTTAGATTTTAAACATAATTGCCACAAAGTGATTCCTGTAGTATGATGAATTTAAAACAAGGAAGGAGAAGGCATTATGAATGGGGAAAACAAAATAATGGAGGAAAGGATGATTTCATCCTTCGATGGAACAAAACTGAGATTTAAAAAAGATGAAGTGGAGAATCCAAAAGCGCTGATTGTCATTGCTCATGGCTTGTGTGAGCATTTAAACCGGTATGATTACTTTACGGAAAAGCTTAACGAGAACGGCTACAGCGTTTACCGGTATGATCAGAGGGGACATGGAAAATCAGAGGGGAAAAAGGTTTATTTTAAAGATTTTAATGAGATGCCTGATGATCTGGGACAGATTCTTGCACTTGCCAGAGAGGAAAGCGGCGGGAAGAAGGTTTTTCTCTTCGGGCACAGTATGGGAGGGGAGACAGTAACACTGTTTGGTGCAAAGAATCCGGGTATGGCAGATGGTATTATTACTTCTGGTGCGCTGACACATTATAACCATCCGGTTATGGGAAACCAGTTCCCCATTGAGGCACCAGATGATACATATCTGCCCAACGAACTAGGAGATGGTGTGTGCAGCGATAAGAAGGTGATTGAAGCGTATGTTTCGGATCCTCTTGTGGAAAAGCAGATCAGCACCGGACTGATTAATCAGATTTATGAGGGAGTTCAGTGGCTGAAGGCTAATATAAAAAGCTTTTCCGAACCGGTTTTGATTCTCCATGGAGCGAATGACGGCCTGGTTGCTGCAAAAGATTCCCTGGATCTCTTTGAAGAGATCAGTTCTAAGGATAAGAGCCTGCATATCTATGCAAATCTCTTTCATGAAATTTTAAATGAACCGTGTAGAGATGAGATTATTGCGGATATCTTACTATGGCTGGGGAAACATATCTGATGGACTTGAATATACATTTATAAGAAAAGGCACCCTGCTTACTACATTCGTAAGTAGTAATACATAGCAAAAACCACCCTGGTTAACTTGGCGGTTACGGGGGTGGGTATGCTACTCATGTAATGGTCAACCACCTTGTGGACGGTTGTTCCTTTTATGATTCTGGGATATCATTCCTGTTTATATCTGTCAAGACTTAGTTATCATGTTCTTCTTCCTATAATTACTCGGCGAGATCCCGTAATACTGCTTAAATGCATAGGAAAAGTGCTGAATGGAAGAGTAGTTCAGCCTGTCAGAAATCTCCGATATATTAATCGTTTCATCATTTAAATAAATCTTCGCCATAGACATCTTGGCTTCTGTTTTTTTCTGAAGAAAGGTTCTGCCGTAATAATCCTTTAAAAACCGTTCCGTCTGTCGTACACTTAAACCAAGCCTTTCCGCCAGATTTTCCAGAGTTATGGTTTCATATTCATAAAGAAAGCACTCTTCCACTATAATATATTTACTATCCACCAGATTGGAAGGCGAAAAATGAACCTTAGACTGAGCCTTATATTCGTAATTCCGTACAATCTTAACTACACATTGCTGGAGAAGGGCCTCCACTAAAATCATATATCCCGTATAACGGTGTTCCAGTTCAAAAAAGATCTGCTGCATCAGCGGATACAGCTCCTGGGTGTCCTGTCCGAACCAGAAATGGGTTTTCTCGAACTTATAAGCCACCGTATCCACCTCAGGCTGGAGGTGAGTATTATTTTTTTGCAGCTTAAAATAAATACAATATTCCGCCATGGGATCATTCTTTAAAGGTATCTGTTCATGCTCCACATGAGGGCCTGTCATGTACAGAGTATTGGGCGTAATATTATAAATCTGGTCATCAATATTTACTTTGCCATGACCGTAGGGAATATAGTGGATTTCATAACTGTTATTCCCGTGGCTGTGTCTTGGCATGGAACGGAGAAACCGCTCAAATACGATGTTTAAGACCAAAAATGTGGTATCATCGATCCCTATTTTTATATTTAAGTCTTTATATCCCGTCCTCATGATATCCCCCTCCGATCTCTATCCTATATTTTACTTTATCAGCATGATTGATGCAAGTCAAGGAATGTTCGATAACACGACATACAGCCCTGGCTTCTGTCTGGTTCCCCTCTAATTTTTCGAAACAGAAACGGTATAATGGTAAGTGTAAAGAACCAAATGATCGTAAAATTGTTAGGAGGAAAATATTATGTCACTGGTTACATCGGAACAAATGCTTTTGGATGCTCAAAAAGGCGGATACGCAGTAGGAGCTTTTAATGTTGAAAATATGGAAATGCTGAAAGCCGTGGTGGCTGCAGCTGAGGAGCTTCGGGCTCCCGTTATGCTTCAGACCACACCGTCAACGGTTAAATACGGAACACTGGAAACATACTATGCCATGGCAGCAGCCGAGGCTGAAAAAGCAACCGTACCGGTATGTCTCCACTTAGATCACGGCAGCAGCTACGAGCTTGTTCTCCAGGCAATCCGTGCCGGATATACATCTGTTATGATTGATGGCTCCCACTTAGACTTTGAGAGTAACATCGCATTAACCAAGCGGGCTGCAGATGCGGCAAGAGCCTGCAATATCACAGTAGAAGGCGAGCTGGGTAAGGTTGGCGGCAAAGAAGATGATCTGGAGGCAGAAGCGGACAACAATACAGACCCCATGCAGGCAAAGGAATTCGTAGAACGGACAGGAGTTCATTCCCTGGCAATCGGAATCGGAACTGCCCACGGCTTTTATGCAACCACTCCTGTTTTAGACAAAGAGCGGATCAGTGAAGTCAAAAAGTTAGTGTCTGTGCCCCTTGTTCTTCACGGTGCATCTGGCTTAAGCGACGAAGATGTAAGAGAATGTGTGAGCAGAGGAATGTGTAAGGTTAATTTTGCAACAGAGTTAAGAGTGGCTTATACCGATGCAGGAAAGAAGCTTTTAAAAGAGCATCCGGACACCTTTGATCCAAAGAAATTGGGCACAGTGGGAATGGAAGCAGTGAAGCAGTTCGTTAAGAACCGAATTCTGGTCTGCGGATGTGACCATAAAGCGGACTAATTGGTTCAGGAGGAAAACATGAAACCATATTTATTAGGGATTGACGTAGGGACCAGCGCCTGTAAAATCGCCATTTTTGATAGAAATGGAACCGTATTAGAGACTGCAACCGGGGAATATGAGGTTTATTATCCCCAGACAGGCTGGGCAGAGCAGGATCCCGACGAATGGTGGCGGGTGATCTGCAGCACCATGAAATACATATTTTCCAAATCCCAGATAAAGCCGGAAGAAATCGCAGGAATCGGAATTGACGGGCAGAGCTGGTCAGCCATAGCGGTAGACAAAGAAGGCAGCGTTTTAACCAATACGCCTATCTGGATGGATACCAGGGCCGATGATATCTGCAGGGAACTGAATGAGAAAGTGGGAGAAAAGCGGATATTTGAAGTAGCCGGCAATTCCCTTCAGCCATCCTACAGCACTGCGAAAATCATCTGGTACCAGAGAAATATGCCCCAGGTGTATGATAAGATCTTTAAGGTACTCCAGTCCAACAGCTATATTGCATATAAACTCACCGGCCAGATGACCCAGGATATCTCCCAGGGATATGGGCTTCACTGCTTTGACATGCATACCGGAACCTGGGATGAGGCGATGTGCGAAGCACTTGGAATTCCGGTTCAGATTCTACCGGATATCCACCCCTGTCATGAAGTGATTGGCAAAGTGACGAAAGTGGCAGCTGCCCAGTCCGGGCTGGCAGAGGGAACTCCAGTGGCAGCTGGTGGTCTTGACGCAGCCTGCGGAACCCTTGGAGCCGGAGTGATACATGCCGGGGAAACCCAGGAGCAGGGCGGTCAGGCTGGCGGAATGAGCATCTGCATTGACAGCTACAAAGCAGATCCGAGGCTGATTTTAAGCTGTCATGTTGTACCTGGCAAATGGTTATTGCAGGGCGGTACAACCGGAGGCGGCGGAGCCATGCGGTGGCTGGAGAAGGAGTTTGGCGCATTTGAAAGAGAAGAAGGAAAAAGAACCGGGAAAAGCTCTCTGGATCTATTTAACGAAGCAGCCGGAAGCGTCCCTCCAGGCTGTGACGGTCTGATATTCCTTCCCTATATGGCTGGGGAACGTTCCCCCTTATGGAATCCCTATGCCAAAGGCGTTTATTACGGAATGGATTTTGGAAAGACAAAAGGCCACTTCATACGCGCTGCCATGGAGGGAGTGGCCATGTCCTTAAGACATAACCTGGAAGTGGCGGCAGAGGCAGGAGCATCGGTTGATGTATTAAGAGCCATGGGAGGATCTGCAAATTCTCTTTTGTGGACCCAGATCAAGTCCGATGTGACAGGCAAGCCTGTGATCGTTCCATCTTCCGATACAGCTACGACTTTGGGAGCGGCAATCCTGGCAGGAGTAGGAGTTGGAATTTATGAGGATTTTGAAGAGGCGGTAAAGCTGACTGTGGAAAACAAACGGTATCATGTTCCCAATCAGGCAGACAATAAAATCTATGACAGGAATTACCGGAAGTATTTAAGCTTATATGAGCATTTAAAAGATATGATGGTTCAGGAAGGAGAAAATGAGTCATGAAAGCAGCAGTTGTTTGTGCAAATGAAGACGTAAGATATATGGACTATGAGGAGCCGCAGGCAGGCCCCGGACTGGTAAAGATCAGGGTAAAGGCATCAGGAATCTGCGGATCAGATATTCCCAGAGTGCTGCATAACGGAGTACATTTTTACCCAATCGTTCTGGGACATGAATTTTCAGGAGATGTGGTGGAAGTGGGAGAAGGGGTTACATCAGTAAAGCCGGGAGACCGGGTTTCCGGAGCACCCTTAATCCCCTGTATGAAATGCGATGACTGCCAGAACGGAAACTTCTCTCTTTGCAGACACTATAGTTTTATCGGTTCCAGGCAGCAGGGAAGCAACGCAGAGTATGTGGTAATTCCTGAACAGAACGCAGTTGCATTTGATAAAAGCATCTCCTATGAACAGGGTGCAATGTTTGAGCCATCTACCGTTGCCCTTCACGGTCTTTTTCAGAATGACTACCGGGGCGGTGAGTATACCGCAGTTTTAGGAGGCGGAACCATCGGCATGTTCACCATGCAGTGGGCTAAGATTTTCGGAGCGAAAAAAGTGGTCGTATTTGATATCAGTGAAGAACGTCTGGAGCTGGCAAAACGTCTGGGCGCAGATGAAGCAATTAATACCACGCAGGAGGGTTTTAATGAAAAGGCAATGGCTCTTACAGAAGGAAAAGGCTTTTCCTATGTATTTGAGACGGCGGGACAGGTGCCAACCATGCAGATGGCATTTGAACTGGCAGCCAATAAAGCAAATGTCTGCTTCATCGGAACTCCTCATGTGGATTTATCTTTTACTCCTTCCATGTGGGAAAACATGAACCGGAAAGAATTTAAACTGACCGGGTCCTGGATGTCATACAGCTCCCCTTTCCCTGGAAAAGAATGGAAGCTGACGGCTCATTACTTTGCCACAGGACAGCTGAAATTTGATCCTGGCTTTGTTTATAAGAAGATGCCCATGAGTCAGGCGCAGGAGGCATTCCAGCTCTTTAAGACACCGGGTCTGGTTAAGGGAAAGATTCTTTTGGTAAACGAATAGGAGGAAGGTATGATACTGACCGTAACATTAAATGCAGCCATTGACAAACGGTATGTAATTGATGGATTTTCACAGGGGGAAGTAAACCGTGTAAAATCCTGTTCTTATACCCCGGGAGGCAAAGGCTTAAATGTTTCAAAGCCGGCAGTTATTGCAGGAGGCAGCGTTGTGGCAACCGGTTTTGTAGGTGGTCATGCAGGTGGTTATATTGAAGAAGCATTAAGTTCCTTTGGGATCACAGGCTCATTTTATCATCTGAATGGAGAGAGCCGATCCTGTATTAATATATGGGATGAAAAAAACAAGATCCAGACAGAATTTCTGGAACCTGGTTTTGAAGTAGATGAGGAAGATTTTCTTAAGTTCCTGGAACATTTTAAAAAGCTTGCGAAAGATGCCGAAGTTATAGCCATATCAGGAAGCGTACCCAGGGGACTTGACGGCACTGCTTACCAGAGAATGGTGAAGGTGGGAAAGGAAGCCGGAAAAAAGGTGATTTTAGATACCAGCGGAAATTTACTTAAGATGGGGATCGAAGCCAAGCCTTCCATGATTAAGCCCAATTTAGATGAGATCCGTATGCTGACAGGAAAAAGCTGTGACAGCCTGGAAGAGATGATCGAAGCTGCAAAGGATATTCATAAAAGGGGTGTGGAGATTGTAGCCGTTTCCCTTGGTTCGGAAGGTTCCTTCGTGGTATGCAGCTCCGGTATTTACAGAGCCAGAGTACCTAAAATAGATGCGGTAAACACGGTGGGATGCGGTGACTCCATGATTGCCGGTTATGCTCTGGGTCTTTCAAGACAGCTGTCTATAGAAGAGATATTAAGAAATGCAAGTGCTGTCTCAGCAGCTTCCGCATTAAGAGCGGAAACAGGCTTTTTCCTGATGGAAGATATGGAAAGACTGCTGCCGCAGATAGAAATCACAAGAATTGGGGGTTGAAAATGATATACTCGTTAAAGAATGAACGGCTGGAAGTGGGTTTCACCTCCCTGGGAGGTGCGCTTACATCGATTAAGAACGAAGCAGGTACGGAGTACTTATGGCAGGGAGATCCTGAGTACTGGAGCGGGCAGGCGCCTGTTCTGTTCCCCATCTGCGGCAGCTTAAGAGACAACAGGGCGGTCACAAAAGATGGGAAAGAGATTCAGATGCCAAGACATGGGATTGTCCGCAGGGAAGAATTTAAGCTGGAGTCAGAAAAAGAGAACAGTATTTGTTTTTCCATTTCAGAAAATGAAGAGATGATGGAAAAATATCCTTATCCCTTTACTCTCACCATGGAATACAGGCTGGAAGGGGACAGCATTCATGTGACATATGGGGTAACGAATACAGGGACAGAGGATATGCCTTTCTTTATCGGAGGTCATCCGGCATTTAACTGTCCTCTTTTACCAACAGAAAATTATGAGGATTATCAGGTGATCTTTGAGGTCAATGAAGAGAAGACTGCACCCACACCGGACTTAAAGACCGGGCTGGTTGACATGGGACACAGGAAAGAGATTGCCTTTGACGGTACCGTCCTTCCTCTCACCCATTCCCTTTTCTATGAAGACGGAATTATATTTGACCGGCTGAAATCGAAAAAAGTAACACTCTGTCACAATGAAACCGGACATGGAGTAGAGCTTAAGATGGGGTCATTCTCCTATCTTGTAATCTGGTCAGCTGCCAACGACGGACCGTTTCTTGCTTTAGAACCATGGACCGGGCTGTCCACCTGCAGTGACGAGAATGATGTATTTGAAGAGAAACGAAATGCAGCAATTGTAAAGCCAGGGGAAGAAAAACGGCTGAGCTATATTATAACAATCCTATAAAAGAGAAGGAGAATATGACAATGAAAGAATCTGTAAATCCGGCATTGGTGCCAAAAGTGAAGTTATACACAGGAGAGGAAATTCCCTGTGTGGGTATGGGAACCTTCGGTTCCGACCGTTTTACTCCAGATGAAGTATCCGCGGCTGTTGGGGGAGCGATCCGCTGTGGATACCGCATGTTTGACTGTGCGGCATGCTATGGAAATGAAGATCAGATCGGCGAAGTATTCCAGCAGGCATTTGCAGAGGGTGTAGTGGAAAGAAAAGACCTCTTCATTATGACAAAGGTATGGAACGACATGCACGAGAGGGTAGAGGAATCCTGCTTAAAGAGCATTGCAGACTTACAGTGTGATTATATGGATATGTTCTTTATTCACTGGCCATTTCCAAATTATCATGCACCTCACTGTGACGTAGATTCCCGCAATCCGGATTCCAGACCATTTTCTCCGGATGAATTTTTAAGAACCTACCGTCAGTGTGAGGAACTGGTGAAAAAAGGACTGATCCGCAATATCGGTATTTCCAACATGACCATTCCAAAGCTGAAAGCAGTTCTTCCTCACATGAACATTATGCCTGCAGCCTGTGAGATGGAGCTTCACCCCTGTTTCCAGCAGCAGGAGCTGTTTGATTATCTGGTTGCTCATAAGATCCAGCCAATCGGTTTCATGCCATTAGGCTCTCCGCAGAGACCGGAAAGAGATATGTGTCCGGAGGATGTGGCAGATTTACAGACACCGGAAATGAAGGAAATTGCAGCAGCTCACGGCGTTCATCCTGCTGTTATCGCTCTTAAATGGGCCCGCCAGAGAGGACAGATTCCCATTCCCTTCTCCATTCATGAGATGGAATACGTAAGCAACTTAAAAGCAATGACAGAAGATCCGCTTACGGCAGAGGAGATGAGCCGGATCGCAACCTTAGAGAGGAACAACCGTCTGGTGAAAGGCCAGGTATTCCTTTGGGAAGGCGCGAATGACTGGCATGATCTCTGGGATGAGGATGGCGTGATTGTAAAATAACCAGGTACCAGCGAAACAGCCGGAATTTTTGGAGCACAGCAGATTACTTCAGAAATTCCGGCCTTATTAATATTTTCTTTGCTGGAAACTGCGCATACTTACTGTAACACTTAATGAGATTTGAGGGGATCATACTATGTATAAGGTATTGTTGGTTGATGATGAAATTCTCATACGAGAGAGGATTTCTCAAAGAATACCATGGGGATCACTGGGTTACGAACTGGCAGGGACATGTGAAAACGGGAAGGAGGCCATCGGCTTTATGGAGAAGGAACCGGTAGACCTTGTGCTTACCGATATCTGCATGCCCTATGTCGATGGTCTTGAACTTGCAAAGTATTTATATGAAAACAGGAAAAGTACAAAAGCAGTAATTATAACGGGATACGATGAATTTGAATATGCAAAAAGAGCGGTGGAATATCGTGTGCTTTCTTATGTATTGAAACCGGTAACTGCGGTGGAACTGATTGAAAAGCTGAAGGACGCAAAAAAAATCCTGGATGGGGAAGCGGAAAATTTAAAAGTCAGATCGTATTACGAAGGAAGCTATCCCTTATTAAAAAACCAGTTTCTGCTTCAGCTGGGACAGGGGCGGATCCACGAAGACCAGATTGGGGATAAACTAAAGGAGTTTCACATTGATTTTACGGGGGAATGCTATTGTGCAGCAATTCTGTGCCTGCGGGAGCAAACGGAAAAAAAGGAATTGTCTTTGATGGCGGGTTTAATTCGGAAGGAATGGACCGAAGATGTGCTTGTGACGGAAGAGGATGACGGCCAGATACTTCTTTATGTGAAGAAGAAAAACAGCTCTCAGATGAAAAAGGAGATGGCAGTGATCTGCAATGAGTCAGCAGACAGAATCCTGCAAAAGACAGGCAAAACCATATACTGTCTGGTCGGCACCTGTGTTTTTAATTTAAACGGGCTCAGTTTCTCCTATGAAAAAGCCATGGAGATGAAGGAATATCTTTATCTGGAGAGGGAGCCTGGAATCTATGAGTGGGACAGCTTCCAGAAATACAGGCTGGGTGCCCATGGAATACTAAATGAAGGGGAACGGGAGAAACGGATTGTCCTGGCAGTCAGAAGCAATCTTAAAGAGGAGATAAAAACGGAGCTTATTCATATCAGGGAAGAATGCAGAACCAACTGGGTAACAAAAAACAAAGTTGTAGTGATTTATCAGAGTCTGATTCTTGCAGTTATGAATTTCCTGGAGCGGCTGAATCTTGTAGAAGACGAATTTTTCTTAAAAGAACAGGAGATCATTTCAGGACTTTTTGGCTGTACCTACCTTTCACAGATGGAGGAAAGGGTGCTGGATTTCTTTCATACTGCACTGGAACTGGTGAACAGCAACAGAGGCAGTTACGGAGAGCATCAGGCGGTGGCAGCACTGGAATACATTAACACCCATTATTCCGACTGCAGTCTGTCCCTTCAGGAGATCTGTACAAAGCTGGCTATCAGTGTCAGCTATTTCAGCTCTGCTTTTAAAAATTATACGGGTATGACTTTTGTAGAAGCACTGACGAAAAAAAGGATGGAAAAAGCCATGGAGCTTTTGGAGAATACAAATTTAAAGACTTACCAGGTTGCAGAGAAATGCGGATACAACGATGCCAACTATTTCAGTGCGATTTTTAAAAAGGCTACGGAAAAAACGCCAAAAGAATATGCGGGTTTAAGAAAGAACCGAAAAGGCACCTATGAGAATTGAAGTCAGGTTTAAAAGCATACGGACCAATATGATCATATATTTTTCCCTCCTGGTTCTTTTAACCGTAATTGTGTTCCTGTTTTTTTCCATACGGTTTACCAAAAGCAATCTCATGGATAATTCGGAGGAAAACAGCAGCCAGCTGATCGAACAGGTCAATTTCAACATTGAAAATTACATTGACTACATGGAAAATATCTCCCAGGTTATTATGAATAACCGGGATATAACCGGATATCTGTTTGATGATGAAAAGGAAACGGGAGAGAACTTAAAGGATGCATTTCAGACCATCCTTCACGCAAGGAAGGATATCTATAACATAGCTGTCCTGGGAAATAATGGCAGATATTTTATCAATAACGGAAGCGACAGCTTAAATTTACGGGCACGGCTTAAGGACAAGGAATGGTATCAGGATGCAAAAATGGCGGAAAGCAAAATTCTTATTTCCTCCTCACACGTGCAGAACCTGGTAAAAAACGATTATAAATGGGTGGTAACTCTAAGCAGGGGAATCCCCAATCCGGCAAACGGCCGTGTGGAGGGGCTTCTGGTCATTGATTTAAATTATGACGTCATCAATGATCTGTGTGAATCCATCAGTCTGGGAAATAAGGGGTATGTTTATATCCTTGACGCGAAGGGAGAAATTGTCTATCACCCCCAGCAGCAGCTGATCTTAAGCGGGGTAAAAAAGGAGCTTTTAAAAGAAGTATCAGACAGCAAAACCAGTCTCTCCCACACCGATGAAAACAATGAAAATAAGATCTATACACCCTTTCATTCAAAAAAAACAGGCTGGACGATTGTGGGTGTGGTTTATACCTCAGAGCTGGCTGGCAACGAATCTGCCATGAAAACCACGTACAGTGCGGCAGCGTTCGTTCTGATACTGCTGGCAAGTCTGTTTGCAGTGATTCTGTCGGCTAAAATTACGGAGCCAATCAAGCAGCTTCAGGCTGCCATGAAGGAGGTGCAGGAGGGGAAGTTTAAACCGGTCAGCATTGAAGCAGCAGGAGATGATGAGATCTCCAGTCTGACACGTTCCTTTAACCGTATGACGGAACGGATTGACGAGCTGATGAAGAAAAACAGCAAGGAGCAGGCGGAAAAGAGAAAGAGTGAATTAAAAGCGCTGCAGTCACAGATTAATCCGCATTTCCTCTATAACACTCTGGATTCCATTATCTGGCTGATCGAAACGGAGGATTCGAACCAGGCCATAAAGATGACCTCTGTACTGGCCAGATTTTTCCGCCAGGCAATTGGCAATTCCAACATCTATGTGACTGTGTGGCAGGAGCTGGAATATACGAGAAATTATCTGCTGATCCAGCAGATGAGATATAAAGACAAGGTTGCATTTGATATCAGGGTTGATTTAGAAGTTATGGAGTGTGCCATTGTAAAACTGGTATTACAGCCTCTGGTGGAAAATGCACTGTATCACGGGCTGAAGTACAAAAAAGAGCAGGGCAATATTCTTATCTGCGGGTACAGGCAGGGAGAAACTGTGATATTAAAGGTAATGGATGATGGCGCAGGGATGACGCAGGAGGCTCTGAGCAGAATTTTTCAGAAAAAAACCGATCAGAAGCATAACGGAGTAGGTATGAAGAATATTCAGGACCGCCTTAAGATGTATTACGGACCTGGCTGCGGCTTAAGTGTGGAAAGTAAGGAAGGGAAGGGGACTACCGTTACCATTACCATACCTTACCGGTTGATGGAGGATATGGATGAAGAAACATAAAAACGGAATATTATTGATTCTTTTTTCTGCCCTGGCGGTTTTGTTTCTGTCTGCTGTTTTTCTTCTTGATGAACTGGGGGAGAAAAAAACGGTGAAAGTCGTCTTTATACCCAAGGTTCAGGACAAGACAAATGACTTCTGGATGTCCATGATATCCGGAGCCAAAAGTGCTGGAAAGGAGTATCAGGCGAACCTGGTGATTCTGGCTCCGGATGAGGAAAATGATTATGAAACCCAGAAAAAATACATTGAAGAGGCAGTGAAAATGAAGCCGGATGTGATCGCACTTGCACCCATACGGTACTCAGAAATGACGGACTGTGTAAAGCAGATAACAGATGCCGGAATTAAACTCATCCTCATAGATTCCAAGCTGGATAAAGATCTGGAGGAAACCTACATTGGTACGGATAACAGAAACGCAGGGCTGCAGATGGGACAGAAGATGAAGGAATACGTGAATAAGGATACGAAGATTGCCGTGGTTTCCCATGTAAAAGGATCTTCCACTGCCATAGAGCGGGAGGAAGGACTGAGGGAAGGTCTGGGAGAGGATCAAAACAGGATTCAGGCAGTTCTTTACAGTAATTCCGATTATAACCAGGCATACGAAGAAACCATAGAGCTTATGAAGACACATCCCGACATTACGCTGATCGCCGGTCTGAATCTATATTCCACAGTAGGGGTGGCCAGAGCCATTAAAGAGATGAATTTAAGCAGGAAGGTTCATGTGGTGGGTTTTGATAATGATATTGAAGGAATTCAGTATTTGGAAGAAGGGATTATTGATACCCTGATTGTACAGAAGCCTTTTAATATGGGATATATCGGGATTCAGACCGCGGTGGAAGCAGTGCGGGGGAAAAAGTCCCTTCAAAATATCTATTGCGAAACGGAGGTGATTACTGCAGATAATATCTATACCGATGAGAATCAGAAGCTGCTCTTCCCCTTTTAAGAAAGTAAAATCTTCTTCTTTTTTTGTAAGATCCTCTATATTAGAAAATTTCAATTCCGATATAATGGAATCATGAGAACAAAGCACATGGTTTAAAACAAAAAAAGAAGCGGAGAGTGAGAATGTGGGCAGGGTTATGCTGAGAATGAAGGGAATTGACAAGTCCTTTCCTGGTGTACATGCTTTGGATCACGTAGATCTGGAGGTAAAGGCAGGAGAGGTCCATGCGCTGATGGGGGAAAACGGAGCAGGAAAATCCACTCTGATGAAAATTCTTACAGGCATCTATTTAAAGGATTCCGGAACCATAGAATTCGAGGGACAGGAAGTGGATTTTTCCACACCCAAAAAGGCCCAGGAAGCCGGAATTGCCATTGTCCATCAGGAGCTGAATATGATGAATCACTTAACAGTGGCCCAGAATTTATTTATTGGCCGGGAAATGATGAAGGGAGGATTCATCAGTGACTCCATGATGAATAAAGAAGCAGGTAAGCTGTTTGAGCGGCTGAATATTGACATCAACCCTTCGGAGGTGATGGGCAATTTAACTGTGGGCCGGCAGCAGATGTGTGAAATAGCGAAAGCAATATCCAGAGAAGCCAGGCTGATTGTATTTGATGAGCCGTCTGCAGCGCTTACGGAAACAGAGATTTTAGAGCTGTTTAAAATCATCCGGGATCTCCGGTCCAAAGGGATGGGCATCATCTACATATCCCACCGGATGGATGAAATTAAAGTGATCACGGACCGGGTAACAGTTATGCGTGATGGTACGTATGTGGGTACATTGACAACCAAAGATTGTACAAAGGATGACATCATCAATATGATGGTGGGCCGGGTGATTTACGAAGAGCCAAAGCAGGCGGCCAGTGTGAAAGGGAATGCTCCTGTGGTTTTAAAGGTGGAGCACTTAAGTGCCGGAAAAATGGTAAAGGATGTGAGCTTTGAGCTTAGAAAGGGAGAGATTCTGGGCTTTTCCGGATTAATGGGAGCAGGAAGAACAGAAACGGCCAGAGCAATATTCGGGGCGGATAAAAAAGACGGTGGTGAGATCTTCATCAATGGCAGAAAAGCAGAGATAAAGTCTACGGAGGATGCGGTAAATCAGGGAATCGGATATTTATCCGAGGACCGGAAACGTTTTGGACTTGTGGTCTATAAGTCTGTTGCGGAAAACTCCACCATGGCTTCCCTCTCTTCCTTTATGAAGGGAATCTTCATCGATAAGAAAAAGGAGCACCGGCAGGCAGAACATTACGTTCATCTTTTAAATACCAGGACTCCGGGCGTGGATCAGCTGGTGGTGAATTTATCAGGAGGCAACCAGCAAAAGGTGGTAATTGCCAAATGGCTGATCAGAAACTGCGATATCCTGATTTTTGACGAGCCTACAAGAGGAATTGACGTAGGTGCAAAAAGCGAGATCTATCATCTGATGAATGACCTGGTAAAACAGGGAAAATCCATTATTATGATTTCGTCGGAGATGACAGAAATTCTGCGTATGAGTGACAGGGTCATGGTAATGTGCGAAGGACGCATCACCGATGAAATCCCAATAGAAAAGGTGTCGCAGGAGCGGATCATGGCTGCAGCGACCATGAGAAATCAGGAGGGCAGCAATGGAAAAACTGAAAAATAACCCGCTTATTAAGGCAATAGGAACCCAGAGGCTTGTGGCTTTGCTGGCTTTAATCGTAATCTACCTGGTGTTCGGAGTCATGAATCCCAGATTTGCAACCTATAACACTATGGTAAATATCTTCGATGCGTCCTACTATATTGGCTTTATGGCAATCGGCATCTGCTTTGTAATCGCCACTGGAGGCATTGACTTGTCCATCGGAACCGTGTTAACCATGTCAGGTCTGGTGGCAGGATACTTAAGTGTTAATATGGGACTTCCAATATGGCTTGTGATCATAATCTGCATCCTGATCGGAACCGCATTCGGAATTATAAACGGTTTATTAGTTGCAAAGCTTGGGCTTCCGCCCTTCATTGCAACACTTGGAACCATGATGCTGTCCAAAGGAATCGGCTCCATCATTACAGGCGCCCAGTCAGTCACCTGGAAATCAGGTTCTGATCCGGAAGGCTGGTACCGCGCCATATTCAAAATCAAAACGGAGAGCGGACTTTTAATTCCAACCGGATTTCTGTTTCTGATTGCGGCGGCGATTGTCATGGCAGTGGTAATGAACAAAACCAAAACCGGCCGCTATATCTTATCACTTGGAAGCAACAAAGAGGCAACCCGGTTATCCGGTGTAAATGTGGATAAATATTTAATCATTGCTTATGTCATCAGCGGTACATTTGCAGGCATTGCAGGTCTTGCCTACTCTACAATCTATTCCACACTGCTGCCGGGAGGCGGGGCCGGATTTGAGATGGATGCCATAGCAGGTGTAGTAATCGGCGGAACTTCCATGTCAGGCGGAATCGGAACCATAGCAGGAACCATGATTGGTGTATTTATTATTTCCGTATTAAAGACCGGGCTTCCATTTGTGGGACTTCAGACCCACTATCAGCAGGTTGCTACCGGACTGGTAATCATCGTAGCCGTATTTGCCGATGTTTACCGAAACAGGAGAAAGAACTGAGCGCAGTGTAATTCGTAAGAAATTACATAGAAAAAAATCAGGAGGAAGCAATAATGAAAAAAAATGTATGGGGCGTTTTATTCACAGCAGCTATGATGGCATCACTGACTGCCGGCTGCGCAAGCAAATCTTCAACCAATGATGCGAAAGGTACGACAGCCGCCGATGCAAAAGGTACGACAGCCGCCGATGCCAAGGGAAGTGGGGATATGACGGTTTACATGGTGGCAAAGGGATTTCAGTCTCAGTACTGGCAGGCAGTATACAAGGGTGCACAGAAGGCAGCAGGAGAACTGGGCGTTCATCTGGAATTTCAGGGACCGGATTCAGAATCAGATATTGCACAGCAGGTTCAGATGATGAACAATGCAGTTCAGATGAAGCCTGCAGCCATCGGTCTGGCAGCACTTGATGTTTCGGCTCTTAATGACAGCATTAAATCTTCCCAGGATGCAAAAATCCCGATTATCGGATTTGACTCCGGTGTGCCCGATGCACCAGACGGGGCGGTTGTTGCCAATGCAGCCACAGATAATTACAAAGCAGGAGAAGTTGCTGCAGAAAACACCTATCCCCTCATTAAAGACTTAATTGCAAATTCATCAACAAGCGTACGTATCGGCGTACTGAACCAGGATGCAACATCAGAGTCCATTATCAGCCGTGGTCTTGGCTTTATTGATAAAATAACAGAGTTAATAAAGGCAGATGGAAAAACCGTATGCATCACAGGTAATGACAAGTTTGTAACGGATTCCAAAACAGACAAAGGAAGTTCAGCTGACGTAATACTTGATGTGGCTGTTCCGGCAAAGGTAGAGGCTTCCCTGATGACCACCGATGCCCAGACCATATTAAATAAAGAAGATACCATCTGTATCTTTGCCTCCAACCAAAAGACCGGCGAAGGTCTGATCACCGGTGATGAAAATTTAGGAAGATTAGGAAAAGATGTAATTGGAGTTGCCTTTGATTCAGGAACCATGATTAAAGATGCAATCAAAGACGGAAAGCTGGCTGGAGCCGTAACCCAGGCACCGGTGGAAATCGGTTACCAGACCGTAAAGCTGGCGGTTGCTGCTGCAAAAGGGGAAGCCGTTAAAGATGCAGATACAGGAAGCCAGTGGTACACCAAAGACAATATGGAAAGCAGTGAGATATCACAAAACTTATACGATTAATTATGAAGCGCTCTCCGTTTAAAGGAGAGCGCTCTTTGAGAAAAGGAGATTATTATGTTAAAAGGAATACCATCAATTATCAGTCCGGAATTATTAAAGATTTTGTGCGAAATGGGCCATACCGATGAGCTTACCATCGGAGATGGAAACTTTCCGGGTCATACGTACGGCAGAAAAGTGATCCGTATGGATGGGCACGGAGTACCGGAAATTCTGGATGCGATTTTACAGCTGTTTCCCCTTGATACTTATGTGGAACACCCGGTTACGCTGATGGGAGTAGTCGCCGGGGATGACGTTCAGACACCGATCTGGGATAAATATAAAGAGATTGTGGCAAAGCATGATAAGAGGGGAGCAGCCTGCTTTGAAGAAATAGACAAGTGGGAGTTTTACGACAGAACAAAAAATAACTCATCCGTTGTCATTATGACAGGTGAACGTGAATTGTATGCTAATATCATTTTGAAAAAAGGGGTGGTTACTGAGTAGCTGTTAATTTACTACTTGCTATGTCATCAAAAAGGGTTATAATAGGAATAAAAAACGGATCAGGAGGATATGCCATGAAGTATCGGATCAATCCCCAAAATCAGGATGAGCTTTCTATACTGGGTTTTGGGTGCATGAGGTTTAGCCGGGACGAAAAGGAAGTGGAAAAGCAGATCATTTATGCGATCGAGCATGGTGTTAATTATTTTGATACTGCATATATCTATCCGAACAGCGAAGCAGTTTTAGGAAGGGTGCTTTCAAAGGGATACAGACAACGGGTGAAAATTGCCACCAAGATGCCTCCTCAATCCATTAAAAAATACGAGGACTTTGACCGGATCTTTTTCACGGAATTAAAGCGGCTTCAAACAGATTATATTGATTATTACTTAATCCATATGCTTCCTGATATAACCACATGGAACCGGCTGTTAAGACTGGGGGTCCATGAATGGATCGAAGAAAAGAAGAAAAAAGGCCAGATCAAAAACATCGGCTTTTCCTATCACGGAGGAAGAGATGAATTTATCCAGCTGGTGGATGCCTATCCCTGGGAATTTTGTCTGCTGCAGTATAACTATTTGGATGAGAACAGGCAGGCAGGGGCGGAAGGAATCAAATATGCCGCCGGGAAGGGGCTTCCTGTCATGGTTATGGAGCCGCTGCGGGGCGGAAAGCTGGTGACGAATCTCCCTAAAGAGGTGGAGTCTGTCTGGAACAATGCTCATGTGAAACGGTCGCCTGCGGAATGGGCATTTAGATGGCTGTGGAACCAGCCGGAGGTTACGGTTGTGCTTTCCGGGATGAATTCCATGGAGATGTTAAAGGAAAACATCAAAGTGGCATCAGAGACGGAGGTAAATGCTTTTACCGATGCTGATTTTAATCTGTTTCAGCAGGTAAAGGAAATTCTGGATCAGACAATTAAGGTTCCCTGCACCGGATGCAATTACTGCATGCCCTGTCCCGCAGGAGTGGATATCCCAACCTGTTTTTCCTGCTACAATGACATGGAAATAGAGGGGAAATTAGCTTCCAGAGGGAAATACATTATGCAGACCAGCATTAAGAACCAGCCCCACAATGCTTCTCTTTGTGTGAAATGTAAAAAATGCGAATCCCATTGTCCGCAGCATATCAAAATCAGTGAGGAAATGACGAAGGTTGCAAAAACAATGGAAGGAGTTACTTATAAACCACTTAGGTTCCTGATTAAAAAAGTTATGAGATTAGATAAATAACGTAAAAATACTTAAAAATACCGGATGCATGAATTGCATTTGGTATTTTTTATTTACTTACAGCAGTAATTCAGCTTGACAAGCGGACATTAGTTTATTTAAAATATTTGAAAGGATGCTGGAATGGATTGACAGTTATAATAGATATACAAGAATACATATGATAGAGGTGATGGTATGTTTAGCCATATTCGAATAAAAATGCTTCTGATTGTTATTCCGGTATTATGTGTGGTCATCATGCTGAGTTATAACGCCAGCGTGAGAACTGCAAAAAGGATCGTCGATCGTGAAACCAGCGAAAGAATATCTGCTGAAGAAGAAATACAAAAAAATATCATCGAGAAGAATATGAATGCTGCGGCTGAAATATCACGGGTGCTTGCTGTCTTTGGGGGGACTGGGTATAAAGAGCACTCTCCCGATTATTTCATTCATATTCTGGAACCAGTTGTCAGGGACAATCGGTTCATTTTA
Source organism: Lacrimispora amygdalina (assembly GCF_900205965.1). Lineage (GTDB taxonomy): Bacteria > Bacillota > Clostridia > Lachnospirales > Lachnospiraceae > Lacrimispora > Lacrimispora amygdalina_A. Next base: position 190,512 of record NZ_OAOF01000007.1, read on the forward strand.
GGGGCAGGGATCTGGTATGAACCATACCTTTACAATCCGTCCCGGAAATATATGGGACCTTATGTATACAAAAAAGAAGACCGTATCATCCCAACGTTCGATTACAGCAACTCTGATTACGATTATTTTTCCCAGGATTACTATTCTCTTGCTAAAAAGAATAAAAAGACCGTCTGGACTGATATGTATTATGATCAGACCAGCAGTCTGTATATGATTACCTGTTCCCAGCCGGTCTTAGACCAAAGCGGGAATTATATCGGCTGTGTGACGGTAGACGTGGGATTGTCTTCCATGCAGAAATTTGTATCGGATTATATTGCCAGTTATGACGGAACAACCTGCATAATCAGCAAAGACGGAACATATCTTGCGGCGGAAAATGAAGATCTTGTAAAGGAGAAAGTCAGTGTCTATGACTCCTCCAATTCTTCATTTCAGGAGGCTGTTGCCAGGATCATGTCCAGTGAAGAGGGAAATACTGTATATTACAGGGCTAAACAAAGGATAAGTCTGTATTATAAGACACTCAATGATCTGGGCTGGAAGATCATTTTTGAAATTCCGGAGAGTTCCATACATATGCCGCTGCACGAGCTGTCAGACACATTCATTTTAATTTTCGGACTTTCCCTTCTGTTTATGTCCCTTACTATTTTTTTTCTTACGGAAAATATCATTGACCGTCCGGTTAAAGCTATTTTAAGTGAATTAAAACAGAGCAGTGAAAAACTGGAGCAGTCCCTGAAAGAAAATGTTGCTTCCCAGAAACAATTAATCAGGCAGAATAAGATCTTAACGGAGCGGGAAACCCAGATGTACCACAGTCTGAAATATACCAGTTCCCTGATGGAGGCAATCCCGGATACGGTGTTTGTCATTTCTAAGGAGGGGATTTTTCTTGACTGCATCGGAGATCGGGAGCATCTGTTTTTTTCAAAAGAGGAGTTTATTGGAAAATATATTTCAGATGTGATTCCTACTAATATAGCAAATAAGAGCAGAGAGATCCTCAATCAGGTGTTTCTTACAGGAGAAAACCAGAAAATTGAATATGAATGGATCAATGGTCAGACTACAGAATATCATGAACTGCGGGTAGTAAAATGGTTTGATGATAAAGTCATTGCAATAGCCAGAAACATAACAGAAACGCATAATTACATAAAGGAAATCGAAGAGATCAGTTATTATGACCAGGTAACGGGCCTTCATAACAGAAGGTATTTTGATAAAAAAGAGAAGGAATTAAACCAGGCAGGATATTATCCCATGAGTGTTATTTTTTCGGATCTCAATGGCTTAAAGCTTGTAAATGACTCCTTTGGGCATGAATACGGAGACAGCATGCTGAAACGTTATGCCGGAATATTAATGAATTCAGGCAAAGATACGGATCTGATCAGCCGTGTTGGAGGAGATGAGTTTGCGATTATTTTAAAAAAGTCTGATCAGGAAGATACGGAACAGTATATCCGGGAATTAAAGGAGAAATGCAAAGGAGAGACCATCAATGGAATCGAGCTGTCAGTTTCGTTTGGATATTGTATTATAAAGGATTCCAGTCTATCCGTTCAGAATGCTGTTAAGCTGGCAGAAGATGAGATGTATCAAAACAAATTATATGAGGCATACAGCAGAAGAAGTAAAACTCTTGAGATTATCTTAAATACCCTTCATGAGAAGAATCCAAGAGAGGAGCAGCATTCCCAGAGAGTAGCAGAAATCTGTGAATTAATGGCAAAGAACCTGGAGATGTCTGACAGTGACATTAAGAAAATCAGAGCTGCCGGTCTGCTGCATGACATCGGTAAAATAGGAATTAAGGAAGAACTGCTGAATAAGCCGGGAGCATTAACAGAGGATGAGTTTCAGGAGATCCGCAGACATTCGGAAATCGGTTACCGTATATTAAATACTGCCCCCAATATGTCGGAGATCGCGGAGATTGTTTTATGCCATCATGAGCGTTGGGATGGCAAAGGTTACCCCAAGGGGAGAAGTAAAACGGATATACCGCTTTTTGCCAGAATTATAACCATTGCCGATGCCTATGATGCCATGACAAGTGACAGAAGCTACAGGAAGGCACTGCCGTCCTCCTATGCACGAGAGGAACTGATCCGGGGTGCAGGAAAGCAGTTTGATCCGCAGCTGGTTGATTTTTTTGTGAAACAGGTAATGGGATAGAATTGACAGTGTCAGCCGGTTGTGTTAAAATCGAGAAAAATTAATATCGTTTTGGGGAGCTGGTGACCTGGCTGAGAGGAAGTAAGAACTTCGACCCGTTTAACCTGATTTGGGTAATGCCAACGTAGGGACAGCTGATCTTTCACCATCATGAGATGTGTCTTTACAGGCATGTCTCATTTTTTTCTCACAAAACAAAGAAAAGGAGCAAGAAAATGTTTGAACAAATCATTACAAATGTAAGAAACAATGTACCGCTGGTACATGCAATCACAAACTATGTGACTGTAAATGACTGTGCCAACATCATACTGGCAAGCGGCGGATCGCCTATTATGGCTGATGATATGAACGAGGTACGTGATATCGCTGCTATATCCTCTGCTCTGGTTTTAAATATGGGAACGCTCAATGAACGGACGGTTGCATCCATGCTTGCAGCAGGAACAACAGCAAATCAGTGCGGTATTCCTGTTGTTTTGGATCCGGTGGGAGCCGGGGCATCGGCATTCCGGAATAAAACAGTATTGCAGCTTTTAAAAGAGGTCAGGTTTTCCGTAATAAAAGGCAATATTTCTGAAATTAAATTTCTGGCTGCAGGAGAAGGAAAGATATCAGGAGTTGATGCCTGTGAGGCGGATAAAGTAACAGAGGAAAATTTAGGCAGCGTGGCAGATTTTGCCAAAGCATTTTCTGAAAAAACAGGTTCCGTCATTGTAATTACCGGTGCCATTGATCTTGTGGCAGATCACGAGCATGTATATGCAATCCGAAACGGCCACCCTATGATGAGCAAAATCACAGGGACGGGCTGTATGCTTTCTGCGGTAACCGGCAGCTATATCGGAGCGAATCCCGGAGATATTTTACGTGCAGCGGCAGCGGCAGTATGTGGAATGGGGCTGTGCGGGGAGCTGGCGCATAAAAGGCTGCGTGAGCTTCAGGGTGGTACCGGCATGTACCGCATGCTTCTGATTGATGAAATGAGCAGACTGGACGAGAAAATACTGGAAGAGGGTGCAGAATATGAATGTATCGAAAGATAATATGCTTCTATATGTAGTCACTGACCGGACCTGGCTTGGCAATAACAAGCTTTATGAGCAGGTGGAGGAAATTGTACAATCAGGTGCCACGTTTATCCAGCTTCGTGAAAAAAATCTTGATTACGACAGTTTTGTTGCAGAGGGGAGAGAGATTCGGAAAATTACGGACAGGTACAACATACCTTTTGTAATTAACGACAATATTGATGTCGCTCTGGCGGTAGGCGCAGATGGGGTTCATGTAGGGCAAAAAGATCTGGAAGCCAGAAAATGCAGGGAACTGATCGGAGAGGATATGATACTGGGAGTATCAGCCCAGACAAAAGAACAGGCACTTCTGGCTGAGAAAAGCGGTGCGGATTATATCGGAGTGGGAGCGGTTTTTGAGACTTCCACCAAAACCGATGCAAAGCCTGTTTCCTATGATACTTTAAAGGAAATCTGCAGCTCCGTATCCATTCCGGTGATTGCAATTGGTGGAATTAATGAAGATAATATCCAAAAACTGAAAGGGAGCCACATTGACGGAGTCGCAGTGATATCTGCAGTATTTGCTGCCAGGGATAAGAAAAAAGCAGTGAAAACCCTGTTATCGCTGGTAAAGGAGGTTGTTATATGAAAAAAGTACTGACGATCGCCGGCTCTGACTGCAGCGGAGGTGCAGGTATTCAGGCAGATTTAAAAACAATGACTGCCCATAAGGTATACGGAATGAGTGTAATTACGGCTCTGACGGCCCAGAACACCACAGGTGTAACATCAATTATGGACGTGACACCTGAATTTGCAGGGCAGCAGATGGATTGTATTTTTACAGATATTATTCCGGATGCGGTAAAAATCGGCATGGTTTCAAACAGCGGAATTATCAGGGTGATTGCAGAGAAACTGGAAAAATACAACGCCACAAATCTGGTGGTGGATCCTGTTATGATATCAACCAGCGGCTCAAAGCTGTTATCCGAAGAGGCAATGGATACGCTTGTCAGCAGACTGCTCCCTGCTGCTTGTCTTATTACACCGAATATTCCGGAAGCAGAAGCACTTTGTAATATAAAAATAACAAATAAAAATGATATGGAGAAAGCAGCAGAGGTAATATTTAAACAGTTAAACAGTGCTGTCCTGATCAAGGGCGGTCATTTAACGGAGACTTCTGACGATCTTCTTTATACAAAAGAGAATATGGTCTGGATTCGTGGCAAACGCATTGACAATCAAAATACACATGGTACAGGCTGTACATTATCTTCTGCCATTGCCTGCAGTCTGGCCAATGGATGTTCTATGGAACAGAGTGTCAGAAATGCCAAAGCATATGTTACCGGCGCTTTAAATGCACAGTTAGATCTGGGGAAAGGCAGCGGTCCGCTGAATCATATGTGGGGGATTGACACGAACTGTAATCTGTTATAGAATCAAAGTAAACCACAAGTATACTTTGATTCACTGAGGTGCAATTACAGGAGGTCAGAAAATTGGGAGCAGAAGAACGCAGGCAGCAGGAGAAGGAAATTAAGAGGAATGATATTATTGCTGCTGCTGAAAGAGTATTTTTTGCAAACGGCTATGAGAATTCATCGATGGATGCGGTTGCCAGGGAGGCAGAATTCAGTAAGAGGACTGTTTATGTTTATTTTAACAGTAAAGAACAGATCTATTTTGAGATTATGATCAGAGGTTACAGGCAGCTTCTTAAGATGCTGAAAGAAGGATTTGAAAAGGAGAAGCCGTCCGGTGCATTGGAAGAGCTTCGCTGTATTTTTTATACGTTATCGTCCTTTCGAGACAGACATGGAAATTACTTTAAAGCTATTATGGAGTATGAGACAAAGGATGACCAGGACCAGAGCGGAGTAAGCATAGATTCCAGAAACGAGTGCTACCGCCTGGGGGAAGAGGTCCTGTTCTTTCTTACGCAGGCATTAGAAAAGGGAAAGAAGGATGGAAGCTTTAAAAGAGATCTGGAATGTGAAAAAACTGCATTGATCTTATGGGCATTTACCATAGGGGTTTTTAATGCAGGCGGTAAGAAAAAGGAGTATCTGAAGAATTATCACAATATTACTGTGGAGGAATTTTTCGAGGAGTCCTTCACAATGGCAATACAGCTCGTATCCGCAAAGGGGTAAACAGTATGAAATGCAGTTCAGGAAAGAAAACTCTTTTTAAGATTCTGACCTGTGCTTTAGGCGCAGGTATATCTATGATGTTTCTATTATTTATTCTTGGCGGAGGATTTATGAAGCAGACTTATCTGGAACCTTGGAACAGAGATTATGCATCACATATGGCAGATCCCAGAGTACGTCTGGCAGCTGCCGGTCTTTTGGCGGCAAATAACCATAATATGCAGCCATGGAAGGTAAAGCTTGATCAGGAAGACCCCATGGTATTTTACTTATATGCAGACGGCTCCCGCGCGACAAAAGAAGTGGATCCACTTTACCGGCAGCTGATGATCACACAGGGAACATTTCTGGAGTATGTTAAAGTGGCAGGAGAGAAGGAAGGATTTCATACAGACATCACGATTTTTCCTGAGGGCGATTATGAGGAAGATTCTATTTTACAAAGTATGGATCAAAAGCCTGTGGCAAGAATTTTACTTTCTCCTGGAAACATGGAAGAGAGTCCGCTCTACCCTGAGATGTTTCTGGCAGATACAAACCGTGGTAATTATAAAAAGGAAGCTCCTGATCCGTCTCAGATCTCAGTACTTTTAAACTTGTCAGATGAAAACGGTCTGTCCATGAAATTTTATACTGATCATGACAATCTGAAAAAAATCGGAAAGTATGTTATGGAAGGAGCTGAGATTGAAGCTGGAGTAACCAGGGTAATGGACGAATCTAATGCAATTTTTCGTACAAATGAAAAAGAAAAGAATCAATATCGTTTTGGCTATTCCCTGGAAGGGCAGGGGGTTTCCGGTTTAAAAAAATGTATGCTGCAGGGAATCATCACATTGTTCCCCACCCTCAAAGAAGGGAAAGGTGCATCAGAGAATTTCATTCGTTATACGAAGACAGCCGTCACCCATACGCCCTCCTACGCCATGATACTTTCCAGGGATAACAGCCGGACAGATCAGGTACGAAGCGGCATGCTTTACAGCAGGCTGGTTCTCACCGGTCATACCTTAGATCTAACTATGCAGCCCTTAAGCCAGGTGCTGGAGGAATACCCTGAGATGAAACAGACATATGAAAATTTTAATCATGAATATGCGTCCCGGGGGCAGACGGTACAGATGCTCTTGCGGATCGGCAAACCGGTAAAACCTGCTCCATATTCCATGAGGCGTGATGTACTAAGTCTGATTAAGGAATAAAATGTAAAATTTAGTCGATTTTTGTAAGATATATATTTATAAAAACCACAATCCCATGTATAATATACATAAATATTATGACAAGGGGGACATACGCACTTGAAGACGATAAAAGGGAAATTGTTTTTTGTTATAGTTCTTTTGTTAGTTGCGACTTCAGCAGTGAATGTGATTACAGGAATCAGTGCCAGTTATTTCAGTATTACGGAAAATACGAAAAACGACATGAAAGCCATGGGAGAAATTGCGGATACTGCATTGGCTGCAGAGATTAACCTGTTAAAAGAGCAGGCAGATAATCTTGCAGATCAGTTTGGAACAGTATCACAGGGGGACTGGAGTAAAAAGCTGAAATTATTGGATTCATCCCTGAAAAATACAAAGTTTCAGGCTTTTGGGATTGCTGGTCCGGATGGAAAAATAATCAGCTCAGATCAGACCCTGAATGGTCAGGATTTCTCACAAAAAAGCTGTTTCGCAGACAGTATTAGTGGGAAAACTACCATCTCCTCTACGGAAACTCTGGATAACAAGCAGGTGTTTTATGTGTGTTCCCCCTTATCCTCTGGTTCCGGTGTGGTTGTCGGCGTATTAGACGGTCTTTATTTCAGCAGAATCATAGAAAATATTGTTATCGGAAAGACCGGCAATGTGTTTATGCTTGACAAAGCAGGTACCTTCATCGCCAATAAGCGCCCAAATCTGGTTGAGGAACGGCAGAATTTTATTGAAAAAGCAAAGACAGATTCTTCCCTGGCGAACGCATCAAAGGTTTATGGCAAAATGATAAAAGGGGAAAAGGGTGTAGACAAATACGAATATGAAACAGGAGCCAGAATCTGCGCATATGGCCCCGTAACGAATTCCGACGGCTGGTCCTATGGTGTGGTGGCACCGATTAAAGAAATGACCTCTTCTATCATTTATACAGTTATCCTGTTATTGGCGTCATCCGCTATTATGATCATAGCAGGTATTATCGCAAGTTTTGTTCTGGCCAACAGACTTTCCAATCCAATAAAGAAGATTACCGGCCGTATGGAGCTTTTGGCCAACGGTGATCTGGAAAGTGAAGTCTATATACATAACAGTAAGGATGAGATTGGTGTATTGACAAGAAGCATTGCTGATATGATAAGCTCCCTTAAATCCTACATTCAGGAGATTGCCTATATTTTACAGCAGGTGTCCGCCGGTAATTTAAATGTATCTTCCAATGTGGAATACAAGGGGGAATTTATTGAAATCCAGACATCATTAAACCAGATCACACATCAGTTAAACAAAGCATTTGGAGATATTATTGTTTCGGCCAGCCAGGTGAGCAGCAGCTCCGAACAGGTGGCAGAGTCTTCCCAGCAGTTATCTGAGGGAGCCACAAGGCAGGCAAGCTCCGTCGAAGAAATCGCCGCTACAATTTCTGATATTTCCCATCACATCAGATCCAATGCTGAGAATGCGAAAAAGGCCGGAACCATGTCACTGCATGCGGTGGAACAGGTCAGTAGCGGTCAGCAGGAGATGGAAAGACTGGTAAGTGCAATGACTGAGATCAGTGAGACTTCTGCTGAAATCGGTAAAATTATAAAAGTGGTGGAAGACATTGCATTTCAAACCAACATTCTGGCACTGAACGCAGCTGTGGAAGCAGCCAGAGTAGGAGAGGCAGGAAAAGGTTTTGCTGTAGTGGCAGATGAAGTCCGCAGTCTGGCAGGCAAAAGTGCAGATGCAGCCAGAGATACGACAGCGTTAATAGAAAAATCAATCGAAGCAGTGAAAAACGGAAATGAAATTGCATTAGAGACCTCCCATTCTCTGGAACAGATTGTAACGAGTACCCGTGAGGTTTCAGAATTGGTGAACGAGATTTCAGGCAGATCCTCGGAGCAGTCAGAGGCAGTTTCACAATTAAAGTCCGGAATGGAACAGGTCTCCGGAGTAGTACAGTCCAATGCGGCCACTGCAGAAGAAAGTGCTGCGTATGCGCAGGAGCTGTCCGGACAATCCTTAATTATGACAGATCTGGTTTCCAGATTTGATCTGAAGAAGGAAAATAAATAAAATATCTGTCAGTGCTGTTTATTTGGTACGTTATTGTGATATTAAGCCGGTGACACGATTCGTGTCACTGGCTTTTTTACGGTGTTACGGTAAGTGTCTTGCTCATTTAATCATAATAGAGGAAAATATGGATAGTAATAAAACTATAAAGGCAGGAGGAATTATAAGTATGTATTCCATTGTAACAGAATTTTTTAAGGTGCTGTTTTTAGGAATTGTTGAAGGAATTACAGAATGGCTCCCCATCAGCAGTACCGGTCATATGCTCCTTGTGGATCAGTTTTTACAGTTAAATGCAAGTGAAGGCTTTAAGGAAATGTTTTTTGTGATGATTCAGCTGGGTGCAATTTTAGCTGTTGTGCTTTTATTCTGGGATAAGATGTTTCCTTTCCAGTGGAGAGACAGTAACAGGCCTTTCCTTATAAAAGAAACGTTTCTGATCTGGATAAAGGTAGTGATATCCTGTGTTCCTGGAGCAATTGTAACAATTCTTTTCGATGATTATATTGAGGCACGATTTCATACTCCCGGTGTTATCGCAGCAGCCTTGATTTTTTATGGTGCGGCCTTTGTCATCATTGAAAACTGGAATAAAGAGCGCACACCTTCGGTAAGGAAACTTCAGGATATCAGTTACCGGACGGCATTTATTATTGGGTTATTTCAGGTTCTGTCCATTGTCCCAGGCACCTCACGCTCCGGTGCAACCATAATTGGAGCTTTATTAATCGGAGTATCCCGCACGGCTGCTGCTGAATTCACGTTTTTCATGGCAGTACCTGTGATGTTCGGTTTGAGTGCCATAAAGGTATTAAAATTTGGTCTGTTCTTTACAGGAGAGGAACTCTTTATTCTGGTGACTGGTATGACGGTTGCATTTGCCGTTTCCATACTGGTTATAAAGTTTCTCATGAGCTATATAAAGAAACATGATTTTAAGGTATTTGGCTGGTACCGCATCATCCTTGGTATTTTGGTACTGCTATGGCCATTTTCATGATGGGAGATAACTCTGAAAATTAAAATTGCTCTATAACGGGAGGCCACAATGTGGTCTCCTTTCTGTTTAATCTATATTTCCAGTTAATTCTAAATTATTTTGTTGTAATTAGAACGCACATTTATTAAAATAGAAACAGACAAAAGGCTCAGCTTGTATACAGGGGACATGGAAATCTAAGGATATACATAAAAGGGAGAACTTAAATGATAAAAATACTAATTGTGGACGACTCTGTTTTTTCACAAAGAATGACTTCTAATGTATTGAAAAAATGTCTTGCCCAGTCAGAGGTTTACTTTGCTGGTGACGGTTGGGAGGGATTAAAGAAGTATCAGGAAAAGAAGCCGGATTACATATTTGTGGATCTTCTGATGCCAGGACTTGACGGACATGGGTTAATTAAACTTATTAAGGAATATGATCCGTCTGCAAATATTATCGTGGTTTCCGCTGATGTTCAGAATCAGGTCAGAGAAGAGATGGAAAAGCATCATATTATAACATTTATTAATAAGCCTTTTACTGAGGAAAAAGCACAAATAATCTGTAATATGATGAAGGAGAGGGACAATGGAAAACCATGATATGACGCAGGATATCTTAAAGGAGCTGTTTAATATCAGTGTAGGGCGTGCAGCGGGTATCTTATCGGATATTGTACAGCAAAAAATACATTTAACTGTGCCGAATGTGAGAATTCTGGATGTCTCTTCAGAAACTTATGCCATCGATGAGTATATATCAATGAAAAAAAAAGGAACTCTTATGGTATCCACCCTGTCGTTTAAGGAAAATTATACTGGTAAAGCCAGTCTGATATTTTCAGCAGAGAAAATGAAAAAATTTATCAGTCTTTGCCTGCAGGAAGAACAGCAGGACAGTGAAGAGATGGATTTTAATGACGTGGATTTTGATATTATAAAAGAAATCGGAAACATTTTATTAAACTGCATCCTGGGAGAAACAGGGAATCTTCTAAACATCAGCTTTAAATACACACTGCCGGAGGTGAGACTTTTTAATCTGTCTGAATTTAAGTTTGATTATCAGAATACAGGTAATTCCCATATTTTGTTTCTATATATTACTTTTGTGATTGGTGATACGGAAATCGAAGGGGCGGTTATTGTTGATTTATTGCTGAATTCCCTGAATGATTTATTGACGAAGATTAACCAGCTAGAGGAAGCTCTATATGAATAAATTATTATATCAGGTACTGGATAATCTCAATGAGGGGATTGTCATATTAAATGAATATTTACAAATCATGTACTGGAATTATTACATGGAGGATGTGACCAGTTGTGCGATACATAAGCGGCTGCTGAATAATTCCGATTATTTTAACATGAAGGTAACCAGAATTGAGAATGAAGGGAAACATTTTATTCAGTTGGAATTTATCAATGTTACCAGCCAGTTTAATCAGATTAAACAGCTGAAATCCTATGTGAACCAATTATGGGACACCAACAGGAATCTAAAGGAGAAGGAGAAGACAATCCAGAAGATGGCATACTATGACAAATTAACGGGTGTCGCAAACCGCAGCCTGTTCTATGAAGTCTCCGCCAGTTTGCTGGCACAGGCAAAAAGAAATAAAAGCCTTCTGGGACTGATGTTTTGTGATGTGAATAAGTTTAAGTCCATCAATGATACCTATGGCCATGAATTTGGAGATAAAGTGCTGATACATGTCGCAAAGCTGTTAGAAAAGGCAGTCAGGAAAAACGATGTGGTATGCCGGTATGGAGGAGATGAATTTCTTATACTTCTGCCTGATATAAAAGAGATTGACAATTATGATATTGTGGCTTCCAGAATCGAGGAACTGACCAGGAAAGCAGTCAGGATCCAGAACATCACAATTCCCCTGTCCATAAGCGGAGGGATCAGTTTTTATCCTATCGACGCAGATTCCATCGACCAGCTGATTGCAAAAGCAGATGCTGCCATGTATGCTGCAAAACAGATGAAGGGAATGGAAACTTATTTTTACCGTATGGATTAAAAGCTGGATTATCCGGTCACATCCCTTCTAACGAGCATATATTATACCGTATATATTTAATCGTGAGGTATAATATGGATCAGTACACAGCTAGACCGTCGGATGAAGTACAGGTAGGTTATGTGCGAGTCATGCACACAGTACCTAATGCACCAAATGTTGACATATACGTGGATGATGAGATGATTATTGAAAATCTTGCCTACGGGGATTTTACTGATTACTTACCGGTGCAGGAAGGGACCTATAAGGTTTCTGTCTATGTATCCGGATCCCAGGATACACCTGTCGTTGAAAACATGCTGCCGGTAGAGCCAGGCGAGATGCTCACAGTAGTGGCAGTAGGAACTCCTGATAACATCGGACTATTATCCATCACCGATGCCAATGGAGAAATGATCCAGGGAAAAGCTATGGTACGTTTTATACATCTCTCTCCGGATGCACCTGCAGTTGATATCACACTGCCTGACGGCACCGTGGTATTCCCCAATGTTGCATTTAAGCAGATTACCCCCTATATCGCAGCAGATCCTACAAATTTAACCTTGCAGGTCAGACCTGCCGGGTCAACAGACGTTGTATTGGAAATACCCGATGTTCCTTTAAGTGAAGATTATTTCAATACGATTTATGCAGTAGGTCTTCTGCAGGGAAATCCGCCTCTGGAGGTTCTCTTGACAACGGATGAAGTTTAGGGTATAACTAAATATTAGTAGGAGAAAAACAGATAGCTCTTTGTGGAGGAGTTATCTGTTTTTCTGTTAATAATAGAATGAAGAACCAGGAGATGATAAAATGATACGAGAATTTCAGGAAAATGACTTAAACCGGATTATGGAGCTATGGCTGGATACCAATATACAGGCACATGATTTCATTCATAAAAGCTATTGGCAGGAACATTTCCAGGAAGTGAAGGAGATACTGCCCAGTGCTTCTGTTTCCGTATACGAAGAAAAAGGAATCATACAGGGGTTTATTGGTCTGATGGACAGTTACATTGCCGGAATTTTTATTTCAAAAGACCAGCAGTCAAAAGGAATCGGAAGCCAGCTTCTGAATCATGTAAAAGAAAATCACACACAATTATCCTTAAAGGTCTATGAAAAGAACAAGCGGGCGGTTGATTTCTATCTGAGAGAAGGGTTTCTTGTGACTGAACAACAGGAGGATAAGGAAACCGCAGAAGTGGAATACGAGATGAAATGGACCCGAATAGAATCAGAAAGCAAATAAATCTTTCCGTATACAAAACTGAGGGAAACTGGTATGATAATAAAGACAAATCAGACACGAATTGAATGGCACGAAGGATTTAAAAAAGATTATGAAACAATTAACCATAGGAATACTGGCTCATGTTGATGCAGGTAAGACCACGCTGTCAGAAGGAATTCTTTATATAAGCGGGAAGATCACAAAGCCGGGAAGAGTTGATAATAAAAATACATTTCTGGACACCTATGAGCTGGAAAAAGCGAGAGGAATCACCATATTTTCCAAACAGGCGGTATTTGATCTGGGAGGAATGAAAGCCACCCTTTTAGATACTCCCGGACATGTGGATTTCAGTGCGGAGATGGAACGGACGCTCCGCGTGCTTGATTATGCCATACTGGTGATCAGCGGTGCAGACGGGGTTCAGGGACATACCAGAACTCTATGGCGCCTTTTATCCATGTATCGGATTCCTGTTTTCCTTTTCATTAATAAGATGGATCAGCCGGCTGCTGATAAGGACCGGCTCATGAGTGAGGTCAGAAAGCAGCTTCATGATAACTGTATCGAATTTTCCCTGACTGGCACAGACAGTTTTTATGACCAGCTTGCCATGTGCAGGGAAGACATGATGGATGAATATCTGGAGTCTGGAATCGTAAGCAGAGATTTAATCAGGCAGGGGATCAGAAGCCGAACTGTGTTCCCCTGTTTTTTTGGTTCTGCACTGAAACTGCAGGGGATAGAAGAACTTCTGACAGGAATCAGTGAATACGCACTTATACCAGAATATCCTGCCCAGTTTGGTGCAAAAATCTTTAAAATAACAAGAGATGATCAGGGAAACCGGCTGACACACTTAAAGCTTACCGGTGGTTCCCTCACGGTGAAGAATACGCTGACCAATGGAACCTGGCAGGAAAAAGTGAACCAGATCCGTATTTATTCCGGTGAAAGATATGAGGCAGTGAATGAAATCACTCCCGGATGCATCTGTGCTGTGACCGGTCTTAGTCAGACAAAGCCGGGGGAGGGTCTGGGAATTGAAGAAGCCTATGAGTCTCCGGTATTAGAACCAGTGTTGTCTTATCAGATCACTCTGCCGGATTGCTGTGATCCAAGGCAGATACTTCCTAAGCTTCGCCAGCTGGAGGAAGAGGAACCGGAACTTCATATTATATGGGATGAGAACTTGCAGGAGATACAGGCACAGATCATGGGAGAGATACAGATTGAGATATTAAAGAGCCTGATTCTGGAACGGTTTGGAGTGTCTGTCTCTTTTGATACGGGAAGAATTGTGTACAAGGAAACCATAGATAATCCTGTGGAAGGTGTAGGCCATTTTGAGCCGCTGAGGCATTATGCTGAGGTACATCTTTTACTGGAGCCTGGAGAATCAGGCAGCGGTCTGGAATTTTGCCTGGCCTGCAGCGAGGACCTGCTGGGGAAAAACTACCAGAGACTTGTGCTGAACCATCTGGAAGAAAAAGATCACAAAGGTGTACTGACCGGATCTGCAATTACAGATATGAGAATCACACTGGTATCAGGCAGGGCCCATCAAAAGCATACGGAAGGCGGGGATTTCAGGGAGGCGACTTACCGTGCAGTGCGCCAGGGTTTAAAAGAGGCTCATTCCATCCTGCTGGAGCCTTATTACAGTTTCACACTTGAGCTGCCTGAGAGTCTGGTGGGGAGAGCGATGACAGATATTGAAAAGATGCACGGAACATGTGAGATAACCCATACAGACGGAGAGACATCAGTTCTTACCGGCAGTGCTCCGGTAGCCACCATGAGGAATTACCAGAAGGAGGTATCTGCCTATTCCAGAGGCATGGGAAGGCTGTTTTGTACCTTAAAAGGCTATGAGCCATGTCATAATCCGGAAGCTGTAATGACCGAAATTGGTTATGATTCTGAAAGTGATACGGACAATCCTGCCGGCTCCGTATTCTGCTCTCATGGTGCAGGATTTGTGGTTCCCTGGGATCAGGTGAAAAACCACATGCATCTGGAATCATTTCTAAAATTGCCCCAGTTGGCTGGGGAAGAGAGGGAAAGACAAGTCCGGTCTTCCTTAAGGGATGAACCGCTTATGAGTCTGGAAGAGATAGACCGGATTATTGAAAGTACCTTCTACTCCAACAAAGGGAAAAAAACTGAATGGAAAAGGAAACGCCCGTTATATGTATCGAACCGCGAGCCGGTTTATCATGAAATCAGGCAGCCGGAACAAAGGGAGGAATATCTTCTGGTAGACGGTTATAATATCGTATTTGCCTGGCCGGAGCTTGCAAGCCTGGCTCAGGATAATATGGACGGGGCGAGAATGAAACTTCTGGATCAGCTGTGTAATTACCAGGCAATCCGCAAATGCCGGATCATTGCAGTATTTGATGCTTACCGGGTAAAAGAGCACCGGGAGGAAGTTATTGCCTACCATAACATTCAACTGGTGTATACGAGAGAAGCACAGACAGCAGATCATTATATTGAAAAATTCGCCCATGATAACAATCAAAAATACCGGATTACCGTTGCTACCTCTGATGGCCTGCAGCAGATGATCGTAAGAGGTGCCGGGTGTGCGCTGTTATCAGCCAGAGAATTAAAGATCGAGATGGAAGCTGCCAATGAAAGAGTGACCGGGGACTATCAGGATTCCACTCCAAAAGACCGGAATTATCTTCTGGATTCTCTGTCAGATGAGACAAAAGAACAGTTAAAAGATGTGAGCAGAGAAAATCATAATTAAAATGGTCCTTACTGCAGATCCGCAGCGGCTGATACAGAAAGGACCTGAGAGCTGTCATTTATAACGGCCGCTTGATGAGATGGAAAGTTCGTATTTATCGCCCACGATGCATATATCATCGGAAAAAAGCGGATTCTCATCTTTATAGCAGACACGCTGGATGCACAAGAGAGCAGTTCCCGGCTGTATTGCCAGCATTTCTGATTCTGCAAAATCTGCAGATTTTGCAAAGACTTTGTCAGCTGCTGACTGAATATCCAGGTGATATTGCTGTTCCAGAAATTCGTAAAGACCGTTGAATTTGCCTGAAAAGTGTTCAATATTTGGAACCAGTGCATATGGTATGTAGTCTTTTATGATTGCTATGGGTTTTTCATTAACCAGTTGGATTCTCTGTATACGGGCTATTGGCGTTCCAGCAGTCTGATGAAGTTCTTTTCCCAGCTTCTCTGTTGCATAAATGATGTCAATATACATGCTTTTGGTGCGGACATCAAATCCCCTTCTGCGGAGACATTCTGTAACTGAGGTGACTTTGTTTAAAGATTGTGTAGCTCTTGAATCCAGTACGATCGTACCTCTTCCCTGCCTGATTTCAACAAAACCTTCATCCTTAAGAATTTCCATGGCAGTTCTTACCGTGGTACGACTCACTTGATAGATCTTTTCAAGCTCTGGTTCTGTTGGAAGGAATTCTGAAACAGGATAGGTTCCATCTTTAATTTTCATTTTTATTGAATCATGAACGACCATATAAGCAGGAACTTTCCCCATAGTAAAGTAATTATGAAAATCATAGGGCAGCGATTTTCATAATCCTCCTTTCTTTAAAAATATTCATTTAACTGACATTCATTATATCATAAGTTTCTTTTATAGCAAATAAATGTAAAAGAATATTGCATATTTATTAATAATTATTAAATAGTTAGTAATAAATTATGATTTTAAGGAGAATTTATGTGTATCAATAAGAAAAGAAAAAATGATGACTGGCTCCATGCAAAGCCGGCGGTCTCAGTGACATTTGCATGGAGTAAGTTCAGTCACTGAATGAAAGCCGGTTTTGCCTTCTGATCCAATGAAACAGGAGGAAGCCAGCATGAAATATGTAAATGCAAAGACAATTCTGCCAGATAAACTGGTCAGGGAATTGCAGCAATATATTCAGGGCGAATATGTTTATATACCCGCCCTTAGTGAACAGAGAAAGCAGTGGGGAGAAAAAAGCGGATACCGGGAGGAATTAAAACAGAGAAATAACGACATCAGAGTCCAGTATTATAATGGAGGTTCCATGGATGACCTGGCAGAACAATATTGCCTTTCCCTTTCTGCTATCAGAAAAATCATATATCAGTCATAAACGGACGGAGCTGCAGTGGCAGCTCCGTTTTATACAGTATAATACAGAACGATTCTGTGGAATTGCAATTTCTGCCGCAGGCGATACAATAGACTCAAACGTTTTGCGGGAGGAAAATAAGTATGGAACTGACTTATATGGGATTTGAGGAACGAATTATAACACCGGAATATTCCGTGCAGTTAGCAGGGTATGACGCCCGGCCGGACAATCGTTCCAGGGGCATTATGAAAGATTTAAAGGCACAGATTCTTGTGGGAAAAAGAAACAAAGAACGATTCTGCCTTGTAACAATTGACAGCCTGGGATTTACCGTTGAGTTAACCAGTCTTTTGCGGCAGAGGATATCACGGAGTCTGCCAGTCAGTATGGAGCAGGTTATGATCTGTTTTTCCCATACACACACTGCGCCGAATGCCGCCGTAGAGCCGGATTATTATGAAAGGGTCTGTGAGACAATTCTTAAAGGGGCTAAGAAGGCGTGGGAATCCCAGGTTCCTGTTCGCGCCGGATGGGGAATTGCTGAAAATACCGTGGGAGTTAACAGAAGAGGAGTGGGCCATTCCATTGATCCCCGGATCGGGATTTTAAAAATATGCGGTGACAGGGAAGAAATAAAGGTATTAATTGTCAGAGTAACCGCCCACTGCAACGTACTGATGCCTGATAATTACCAGATTTCACCGGATTATTTCGGAGAGGCAAGGGAAGCTCTGGAACGCAGATATGACTGCAGAGTAATGCTGGTGCAGGGGGCATCCGGAGACGTAAGACCCAGATATCGTCAGGAAAATGCCGATTATCTGGAGATCCATCCGGCAGAGGTGCATCTTTTGGACATCAGCAGCCAGATGAAGGAACGATTTGGGGAACAGAGAAAGAAGGCATTGAAAGATATGGCAGATGCTATATGTGAGTCACTGAGTCCGGTGGTAGACGGGATTATTCCACAGCCAGTCTCCAGGTTATCCATGTTTTCCAGCAAATCCACATTTTATTCTGATGTGCCCGATTTGGACCGTGCACGTGAAATTGCAGATGAAGCATGGAAGATGGGGAGAATCAATGGATCAGACTGGCTGCGGGAAGTGGAGAGGCTTTTGAAAAATAAGGAAAGCAGACAGACTGCAGAAATTGAAATACAGTTTTTTGCAGTCAATGACGGCTGTCTGAGCGGTGTACCAAGTGAAGTCATGACAGATATTGCAGTTGAGATCTGGAAAAAGACCAGTAATCCCATGGTGTTTTTCAATGGTTATACGAATGGCTGCACCAGCTATCTCCCTACTGCTGCAGAATATGACAGAGGCGGTTATGAAGTTCTGTGGTCCAATGTTCTTTATTACCGATATCATGGCCGCGTCATGCCTCTCAACCGGGATACGGCAGAACGGCTGGAGGATGCGGCTGCAAAGATATGGAAGGGGTATCAGATTAACGGGACTTCTGAAATTTTCTGATTCTTAAGACAAAATAAACTCCAAATACTAGTGTGTATAAAATAACAGATAACATGTAATTTACCCGATAAAGCATCACCATATCGGAAGAAGGGCTGAGGGCTTCCACCAAACTGGGAACCAAAAGCACCATTAAGTATACGTAAAGGATAGCAAACCAGGGGTAGGAAAGCCGCTGCACTTTTTTCCAAACCCTTGGTTTCATCTTTTTTCGTACTGCTTTAAAAGAGGTGACCATTAAAATGATCATAATGGAAAAGAGCGGTATCGTCAGGATCAATGCCAGGGTCTGACGAAGATCCAGTTTGTCTGGTGTTTGGAAAATAGCTGCTATGTAATAGATACCGTAAGCAAAGGAGTGTGCTAATGTGATCAGGCAGGCAATGATCGACAGATAGCCTCTGATAGGCATCAATGCCGGAACAATTTTCCCTTTAGGATCTAAGGCACCAATATACATTACAATTACAAATAATGCAGTGGAGAAGGCACCTCTGTAAAAGACGGAAATGATATATTGGTAGGTCCATACCGGAAATACCTCGTATAGATTTAGTTTTGTGTAACATACGATAAATCCGATGATTGCTATGGATAGTACGTAGAATACAGCGGGGTGTTTACGGATGGCATTTTTGAAAAAGAATACAAATAATATGGCTTCCAGTAATGCAATTAAGAAAATCATGTTATGTGCCTTTTAACCTTTCTTGTTATAGTTGGGGGGGGATGCGGATTGTTACACAATGGTTAGCAAAAACTAACCATCACGAACTATAACATAAGAAATGATAAGGTGTCAAGATTGCTTTATGGCGTTTTTTTCTCAAAGCTTTGGTTGTTGGGGTAATGATAATTAGTTGCTTTTAGGGAAGGGAGTGAGATTTTTGAGAAGGTTATTTTATTGGTAGATTTATTGATGCAGTGGATAGATGTTAAGCGGTGTGTGGGATGATTTTAAGATTTAAACTGATAACATAAAAAAAGATATATGATAATTGGAAAAACGAATCATAAATTATCATTATTTAATTGTATTATTTTACAATTTGTCATAAAATGGTAATTAGTATTCTGAACAAGAAGATGGGGGATTAATTAAGAAAACTTTTGAATGTTATAGCAATAATGGGAAGTTTATAGATTAATTATAAGTAAGGAGAACATTCGATGAATAGCAGATATATAGCGGAAGATATTAAAAAGAGATTATATGCAGAATCGATGGGGAGGTGTATGAATCCGGCATGTCAGAAGAAGTTGTTTAGTGAAAATGGTGACATAATTGAAAAGGCGCACATTGATCCATACTGTGAAACAGCAGATAATACATTCGAAAATTTGGTTCTGTTATGTCCTAATTGCCACACAAATTTTGATAAAAACCATGCATTTACTCCTGAAGAAGTTTTGGGCTGGAAGAAAACAAGAGGCGAAGAAGTTGAGCGGATATTTAGTAAAAAGTTTTCGAGCTTTGAGGAGCTAAAAAAAGCGGTTGTCCCATTGCTTGAAGAAAACAAAGCTATATATGAAAATTATTATTTACATGAAAATAAAAGCCTATGGAATAAGTTTGAAATTAAGATGCTGCAAAATAATCGAAAACTACAGCTTCTATTTTCATCAAATCTGAGTTTGATTCAAAGCAATCAAAATAAATCTTATTCAAATTTGGAATATATTCGGGTGTTTATAGCTCATGTGGAAGAATTTCAAGCAACTCGTTCTGATGCTGAAAAAACTAGAGAAATTCTTTTTCCTGTGGAAATCAATTCAATATTTGGTATTGCCCCTGTTGTGGATTCTATTATACCATCTGTGGAGTCATTGGAACTCTTAATAGAAATACTAATTGAACAAAATGAATTTGAAAGAATAGTTATGGGTGTCGAGCATCCATACATCTGTATTTATGAAAACGGAAAAGCCACTTCTGTATTTTTAGATGATACTCCTAGATTAAGACAAATGTACTATGACTATAAATGCTTTAGAAGTCCAAAAGTTCGCTTGGACAGTCTCAATTTTGCGTTAAGATATATTCGGTCAAGAAGTGTCAGCTATAAGTTCTTAACTAAAGCTAATCTAAGAGAAATTATCATTCAAAAACAGAAAATGATTTTTGTATACGAATATTGTTTAAGCCAGGCATTTTTAACACAACTATCACCCGAAGAAAATAGTGTCATCGTCAATCTACATAACTGGAATGGGGAAAGTTGTATATCCCATCAAGCATATAGTTTGGCAGAGGACATGAATGTAAGGCTATTAACCATGAATGAATTTTATAGGTATATCAATGAGATCAAAAAATAGTATTTTAGGAATTATTAAAGAACACATAGCACTATTTGATCCGTTCACATATGTATATTTATTTGGATCTGTAATAGAACCCAATATTGCCCATAATGATATAGATATATTGATTATCTATGCAAAGTACTCAGATGAAATAGGAAACAATTTACAAGTGATTTTGGATGAGTTGGAAAAAGAAAGTGGTATGATTATTGATTTGACAGCATTGAGTATCGAAGAAGAAAGAGACATTGCTTTTTTAGAAAGAATTAAACACCATTATATAAAAATTAAATAAAGCTACGTGATAGCAGAAAAAAGTTGGAGGTAGACGAAATGTTTGATAAATTAACTTCTAATTATATTTATAAAGAAATTGGCACCGTCATGTACACTATAAAGATTAAATTACTTATATAATTCTGCTAAGTAATTTATTATAGGATATCTAATAAATCAGCTTCTCATTATATTTAAAATAATACTAAAATAAGAATTAATATCAAATAGAGATAAGTTCTTCTTAGTAGTAGTGACTTTAATCCATATGCAAAAAAAAATTATAAATGGATCAGCAAAAAAAAGGAGGATGGTTAACTATGAGCAGATTATGGAATATAATTTTTGGCTGGGAAGAAATACTTGTAACCGATGATATAGATAAATATATGAAATTAAAAGCAGAATTGACCAATAAGGGGATTATAACCCGAACAGAATTTGTTAACAATCAACGGAGTCATAGAGGAACCGGTTCAATGGGAAATGTGAGTATGTATTATTTATATATGAAGAAAAACAAAAAATAGATGCCGATCACTTCGGGTTCTGTAGTATACCATTACTTTCAATTGTATAACAAGTAAAAAGGACTAGTGAAAGACTTGAATCAGGTTTCATAACCCCATTGGAACCTTTTGCAGAAAGGCGGATTTATAGCAATGAATAGAATAATCGTTTTAAATATAAAATTTAAGTTTGATAAGTCAGAGGGTGTAGTCCACCCAGTCGTATTATTAGATGATAAGAATATGGTACTTATAGACTGTGGATACACGGGATTTCTACCTGCAATCGAACGGGCAATGGAAGAAAACAATCTAAATTGTGGAAATTTAACTCATGTTTTAATTACACATCAAGACCATGATCATATGGGCGCATTATCTGATTTAAAAAAGAAGTATCCACATATACAAGTTATTGCAAGTAAAAGGGAGTCAGCGTATATTTCTGGAAAAATAAAGTCTTTGAGACTGGAACAAGCTGAGAAAATGCAGACAAACTTACCTGAAGAACAAAAGCCGTTCGGATTGGCATTTTGTAATATTTTAAAAAATGTTCAGCCTGTCAAAGTGGATTTGGAAGTAAGCGACGGAGATGTTTTTGATTGGTGTGGAGGCTGTACCATCATTGGAACTCCAGGTCATACACCGGGACACATATCTGTTTATGTGAATCAGAAACAAGTTATGATTACAGGAGATGCAGCAACACCTGAAAAAGGAGAATTAGTAATTTGTAATCCTCAATATGCATTGGATATTAAAGAGGCTGGAGAATCACTGCGTAAGATTATGACATATGGAGCAAAAGAGATTATCTGCTATCATGGAGGTATCTTGATGCCTTAAAATGTTGACTATATAATTACAATATTTTTAGCGCAGACAGATGAACGAACGATGAATATCATTAAAGAAATATATGCCAGGCACAAGGTTAGGGGGTATTTTTTCTATTGAAACCAGAAAATATGAATTTGCAGAGGTATTAAATGATGGTAGGAATATATGATTGGTTCGGATATGATATATCAATTAAAGACAGATATAAACTCATAAAAGAGGCTGGTTTTGATACTGTGATGCTATGGTGGAGCGAGGGTTTCAATAGAGGGAATGATTATCAAAGCAGCGTGCAATATGCTTTAGATGCAGGACTATTTATTGAAAATATACATACACCAGTACAGGACCAGAATAATCTTTCCTTGGATAATCTGGCTGGAGAACGCGTAATTTTGTGTTATCTACAATGCATTAAAGACTGTTTGGAATTCCATATACCTACAATGGTTATACATTTACCAAATGATAAGTATCCAATAAATGAATTAGGGATGAAACGAGTTGAAAGAATAACAAATCAGGCAGAGGAGTTCAATGTGAATGTTGCCTTTGAAAATCTGGAAAATATTCATAATCTGGCTCTTGTTTTAAACCATAATAATTCTAAGAAAATCGGCTTTTGCTACGACTGCTGTCATCATGCAAATTATGCGATTACAAATGATCTGTTAGGAAAATATGGTAAACGTTTAATGGCATTGCATTTACATGATAACGGCGGGCAGAGAAAACAACATCAATTACCTTTTAGCGGGAGTGTAGACTGGCCAATGGTCATGCAAAAAATAGTACTTACAGATTATAAAGGTGCAACCACATTAGAGCCGATGAATTGGGGATATGAAAACTTGTCAATTCAGGGATTTCTTAGCAGTGCATATAGCAAGGCAAAAGAATTGGATAACTGGCGTAATTGTTTATATAATTAACTGAGAGGTAAACGTATGATTATACTAATTGGTGGGAGCACACATACTGGAAAAACGTTATTAGCTCAGAAATTAATCGAGAGATATTATTATCCATGTATGTCACTTGATCATCTGAAAATGGGTCTGATTCGAAGTGGTTTAACAGATCTTACGCCAGATGACGACGATAAATTGACCGGTTTGCTGTGGCCAATAGTAAAAGAAATGGTTAAAACTGCAATAGAGAATGGCCAGAATATGATAATAGAGGGCTGCTATTTCCCATATGACTGGAAGAACTATTTTGACCTGGAGTATTCGAAACATATTAAATACGTATGTTTAGTAATGTCATCAAAGTATATTAATGAACATTTTGATGATATAAAAAAATATGCTGGTATAATTGAAGAACGAAAAGAAGACAGTTATTGCAAAAAGGAATTATTGTTAAGGGATAATCTGAATAGTTTAGAGATGTGCCAAAAATATGATTGTGAATATATCTTAATTGATGATGAATATAGAATTGATATTGACTTCAGCTCTATATGATATGAGTAAATGTGTGGCTGACTGCAAAACAAAAAGGGTGATTTTGCTAAATTTCAAGATCTACAGAAAGGGAAATAATGACACGAGCAGTGATTTTTGACATGTTTGAAACGCTGATTACGCACTATAACAGTCCTCTGTATTTTGGTGCGCATATGGCGGAGGATGCAGGAATTCCAGAAGATAAACTTCAGTCAATCTGGCGTCCTACGGAAGAGGAACGTACGATAGGAAAATTAACATTGGAGGAAGTATTGGAAAAAATACTTAGAGAAAATCAATGTTATTCCGAAGCACTACTAAAGAAAATTGTGGAAAAACGCATAACGGCAAAGGAAGCGTGTTTCAGAAATTTACATTCTGAGATCATACCAATGCTTTCAGCGCTGAAAGAAAAGGGATTTTTGATTGGACTGATAAGTAACTGTTTTTCTGAGGAAGCCTGGGTTATACGAAGAAGTGAATTGTTTTCCTATTTTAATGCGGTTTATCTTTCTTACGAGCAGGGGATTCAAAAACCAGACGAGGAGATTTTTAAAAGATGTATGGCTGACTTATCTGTAAAGCCTGAGGAATGTATATATGTGGGAGACGGAGGCAGCGAAGAACTGGAAACCGCCAGAAAACTAGGGATGAAAGCGGTTCAGGCAGTTTGGTATTTACAGGAAGGGACAAAACAGCCTGCTAAGCGTAAACAAGACTTCTTACATGTGGAAACACCGTTAGAATTATTTAACTATATCGAGATGTAAATCAGATATTTTATAATAATAACAAATTAAGGAGGGATTCTTTTGAATTTAATATTAAAAAAATGGGAAATAACCGATAAAAATGCCTTGATTAAAATATGCAATGAAGCTGACAGACAATACTTATCAAACAGATTACCTTTTCCATATACGGAAAGCGATGCACAGTGGTGGCTTAATATGGTCCAGGAAAAAGAAGCAAAAGATGGGATTTTCAGAGCGATTATTGTTAATGGTGAGTGCGTAGGTAATATAACAGTTGAAAAAAAGGATGATGTGCAGTGTAAGGATGCTGAGATCGGATATCTTTTATTAACAGATAATTGGTCACAGGGGATCATGACAGAGGCGGTAAAACAAATTTGCTTATGTGCATTTAAGGAATTAAATATTATAAGAATCACTGGGCTTGTCTATAAGCCGAATATAGCTTCCCAAAGAGTACTGGAAAAAAATGATTTTACGCTGGAAGGCATTATGAGAAATGCTGTCTACAAAAATGATAATATATATGATATGTGTATATACGGAAAATGTTTATAACTAAAATAATAAAGGGTGATTATGCCAGAAAAGCATATCACCCCATTTAAACTATTTCGTATCATTCCAATAATAATTAAAATTGCTGTCAAAATCAATTTCACCGCTGCCATCAATTTTTAATGTGCTAAAATCTCCAGTAAAATCACTGCTTCCCGTAAAATAAATAAGTCCAAACTTTCCGGGAACTTCAAGTAAAGCCTCAATTCTTTCTGTAGCTACAGAGGTAGCACATGTGATAACAGAATATCCAGGTGATATTTCTGCAAGTAAATTTTCAGGTGTACTGCCTTTGTATCCATGATGAGCAATTTTTACAATATCAGAGCTGATTGGATAGGTGCCCGCTTCAGCAGCCAGATTTTCCCCTCCGGTTGTACCCAGATCACCAAGAAAAAGTATTTTATTATCCGATGCTGTAGTTAATCGGAACACTAAAGAGTCATTATTTACATTGCCATTTATTTTATCATCCTCGGTTGAGGAATTAAGATAAGAACCGATTCTGTTCTTAAAGACAAAATTGGTATTTCCGAAATAGAACTTTGTATTTCCACGGGAACGATTTGGAGAAATCCAGCTGCCTCCATTCTGATAAATATCGGTGGCGGCAGCATAGATGGTATTTGGGCTATGGGTGGAGGTATAGTTAAATGTTTTTGTACCGTTCTTTAAGCTGATCATAGTATTGACAAAGTTTACATAATTCCTGTATACACTGGTATTTTGGGTATTCGTATCATCCTGATACCTTTTTAACCTTTCTAAAATCGGTAAATCATAAAAGCGTGCATAAACAGTATCCACATTATAGTCAATACTCTGTATAATTTCATTAATTCCACCCATATGATCGCTGTCATAATGAGTGATGATAACAGCGTCCAAATGAGATATTTGTTTTTCCTGAATTACAGCTTTTACGGTATTTGCATCAGAATATCTGCCGGTATCCACCAGGATGTATTTTTCGTTTTGTTCCAAAATAATGCTATCCGCATCCCCCACTTTGATAAAATGGGCAAAAAAAGATGCGGTATCAGTATCATATACATTTATTGTTGATTTCATAATTATTACTCCTATTGATATAAAACAGCCAATCTAATATTATTATTTAGTGTATCGGCTGTAGTTTTGCTAATTGCATATCTTATTAAATGGACATCTTATCTTTAGTAATACTATTATTATATGTTGTATTATGGAGATGATGAATAGCAGTTGTTTTAACGTATTAAATAAGGAGGTTTGAAAAATGCTATTTTTAATGTTTCCTATGTTATCCCGTGCTTAAGAATCGTTAATCATATATTTTCAGGAGGTATCATGACAATACAAGAAAAAGTTCAATGGGCTATTGAACAGTGGGATTTGAAAAACACTATTGTCATATATGAGAGAAATAATAAAGCGGTATATGCATCTGAGTCGGTTGAATGGGGACATGTGATTTTGAAAGTAAATACTGACGAGGCTGAACTAACCAGCGAATACAACATGTTAAAAGAGATGCATGGTAATAGATGCTGTAAAGTGTTTGGATATGATGTGAAGCAAGGAGTATTAATTGAGGAACGAATTATACCAGGAACTACGCTGAGACGTGAAGATAATATGGTGATACGAGTGAATCAGTTTCTTAGTTTATTTTCAGAAATCCATAAAACAATAGATCATGTTTATAGTCCCATGACATATCTGGATTGGTTCAAGAATGCAGATGCCTTCTGCATGAGTCATAAGCAAGATGAAACAATAATAAATAATATGCATAAAGCATATGGTATGGGAGAAGAGTTGTTTCACAAATATAATGACAGGGTATTGCTGCATGGCGATTTACATCATGACAATATAATTCTGAATGATAAAGGAATCTATTGTATAATAGATCCAAAAGGTGTTATTGGTCCAAAGATTTTTGACATTCCCAGATTTATTTTAAATGAAATGGATTTTGTATCTGATGGTGAAAGCAAGAATCATATCTTTGAGGTTGCAGAAATGATAAGTCAGGAGACAAAGTATCCATTTACTGATATAATAAAGCTGTTTTTTATGGAAGTAATGTTAGGTAATGTTTGGTATATCGAGGACGGAGTAAAGCCTGATATGCATCAAATAGTAATAGCAACAAAACTCTTAAATGATTTATAAAGCAAAAATTAGGGGGAAAAAAACATGGGATTTGGTATTGGAGTGTATGTGAAAAATAGTGCAAAGGCGGTTGAACTGTACCAACAGGTATTTGGATTAGAATTGGGGTATCATGTTAAAAATCCAGATGGTTCTTTTTTTCATTCTGAGCTTTGTAGAAATGGGGAATGCTTTTTGTCCGTAGTAGAAACAAAAAAGGATAATGCGGATGGAAGTATCGTCCAATTAGGCTACGAATTTAATAGTCAGGAGGAAGTAAAACGTGCTTATGATTTGCTAAAAGAAGGCGGAAGAATTGATATGCCAATAGGGGAACTGCCATGGAGCGCCTGTGCGGCTTCAATCGTTGATAGATTTGGCGTTTGCTGGTATATATTTTCAGACTCTCATCGTCCACCTGAGGATTATGATTACTGGAATGAAGATCACTAAATAGAAGGCTGATGGTATCAATTAGAAGGGTAAAAGGAATAGAATAATGAAAATAAAACGTTTTATCCTGCTGATCTGTATTGCTTTATTACTTTGTGTTTCTGCATGTTCAAAAGACCGTTCCTTAAACCGGGATGTGATATTAAAAAATGGTAATACGAACGAGGAGCGTAATCAGTTTTTAACGGAGGATATAAAGTACTTTAAGAAAGAACTTCCCAGGCTACACAAAAATTTATTTTCTGTAATTACTAAAAATGAATTTAATGATCAGACAGATAAGTTAATAAGTCAGATCGGTCAGTTAAGTAACGAGCAGGTTTTTACAGAGCTGAATAAGATCATTGCGTCAGTTGGAGATGCCCATACAAACATTAATTACTGGGATGGTTTCCATTATCCGCTCCAGTTTTATCTGTTCAACGGTGAAGTTTATATTGTAAATACTGATACAAGCCTTGAAGAAATGATGTTTTCAAAGGTAATAAAAATAGATGGAGTTGATATAGATGAGATTACGGGAAAATTAAAAAAATTAATATCCCATGAAAATGATAGCTGGGTGCTGGCCCGGCTGCCAGAGTATCTTCAGTCACCTGTCTATATGTATGGACTCGGCATTATAAAGGATGAAAGCAAAGCTGCATTTACTGTGGAAAAACAGGGAAAAGTACAGGAATTTACTATTTCAGCACTTAATTATGAAGAAAAGGCTGATTTTGTTAACAACAATACAAAAGATGTTATCACAGGATATTATGATAAATATTATGACTACCACTTCTTAGCCGATAATAAAGCACTATACTTTGAATATAATGTATGTGCTGATATGGCTGACCTTAAATTTACTGATTTCAACCAAAAAATGTTTGATGCAATGGAAAATAATAAGGTAGAGAGAGTGGTAATTGATTTAAGAAATAATTCTGGTGGCAATTCTGAGATATTGAATCCCTTTACAGATCGTCTGAAAAGTTATATTAAGGAGCATGGTAATGTAAAGACTTACATATTAGTAGGACGGGAAACTTTTTCGTCAGGAATGATTGCAATTTATAGAATTAAGGAATCAGTATCTGATGCAGTTGCCATAGGGGAACCCACGGGCGGCGCACTGGATTGCTACGGTGATATAAAGACATTTAATCTGCCTAATTCTCAGCTGCCAATTAGTTATAGTACCAAGTATTTTGAGTTAAGTAAGTCCTTTACTTATAAAAATAATGGAGTCGGTACATTTCTTCCAGATATAACTATTGAACAAACAATAGAAGCTTATAAGAACGGAACGGATGAGATGCTTGAGTACGCATTGTCTAACTAATTGAAGGTTTGTTAGTAGCCAGAAGGAGCATGGACCAATGAATATAATTGAAACAGAACAGCTGATATTAAGAGAGCTGACTATGGATGATTTTGAGGCATGGTATCAGATATTATCGGATCAGGAAACCATGCAATTCTATCCAAGCGCATTTGACAAGAATCAAACCAGAAGATGGATTGAGTGGAATCTTATCAACTATAACAAAGATGGTTTTGGATTGTGGGCAGTTATTTTAAAAAAGTCAGATGAGTTTATAGGAGATTGCGGTATTACCATGCAGAATATCTATGGTGATGGCAATTTGCTTCCGGAAATAGGTTATCATATCAACAAACGATTCTGGAATAATGGATATGCATCTCAGGCAGCAAAAGCTTGTTTGAGATATATTTTTGAGAAAACGGATTATAATGAGGTTTTTTCCTATCAAAAGTGGACCAATATTCCCTCAAGAAAAGTGGCTGAGAAAATAGGGATGTCATTGCGAGGGGAATATGCAGACGAAAAAAACACAAAGACGAGTGTACATTCCATTACCAGAGCAGAATATAATTTTATCTACAAAGGATAAATATATGAAAATACAGGAAAAGTGCATACCATGCATTGTGAATCAGGCGATTAAGGTCGCTGATATGGTGGGGCTGGAAGATAAAAATGAATTGTTAAGAAACGTTTTTTCCTATTTAAGCCGGGTGGATTTTAATTCATCTTCGACGCCAGAACTGATTGGTGAGATTTTTGCCATGTTAAAAAAGGAAACAGGGAACGCAGACCCTTATAAAGAAACCAGAAGACATTATAATAGAATGTTTCTGGAGCAGATTCCTGATTTTGAAGCGGAAATTGATTGTGCTGGTGATCCCTTTTTGGAAGCTGTTAAATATGCAATTATAGGTAATATCATTGATTTTAATCCGATACATAATCTGTCACTTTCCGATATTGATGCCTGCTTTTTACGGTTAAAAGAAGAACCGCTGGGAATTGACGATTCAAAGCTTCTGAAGCAGGAAATTGTCAAAGCAGACAGTATTCTTTATTTAGGAGACAATTGTGGTGAAATTTGTCTTGATAAGATTCTGCTCAGTAAAATGAAAGAATTAAATCCTTCCTGCCGCTTATACTTTGGTACGAGAGGCGAAGCAGTTGTAAATGACTCAGTGGAAGAAGATGCTTACTTCGTTGGAATTGAAGATTATGCAACGGTGATTAGCAATGGAGATTCCTCTCTTGGCACAGTTTTATATAGAACTTCAAAGCAGTTCCAGGAGATTTATCAGAATGCAGATATCGTAATTGCAAAAGGACAGGCAAACTATGAATGCCTGAGCGATGAAGATAAGAATATCTATTTTCTTCTTATGACAAAATGCGGTGTGATCGCAAATGATATCGGAGTTCCAGAAATGAAAATGATTTGTATGAAAAAATAAAGCAGTCACCTATATTGACAGGATCAAATCTTAACTCAAACAAGCGGGCAGATAATACAATGGAGGTTTACAAAATGTCAAAAATTACAGTGTTAATAGGCAGTCCCAGGAAAAATGGCAATACTGAGATCCTTGCAAATACGTTCATTGATGGAGTTAATAAACAGGAAAACACGGTTGAAGTGATTTCTGTATCGGGAAAACGCGTCAACGGTTGTACAGGCTGCAATTTTTGCTACAGAGATAACAATCATAACTGTGCCCTAAAAGACGATATGCAGGAAATCTATGAGAAACTTGTAGATGCAGATGTTCTGGTGATAGCAACTCCTGTTTATTTTTATGGGGTTAGTTCCCAATTGAAATGTATAATTGACCGGCTGCACAATCCCATAAGAAATACGTTCAAAGTAAAAGAACTTGTATTATTAGCGGTTTGTGCTGATACAATACCGACTGTTTTTGACTCTCTAATTACCATGTATCATTCTGTACTAAGCTATTTTTCACTAAAAGATGGAGGTGTGATCACAGTACCAGGTGTGTCTGGAAAAGGTGATATTAAAGGTAATCCGGCACTTGTGGAAGCCCGTAAACTGGGAGCAGGATATTAGTCGGAAATGAAGAGATAAGTATTGCTTTTATTTAATTTATAATTTATTATAGTATAAAACAATTAAATCTATAGGTTAATAGGAGTAAATACGATGAATGAATATAATGAAAAGCTAAAAGAGGAAATAGCCCAATTCAGAGAAGCCGGTCATAAGTTTGTAAATAATGAAATTACGGCTGCTGAATTTAAAGGCAAATCAGGAGGCATGGGGGTTTATGCACAAAGGGGCGGCAAAGCTTTTATGATCCGTTTGAGGATACCCTGCGGTATCTTATCATTTGCCCATATGAAATTAATCCATAAATTTGCCGTACAATATGGTTTACAGCGAATTCATATTACAACCAGACAAGCCATTCAGCTTCATGACCTGGATATTGATTCTGTATGTGATATCATGGAAACAGCCATTGACCATGGTTTGTATACCAGAGGTGGAGGCGGTAATTTTCCCCGGAATGTTGCCCTGTCTCCTCTGTCCGGTGTGGATAAAGCAGAAGCCTTTGATCCTACTCCATACGCGCTGCAGGTAAACCGGTATGTCATGGAACGGATCATGGAATACCATCTGCCCCGTAAACTGAAAATAGCCTTTTCCAACAATGAAGCGGATACTGCAAACTGTACCATTAATGATTTGGGCTTTCTGTCAGTCCTTCATCAGGGAAACCCTTTTTTTAAACTGTTTCTTGCAGGTGGACTAGGTAATAATCCGGCAGTAGCTTTACCGTATGATGAGCTGATCCCCTTAAACCAGGTACTGTACCATGTGGAAGCTGTTACCAGAATATTTGCGGCGGAAGGGGATTATCAGAACAAGGCAAAAGCAAGATTGAGGTATATCCCCAAAAGGATGGGAGAAGAAGCATTTATGGAGTGTTATAAAAAGCATCTCTCCCAGGTAAAAGAATCCATGGAACTGGAAATTAATGTGGATGCAGCCGGGGTATGTGAACCTGCGGCTAAACTGCAGTCTTCCTGTATCCATACAGACAGCGGTAATCTGATAGCCCAAAAACAAGAGGGATACTATACAGCAGTCATTCATCCCCAATGTGGACAGCTGCCTGTAAAAGCCCTTGAAGAAATCATTGCATTTCTCATGGATAAACAACAGGACATACGCCTTAGTATGACGGAAAGCATGTACATCCGCAATCTGTCAAGAGAAGAAGGAGAAAAGCTTCTTGCAATAATGGAAGAGATCAATCAGGTTACCCCAATTGGTAAGAGTATCAGCTGTGTGGGAGTACCAACCTGCCAGATAGGAGTTTTAGAGAGCCAGACTTTATTAAAAGAAATAAACAGGGTGCTGATGGAAAATAAGAGTAACACAAAATATCTGCCGGGAGTTTCCATATCTGGTTGTTTTAATTCCTGTTCCAGGCACCAGGTAAGTGAAATTGGCTTTGCCGGGTGTAAAAAACGTATTTCTGATGCTCCGGCAGATGCATTTGAACTTCATATAGGGGGAGCGGCAGGGAACAATCACACCCATTTGGGGAAATGCCTGGGTGCAGTAAAAAAAGAGGATATTCCGGATTTTATGATAAAACTATCTCAGGCACTAAATGCCAAAGGAATGTATTTTATGGACTATCTGAACGAATACCGGGAAGAGTTTGAGAATTTGACAAAACCATATCTGATTCCATAAAAGATCTACAACGGTTTGAGCTGGAACGAAAAAATCAGGATTGAAGGCAGGGAAATATGCCGTCGACCTGATTTTTTCGTTTTGGGCAAGAATTCTGCCCATATGTAGATTTACTTAAGTAAGCATGCACATTTATTGTCGTTCCAGGGAACACATTCCTTCTGACAGTGTTTCAGTGTATCGTTTTCTTTATATACATCAGTATATTTGTGGGGACTGACACCAAATATGCACATAAAGGCCCGGTAGAACGTGCGCATACTGTTAAATCCCGCACTCATGGCTGCCTCTGTAATCGTGGAGTCTCCGCTCTCTAACAAGATACCTGCGACATGCCTGCAGCGAAGAGAGTTAACATATTCACTGATACTGCATCCTACATGTTTGTTAAATATATGGGAAAAACGGCTGGTACTGTAGCCGAATTCCTCAGAAATGGATTTCAGGGATAATGTATTTTTATAATTATTATGAAGATAAGTAAGAACATTGCGCACCAAAGCATCATCATCCTTTGTACACGTATTTTCCATCGGAATGTTTTCTGTCAGCAAAGCCAGAATTACATGAATATATCCTCTGGTAGCCAGGGAGCCAGGTGTTTTTCGCTGCAGGTCACAACAGCACCGCATGCAGCGGGCCACTTCCCGGGTCAAAGCTTTATTCGATATATGGCTTAAGGAAAAGGACTTTCCTTTCAATATCTTTTGAAAAACAGGTATATAGGAAAGGGGTATCGTCATCACTATGGTATCTGAGTATTCAGGCGTTAGATAACGGTGCACGGTATAGCTGGGCACCAACAGCAGTTCCCTGGCATTAATACAGTAAAATTTCCCATTCAGTGTTGCTTCCATGGTTCCTCTGCGCACATATACCAGTTCCAATGCACTGTGGAAATGGGGAGCGCAGTTGTTATTGATAGAATACCAGGAAGAAGAGTCAGCCTGGCTGTCACGGGATATTTCATAAATATATTTTGAATCGATCATAGCAAGCCTCCTTTCATACAAAAGAAACGTAGCCAAATATGGCACAAAATATGTTTGTTACGGCAAGCGGATACTGTTTTATTATATTATAATCAAATTGTAAAAAATTACAAGTAACAGATTATTCATCATTTAGTATTGAAAGGAAGGGGTTTATGAAATCATTAAAGCTTGGAATTATAGGGTGCGGAGGCATTGCAAACGGCAAGCACCTGCCGGCTGTCAGAAAAGAAGGCAGGGCAGAAGTTGTTGCTTTTTGTGATATTGTAAAAGAGCGTGCCTGTGAAGCTGCAAAAAAATATGGCACAAAAGATGCCAGGGTATTTACGGATTACCGGGAGCTCATTAAGCTGGATCTAGATGCGGTTTATGTTTGTACGCCAAACCGTTCCCATTGTGAAATCACGGTAGCCGCACTGAATGCCGGCAAACATGTCATGTGTGAAAAGCCCATGGCTATCAATTATAACCAGGCTATGGAAATGGTGGAAACAGCGAAGAAAACCGGTAAACTGTTAAACATTGGCTACCAGAACCGTTATCGAGCCGACAGCATTTATCTCAAACAGGAATGTGCCAATGGGGAACTGGGTGAGATCTATTATGCGAAAGCAAAAGCAATCCGCCGCCGGGCAGTTCCAACATGGGGGGTATTTTTAAACGAATACGAGCAGGGAGGCGGACCGCTGATTGATATTGGCACCCATGCACTTGACCTGACGTTATGGATGATGGACAATTATAAGCCCAAAAGTGTGGTAGGTACTATATATCATAAACTCAATGGTGAGAGACAGCCTGCCAATGCCTGGGGACCATGGGAGCCTGACAAATTTACAGTGGAAGACAGTGCTTTTGGATTTGTCATCATGGAGAATGGAGCCACAATTACCCTGGAGGCAAGCTGGGCACTTAATTCCCTGGATGTTCATGAGGCCAAAACCGTTCTATGCGGTACCAAAGCAGGTGCGGATATGATGAATGGGCTGACGATTAACGGTACCAAAAATGACCGCTTGTATGAGCTGAAGCCGAACCTGGAAGCAGGAGGAGTTGCTTTTTATGACGGGGATGTGATCACCCCTGAGGTATTAGAGCAGCAAACATTTTTTGATGCGATTCTTGACAATGGAGCGTTGGTTGTCTTGCCAGAGCAGGCTGCAGTTGTTACACAGATTTTAGATGCGGTTTATCAGTCTGCCAGAGAAGGACGGCAGATTTTATTATAAAACAGAGAGGTGCATCCTATGAGTTTAATTGAGAGATTCAGTCTTCAGCTTTATTCACTGCGTGAACTGACCAGAGAGGATTTTAAAGGTGTCCTGAAACGGGTCGGAGAGATCGGCTATACCGGTGTGGAATTTGCCGGTTATGGAGGTCTGGCTGCCAGCCAGATGTTAAGTTTGCTGAAAGAAAACGGACTAAAGTCCATAAGCAGCCACGTACCGCTGGAACGGCTGATCAATAATCTGGATGAGGAACTGAGTTATAACCGGGAGATTGGGACAGAAGCAATTATTGTGCCATATTATCCGGTTAAAACAATCCAGGATGTAAAGATTCTGGCAGAGCAGCTAGCACCGATTGCCAGGGCTGTGAGTAATGCAGGTTTTATATTTGGTTATCATAATCATGCCCATGAATTTATAAAAACAGAAGACGGAACAGTTCTTCTGGATTTATTGATGCAGCTGACTGATCCGCTGGATATGGTGCTGGAATTAGATGTATACTGGGCTGCGTATGCAGGTGTGGATGTGCTGGCATACATGGAAAAACAGAGGAATCGTATCCGGTTGCTGCATTTAAAGCAGATGGCCGATTTTGAAAGCAGGAAGTGTGTGGATTTAGATGAAGGTGTTCTGGATTTTAATACGATTATATGCAAAGGACTGGAAACCGGAGTAATGCACTTTATTTTGGAACAGGAAGAATTCGCTGTATCTCCATACCAAAGCATAGAAAAAGGGTATAAACACATTATGAATCTGTAGATTATTGAAAGGGGTATTCATATGAAATTAGGAGTATTAACCGTTCCGTTATATGACCGGAGTGCAGAGGACGCATTCCGTTATCTGAGCAGTCTGGGGGTACAGACAGTAGAAATTGGTACCGGCGGCTCACCAGGCAGCAAACATTCCAATCCAGAGGAATTGCTTTCCAGTGAAAGTAAATTATCGGCTTATAAGGATTTGTTTAAAAAATATAATTTAGAAATCAGTGCATTGAGCTGTCATTCCAACCATGTACATCCCAATGGAGATATCCGTGCCCAGGCTGCTGCTGATTTTACCAGGACCCTGCGCCTGGCAGAGAAACTGGGAGTCGATACGGTGGTGAGTTTTTCCGGGTGTCCCGGTGACTATGAAGGTGCAAAATATCCCAACTGGGTGACATGTTCCTGGCCCACGGATTATCAGCATGTTCTGGATTATCAGTGGAATGAGGTATTGATTCCTTTCTGGCAGGGTGCGGTTGCTGAGGCCGCCAATTACGGTGTAAAAAAGATAGCATTGGAGCTGCATCCAGGATTCTGTGTATACAATACTGCTACGCTGCTGCGGTTAAGAAGAGCAGTCGGTGAGGCAATCGGTGCCAATTTTGATCCCAGCCACCTGTTCTGGCAGGGAATTCGTCCGGCTGAGGCAATTAAGGCACTTAAGGGCGCAATTTATCATTTTCATGCAAAGGATACAAAAGTGGATACGGTCAATACACAGATCAATGGTGTATTGGATACCGGAAACTATGGTGATTTATCAGAACGCAGCTGGTCATTCCGTACCGTTGGCTGGGGCCATGATGCTGATGAATGGAAGGAGATCATCTCTGCTTTGCGGCTGAGTGGTTATGACGGGGCCATCAGTATTGAACATGAAGATGCTTTCATGTCTGTTGAGGAGGGTCTTGAAAAAGCTATTGACTTCCTAAAAGATATAATCATTCACGATCAGCCGGCAAACGCGTGGTGGAACTGAAAGTCAGGAGAACATTCGATTATGGAAAAGAAAAAACTACATATTGCCTTAATTGGATACGGTGGCATGGGCAGCTGGCATGCCCGTATGTTGAATAAAATATCGGAAACCTGTCTGTGTGGTATCTGGGACATAGATCCGGTCCGCAGGGAAGCAGCGGCTTCGGACGGTATACATGTCTATCAGTCGCAGCAGGATTTGCTGAATGACATAACAGTGGAAGCAGTAACCATTGCTACACCAAATGATACTCATTTACCTGTTGCACTTGCGGTCATGAGTGCAGGTAAGCATGTAATCTGTGAAAAACCTGTGGCATTAAACAGTGAAGAACTGACACAGATGGCCGATTATTCAAGAAAGATGGGGGTCTTTTTCACAGTACATCAAAACCGCCGCTGGGATGAGGATTATCTTATCATAAAACAGCTGTATGAACGGCAGTCTCTTGGAAAAATATTTAATATAGAGAGCCGGGTGCATGGTTCCCGGGGAATACCGGGAGACTGGCGGAACCAGAAAGAGCATGGGGGCGGCATGGTACTGGACTGGGGCGTGCATCTTCTGGATCAGATGACGATGATGCTTGGCAGCCGCAAACCTAAAAGTGTATTTGCACAGTTAACGAATGTTACCAACGAAGCGGTAGATGATGGCTTCCGCGCATTATTTCAATTTGATAACCAGCTGACTTTTTTAGTGGAAGTAGGAACCAGCAATTTTATTTCCATGCCCCGCTGGTACATACAGGGAGAAAATGGTACCGCAATTATTCATGACTGGAAGCTAAACGGCGAGATTGTTATGGTTTCTGATTGGGAAAAACGAGATGCAGTACCGGTCGTAACAGCAGCAGGTTTAACAAAAACCATGGCTCCACGCACGGATGAAACAGTAAAGAAATATCCTTTGCCGGAAGTACATGCCGATATCAGGGATTTTTACCGCAATGTGAATGCCTGCATTCATGAAGGGGCAAAGCCATTTATTCAACTGGATGAGGTTATGGAAGTCATGCATATTATGGAGGCTGTTTTCCGTTCGGCAGAGCAGAACTGTGTAGTATACTTATAGGGAACTCAATAGATAAGCCTGGGTTAAATATGGTGGCTGGCAGAAGTAAATGATTGCTTCTGCCAGCCCTTTTACCACAGGTCACTTTGTTAAATTAACCTGTGATTTCTGGCTGTTTGCTGTCAGATATGGTATACTCTTGACAACAAGAAGGAAATAAATACGAAAGGGGGAAATAAATGGAGATTGAAATACGCAGGCTGACACCAGACCTTGCAGAAGATTATATACATTTCTTTGATATCACACCTCACGACGATAACGTGGCTGGTAATAAGTGTTATTGTGCATGTTGGAGTAATGATGATTATGCAGGCAAAGATTTTTCAATTGAAGAAAATCGTAGAAAATATGCGTTTCAGTATGTAAAAGGCAATAACATTCAGGGATATCTTGCCTATAGTGGTGATAAAATCGTTGGCTGGTGTAACTCTAATACGAAATCAGATTGTCAGAAATGCATCAGCTGGCAGAGATTTATGTCATATGTACCGCTGGAGGAACCTGGCTCTGGCATAAGGATAAAATCTATTTTCTGTTTCGTAATTGCTCCGGAAATGAAAAGACAGGGCATTGCCACGCGGTTATTGGAACGTATCTGTAAAGATGCGGCACAAGATGGATTCGACTATGTGGAGGCATATCCCTATAAGGAATCAAGCTATCAGTCCTCAGACTTTGGCGGACATTTTGAGATGTACAAAAAAGAGGGGTTTTATGTGCTGCCTGATACACAACAGGGGCTTGTTATGAGGAAGCAGTTAGACGAAGGAGCAGGTAAATGAGAATTCTGATTTTAGGTGTAAGCAGTTATGCCGGTCAGGCAATTGCAAAATTACTTATTAAAAACCATGATGTATATGGTACTTATCATGTACAGAAGAATAGCTGTTTGCCTGAAAAGAAGCTGTTTCGGCTGCAGCTTGACGATTACGATTACATTAAACATATTCTGGATCAGATACGCCCACAAATAATCATTTCCAGTTTGAGAGGTGATTTTCAATTACAGCTAAAGTTCCACAGCTTTGTTGCTGATTATTTATTAACTAATGATGCAGGTAAAATAATATTCATATCTTCCTCCAATGTGTTTGATGCAGCAATGAAAAAG
The DNA here is from genome assembly GCF_900205965.1 of Lacrimispora amygdalina. GTDB lineage: Bacteria > Bacillota > Clostridia > Lachnospirales > Lachnospiraceae > Lacrimispora > Lacrimispora amygdalina_A. The sequence continues at coordinate 229,456 of NZ_OAOF01000007.1, forward strand.
CCACATTATGAATCCGATAAAACAAGTTCACAATCGGATTATGGGAATTATAAAATTACATGCGAACAAATGCTTCAAAACAAACTAAAAGAAAAATGTGTGATTGTCCGGATACCCCAGATTTACGGGAAAAATTGTCCCAGGATATTGAAGCTGGGGGAGGATATACAAAACAATACACCAATTATTACCTACCCTGATCTTTATATGAACTACACAACTGATTTACAGATCGCAGAATGGATTGATACTATCATCATAGAAGATCTTGACGGAATCTTTCACATCGGAACAAAGGATGCTTATAGTTATATGCAGTTTCAAACAGATCTTATCAGTGCACTGGGACTAAAGGAGCCTGTTTTCCAGGAAGAAGTAAGTTGCGGAAAATGTTTTCAGGCAGTGCTGCCTGGCAGAACGGAAATACCGGAGAAGCTGCAAATGAGTGTAGCTGACATACTTGAGTATCTGAAAAGTGTGCAAAAATAATATTAGTTTCTTCGACTATTCTAAGTGGGCAACTTCTAAAAAATAAGCTGCCCACCATTTCGTGGTAATCATGAAGTTTAAAATCCATAATCAAATGCAACGTTGATAATTATCCTACATTATGCTCTAATTGTTATGCTTCTAAAATACTTGACAAGGGTAATCAGAAGTTTGGAAAATAAAGGGTTAGTAATAAGAGAAAAGAGCATAGTAGATAAGAGAGCATATGACGTAAGATTGACAGAAAAAGGGAAAGCGATGCAGCCAGTCATAATAGACAAGCTGAAACACTGGACAGAGATATTATCCATTGGTATGGACAAGGAGATGGTGGAGTTTATCATTGATAATCTGATGTTAATGGCAAACAACGCAAAAATTATGAATAGAGGTGAGCCACATGAAGAAAGTTAAAATCGTTATTCTGTCGCTCTCATTAATAACGGTTATGTCAGGAGCCTTAGATAATATAAGAGCACCTTTTTATTTATCTGGATTTATCGCAATCATTCTTTTTTTATGTTTAAAGAAAATAACAATAGCAGACAGCAACTATGAATAAAAAATAATAAAGTTTATTTTGAAAGGAAGGTTCATTATGAGATATTTTGTTGTAGAAGGAACATTTAGAGATACGATTACCATTGATAAAAGCGAATTGCAGATAGCGATTGCAGATCATCTTGTATATTTGGATAAGGGGTTTGAGGAAAAATTCATTCTTGCCTCAGGACCTAAAGCTAGTGAAGGAGGAGGGATAATTATAATCAAAGGGCAATCTTTGGAAGAAATCGAAAACTATTTATCCAAAGATCCTCTGAAGGTAAAAGGGGTTCAAGATTATAAAATAGTGGAATTTAAACTACACAAATGTCAACCCATGTTAAAAGAATGGTTTGGCTGAATTTCAAATTCTTCTGATGGATAACCTGAAACAAACACACTCCGGATGCATAAGGTAAAGTATGATACCCACTGTGCGCGTAAATCCTGAGAGGTGATTGAATGGGATTTCTGGATAGACTGCTTGATAAAGGCAGTCTGAGAAAACCGCTTCATTTTACACTGGAGAAAATCATGGAGGAATACGTCCCTGACGGTGAAATGCCCCCATATACACAAGAGCTTAAAAACCTGATCTCCAAGGACAATCTTAAGTTAAAAGATGTTGCAGAACTGGCTGTTTTAGTAAGAAATGAGATGGATCATCTAAAAGACGAAGTGGATGCTTATGTGGTAGTTACAGAAAAGGCTAAAAGAGTACAGTCAATTCTTGACTTGTGGAATGAAATTCTAAGTGGATTAACCAGTCAGTTTTCCTATCAGGAAGAAGTGACAGACACAGAAGCTTTTATTCATTCCAAAGCGGTGGAAGACATACCACATATACATCATGCCATTACAGAGCTTCTTACACAAAAGAATGAGCTACAGCTGGAATCACAGCTTGTTCTGCAGGCAGAGATTCTGCAGAAGAGCATATACAATTTAGAGCAGACGCTTCTCACCCTAATGCCTGAAATCATAAATATAAAAGATAAGAAACGAAAGCTGGAGGAGGAAATTAATCAATTCCAGGATGTAATGGAGGAACTAAGACAAAAAGGTGAACCAGGCAGTCTTGAGCTTTCCGTACAAACATCTGAAAAGGGTAAGTTACTGGTCAGTAGGAAAAAGTCACTTACTGCCAGTGAAAAAGACCTTCAGACGTATGTGGAAGCTGTTCAGAAGACAGCCATTCAGATCTTTTTAGTCTTTCAGGAAGTATCTGAGTCCGCGTCCGACAGTGTAAAAACTGCGATTGACAGGCTGATTGTCAATAATGAAAAGATTTTAAAAACTGCAGCTGATTCACAAAGTTTCCTGAAACAGAGAAAGAAGCTGTCTCAGCTTACTGCATTACTTCAACTGTTAAATGACTGCATCCACGTTCATCAGAAATATGACCGCTAGTTCTTATGGGGTTTCCAGGGAATAAAGCAGCTTTTTTAATAACTGGTCCAACTGGGCCAGTTCTTCTTTTGTCAGTCCGTTCAATAAGGATGCCTCAGTCTGGGTATGGGTCAGAACCGCCTGGGAGATCAGTTCATACCCAGCCTTCGTCAGCTGAACATAGATGGTTCTTCTGTCTTCGTTGTCATGCACTCGTCTGACCAGCCCCTTTTTCTCCAGAGTATCAATCCTGTTTGTCATGGCTCCGGATGTAATCATAAGTGACTGGTATAAGTCTGTAGGTTTTAATCTGTAATCCCCCCCCGAACGCCGCAGAGTCGCTAATACGTCGAATTCGCCGCTGTTTAACTGGTATAAGGAAAAATTTTCTGCCAATCTCCTTTCTGAATGCTTGACAATTCTTTTAAACCTTCCCCAAAACGCCATTGGTGACGCATCAAGCTCCGGCAGTTCATAAGCCCATTGATCAATAATTTTATCAATATTATCTGTTTTCATGTAAATAGTGTAACATCAGAAAAAAGAAAGTACAAGGGAAATTTGAGGTGAAGATTCTTGACGTTAAATATCTTTATCTTAAAATACTTGACAAAAAACGGTACACACTTTATTCTTTTTATATATCTTAACGTTAAGATATTAAACAATAAGATAAAAAAACGAAGAAGAGAGGAATAATAGATGAAGCAGATGAAAGATACGTTACTTACAATGCTGACTCCCATGCTTTGGGGTTCCACATACATTATTGCCTCCGTGCTGATCCCCATACAGCGTCCGGTATTTGTTGCGTTTATGAGGGCATTTCCCATAGGACTGCTTTTGCTGTTATGGTACAGGAAACTGCCCAAAGGAATCTGGATTTTAAAGTCATTGATCCTTGGAAGCTTAAATATAGGCGTTTTCTTCCTGTTTTTATTCATTGCTGCATACAGGCTCCCTGGCGGGATCGCTTCCATCATCGGAAGTGTCCAGCCGATATTTGTTATACTTTTCAGCTGGTTGTTATTAAAAGAAAAACCTGCCCTCCGGTCCTATGCAGCGATTGCCATGATGATAACAGGGGTGGCGCTGCTCCTTGTGAAACCGCAGATGACCATAGATTTCTGGGGCGTGGCAGCTGCATTATGCGGAGCTGTGGTGATGGCTCTTGGCGTAGTACTGACCAAATACTGGAGAAAGCCGGAGGGCGTCAGCCAGATGGAATTTACATCTTGGCAGCTGTTTTTTGGCAGTCTGATTCTGATTCCTGCGGTGTATCTGATGGAGGGCAGCGTTCCGGTCCTCACATCTGTGAATCTGGCAGGGCTTGCCTTACTTGGTATTGTCAATACAGGACTTGCCTATTATCTGTGGTTTCGTGGAATTGAAATCCTGTCACCAGTCCGGGTTTCTCTGTTAAGTCCGGTGAATCCATTAACTGCTTTTATTCTGGGATATATTGTACTGGGGCAAAGAATCAGCTTCATTCAGATCGTGGGAGTTTGTGTTATTATCGCAAGTATTTTTGTTTCACAGCGAAAGTGATAAAAGCGATTTACTTATATTTTCTTTTTGGTTAGCGTAAAGTTTTTTTCAATAGTGAAAAGGCATAATAAAAAATAATAACTGGTGATGAAAAGAATTTGTTTTAAAATATATTTACATGAATAATTAGAAAACATATTACTTATATAAAAAATTCAATATAAATAATCATTTAAATTTATTTAATTGTTTGCTATAATGAATAAAGGATAATTCAATATTATCCTCCATTCATTACAGAGAAATAAGAGGATAAAAATTATGGCAATTGATTCCGAATTTACTATAGGAAAAGGTGAAACAACAAGATTTTGTGTAAATAAAA
>NZ_OAOF01000036.1 GCF_900205965.1 Lacrimispora amygdalina
TTAGTGTGGTTGGCGAACCTACACTTATTATATCATTGGAGGTTTTTTCTGTAAGCTAAAGCGGCTGTGGACGCACCTGCATAGCAGGTGGTTTATTAAAAGACTGCTATACAAAAAAATGCTTTCTTCAAAGTTTCACTTCAAAGAAAGCACAACTAACCGGCAGCTATATTTTAAGCAAATCCAAAGTATCTGAGAAGTCCCAGATAAATTCCGTAAGCGAATCCATACTGGTCATTACGCAGTTTTTCCGCATCCGAATAATTGCTTAAATATCCCAGTTCCACTAAGTTGGCGGGCATATCCGCATTCCTCAGCACATACAAGGAAGGATTTTCCCGGATTCCATTATTTCTGGTCCCCACCATATCATTAATTCCGCTCATAATCTGTTCCGCCAGCCACTGAGCCTGGGTAAAATACTGATAGATGTATACTTCCGTTCCGTTAATTTCCGGATTAGGATTCAAATTACTGTGAATGCTGATAAAATAATCTGCCGGCCACTGGTTTGCCGCAGCGACTCTGGCAGCCAGACTGGTGGTGTTATTGGTTCCCAGAACCGTATCCGGCTCTGGCCTGGAGACCCTTGCCTCAAAACGCGGATCACTGTTTAAAAGGTTCTGCAGATAAAGCCCTACCTGGAAATTAATTTCTGATTCCTGTAATCCGTTGGCTTCTGCACCGCTGTTAAAAGTGCCGCTGGGATTATGACCCTGATCGATAAAAATTTTGATTGCCATCTCGCATTTCCTTTCCTGCTTCAATATTATAAATATATTCCGCAGTTTGGTAAATGCTACATATTTTTGGATTTTTTTGTATATTTTTGAACGATTATTCAGGCGCCGGATGAACGGGAGTAAAGAACCCTCTTTCCGTGTTCTCCCAGCCAGTAAGGTAAACCGGGATATTTGGCAGTTATATAATCTTCAAAACGGTCAGGATCTTCCTGATTATTGGAAAACATCTCATAATGACCAGGAACCGTAAGACCCGGACAGACCGTTCCTGACAAGTCCACAGCCTCCTGATAGGTCATGTTTCCTATGATATTGGAGCGGTAGCGTTCCCCATCTCTTCCATTAATGGGCAGAAACATCACATCCATTGCTCCAAAGCTTCTTAATCTGGCAGGCAGTCCTTCATACATACAGGTATCTCCTGAATGGTACAGCCTGCACCCCATTCCTTCCAGTACCACTCCTACGTAAGGGTGTTGTCCTGTAACCGGATCCGGATCCAGGAATTCATGGGCTGAGGCAATGCCTGTGAGCTGTATTCCATCTTTCAGATGCAGCATTTTCCTGTCTTCCAATCCCAGAAAGCGGCTCTCATCTATCTTCAGATCTTTGCTCAGGGAAGGAATCAGCTTCTCAGGAACAAGAAAAACTGCTTCCGGCGAGCTGACAGAAAGCTGATGCCAGACGTTTCTGTCTATATGATCGGAATGATCATGGGTTCCTATTATATAATCTGCATTGGTGATTTCAGCGGGATCCAATAGCGGCGGAATCCTTCTTCTGGGATGATCAGCCAGAAATGCATCGATATAGAATGTAACTGCACCCAGCTTAACTGCATACCCAAGCTGCCCAAGCCACCAAAACGCTGCTTCTCCCTGCCCTGGTACTGTGTCACTGATTTCTGTCATTAAGTCTTTCCCGCTTTTCGCGGTTTCCATGTACTTCTGCTTCATACTTATCCGCCTTTCCGCTTCCTGTTATAACCTACAGGTTGTATCATATCATAGATTATTCCGGATGTAATCCTGAAAATGAAACAGATAAATGCCGGGCTGGATGAAACAGCCCGGCACTGCTATGTGCATGCTGGAGGCAAATACCCGATCTTTGATATAAAACCATATTTGTCAGCATATTTCTAAGACTCAATATAATTATAGTTCTGAAATACCTTTTCTCATTTTATCCTATGAGCCATGATAGTCCCTGGTGATGGAAAACGCAGTATTTCTTACTCTTTTTATCACTTTTCTTATCATGGACTGTAGACTTGACGACAATATAAACAGAATAATAAAAGGAGACGATATATGATAACCTATCAAAATCTTTACGATAATCGTAATATGTTAAAAATTAATGAACGCGGCTGTGTAAAAGTGTTCGAGCATCAAAAAGACTTAAGTGTGAATTATGGATCTGCCATAACTTCTTATTATGCATCTGAGATGAATGTCCGCAAACGCCAGGTATTAATTGAGCTTAACGGCAATTCATTTACAGTCCAGGCAGGAGCCATGCAGTGGACTTCCGGTTCCGTATCCATGACTTCAGGAATCAAAGGTGTAGGCGATTTTCTCGGTAAGGCACTGGCTTCTAAGGTAACAAAAGAATCTTCCGCAAAACCGGAATTTAAAGGAAGCGGTCTTCTGATGCTGGAACCCACTTATAAACATATTCTTCTGGAAGATATTTCTGAATGGGGAAGCATGGTACTGGAAGACGGATTATTTCTGGCCTGTGATTCTTCAATCAAGCAGAATGTAGTTGCAAGAACCACTTTGACCTCCGCAGTTGCAGGAAAAGAAGGTTTGTTTAACCTTTGTCTTACAGGACAGGGAATTGCAGTGCTGGAAAGTCCTGTTCCCAGAGAAGAGCTGATCGAGTTCGATTTAAAGGATGATGAGGTTAAGATTGACGGAAATATGGCAATCGCCTGGTCCAACTCATTAAAATTTACAGTAGAACGGTCCTCCAAATCTCTGATCGGTTCCGCAGTTTCAGGAGAAGGCCTGGTGAATGTATACCGGGGATCCGGTAAGATTCTCATGGCACCAGTAGAATAACCATCTGTTTAAGAACCGGGCATACCCATGAATATGGCATGCCCGGTTTTTTTATCTAAATTTATTCAAAATTATTTACGGAAATAATGTCTCACTATTTCTTAATAATTCTTAAATCAGCCCACTAAGACTTGTTATTGTACCTATAAGTGCTATAATTCACATGATTAAATCAATCAAGGAGGCATCTGTCCATGAGCTCTTTACAGCAGATATTAGTGGTAGATGATGACGCAGATATCCGGGAAGTAATCCGCATTCAGCTGGAGAACAAAGGGTATCCCGTTTTGGAGGCCGCTAACGGAAATGATGCGGTGAACATCGTAAGACAAAATCCTGACATCGACCTGATTATTCTGGACATCATGATGCCAGGCATATCCGGGATTGAGGCCTGTGCACAAATCAGAACGTTCCATTCTGCTCCTATATTATTTTTAACTGCCAAATCAAAAGTTTCGGACAAAAATGAGGCTTACGTAAACGGAGGGGACGATTATCTGGTGAAGCCATTTTCCCAGGCAGAGCTTTTTATGAAAATTCAGTCCCTTTTAAGAAGGTATGTCGTCTATAAGGGAAAATCAGAGTCCGGTGTTAATCTTTCGGAGGTCCATGTCCAGGATGTCGTGATTGATACCGTAAACCACTGGGTATACCGGGAGAACCAGAAAATAGAACTGACCGATACAGAATACCAGATATTAATGTATCTGGTCAAAAATAAAGGGAATGCAAAGGATGCCCAGGCTATTTACGAAGGCGTCTGGGAAGAAAAATTTCTTCCCACCTCCACCAATACAATTATGGTTCATATTTTAAAGCTGAGAAAGAAACTGGAACTGGATTTTAACAATCCTTTGATCATCCGCACTGTCTGGGGAAAGGGATATCAGATTGATGAAGGGTAAAAGATTTTCTTCCCTGCGTTATAAGCAGATACTTGTACTTCTGTTTGGAGCATTCGTAAGTTTTGCCATGTATCTGATTGTGGGAACACTGGGAGAATACCTGGTCTCCACAAAGCATATGGCCGATGATTCGGTTATAAAGCGTTTAAACAAATACCAGGATTCCTTTGAAGATTATATCGCACAAAATAATATTTCAGTAAAGAATGTCAGGGCTATCTCCCGATGGGTCAAGGGACATAAATATATATATCTCACCATTTATGACGGAGAGGAAATTCTTTACGAATCCGGATTCTGGAATGATTCCTACTCTTCCTATGAGACTGCGGCTACCCTTGTGGAAAACTGCACCCAGCAGGAAAGGGATGTTACATTCTCAGATGGAACGTACTCTGTATCTATCATTGATTCTTCTCAGATCAAATGGCTGGATGTGGTACTTTATTGTTCCTGGATTGTGTTTTTTATTATATTTTTTATTATTATTATTCTTTATAACCGCAGAATCATTGACCGGATCGCCCTGCTGTCAAAAGAAGTGTCTTTAATAGAACAGGGAAACTTAGAACAGCCCATTTATCACAAGGGAAATGATGAGATCTCACTTCTGGCCAGAAATGCTGATAATATGCGTCATTCTATTATCACCCGGTATAAAAGCGAAAAGGAAGCATGGGAGGCAAACAGCGAGCTGATCACCTCTATGTCCCATGATATCCGCACACCTCTGACTTCTTTAATCGGATATCTGGAAATTCTTGAATCCAAAGATTATCGCTCTGAGGAACAGCTTGCAAAATACATTAAAAGCTGTAAGGAAAAATCCATTCAGCTTAAGGATCTTTCAGACAAACTGTTCCAGTACTTTCTTGTATTTGGCAAAGAAAATATCCTGATGGAACCGGAGATCTTTGATGCAAGAATCCTGCTCCAGCAGCTTTTAAGCGAGCATGTATTTCATTTAAACAGCCTTGGCTTTGAGGTTCAGACAGAGTTCATGGATGAACCTTGCAGCATAATCATCGATATCCAGTATTTAAACCGCCTGTTTGACAACCTGTTTTCCAATGTCAGAAAATATGCCGGTCACGGCACGCCGGTTATTGTAAGGGGAAGCAGGGAAAAAAACAATTTAATCATCAGCATTACCAATGAAATACGCACCGATCTGGTTTTTCAGGAAAGCACCAATATAGGGCTTAAAACCTGCAGGAAAATTGCCCAGCAGATGGACGGGAGTTTTGAGATTCTCACGGCAGAAACTCGCTTCACCGCCCGTGCCACATTTCCTATTATACCAGCAGGAAAGGAATCGCAGACATGAATAATGTATTAGAATATCTGGAAAACTCCGCTAAAAAATTCCCTCATAAGACAGCGCTTACGGATCCGTCCTCCAGCTGTACCTACAAGGAGCTGTACGACCGTGCCAGAATCATCGGCAGTTTTTTGTCCACACTTACTGAACCAGGAAAACCGGTAGTCGTTTATATGGACAAATGTGTGGAAGCTCTGACTTCTTTTATGGGAATCGTCTATGCGGGATGTTTTTACACATTTATAAACCCGGGTCAGCCCGCTGCCCGCATCAGTCAGATTCTGGAAGTTTTACAGCCTGAATTTATCATCTGTCTTGGAGACGGAGACCAGAAGCTTAGGGGACTTTCCTTTCACGGGACCATTTTTGACTATAACAGGATTTTTTTTGAACTTCGTTCTGGGATTCTTGATGCCACTCGGGCTGAGTCTGCAGACACCCAGCCTTTATATTGTAATTTTACTTCCGGATCCACCGGGGTTCCTAAAGGTGTTCTTGTAAGCCACAGATCTGTCATTGATTTTATGGAATACTTCCCTGATATGTTTCACATCACTCATGAGGATGTAATTGGCAACCAGGCTCCTCTGGATTTTGATGTATCCGTTAAGGATATCTACTCCGCCTTTAAAACCGGCGCTTCCATCGTTCTTATTCCAAAAAAATATTTTTCTATTCCAACCATGCTGTTAGACTGTCTGTGCAGCCATCAGGTGACGACACTGATCTGGGCTGTTTCAGCGCTGTGTATGGTCTCCCAGCTGAAAGGCTTTACCTACAAAGTGCCTGAACGTGTTAATAAGGTTTTATTCAGCGGTGAAGCCATGCCTGCAAGCCATCTGGCTGTCTGGCAGCAATACCTTCCCCATGCGCAGTTTGTAAATCTTTACGGTCCCACCGAAATCACCTGTAACTGCACGTATTATCCGGTTTTAAAGGTATTTGGGCCGGAAGAAAAAATCCCCATTGGAATCCCATTTCCCAACGAGCGTGTATTTCTCCTTGGACCGGATGACAAGCTCATCACAGAGGAAGGGAAAACAGGAGAAATCTGCGTGGCAGGAACTGCACTGGCCCTGGGATATTATAACAATCTCAGGCAGACGCAAAAAGCGTTTGTTCAGAATCCTTTAAATACCCGCTATCCGGAAACCATCTACCGGACCGGTGACCTTGCATTTTACAACAGCCTTGGAGAACTATGTTTCTCCGGCCGAAAGGACTTTCAGATTAAGCATATGGGACACCGGATTGAACTGGAGGAGATTGAGCTTTTATTAAACAGCTATCCGGAGATCAGCCGGGCCTGCTGCGCATTTGATACCAGAAAGAACCGCCTTGCTGCATTTTACATCGGGGAGCTGGATAAAAAGGAGCTGCTTAAGCGCATGCGTGAGACGCTTCCGTCCTATATGATACCAAATTTGTGTATTCCTGTACTCCACATCCCCGTTACTGCAAACGGTAAGATGGACAGAAAAAAATTATTGGAGATGTGTCTATGAAAACTGCTTTCGAAACTTACAAAACACCATTTTATCTTTTTAATACTGATATTCTCACCAGCCGGATCAGTGACATACGGGCTGCACTTCCCACAAATACCCAGTTGTGCTTTGCTATGAAAGCCAATCCGTTTTTAGTCAAGGATATGGAGAATCATGTGGATTATTTTGAGGTATGCTCTCCAGGAGAATTTCATATCTGCGAAAGAGCCGGGATTGATAAAAAACAGATTGTAATGTCAGGCGTATATAAGAATCAGAAGGATATGGAGTACGCCATTATGAGATATGCAGACAGTATTATTTTTACCGTGGAATCCTATCAGCACTGGCAGATTCTTTCCTCCTGTGCAGAGCAGGAGAAAAAAAACATCCGGGTGCTTTTGCGCCTTACCAGCGGAAATCAGTTTGGAATGGATGAAAAATCCATTCGCCGGATCATTTCAGAGGCCCCTTATCAATATGTGGAAATCTTAGGTCTCCAGTATTTTTCCGGCACGCAAAAGAAGTTCGGCGCAAAGCTTAAGAATGAATTAATGATGCTTGATCAGCTTTGTACGGATTTACAGAATCAATACCATTTTACTGTAAAAAAGCTGGAATATGGCCCCGGTCTTCCTGTGTGCTATTTTGAAGGGGAAACAAATGAGGAAGAGACTATGCTTCTTGCCCTGGCGTCTGCCCTTTGCAGCCTGAATTTCAAAGGACAGGTGACACTGGAGATGGGCCGCTTTATCGCCGCCTCCTGCGGACTTTATGCAACCAGCGTCGTGGACTTAAAAACCAACAATGACCAGTCCTACTGCATTGTAGACGGTGGAATCCACCAGCTGAACTATTATGGCCAGATGCTGGCTATGAAAAAGCCCTTTATCACTCATTACGGCAAAAAAGAGGGGGGGCTTAAGGAATGGACTGTCTGCGGCTCTCTTTGCACCGCCAGCGACGTTCTGGTAAGGCAATATCCGCTTAAGGGTCTGGAACAGGGAGATCTGCTTGTCTTTCAGAAAACAGGAGCTTACTCTGCTACAGAAGGAATGGCGATGTTTTTAAGCCGTGACCTTCCACTGGTACTTCTTTATTCAGAAAAAGAAAAGTTTCGGGTTGCAAGACCCACTCTCGCAGCAGACCGGTTTAACTATTTATACTCAGAAAGGGGATAAAAATGAAAGAATTATTAGAGATTTTAAACGACATTAACCCGGGGATTGATTATGAGACGGAGACAGGACTGATTGATGAAGCACTCCTTGACTCCTTTTCCATTCTCTCACTGATACCCGAGCTGGAAGATGCATTTGGCATTACCATTACTCCGGCAGACATGGTTCCGGTCAACTTTAATTCAGCAAATGCAATGTGGAGCATGATTAATCGTCTGAAAGAGGAATAAGCCATGACCTATACTTCTATCCTTTACCTTTTCATCTTTCTTCCCGGTGTCATACTTGTCTACCAGCTGGCACCGGCACGCAACAGGTATTTAGTTTTACTGGGAGCCAGCTGGCTTTTTTTTCTCTCCTTAAGCAGTACACTTATTGTGTACCTTCTGATATCCACCCTGTCCGTCCACCATATCGGACTGTGGCTCTCCTCCTGTAAGAAGGAACTGGATTTAACCGGCAGATCCCCGGAAGAGAAAAAGGCATTAAAAGCAGCCTGCGCCGGAAAAAGGCGGAGAATCCTCTGGTTTGGTATTGGAATCCAGCTTGGCATGCTGGTTGTTCTCAAATATTCCGGATTTTTCAGCGATAACATGAATCATTTACTAAAGGCAGTCTCCTATCCAACACTTCTGCCTGTTATGAAATTTGCCCTCCCCATCGGGATTTCTTTTTATACGCTGCAGGCAGTCTCCTATCTGGCAGATGTTTATTATGAAAAAATTCCCGCCGATGACCATCTGGGCAGGCTGGCTCTTTATTTGTCCTTCTTTCCAATTTTGATGGAGGGCCCCATATGCCGCTACTCCCAGACAGCCAAGGATCTTACAGAAGGGAAACCTCTGGACTATAAAAATGTAACCTATGGGTTTCAGAGAATCCTGTGGGGACTTTTTAAAAAACTTGTTATTGCAGACCGGCTGAATCTGCTTGTTGAAACCATTTTTGGATCATATAAACAATACAGCGGCATTGTCGTAATAACAGGAGCCATCCTTTATACATTCCAGCTTTACGCTGATTTCTCCGGCTGCATCGATATGACCATCGGTACCGGTGAAATCTTTGGAATATCCATTCCGGAAAACTTCCGTCAGCCATTCTTCTCCAAAAGCGCTTCGGAATTCTGGAGACGCTGGCATATTACCCTTGGCACATGGCTGAAGGACTACATCTTTTATCCTATTTCCTTAACTGCACCGGTAAAGAAATTCGGAAAAAAATCCAGGGCGAAGCTTGGAAAGCACTTCGGTCAGGTGGCAGCCTCTGCTCCTGCACTTTTTGGAGTGTGGATCTGTAATGGCTTCTGGCATGGCACCGGCTGGCATTATCTCTTTTTCGGAATGTATTACTTTGTCCTGATTCTTCTGGAAAATCTCACAGAGCCCTATGTGATAAAGGCTGCCACAGCATTAAAGATCAACCGTAGCGGTCTGTTATATCAGAGCTTCCAGTCCGTAAAGCTTCTCATCATTGTCTTTACAGGAGAACTGTTTTTCCGGGCGGAAAATTTAAGGGCAGGTATTTTCATGTTCCGGTCCATCTTTACTGATTTTCATCTTTCTTCACTGACCGACGGATCTCTTTTGAAGCTGGGACTGAATTTACCTGATTATGCAGCCGTATTATTGGGCTTTCTGGCAGTTCTTTGTGTTGGTGTGATTCACGAACGGGGAATTTCCATTAGAAATCATATATCAGCCTGCCGGCTGCCGCTTCGTTGGAGTCTTTACTATGGAGCAATTCTGCTCGTAATCGTCCTCGGTGCATACGGCGACGGATATTTACCGGCAAAGCTGATTTATGCCGGATTTTAAGAGGTGACTGAATGCAGGAAGGAAAAAAAATAAAAACAATATCATTTATCATTGGACTCATCACCCTTTTATACATCATGTCCTTATTGTTTATGCCGGTAAATACCGGAGCAGGAGGACTTTATAAAAAGGCCGGCGGAATATCAAAAGAACCGTTAAATACCATAGATTATCTGGCCATCGGAGACAGCGAATGCAGCACCAGCATCTCACCTATGGAAATCTGGAATTCCTATGGATACGCAGGATACAACTGCGGCGTGCCAGGTCAGAGGCTCCAGGATACCTACTATCTGCTAAAGCGGATATTAAATAAGCAGTCTCCTAAAGTGGTGCTTTTGGAAACCAACGCCACTTTCCGGGATTTTAAATACATCAATGCTCTGGAAACAAAAATTGATGAGAAAACAAAGAAGCTGTTTCCAATCTATCAATACCACAATAACTGGAAATATTTTCATTTTTATATGCTGAAAAATTTCAGTGCAAAAGCGATCAAAAAGCCCTCCTCTGTATATAAGGGATATCAGCGCAATACCATTACAAGACCTTATACCGGCGGACCCTATACGGCAGAAACCGACAAGGTCCATCAGATCGGGGATCAGCCCGTTTTCTACTTAAAAAAAATCATGGACTTATGCAATAAGAAAGGGATCAGGCTGATCTTATACAGTTCTCCTTCTCCCAAATGCTGGTCTTATGCCAAACACAATGCAATGAAACAGTTCGCAGATAAAAATGGCCTTGATTATGTGGATCTTAATCTTTCTTTAGACCGTTTATCCATTGACTGGAATCAGGATTCCAGAGACAGCGGAGATCATATTAACTATTACGGAGCAAAAAAAGTATCTGCTTATCTTGGAAATTATTTATCCGGCCAAAACCTGCTTACCGACCACCGGCAGGATTCCTCTTATACCACATGGAACCAGGAACTGAAGCGGTATCTGGCAGATAACAGCAATAACCATGAGTAAGAGCATGCCCTGCAGTTTAAGTCTGCAGGGTATGCTTTTTCTTGTTTTATTCTTCCTGCCTGTAGTAAGAAAGAAAATGTGTCAGACGCTCACAGGCAGATTTCAGCTGATCCATCTCCGGCAGGTAGACAACGCGGAAATGATCCGGTTTTTCCCAATGGAAGCCGCCCCCATGTGTCAGCAGGATCTTCTGGTCCTTCAAAAAGTCCAGCACAAACCGTTCGTCATCCCGGATTCCGAACCGTTTCGTATCAATTTTAGGAAATACATAAAATGCAGCTTTCGGCTTCGTTGCAGATATACCCGGAATCTGATTAAGTGCCTGATAAATATATTCCCTCTGTTCATAGATCCGGCCGCCCGGAACCAGAAGCTTCTTCGTCTCCTCTTCCATCTTAAGAGCCGTTCCGATTACAGACTGGGCCGGAACGTTAGAGCACAGTCTCATGGATGACAGCAGATTAATGCCTTCCACATATCCCCTTGCAAAAGATTTGTCTCCGCAAAGGCTCATCCAGCCGCAGCGGTATCCAGCAATTAAATGGGATTTTGACAGTCCGTTAAATGTAATGGTCAACAGATCAGGCGCCAGTGAGGCAATGGAGGTATGGGTCAGTCCGTCAAGCACCAGTCTGTCATAGATTTCATCTGCAAAAATAATCAGGCCATTTTCACGGCACACCTTCACAATTTCCTCTAAAAGTTCTTTGGAATAAAGTGTGCCGGTAGGATTATTGGGATTAATCACCACAATTCCCTTGGTCCGGTCTGTAATCTTGCTTTTAATATCATTGATGTCCGGATACCAGTCTGCAGATTCATCACAGATGTAATGAACTGCCCTGCCTCCTGCCAGCGTTACAGAAGCGGTCCATAAAGGATAATCGGGAGAAGGAACCAGGATCTCATCTCCGGAATCCAAAAGCCCCTGCATGGACATGGTTATTAGTTCACTGACTCCATTTCCTGTATATACGTCATCAATTCCCACTTCATGAATTCCTTTTTTCCGGCAATACGTTACAATCGCTTCTCTTGCGGAAAACAGTCCTTTCGAGTCAGAGTAGCCTTCCGTATTGATCAGATTATCATTCATCTTTTTTAAAAGCTCTTCCGGCGCCCGAAATCCAAAGGGAGCGGGATTTCCGATATTCAGCTTTAAAATCTCAATCCCCTGTGCGGACATTCGGTTCGCCTCATCCATCACCGGTCCTCTGATGTCATAGCATACATAATCTAACTTCTTCGATTTTTCAAATTTTCTCATAGTACTTTTCCTCTTTCCTTAATTTAGCATAAAAAAAGGCCCTAAGCGTTAATACGCTTAGGGCGAATATACAATCCGTGTTACCACCTAAATTCAGAGTAATCTCTGCACTCCATACAGTACTGACATACCGCGTCCCTGTAACGTGGGAATCCGTTGAAGCCTACTTGGGAAACTTCCCTTTGGGTTCAAAGCTCCGAGACTGCTTCCATATACTTCAATAAAGGTTCACACCAGCCACCTTCTCTCTGAAATTCTCCATATATGTACTATTCCTCTTCATTGCCTTTTCACTATTTTCGAAATAATAACACAACAAAATGGAATTGTCAATAGGATTTCTCATCCCGCAGTATCTTTTTTGCAGAATCCAATGCATTCATCAATCCAGGCTATGATATTCTCCTGCCGCATAATTGCACCGCGAAGCACAAGAAAATCCCCGAATCTGTCCGAATCATGGGGGGGCACCTGGGGATACTGTTCAAATCTCTTTTTTAATGTATTCAGCCGGCTGTAATGCTGCAGCCTCTGATTCTCCAAAAGATGAATTCTTGTTTCCACATCAAGATTACCTGAAAAATACATCCGTAGACGGAATATATCTTTGGGCGTCTTTTGTATCTTCTCATCCTTATGAAGCCATTTTATAAAATCTCTATATCCATCCTCAGTAATGGTATAACGTTTTGCTTCCAGAATCTCTCCGCTGATTTCAATGTCGTAATTAACCAGTCCCTCTTCATTTAACTTTTTCAGTTCCGGATAGATCTGGCTATGGTTGGCATACCAGAATTCTGCCAATTCATAATTAAATTCCTTGGCAATTTCATAACCGGTCATAGGGTGGCGGCATAATAGCCCTAATATGGCATATTTCAAACTTCTCATTTCATTTTCCCCATTTTTTTTAAATTTCTAGTTATAACTATAGCAAATATGGAAAATATGTCAATATAACAGTATGAAACAAAAAAGTAAATTTATACATGTTTATATTGACATGTTTTGCCGATCATGGTATAAACATTGTTATAATAATCACAATAGGAGGGGTAGCATGAACTACAACAAAAAAAGGTGGCTGATCTTAATCGCCAGCTGCTTCATTAACCTGTGCATCGGTTCTTTGTATGCATGGAGCGTTCTTTCCGTACCAATGGCTGAACATTTAAGTCAGATAACAGGAATTACACTGACAGCCAGAGATTTATCCATTATATTTGTAATTGCCAACGCAGTCGGTCCCATTACCATGATCACCGGAGGTACCATTAACGATACTCTGGGACCAAAATTAGTGGTCTTAATTGGAGGAATCATGTTCGGCGGCGGTATGTTCCTGTCCGGTTATGCCACTAGCGTAAACTTTTTAATCGTAACTTACAGCCTTTTACTGGGATTAGGTCTTGGAATGGTATATGGTTCAACAATCAGCACATCCATCAAGTTCTTCCCTGACAAGAGAGGTCTTGTAGGTGGACTTACCACAGCAACCTTTGGAATCAGTTCCGTCATTATTCCACCCATCGCAGCCATGATTATATCAACAACCGGAGTTACTTCTGCATTTAAAATAATCGGTGCTGTCTTTACAATTATTATCTGTCTCAGTGCGATATTTATGGAGAAATGCCCAGCCAATTTCGTTCCTGAAGGTTATACGCCGCCTTCAACCGGTAAACAGGCAGCCATTAATAAAAACTGGAAAGAGATGTTGCAGACTCCTGTTTTCTACATCATGATTGTACTGCTCACCTGCGGAGCTTTCGCTGCCCTGATGTTTATTCCAATGGCTTCCCCTCTGGCTCAGAACATCGTGGGAATGTCTGTGGTTTCAGCAACCGCTGCTGTTTCTACTCTGGCCTTATTTAATGTACTGGGAAGAATCCTTGCAGGTTCTGTCTCCGACAAAATCGGTCGTATCAACACCCTGGCTCTTGCATGTATGATGTCTGTAATCGGTCTGATCATGCTTTATTTCTGCAATAAGGGAGATGTGGCTTTATTCTATATTGCCATCTCAATTATTGGAATCTGCTTCGGAGCTTTCATGGGAGTATTCCCTGGCTTTACTGCCGACCAGTTCGGACCGAAAAACAACAGCGTCAATTACGGAATCATGTTTATCGGTTTTGCTCTGGCAGGTACAGTAGGACCAATCATTTTAAACAAGATCTTTGCTGCTACCGGAAGCTATAAAAATGCGTTCCTGACAGCAATAATCATCTCGCTGATTGGACTTGTCCTCACATTCATCTATACTCGTATTAAAAAGTCACAAACGAACTAAAGTGTTCTGATATAAAACGCGTCCTGACTAGGAAATTGTCCCTGGCAGGACGCATTTTTATTATCCGGTCAATGCACCTGTAATGCCTCAGCCGGAAATATAATTCCAGCCATTCTCCTGGCTTCTGTCAGAATTTCGCATACGCACAGGCTGTGGTCCAGATATCGGTAGCAGGCGTTTAGATCCCCGCTGTGAATCATATTTTCAAACTCCAGAAATTCGCGGATCATTCTATGACCGTATGAATGATTCTTCACCGTCTTTTCCGTACCCTCATTTAAGACAATACGGATTCCCTGGCAGAGATTTGCCGGACTTTCCTGAATTAAATAACCCTTGTCCCCCAAAATGGCACAGGAACAGGGTGCGCTGCAGTCTTTTGCTCCGGTCAGCGTGCACTTAAAGCTGCCGTAATCCAGCAAAAGCACCCCGGAAGTATCAATTCCCCTTTCTATATTGGGGAAATAATGAATGGATGAAGGCTTTCCGAAAAGTCCGGCAGTATAATGAATGTTGTAAATATTAATATCCATCAGTGCACCTCCGGCGCATGCAGGATCAAAGGCAGGAAGTATCTCCCCCTGCTTAAAGCGGTCATACCTTCTGGAGTATTGGGAATAGCTGCACTGAACCAGCCGGATTGTACCCAGATCAGGGAGAAATTCCTTTACGCGCCTGTAATCAGGCTGATGAATTGTGGTTACTGCTTCAAACAAAAACAGTTTTTTCTCCCTGGCTGTCCTGCTTAAAACCATGGCCTGTTCCACAGCCGGAGTAAATGGTTTTTCCACAATCACATTCTTTCCAGCCATAAGCGCCTGATATGCATAGGAATAATGAAGATGGTTGGGCAGGGCAAGATATACCGTATCAGCTTCACTCCTTAAAATGTCCTCATAATCGGTAAAAACCTGGGGAATGGAATACTCCTTTGCTAGCCTCCTCGCTTCCTTCTCACTTCTTTTTGTACTGCAAAGAGCGTACAGTTCAGTCTTCTCAAGATGATGGGCAATAGATAGAAACTCCTTTGCACTGATTCCTGTACCTGCAATTCCCAGCTTCATAGCCCGTTCTCCTCTATTCTGCTTAACTCACCTGTTACGGAATCTATCACCAGTCCGTAAACCCGGATCTCTTCCGGTACCAATGGATGACAGCGTATCAGTTCCACCGATTTCTTAATGGACTGTTCCAGATCCTCAAATCCGCCCAGCCAGGACTCAAAATCAATCCCATAATACTTAATTAAATCTATGTCTTTCTGAGTGATTCCCCGTTCCTTCATCTTTTCTATCATTTTTCCGCTGTCTGTATGCCTGGCTCCGCAATCTGTATGTCCGATCACTAAAATCTCTCTGACATCCAGCTCATAGATTCCGATTAACAGACTTCTCATAACACTTCCGAATGGGTGGGATATAACCCCTCCCGCATTTTTAATTATTTTAGCATCACCGTTTTTAAATCCAAGTGCTGCAGGGAGCAGCTCTGTCAGCCTTGTATCCATACAAGAGACGATTGCGGTTTTCTTTTGTGGATACTTATTTGCGATATACGTTTCATAACCTTTGTTCTTTACAAATTCTCTGTTAAATTCCAGTATTTCATCTAGCATATTCCGCCATTCTCCTTTTATGTATCATATATTATTAGTACGAAAAACTCTCCATATCACACCTGTTCCCGGAATAAACAGATTGGGGTCCTCCTGAATGTTCAGCCCCATATCAACGATATACATGAAACCATCGGGTCCGAACATCACATGGCTTGGTCTCTCAAGTCCGCCTCCCTTTGAAAGAGAAGCAGGAAATCCGCTTAAATTGATGGCAAAGGTACTGATCGTTCTTGCCCTCATATCAATTCTGGAGATCCGGTGACCTGCACCGGCATAGGCCTGACCGTCTCCTAACCTGGTTCGTATGGTGCTCCCATACTCTGCTACATAAACGTCTCCATATGGACCGAACTTCTGATCATAGTTAAAATCAAAGCTCATCAGCGTTGAATTGGGCTGAAAAGCGACATAAGGCCTGGGCGGAATGTTGGGTTGATTTTTTAAGATAAGCGTAGGCTGATAGCCACCTGACGGCGTAAATCTGGGGGAATCAACCGGTTCCCCTCCGGAAAAATCCGGCCAGCCATACCACAGATCAGGCGTGATATAATAAAAATCATCAGTTGCATTCTCAATCGGCCTGCTGCCCACCGGATTATATCCGTTATTTACAGCATACAACTGACCGCTGTTATTGAACTTTAAGAAAATAGGATTGCGAAATCCCCAGGCAACCTGCTCTATATTGGAACCATCTAAGTTTGCTCTTAAAATACTGCCTGATGCCTTAATATATCTCTTTCTCATTTCAAATTCGATGTTTGGAATTCCATAGGGAGAAAAAGCACCGGTAACTGCTGCATCATCCGTCACTGCTTCTGTCAGAATATTATCGGTTACATAATTCTGACCATTCAGTATGACATAATCTCCGGTATAATCACACAGCAAAGGAGAAATCGTAACCCATTCGTTGTCATTGCCTACAACACCGCTGTTGGTAACGGTGCCCTGTCCAAAATAGATCTTATAATCCGGAGAAAATGAAACCGGACCATTGTAGTGATCACCATTGCTTGGCAGACCCATAATAATGTTCTGCCTTGTACCATCCTTAAATATTCTGGTTACAAAGCCTCTGTGTGATACATACAGAACCCCATTTAAATAATTAATGCCGGAAATGGGTATCACAAAATCTTCGGCGATTAATTCCAGCTCACCGTTCACTACTTTCAGTATCTGGGGATTGCCGGTAGCCAGACCGGAATCAGCAATAAAAAGGTTCCCTTCCTCATCAAAAACAATACCTGACGGTGCATTGAGACCTTCTGAAAACACTTCGATCCCATATCCTTTTACAATGTAAATATCTGCTGGATTTAAATACCGCGGGGAAGCAGAATCGCTGTCATTGCAAGAGTGAATCCTTCTTCCATTATTTTCTCGAAACATTCACTTCACCTGATATTTTTTACTATTATATTCATAATACCAGAAAATATCAATCCTGTTTGACTGTATCCGCGTTTAATAAAGGCAGATACGCTTCATATCCCTCTGCTTTCATCTGATCTTTCGGAATAAATCTTAAAGCTGCACTGTTGATGCAGTAACGCAGACCGCCCAGTTCTTTGGGACCATCTGTAAAAACGTGCCCCAGATGAGCATCTCCCAGGCTGCTGCGAACCTCTGTGCGCTGTCTTCCAAGACTTCTGTCATCCAGTTCCCGGATCAGATCCTGTGTCAACGGTCTGGAAAAGCTCGGCCAGCCGCAGCCTGATTCAAATTTATGGCAGGATAGGAAAAGAGGCTCTCCAGTCGTCACATCAACATAGATTCCTTCCCTGAATTCATCATAGTATTCATTTTGGAAGGGAGATTCTGTTGCACTGTTCTGTGTCACCTCAAACTGGGTTTCTGTCAGGCTGTTTCGCAGTTCTTCCTGGGATTTTGTCGGAAATTTCCTGCTTTTATCCACTGCAAGCTTTGCCTTTTCGAATTTATCCCCGGATATGTGACAGTACCCTTCCGGATTCTTATTAAGGTATTTCTGATGGTATTCCTCCGCTTTGTAATAGTTGATCAGAGGAAGACGTTCAATAGCTATCTTCTCTTTATACTTCTTTTGAAGCGATTCTATCGACTGCTCAATGACAGGTTTATCTCCTTCATCTGTATAATAAATACCGGTTCTGTACTGGGAACCGGTGTCTCCGCCCTGGCGGTTTATACTAACCGGATTGATAACATCATAATAAAGTTCCAGAATATAGGGAAGTCCGATGATAGAATCCTCATATTCCACTTTAACAGTCTCCGCATGTCCTGTATTGTTATGACAGACCTCTTCATAAGTGGGATTTTCTGTTGTTCCATTGGCATACCCCACTTCTGTTGATAAAACTCCTGAAACATTTTCTAAGTATTTTTCTGTTCCCCAGAAACATCCTCCTGCTAAATATATCTCTTTTTTCATAATAATCACCTTTCTGTATTTATAGAATCAAACAGATGATACTGCTCCATCAGTTCCAGACCAGACTTTAAAATCTCTGCTGTCATTCCCCAGATGACCCATGTGTCATACCGGTAAAATAAAATATCACGGGTTCCCTTCCTCCAGGTATACTGATTGCCTCCGGGAATCCACTCATAGGGGAAATCTTTAGGCGGCTCAGTAATCAGACTGCTTTCATATGATTCGGGTGTTGTGTTCCTTAAATAATCCAGAGGCACCTTTATGATCTCCCCTACTTCATCTGTACTGAAGGTGTCCTGATAATCTTTGAGTACACCGATAAATGAATGAATAATCAGACGAAAGGGGGAGAGATAGATGTCTCCAGGTCCCAGCACCTCAATCTGACCGGCAGCAACGTTTAATTCCTCCATGGTTTCCCTTACCGCACATGCTAAAAGTGTTTCACCCTGCTCCAGCTTTCCTCCAGGAAAGCAGATCTCATCTGGCTGATGCTTTAAATTGCTGGAGCGTTTTTCAAATAACAGATACTTTGCTCCATTAACTGTGAGAATGGGAATAAAGACCGCATACCTGGTGTATTTCTCCTTCTCAATGATACCAGGCTTTCTTCGGGAAAATAACTGCTTATTCAAAACGGCCACCTCCTTTATACTATGAGAATTATAGCATCTTTTTATGCTTCTCACAATATGAGAAAGCAATACACCAAATAATCGAATAGTTTTTTTCCGACAAGCATAAAATGCAGTAATTCAATGATGATGGAGAAACCTCTATGACCTCGAAAGAAACCTATGTTCAATGTTCTCTTCAGTATAATCTCTTCTGGATCCGCATTTTAAAGGAGCACGCCATATTTATTGAGGCTACCATGCCCCCTCCAGGAAAAGAATATGCAGACCAGGCAGATACCTACAAACAGCAGTATGATCATCTCCTGGAAATAACCATTAAACTTTCAAATGGTGCCATCCCTTTAAGTGTGCTGGAATCCGGCCAGTATTATACCCAATATACAGAAGAAGCAGAACGGCTGGCGCAGCAAAACACCGGAGTAACTGTTAATTCCCAGCTGACCCGCATGACCTATGACATTAAGCCCTGCAGCACCGGATTTACAGCAACCAATAAAATGGAACAGGATGTTTTCATGCTGAATCAGAATCTTTTAAATCTGACCACTTCTTTCATTCAGTTTCAGGCAGATCTTTTAAATAAGCGTGTATCCTGCGGACTTTTTACCATGATGTTTACCGCTGATATTTTACATATTCTCCTGGAAGCCAAACGATATCTTGAAATTCTAAAACGGCTTCAGAGCAGGGATTCCGCCCTGATTACTGATTATAAATCATTCTGGACACAGAATATGGCTGATCACGCAAAGGTGATGCGTGGAGAATTTGACCCAACGGAAACAGCTTATTTCAATGCTGCCAACCAGTTTGCCAATACCTTTGATCTGCTGGGCAAAGCGGAATCCCAGCCGGAATCCTTCCCCTCCGACCGTGAAATTCTTTCTGATGCCATTGCGATCAGTGATTTTAAGTCGGATACCACCTGCGGACTTATTACCTGTAAAATCCAGGCTATTATGCTTTCCCTCTATACCGATCATCTTTTGAGAGAGGCAAATCATTTTATTTATCTTATGTATGAAGGAAGCTGACAAATTAATAAGCGTGAATAAAGCACAAAAAATGCGTCCTGGTTTCAGACGCATTTTTGTGCTTTTCTTTTAAGTAGCTGTATTGGCAGGAAAATATTTTTCCGCAATTTTTTGTGCTGTCCTGGTGGCGAGTGCCTGGGTGGTGAGGGTGGGATTGGGACCTCCCAGTCCATTGCACAGAACACTGTTATCAGCGATAAAGAGACGTTTGACCTGTAATGCCTCACAATTGGAATCTGTAACAAATCCAATCCTCATGGTACTCATAATATGAGCGCAGACATCCGGCGGCCAGTTGGCCCGGCTGACTGTTTTTGCTCCAGCCTTCTTTAAAAGCTCCGCGGCCAGACCCACCAGCTGGTCTCTCCTTTCCCTGTCAGCCTCGCTGATCTCGTAACTGATTATGGGAATGTAGCCATTCTCATCCTTGCGCTCCGGGTCCAGCGTTACTCCGTTTTTCTGGTTAACATCGTCATCAGAAAACACCACAATACTGAGAGTTCTCTGGTAATTGCGCATGAATTCTTTCAAAAGCTCTCCAGCAATGATGCCCTCCCTGTCCCATGGTTCCTCTTCAGTGGTCTGGTTCTGGAAATAATACCCCTTCTGGCTTGTTCCGTATATCATGGTTGCATAGATACCCGGGCTTGTTCCAAATGGTTCAAATGCCCCCAAACCCGGATAATCCAGTCTCGCTGCGGAGTTCTGTCCTACGTAAGGCTTTACATCCGACATTCCCAGAACTTTCATAAGATCTTCTTCAAAGATACCAGATACACAGTCAATCATATGAGTAGTCATTCCCCTGCCCACCCATTTATTTTCAGGAAGATTGGAATTTAACCACAGTCTGGGAGATTCAATGGCACCGGCCGATAAAACAATCACTTTTGCCTTTCGCTCACTGACTTCACCAGTCCAGGTATTCCTTATGGTCACACTGGCTGCGTACAGTCCTTCCTCTTTATTTTCACCGGTATTTATGGCTGTAACAAAGGAGTTTGGCATAACCTCAACATTTCCCGTTGCCAGCGCATACGGAATATAGCTTACCAGCGTAGACCGCTTTGCCACACTTCCAACATTGGGACCGATGCAGCAGCCATTTACACAATGTCCGCGTAGGGTACAGCCCACGGCCTGGTTATTCTCAAGATCAAAATCCGGATTACTCAGCATGGGATTAATGCCAAGAATACCATTGGGCTGGAGGCGGTAACCAGGCTCTGTCAGATTTGTTTCACTGATATAATGAAATCCCATCTGTTTTGCACCATAAAAAAACAAATTCTCTTTGGACGTTCCAGTTGCTTCACGCACTGGAAGCGTTCCCTCAACTTTTTCATAGTAGGGTATCATTTCTTCGTAGTCTATGGGCCAGTCACTTTCAAATGCGGATGGATAGGCGCGGGGACAGTTTGCAAAATACAACTGTGTAGTTCCTCCCACACCTGCACTTTGCCAGACAAAGCCGCCTTTCTCATTGATTCTCAGCCAGGGGCTTAGGTTCCGGTCTGCCGGTCCCCAACGGAATTTACCCGTTATGGCATCGTTCATGTCATCCTCTAAATCAGTAAAGATCCTTTTAAGCAGCCCTATATCCAGGTCATCATTACTGGAACTTTCTTCCGCTCCTGCGTTGGCATTGGGTTCTGGCCATTTACTGTTTCCATACCATGGACCAGCCTCTAAAATCAGTACTTTTAACCCCTTTTCTCCCAGTTCTTTCGCTGCAACCGCACCTCCGCCGCCTGCACCGATCACAATTACATCTGCATCAAATCCGTTATCCATACACACCTCCAGCCTGATTCCCATCCTTACTGTTTCTGTGCAAACTTATACCCTCCTGGTATCCGGTAGCCCAGGAAAGGACCCGGATACCCAATCTGCTTCCAGCTGATGGGTATATATTCCAGCACACGTAAATTCGGAGACATAAATCTGGTGGACCCATAACCAGACCATTCAGAATAATACCCCATCATTGTGAGCCGGTTTAATGCCGGAAGTACCGGGGCGATATCTCCTGGTTTCATTAAAAGACCGGCTGGTATATAAATAATACCATCGGTACTGGTGATCCGGTCTATTGTTTTTAGCCTGTCTTCCGGCGTTAATTTAAGAAAATAAACTCCTCCGGAATCGTCTGGCAAATCCCAATCTTCCCCCTTATCCATGAGGTACTGTTTTGCAGCCAGGTTTAAGATTTCTGCCGCAGCAATTGCAAATGGTGTAGGATAGCTGTCCAGGGACATAATTAAATATTCCGCCGTATAGGACTCCAATGCCCCGTAAAACTGGATCTTTCCATACTGCTTAGCCAGATTGGGGGACTGGGGTATCATTGCATCTGCATATGCCCGGAATGTATTGACTACATAATCGTAGACCACATTTTTGTCTAAAAATCCGTTGTTTAAATTCTGAATGTTTTTTTTCATTCAGCCACCTGCTTTCTTCCGAAAACGCATGTTCATAAAATACTATGAAAACCGGTGGAAAAGTATCCCAGTTACTTAGGGTATTTTATAAACGTTAAAAACGGCTTTTGCTGGTTAAATGAAATGTTAATTGTCTTACAACTTGATCCACCTAGCGGGACGAACTCCACCGCTGCAACCAAATCGCTTAAATTAGCATGGATATATATATAGCTTTTACATAAACACGCCCAAGTAAACGCAGCGACCAAGTTTCAAGCCCACTACTAATCACTCTTTATTAAGTAAATGCTTTAGGTCTTATGAATTTTTTTTGATAAAATCACGTGACAGCTTTAATATTTTTTGATATTTGTTAAAATAATATAAAAACTAAGGAGCACAAAATATCATGTGTAATTTACAATCCATAATTACAGATTACTTAATTTTCTGTGAATCACAAAAAAGGCTTAATTCCAAAACTATTAAGGCATATAAAATTGATCTTATGCAGTTTGCAAGATTTAAATCAAATAGTCTACTAGAATATACAAATCCTCATTTAATAGAAAGTTATATTTCTTCACTTCATCTATCATTTAAGCCTAAATCCGTAAAACGCAAAATTGCATGTTTAAAAGCATTTTTTCATTATTTAGAGTACAAAGACATTTTATTGACAAACCCTTTTAATAAGCTACAAATAAAATTTCGAGAACCTTTAATATTACCAAAAACTATACCATTACATATGATAGAGTCTTTTCTATCGACTATATATAAACAAAAAACACTTGTTACAACAATATATCAAAAAAAATGTATTATAAGAGATATTGCTGTCACAGAACTTTTGTTTGCTACAGGAATGAGGATTTCAGAATTGTGTTCTCTAAAACTCTGTAATATTGATTTTATAGAAAAAAATGTATTAATCTATGGAAAGGGCTCAAAAGAACGTCGCATACAAATAGGAAATGATGATGTGATGTTGGCATTAATTGAGTACCAAAATGAATTTAAAGAAGAATTAAAATATTCAAATTACTTCTTTATAAATCGCATGAAAAATCGGCTTTCTGAGCAATCGGTTCGAAATATGATTAATAAATACACTTTAGCGGCCTCCATTCCCCTACATATAACCCCACATATGTTTCGACATTCATTTGCTACATATTTACTTGAAGAAGATGTTGATATCCGTTTTATTCAAGAGATGCTTGGTCATAGTTCTATAAATGTTACTGAAATATACACTCATGTTACAATGGCTAAGCAAAAAAATATTTTGACAAAAAAGCATCCTCGAAATTCTTTGATGTTTAGATAATAAATATGCAGCCTAGGTTATAATCCGGGCTGCTTATGTCTTACTTCTGTAGAGGATAATTCAATATTATCCTCCA
>NZ_OAOF01000079.1 GCF_900205965.1 Lacrimispora amygdalina
AGCTTACTGGCTACCGACGTCCCTATACCAGGCATACTGGTCAGTTTATAATCAAAACTAAGCAGGATCTTCTCGATTTCCTGATCAAGCCCTGCTAATTCTTCTTTTTGATGTTCCAAATCCCTTACTAAACTCGTTGTGATAAAATCTCTGGATTCCTGATATTCCCGAAAGGTATTTCCATCATTCTGAACGCAATCCAGAATCAACTCCGCTTTATCTTTCTGGGCAATACGGGATATTTCCTTAAATTCGATTGTTAGTTCTTCTGCTGTCTTTGCCTGCAAATGAACAGGGGATGGGTAGGTCTTCCAAAAGTACATGGCACATTTCCCATCTATCTCGCTGAAGAATTTACTGTAACTGGGATATGCCATGGATATTTGTTCATGAAGTCCGTTCTTAAACCGGATTCCGTCTTTTACCAGTAAATCTCTCCGATTTACCAGTTGTGACAACGTCCATTCATTATCTTTTGGCTTTGCGTCCGGCAAAGTATGCAACTGGTTAATAAGAACCGTTGCAACACAATACGCATCATGCTCATCATTTTTACGGAGCATAGGTGCACTTTTTCTCTGGTCATAAGCCAGGGCAGGATTAATGTCTTTTACAATGTAACCCTTTTCAATCAGCCAGACAGCTAAACTTCTGCCGTAGCCGTATGCATTCTCCAATCCATAAATGGGTTCAAGCCCAAAATGATTGGATTTTCTGTTTACCTTTTCTGCCAGCTTTTTAAATTCACTGGGCTTGTTTTCAATGACGACTACCTCTAACTTTTCATTCCAGCAGTTCACCATCACTGCGGTATGACTTT
>NZ_OAOF01000025.1 GCF_900205965.1 Lacrimispora amygdalina
ACCAGCCGTTAAATTTCCAACCATAGATTTCCGGCACCGGAAGAGTCCCCAGCTCTGTATCAAAGGTATGATCTTCCTTTTGTTTCTCCCCGGTCCACCTTACGTGATCCGTATCAAAAGTTACTTCATATGTATTGGGAGACCAATGAGCATACACAGTCATATTTATAGACGGCATCTGATTTCCATTGTAGGAATAGCTGCTTCCACCTGACGCACTGTTATACCAGCCATCAAAATGATATCCCGGTCGAGTAACCTGATCCCTACCGTCTTTCAGTACCTGGTCAAAGGATTGATCAAAGGAAATAACTACTTCTTTTTTAGGCATTCCCTCCAGGGTTCCGCCATTTCCATTCAAAGTCAGCAAATATCCATTAATGGAATAAAGAGCGTTAATTTCTACATGATCCTGAATATTGGTCGTAGGTTTGTCCCAGCCAGTAAATGTATATCCAATCCTCTCCGTGACTGCCGGTGGTGGTGTTGCATCATCTCCGATTGTTACTTCTTGCGTATCTAAGACAGATCCATTCCAATCTTTAAATACAACCTCGCTGGAACTTCTTTCCCAATGAGCATAGATCGTTAAATCTGTATCCGGCATTTTATTTCCGTTCTCCGGATACTTACTTCCTCCGGTTGGATCTGTGTACCAACCATCAAAAGTATAATATTTTCGGGATGCACCGGCTTTACCATCTGCAAGTGTCTGATCCAGTGAATCTCCTGCCGTAAAATCCATATTTAACACCTGGTCACCAGATATGCTGCCTCCATTACCATCTAAAGTAAGGCGCTGAGTACTCACCTCATACTGAGCAGTTAAAATCGTATCTACTTGTATATTTTTATAAGATTTATCCCATCCGATAAATCGGTATCCCGACCTTTTTGGTGCTTCAGGTAATTCTGCATCTTCTTCATATGCTACCGTTTTTTTTGTTATGATTGTTCCATTCCAATCCTTAAAGGTAACCGTGTTATTTGCATTTGCGTATTGAGCATAGATAGAAAAACTGGAGCTATCCGAATAAGGTAATTCACCAATTTTTTTATATACTGTTCCTCCTTCCATATTCATACTATACCCAATAAACACTTTTCCACCTGGTGCCTCTTGAACAGGTAATTCCACATCATCTGTATCATACAAATGAGTAATATATTTATATGCATAAGGATTTGAAGGCGAATTTTGATAACAGTATATGTAATATTTCATTGGTTGCCAGTAAGCATATACATCTAAAGTCCTATACTCAAATAGTAAATCATTGCTTATAGGCTTTCCTTGCCCATTAGGCTCCGTATACCATTTTGTGACATATACTTTTTGGTATCCATTACGTGTTAACTCTGGAATCCCCCAAGTGGAAGGACTGGGAGTACTTCCAATATTTATAGTAGACTTATAAATCTGCTCCTGGCCTTGAAAGCAATCATGCCATGTAACATCTGCAGTAGCCGGCTTCCACCGTGCATAATATGTTATATTTTTAGTGACTGGAGTTTCCGGAGAAATCAATTCTCCATTACTATAGCTTGTGTAGTAACCAAGAAATTCATAGTAATTATATGGCACCTCAAAAGATGGTACGTTAAGGTCCTTAAATAAAGTTCCATATTCAGCCGTAACCGTTTTTGTCCCCTTACTTGATCCATAGATATTTTCAAAGGTTATAGTGTACTTATTAATCTGCCAGTCCACGTATACAGTCACATTATCAGTTACTTGTTTGTAATAAACATTACTTTTAGACCCATCTTCTTTGAAGTAATACCATTTATCAGGATTGGTACTATAACCCGCTCTGGAAACTTGGCTTTTTAAGTTTCTTGTCAAATCATGTAAGTACGAACCAACCTTAACCTCCTGAGTATACGTCTCTTGCCCATCTATTAAACCACCATTTCCAACAATTGTTACCGTCGCAACATCTTCATATTGTGCGGTTATCGTCATATCACTGGTAATATTGGTAAAACTTTTATCCCAACCTTTAAATCTCTTTCCAGGTATTTGTGGTGGTGTTGGAGCAGTTGGCGAATCTCCGGATAATACTTTCTTTTCTTCAATCAACTCACCATTCATACCTAAAAATCTAATTGTATTTTCATTTGCCTTATATACTGGATAATACTCAACGGGATAGTTACTATCACCATAGAACGTGTCTCCATCATAAAAATAAAGTGATTCTGCGTTAATATTAACATGTTGCCAACATTGAAACGTATATCCTGGTTTAGTTGGCTTCGCTACCATAGTCATATCAATTGGACCCGGCGGGGTCGATATGATTGCTTGAACTTTTGATGGTTTGCGCTCATAATTATTATCTACATAAGTTGATAAATCATCTTTATAGAAAATTGCTGTATGATAATAAGACGTAGCACACCAGACTCCAGTTATCTTAAAACCAGAATACACATTAATATCAAACCCAGGCTTATACAATGTGGTTTCTCCCACATATCTCCCCACATCTGCGGGATTTCCATATACAGTTACTGATTTCTCTCCTTTCGTATCTTTAACTGATAATGTAGGGATATTCACACTTCCTGTAACCCAGCCAATTAATTTATAATCGCTGTATCCCAGCTTATCCTGTACCACTCCATCATAGTCTCGGTATGGGGATCTATTAGCGGGTGAAGGTGCTAAATATGTGTTTGAATTAATAGTAGTTTTAGAGTCTGCTGACCAAAGAGTTCCAGGCGCACTGTATGAAACTGTGATGTAATTTGAAGGTGCTACAGCTAACATTGTCGTCAACGGATATCTATAAAAAAATACATCTCCATTCTGATCCGCATCAAACCAGCTTGCTTGCGCTTCTCTTTCTGCGTTTTTAATAACACCGTAAAAATAATATCTAGTTCCGATTTCAATAAGATTTTCATCATCTGGATCAATAGGTGCTAATTTCCACACAGTATAATCACTTTTATCCCAGTTTTGATAACTACTCATATCTCTTGTACATTTTGATATGGTTTCATTGTCACCGAATAGCTTGTTGGATAATTTTTCCCAATCAGATTTTTCTGGCCAAGTGCTTTCATAAAGATAAGGAGCTAAATCATAGTATTCCTCATCCAGAGTGATAGAGGAGGACATATCCTCAACGCTTCCCATCTGATCCGCTTCATACCAAAGAGGAAATTCCGCCTCACCATTTACATAGCCAAAGTCTCGGTACTGTACCATTCCGTTACGGTCTTCAAATTTCCAGAACCGTTTCCCGGATTTTTTAACCTCGGAGTAATATTCTGGGATTTCCTCTGGTTCCATTTGGACAAACTTTCTTACGGCTTCCGAAGGGGTTGCTTTATCCCCTGAGCTTTCAGCCTCAGAGGGTGTCGCTTTATCCCCCGGACTTTCTGCTTCTGAGGGGGTCGCCTTATTCGCCACATTTTCCGCTGCTTGTGACGGAGACGCAAGCGCACTTACTGCGTCTTCCATACTTGATTTTATTGCAGCGGACGCTAAAGATGGCGGCGCATACCCTACTGTGGTTACTGCAATGATAACAGCAAGACAAAAACTTAATACTCTTTTTCCATATGTTTTCATACATTTTTCTCCTATTGAATTTCCATAACTGGTGCGAATTTTGCAACGATTCTTCCCAAGTTAACAAATACTCTCTTTTCGCTCTATACTATTCATATTAGCCCCCATAAAAGATCAAGTATATTGTCCTATTTAAATGTCTCATTATAATGTCTCATATAAACTTACACAAACTTCTCAATTGGCAATATCTTATATATCTCATCCAACGCTTGCTGTAATATCAGCAATACCTCTGTGCGAGGAGCAGGGTAAAACAATGCCAATATACCCGTCAAAGCTAAGGCTAAAACAATGATATTTTTTACTAAGCAAACAAGTGAGATGAATGTGTTAATCGTAAACTTGAAAGTATTTGTTCTTTCAACCACCACCACATCTTTGCCTTTAATCCCGAATTTATCTTTTAATTTATCTTGTTTCTTTTCATATTCTTTTTCTTCGTCTGCCTGTTGCTGTAAAATAGAATTATATTTTTCCTTCATCTCCGCTCCTCTTCATAGTTAAAAATTTACAACACCGGTTTTAAACAATATAGTAAGTAAAAATATGGTATACACACAGATCAATGTCAAGATTCCAGGAAGTGTTTTCAATCGGCTTCCCAATATAGAACCCAGGCGTTTTGTATTTCTTAACATCTTCGCAACTAAATTTGTCTTTTTAGATGGTCGAACTAAATCCTCAGATAAAAAGTCTCCAATAATCTGTCGATACACTTTATTGCTAGTTGCATCATAAGAGAATGAATCAGGATTATATCCCACGAAAAAAGTGTTTGCTGCCCGGTTTGTCATCTGTTTCAGTATTGCACTTCTATTGTCAGGTGGAACAAATGAAAAAATAAATTTTGCATGGTTAAACTCCAATTTCTGTAAAATAGGGCTTACTTCAAAAATTTCATTAGGTTTCACCCCGGAGCACACAATATGTATATCTTGTTCGAGATATGAAATTTCATTAAAGTTATCATTTTGAAACGAACCATAATCTTTCACCAGGTACTGATAACTCTCATTTAAATCCAACACAGAATGATACATATGAATGCCTTCATAAATAATACAATTACCATTTTTTTCAACTCCACCATATAACTTACGAAGTTTATCAATGTACCCATTTCCAGATAAATCAATGAAAGCAACATCATAGCCTCTAATTTGGAGATACTGTAACAGTTGAAAAGATTGCGTTGTTGTTCCGATTCTTGGCTGCGCCCCACATAAAGCAATCGTAATCGTTTTTGATAAAGATGGTTTCATATTTCCTTAAGGCTCATTAAAGCCTATCCCCCTTCATTTATTTATCAGAATCATTTATATATGTTACAGATGGCTTATCTTTTTTCTTTTTTCGCTTAATGAGCATTAAAAACATTACAATAAAGAATAAAATGAGTAGTACTGCTATGGTAACGGGGTTTTTCACAATCTCTATAATCTGTTGCCATAATGATTTCTCAATAGGATCAGCCTCTGTTTGATCTATTAACTCATAACTTGCTGTTGCTTGAATCTTATATATTGTTTGTATCTTTTCCTCTGGTACAATGCTGCTGTATTCACATTGATAATACCAGTATGGTTCTGAAGGAATGGTAACATTTCCTTCAAAAACAGCTACTATATTAGCAACCCGGCGACGGCCATGGGCAGTGGCGGCCTGTAGCATCTCCCCATCTTGTTCATAAGGCTCTCCCTGCAGCTCAATACTGCTAATTTTATAATAATCAGGGCTAAGCCCCAAAACATTTAAGAATTCAGTTCCATATTGGCCTAAATCCGCTCCCTTAGGTATTTCAGTGGTTCCTAGCATGTATGTATCTGCATCTACTGAAAATATGGTAATAGGAAAAGAAAAATCATCTACCCAATCTTCACCTATAATTCGATAATCGGTTCGTGGTAGCTCCTGCTTATATTGTTTACCAGTTAAGGAATCCGTCACTGTTACCGGTCCCCGCTCAGGCAGCTCATCAATATAACTTACTTTATTGTACTGAATCTCCGTTTTTTTATTTTCAGTGCGCTCTTCCGTCATTCCAGATAATAATTCACTGCTTTTCAGATAATAGAATCCGTCCTGTTCTATTGTCTCTGCAGGTGGATTTTCCTCAGCTGAATTAATATCATAAAACCTATTTGAATCAATATTTATTACCGTTTCTTCTTTTTCAGGATATGAATCAACAATCTTTGTTTTAACATCCAATAGCCTATATATCTTTCCGTCTTTAGAGTATTCAACTTCAAATTGGTCAATACCATCATCATCGGGATTATAACTTTCATAAGTATCTTCAATAACCATTTTATTCTCTTCCAAGGCTGGTGTGGTGCCATATCCCATTAGGGATACGGCCACTACCGCCAGAAAAAGAACTATTTGCTTATTTTTCACTTTCATTCCTCCTGTCTTTTTTGATGAATATATAAAGCACAAGTGCCAAACCACCAAAGAATAACGATAATAACGCATAAAGTATGATATTACTCTCAACTCCAGTCTTTGGTAAACCTAAGATACTAAACGGGAAACCCGTAGAACCAAATAGTATATGACCCTCGCCTGAAATATTACTATTGTATTCAGGTACAATTCGTCCAACCTTCTTTTCTGGCTCTGGCGTTGGCGGCTTTGGCGTTGGTGTGTTTCCATCAGTAGTAATTTTTTGATCAATCATGGTAATGGTATCAACCGATCCGTCCTTGCTGACCGTAAACACAATATCAGCAGCTGTACGGTAGCCAGAAGGAGCTTGTTTCTCCCTGAGCCGGTATGTTTCTCCAGCTTTTAGCTTACCAACGATGGAATATACCTGATCGGTGATTGTTTCAAATTCTAGCACCACGTTTTCTGAAGCATCAATGTCAATGACCTGCAGCACAGCTTTCCCCAGAAGATTACCCGAACTATTTTCTTTACGGATATCAACATTGGTTTCTTTATCCTTCATTACCACGTAATCCGTACTTCCATCTGTACTTACCGAAAACTTTATAGCTTCTGTAAACGCATAGCCTGTAGGAGAAAGATCTTCCACCAGCCAATAATCTTTACCAGCATCTAATACTCCTGTTACATCCTGCGGACTGCCATCAGCATTTCCATCATATTTATAGATCTTCTTACCTTTTACACCTCCGTCATCTTCATGGATGGAATAATGGCCACCAGGTAGCTCTTTTTCGCCAGTAATATCCGTCTTGCTTATCACTACATGAGTAGGAATATCCCACATAATAACTTTATCAATGGTACCATCATGAGAAACGGTAAACGGAACATCCTCTGCATAGGCAAGGCCGGCCGGCGGTGTTAACTCATGCAGATAATAAGCCGTATCTACAATGAGCTGCTTTGTAATAACAGTAAAATCATTGGTTGTAGTAAAAATCAAATCTTCTCCCACTTTAAACAAATTGTCATCACGAATGGCCTTAACTGGCTGCTTATCTGCATCAAGAATCTGCATAACAGCACCAGCCTGATTGCCATCACGTTTAAAATCCGGAACCGCCTCAGAAGCAGTGGCCAATTTGTAGATATGTTCTGTATTTGGCTTGTCCTCCATCACTACCACATCAAAAGCTCCATCTTCATTCACAGAAAATTTGATATCCTTCTCATAGGCAAACCCTTGTGTAGGATTCTTTTCAATCATGATATATTCTTTACCCGGCTCCAACTCAGCTTCAATCTCATGGGGTTCATCAATGGAAATCCACTCATCAATGATATTTCCATCTTCATCTTCAATGACAATATGCGTGCCAGGCAGCTCCTCTCCGGTTGTAATATCCGTTTTATGGATCACCTGTTTGGTCTGCTTATCATATACGCCAATTCCTTCTATGCTGCCATCTTTCGAAATCATAAATTTCAACTGATTTGTCTTTAAAATTTCACCATCGGAAAATACAGTCGTTTCTGTTAACAAATACTCTTCACCTTTGATGAAAATTTCCCGCTCTGACGTATCAACCGTGTGCCTGGTAAAGATCGCAGCCGCTCCCAGTTCTGATGAAGCCGTTCCGGAAGTATTCCTGGCTTCCACCTCCAGGCCATCTCCTATTCTTGTGACATCATACCGAATATTTTTGTAAATACTGCCCGGATCAATGACAATAAACTCGTTTCCTGCCATTGAAATAGTATCTCCGCTCTTAATGATCCCATTTTTGCTGCCAGTGTACTCATAACTGCCTTTTAACTCCACGCCGGCATTGCTATACAACTGAACCTTAAACTGGCTTGTCTGATCTGCAAATAAATATTTACCGCTTCCGGTCAGATCATTGAATATCGTCAGTTTATTGGCCTGCAGGATCGGCGTTTCTTTGGTTGTGACAGTCGTCTTTCCACTGGATGTTAGTGTAGCTATTACACTTGTTGAACTAGAAACATGATCTGCCTCAAGCTCAAATGTTACATATCCGCCCTGTAACGGCTTCACATCAGGAATCGTAAAAGTAAGCTTATTATCATCCTGATTTCCGGCTCCGCTGTCAATAATCCTTACCGCATTATCAAACCGAAGTGTTAATTCAACATCCGTTGTTGTATGTGATGTATTTGCGTAAAATACTGATCCAAGTACTGCCTGGTTCGGATTCAACACATCTCCCGGCTGACCATCACGGTTCCATAAAAATATCTTTGGATTTTCCGGATTAACATGATTCTGTATGGTTGCTTCAGTTAAATATTCTTGTGGATTATAGGAGTGGATTTCCGTTCCGTCTGCATAGGCAAGCGTTAAATTATTGCTGCCGATCGTTCGATCTTCAACATGATAGCTGCCATCATTAAAATGCAGCCTCCGGGTAGTTTTTCCGGTTAATAACTCGGAACCATCGGAAAAATACACGATCTCCCGAATGGTATATAGTCCTCCTTCAACCAGATCCTCTGATGGATATATATCATACCCATTACCTGTTGTGGTCCATCTAAGAACTTCATAGCCGGCCTCATTTACCATGCTCTTTTCCATCTTCGTTGGATACCGGCCGTTGATTGTTACGGACTGTATGGAGTCCACATCCGGATTATAAGTATCCATCGTAAAATCATCCGTTTGAATGGTATTGACCGTTACTGTATGAAGCTTGTCAGATATCGTTGTAATCTTCCGGCCGTCCTGTGATACCGTAAACATGACTGGATTCATTAGGTTATAGCCTTTCGGTGCCTTTTTCTCTAACAACAGGTAGCTCTTTCCAGCAACCAGACCTTCCACCATATGCTGCTCTGCAGTCGTTGTCCATTCAGTAAATGCTTTGGTTTCATCGTAGATGAAGTTATCCTCTGCATCCCGTCCCAATAGTTCAAAGATAGCCATTTGTGCACCATCAACGAAGGCGCCATCAATACCGGAATCCTCCAGCTTGTCAAAATCTCGTTTCTCAATAGTAATCTTGGTTTTCTCATTTAGTACTGTAATGCTATACTTTGCTGTTTCTCCTGGTTGATAAGACACACCACCGTTATCAGGAGCAAAACTAAAGGTTTCGATCAAAGTATTCACTGCATATCCATCCGGAGGCACGGTCTCCTTTACCCGGTACCGGTATGGTTCTAAACTTCCGTCTGATAAGATTCTTCCGACCGGCAGCCCTGTTAATGTAGCCTTACCATTGATCGTACTTACCGTTCTTGTAAATACTGGTTCTCTGCTTCCTGATTGCTGTAAATATGCACTGACTTCAAAAACAGCATCGGATAACAAATTTGTACCAGTTTCATCCGCTTTGATAAGTTCCAGTTGACCTTCCGCTACCTGATTGCTGGCCCGGACAATCCTTATATTATCAGCCCGGTTATATTCGATCCGGATTGGCTCAAATAATGTGTAGTAGTCTGCACTGGCATTCTCTACCACATAATAAATTCCATTGTCCATACCAGTTATGGTGTGCGGTTTTAAATCGCCCTGACTGTATCCTTCCGGAATCCGGCCATTAATAAAATCAGCTTCGGTATACTCTCCATCACTTCCGGTAAGCCATGTTGTAAGAAGATACTCTGGTGTTTTTATAAGGCTGCCATCAGAAGCTGCTTTGTAAAGTGCTAATTCATTGCCAGCAAATTCTTTGGTTCCATCACCGCCGATTTTGCTGATCCGGATCGCACTCACTTCGTTTTCAATGGCGTAGTGCTGCACATCAGCAATATCCTTTACAATAATCACCGTATCCTCTGCTTTTGCGTACCCTTCCGGGACACTTGTTTCTACCAGCACATAGGCCATACCAGCTGGCAGATAATTGAACCGGCGGTAACCCTCGGCGGTCAAGTAAGAATACGCTTTAGAATTAACTGCGGACAGCTGCTTATAATCATACTGATATTCAAACGTATAATTTCGTCCATTTCTGTCTGCGGTACCCTCATATACGGTAATCCTAATCATTTCCCCATTATCAGCTTCAAAAAACATAGTAGCTTCTGTTGGGAATGCAGTTGTATTTCCGCTGTCAATCTGAGTATGAGACACATAAGCTGCGGACCGGTTGACGATCCATTTAATGGTGTTGGCTCCATGATTGGCATCATAAGCAGATAAAAATCCATCCATATCCTGCTGATCCATTCCTGCCGGGTAGGTGATCACACCATTGATGATAGGAATTTTCGTTCCATCTTCCATGACCCAAACGGTGTCATTTTCGCTGGTTCTGGTAGCAGTTCTCTCTACTGCCCAGGAAATGCTTGTCCCAGGCTTGGTGCCGTTTAACTTGTACATGGACTCAAATTCTAAGGTGAAGCCGCTCTGCCCGTTCTGATTGCTGTTAGGATAGTTTCTGAAATCTATAGTTTCTGTGTAATCGGTAGCATCATTGGTCACCCAGGTGTCAATAACCGTTGTGTCATCGTAAACCGGCTTTCCATCTTGATACACCACACCAGATTTATCCATAACTGCCGGATATAAGGTAAAGCCAACATTCCCCAGGAAAATCCTCTCATCTCCGACTGTTACATACTTATCTACTTCCACTTTTGTATGATCGTTATTCATAGTGAAATTTTGAACTTCTCTGGTATTTGTAACGGTAATTTCTACTGGTGTAGCAGTTACATATCCTGTTGGTGTTGTTGTTTCTTCCAGCAAATAGTCTCCGGTAGGCAATCCTTCAAAATAGACCGGCGTTGTTCCCGTTGTCCAGGCTGCATGAATCACTTCAGGAGCCGAAACCGTGTCGTTTGTTGTTGCAAACGCTACCGGGATATCTGCTGCTTTCTGTAAATAATATCCGGAAGAGGTATAAACCCGTTTTGCTTTATAAAGAGCCAGATCCGCACCGGAAACATGCCCGTAGCTGTAAGTACCTTTCCCTTCTAACACAGTTCCCATCGTTTTTCCGGAAAGCATATCAATACGATTTACGGTATATTTATTAGTTCCGTCCAGTTTTTCAATTTCCGTCTTAGTGGACGTATCTACCATTTTTGTATTCTGCATATCTGCTGTTTCTAAAACGGTTTTACCCACCGGCAGGCCTTTGTTCATACCCTCCGGACTTATGAGTTCCTCCAGGATATAGTTACCTTCTGGTAATCGTTTTAAGATATCTGCCTGACCATCTGTCATGGTAAGATCAAATGGATCATTGGGAGTGGTATCAGAGGTGACCCAGGTATTCTGCACAATATAGGCTTCTCCCATCCGGTGGTACAGATCCTTCTGATCCTGGTTCTCTGCTGTCTCATCTCCATCAAGTAATTCGCCCGGCTCATTGATACGATAGGCTGCTTGATTATATTCCTCCAGATTATTGGAATCTTGATAGCGGACAAAATCACCGTTTCTGTCATAAAGTTCTGTCCCTTTATCGTAAGTTTCATAACTACGCTGGTAGTATGAGGGCAGACCGTGTTCATCGTATACCGGATTCATGTCTTTCTCAAAACTTCCATTATTTTCATCAACCAGTGTACTGTCATTCATACTCTGACCATTGTTATTCTGTAGCACTGATGATTGTTTATGGCTTTCTTCTCCGGCATCGGAACCCCAGGAGCCGGTAATATATCCGGATTCCGTGTGGCTGTAAATTGGATTTGTGACTGCTGTCCCTGAATTATTAGTTACTTCAATTGTTCCGTTATCAGAGTATCCTGCTTTATTTTCACCAACGGTTGCTATCCTAGAAGTTGTAATTTTATCCCTGGCTATTATATTTCCATAAATATCTCTCCGGATATTAACCGCCCACACAAGGACTTTCTGACTTCCGTCAGGCTGTTTTTCGAGAACATATGCCATACCGGTGTAAGGATCAACCAGTGCATCCCGGTTTCCAGCCCGGTCAATGTGATAAACAATCGTATCTTCTCCGACCTCAAGAATCTTATCATTTGCTGAATAACGGATCTGTGTGAAATCACCGCCAACAAATTCTAAGTAGGCCGCTCCATTTTTGAATGCGTAAATGGAATACTCACTATCCGTCTTGTCAAAGTTTACTTTATCTGACTCCAACGTAGATAACGGTACCGGAACATGTTTTCTGTCATACCCATATTTAACGCTCTGACCTTCAATTGTCTTGGTAGTAAAAAGATTTAGACTGTCTAGGTCATAGTAGAGGATATCCGTATCTAATCTTTGAACCGTTTCTGCTGTCCAGATCGCTCCGGATTCCATAATAGGATTCTGATTTTTATCTACTCCGGTCTGGACGGTCACCTGGCATTCATTTTCAGCCTCATCTGTTTCTTTGACAAACTCGACCTTTTCGCCAGCAAAGCCTTCTTTCACATACATTCTGGTAATGTTATTGGTGCGGTTTCGTTCAATTGTCAGCCCATTGTAGGCGTGATCCTGGGTATCCCCGGTTGGCTTAAGTTCCAGGGCATCGTACAAAGTCATCGTTGCCCCAGCAACATATTGGTTGGTATCATTGGCCGTTTCCAGTGTTCGTGTTACAAAACCATAGCCGGTAAATACATTTCCTTCATAGGCCAGTTCTACCAATTCACCATCTGCTTTTCTTGCTGCAAGCTGCTCTAAGGTACCTTTTTTCCATGCGTACCCTAAGTAAGTACCATTTTCACTGTAGGCGTATATAAGATCAGGGTTGTTACCAATTTCAGCAAGGGTACCGTCCACACGTCCGCTAACCTTATAGGTTACGGTCTTATCTGCGGTTGTCTCTGCTGTATTAACACTGGACTCCTTCACCTTTTCTACAGTAAGCTTGATCGGAGCATTTTCTACATTAATTCTGGCCACATTCACAACATCTTGGGGTTTATTCCCATTCGTGGTCTGATTGTCGGAAGGATCTTCATACATTGCCGCAAGCACACGGTCATCTTTGTTTCCCTCTTTGTAATAAGCCACTTTATCAGAATACACTTCAAGTGCTACCGGCTTACTCCTGGTATATCCGGAAGTTGGTTTCAGTTCCGCCACAACATAAGTACCTGCACCTAATGGCTGAGGTGTTTCAATATATCCGACCGTCTGATACTGGTATCTCAGGGTAGAATTATCTGTTTCATCTTTCATCAAGCCGTCCAGAACGGTACTGTAGGCTTTAAATGCCACTGTCTGGTTCCCAAAGGAATCACCTAATATCACCTGATCCGATTCCTCGCAGATCGGGGTTCCAGCTGGTACAGTTCCGCTATAGAGATTTCCAGGGCCGGCTTCTTTTCCAATCAGTTTTTCAAACCAGGAAAGCTTCTGCACAAACGGAGTGATTCCAGTTGCTCCCATTGCTTCCAGAAACTCTTTTGTACCGGTAACCAAAGTGTCTGTTTTGTAGAATAATACTGCTCCGTCACCATCTTTCGAATCGTCCCGTTTTGCTGCATAAATTCCAAAGATCGCACCATCGTGAAGAATGTTCTCATGGGTTTCGCTATCCAGCTTTTCAATCCTCAGTTTAGAGGTATAGAAACGATTTTCAAACTGGTTATAAGCATATCCAATGTAGGAACTCTCCCCACTTGGCTGTGGCGTTACCTCATTTACCTCACTGCTGGCACTGGCCGGCGCAGTTACGGTATAAGGTACCAGCATTGCAGCAAATTTTCCGTCATAAGCAGTAAGGTTTCCCTGCATGGACTTCACATTGTCCTGGTACATAATTCCAAGCAGGTTATCTTCTGTAACAGCAGCTCCTGGATATGGCACATCATTCGCCACTCCAAAAGATTCTGAAACGGAACTATAACGATATGATGTTGAAACTCCATCTCTTCCGCTTTGTCCCTCTGTCAGGTAATACGGCACATCACCAGACATCCGGTCATCCTGAACATTGTAATAATTTTTAAGTGGACGGTATTCTGACTGAGTAAGGGCAAAATAATCACCGGCTCCCGGTGTACCAGGTACTTCGTTTGTAATCTGGCTGATACTTAATCCATGCTTATACACTTCAAAATTACCGTTATAATTATGAGCCTTTATCACATGATCCTCTTCAACAAACCGGATCTGATACTTAGCCGCCAGCTCCTCTGCCGTTTCTTCTGCATCATAGTTATAATAATTATTAAGCTTTGCTGGATTCTGCTGGGAACCATCATAAGAAGCATATACCGTAGGAACGACTACTTCTCTTGGCTTATCAATCTGATAATGCTTATTAGCAAAATCCTCTAAACTGCTATATTGTGGTTGCTGCTCTGCCACTACATAAACTCCGTATGGCAGATATTTAGAAGTGTTAAAGTAACATTCGTCTGCTTCTATATTGGCAGAAAGCGTTGATGGATCGTCATCAGTTCCACCGTTGCCTTCTGTATCCCAATCAACAGCATAAATCTCGTCAATATCATAGCTGAAAAATGGTTTTAAATAGTTTTCTGCTTTGATAATTGCGTGATACAAGGCTTTATCGTACAATTCGTCAGAATAAGTGACTTCACCGGCAGTTTCCGTTTCCTGGTTGTTTGATGAAACATTCTGTACCAGTTTGGCAATTTCATCATCTAAGTACCAGGTGATGGCAAACTGACGTACCATGTCAGAAGCTTTGGCATTCTCTATTGTGTAAGTTGTTCGATTTGTCTCATTTCCGATTGGCTGATAAGAAGTATAAGTCGGTGCGGCAAGATCCCATTTGTCATTATTGGCTACTGCAACAGCATCAAAGAATTTTTCGTAATTGTAGCCTGAAACAACTCTTGTGCCGGCTGCATCTTCCACCAGTTGATCTGATGTTTCCAAAATGGCCGTATAACCACTATTTTGCCCATCATTGATGAGATTATCGGTGTAACTATACAATTCCTTGTTGTAAATAACCGCATCATTGGAATCCCTATAGAGCGGATCCGTTTGATGAAGAGCTTTTGTATATATCT
Source organism: Lacrimispora amygdalina (assembly GCF_900205965.1). Lineage (GTDB taxonomy): Bacteria > Bacillota > Clostridia > Lachnospirales > Lachnospiraceae > Lacrimispora > Lacrimispora amygdalina_A. The sequence goes on from NZ_OAOF01000025.1 coordinate 14,918, forward strand.
TGTTCACCAGCTCCGGGTAAGCATCATTAATCGCCAAAACATCAATCTCATTACCCTTTCGATCTACCCATGTGACGGAACCGGCCTCGTCCCGATACAGCCTCAATAAATTGGATCGTAAGTATGTCTTAAAGCGAAAATCACCCATCTTGTTGACCTTAGGACTGCCAAAAAGTTTCGTAAACCAATCTTCCTGTACATCGCTGTAAGAATTTGTGTTTTTATAAGAACCAGGATCAATTTTCTTTGTAACCTTGATTTGTTGCTTGATTGCTCTCTGTTCTACTCTTACAGGATTTAATCTGGTATTCGTTCCCGGACTGTTTTCTCCATCCTGCCAGATATATTCCTGTCCCGGATAACTTAGGGTAATTGTCTTAATATAGCTTCCCTCACCGGCAATACTTAGTTCTTCATAATCCAGGTATATTTTAACGTTTGCATTTCTTACTGCCACATAATAGGAGGCCGCTCCCATCTTATCCCCTGCAGACCACTCGGCCGGGTTCCCCATTGCATCAATATGTGCCTGAGTCAGGGTAATCTGTTTTTCAGGTACGACAATCCGGAAGGTGTAAGACTGTAAATCATCATCTGCATGGACCGCTCCATAAGCATCCGTATAGCTGCTGTCAGTATGGCAGATAGTAGCTCCATTCACAGTGGAAAGGGGTAGCTCTGTCCACTGTCCGACAGTTACATCCTGCATAATCTTTGTGGTTTGTTCTACATACTCATATGCTTCGATTGGATTTCCGTCCTTATCACATGGCGTTTCACCCTTTTGATAATACACATTTTGAGTAATGGTTTTACTGATCAGACCGCCCGTTTCGGTTGCTGCGGCATCTGTAATCAGACGAGCCGATATGTAGTTGCGGCTTCCAATCAGTTCTGATTTAAATCCATCATAGGTACCAAATGCTCCATTGTCCGGATTATTAGAATACGTTGCATATATGTATCTTGGACTTTCACCCGTATCATCTGGAAGGTACTCTACCCGATTATAAATAATACTGTCTGTTTCCGGATCGCTGCCGGATGCAAAAAAGGTCTTTGGGTTCCCATACTGGCTTGCATAAACTGTAATATAGTAAGCATCAGAATCCTCCTCTATGCTGTGAACACCGCCATAGTTGTAAAAACTGTTCGTGTTATAAAAATCCAGGACAGACAAAATTGCATCTCCGACTTTAATTGGATTATCCTGACTGTCCAGCTTGTTGATTTGCAGTGTTACAATTGGGGAACCATAAACCGTGCGGCTTGCAGGACTTCCAGGCGCTACCCCAGACACACCATATGCATCAATATCGCCCTCTCTCACTCCGGCATCAAAGACTCCTGCATAAATACTGGAATAACCGGTACCGTTAGTTTTTATTTTAGGAGTATTCTTTCCACTACTGCGGAGTGCTTTTTCAGCTTTCCCTTTGAGAAAGTTAAAATCATCAGCAGTAAAATCGCTGGCCAGCTTATCCAGAACCTCCACATCAGTCATAGCCGGCTCTTCACTCTCTAGGGCCGCTTTAACCGCTGTTGTGTCGAGATCCTGCCACTGTGCAACCTGGAATTGGTTGGCCTGATAATTCGTTGAAACTTCTGTTGTCATCAAGCTGCCGTCCGGGTTATATTTCGGATACTGAAAGTCATTTTCTGCTGTAACATAATAACCAAGCATTACCTTATCGTAAACACCCGTTCCTACTTCTACTGCCCGACTTTCCGCCCCGTTATCTAAGCGGTATATCTTTGACCCCTCTGGCAGGTTATTAAGCAAAATATCAAATCCATTCATTCCAGTCTCTTTGCTTTCCGCAGCAAAAAACAATTCGTTATAATCAGGATTTCCCCATTCACCAGTTGGATTATCTGAGATCTGTCCCTCCGGATACAAATTTTTGGTTATGGCAGCATAGCCACTTCCTGCATTAGCAGGTACTCCTGCATTTACATCCTGACCTTTGTTTGTATGACTGTTTTCTTTGCTTCCTACAGAAAGTTCAAATCCCTCAGAACGACTTAATTCTTTTACATAATAATCACCCATTAAAAGCGGTCGTCCAATCCACCCATTTCCATTATTGGATTTATTATCATAATATACTCTTGTATACTGGGCATCTGCTGAGTAATCGTCATAGGAACTGTCAGCCACATAGAGGTTGGAAGGAGCTTTTCCCGCCCAGCCGCTCGCTGTTTCCACTACAGTTCCGGTTTCATAGTTGTAAGTAAATCCAGGAGCTTCTGTATATGCCATAAAGGACAACTCACCATTTTTATCAGCGGTTCCGATAGAGACAAGATCATTCGCTTCATAGACGGTTCCGGTTTTTCCATCCGGATGGGTTAGTGCACTGGCAGCAAACAGCCCATACACACCTCCTTCAACAGTTCCATCCCCCTGCGCGTCACCGCTGGGATCATACTCTTCCGATTCTCCTTTTAAAAGCTCCATATCATATTTTTTTACATGAATTTCCCCTTCTGTCCGGTGATCATATATCCTCCACCGATTACCTTCTCTATCTGAATCATTACAGTGACTGTAATTAGTAGATGGTTCGGCTTCAACATCATCCCCTACACTTGCTGATGTTAAAGCAGTATTGTAAGCTGATACGAACAAATTGCCGGTACTACCAGTTTCATCGTTACCTTCTTCAGCCAACAAATTAAAACCTAACCTTGCGTTAGATATTGTTGTAAAAAGAATTTCTGACGGGACCAGTGCATTAGAATTTGTGGCTTTATCTACTTTTGAACTTCTCTGTTTCACTTCCGTTTTTGCTTTCTTCACTGCCTCTGTTTCATTCTCTACTGTTGCTACCGGTTTTGATTCCTCAGCCACTTCTGTTTCGGATTCCTCTACTGCTTCTGTTTCGGATTCCTCCACTGCTTCTGTTTCGGATTTCTCCACTACTTCTGTTTCGGATTCCTCCACTGCTTCTGTTTCGGATTCCTCCACTGCTTCAGTTTCGGATTCCTCCACCGCTTCTGTTTCGGGTTCCTCCACTGCTTCTGTTTCGGATTTCTCCACTGCTTCTGTTTCGGATTCCCCCGCTTCTGTTTCGGATCCCTTCGTCACTTCTTCATTTTGGCTATACAGAATGGAATTAGAAACATTAGAAGATGATAACTTAAAATATTGTGAAGAATCATATGCATTTGAGTTGGTGGCTATCTTATCACTATCATTAAACACTGGATCATCATTATCAATTTCTTCCTCAACCTTTATATCCTCGTATTCTGGATCAGATGGCAAAAAGAAATTAATAATTTTCTGAATAATATTTGATTTCTTCTCCTGTTCAAGATTTAAATCCTCCTCTACAACAGGCTCCTCCATCTGAAATGCTTCAATTGCTGCTCTTTGAGCTTTGACCATGGAAGCGGGGCTTCCGGTAACTTTTGCATTAATCGCAATATCTTTGCTGTATAATCCTGAAAAAGTAGCATTGGCTCCGTTTTCAGAAGCATCTGTTGTTACAACCTCGATCGGAACATCATCCGGATGCAAATCATGCAGAGTATATCCGTCTTTCGCCGTTGATTCTTTCCAGGTATAGCTATATTTCATGGAAATAAATTTTTCATAAGTGGCCTGACAGTCTGCCCGACATCCGGATTCCTGATATGCTTCTTCTTCACTGGCTGATGTCGTCACGCCACCATCAGGTGTATCGCTCCCCCCATCAGACAGAACACTTTCAATTTCTGATACATTGACTCCTGACTGAATCCAGTGGAAATGTACACCAGAGAAATCCCCGGAAGCATGTTCTTCACAATCTGCCACAGCGCTTACCCAGGCATTTGCAAGCCGTTGATTTTCAGCCTTAGCATCTTCAATTTCTGCTTCATTGGTTACCTCTCCGGTTTCCTCATCAATTTCCTCCTCCGGAACGGAAACAAACTCCGGAGCCGGATGCCCATCACAAAATGTTTTATCGTAATTATAAGTATGATTAACAGTCTTTTTACCATAGCCAGATTCATCCGTTGTTACAGAACCAGCAAAGCGGAAATTATCCCATATGACAGGATTGTCCGTATAATAGCTCTTGTAAGGCTCACCCCCCTCATACAACTCTACTGCTCCGTCACGCTCCGTATTTACCCGGTCTTTATCATCAAAACGCTCATACAGCTTAAATATTGCGTTTGAAAGTGGTTTTCCGGTTTCATCATCATATTTATTAAGTTGTAAGTTATATGTAGATTTCATCTCCTCGTTATGGCGATAGATTTTAAAATCAATACTGCCATCAGTAAGAGAAGGAACCGGATCGGTACCAATTGCAGCATAAAGCGGCAAAGGAGCACCTTGTAATTCCAAGAAAACCAACCTTTGGTGATCCTCCAAAGGGACCGTCTTTGAATGACTTACATGGGTCCCACTACATTGTGTGCAAACCCATAACTGTAAGCCTTCTTCATAAGCCTCTTCAACAGTAGAATAAGCACCATTTGTAGCATAATCGGTTCCTACTGTATCAAACTGAATATACAACTGAGGTGGTTCTGGATTTGGATTGGAAAATATGATAGTATTATCCGTTTTTTGATATGTCCACCCTCCCATTGGTTTAGGAAGAAAAGAACCATCACTGCCATCTAACGAAAATTTTAGCGGAACCTTCTGAATAAAATCTTTATCATCTCCACCAGCATTAAACTCAATAGTAAAAGTATTACCCACATTTAATGCCGTTGTTAAGTCTGTATGCCCTTGCAATACAGTTGGAATTGATTTTCCTGAATTACTAGTTCCTGTTCCGGAACTAATAATTCCACCTAGCTTCATATATTCCTCAGCATTATTTACCACCGCTGCAAGCCATGGATATTTCGCTCTTGTCTCAGCCTTATGTATGATTGTTTTTAAATCTGCTTCAGTCACAAGAGGAGCAATTGTGGGTAATCCCTGACTTGGTGCCTGAGCATTGATGTTATCAATTACAGTATTAATCTTTTGCTGATTACCAAATCCTGCAAGCATTGATAATGTTGCCCAAAATAAATAGGCTCTTTCTGTATCATTCAATCTGGTAGATGGTAGCACATATGTGTACATATCACCCTTTTGTAAAATACCATTAGATGCGACCCCATAAGCATCTATACAGTAGAAATGCCAATTATCTCCAAAAGCCGGTAGACTATCTCCTGGATTATGCAACTTTGCTGCTTGTACCGGAAGATAAGGCATGAAAGCCATTGCCGTTATCACAACAGATAACAACAATGAAATGTATCTGTTTCGTTTCCTCATTCGCTTATTCATTTTTCCCTCCTACTTTTTAATTAACTAAAACAAAAAAAGAAGTAACCAGTCAGCAAATTGCTAAATGATTACTTCTCTTTTTCTTTATTTCTATTCTGTTTTTAATTACCGAGTCCGTCTACATATCCGTCCCAACTCATAAACTTTTTTTGAATTTCGGCTTCACTCATTCCCGGATAAAGCCTTTGATAATACTCAATCCAGGTTATTTTTCCAGCTTCGGCCTGTCTCTGCCATTCTACTTGCTGCATCTGATCCTGATACCACTGACTACTTTTTGCTTCATTAGCATACCGATTATATTCTGTATCATAATCAACAGGTACTGTTGTTAGATTATTATATAACCCTTCTTTTCTCATAGGATCAACAGTAATCCATTGTCCATTAATCTTTACCAAACAAGCCGCATGCACTGCTGATTGATCATAGGCGATGCTCTCCAATCCCACATATGATGCCAGCCTTTGAAACTCTCCTGAATAATCGCCACAATTTCCAATCTTACCTTCTAACACTTTAAAAGAAACAGATGGAAAATGTTTCCCTGAGGTCTGATCCTCACGTCCGTCTTTGCCATTGTGAAGTCTATCAAAAACCATTTCAAGCCTTGTCAGTTCATCACTATGAATCCAATCAAAACTGTTTACAAATTCCTGTAATAATGGTAATGTACCCTCTGTATAATTTGCTTTAGGAAGCCCCTCACTGTTTAAAGAATTTACTGCCTCTCCTGGATAAATAACAGCTTCTTTTAAAAAGTGTTCAGGATCAGTTATTTCTGGATATACATCACTAAACACTGGCCCTCTCCCAATAGTTACGCTGCCACCATTATTAAAGCTCCATGTCATATTATTTGTATTGCTCCAACTCCCATCACCATCAAGAATACTACCAAATTGTGCTGCATATGCTGGAAACACATTTACTGCTAAAGTTGTCATTGTAATTGCCATGGCCACAATCTGCTTCATTCTTTTCCTCATAATTATATCCCCTTCTATAAATCCATAATGCTTATTTTAAAATCCAGAATTTCTATTTTCTTATTCTCATCAAGTATAAATTGATCATAGGTATAAATACCATCACCTGTATAATACTGTGTGAACAAACCATCTTCACATAAAAAGAGTTTAAATAATCTAAAATCTTTTGGTTGTGGCACACCTTTAAAATATAAAGTGTCTAAGTAAAATGGTCCTCCCGGAATTTCGTGCAACAAGCTAAACTCCAAAACTGCTCCACATTCCCAGCAGTGATTCACGTAACAATTAGAAGATTCATAATAATATCCGAATCGGTTCCTTAGATAATTTTCAAAACGGTTATGGTTTCTTTGCTCCTCATCTGACCCAAACAAAACCTCATCTTCTCTTTGTATAAGACGAATAAATTCATCATGATAATCCCACTTCTTGATTTTACCACTCTTTGTCACTTCTACTTCAAAGTGATTTTGAATAGCAAAAGCAATTACACTTGTATTTTTATTACACTTGGGACATTTATATTTTGTTCTTACTATATACACCCAATCACATATGATATCGTCACACCCATCAAGGTAAGGATACCATCTAAGAAATTTTTGATAATTATTTTTATTTGCGACATACCATTGTTTCCTACCATTATCCCATACTGCCCCTAATTTTTTTGCCTGTTCTCTTTCTTCGTATGGAACCTGTAAATAAAGTGGCATATACTTACCCCTAACTCCCAATGATAATTTTGCTTTCTTAATTTTACCATATATTTCCTTCTAGGGGTATAGCAATTTCACTAAAGTTCTATATCAATGTTGTTGTGCGTTGATTATTTGCTCCTCTCTCTATTTCTAACTTAAACATAAATGAGTTCATTGGCAACAATTTCATCCACCTGGTTGATCATATTATTGAGTGTCTGAAGATAAGTAAAATAGTCTTCTGATTGTAAATGCCGATAAGGTTCTATTCTCTTCTCTAACAATTGCTGATGCATCTCTAGAGCTTCCTCTTGCACATCCAAACAATGCTGATACAATTTCATTGTCAAAGTAAGTTCTGACCACAGTACATTTTTATGATCCTTAATATAATTAAGTCTCATCATTCCCCACTTTGACAGGCTCTGTTCTGATTCTTCCATAACAATATTAGGATAAAAAATCCCACTTTCCGGTTCTTCCACATAAGTAAGTTCATTCTCATCAAAACACCTTAATCCTGAATCCGGATCGGTATAATATTCTCTTTTTTCCTCTGTAAGTACAGTTTGTATCATCTCTTTATCCATCATAATCCTTTCTCTGAGCTGATAATTCAGCTTATTTATTCTTATTAGCGATTCACCTATTTTCACATATATAATCTCTTTTTAATATTTTTGAGCTATTTTTTCCCTGTTCTCCTTTTGCCATTCATAAACGTACTTTCCTGTAATCTTATACTTTATAATATTATAAATCAGTATTACTTCATACAATTTCATATACTCTTCAGATACTAAAAAGTAACGCCCATAATTGGGATCAATAATATATACTTCGGTATGTTCAATCTTTTTTAAGCTATTTCCTATCACTCTATGATTTCCATTAAGCAATATGCCCACTGCATTATGATTATTAATTCGGCCCATAAATATGATCGGATTATTTGCTTTATATGGAGCAACTTCATCATTTATTTTCTGATAATTATTTTCAAAAACTCTTTCTCTGATGTCTTTGTCTGAAATACAACTAATTAATTTTTCGGTCGCTATAATATTCGCAGTACCTTGTTCCCTTATTATTGCATCTGTAATTTGATTAATATTCCATATATATTCAATTTCATTTTCAAAATACAATGTTCTATGCGAAAAAATTTCTATGCTCTTTTTATGATAAATTTCTTCAGCATTTGAATCAAAAATAATAGCTTCTTGCTTTATTGTATGTAATAATGAAAGTGCTCTTTTTATTTCATGCATACTTTTAAAATCCCAGAATTTAATTTGCTCTTTCAAACTCAAAAAATTGCTTTCTATTAATTTAATATTATTAACCATAACATTACCCCATTATATCTTTTAATGGCTTCTGACTTCTTTGTTCATTAACAACGTATACACCAATTTCAATATCCTCTTTGCTTGAACTACCATACTTTCTTGAACCTGTAGTAATTCCTTCTATTGTTTTTTGACCCTCAAGATATTCCACTAGTTATTCAATACTTTATCCATATCTATTTCTCTTCCTTTCCCCTTGGTACTTCTGCAAATCCTAATTTTCTGTATAAACGATCCGCTCAGCTTTTATTTTTTCAAGATACTTACCTGCACATTCCTTACAAACCCCATTCATCAGTTCACCCTGAGACGGAAAATCCACTCTTTCGGTAATTGGAAAATCATTTTTACACATTACACATTTAAATGTATCCACATAAATTCCATGTTCCAAACAATACTTCTTATACCTTCGTAATTCATCATACACATCAATATGCATAACTACATGATTGCCTTCTCCATTAACAGTAAGAAATACTGGCTCCTGATCTTTATTAATTTCTTTCAAATACTTAGAAATATGAGTTTTAAAATTTGCTGCTGAAACTATCGTTGTTCCTTTTTTTAACATTAAAGTTTCCACCTTTCAGAGCTTAAATCTACTATACTAACTATAATATAACACATTTAAGCTCTAAGGTCAATTATAATTTAGGTCTTAATTTTGGTCTTAATTATGCTTTTTCATTATTAGAGGGTGGTCGATCCACCCTCTAATTATTGGAAGTAATCTTAAATTTCTATATTCTCTTGTCAATGTACGAGACTACAAATATCAATATTGAGTTTGAATCACACCATCAATTACCCATGCCCCATCAGTATTTACTATATAGCCATCTGGAGTTGTTGCATTTTTCATAAGTGAACCTTCTGGATTTGCATCACTTTTTATCTCAGTAAAGAAATAGCATTTTCCAGATATCCAATGCCAGCCAGTGAGCATAGCACCCTGTGTATTGTCAGATATTGGATTTAGATAATATACATATCTATCTGTATTTGTGTACCAGCCGGTTACCATATCACCTGTTTCTGAAAATCTAAACCAACTCGCTTTTGGCTGACTTCCTGTAGAATATGGATTACTAATATACGCCCATTCATTCGTATAAGTCCGATTGGTTGCAAATATCCATCTTCCATCTGCCGTCTGTGTCCAGGTTCCTGTTACTGATCCGGCCGGAGCTGCTGGTCCTTGGGTGTTTCCTGTTGTAGTTACTCCCACTGACCGGAAACCACCTCCACTTGAAGAACCTCCGCCGCCACCAGAACCACCGGAGCTACTGGAGTATGTATTATCAACTACCTTCACATTAACTGTTACTGCGCAAACTGCTATTTTCCCATTATCAACAGCTTTTACTTGCACTGGTATTTCAATTGTGCCAGTGTATGGAGATTTTGAAATTGTTTCCTTGATCCACTCTGAATCTAAGTTAGGGGAAACATTTCCGTTAACAACATTAAGTGCTGCATTGCCGGCACTCCAGGTAATAGTTTTGTCATATGGCTTATAAATGCTGCTGTCTGCAAGATTGGGATTCACAGTAGCTTGTAACATCTGAGTATCCTGGCCGATCCAGGTCAATGTTGGGCTTGTCCTTCTTCCAGTCTTTGTCAGTATCAGGTCAAATGTTAGAGAATTTCTATCAAGAGATACACTTTCCGGATGGATAACGGTATTATCTATGGTGACAAAGTTAATGGTTATATCACACTCTGCCATAACGTGACCATGAGTCTGATCTTCACTGACTGCTGTCACCTTCTCGGTATACGTCGTACTACCTGAAAGCTTTGTATATGGATCCGCAGTCCTGGCGGCATTATCTGCGTTAATAACGTTTTGAATCCATACTGGATTCTGCTGTCCAGACGAATCATATCGAATAGCTACTGAGCAATCCTGTGTCCAACCCCCTGATGGTGCAAGAGTGATTATCTTTCCGCTTTCCTTATCCGACCATGTTACATTTCTTAGAAATGGATGATTTGGGTTTAATGTTGCTGTTAAACTCACTGGCGCACTGCAGGTAATTGTTTCTGTCGGGTCCAACCGATCTCCTGAAAGTGTCCTGGTTACGGTATAAGCAATATTACTCTTATTCAGTGCTAAACCTTCTACACGAATTGTTGTTAAATCAATGATCTGAAATGATACTGTTACTTTCGTATTTCCATAAACCGTCAGATTATCTACTGTTGTTTCTGGATTTGTAGCTGCCGTAACAACTGCATTTTTTGTATAAACTGTATTACTGATCGGATTTGCATAACCGGCATTGGTCTGAGCCTGAACTTCTTGGGTAATGATATTCTGAATAAAATTCGACTGCAAATTCGGCATTATCTTAGCATCTGTCAACGTATATCCACTTGCTGAAGTACTTGTAATAAGGTTTGTATCGTCAACGGACCACTGAACAGTTTTATTAACCGTGCTACCATCATTATTATGCTCCGCATGGATGGATACTGGCTGTACTTCAACGCTGGTATCCTGTACTCCATCAATATACCTAGCAATTAATATGCCCGATTGATTTTTTACCTCGGTTGTAATCTTTGGATTCTTCCGATCACCACTCCTGGTCTGTGTAACGGAAATAGTTGTTTCGGCAGGAGTCATGGTCAGCTCCGTTGTTACTTTCTCATACTTAACTTTTAATTCTGTATCGCACTCCGGCATATCAAAGGTATAAGTACCTCCGCTAGCATATGTCATGGGTATAACATCACCATGTTCATCTGTGTAAGTCGGATCAGTATTATATATCATCTGGTAACGGTTCCCACTGCTATTTTTTGCCGCAGTAGATACGCTTACAGATACACCATAAGCCACAGCTGCCGGGTGATCTTTGTCGATCTGGCGGTAGAAGGAATTATTGCTGACTGGCATTGCAGTTAAAGTAGCGACATCGGTATCATATGTTCCATTTGCGTTTAAGGCGTCAATTCTAGGTACGGAAACCAAATAGCCACGAACCGGTTCTCCCTGGAAGCCTGGTGCATAGTGATCTAACCTAAAATTAATTCCATCGTAGTACCCAGAAGCAGTGAACTCTTTATTGAGTTTCTGCGTAATCACATGTTTAATTCCAGCTTCCAATTCCTCATAAAAATAGTTGCTGCCAAGTGTTTCTGTTTTTCCAGCTACCAGGTAGTAGGATTTTTCATTATTACTCCAATATCCAATGTGAGCAGCCCTCGTAAATGAATTGTCCCCATCAATATTACTTCCAAATGAAACCTTCGCTTTCGATGCACTGGTTGTAAATAAATACGCAATGTTATTGTTGGATCCAGTTCCATATGTAAAATTGTTCCCACTCCCACGAGTTCCAACAAATGTACCTTCTCTTGACGCTGTACCATTATTAGTTCTACCTATATCTCCAGCAAACCGGCCCAGTATCAGATTTCCGCTCTCATATTTTCCGACCAGGCCGCCAGCTGCAACTGAACCATTGCCGCCTATAGTTCCTCCAACATAGGAATTATAAATATTGATCTGCTTCATTCTGCCGGCAATCCCACCAACATATCCTTTGCCAGCGATTCTATTGCCATCACCATCATAGGTGTATACGGTATTGTCGATCAGATCCGCTTTACTCGCATTTCCAACAATCCCACCAACAAAACCCGTAGTTCCTTCTGAGTAAATGACAACACCATCTGCTGTACAATTTTCAACAGTCACATTGTTACTTCCTCCGGCAATCTCTCCGGCGATGCCACCAGCATCCTTTGCTGAAAATACATATCCTTTCACAGTGACGTTAAAAACGGTTGTATCTTCTGCTATCGTTCCTGCTAAAATGCCAGCGTTATCATTTCCATATATCTCTTCTGATTCAATGGTCAAATTTTTAATTGATCCACCCACAATTGATCCAAATAACCCGATATTTTGCAAGTTCTGTGTGGAATTTGAAATACGTAATCCGGAGATTGTATTCCCGGCTCCATCAAAATTTCCACTAAAAACATTAGAAACATCACCGTCCATCTCTGATGCATTCTGGTACCATCCTATCGGATTCCAACTGCCAGCGTTTATTTGAATACTTCCAAGATCAATATCATTAGTCAGTTCAAAATAAGTATTCTTAAAGTCTGTTCCGGAAGCCACCAGTTCTGAAAGCCCCATCAGCTCTGATACAGATGTAATCTTATATGGTTCTGATTTCGTTCCTTCCCCTTGCCAGTCCATGTCACCGTTCCAGTCTCCCCATAAATCGCCAGTTGAAGAACTCATTAAGGAAATTCCCATTTGAGGCATGGCTTCATTAACACGCGCCGAATGATTTTCATACCAATCCATATACAGAACATATTCAACTGTATCCGGGGAATCAGTGATTTGTGATACCCATTCCCACAAATCACTGCTTTCAACATTCTTGAAAAACCATTCCGTAAACTCACCGGTTCCAATCTCTGGCATATCGTCAAAAATATCGTCTTTGGCAGGCAAATCTGACACTTTTGCGTTACTGTCCGTTGCTATCTTAACTTGTGATTGGCTGTCTTTGATGATATCCGAACCATCTGAAAAATCATCTTCCTCAGTATACGGATCTTGTGCTTCTGCATTACTATCTGTTGCCTTTTTGATATTTTGATCAAATACTTCCCTAGTTTCAATAATCTCATCATCTCCCTTTGAAGGAGTAGATTCCTCCAAAACCGGTCTGTTGGGCTGCGCCATAACCGGTACTACATTTCCAATTGACATGGTGGCAATTAACCACCATACCACACACTTTTTCAAATCTCTTTTCCTCATTTGCTCTCCTCTTTGCGCTTTTAATTTTGCGGCATGGTGTAAGCAAGCCTTACCCCTGTTGTTCCAGTTACATTGATTTCTTCATCAGAACCACTGCCAGTAGCCAAAACTGACTGTGCCCGGATATTCTCATTGACCAAATCAACAATATATACATAACCAGTCTTATACTGACCACTTGTTCCCATTGGGCTTCTCAGCCAATAACCTTTTGAAAAAGCTCCTGTACTTTCCACATCCCATAAATATTCTTTATATTTCAACGCTTCATCAACGGACAAGATAAATAGTTGATCTGTCATCTTCTGATCTCCGATGTATGATGCCGTTAAATCTGATTCTTGCAGCTGATCACCTGCACCTTCGGCAGTTGCGCCTATATATGCATATGAAACTCCAATGCTTGTATTACCCAAGTTATAAGTATCTGATTCCAATTCATTTAACCACTTACGTACTTTTGAATATTTATAATCATTATTAGATCCAAAACTTGTTACTGGTCCTGGGTAAAACACATAGTCATAGTTTCCATCTGACAATTTCTCATATTTATACTGAGAACCATAGTTGGCCGGAACAATCGTAGTACTCAAAAACAATGCCATCTGATTGTGATTCTCTGCTCCGCCCGAATAATTTTGATCAATGCATTTGAAGAAATAAATCTTTCCGTCCAGCTCCTGAACCTGAATATCACCTAAATTCCAATGTTTACCTATCGGTTCATCGGTTCCGATAATCTCACCACAGACATCACAAATGGTATCATTATCCTCATCAATATGGCCAAGTGCCGGTAAAACGGCTTCCATCTGCTCGCCGCAAATTTTACATTCATACAGCTGATTACCCTCTAAAGAGCAAGTTGCTGGGTTCTCATATACCAATTCCCATTGATGATCATGTTCGCTTTCTGAAGTCAAAGAAAGATTTATACGAACAACTGTGTATTGGTCACCTTCAATTTGGATTGTATCCTCCGCTGTAACAGCATAATCAGCATTACTTCCGTACCACTCAGTAATTGCTAACCCATTTGGAATATAGTTTCTTCCAATCATATAGAAGGTATAATCTTGTTCATCAGAAATACCGTTTGTTATACTGCGGACTCTTACGTCATTCTGAGTCTTATTTGATATGATAAAGCGTGAATCTAGTATCTGTTCTGGCGTTTCCCCAGTAATATCCGCTTCGGCTTCCTTAGCTGCCATAATCCATTCCCTTAACAGCTCCTTTTCTTCTGCATAAGAATCTTCTGGTTCCGGATTAATCCCAGCTTCCTGAAATTCAATGTAAAAATTCTGATCACCTGGTCCGTAAACCTCGGTCTCAAAGGGCGGTGTGTCCAAAGCTTCCCATATCGTGTCATCAATTGTGATTGATGGCATATAATTCACATACAGGCTACCGCCTTCTAAAACAACACCGCTCCTTTGCGGAAAGATTTGTTTGTGATGTGTTTCCGCATCTACAAAATTTACTTCCCACCGGATTTTCTGCGCTTCACTTGGAGAAGCCGACCTAATCCTTTGGTAATACACAATTTCTTCCGCATTGTCATAAGTTAACTGGAATGACGTTGGCTGCTCATCACAAATATTGTAATCATAAAAAGTCCTATGTTCGATTTCAATGATCTTATCTTTTTCTGCTTGTCCCACTTCCTCTCTAAGAATTTCTTTTGATTCAATGTCTCTATACTGTATGGTATAAGAATAAGTGATGATTTCAGGCTGCTCCGGTTCTGGTGTGGGTTTTTCTGGTATTGGTGCTGGTTTTTCCGGTTGTGGCTTCACACTCGGTTTGTAGGAGCCTGATGAAGATCCCCCTCTACCACCTCCACCCGACCCTCCACCAAGGATAATCTTTCTGGTCGTCTTAGTGGATCCTGATTTTGTCTGTACTATTCCATCAATGATCCATGCTCCATCTATATTGACGGTATAACCATCTGGTGTTATTGTATTGGCAAACATCCAGCCATCAGTACCAAATGCATAGCACTCAAATACTCCATCTTTATTTCCATCAATCCATTGCCACATGACCGGATCTCCAACATACCAGGTGTTATTAGCAGCATCTGTTGAATACCTCCAGGAAGATTTTCCGGCCTCTGTTGGAACTGTCTCACTTTTTATCCAGCCTGCATATTTCGTCTGTACTATTCCATTAATGATCCATGCTCCATCTACATTGACGGTATAACCATCTGGTGTTATTGTATTGGCAAACATCCAGCCATCAATACCAAATGCATAGCACTCAAACACTCCATCTTTATTTCCATCAATCCATTGCCACGTGACCGGATTTCCAGCATACCAGGCACTATTAGCAGCATCTGTTGAATACCACCAGGAAGTTTTTCCGACCTCTGCTGGAACTGTCTCACTTTTTATCCAAGCTGCATATGCTGGACACACCGGTAATAAAGACAGCAATGCTGTTATCATTGCAACTGTAAATAAATTTTGATACGTTCTCATTCCTTCCCTCCACTTTTTCATCTTAAAACCCTTATAAAAAAGAACTAACAGCAATTTCAAATGCCATTGGTTCTTTTCTATACTCTATTAAAATAAGAAATCTCTATCACTATCTATCAAATCCTCCTCTCTGAACTATGGCATATTGATTTTTCAATGTACAACGAGATTCTTTTATAATTTATATATTTGCTCCAGCTCATTCTTATTTTCCTTTTTAATCCACATTAAGAAGAGAAGCAAAATAGGTATTATCACTTTCATGAACCGAATTAGCATAATAGTCATGGCTTCATAATCGTTGTATCCCTCATTGATGATTAGCCGATTAAACTCGTCTTTTAACGGCTTTATTCTCTTTTTCATCATTAGTTTTCCACTCTCTTTCTCTTACCAAATATGAAAAATCCTTTCTTCTTAGATTTCTCCGGTAAATATTCTTCGAGCAGTTCTGACATACCAGGAAAATCTTTTTCACTAAATGGATCCGATGAATAACCGAGAAATTTCAGATCCTTATGAAACAACTTTTTTAACACCTTTCTATCTGATTCTTTTTCAACAAAATTCAGATAGAAATTAATATGTTGTCTGGCCTCATCATCATAACGATTCCAAAACTCTGCCAAAAAAGTGATTTCCCATGGTTGCGTATTGCCAATTACAATTTTTACATGACAACGATTGTACGCATTAATATCACAATCTTGAAAACTTCCAAAATCTAGAATAATAAAATTGTATACTTGATCCTTCAATATCTTTTTCAATAAGGAATTATCTGCATCTGGGTAGTAGTCGATATTTCTACTGGAAAAATATGAATCTATCATACTTAGCTTTTCTGCTTGACGTATCTGCTGTAATGCACCATTTTCATTCATTTCTACATAAGCGACACTATATCCCCACCGTTTTAACTGGTTTGCAATTACGATAGAATTATGTGTGCACCCTACTCTTGGCTGTGAACCAATCACACCAATCATTACCTTATTGACTTCTTTTACTTCTCTTTTTTCTTCCAGAGTCCGTTTTTTTACATCTTTATACTCAGATGCTTCTTTGTAGCTCATCCCCTGATCCGTCAAGCATTCTTCGAGTTTTTGTTTAATAACAACAAAGTCACTAGATACTGCAAAGTTCCTAACACCTACAGCAAATAATTCACTCAGAATTTTATCACCGGCTTGATTTATCGGAGATATGATAATAATTCTCACATGTTCATGAGTGATTAAAAAACCCTGTATTGTCTCTCCAATTGTTTCCTCGCTGTCAGAGAGTGCAGAAAGGTCAATAATCATATAGTCAACATCATTCTTGCTTAGTAAAAAGCCCTTGTTTTTCATGTAATTAGATAATGAAATATTGTTTCCAATTTGATTATTGCAATCTAGCGTTAGTAATTCAGCTTCTTTTATGGAGTGGTCCACGGTTTGTCTCATTGCCTTGCTAGATATGTACAGAACCATCATTTGCATTTCCATCACCTCCTCCGCCTTTGTCATTTAGTAGTTCTTTTAATATCACCACCTCTGCAAAGTTTTTAAGTGACATAGTCGTATAACGTTTTGCCTTAGAAAGCATTTCATAAACAACATTTTCAACCTCAAAAGTTAGTCGTTCGCAATCATTTAAGCGCTTCTTACCATCTGCTAAAAACATGGAACGATTAAAGTTGATATAGATTCCAATAAAATTTCCATTTGAGTCAAAATAATGATGCAACCCATTCTGTAAAGCCGTTCTTACGCTGTTAATCATAATGGTTCTATCACCACTCAGTAACTCTATAGGAATATCAACCACGACAGTTTTTTTCCTTGCCATATACTACCCCTTATCTAAATTGCATATATTTTTAACCACTGTGACAGCTTGCAAAAAGTGTAATTACTGAAACAATCATGCAAACTGCTATCTTTAATATTTTTATTTCTCTATTATTCATGTTTGCTCCTCCCCTTTTCACTGATTATTACAACTAGCACTAAGGCCAGGAAAAGTGCAACAATAACTAACACCCACAATCCAATTGTTTTTATACTTGTGGAAGTTTGATCTTGACTTTCCTCCATGCTTTTTTTCTCAGTTGCTGACGGAGTTTGTACCAGACTTTTCTCCGTTTGATCCATGTTTTCCTCTGATTCCGGATAAACATGCATTGGAAGATTCTCGTTTTCCATAGTTGGAGATTTTTGATCAGAAACTCCATTTTTTGATAGGAAATTATGATTCTGTTCCCAAACTTCCTGTTCAGTAAATGCCTCTTCTGCCTCAGCAAGCATTGATTCCTGTATTTCATACAGTTCATCAATATCATCTGCGCTATATATTTTCTCCTCCTGGCTCATATCTGATCCCTGTTCAGACTTGTTATCTGTAAGATTCGAATGTTCCTCTGGATCCTCTCTTGCCCCTTCAATTGTAAAGACTATCTCATACAAAGAATTATTGTTTTTGTATGTAAGTTCAATAGTCTGTGAATCTGGAAGAATGGTATATTCCTCATTCATGTCATAGCGAACCCTTGCTCTGAAGGTGTATACACCATTTACAAATATCTTTTTATATTCATAGTGATTGCTTTTATTCAAATCGATGCTCATATAAAATTGACCGTCCTTTTCACAATAGACCTCAATTTTTTCATTTAGATAGGCAATTACTGCCGGATCAAGCTTTACTGCTATGTTATAACTTGGTTCCATGTCCGCCTTACTTTCCATTGCTAATTGAAAAACAGCCAGCACACATAAAACTAAAGCAAGTAAATGTTTTCTTTTTTTACCGCGATCATTCATAAAATTAATCTCCTGGTACTGAAAAATGCATATAATCTTTAGAACTGGTCCAATTTCCGCCCCACTTCCACCCAATACTCTTCATTGTTGTTACTGCAATTCCACTCTCATGCATACTCAATTCGTGTGAGCCATACGGCGTTCCTACTTTGACTATCCCACCAATAACCTGAGGATTTCCATAGTTATAATTTATATCAATCGCCAGACCATACGAATGAGAAGAACGGCTACCTGATGAAGAATTTGTTTTATTTTTCCAGACATAACCATCTATTTGCTTTATCTCATAGCCACCAGCTGATATGGTAGTCAGTGCGCCTAATAAGTCAGCAGACACCGCCTTGTGTACTCTTACCTTTTTAGCAATTCCAGCACTATTTACAAATGAGATGGTTGTTAAATATGATCCCATTTGAGATTCTGATGTTGGTAAATTACCATTTGGAAAAAAAGCAGCCTTGATTTGAGCATAAGTTCCGTTATATATAGGACTTCCACCAGATGCAAATAGATTATAAGCATCCTGTGCAGCTCCCTGTCTCCGATCCCATTGTGCATACTTATAGTTCGGCGATTCCCAATGCCACAAAAAATCATCAACCGCATCTGATAATTGAGAGTATGAGTAAGTTCCAAATTCATTGAGAGAGCTTGCTTTTGACTGATGTTTCAATCCTCCGCTGTTATACAATGTCACATTGCCTTTATACCAGACATTCTCAATTAACAGGTATTCGCACTGTGCTTCTACATTTGACAAATTATAGCCTTTTGCATCCAGCCACTTCAGGAACTTGGTTCTTCGTCCATACGACCATTGAACCATTCCGATGCCTGTTCCTCCAGTTTCTTGCTGAACCACTTTCATGCCGCATTCTGCTTCAATATTTCCGATCAGAGCGGCACAGGCATAATCTGACCAGCCTTTACTTTTAAAATAATCCCAAATCTGTTTTGCTACAGAAGAATCACTTATATTTCCAGAAGGTATACCATCATACCCCATTCCACCAGATTCACGAATCAATTCTGTAATACGCTCAATAGATGTTATAAAAAAATCAACGTCACCCTCATCTTTGAATGTACCATCTGATAACAAAGCCTCTGATAACTCATCATCTGTCTTATATGTAAGAGATACAGTATAATAATCTTGGTTATGACAGGTCACAACATATGGAAGATTAGCAATTTTATTTTCATAGAAATCTATTACCGACTGCTTAGATATCTTATCCTTGGCATCAGAAAGCTGTACTTCTTCTGTAAAACAAAAATATGCAATTGCAGTAACTATCGGAGGGGATGGGGTAATAACCTCAACTGTTGGATATACCGTTTCTGTTGAACTTGAATAAGAATCTGTATCTGCATCATATTCTTCTACCTCTATTTCATATTTGTACTCTTCCCTGGCATCTTGAGCAATTTTTGACATCGTCTGGATTGTCTGTTCTATGTATGCATCTCTGGACTGTTCAATCGCCTTATAATATTTTGTCTGAGTTATTACAAAGGTATCATCAAGCAATGCATCTATATCCTCATTATCATCCCCAGTGACAAAACCTGAAATTGGTAAAAATGCTGCACCTATCAATAAAACAAGCGCTATTACAGTTATAACAATCCATTTTAAAAGCTTGCGGCCATCTTCCGTAGTTAATAACTGTTTTGCTATTTGCAGTGCAATTTTTATATGCATTATCTTCCTCCGGCAGAACCAAAAATAGCAAGCATTTCATCAGATACATCAACAGTAAGATTAATCCTCATATTACCCACCATAAATACCCCCTGTCCTCTGGTCTTTGAGGATAAAATATTTACTTCCTTATCTGATAAATTAAATAGCTCTTGTGTTTCCTTTAAGTTCTTTCCATCAGTTCCCATTATCAATTTATAACAAGCACTATCAATAATTGCCTGCCCATATCGTTTAACTGCGGGATCTAATATATCAACAATTGAATGGGTAATAAACATAAGACCACCTTCGTATTTTCGTGCTCTTTTTGAGATATTTCTAAGATATTTCATCATATCCGGATAATCCGGATCTACAAATAAATATCCCTCATCAATTCCAAACAAGACCCGCTGTGTCCTGTCAGCAGACATTTGCTGCCAACCCCATGAAGTCAAATTACAAAATTGTGCTCGTTTTACATTGTCATCCAAATCAAGCAGCTTAGAAACATCTAAATCAATAAAATCACTTTTAGCATCTAATGTTGTGTGACCATTCCAAATAAACTGATCCGCACCATATGCTGCACTGTATAGCTTCAATACCAATTTGTCTCTAATTGCTTTTATGTAAACATTGTCTTCTTCCTCCGCTTTTTCTTTTGCATAATCATATAAATCTCTCATTATAGGAAATTTGTCATTTGGAATTTTTGTCACATCTGTATCCCATGTAATACCAAAACTTTTATACAAATCTATAAGTGTTTGCTCTAATATTGTCTTCAACTCTGCGTTATAATCTAGGTTTCCAAAATATAACGAAAAAAACAATCTCAACTGCTGAATATATAAAGCTAACTGTGATTCTTCATGTTCATTTTCTACGTCATACGTAAAAAAATCCCCCAAATATTCCCCTTCATCCAGATCCTCTTCCTTAATACTACAGACAGCTCTAACTTGTAATGGATTAATTCGTCCGTTAACGCCAGTAGCACAATCAATAACATCACCATTGATATAATCGCTATGTGCTAAATCTACATATTCACGTTCAGGATCAAAAATAATTACTTTAGTCCCTGTCCAGTTCTCTTTCGCAAATATTACCTTTAACACAGTTGATTTTCCGACACCAGGGATACCTGTAACCACCCAGTTAGAATTCGTCCGATCTTTATTACGTATCCATTGGTTAATAATCACCAATAACAAATCTTTTGTTTTGCCTAAATAATAGCCCTCTTCATCGTACAGGCCAGTAGATGCATTGGGATAACCTCCCAATAAAGTGGTAATTGGCATTGGCCGTTCTCCCATGTTACTTACCATTTGGTAATTGGGTAAACCATAAGGAGCAATAGCCGAAAAAGCCAAAAACTGTTTATATACTAATGGGCGTATACTACACTCCAGACCAGATAAAATAGATTGAATCCTTCTTGTCCGACTTGCTAACTCCACAGGGTTTTCAGCCGAAACATAAAGCATAATATTTACAAACCCAACCGGTTCCCCTTTCACTGTAATCCTATGTATCAAATTCATTAAATTTTCAATAGAATACTCATATGCTTGACGTTCAGATTCCTTCTTAGCGGCATCCAGATTTTCTCTCAATTCTGATATCTTTTTATTCAAAGCCTTTGTTAACACAGTAGGTGACGTATGTCGATATTCAATCTTAGTAATTGTACTCTCCAAATTTGCTATGGGAGCCAACCAACCATAATCAGCATCAGAGGGGAACTTTGATACACACATGACTCTCCCGTAGTTCTCTGATATATTCAGGTGGCTTCGATCAAAATCTATTGCTGAGGGTGTAATAATATTAAGAAGAGTAGTATTTACCTCAATATCTTTACAAATAATTTGATTTGCTGATTTTTTTTCCATACTTCCCCCTATACCCTAATCTGCGTAATTGTCTCATAAAAATTAGTTGATCCTATTCCCATATATGGAGCTTGCTGTGGATTGCCAAATAGATTACACATTTTGATAATTTCATTTTCTTTAAGAATTTCACATAAATTTCCAGCAGCTGCGTATCGTTCTTTGAATTCATTGATTCTGATTGTCAACTCTTTCTGCGTATCTTTTATGTTAGGTCCGATCTTTTTCCATATCTTTATGTAATGCTGATGCTCAAAATTTTCCCCGTTAGTAGATAAATAAGCAACTTCACGTAACATGTAATTTAATCCTTTACGTTTGCCCAGGTTTTCTGTCTCCTGATGTTTTAATTTTAAATACTCTTTTGTTGGATCTAAATTCACCTGGGAAGGTAGCGTAAAGTAATCAAAATCGTTCTTGTCACCTTCAAATGACATCGCCTGCCTTTGAGTAACAGTTTCTAATTCCTCTTCACTCAAGAGGTCAATATTAATATTGCCAGTGTTTAGAAAACAAATCAGGAAACCATTTTTTGTATATAAAAAAATATCTTTAATGTCTTTAACATTTACTAGATCGTTAGCTGTTTTTTGCTGTATAGTTAATTGTGCATCTTTTTTTTTTCCTTAATCATTTAATACCTCCTCATCTGCATATTCAAAATTAGAATCATAACTGTACGAGTAACTTTTTTGACTTCGATTGTACTGTCTGACAATTTGGAGTTTTCTAATCATACTTTCATTATTGTTATCCCTTCTTACGATTACAAAAACCGTGGTTACAATAAAGACACCAGTAGCGATACCCACAAGTGAGTTAATTAAAAACGCTAAAATTATACCTATTAATAGAGATATCCCTGTAGCAAATAATATTATGGCAAGCTCCAGTTTTCCTAATCCGGTAACATAATCCTCAGAATCAAGTGTCTTAATTGGTATGTATAATGGTTTTTTTTTCTCCATGCTTATCCCTTCTCAGCTCAGTTTCTGTATGCCTCAGCTATTAAGCTAATTATCTGTGGAATGCTACCACACAAAATTGCTGCATAAAGAATATTCTTAATTTTTTTAATTAAATCATTTATTGGTTGTTCGTTGGACATGTGGTTTATTCCAACAATTAAACAGCGTAATATAGATCCAGCAACAACCAAGCCAGTAATAATATTCATCAGCAATCTAATGTAATCAGTATAGGAACTGGCAGATGCTCCCATTTCTAAAGTAATCATTTTTCTCCTTATACTTATTATTATTAAGCTTGTTATTTAAAAAGTTTGTTAAAAACTCCATGCATTGCACTTGTACCAACAGTACCAACTGCTCGTTTGCTGCCATCTCCAAGTCCGGTAGAATAAGCAAATTTTTCCAACCATTTTGGTGACCTAAGTGTTGCAATTAACCAGCCTAAACAACGGAATGCCTCCATTGATATAGCTGAATCAGGAGATACGCCTTCAATCATTGACACCATTGCCCGACATAGCATATAAAAACAAATCAGCTGCAGGATGTAATATAACCCAGTCACGCATATGCTGGTTATGATTCCATTAAATCGTTCATGAGTTGTATAACATAGCTCTGAACAAAATGTAGGTAAGATAACATACATCAACATGAGTTCAATTGCTCTAATCGTAGCAATTATATAAAATGCAATTATTCCTATGACTAATATGAAAATAACCACATTCCAGATGAATCCCATTCCTGTAATATTTGCCATCAGAGCCTGTACTGAACTGGACAAAGATATGGTCCAATCCTCATTTTCTCCTAATTCAGTTATGGCCATATCAGCTACTGCTGATGTAAAATTCATAAACGTTCCAAAGAACCAACCTGAACAACAAGAAAATGCTACCGCTTTTGCTCCTCTTACCAAAATATCCAAAGGGTCCGAGTCTGGATCCCCCTCTGTTTCTGCAACATAAGTATTAAAGTAGCTACTTATGCAAAACAACATAATTAGAAAAATGGAAAGCCCTACAAAAGCGTTATGTATTCTCATTACAGCCGACTGTTCCACAAACGATTTAACCAATGACTGAAATACTTCATTAAATGTTAGTAATACTGACTCCAGCAATGCTGTTGTTATATTACCTATAAATTTAGCAATTGCTTTTAATAAGAAATCCATAAGTATCCTACTTAACTAATTATGTAGCGACATACATTTTCAGCAACATAGTATGTCCTAATTGCTGCTGCTGAATCTCCATCTGTTAAACCATATGCACCAAGTATCAAGGTGACTAGTCCACTAAGAGATGCTATTAAGACACCTATAGCTATTGTCTGTATTAACGCCTTCTTTTTTTGTGGCTTCTCTTGATCTTCGGCCGTCTGCCAAGCTAATCCGGCTTTAAGAGCTAAAAGAATAGTCAAGATAACAACTATAGCTGTCAAAGCTATTGTCGCCCCTAAAATCACTGCTCTTGTACCGGTATATAAATTCGTGCTTTTAAAATCAACTTCTGATGCAAATACCGTAAGCACAAAATACATATTAATAACCAGTATTAAAATTATTGTTTGAAAAATCCTATATATTGCTTTTTTTTCTATGGAATACATAACTTCTTCAACCTCCTATATTTGATTCCTTCATCTGTCTTGCAGCTTCTTCTTCAAGCATTTCTTTATATTGATTCCATATTCCCCAGAGCGGAACTTGCCTTAACTTTCTTTCTGGCCGTTCTTCTTCTATCTGTAATATCAACTGATTATTATGTTCTTCATCACCTAGACCAAGCATTTCATTAAAATGGTATTTGGATAAATCAGGCATCTTTGTTACTATGGGGCGTTCCGAGGTTACCATGATAAGAGCATCCGGTGGCTTAAATTTAGATATTTCCTCTTCCATAAGTAATTTTCTTCCTGCTAAATTACTGGAATTCGATATATTAGCATCCATTGTTTTTATACTGGTACTTGCCGACGTGGAAGCACTTGTAACCTCCACAGTATAATTACCTAAAGTTTTTGATATCTCCTCTAAAGTTTTGGGATTATCTGACTTGAGGAAAATCTTTAAACCACACTGAGTTTTAATTGTCTCCACATCATCTTTATATTTAGTTGCAAGTTGCTGGTAATCCTGAATTACCAAATTAGCTATAATTCCCCTTGACCTTCCAACAGACAATAGATTAGCCAGCACCGGAATAGTTGGGAAGTTTCCAATTTCATCCAAATCATAATCTGTAGGAATTGGTAATCGTCCACCGTTCTTCCTAGCAGTCTCGACTTGAGCTATATAAAGTTGGTTTATTAGAGTTGAGGCTACTGGATAATAAGTTTTCTTTTCATCAGGTATAATCATGTAGATAATGATTTTTTCCTTTCCAACATCATATAAACTAAAATCGCTAGATGCCGTCATCTCTGCCAAACCGGGATTCGTAAACAGTTTTAGTGTTCCCATGGCAGATGTATAAAAAGATGCTCTTGTACGCTCCGCAGCTACCTGTGATTGCATGAAAATAGTTTTCGCTGGATGTGTATCTGGTAAAGTATTTAAATACGCTGACAATGGAGTCTTATGAGTTACTGGATGTTCCTGAGCCATATAAGCGATAAAATTATACACATTATATAAATTCCAATACTCTTCTGGAGCTTCCATACAGATTGCCATGATACACGCAGCAATTGTTGCAGTTTCCCCGTTGTACCATAGCGGTTCACCTTTCTGCTCTCCTGCAAAAACACCAACAATGTCCCAGGTGTAATCCTGTGCCTTTCCTGTCCAAGAATAATCCTTTTTTATATCCTCTATTTCCTGAGCAAGACTAACTACCTGCTCCAAATCACCTGCTTTATCAGCTGCTCGAATTTTTTCTTCTATCTCTGAAATCTCTTTCTGCTGTTTTCTCCGCCCTTCTTGAATCGCATCAATGATCGGTTGCAAAAAGTTGAAGTGCGAGGATTTTGTTGGATTGCATAAATCAATTGCAATCACCTTATACCCTCTTTTTTCTGCATAGCCTTTTGTATAGTAATAGATCTCTCCTTTTACATCTGAAATCAATATACAGTTGCCGGCCATCATCTGCAGGCAAATTGTCTGTAACAATGCACGCCTAGTTTTTCCACCTCCGGTAAGTGCAATAATAATAGAATGTGCAAATGTTCTAAGATATCGAATTACATCTGTATTTCCTTTACGCTCCATAGAAACAACAACTCCTGGACGCTCTTTTAATTCTTGGAATGGATCTGTACCATCAAATTGAATTGTCTTTAGAATTTCATCTTCTTCCTTTTTGCTAGCAAACCACGCATTACCATGCTGTCCATTACCAACAGGTATAGGAATCTTAATATTATCTGTTACTGTATATTCTCTAATATTGCTTATCTCTGAACGTGGCTTAAGTAGCAGAGTAAACATAATTGCACCAAACATAACTTCAAATATCCCCCACCAAAGGAACATTCTAAACTCCCGTTTTAAAATCAAAAGTTTCCAGGCATTTATGTAGTTGAGATCAAATCTTAACTCTGGCAAACGGCCATTTGCCATCTGGCTGAACTGTGTCGCAAATTGATGGGCTAAATATGCAAAAAACACTGTCACAAAAATATGACTTACGAAAATAATCGTAACTTTAATTTTTCGCTCCTGTTTTTCTTTATTAAGTTTTTCTTTGTCAAGTGTTGCCATATCTATTCCTCATCATCAAGACCAGGAACATATGATGGCATAGTGAAATCTTCCCCAAATGGCTGATTTGTTGATCCTACATGGACAAAACCATCATTTGCAGTTTCATCAGAGGTCTCCTGCTCTGAGATTACTTTTGAATCACAAAACTGAACCTCTTGCAAACGTAAAGCCAGTTGATAATGTTTTATTCCATCTTTTTCATAGTGTAGATTTCTCCACATTCCGGTAATACCAATCCGATTTCCCTTTTTTAAATAGTCCCGCATAAACTCAGCCTTAGGGCCATATCCAATCACCGGTATCCAGGTCGTATACTGCTTCCGTTCTCCAGTTTCTTTATCTCTGTAATACTGATTTTCAGCAACAGAAACACAGGCAAATGGAACTTTACCATTATCAAAAAACCTGAAATCATTACCTACTCTTCCAATAAGCATAGTTTGCTGCATATCTTTCCTCCTTTTGTTGACTTTTTTTATTCTTGGTAACATTCCTAATCTGAATAAGTACAAGGTTGCAAATCTGGAAATATGTGGTATTATACTCTATGTCCCAAAATGCTTATTTTGTCACATTGCTGTTTGAACTAAACTAAAAAAGGTGGTGAATATCCAATGGGATCATCATTTAGTACCTCAAACATAAAATATTTATCAACGGCAGAGTACAATGAATTAATAGATGTAATTAAAAGAGTTGATACGTCATCAAAATTTCACTCACGTAATCTTGCTATTTTTTTGATTGCTGAATACTGTGGCTTACGTGCCAGCGAGGTTGGGTTAATTGAAATTACAGATTTCAATGTGAAAGATCGGAGTGTTTTCTGTCGAAGGTTAAAAGGAAGTGTGAGTAATGTTCTGAAGATTGTTGATGAGCGGGTATTTTATGAATTAGAGAAATATTATCAGGAAAGAATTAGAACTCCCTTCACCAGTAATTATTTATTCCCATCCAAAAGTGGCCGACCAATAAATCGCAAAACTTTAGATATTCTGATGAAATTTTATTGTAGTTTCACAACAATAAGTCGGGATAAATGGCATTTCCATGCACTCAAGCATACTCGTGCCATGGAACTTATTGCCATTCCTAATATTGACGTGCGAGACGTTCAATGGTGGCTTGGTCACAAATATATCAGTAACACAATGATATACCTCAATTATTCTATCGAGGCCCAAAAAGGGCTTTACGATAAAATATCAAACAGCAAAATATAATATAGGCATTGCAATTTCTTTCTATCTACACGATTATGAGGGATGCGAAAACAAAAAAAAGCAAAACCAGCTGCTGCTTACCTGAGTTACATGTTCGCCTATTAGACGATGATCACAAACAAATAATAGCCATGGCGGACGAACAAGGAATCAGTAAAGCAGAGATGGCTCGAAGAATGTTACATGATGCAATAGTTTCTGACGCTGCAGAACGTGGTCTTGATATAATTACTACAGCACTCAGAAGAACACTTCGTTCAGAATATGACGGGAAATTTAAAGAATTAAAAGATCTGGAACATAAAGCATTAAGCACGGCGGCAACTGCTCAATTCCTACTACTCAAATCCATGCAGTACACCATGAGTGGACTTAAGGAAAGCGAGTTCAGGGAGCTATATGAATCAGCTCGTAGAGATGCTTTTAATTATGTATATCGAAATGGCAAATCTCCTGATATTGATTTAGATTTTATGGAGTCAGACGAGGATTCTCAGATAAGCGACGACATTGACTATGCCTCCATATTGAGCAAGGGGTACAAACCCAATGCATAAACCATTAATTTCGAAGATTAGGTGCCTCACTCCTAATAAAAAATCCACTGCAATAAGGAATTATAATCATTTGTACTATATTGCCACCCGTGAAGGTGTTGATCTGCAGCCGCTTGAAAAAGAATTGAATTCATTTGAAAAAAATATGAAAAGTGCTGCTGAGAATGAAGCCTACATAAAATATATTAATGAACGTCCACGAAGTAATGGGCTTTTCGGTAATATTAATACAAATGATGTAAATGGAATATGTAATTACATGAAAAAAATATCGAATAAACGATGTATATTCAGAGGTATTATCTCTCTGAGCCAGGAGGATGCCGAGGACCTTAACTTTACCAATAAAGAAAGCTGGGCTAAATTTATACATGAAAACTTACCTGATATTGGGGAAACATTTGGTATCTCTAACGCCAACTTAGCTTGGGTTGCAGCCTTCCATAACGAACAGCGTCACCCACATGTACATTTTATGTTATGGAGTGAAGCAAAAGAGCAACATATAAAACCGTTTATTTCCATACCTCAACAACATAAATGTCGTGAACTCCTTTCAAAACAGATGTTTAAACAAGAACGTGAGCAATATGCGCGTCTGAAAACAGATTTTCGAGATCTTCTTACAAAATCAACCAAAAAAGATATTAAACAAGAAATTGACTCACTTAAACAAGAGGTATTGGGGATTCCTGAGTTTCGTACGTTATCCAGAATTAATAAGCAACTACTTTCCGATTCCACAAAAAAAATATTGGAATTAGTAGAAGCAGTTCCCTCAGAAGGTAGCTTGAAATACAAGTACATGCCACCAGAAGTAAAAGAAAAAATAAATTCCCTTGTCAGCACTATACTAAGTAAGTACGAAATACAAGATGAGTATAAAAAATTCTTTAATTATACTGAACAAATGGCCTTAACTTATTCTCCCACCGAAAAACAACGACAAGTTACGCTCGATAAGGCAAGGAAAGATATTGATACACGATTGGGAAATATTGTATTAAATTCAGTCAAGGAACTACGCACAAATAAAGATTTGTATTTTTCAGTAATCAATCAAAAATCAGAAATTGAGATAATTGATCCCGTGGATAGCATTGATGAATTTGACTCATCTGGGCAAGAGTTTGATTTAACGGCCTTACCTAAAATTGATTATTCAGAGCATTCTTTATCCAATGATGCTGTCTTTATTAATTGGAACCGAGAATTTAAAGCTGCCTTAGCTGAACTTTACGCAGATTCACCTGATTTCGACAAGGCAATATCGTTATTAGATGGGGAACATCGTAAAGGGAATATACTGGCTACATATGAAATTGGAAAGATCTATGAACGCAATTTAGCAGGTTCTGATCCAGAGCTGGCTGCTACTTACTACCAGGAAGCCCTCTCCGGTTTTTATACCATCTATAATTCGAACCAAAAGCAGAGTAATTATGCCGCATACCGACTTGGAAAAATGTATCAATACGGCCAGGGTACAGATGAAAATATTGAATCAGCTAAATCTTGGTACGAAAAAGCTGATAATAATGTTTACGCTCAATACGCTCTTGCAAAAATATTAATGTCTGAGGCTAAGGCAAATGATGATTTCAGCAACAAAGCTCATATAGTCAATTTATTAAAAAGCTCTTCGGAAAAAAATAACTACGCTGCATTTGAATTAGGACGTATTTATCATGAGGGATTGTTTGACACACTAAATGATGATATATCCAAAAAATATTATAAGCAAGCGTTTGATGGTTTTTCTGAGATGCTAATCAAATCAGAAAAGAATGATGATTTATTATATCGTCTGGGTAAAATGCATCAATTAGGTTTGGGGACAGAGGTTGACATTGAACAGGCAACCTTATTATTTGAAAAAGCTGCTGCTTTAAAAAATACTAATGCATTATACTCATTATCAAAAATTTATATACAATCCAATGATGAGCATTTGTTAAAGAAGGCAATAGAAATCCTGGAGAAATTATATAAGCTTACTCCAGAGAATCATTTGGTATCATATGCTTTAGGATCTGCTTATTCTGATCCAAAGGCAAAAAGCTATGATATCTTTAAGGCCATCAAGTTCTTAGAACACGCTGCTGAACTGGGAAATGATTTTGCTATGCTTAAGTTAGGAAATATTTATTGTAGACCCGCTGAAAAATATCCAGAACTGCCAGTTAATATCCCACTTGCTATTTCCTACCTTGAGAAATCAGCCGATTTGGGTAATAGCCTGGCAATGTATTCCCTGGGAAAGATTTTCTCAGCTACAGATTTAGGTCATTACGATATACGTAAAGCTATCGAACACTTGGAGCGAGCAGCCAGCCTGGGAAATGATTTTGCTATGCTTAAACTAGGTAACATGTATAGTGATTCTAAAGATAAATATCCGAAATTGCTGGCCAATATCCCGCTTGCTATCTCCTACCTTGAAAAATCGGCCAATATGGGAAATCACCAGGCAATGTATTCTTTTGGAAAACTCTTATCAGCTCCTGATACAAGTCACTACGATATCCATAAAGCTATAGACTTCCTGGAACAATCTGCTTACTTAGGTAATGATTTTGCAATGCTCAAATTAGGAAACATATATCTTTGGGGTAAAGGGGTTTCGCAAAACAAGGAAAAAGGGATATACTGGCTTGATAAATCAGCTGCAGCTGGAAATGAATTTGCTGAACGATCAAAACAGGCCTATGAGACTTTTGAAGAAGAAAAAGCTACTCAGCAAGTATTTTCATTGTTCGGAAACCTGTTAAGATCTTTATGCTACTCAAACAACAAAGCCCGGAATGGCTCACTTTATACAGATAAAGGTATCAAGGGTAACAAAAAAGCACTTAGAGAGAATGCTCGGAGAAATCCTCACAAGCATTCCCAGACTTATGAACCAGAAGTCTAATTGCTTCCCCTTCATTCATATTAAAAATCGGTTTTTGGGGTATACTTGATATTGCCAATGACATATGATATAATGTCTATAGGCAAAAGTGAAATTATTTCCAATTTTACACAAAGCGAAAAACCCAGAGGCGGCTATCCTCTGGGTTTTTCATTTAGGCTAGTTGTCACAGTCATCTCCATCTAGCCATTTGCAAATGAGGTGGCAAACCACACCTGCTATGATGGAAACACAAAGTGAAATTACTATTTCCAATTTTACACCCCCTTTCTGTTGCCAGAATGGGTGCGACAACGAGTGGATTATATCACACTTACTAACATCATACAATAAAGGATTTCTTTGGTAGAAATTGCAGCGATTTATTTAATCGCTGTTTTTTTATACCTTTTTCTTCGATAATCCCACGATAGAGTACGTAATTAAAAGGTTTTTAGAAAAAAGCATCCCACTTTTTAGTAAATAAATGCGAAAAATACTTAAATGGGACTATGGTTTGGGATTGTTTTATAATCTCTTAAAAGCTTTTAAATACTGGCTTTGCCAGTATGTTGTTGGGCAAACCGTCCCACAAGGTGGCGGTTTCTATTCCTGCCTCAAAATGCTATGCGGCTTTATCGCATGGTTAGCATTTTAGTGAAGGGAGCGACAATCGAGCGACTGGAACGGAGGGCTTCCCCTCAGGGGAACGGGACGGGGTGGTCTGCTCTGCTCTTTAAATGCTGTTCGTTGACGCCGACACTGTGGTAATGTGTATAACTGATTTCCCATGAAGTTGTGGTAAACAGTGTTTGCAAAATGTGGTAAGCTTGATCTTGCTTTCCATATTTTGTGAATGCAGTTTTCCATGACGGAATAATCTGTTATGCATATTTCCATGGTGTGCTCTTATAATCTTAACAACTGTCCAGATTTTTCTATCAATGTTCCCTCTCTCTGATATTCCCAGCTCCAGTCCTGATCCTTGCCTGTGCTGTCGAACGGAACCAGTTCCGGTTTGCTTTCCGCACCCTAGTTTCTGGCCCTGATTTTCCGACCGGAACCAGTTCCGGTTTGCTTTTCACACCCTAGTTTCTGGCCCTGACCTGCCGACCGGAACCAGTTCCGGTTTTCCTATCGGCCCCTGGCTCCCGGCTCTGCTCTACTGACCGGAACCAGTTCCGGTTTTCCTACTGCACCATGGCTCTCGACCCTGATCTGCTGACCGGAACCAGTTCCGGTTTTCCTACCAGCCCCTGGCTCCCAGCTCTGCTCTGCTGACCGGAACCAGTTCCGGTTAGTCTTACACCACCTTGCTTCCAGCTCTGCTCTGTCAACCGAAACCAGGTCCGGTTTGGTTATCAGCCCCTGGCTACCGGCTCTGCTCTACTGACCGGAACCAGTTCCGGTTTTTCTACAGGCCCCTGGCTCTCGGCTCTGCTCTACTGACCAGAACCAGTTCCGGTTTTCCTACTGCACCATGGCTCCCGACCCTGATCTGCTGACCGGAACCAGTTCCGGTTTTCCTTCCGGCCCTTGGCTCCCGGCAACCATATCGTTGTATATATGGCAGCTTATTCATCGCTTACTTAGTTTCTTCTGAGAAACAAACCCATAGTTTCTCTGCTATTGGAATAATCCTTTCAGAATATTTAGATGAGGTAATTGGTCTACAACGATTATATTCGTCGTAGTAGCAACCACAAAATTTTCCACCCTTTTGCAAATAGACTATTCTTCCCTTAGCTTCAATTACATCCTCATAGTGCTGAAACATATTTTCATACGTTCCAAAAGCATTTTTACTTTTATTAAGAAAATACCTATTAAAAAAATCCGAACACAACTTACTCTTAGAGTAATATCTTGGTAAGTAATATTCGTCAAAATGTTTCCTCACCATTGAAATATACTTATCCTTCGTAATAAAGCTATAATAATAAGCTGCATTAATTAGTAGTGATACAATCCATCCAAAATCTTTATCCCCTCCTGGATTACATAATTTCTCAGGACTAAAATTAATATTATCGCACTCTAATATATAACTCCCTTTTCCTGAAAGCATCCGACTAACATCATCAAATGATATATTTAGCTTTCTACGCTGCTTGTTATAAGTATCTATGATTGTTATATTTGCAATCACTCTATTTACCTCTGTGTTTCCAACACCATATTCAGTTACTAGTTTACAACCTATTATTTTTTTCATTTTATTACTACCTCCTACTTGTGTTTTAATGATTTTTATTATAATCTAAATTATAGTAAAGCGAAATTAACCTATTCTAACCAGAATACACATCCGTAAAGCAAAGGAGTTAAATATGCTTAACTATTTAGATGAACAATTAACAAGCAAGGAAATGCATATAAATATTGCAAAGCGTCTTCATTCCGAGCGTAAAAAATCTGGATTTACATTAGACACATTAGCAGAGAAAACCGGTTACACAAAGCCTACCGTTCAAAGCTGGGAAAAGGGATGGAAGGATGGAACTGGCTTAAATAATATTCCAAGTCTAGTTCAACTACTCGACCTTGCTAGCGTCTACAACTGCACTCCAGAATATCTCCTATGCGAATATGATCAAAAAAGCAAGCAACTCACAGATGTAAGTTTTGAAACTGGACTGCTTCCAGAAAGTATAAAGTTAATACACGCTCCATTTGCTGCGCTGCTTGAACAACCTATGGACCAACATGGCTACTATCATATAATGTATCAGTTCTTAAATCATTTAATTAAAAATTGCTATCCTCTAGACAGTGCATTATACAATCGAATAATTGTCGAAAACATACATCGTCGGTTTGATGCATCCGAATATAAATCGGACATTATTGAAGGCTTTAATGCTGTATCAATTACGCGTAATGTCGAATTTGCAATTATGTCTAACAGGCTTTCACCAGAAGGTGCTATCATCCAATATACACAAGCAATGAAAGCGTACTATATGAATAAAGGATTTAATGATAAAAAGATATCTAACATATTAAATGACTTTCGTGAAAACTATATAGCAGTATCTCCCGAAGGAAAAAAGCAAGCTAACTTTACACTAACTTCATGCTTCATGGACTTAGTAACCTCATTTCTTGATTCCTATCCGGCTAATGTTGATTCTTACAAAGATTTTGTAGATACCACTAGAGAGGCTCATATTGATAAACTTGATATCAAATGATTTCTGGTAGATTATTCGTAACTGTTCTGATAAAAAAAGACCCCACCAAAACGATTGATAAACAAGTATTCCTTATTCTTTTGTCTAAATTCTCGTTTGCCAATCGCCCCCCTGGTTCCCGGCTTTGGCCTACTAACCAGAACCAGTTCCGGTTTTATTTTTCTGGCACCTGGCTACCAACGCTGAACCGCCGACCGGAATCAGTTCTGGTTTTTATCTCTCTGGAACCTGGCTACCGACTCCGATCTACCAACCGGAACCAGTTCCTGTTTTATTTTTCTGGCACCTGGCTATCAGCTCTGAGCCGCCGACCGGAACCAATTCTGGTTTTTATCTTTCTGGCACCTGGTTACCGGCTCCACTCTACCAACCGGAACCAGTTCCTGTTTTATTTTTCTGGCACCTAGCTACCAGCTCTGAACCGCCGACCGGAATCAGTTCTGGTTTTTATCTTTCTGGAATCTGGCTACCGGCTCCGATCTACCAACCGGAACCAGTTCCTGTTTTATTTTTCTGGCACCTGGCTACCAACTTTGAGCCGTCGACCGGAACCAGTTCTGGTTTTTATCTTTCTGGCACCTGGCTACCGGCTCCGATCTACCAACCGGAACCAGTTCCTGTTTTATTTTTCTGGCACCTGGCTATCGGCTCCGATCTACCAACCGGAACCAGTTCCGGTTTTATCTTAATGGCACCTGGCTTCCGGCTCTGTCTGCCGACTGGATTTTGATTATCGACCCTTAACTTCCAGTTTTAGAATCAGCATATTCCAAAAAAAGAAGGGTTCCCCTTCTCTCGGTCAATCCGTGTATCTTTAATACTAGTATGTAAAAGGCCTTCTCTGCGCTTTGGGCGACCACTTCCCCATAATCCGGATCCATTCGTAGCCCATGCCTTATCCAAATTTTCAGTTAAATACATTGATAGGCTCTTAATCTATTTGTCCAGGATCCGAGTTCCTGAAGGCGTACTAAAAAAGTACTGGTTTTTCAGACGGAGAGCTGAGGGGTTGGTGCTTTCCTTGTGTAAAAATAGCGGTGGGAATCTATTTGTCCTTTGGGAAGGACTTAAGGGTAAAAAAAGTACTGTCTTTGACGGCTGTGAGCGTCGGGGACAGTACCTTTTGTATCTTATGGAAAAGTTATTTTTAAATTCTAACTCAAGTATATACATAATGTGAAGCCGCATTAGAATCGAGAAATTGTTTAGGTATTACTTAGTTCTTGTATTTCCTTATTCACAAACTTTGTAGCTAATTTAATAAAGTTTTGTGGAACTACATTGAATTTTCTGAAATCCAAACAGTACATATAATCATTTTCTATATGATATGACTCATCAATAAACTTTCTCAATGGATCATTTTCTCTGCGTAAAGTTTTCCTGATACAAGAATCAATTTCAGAATATAGACGTAAAACCATCATTTTATAAAATGGATTATTAACTTCAGCATACAATTTCAATATTTCTTCACGACTAAATTTCACTAATTCATCTTCATATATAAAATAACCGACTTTGTCACTCAAGTAATTTTCACCACTGATTTTATCCCTATCGCTCATAGGATCTTTTCCAGCATTATCATAAGTTGGGAAGCTTCGTCCATGTATTAAACTTGAGATGATGTTATATGCCATACAATTTTCCCTAGGTTCTTTTACTGTACTTTCTATATATTTTCTCACAAAAGAAATCCTAAGTTGCTTTGGTAAATAATTATCCGAATATACCTCTTTTAGCAGGATTGCTATTGGGTATAAATCTTGTCCCTTTATGATGGGTTCTTCATTTAGGTCTCCATCCATATTATATAGATAACTTGCGTTTGCTTCGATTTTATTTCCAACTTGTATATAGTCAATTACAGGTTCAAAATCATGGGTTAATAGCAATACAGTTTTGTTATAAAAACTATTACCACCTACACCAGTCTTAAATAATCTATTCATAATAGCGTACTTCTTATTTGAATCAAATGATGAAATAGGATCATCCAAAACGATTAAGTCCGCTTTACTATATATTGCGTCAAACATAAACAGCAACAAAGCTAATGCATGTTTTTCCCCCCAGCTAAGATTATTATTTGGATCTTTCAGTTCATGTTTTCCATCAGGGTCTTTTTTACTACATAATACTGCTTTTGCTTCACCGTGCTGCTCCATTGTAATATAGAAGTAATATGGATATCCTGCTTGCTCAAGAAATTCGTTGACATCTTCTTTCTGCGTTTCTATTTGTTTAGCCAATAATTTATTATAATCTGCTACTTGTTTTTTTAACTCAATTATCATATCTAGCAGTTCTGTTATCTGTTCATTGATGTTTCTTATTATTACATCTACTATATTTGTTTCGAAATATCCAATAGTCGATATATTTAATTTCATTCTTTCAATCTCATTTTTAAATGAATTTAAATTAGATGTGTCAATTGAATACCCACTAAAATGAGAGATTCTATCTAATTTATTGTTTATATAAGAAACCTGGTTTCCAAGTGCTTGCAATTCCACTTCTAAGTCTTCTTTGTTAGCTTGATCTTCAAATAAAGACATTAATTTTTTTACTTTATCCTCGTTTACATATTCCGATATAGAATCGAAACATTTTTTT
Organism: Lacrimispora amygdalina; assembly: GCF_900205965.1. Classification (GTDB taxonomy): domain Bacteria; phylum Bacillota; class Clostridia; order Lachnospirales; family Lachnospiraceae; genus Lacrimispora; species Lacrimispora amygdalina_A. Next base: position 52,131 of record NZ_OAOF01000025.1, read on the forward strand.
AAATCATCGACAAATTTAATTGCATCCTTATCAAATTTTTCTTTGAATATTTTTGAGTATTCTTTTTTTTGCGGTGTATCTATTTGAGCACAAAATGGGCATTTTCCATGTTCAGAATACTCTTCAATTCCCTCATATTTCCATGCAGCCCATTTCACCTTGTTTTCATCATTAAAGAATGGCTCAAATTCTTTCAATGCTTCTGGGGGTTTTGCAAATGATGTCTTAGAGCTATCTAAAATCTGCTTTATTCCTACTTTACGCAAATCGAGTCTTTGGTCAGTCGTCATCATTATTTGACTTGAAATCTTATCTATTGCCTGTTTTAATCTACTAACACCATCTTGCTCAACTGCCATTTTTTTTATTTTTTCAAATTTTAAATCAATATTGTTTTTTACCTTGTCGTATTCGTCGGTTCTAATAAATATTTCAAATGCATCTTTTACTAAGTCTGTTTTTTGAAAAACTGACTTAGCTATGTAATCGTTGTTAAAAACCTTAACATTACTATATGGTATATCTGATATAAAGGGTTTGTCTTTAGTCTTTTTTATTTTAACTTCAAAAGGGATTAATGAATCGAATTTACCATTACAACTTTTTAAATCGATAGCTTTGGCCATTGTTGATTTTCCTGTTCCATTAAAAGCGTATTTAATATTGAGTTCTTTTTCCATAATAGTAATTCTTGCTTTCTCTATATTATTGCACTTTTTTATCTCTATAATTGTTTCCTGCATTATTGCCCCTTTCATAATAAATGGTCATACTTCTTTCAACTTCCCGTTTTTCTATTATATTAGATTCATAATGTTACGCTATAAAAAATAAATAATTCAAATAATTTAATTATATTACAAATGGTAAATTTTACAAGTTAAAAAAGTGTATCTCAACCAAGTTCCCGGTCAGAGAAGCTCCGGCCGATCGGGAAGGTTGATTGAGATATTTTATTTTATCTGCCGGAAGAAAATATCATATAGTTTATACACATTTGCAGCCATCATGCGATACTGGTTAGCCATTTTCACATAATCCCTTGTAGTAATGTAATTACTATGACCGAGCATATCACGAAGAAATTCCAGGTTTCCACCGCCGACTAGATAGGAGAGAGCAAACGTATGTAATAATCATGGTGTTGTTTTTAGGGTTTTGATCTTGACAAGTTTGTTTTGACATGATATTTTTAGAAATAGGCCATTTTTTTATGGTCTTTTTGTATTTGACTTTTTTAATCCTAGTTATAAATTTTAAACTTATTTTTGAATAAATCAAAAGGTATTGACTACTTCATGCCCGTATTATATAATTAAGGGGCATTACAATGTGACAAAATAAGCATTTTGTCTTTCTATCGTTCTCCTTTCAAAAATTATTATATATTAGTTATTTTCGATTAACAACTACATTACATATCTTTTTGTTTGTCCAACTAAAAGTTGGTCAAATCCTTTAAATACCGATATCTTTATAAAAGTTTCATCTGTTCAAGCACTAATGAATCGTAATCAGTTTCTCGCTGCGGAAAACTCTGAAAAGCATTTAGAGGTTTTGGTGGTCTTTTTTTTGTATCCAGAGTAATGTCCCATTGCGTGGTACCTATAATTCTTGCATAAACAGATTGAACCCAGCCCTGAGGATAAGATATTGGTTCTTTATTTTTTTCATAAAGCTCAACAATTCGATTTATTGTTTTCGCAAAACTATTTTCTTCAATCGCTCTTATAGTCTTTGACTCTAAATATTCATATGGTCGTTCCAGCCCTTTGCTCTTCACTCCTTGATTAAAAATAAACAGTTCACTAATATACTCTATCACCATTCGTTCCGGATCAGATAGACACTGCTTGTTCATTGAAGATTTTATGTATTCCTCAAATACCTCAACAACATCTTCATCTGTTTTACTGGTTAATTTCAGAATTAACAATTTATTTATGTCTTTAGTAGTAGTGGTATTATAAATACTAGAAATATTATTATTATGGTAGTGTCCCCGTTTTGACCCCATGGTTCCATTTTGTGTGTCCCCAATTTGACCCCCTGGCTCATTTTGTGTGTCCCCAATTTGACCCCCTGGCTCATTTTGCGTGTCCCCAATTTGACCCCCTGGCTCATTTTGCGTGTCCCTATTTTGACCCCATAGCTCATTTTGCGTGTCCCCAATTTGACCCCTTGGTTCTGTTTGTCTATCCTCAGTTACAGACTCATCCTGCTCTTTCAGAGGAATAGCTGATACACTTGTCCATGTTGTGGGTGTCAATATTACTTCATATCTGCCACCTGCAACACGACCAAATTTGTCTCGTACATGAGAATATTTTACTAATTCCAACGCACTTAATTTGGCAATAGACCTTTTATATGTTTTTTCACTTATTCCAAGATGTACAAGTATTTCATCACGTGCGGGCATTCTAGTATTTCCTGCCCCCATAAATGATACAATATAACCATATATCACTTTTTCGGTACAGGATATGGCTCTGCTTTTCATAACTCTATAACTAAGCATCCCGGAGCCGCCAGAAAGAAGTCCATCCACGACTATCGTATCACCAGATAATTTATCATCAATCATATATCGTTTAGGATTAAGATTCAAATGATAAATATTGTGTTCAAATTTATTAGCTGTTGCTTTTTCTTTGCTAATGTGTATGTAATTTTGCTCTGTTAAATTCTCCATGGCAGCATAGTATTTATCCTTACCTATGCCCAAGTCATACAATATTTGTGCACGGGTAGGATATACACTATAATTACCTCCAGTTAACGAGCAAAAGTATAAATATACTGCTTTTGCAGCTATTGACAGCTCAGTATCTTGCGTTAAAAATTTAGGAGCAAAGCCATAGCCTGATGCATATATCGAATGTTCCTCAAATTTTATAATGTCTGTTTGTGTTCTCATAACGTCCCACCCACTTATCTCTGTTTTTTCATGTGCGGTTATTACATCTCCAGCCATTGCGACTGCACCTTTATAATAATACAGTCCAAGGCTGATCCGAGACTTGATTGTCATCTGCAGACCAATCCGGTCGGACATCTAATCCTGGCTAATATAAGTTTGTCAGTTTATTCAACCATAAGTAACATATAATCCGCATTATACCATTCTAATTTATCTATATATTTTAAAAATGCTTTACAGCCATATGGCTCTTTAGCATGAAATTTGTTATATCCAAAATCCACCCAACGAGTAAATGCATTATGAATAGCGTTTGCTCTGGCTTTTACATAATCACATTCATTTTCATGTGATTTATGATACATAAGAGGGAATAAATGATAAGTTACATGAGTGCCATAACCAAACATTCCCTGTCTATCTTCGTAAGAACTTCCTTCTGATAGCAAACTATACATATCTATATCAATGCTATCGGATTGAAGTAACAAAAAGCCTAATTCACTTTCTAATAATGCTTTTACTGTTGTATCTAGATCTACTTCTGATGTTTTATACATACTTTCTCCTTTACAAAATCCTATAAAATCTCTTATATATACGTAACTACGGCAAGTTTCAGTTTAGTTGTGTTCGGTTAAAAAATCATCGAGTATAAAATTATTAAGAATGGAATTGAACAATAAAAGAGATACAGTAATTTATAACTAAATAATTCAAATGTTTCAAATTCAGAAAATAGAATATTATATAATTCATATCCAAAAGTAATGTGAATGCATAAAATCATAAATAAAACCATGATTAAAATTTTATTAATGCTATCACCATGCATAACATTATTTATTTCATCTATTTTTTTTATTATTAATTCCATACACAACTCCTTCTCTTTTAAATCCTAATCAAACATATAACTCAACTTCATCTTCTAATACGAGTATTAGTACCGTTTTAGTATATTTAATTCTGTTGTCCATTGCAGCTGTTATTGTTCTTTG
>NZ_OAOF01000037.1 GCF_900205965.1 Lacrimispora amygdalina
AATACAGATGCTTTTGTGCAAGCACAACGTACTGGTCTCTTTCCGCGACTCCGCAGTGTAACCTCGATTACGCTTCGCTTCATCTCGGTTTACGGGCTTCGCCCTATGAAAAGAGTCAGCAATACAGATGCTTTTGTGCAAGCACAACGCATCTGTATTACTGCCTCTTTTCGCACTGCTCATTGCTAGCGTTAATAGTCTTGGTTCTCCATATACTTCATATATTTAACTACCATCAGGGCAATCTTAAACGTAATCGCATCCTCAAATACCCGAAGGTCCAGACCGGTGCTCTTTTGCAGCTTGTCTAAACGGTATACTAACGTATTCCTGTGAATATACAGCTGCCTGGAAGTCTCGGATACATTCAGGCTGTTCTCGAAGAATTTATTGATGGTGGTCAGAGTCTCTTCATCGAAATCATCCGGTGATTTGCCGTCAAAGATCTCTTTAATGAACATGCGGCATAATGGCAGCGGAAGCTGATAGATCAAACGTCCGATTCCAAGCTTGCTGTAAGCTACCACATTCTTATTACTATAGAAGATCTTTCCTACATCCATTGCCATCTTGGCTTCTTTATAAGATCTGGATACTTCCTTGATCTCACTTACTATGGTACCGAATGCTACATGAACCTGCGTCATCGCCTCAGTATTCAGCATGTCCAGAACTGTATTGGCTGTCTTTTCCAGTTCCTCATAGCTCTCGCCTTCTTTTACCTCTTTTACAAGAATGATATTTTTCTCGTCAACGGCAGTCACAAAATCTTTTGTTTTTGCCGCAAATAAATTGCGTACTGTCTCCAGCGCATTCACATCTTTTTCATGCTGTGTTTCAATAATGAAAACGACACGCTTGATATTGGTTTCAATGTGAAGCTTCTTTGCCCGGTTGTAGATATCAACCAGAAGCAGGTTATCTAATAGAAGATTCTTGATAAAGTTGTCCTTATCAAATCTCTCTTTATATGCAACTAAAAGACTCTGAATCTGGAAAGATGCTAATTTGCCAACCATATATACATCATCACTTCCGCCTTTTGCAAGGAGGATGTATTCTAACTGATGCTCGTCGAAAACTTTAAAAAACTGATATCCCTGGATTACCTGGCTGTCGGCTGGAGAATCCACGAACGCCAGGATCGAACTTTCGTAATCTTCCGCATCAGGAAATGTGGTAGCCAAAACCTTTCCTTCTGTATCGCAAATACACAGATCTATTCTTGTTATTCCTTTTAATCCTTCAATGGTTGTTTGAAGTATTTGATTCGAAATCATGGCATATTCTCCTTTTTCGTAAATTTACCTTATTCTATATTAATGCAAAAAGTAAAAAAAAGCAAGCGAGTATCATACCCGCTTGCTTAAAATTTCATAAATTAATTTAATACAACTAATTCGGTATCTTTATCAAATACATGAACTTTTGATAAATCAAGAGCAAGCTTGACTGTATCGCCAGGTCTTGCAGTTGTACGAGGATTTACTCTTGCTGTAAAGTTTACATCATCTACATCAAAGTATAAGTAAACTTCTGCACCCAGCAGCTCGTAAACTCTGATTGTTGCATCAATTACACTTGCAGGAGAGGACTCAAGGAATGCTTCCTCATCGTGAAGATCTTCCGGACGGATACCTAAAATAACAGTCTTACCAACATATCCTGCGTCTTCCAGTTTCTTTGCTTTCTCAGCAGGAAGTGCAATGGTGTTGCCGCCGAATGTTAAAGTAACATCACTGCCCTTTTTAGCAACTGCAGCTTCAATTAAGTTCATCTGAGGTGCTCCGATGAATCCGGCTACAAATTTGTTACCTGGCTTATCGTATAAGTTCTGAGGAGAGTCAACCTGCTGAATAACACCATCCTTCATAACTACGATTCTGGTACCAAGTGTCATAGCCTCTGTCTGATCATGTGTTACGTAAACCATTGTAGCTTCAAGTCTCTGATGTAATTTAGAGATCTCAATACGCATCTGGCCTCTCAGCTTTGCATCAAGGTTGGATAACGGCTCATCCATTAAGAATACTTTCGGGTTACGAACAATAGCACGTCCCATGGCAACACGCTGTCTCTGTCCACCGGATAATGCCTTTGGCTTACGATCTAATAAATGTTCCAGATCAAGGATTCTTGCAGCTTCATGAACCAGCTTATCAATCTCATCCTTGGGAGTTTTTCTCAGTTTCAGACCAAACGCCATGTTATCGTATACTGTCATATGCGGATACAAAGCGTAGTTCTGGAATACCATTGCGATATCGCGGTCCTTGGGCTCTACATCATTCATTAACTTTCCATCAATGTAAAGTTCTCCGGCTGAAATATCTTCCAGGCCAGCAATCATACGAAGAGTTGTAGATTTACCGCAACCGGATGGTCCTACAAAAATGACAAATTCTTTGTCAGCAATTTCCAGATTGAAATCCTTAACTGCCTCAAATCCATTCGGATATTTCTTGACGATGTTTTTCAGTGATAAACTAGCCATTTACTAATCCTCCTAAAAATAAAATATATTCTCTGTTCAGAACTACAAGCCCCCACAGCCGCAGTTCTATGTTTCTGAAACAATCATACATGAATTGTTTTTTTTTTACCATATTCGTATTTACCAAAATCCATTTGGGCCTTTTGGCTAATTTGTATAACCATTGAAAAAACTGATTGAAACGTCAAAATATCAAGAGACAGGCTTGTACAATTCTGTCTATATTCGATAGTCTATGACTATTTTGCCACTTATTTGGTTATATATTACAAGGCGATGCCGTTATTTTCGACACCGCCTTGTAATATTTTAAAATAATTTATTTCTTTTTCGCAAGTACGTTCAGCCATCTTACGTCAGAATGACCAGAACGTATATCATCTGTTTCCCACAGCTTCACAATTTCAAATCTGCCGTTTTCCCTTATCAGCTGGGATATGGAATCTTCCGTGTAATCACTGAAATACCGCTCTCCCCGGAATCCCTCAAAATCTCCCAGCTTAAAAGACATATATAGAATCCCCTTATCATTTAAGGCCCTTGCTATCTTTGTAAGAATGCCGGACAGTTCCTTTTTCGGAGTATGAAGCAGGGATGCACACGCCCAGATTCCATCAAAAACATCATCAAAATCCATCTGCTCAAATGTCATCTGTAGTACATCAAGACCTGTATGAATTTCCGCAAGCTTGCACATCTCACCGGATGCATCGAGCGGCGTTACATCATATCCCAGCTCATATAGAGTGAGGCTGTCTCTACCTGATCCGCAGCCTAAATCCAGAATCGTATCACCTTCTTCGAGATGGCTTAAAAATTCTTTCATGATTTCTGACATATCCTGTTTTACTGTCTCTTCAAATTCCTTTGCCGCATACTTATTATAATAGTCTATCGAGTCCAAAACAATCCTCCTGTTATCCGCTTACCCGCTAATTAATTACTTCAATTTTGTTTTCTGTTATCCTGACTTTTCCTTCTTTGAGCAGATGTCCCACTGCACGCTTAAATGCATTCTTGCTCATGGAAAATTCCCTTTTAATTCTGTCAGGATCTGCCTTATCCGTAAATGGCAGACTCCCTGAAAACTGATCCTCTATAATTCCAAGTACCTTTGTGGAATCTGCATCCATCTGAATATATGCCTTCTGCCTCGGACTTAAGTCCAGTTTTCCGTCTTCCCTGACCTTAGTAACCCTTGCTGTTATCTCATCGCCTTCCCTGTATTTCTCAAAAAGCTCTTTTTTAGGTATCAGTCCGAAATACTTTTTATCTACAGCAACAAATGCTCCCAGCGTATCGCTGAACTCGTAGATAATTCCGGTTACCTGATCATCCTTTTTATAAGGTGACTGGTTGCTCATATGGGAATATACCCGCATGGTTGCGGCCAGGCGCTTGCTTTTATCAATGTATAATGTGACAAGAACGTTCTCACCAGTACGTACCTTATACGTCTGCTCTTTATATGGCAGAAGCAGATCCTTCTCCAGTCCCATATCCAGAAATGCACCGATCTTGCCCACTTCCTTCACTTTCAGGACTTCGGTCTCCCCCACCAGCAGCTTCGGAACCGCAGTCGTAGCAATCAGCCGGTCCTCGGAATCCTTGTAGATAAAAACCGTAATCTTATCTCCCTGACCAGTACCTTCAGGAACCTGTTTTTTGGGTAGCAGTACAGATACTTCACTGCCGGCATCTTCTCCTAAATACACACCGAACTCTTTCACCCTCTGAACTGTGAGGGTCTGCATCTTACCTAATTCTATCATCTTATATCCTCTCTGTTGTTCCACACAGCCAAATGACTGCGTAAGCTGTCCCCTGTTCATCACACAGAGAAACAACGTAACCTTCCTCTGTCTTACTGACTCTGGGATAGACTGCATCTCCAAATACTGCTGCTTTCTTATATTCCACTCTCAGTTCCGATACTTCCATACCATCAGGAAGCACTTCCCTGGCAATCTCCACATACTTCGAATTATTCACATGATGATTGGTATCAATGTGGTGCTTCCCCACAATAACCGGAGCTAAAGCCTGATATTCTTCCGGTACAGCAATTCTGCGGGGTGCATACTCCATATCAAGGGGCTTCTCCCACGTAGTTCCATACCCCCGGATATCATCTGCCTCAATCTTTGCCGGCCGGCCCTTTTGCGTATCAAATAAAAACCAGACCGAATTGGCCCTTACCAGATAATTCCCCTCTTGGTCGCATACGGTAAAGTTACGGTATCCGTAAAATCCCTTAAAATCATAGGGCCATGTACTGATTACAATCTTCTCTCCCATAGCCGGATAACGGTCCACAACAATCTGCCAGGACGATAACCACCAGGCTTTGTGCCGTTTGGTAAAATACGCCACTCCCAGCCCGTTATCCTCTGACTGGAAGGTGGAACAATCCTGCAGATAATTCATAATGCCGGTCAATGTCAGTTTTCCGTATTCATCTGTCTCACTATATCGAACTCTGCTGCCGAATGTATACATCAAAATTTTCTCCTCAAAATTATATAACATTATAAAGCATTTTTTAATTCTTGTCCAGATAAAAGAGAAAGAGACGATAAATCACACAAAAAAACGGAACCTCATCAGGTTCCGCTCAGGAACTGGGCTACAAGGATTCGAACCTTGAAATGACGGAGTCAGAGTCCGTTGCCTTACCATTTGGCGATAGCCCATCAACACAACAAAAGGAATTATACAAGATATCATTTAAATAGTCAAGCTATTTTTTACTTTTTTTTAATCATTATTCTAACCTTTCCATTTTACTGCGCATGTGGATTGCAGCCCAGCCGAATGGCTGAACTGGTCCACAAACAGAGACAGACTGTTTATTCGTAATATTTCTTTCCGAATATCCGTTCCAGCAGTTCCAGGGGAACCTTAGGCGTCCTGTCTTCCCTTAACAGCCCGTTTTTTTCCTGCATGACATCCGTAAGCTGGGTATAACAGAATCCCGAAAATTTTCTGCTCTTAATCAGAAAATCCGTAACTGGCTCCAGACGGTTCATAAACTCCTCCTGGCTTCCTGCTTTGTTGTAATAGCCCCAGCCTGTTACATCAGAAGAAAATGCAATTCCACCATATTCTGTCATCAGAACCGGCTGTCCCCCATACTTCTGCCCTTCTGCCAGTACCATGCGGTGCTCCGCCAGACCATATATAATTTCTTCCATGCAGTCATATTTATCTGTATTTTCCGGCATCAGCTCATAATCATGCAAAGCCAGGATATCCGTGTGCTCTGTCTGCTCCCAGCCGTCATTTCCGCTTACCAGCCTGGTTTTATCCAGTGCCTTTGCCTGATAATACAACATATTGGAAAAATTCTGCTGGCTTTTATCTGTCCTTATATTTCTCATCCCCCAGCTTTCATTTGCTGTAACCCAGGTAATAATGGACGGATGGTTGTAGTCCCGCTGTATAAACTCGGTAAGCTCTTCGGAAGTACGTTTAAGAGTATTGTCTGTATATTGAAAGCAGCTTGGCATCTCTCCCCAAACAAGAAACCCCAGCCGGTCTGCCCAGTAGTAATATCTGGGATCTTCCACTTTCTGATGCTTTCTTGCACCGTTAAATCCCATTTTTTTGGCCAGTATGATGTCTTCTTTTATAGCCGATTCATCAGGAGGCGTTAAAAGGCTCTCCTTCCAGTACCCCTGGTCAAGAATCAGTCTCTGGTATAATACCTCACCATTTAAGAGAATTCTTCCATTGGATACGCAGACTGACCGCAATCCGAAATAGCTGTATACCTGATCATTTAGAAGAACCGCCTCCATTTCAATTAAATTGGGCTTATTAAGCGTCCAGATCAGTTCTTCCCTGCGCACATCTAAGTCTGGCAAAGCTAAAATCCCTTTCCCGTACCCATTTTCGCAGATAATATTAATACTGCCGAGATCCTTCTGAGTGTCTCCCCTGGCTGGAATACTTCGAAATGAAATTTCCGCTTTCAATTCCACCATGGAAGAAACGAAAATCTCACACAGAACCTCATTGCGATCCAGATCCGGAGTTGCTTTAATTTGTTTTATATAGCTTTTTCCTGCATACTCCAGCCACACGCTCTGCCAGATACCGGTCGTCGGTGTGTACCAGCATGCAAAGTTTTCGCCTGTCCAGGTCTGTTTTCCCCTGGGCTTATCTGCGTCACTATAATCCGTTACCTTAACTGTCACCGTATTTTTTCCTTCTGTTACCAGTCCGGTAATGTCAGCCTCAAAAGGAGTATGGCCGCCTCTGTGTCCGGCTGCATAGGTCTGGTTGACATAAACTTCCGCCTCATAATCCACAGCTCCAAACTTTAAAAGCAGGCTTTTTCCCCATAAACGGTCTTCTTCTACTGTAAATTCTTTCCGGTACCACACAACGTTGTGAACATCTGCAGTACCGATTCCGCTCATTTCTGACTGATAACAAAACGGAACCTTAATTTTTTTATCAAATAACGGTTCGTCAAACGAAAAATCCCATTCTCCATTAAGACTTACCCATTCACCCCTTCTAAAATCAGGTCTTGGAACATTTTCCATTATCATTTTTCTTCTCCTTATCCCTTTAATCCTGATGTACTGATTCCATCCACCAGGTATTTCTGCAGACAGATGAAAATTGTAACTGCCGGCAGGATTGACAGCGTTGCCATTGCAAACATAGCTCCATAATCAGAGGATGACCCAGGATCCGAAAACAGCTTAAGGGCAAGGCTGACCGGATACCTGGCAGATTCATTGATATAAAGCAAGGCGGACAGAAAGTCATCCCATCTCCACATGAAAGAAAATATACTGGCAGTAATCAGTGCAGGTGTGATCAGGGGCATGACGATCCTGGTAAATATACTGTAATAAGAGCACCCGTCTATTTTAGCTGCTTCATCAAGTTCCCTTGGAATACCGTCAATGAAATTAATCATCAGGTAAACAAAGAAACCCTGAATGGCAAAACTATAGGGAAGAATTAACGGCTTGTAACTGCCTACCCAGCCTAATTTCTGGTACCATAAATATTGAGGGATCATGAGCACCTGTGCCGGAAGCATCATAGAAAGCAGCATTGCTGCAAATAATATTTTCCTGCCAAAGAACCGGCATCTGGCAAGTCCATAGGCCACCAGCGCCGAAGAAAAGACAGTTCCAAGCGTTGCTGTAACAGCAATAAAAAACGAATTCTTAAAGAATACGGCAAAAGAAATTTTTGCAAATCCCTTCCAGCCATTGATATAATTAGTCAGCACGAATTTCTCCGGAATCAGCTGTCCGGCTGTCAGAAAGATGGTATTTGTCTCCTTAAAGGAACTCATAACCATCCAGACCAGAGGATAAATCATCACCAGCCCCAGGCCACACACAATTATATGGTATAAAATTTTACCAGCCTTTTTTCTGGTCGTCATCTGACTCACACCCCTTCCGTATAAACCCAGAATCTCTTAGTTGCAAACAGGACCACAGTAATCAAACCGATCAGCCCCAGCATTACCCAGGCGAGAGCTGCACCATATCCGGTATTGTAAAACTCAAACGACTGCTGATACATATAAACGGTATAAAATAATGTGGAATTAAGAGGTTTGCCCTGAGTTATAATAAAACATTGTGTAAATGCAAGAAAACCGTTAATCATCTGCATAACCAGATTAAAGAAAATCGTGGGTGTCAAAAGAGGCAGGGTGATTTTGAAAAACTGAGAAAATTTATTAGCACCATCCACCCTGGAAGCCTCATAAAGTGTCACCGGAATCTGCTTTAAGGATGATAAAAAAATCAGCATGGAAGAACCGAACTGCCATATGGCAAGTATAATAAGGGTCCAGATCGCCGTATTCTTATTTCCAAGCCATGGAAAACTTGTATGTATTCCAAAAAATCCGAAAAGCAGATTGATAACACCATCCGTTGCAAACATCCGCTTCCATAAAATAGCGACTGCAACAGATCCTCCGATAATGGAGGGCAGATAGTAGGCTGCCCTGTAAAAGCCGGTTGCTTTTGATGACTTAAGCAGAAGCATTGCTACCAATAGTGCGAAAACCAAACGCAGAGGAACTGATACAAAGGCGAAATAAAACGTAACCCCTATGGTTTTAAAAAACACATCATCGTCAGTAAACATTTTTATGTAATTATGCAGTCCCGTGAAAACAGGCGGGGACAAAATATTATAATCACAGAAAGAATAGTAAAAGGAAATTCCCATAGGTACCACCATAAACAACAGAAAGCCGATGATGAACGGAAGGCAGAATACTACCCCCGCGGTGCTTTCTCTGTTCAGGAAATGTCTGAGGCCTGCGCCTTTGTTATCTTTCATTGACACCCTCCGTTATTTTTTGCTCATAATGCTGTTGGCTCCGTTATAAAATTCTTCCGCGGCTGTTTTGGCATCGTACACACCATAGCACAGCTGTTCCTGTACCTGATTTAAAAGGTTGGATACTTCACTGGCACCATCCGGCTGAGGCGGATTGATGGGAGAACAATTGGGAGTTACGACTTCATTTACAAATTTAATCACCTTCTGGTCCACATCACTCATTTTAGGTGCCAGCTCCTTAGCGATTACACTGGAAGCGGGAACTCCTCTTTCTCCCAGTAAAATATTGTTTGCATCGCTTGAATTGGTCAAAAAGTTAATAACTTTCACTGCTTCTTCCGGATTTTTAGAATGTGCACCAACGGAAAAGAACTGGCTGGATTTCAGATAACCGGATTTCTTCGGGTCTGCTGACGGCCATGTAGTAATACCAATTTCCATGCCCTCCGGAGCTGCTTTCTGCATTGCAGTCAGCTGGTTTGAGTTATAAAAAGCACACCAAGACATGGTTTCCGGACTTGATCCATAAACAAGGGGTTCCTGTTCTACAGAACCAATGGAAAGCTCGGCAAACACACCCGGGTCAATAAACCAGCCTTCCTTAATTCCCGTCTCATACATCTGGAAAAATGGAAGATAATCTTTCTCTTCTCCTCCCATCTTTTTATCCCCATAGAGTACGACATCTGAACCTCTCATAAAATAATCCAGATAAGCTCCTGCATTGTAATAAGCGATGTTCGTTTTATAACCGGTTTTCTGGTAAACCTCCCGGCATAAATCAATAAATTCATCCGTAGTCATATAATCCTTAACAGTAATTCCATTCTTATCCAGAAGAGTTTTATTATACAGGAGTGACGGAGCATTAATTCCTGCGCAGATTGCATACACGCCTCCGTTCACCGTCCCGCTTGCCATGGTGTTTTCAGAGATATCGGAAACATCCAGAGTACCGTCTTTGATATACGGAGTTAAATCCTCCAGAAGTCCGTTTTTGACATATTGGTCAATAAACGAATAATCCATCTGTACAATATCGGGTATTGCCTGCCCTGCTGCAGAGGTTGCCAGCTTATTCCAGTAATCAGACCACTCTGAGAACTGTCCTTCGATTTCTGTTCCCGGATTCTGCCCGGTATATAAATCCAGGGCTGCCTGGGTTTTTTCATTTCTGACCTGATTCCCCCACCAGCTCATGGTCAGTTTAACATCACCGTTTTCCCCCTCAGTGACTGCCTGTGTAGTATCTGCTGCTGATCCTGCTGTAGTATCCTCCGTAGTAACTTTCTCACTGCCACCGCATCCGGAAAGTGATGCTGCTGCCATAACAGCTGCCATTAGTAACGCAATTTTTTTCTTCATGAAACCTTCCTCCATTCATCTTTTTTGCATATCAGATGATCTTCATTATACTTCCCCCTCTGTATCCAGTAAATGATTAAAACCGGCTTCCAGGTTGAAAAAACCGTGTTGTGTGTATAATTTGAATAGTTCTTTTTCTCCACCGGTTGTATTGGTGAAGTGTTTTATATATAATTTAGCTGTCATTAATCCAGTATCCGAAAGGTGGTTTTTATGAAGCACTTTATTAGAAATCTTTCCTTAAAAAAGAAAATACATTCCATTGTATTTTTTTGCATATTCCTGTTGGCCTTAGCCTCTCTATTTAGCATCCAGCTGATAACAAAGGCCAATCAGAAGGTGCTTTATCAGTCTGTAGCCTCCTCTTTATCCTATACCGGTAAAGAGCTAAATAACCGCCTGGACAATATTTCTACAATGGCTGATATGTTTCTTGCTGATACCAACATTCAGAAAGGACTTGGAACTTTAAAAGATTCCTTAAGCGTGCAGGATCGTTCCATAGCATATAAATCACTTTACGGAACGTTAAATGAATATTATTTTACTTTTCGTAAAAACAATATTAATTATATGAGCCTTTATCAGGACCATTATTCAATCCATACTCATATCTCAGCAGGAAATATGCTGCCGGACTCCGTAGTTGAAGATCTGGTTACAAGAGCTGAGGATGCCAGGGGACGTACCATATGGATAACCGATTACAGCGGTCAATACGGTCTGTTTATGGTCAAGCATTTACTCCGGACCGAATATTTAAATCTCGATTCACTGGGTACACTGATCGTAAATATCAATATTGACGGACTTATTAATGCAGCCACCGACACCAGTCACTTTAATGAAGATACCCACTATATTCTTTCCAGCAGAGAGAATTTAATCTATAACTCCTCCCATATCAAAGCTGACAGACGAACTCTGTTTCATAATTATTTCCATTCCAGATACGGACTTGTAAATCAGGATGGAAACAGCTTTTTCTATGTAAAGGGGATCATACCGGAATATGGCTGGGATTATGTCTGCCTGATTCCCTATGGCAGCATTGCGGATTCGCTCCGGACAAGCCTTGAGATCTGTGTGATCATTATTGCAGTTTCCATTGGACTGGCAATCCTTATGTCCTCTTCCCTGATCGACTCAGTCACAAGGCACTTCGACAATCTGCTTTTAAAGATGGAACGATTTGCAGCAGGAGAAACAGAGAACCTGCCAGGTTCCTATGATTACAGCAGGCGGACGGACGAACTGGGAATTCTGCACTCTTGTTTTGACCAGATGGTGGATAAAGTAAATCAGCTGATTAAAACGAATTACTTAAAAGAAATATTGATAAAAGAAGCTCAGTTAAAAGCTCTGGAAAACCAGATGAATCCCCACTTTTTATACAATACCCTGGAATCCATTAACTGGAGGGCAAAAACAATTGGTGCAAAAGATATTTCTTCCATGACGGAATCTCTGGGTAATCTTCTTCGCATCACCCTTGACCAGAAAAATAAACAAGTTCCGTTAAGCAGAGAACTGGAGCTGGTTCAATGTTATATGACCATTCAGAAATACCGCTATGAAGACCGATTGGAATACGAAATATCTGCCCCTGAAAATCTTGCAGGGTATTATGTATTAAAGCTGACTCTTCAGCCATTGGTGGAAAATGCAATCCGATATGGACTGGAGGAAAATACCGAAGAATGCCGGATTTATATAACAGCTGAAACAGACGGTTCCGCCCTTATTGTTACAGTGAAAAATAACAGCTCCGCCTTTGAGGAAGACATTATAAATAAATTAAAAAGCAGGAAAACAAATCCTCATGGTTTTGGCATCGGGCTGTTGAATATATCAGAGCGTATGAAACTTACTTATGGAGATCCATATGGACTTACACTCTTTAACGAGGACGACCAGGCGGTAGCACAGCTTTTGTTTCCACTTAAACTTACCTCTGAAGACATTGACGATACGAAAGGAGAATCCCAATGCTTAAATTAATCATCGCCGATGATGAACGGGTAATACGGGAGTCCATCTCTTCCCTGATCGACTGGAACAGTCTGGGAATTGAACTGGTGGGGACCTGCCGTGACGGTATTGAAGCCTATCACATGATTCTCGATGAATCACCGGATATAGTTATGACCGACATCCGAATGCCGGGTCTCTCCGGATTGGAACTGATTGAGCGGATTTATCAGGCTGATATGGATACCCAGTTTATCCTGCTCTCCGGTTTTGGAGAATTTGAATATGCGAAACAGGCAATGAAATACCGGGTTCACCATTATCTGCTGAAACCCTGTAACGAGGAACAGATTGTGGAGAGCATGCAGGATGTAATAAAAGAGTATTATCATCGTCAGGCTTTTCAGGATTTAAAGGAGCGTCAGAAAGCACTGACAGCAAACCTCCACCACAGCATTATGGGGAACATTATCAATGAGCAGATCTTTAAATCTGACCCTGCCGAGTATTCCTGGAATGCTTATTCAGGATTTATGGATTTTTATCATACCTGGTACGAATTGTGCTTCCTTCACTATCTGGAGGAGACATACTTAAATTCCATCTTAAGTCTCATTTATGATTACATGGCAGAACACGCACCTGGCATTGAATTATATTGCATCTATGTGAAAAACTCCCTGATTCTGTTTTTTGAAAGATATCAGGTCTCATACGAAGAATTTGATGTATTTATGCAAAGCTTAACCCCAAAAGAGCTGCTCTTTCAACTGGATTACAAACGGATTACATTCCAAAGCCTCAACCAGCTTTTGGAGGTACTGATAACAAAGATCCGGCGTTATGGAATCATCTATTACATGAATGGACTGGAGCCCGTTCCAACCTGCAATTATAAAAACTTAATTACAAAAATAGAGCAGCTGACTGCAAGTCTGATTGAAACAGATGGAACAGAATTAAAACCCCGCCTGGAAGAACTGACTGCAGCATTAAACGATATCAGCAATACGGATTTCTTAAAACAGGCCTGTTCACGAATTTTAATAAAACTGGCAACGGAAACCAGCTATCTGTCGTCGGTAGATACTACAGAGTATTTAATGGATCTAAACCAGCAGACTGAGTATGGACAGATCCGCTATATGCTCTGTAAGAAGCTGAATGAAATCCTAAAGAAATCCTCCACCCGATCTCAGCGTTACAGCCCTTTTATCGATAAGATTATACACTATGTAGAAGATCATCTGGGCGATCCAAATCTTACATTAAAATGCATTGCTGAAAATCATCTTTTTATGAATGTCGATTATGTCAGCAAGCGGTTCAGTAAGGAAACAAAACAAAAATTTTCAAACTACATCACTGCCCTGCGCATTCAAAAAGCCAAGCAATTATTAGCAGAAGGCCATACAGAACAAATTCAATGGGTTGCGCAGCAGGTAGGATGTGGAAATAATCCCCAGTATTTCAGTCAGATATTCAAAAAAAGCACGGGGATGACACCAAGCGCATACGCTAAAAAATTAAATGGAGGAGAATGACATGACAAACAAGGAATTACTTCCGAAAATTCATCTTGTGATGGACAAATTGATGAACCTGGGAGGCGGAGATTATGAAAATGACCGTTCCGTCGGAAAGGAGGAAGCAAGCCGCGGAATCATAGCCAGAGACTTTGGAATTGAAGAATGGGACTGGCCCCAGGGAGTGGGTCTCTATGGTCTTTTAAAACTTCAGAGATTTTATAAAGATGACCGTTACACAGAATTTTTTAGCCAGTGGTTTCAAAACAATTTTAAGAAAGGACTCCCCAGCAAAAATATAAACACTACAGCACCCTATCTTGTTCTGGCCGAGCTGCTTGATACGTTAGACAATCCAGACTACGAAAAACTTTGTCTGGATCATGCGCGCTGGCTAATGACGGAATTGCCCAAAACAAAGGAAGGTGGCTTCCAGCACGTGGTAACAGCAATCGGAAACCGCGACAGCGTCCTGCTAAATGAAGGAGAAATGTGGATTGATACTTTATTTATGGCAGTTTTATTTTTAAATAAAATGGGCCATCGTTTTAAGAATCAGGAGTGGATCAGCGAGACTCTTCATCAGGTATTGCTTCATATCAAATATCTATATGACAAGCATACCGGATTGTTTTATCATGGCTGGAGTTTTCAGCTTAATAGTAATTTTGGAGGAATCTTCTGGTGCAGAGGTAATTCCTGGTTTACTTATGGTATTTTAGAATTACTAGAGTCATTTGACAACACACTGGATCCTGGATTAACCACTTATCTGACAGATGTTTACAAGGCACAGGTAAACGCCTTAAAAGAGTTACAGGCACCTTCTGGTCTGTGGCATACCGTTCTCACTGATCCGGAAAGTTATGAAGAAGTATCCGGATCAGCAGCCATTGCCGGAGGTATATTAAAGGGAATTAAAATGGGAATTCTGGACGAAACATATTCTGACTGCGCAGCCCGGGCCGTGGACGGAATCTGTAAAAATATAGATGAAGACGGAACCGTCCTGCGTGTTTCCGCAGGAACCGGTATGGGATATCATGCAGACCATTATAAGAATATAATGATCCGTCCTATGGCTTATGGACAATCACTCACTTTGATCGCTCTGATTGAAGCACTAAACGAATAAATAATAATATCGGAACCAAAAATAACAGGCGTTGATTTGCTTTTGCAGACCAACGCCTGTTTATATAAACAAAAATACTCTGACCGATAAACACAGTTTCCTGCATCTTCCAATCAGAGTATCTTTTCTTCTTTTCTCTTCACTGGGCTACAAGGATTCGAACCTTGAAATGACGGAGTCAGAGTCCGTTGCCTTACCATTTGGCGATAGCCCATCAGTGCAACGAGTGTATTATACTATAGCTTTCCACTTTGGTCAAGCATAAATTTACATTTTATTTCCAAAAATTAAACGAGCCAGGAAGGGCTTCAATGTGCTGAATTCCCTTCCTGATTAACTGCTTCTGTAGTCTTTTCCTCAGCTTTGGCTGTATCTGTTTCTGCCTCTTTCTGAGTTGTAGTCTCCACAGGTTTTGTTTCTGTTGGATTCGCCTGTGTTGGATCTGTCTCTGCAGGCTCTGTTTCCGCAGGCTCCGTATCGTCTGCTTCCCCGTCACCGATTACCGGCGTTTCAAAAACTCCCTTTACAGTCGTCTGCCTTCCTGATTTCGGTGATATCCCGCCGAGTACAAAGGTGTATTCCACGCCCCCCTCTAATCCGGATACATTGATCTCACAATAATCAGAATCCGTATCACCGATTTTTGAAGAATACGTTGTGCCATCCCCATCCTTTACCGAAACTGTAGGATTTTTCCATTTGACTTTGGTTATAAAGTGAACCATGATAAGGCCGTTCTCATAGTCCACATAATCAATCTTTATTTTCTGTGATGTAACCACGTCTTCCGTAGTGGGTGGTACAGCTGTAGTTTCCGCAGATGTAGCCGGCTGCGTAGCAGGTGTCTGCACAGGAACCTGACTGGTTGCCTCTGCTGTGGTTGTTTCCGGAGTTGTTTCAGTTACAGATTCTGTCTCCAGCCTGGTTGTTGTCTCCTCAGTGGTCTGAATACTGGTCTGGGTTTCACTTTTCGTATCTTCTGAAACCTCTGTTTTCGCTCCTACCGCATAGGATCTTTCTGTAATTACCTTTGCAATCTCCTCCATGGTAAGGGGTGCCAGTTCTTCCATATCATTCATGGAAAGTGAAGAATTCTGGGCGATTAATTCTTTTAAGAAATAAGCTTTTCCATAAGATATATCATATTGCCGGGCCAGCTGTTTTACATCATCTTCCTCGATTACCTGCTGGTCATACACCACAGCTTTTAACCGTTTCTCCTCCAGAGTTGTTCTGATATCACTGACCACTGCAGATCTTAAGTTTGTTGCCTTTTTAATACTGTCATTCGATACGGTTACCAGAATTGCATTATCAAGATCATCAAGAAAGCCATGGGTTACCAGCGATCCAATGATGGCATTAACAGCAACATTTAAATCAATGCCCTCCAGATCCATATCCTTAAGAATTGTCTTCCCGTCCGCATTAACAGCCTCTGCTTTCAGCACCCGGTTTTTTTTATTCACAGAGAGTTCAACACTTGGATTCACATCAATTCCTATGACTGAATCCACTCTGCTGTTCTGGAAGCTGTAGGTTCCTCCTGCAAGCATAATCATGCAAAAGCAGGCTGCAATCAGTCCTGCAATCACCCTCTGCCTTTTAAAGATAGAAGGTCTGGAATTTCCATTCTCCATAATCTGTGGTGTATTCAAGTCAATCCGGTCAAGGACATTGGGAATCAGATCATCAGTAGCAGATTTTAAGGAGGCTTCGATCTGTTGTCTATTTAATTGTCTGTGTTTATCTCCAGCCATATCAAAGCCTACTCCTCTCTTAAATAATTTTCCAGTTTTTTCATAGCCCGGTTATAGCGGGACAGAGCAGTTGCCAGAGGAATCTTTAAACTGGCCGCAATTTCTCTGTGTTTCATTCCAGCGGAGGTATGAAGGAGAACTACCTCCCTCTCCTCTTCCTTTAATATTGACAAGGCAGCAAGCAATACCATCTTATCAGCTGCCATCTCTATCTCTGAACAGACCTCACCGGTCTCCGTTCCAGATAAATCTTCCAGGGTAATATCCGAGTCATGCTTCTGCTCCCGGAATCTCATATAGCATAAGTTCCGTGCTATGGTAAACATCCACGCCAAAGGTTTCCCCTGGGATTTGTAGCTCTTTGCAGAAGTCCAGATCTTTAAATAAACTTCCTGCATGATCTCCTCCGCATCCTGTGGGTGCTTGATAATGGACAGAATAAAACTGTACATTGTGCGGTCTGTATTCTGATATAAACGTTGAAAAGCCTCCTGGTCGCCCTCTGCCACTTTTTTTAGAAGTGCTTCGTCGCTCAACTGGCTGTAATCTTCAACTCCGCCAAAGCTCATCAATCCCATAAACAGCATGGATCCGATTTCCTTTCTATTAGGTTAATGCTGATTTCTGTCATCTTATTGCATAAATTGGAAATTTTTTATTTCCTTATTTTTCCACACCAAAACCGCTTTCTGCGGTTATGACCAGACAGCATCGTTTATCTATCTCAGTTACCTGTTTTGTAATCTCTTCCTTCAGCCATTCCCTTTTTTTACGGTCATACTCCCTGGGAACCACCAGATCAAAGATCAGATTAATCTGATCCGTTCCTTCAATCATTCTGAAATCATGAAAGGTTACTCTGTCATCTGTTTTCTGAATTACATTTTCCACCATACTTCCAAATTCCCTCACTTTAGAATCCCTGGTTTCCACCGGATCCATATGAATAACAAGGAATATCCCGAATTTCTTCAGTGCTTCCCGTTCTATCCGGTCAATGATCTCATGGGATACCTCCACATTCACATCATTGGGAACCTCCGCATGAATGGAGGCCATACTTCTGGTGGGTCCGTAATTATGGACAATTAAGTCATGGCTTCCTATGATACCGTCATACCCTTCCACAAACGCAGTGATATCGTGATACAGCTTTGGATCAATGGGCTCTCCGATTAATGGCGTAAGAGTATCCTTGGCAATTCTGATACCAGCCCACATTACTATCACAGAAACGACCACGCCTACAATTCCATCGATATTCAGGCCCAGGATACCATAAATAACAACAGATACAATAGTTGAGGAGGTTGTAATAACATCTCCCAAAGAATCTGCTGCTGTTGCCTTCATAACTGCTGACTGTATCCGGTTTCCAAGTTTCCGGTTAAATAATGCCAACCACAATTTCACCAGTACAGACAACAAAAGGATAAAAACAGATATGGCATGAAAAGACATCTCCTCCGGATGAAGAATTTTATCTACCGACGTTTTAAAAAGAGTAAAACCTACCTGTATGACAATAAATGCAACGATAAACGCTGCAATATATTCCACTCTGCCATGCCCAAAAGGGTGTTCTTCATCTGCTGGTTTGTCTGCCATTTTCACACCGACAAATCCGACAATCGAAGAGGCTGCATCCGATAAGTTATTAAATGCATCTGCCATAACTGAAATACTGTTAATAAAAAGTCCCATTAACAGCTTTGCACCAAACAGAAGAATATTACAGAAGATTCCCACCACACTTGCCATCAGCCCATAGCGGGTCCGGACATGTGAATCCTCTGTATTTTTATAATCCTTCACAAACGTTCGAACCAAAAAATCAGTCATATTTCTCCTTTCCTGATTTCATTGATCATTTCATTTATAACTGACACTTTCCAGAAAAAGGCCTTCCGGAGGTACTGTATAGCCTGCCTCTTTCCGATCCAGCGCATGCAGTATTCCAGTCATTTCCTCCGGACTGCGTTCTTTCAGTCCGACTTCAATTAAGGTACCCATTAAAATTCTGACCATGTTATAGAGAAATCCATTCCCGGTAAAGCGGATGGAAAGTCTGCTGTCCTCTTTTAGAAATTCAATGTTTTTCAAAACCCGTACCGTTGATTTTTTCATTTTCCTGTTGGAGCAGAAGCTCTTAAAATCATGCTCTCCGCAAAGAAAGGCAGCTGCCCGCTGCATTGCCTCTACATCCAGATTTTTGTGAAGCCCATAGATATATTTCCGTTCAAATACCTGACTCTTCTCCCCCATCTCAATGCGGTAAAGATATGTCTTTTCCACCGCATTCAAACGGCTGTGAAACCGTTCCGGCACCTGATCCACTGTCTTCACCCTGATGTCCTCAGGAAGATAATGGTTTAAATATACTAATAATTCCGGTTCCTTCTTATCTGTATCTATATGGAAGTTAGCCACCTGATTCACAGCATGAACTCCTGCATCTGTTCTGCCAGATCCATGTACTTCAATGGGATTTCCTGTCATCCGCTCCAGAACGTGTTCAATCTTTCCCTGTATGGTGTGATCTGTATTTCCCTGCTTCTGCCACCCATCATAGCGGCTTCCGTCATATTCAACTATAATACGGTAATTCTTCATATTTTACTCCATTCTTTTGCGTATATAAAAAACAGGAGTGCTGCAATCATGGTTCCGGCTGCCACTCCTGAGAAATCCAGCCACACATCAGAAATCTGTCCTGATCTGCCTGATACAAACAGCTGGATTGTTTCATCAATAAAAGGAATCAGAAAACCTGCCGCTTCATGAATAAACAAGCGCTTCTCCATATCAAAATCATATAATTTCACACACTGATACAAAATCATTCCTAACAGAGTATATTCTGTAAAATGCCCTGCTTTCCGGATTATATGTTCTGTCAGCCATCTGTTCTCCATCCCGGCAGAAGTAAACAGATTTTTTACCAGCTCCAGAACATGTCCGCTGTCTGCTGATGAAAGATCAGCTGTCTTAAGAGAATTGGAGTAAATAAACAGAATATATAAAACTGCTGCCACAGTCCAAATCAATCTTTTTTTCATACGTGTCACCTCAAGATTCCGCTCTGGTCCACCTGGTTTGCAGCCTGAACCAGGACTGACTCGTCCTGAACCAATGCCAGTCTTACATACCCTTCTCCCGACGGACCGAATGCGCTTCCAGGCGTTACCAGAACTCCCGCCTTATTAAGAAGCTCACTGCAGAAGGTCTCTGAATCTCTGAAATTCTCCGGAATCTCTGCCCAGACAAACATGGTAGCCTGAGGTTTCTCCATCTTCCATCCGATCCGGGTCATGTGATCGCACAAGGCATCTCTGCGCTTTTCATAAGCCTTTCTGGTTGTTTCAACACAGGACTGATCTCCTGTAATCGCTGTAATTGCCGCTTTCTGAACAGGTAGAAACATGCCGTAATCCATATTGGATTTCAGAGTTTTTATTTTTTCCACCACTTCCTGATTTCCCAGGCAAAAACCAATTCTTGCTCCTGCTAATCCATAAGTTTTGGAAAGAGAGTTAAATTCCACGCCAACCTCTTTTGCACCTGGAAAGCTTAAGAAGCTCCTGCAATGACGCTGGTCAAAGACTAATTCACTATAAGCATTGTCATGTAAAACCAAAATATTATATTTTTTTGCAAATGCAATTAATTTCTCATAAAAACAGTCCGGTGCCATGGCCGTGGTAGGATTGTTGGGATAGGATACGATCATAAACTTAGCTTTTACAGCCACATCTTCCGGAATTTCTAAAAAATCAATCAGATAATCCTTTTCTTTTCTCTGGGGCATGTAAAAAAGACTGGCTCCGGCCAGTAAGGGACCGTCTGCAAACACCGGATAACATGGATCCGGAACAAGCACGACGTCTCCTTCATCAACAATAGACAGCGCGATATGCGCCAGTCCCTCCTGTGAACCAAGAAGTGAACTGATTTCTGATGCCGGATTAAGCTTCACTCCATATCGTCTCTCATACCATACAGCAACTGCTTCTAATAACTCTTTCTGATCATTGATGGCATAAATATAATTTTTCGGATCTGAAGCCGCTTCACAAAGAGCATCTGTAATATGTTTTGCAGGCGGAATGTTTGGTGCTCCCACGCTTAAATCAATTACCAGCTCCCCTCTCTCTTCTTTCCGGCGTTTCATCTCCAGAAGCTTAGAAAAGATACCTTCTCCAAAATGATTCATTCTTTTTGCAAATTGCATGGACATTCCCACCTCTGTCTTTTTCTATTGAAGTATAATTAGTTATTATAGTACAAAGGTCCCTATATTACAAGGACAGGCATTAAAAAAAGTCCCCAAAAACGGCATATACCGGATTTGGAGACTTCCTTTTATGGTCCAATTGTCACCGGAACTCCCAGATTGCAGTAGCTCCATAACACATCCATTACCGCGTTATCAACCGCCACACATCCATGCGTCGTTCCGTCAGGAACTCTGCAGCCATGAATCTCAATGGCTCCGCCCAGAGCCGTTTCCCACGGCGGCTGTTTCCCATTTAGATTGGCATCTATGATCTGATCCCGTTGCTCCTGGGTGATGATCCCTTCGTCAAATCCACGCTTAGCATCTTCTATCCCGGGATAAGAAAGCCCAAGTGCCAGATAAGCCACGCTCTTATCGTTTCTGGTACAAACATAAAACTGGCCGCTGGGAGTTCTCATATCACCTTCCACTTTTTTATTTCCATCAGAAGACGATGCACCGATTGAAACCGGATATTCCCCAATTAAAACTCCGTTCTGCTTTAAAGACAGGGTTTTCATCCGCTTGCTGACATAGATGGAAACTCCATTCACAGAGGGAGCATTTCTAAGATCTGCTCCCGGCCCTGTTATATCCGCAGCATAACCGGATATTCCAGTCATTGCAGCAAGCATCAGGGCCATCAGTGCTCCAAAAAAACATCGTTTCATTTTACTTATCTTTGTACTCACAATTCTTTCTCCTTTAAAACTATAATCAGATACAATGTTCTAAATAGCTTAAAACAGCCTGAAGGCAGGCACTTACACCTGCAAAGCCACTATTCAGACAAAGATGGTAATTCTGCGCCTTTCCCCATTCACATCCTGTATAATACTGGTAATAATCTTTCCTTTTCCTGTCCGTTTCCCGTATTTCATTCTCTATTATACCTGGATCCATATCTTTATAAAAAGAAGATATTCTTTTGACCCGGTTCTCGATTTCAGCATATACAAACAGATTAATGCTTTCTTCAAGAACACGGTCTGCACACCTTCCTACAATAATACAGGGTCCCTGTTCTGCCAGATATTTAACCACCCTGGACTGGGCCAGAAACACCTGATCAGATATGGGGACTTCATACAGGGGAGAAAATGAAGTATATATGGTTGGTTCCAATGACTGCTCTGTTACGGGAATACTCTCATAATAACTAAGTAACTCTGTTTCAGATAAATTAGTTTCCTGTGCAGTTAAAGAAATTAATTCTTTGTCGTAAAACGGAATCTCAAGTTTCTTTGACAGCCTCATGCCCAGTTCCCTTCCGCCGCTTCCAAACTCTCTGCTTATGGTAATTGCACGATTCAACATACACCCTCCTTATCTTCCGTTAGGCAATCCTCTTAACTCCTCTTTATACTCCCACTATTTCTGTAGAATATTCTGTCTTCTTACTTTGATACATATCCATCCGCATTTTATCACATTCTGAAATCTATGTACACCTTATTTCCTTATTTAGTCCATATTATATACATGAAACAAAAAGACCAGAGTCTTACTTTGACAAAAGACTTCTGGTAAATGTACAGCCCAATACGGATTACAAGCAAAAATAGGGTAAGCCCAATGGCTACCCCTTTTTTGCCAGAAAACCGTATATATGCTGCATACATTAAAGTTGTGAGCAGCTCTTAGAGTAGAGTTTAGTAACGGTCCCGGTCAAATAATTGTCTTAAAAACAGAAGTCTGATAATATCTCTTAAATTATTATCACGAAAACGCCGGCGCCGGCGTCGATCTCTGTACCTGTACCTATCTCTATATCTGTCCCTGTCTCTGCCATCCCAGTCTCCATAACCGCCAAATGGTATCTGCTGAGATAAAATCTCTTCCTTATCCTGCCCGCAATAATCCTCGCACTCGAAATCATTAACAAAATTATCAATCATATTATCCCAATCCCTGAGGGACTCTTCTCCGGTCATATTGTTCGCCACAATAGTAGATCTTACTGTTTCATCTAAAATCGCATATAATTCAGGATAATTAGCGGCGAATACATTTAGTTCCATCTAATAATTACTCCTTATTTATTTTATATATATATTACTTTTAATATATAATATTGAGTAAATCAATAATAGTTCACGTATTTATTATAATTTATCACATAGTGGTCAGAAAAAAATAAATCTTAAACAATTAGTGGAGTTTTTATTTATGATAATGTAAGAATTGCTAATTAGAAATTTAAGACGATACTTATTACCTAAAACTTTAAGTAGATTTACTTATACAAATAAAAAAAAGAATCCTCGATAATCGAAAATCCTTATAAACACTAAAGCGCGAGACGGGACTCGAACCCGCGACCCCGACCTTGGCAAGGTCGTACTCCACCAACTGAGCCACTCGCGCTTATGATCTATTCTTTGATTGGGCATATACCCTCAAAACCACACATTGTTATATATCTTTCATCCGTTCTTTCCTCTTAATCAAAATACTAAGCTCGATAATACCTCGCTAAGTGTTTTGATATGCCTCGCACTAAACTC
>NZ_OAOF01000038.1 GCF_900205965.1 Lacrimispora amygdalina
CTGACTCTTTTCATAGGGCGAAGCCCGTAAACCGAGATGAAGCGAAGCGTAATCGAGGTTACACTGCGGAGTCGCGGAAAGAGACCAGTACGTTGTGCTTGCACAAAAGCATCTGTATTGCTGACTCTTTTCATAGGGCGAAGCCCGTAAACCGAGATGAAGCGAAGCGTAATCGAGGTTACACTGCGGAGTCGCGTTTCTATGTATTCGCGTTTTCTATGAATTTGCGGTTTCGCATTTTCACCCATTTGTAAAAGAAAAACACGCTATGTTAAATTACTCAGAGGACAAAAATGATTGAATTATGGAACGTAAGTAAAACATACGAGGCGGGAAACAAGGCACTGCGTAACATCAACATGACTGTGGCGGACGGTGAATTTGTTTTCATCATCGGCAGAAGCGGCTCAGGAAAATCCACTTTGCTGAAAATGTTATTAAAAGAAGTGGAGCCCACCTCTGGTAAGATAATTGTAAACGATGTAAATTTAGGCAAGATGCCAAGGCGTTTTATTCCCAGATACCGCCGGAAGCTTGGCATGGTTTTTCAGGACTTCCGGCTTTTAAAAGACCGGAATGTATATGAAAACGTGGCGTTTGCCCAGCGGGTCATCGGAGCCTCCACAAGAAGCATAAAAGAGTCAGTACCTGCCATGTTAAAGATGGTTGGGCTGTCTTCCAAGTATAAATTTTTCCCGCAGCAGCTTTCCGGCGGAGAGCAGCAGAGGGTCGCGATAGCCAGAGCGCTCATTAACAGACCCGAGATACTATTGGCAGACGAGCCAACAGGAAACTTAGACGGACACAACTCCATGGAGATTATGAAGTTATTAGAGGAGGTCAACAAACAGGGTACTACTGTGATTGTTGTTACTCACAGCCAGGAGATAGTAGACCGTATGAAGAAGCGGGTAATTATGATGGATCGCGGAACCATCATAAGCGATGAGAAAAAAGGCGGTTATACATATGAGAATTAGTACATTTTGGTATTGTCTGAAACAAGGTGTAATAAACATCTGCAAAAATATATTATTTTCACTGGCATCGATCGCTACCGTATCCGCATGCATTTTTCTTTTCTGTCTGTTCTTCTCCATCGTGGTTAATGTTCAGTATGTAGTTAAAAATACAGAGAGCACAGTTGGAATCACTGTATTTTTTGACGAGGGGCTTGATAAAAATAAAATCACCCAGATAGGAAATGAGATCAAGTCAAGAAAAGAAGTTAAGGAAGTAAAATTCACTTCTGCTGAAGAGGCATGGGCGGAAGCAAAGAAAGAATACTTCGGTGATTTGCAGGATCTTGCAGAAGGATTTGAAGAGGACAATCCTCTGGCCAACTCTTCCTCCTATACGATATTTTTAAATGATTTAACCAAACAGGATGAAATTGTTACCTGGTTAGATGGAATAGAAGGAGTAAGAAAAGTCAATTATTCCAAAACAGCAGCGGAGGGAATGAACAGCTTAAACAAAGTGATAGGAATCCTCTCCATGCTCATCATCGGTGTACTCCTGGCAGTTGCCATATTCTTAATTAGCAATACGATATCCGTAGCAGCCGCGTTCCGGAAGAATGAGAACCAGATCATGAAGCTGATTGGTGCCACCAATTATATGATAAGAGCTCCGTTTGTAGTGGAGGGAGTGATCATCGGTCTGGTAGGGGCCTCAATTCCCCTGATTGCTATTTATTTTCTGTATCGTTCTGCAGTACAATATGTAGTGACAAAATTCAGCATATTATCCGGGTTATTTCAGTTCCTGCCTGTTGATGTCATTTTTCCTTATATGGCGGCAACGGCTATGTCGCTGGGGCTTGGAATCGGATTTTTTGTCAGTTTCTTTACAATCCGCAAACATTTAAAGGTGTAAGGGGAGAAGCCCATGAAGCACGGAAAAAGGCTGCTTGCTGTGGGAATCGGTCTTTTTATGGCCGTATCATGTATATTTCCCTCCTATGGTACAAAGAATGAGGTAAATGATGCAAAGAAAAAGGCCAATACCATAGAAGATGAGAAAAAGGAAGTGGAAAGAGCCTTAAAAGAGCTGGAAGGTTTAAAATCGGATGCTTCCGTTTATGTCAAAGGCTTAGATGACAAACTGGCTGATTATGATAAGCAGCTGACAGCGCTGACTTCCCAGATCTCAGCCAAAGAAGAGCAGATTAAAGCAGCAAAAGCCGACTTAGAAGCTGCCAGTGAAGCACAGGAACATCAGTACCGGAATATGAAACTGAGAATTCAATATATGTATGAGAAGGGTGAGACGAGCTATCTGGACTTGCTGTTTAGGTCCGCCGATCTCACCCAGCTTTTTAACCGGGCGGAATACATTAGAAGTATTGCTGCATATGATAGAAGAATGCTGGAGGACTATAAAAGAACCAAAGAAGAAGTCAGTCAAAGAAAGGTGCTTCTAAATGCAGAGTATGAAAAGCTGCTGGGATATCAGACTGCTGCCAGAGAAAAAAAGCAGGAGGCTGAGGCTCTTTTACAGGCTAAGAATCAGGAACTAGCCTCCTACCAGAACCGGATATCTAAGAATCAGGAAAATCTATCTGAACTGGAAAAAGATTTAGCGGCGCAGGAACAGCGGATCAAAGAGATGGAAGCTCTGATACGCAAACAGGAAGAAGAAGCACGCAAAGCGGCGCAGAAGGCCGGGAAAACGTATAATACGGTGGCAATCGGGAATATTAAGTTTATATGGCCCTGTCCATCTTCTGCAAGAATCACCTCTTCCTTTGGGGACAGGGATTCTCCAACCGAAGGAGCCTCTTCCAATCATCAGGGCATTGATATCGGAGCTTCATCTGGTAACGATGTTTTAGCTGCTGCTTCCGGGACAGTAACGATTTCTACATACAGTTATTCTGCCGGCAATTATATTATGATTCATCACGGCGGAGGAGTTTATACTGTTTATATGCACTGTTCCCAACTCCTGGTTTCAGCGGGGCAGGAAGTATCGCAGGGACAGTTAATAGGAAAAGTGGGTTCTACCGGATATTCCACGGGACCGCATCTCCACTTTGGGATCAGAGTGAATGGAAGTTATGTAAATCCAGTGAAATACGTAAGCCCATAATGAGCTAGATAGGAGAATGACAGTGGAAAGTAAGAATAAATTTTGGAAAGGTGCCCTGGTCGGGGCGCTTCTTACCACATTGGCAGGTCTTATAATCGTTGGCATGTCATTAGGTATTTTTTTAATTGGAAGAACTGCAATTGATGGAAAAGGACAGACAGCAGAATCTGTTCAGGCAGAGAATCAGGACGGCAATCTGGATTTAAACCGGATTGCAGCAAAAATCCAGACGATTCAGAGTGTCATTGACAAGTATTATCTCTTTGATGAAGATAACAGCAAAGTGGAAGACTGGATCTATAAAGGAATGCTCTATGGTCTGGAGGATCCATATACCGTTTATTATACTGCAGCTGAGTACGAAAAGCTGATGGAAGATACGTCAGGAGAATATTGCGGAATAGGAGTGATGGTGAGTCAGAATGCCTCAACCGGAGTGATTACTGTGAGTAAGGTATTTGAAGGAACTCCCGGGGCTGAAGCAGGAATCCTACCCGGCGATATCCTGTATAAGGTCGGAACCAAAGAAGTGACCGGAGTGGATTTGGAGCTGGTAGTAAAAGACTACATCAAAGGGGAAGAAGGAACGCCGGTTACCATCACCGTTCTTCGTAAGGATGCGGGTGATTATATTGATATGACTATGGAACGCCGCCAGATTACAGTTCCCACAGTGGAATATGAAATGCTGGCTGACAATATCGGATATATCTCAGTAAGCCAGTTTGATACAGTGACCTCGGAGCAGTTTAAAGGTGCTATTGATGATCTGGAAAAAAAGGGAATGAAGAAGCTGGTGGTTGATTTAAGGAATAACCCGGGAGGGGTTGTGGATGCAGTGGTATCCATGCTGGATTACATTCTTCCTGATGATCTGGTTATTGAAGGAGATCCTAATCTTGTCAGAACCAAGAAAAATAAAACACTTCTTGTATATATGGCGGATAGGAATGGAAAAGGTGACCAGTATTATGCTTCTGACGGTCATGAGGTAGATCTTCCAATGGCGGTTCTGGTCAATGGGC
The DNA here is from genome assembly GCF_900205965.1 of Lacrimispora amygdalina. Taxonomy (GTDB): domain Bacteria; phylum Bacillota; class Clostridia; order Lachnospirales; family Lachnospiraceae; genus Lacrimispora; species Lacrimispora amygdalina_A. The sequence goes on from NZ_OAOF01000038.1 coordinate 4,119, forward strand.
AGTCTGCAAGTGCTTCTGAAGTTTTCTCCGGCGCGCTGAAAGCATATGACAGAGCAAAGCTGGTTGGAACGAAAACGTTTGGTAAGGGAATTGTTCAGACCTTATTCCCGTTAGATAAGGGAACGGCAATTAAGATGACGGTTGCCCATTATTATACCCCCAGCGGCTTTGATCTACATGGCAAGGGACTCCAGCCCGATGTTATGGTAGAGTTAAAAGAAGAGTTGAAATCGAAGATAAAGATAGAGCATGAAGAAGATAATCAGCTGATAGAAGCCATTCAAGCATTAAATTAGAAACTAACAGCCCTTAAGAGACGGCAGAAAAAACTGCCTGTATCTTAAGGGCTGTTTCACTATATGGAACAGGTTTTCAGTACACTCAGAAAATGTCCGCACTCCTCTTTGCTGGTAGCCCAGGAGGTGACCAGACGAATGACGGAGCGCTCCTCTCCCTTTTCTTGTATAGAGAATACAAAATCCTTCTGAAGCGTTTTGATCACAGCCTCAGGAAATATAGGAAACAGCTGGTTTGTAAAAGCAGGAGAGGCAAATGAGTAACCGCAGTCTTTGATTCCTTCTCTTAAAATCTTAGCCATATCATTGGAATGAGAGGCCAGTTCATAGTAGAGGCCGTCTGTAAACAGCTCTTCAAACTGAATGCCAAGGAGCCAGCCTTTTGCCAGCAGAGCGCCCCGCTGTTTTACCATGAAGCGGAAATCCGGTTTTAATTCCGGGTGACTGATAACCAGTGCTTCTCCAAAGAGTGCACCGGCTTTTGTTCCGCCAATGTAGAAAACATCCGTAAGTGCTGCGATATCTTTCATTGCCAGGTCATTCACCGGACTGGTTAGTGCAGAGCCGAGGCGGGCTCCATCTAAAAACAGATAAAGCTCCTTCTCACGGCACAAATGGTGAAGTGATTCCAGTTCCGCTTTGGTATATTGGGTTCCGGTTTCTGTAGAGTTGGAGATATAAACCATTTTGGGCTGAACCATATGCTCATCGGTATGATAATCTAACGCCTGGATAATATCATCAGGAGTCAGCTTTCCGTCTTTTCCCGGCATAGTCAGAACTTTATGACCGGTAGCTTCAATGGCACCGGTTTCATGGACATTAATATGCCCCTGAACGACACAGATTACTGCCTGCCACGGCCGCAGAGCAGTTCCGATGGTAATCAGATTGGTCTGGGTACCGCCGACTATGAAATGAACATCGGCGTCTTCTCTCCCGATTTCCTGCCGGATTATTTCCCGGGCACGGTTGCAGTGTTCGTCCATTCCGTAACCGCCATTCTGAACCAGATTGGTCCGGGTAATTGCTTCCAGGATCTTTGGGTGAGCGCCTTCGCTGTAATCGTTATTAAAGCTGTACATATAATATCCTCCTGATCGTTAATGGTATAAAAAATATGATATACTAAATGGACCAGATTTACAATGGCGTATGAATCAGAAATAGTATAATCTTATGTTATATTAAATATTCTTATCATGTATTATTATTATATTAAAGGCTGTGGTAAAATAAACAAAACAACAGGTATTACTTAGGAACAGGAGGAAGCCTTATGCCGTCAGGAGCAATTTTTAAATTTCATAATGATCTGGATACTGATCAGATTATAGGATCCCAGTATCTTTTATTGCCTGATCTTGAAGAAATGAAAGTACATACATTTGAATCTCTGGATCCCGAGTTTCCGAACAAAGTTAAACCAGGAGATTACGTGGTAGGCGGGGAGAATTTTGGCTGCGGTTCATCGAGAGAGCAGGCTCCGGGTGTTTTAAAAGCATTGGGCGTAAAAGCGGTGATCGCAAAATCATTTGCCAGAATATTCTTTCGAAATGCAATCAATATCGGACTTCCGGTTATTGTATGCAAAGAGCTTCCCGATGAAGTAAATACAGGGGATAAGATGGAGCTTTTCTTATCAGAGGGAATTGTCAGGGCCAACGATAAAGCGTATTCCTGTACAAAGCTTCCTGAATATATGCAGAATATTTTAAATCAGGGTGGTCTGATTGCATCTCTAAATAAGGAGGATTAAGGCATGGGAATGACAATTGCAGAGAAAGTGATAGCGGCTGCTGCCGGTGTGGACCATGTAAAACCGGGAGATATTCATACGGTTCATTTAGACCGCCTGATGAGCAATGACGGGACCACTCACTTAACGGTTGATATGTATCATAATAAACTGACGAATCCCCGCATTGCAGATCCCGGAAAACTGGTCTTTATTGTAGATCATAATGTGCCTGCAGACAATCCAAAGACGGCTGCAGCACAGAAGAAGATGCGGGATTTTGCCAGAGAGCATCAGATTGACTTCTGGGAAGGAAAGGGTGTATGTCATCAGATTATGATGGAAAATTACGTCTGCCCCGGTGAACTGATTTTTGGTGCAGACAGCCATACCTGTACATATGGTGCCTTAGGAGCCTTTGGAACAGGAGTGGGCTGTACGGATTTTCTATACGGTATGGTAACTGGCACATCCTGGGTGCTGGTTCCGGAATCAGTGAAATTCAATCTGGTGGGAAAGCTGCCTGATGGAGTCTATCCCAGAGATTTAATGCTTACAATGATCGGACAAATCGGAGCGAACGGGTGCAACTATCAGGTGATGGAATTTAGCGGTGAAGGTGCAAAGACGCTGAGTGTCAATGACCGTATGGTTTTATGCAACTTATCCGTTGAGGCAGGAGCTAAAACAGGTATTTTTGAAGCAGATGATATTGCGCTGGCGTATCTGGAAGAACGGGGAAGAAAACCGAAAGCAGTATATAAAAGTGATCCGGACGCAGTCTACGCAAGGGAATATACCATTGATTTGTCGGCGATAAAACCTGTGGTTGCCCGTCCGGATTTTGTAGATGATGTGGTTCCTGCAAAAGAGGTTTGCGGAGTAAAAATAGATGAAGCATTTTTAGGATCCTGCAACAATGGGCGAATAGAAGAACTGAGAGTGGGTGCGGGGATCATCAAGGGGAAAAAGGTGGCAGACAGTGTACGGTTTTTAGTAGTTCCGGCGAGCCTGGAGGTATATAAGCAGGCATTAGCGGAAGGGCTGATTGATATATTTATGGAAGCGGGTGCCATCGTAATGAATCCGAACTGCAGTGTCTGCTGGGGAAGCTGCCAGGGAGTAATCGGGGAAAATGAAGTGCTGATCAGTACAGGAACCCGTAATTTCAAAGGCAGGGCAGGGCATCCGAGCTCCAAAGTATATTTAGGTTCTGCTGCCACTGTGACGGCATCAGCGATTGCCGGAGAGATTACACTTGCTTAACAGAAGGGGATATGAACATGGAGACATTTACAGGGAAGGTCTGGGTTCTGGGTGATGATATCGATACGGACATTATTATTCCTACAGAATATCTGGCACTGAAAACCATAGAAGAGATGAAGCAATACGGTTTTAGCCCTCTCCGTCCGGAACTGGCCGGACAGATCAGTAAAGGGGATGTGATTGTTGCAGGAAAAAATTTTGGATGCGGATCATCCAGAGAGCAGGCTCCGGAGATCATCAAGGCTCTTGGGATCAAATGCGTAATTGCAAAATCTTTTGCAAGAATATTTTTCCGCAATTCCATCAATAATGGGCTGCTTCTTATCGAACAGCCGGATTTATATCATGATATAAAAGAAGGCGATACCATCGAAGTTACGGTAAATAAGCATGTGGAATATAGGGGCAGATTCTACCAGATCGCCTCCCTGCCACAGAATCTGGTGGACATTATAAGTGCAGGTGGACTGGTGAAGGCCATGAGAAAACGGAACGGACTGGATTAAGGAGGGGGCAATGGGAAGTACAATCATTGAGAAAATAATCAGGCATAATACAGGTGCGGACAATGTAAAGCCGGGTGACATTGTTACCGTAAAAGCTGACCGGGTGATGATTCATGACATTTTCATTCCCTTTGTCGCAGATAAATTTGAGGAGATGGGGTTTAAAAAGCTCTGGGATCCGGATAAAGCGGTCTTAATCTATGATCATCTTGTGCCGGCCAGTCAGTTAGATGATACCAGACACTTTCGGATTGGAGATGCATTTGCAGCAAAATATGGAATGTCACATGTGCACAGAAGTGATGGAATCTGCCACCAGCTGATGACGGAAGCCGGTTACGTAAAACCAGGTGATGTGGTATTTGGTACAGACAGCCATACCACCACATACGGCTGTGTAGGAGCATTTTCCTCTGGAATCGGGTATACGGAGATGGCGAGTATCCTGGGTACGGGAACTATGTGGATCAAGGTACCGGAGACAATCAAAGTGGTGATTGATGGTAAGCTGCCGGATCATGTAATGTCAAAGGATATTATCCTGCGGCTGATTGGGGACTTAGGTGCGGATGGTGCGACTTATCTGGCACTTGAATTTACTGGAAGTACTGTGAAGGAAATGTCTGTTGCAAGCCGCATGACTATCGCTAATATGGCGGTTGAAGCAGGGGCAAAATGTGCTTTGTTTACCCCGGATGAGAAAACTGCTGAATATTGCCAGATAGAGCTAAGTGATTTCCAGAAGAGTCTGACAGGAGATGACGATGCTGGATACAAACGAGTGATCAGGTATCAGGCGCAGGATTTTGTACCTGTTATGGCATGTCCTTCCCAGGTGGACAAAATAAAACCGGTCAGTGAACTGGAGGGAATTCTCATTGATCAGGTATTTATCGGTTCCTGTACCAATGGACGTCTGGAGGATTTAGCGGCAGCAGCAGAGGTTTTAAAGGACAGAAAAGTAGCAGATTACGTAAAGCTAATTGTTACACCTGCCAGCCGGAAGGTATACCAGGAGGCTGTGGAACAGGGAATTATGGAGATTCTTTCTGAGGCAGGTGCCATCATCACCCATCCGGGGTGTGGATTATGCTGCGGCAGAACTGGAGGAATTCTAAGTGACGGAGAACGGGTAGTAGCTACCAATAACCGGAATTTTCTGGGAAGAATGGGAACTTCCAGGGTAGAGATATATCTCGCCTCTCCCAAAATGGCAGCAGCCTGTGCTGTAACCGGACGGATTATCAGCTTAGATGATTCATTTTTTAAACAAAAATAAAATTAGAACAAATGTTCCTTCCCTGCCTATACTTTTTATCTTCGCTATGTTATAATCTTGGTACGATATTGTCACCAAGGAGGTAAAAAGAACGTATGGAGTTTCAATTGCATTCAGAGTTTGCCCCGACCGGCGATCAGCCCCAGGCCATAGAACAGCTTGTGAAGGGATTTAAGGAAGGCAATCAGTTTCAGACCTTACTGGGAGTTACCGGATCTGGAAAGACCTTTACTATGGCAAATGTTATACAGGAATTACAGAGACCCACCCTTATTATTGCACATAATAAAACTCTTGCTGCACAGCTTTACGGGGAATTCAAGGAATTTTTTCCGGAGAATGCAGTGGAGTATTTTGTTTCCTATTACGATTATTACCAGCCCGAAGCATACGTACCATCTACCGATACTTACATTGAGAAGGATTCTTCTATCAATGATGAGATCGATAAGCTGCGCCATTCTGCCACTGCGGCATTATCAGAGCGCCGAGATGTGATTATCGTTGCTTCGGTTTCCTGCATTTACGGACTGGGAAGTCCCATCGATTACCAGGAGATGGTGATTTCTTTAAGACCCGGCATGGTAAAGGACCGGGATGAAGTGATTCATAAGCTGATCGATATCCAGTATGACCGGAATGATATGGATTTTAAGCGCGGTACCTTCCGTGTTAGGGGAGATGTGGTGGAGATTTTTCCTTCCTACTCCGGCAGTGAGGCTTACCGTGTGGAATTTTTTGGTGATGAAGTGGACAGGATTACGGAGATTGATACACTGACCGGAGAGATCCGGGCAGAGCTGGGGCATATTGCGGTTTTTCCTGCCTCCCATTATGTTGTATCCAAAGATAAGATGGAGCGCGCAGCCCAGACAATTCTGGCAGAGTTAAAGGAACAGGTAGAGTACTTTAAAAGTGAGGATAAGCTGTTAGAGGCCCAGAGAATCTCTGAGCGGACTAATTTTGATGTGGAGATGATGAAGGAGACAGGCTTCTGTTCCGGCATCGAGAACTATTCCAGACATCTGACCGGGGGCAAACCTGGAGAACCTCCATATACATTAATCGACTATTTCCCGGATGATTTTCTGATCATTGTGGACGAGTCCCATATTACCCTTCCACAGGTGAGAGGAATGTACGCAGGAGACCGCTCAAGAAAGACCACTCTGGTGAATTTTGGATTCCGCCTTCCTTCTGCCCTGGATAACCGGCCTTTGAATTTTGAGGAGTTCGAATCCAAGATCAATCAGATGATGTTTGTTTCAGCCACGCCCTCAGTATATGAATCTCAGCATGAGCTTTTAAGAGTGGAGCAGATCATACGTCCAACCGGACTTCTGGATCCGGAGATTGATGTGAGACCGGTAGCAGGACAGATTGATGATCTTATCTTTGAGGTCAATAAAGAAGTGGAAAAGAAGAACAAGATTCTGATAACCACCCTGACCAAGCGTATGGCAGAAGATTTGACGGATTATATGAGAGAGGTAGGTATCCGGGTGAAGTATCTCCACTCCGATATCGATACTCTGGAGCGTTCTGAAATCATCCGGGATATGCGTCTTGATGTTTTTGATGTTCTGGTAGGAATCAACCTGTTAAGGGAAGGTCTTGATATTCCGGAGATTACGCTGGTGGCAATCCTGGATGCGGATAAGGAAGGTTTCCTGCGTTCAGAGACTTCCCTGATACAGACCATAGGAAGAGCGGCCAGAAACTCGGAAGGGCACGTTATCATGTATGCGGATAACATGACTGATTCTATGAGGGTGGCGATTGAGGAGACCAACCGGAGAAGAGGGATTCAGGAACGGTATAATAAAGAGCACGGGATTACACCCACTACGATTAAAAAGGCGGTACGTGATTTAATTGCGATTTCCAAAGCTGCTGCTGCAGATGATAAGGAATTTAAAAAGGATCCCGAATCCATGGATGCAAAGGAGCTGGAGAAGCTTTCAAAAGAACTGACAAAAAAGATGCATCAGGCAGCGGCAGAGTTGAATTTCGAAGAGGCTGCAAAGCTGCGTGACAGAATGGTTCAGGTGAAAAAGATGCTGCAGGATATCAACCAGTAAAAAACATGGTACAGATATACGGTTGGTATTGACAATGATTCTCAAAAAGTGTAGAATCTCTATGGATGCAATCCAGGGAGAGAACCCTGGTGTGCCGGTTTGTGAAAGGGCTGCATTCAGAGGAGATTATTATGAAGCTTCATGAAGGAGATATCGGAAAGACCTACACGGTATACAGTGTAATGGTAAAAGATTCCATTACAAGAAGGCTGGAAGCCTTGGGCGTCAACGAGATGACGCCGGTTACCCTGCTGAATAAGAAGGGGAGCGGAACTGTGATCATCAAGGTCCGGGGGACTCGTCTGGCTCTGGGAAGGAAGATCTCAGAGGGAATTGAAATAAAGGAGGAGACCGCTCATGAATGAAGACAGCAGAATGATCCGCGTGGCATTTGTGGGTAACCCGAACTGTGGAAAGACAACCTTATTTAATGCGTTTACCGGTGCCAGATTAAAAGTGGCAAACTGGCCTGGAGTTACAGTAGAGCGTGTGGAAGGGGAGACCAGCTATAAGAATCAGATGATCCGGGTGATTGATACACCTGGAATTTACAGCCTGACCAGCTATACAATTGAAGAGATTGTTACAAGAAAGTGTCTGGAAGATGAAGATGTTGATGTCATCATCAACGTTGTGGATGCCTCCTCTCTGGAACGGAATCTCTATCTTACGCTTCAGCTTCTGGAGCTGAAAAAACCAGTCATACTGGCACTTAATATGATGGATATCGTGGAAGACAGGGGAATGGAGATAGATCTTCACCGTCTGCCGGAGATGCTGGGGAATATTCCTGTTGTCCCGGTTTCTGCAAGAAAGAGGACCGGTCTGGATGTGCTTTTGCATGCAGTTGTTCATCATTATGAAGAAGGACCACAGGGAGTGGTAGTCACATATACGCCGCGGATTGAAAATAAGATATCCAAAGTAGAGACAGTTCTGAAAGCCAATTATGGAAAATTAAAGAACTTACGGTGGCATGCCATTAAGTTTCTGGAATATGATGAAGAGGTTGCAAACGATCATCCCGTTAATCTAAGTAATATCATTGACCATAACTATGAAAAAGAGATAATCAATGAAAAATATGATTATATAGAGGGAATCATTCATGAATGCCTGGTAAACAAAGAACAGAAGGCCGCAATGACGGATAAGATTGATGCTTACCTTACGCACCCGTTCTGGGGCGTTCCCCTGTTCCTCGGAATTATGGCACTGGTGTTTTTTCTGACCTTTACAGTGGGAGATTTCTTAAAAGGATATTTTGAGGTGGCTCTGGATCATTTATCATCGTTAATGTATCAACTGATGGCAGGCATTCATGCGGCTGACTGGATTATCTCACTGGTAGTGGATGGGATTGTTGCCGGTGTGGGCGGAATCCTTACCTTTCTTCCTAATATATTTATTTTGTTTCTTGCACTGGCCTTTTTGGAAGACAGCGGTTATATGGCCAGAGTTGCTTATGTTATGAATGAAATTATGGGAAGGGTTGGGCTTTCCGGAAAAGCATTCCTACCCATGCTTCTGGGGTTTGGCTGTACGGTGCCTGCTGTGATGGCAGCCAGGGCGCTGCCAAGTGAAAGGGACAGGCGGAGGACCATACTCATCACACCTTTTATGTCCTGTTCAGCCAGACTTCCTATTTATGTTTTGTTTTCAGAGATGTTTTTTCCAAAACATGCGTTGGTTGCGGCTTATTCCCTCTACTTGATCGGGCTTATGGTTGCAATTGCTATTGCACATTTGACCCATAAGATGATAAAATCAGAAGAAGAGGACACGCTTTTAATTGAGCTGCCGGAGTATAAGACTCCCAATGCCAGAACAGTTACCATCTATGTCTGGGATAAGGTGAAAGATTATCTTGGGAAAGCGGGGACTACCATATTTCTTGCGTCGATCGTACTCTGGTTCGTGATGAACACCGGATTTACCGGATTTGTTGCAGATGTATCACAGAGCTTTGCAGCCATGATCGGCAGAGTTTTAATTCCTGTTCTTACTCCGGCAGGACTTGGAGACTGGAGAATTGCAGTGGCGCTCATTTCCGGACTTTCTGCAAAAGAAGTGGTTGTTTCCAGCTTCTCTGTGTTATTTGGAATCAATAATATCAACTCTGCAGCAGGAATGGGAGAATTGTCAGGATTGCTTGGACATATAGGGTTTGGCGGTGTCAACGCTTATGCACTGATGATTTTCTGCCTCTTGTATTCCCCGTGTATTGCAGCGGTTGCTACTATTAAGAAAGAAACCGGCTCCCTGAGATTTACGCTTGGTACGGTTTTATTTCAGCTGGCAGTTGCCTGGGGATTTGCAGTTTTGGTATACCAGATTGGTAGCCTGATTTTTTAATTAGATAGAGGATGAGCCGATGAATGATAAACTGCTTGTGGAAACTGCAGTTCTGGCAGGTGAGATTATGTTGATAAGTGGTGCGGAAATCTTCCGTGTGGAGGATACCATTGACCACATTTTAAGAAAAGCAGGTCGGGATACCGCAGAATCGATTGTTTTTTCCACAGGCATTTTTGCGTCCCTCAATGATCCAGCCATTGAAGCAATTACGGTGGCCCGCAGGGTCACGGTTAGAAATACCAATCTAAACAGGGTATATCTGGTAAATAATGTATCCAGAAAGCTTTGTGCAGATCTTATCACAGTAGAAGAGGCGTATCAGCAGCTGAAAGAGATTCGGGGAACGGTACAGTTTCAGAAAAGACTGAAGGATATGGGTTTTGTGGGAGTGGCAGTGTTTTTTACCCTGCTTCTGGGTGGAAGTGCAAGAGACTGTCTGGCGGCGGCTGTTACTGGAGCTGTATTAGCTGGAGCAGCGAAGCTCTCTGTAAGAATTCGTCTGAATGATTTTTGCTCCAATGCCTTTTGTGCATTCTTAATTGCTTTTACCACTCTTTTTCTGGAACGATGGATCTGGTCAGGAATAAAAAGTGATATCATCATTATCGGTGCTATCATGCCGCTTGTACCGGGGGTGATCTTTACCACTGCAATCCGGGATACATTAAACGGGGATTATGCATCCGGCACAGCCAGAATGATGGAAGCCGTAGTGATTGCTCTGGCAGTTGCAGCAGGAGTGGGAGCAGGAATGGGACTATATCAATGGCTGACTGGAGGGAGTTTTCTATGGTGATTCAGACAGCAGGAGCGTTTCTTGCAGTAATCAGCTTTTCTTTATTATTGGAGATTCCTAAAAAATATTTTGTTTTATCTGGCGGAATTGGAGCTGCCGGCTGGCTGGTGTACCTTCTTGTGCAAGCCGCAGCCGGTTCGGTGATAGCTGCGGCTTTTTTATCCAGTCTGCTGGTAGCACTTTCCAGTCACATTGCTGCCAGAATCTATAAAGCTCCCGTTACGGTATTTTTGGTAGCAGGAATCCTTCCTTCGGTTCCTGGAGCCTCTATTTACAGAAGTGTATCCTGTGTAATCAGCAACAATCCGGAGCTATCCAGCCATTATCTGGTGGAGACACTTCAGATCTCAGGTGCCATTGCCATGGCGATTTTTATCATGGATTCATTGTTCCGATTGGGAAAGAAGAAGTAAAAGCGATGGACAGATGTTCCTGTGATTTGGAATAGAGATAGATATGATTGGACAGACGGTCTTCTTTGGCAACCTCTTCCTGGTTGATAGAGAAGACCGTTTTGGCCAGTTCCTCATAGGAAATATGTTCACTGTATGGAATCAGCAAGACTTCGTGAATGCTGGAAGGCAGAATGATTAAATCGCCTCCTGTGTGTTCTGCGAAGTCTTTTAATATGCCTTCATAAAATATGCAGGCTGCTCCATGAATTCCATGGGAATTGGTTAAGACATACATGGGAGGGGATAAGGGAGAGGGTTCGAAGAATCCGTCCCAGTCCTCTTCTTTTATTTCTGTGTCAGAGGCGTTCCCGGCAATTTCTTTTATTACCTCCATAAGCGATTGAATTTTAGCGGGAAACAGGCGTGGCGTGTTGGTATTGGCGGCCTCAAATAAATCTTCGGTGGATATGTTCCATAATTTCTGATGGGATTTGTGGATAAGAGCTGAAAAAAGATGGTCTTCACTTTTATTAAGAGACAGGCAGAAGATTAATGCCAGATCAAGATCTGGAAAAGATAAATGAGGGAGATCGGATAACAGGGATTCATTGGCAGATTCGTTAATGAGGCGGAACATGATCTTGTCGGTCAAGGGAATTTGTGAGTGAAGCTCTTCCAAATATAAATCCTCGGGCAGATGCTGTGACTGGTATAAATCCAGAATCTCATCAAGAACCTGGGAAAAAGGCGTCCCTTTTTTGTAGATGTCATAAAAGGTCTGAAGATAAATGGCCGGAGCGGTGTTCTCGTTTGCTTTGCTGATACAGATGCCGTTTAAAATAAGTCCGTTGTTCTTTGTGATGCTTTGCAGCGTCAGGTTATAGCCGGCGCCAAGGCGCTCTTCCAATGATTCCTTTACTTCTTTTTGAAATTGTTCGTATACCATATGTATACCTCCTTAGATATGATCTATGTAAATCGCAGGATGCGAGATACAGCAATAAGAAATGAGATTAAGATGTGACGAATCAAATCCATTATATCGTAATCGATAAAAAATGACAACATGTTTAGACATATTTCGAATTTTGTCGAAAAATCATTCAACTTAAAAAGATTGTATAATTACAAAAGGGGAAATTGGTATTATTGTATACACTGAAAAGACTAGAAGAGGATGAGGACAGTGAAAACAAAAGAAAAAATGAAACAGCATCATGTTAGCAGGCCGAAGAAAAGACATTCAGGACTCATTGAACTGATTGTTAAGAACGGCAGACGTATCGAAAAGATTTTCGCATTGGCAGTCATTATCTCAGCTGTCTGTGCATGTTTTGTACATGTCAATTATGATTTAAGTGAATACCTTCCTGACTGGGCTCCTGCCAAAAAAGGTCTGAATGTTATGGAAGAGCAGTTTGGATATCCTGGCACGGCAAGGGTTATGGTTGGGCCGGTTACGTTGTATGAAGCTAAGGCCTATAAAGACCGGATTGCTGACATCGACGGGGTGGATATGGTGATGTGGGCAGATACCACCACCGATGTTTATAAAGCCAATATTTTTATCAACTATGATGATATCCAGGATTACTATAAAGACAATTATGCTGTCATGGATATTATATTTAAAGAGGGTGACTCCAGCAGCCTGACGAAGTCGGCAATCAACCAGATGCAGAAGCTGACCGGTGAAAAAGGCTATTTTATGGGATCAGCAGTTCAGAACAAATCGTTAAATGAAACCCTCACAAGGGAGATCAGCATTGCCATGGCAATGGGAGTTGTTATGATTGCAGTGGTTCTTTGTGTAACGACAACCTCATGGTTTGAGCCGTTTCTCTTTTTAATGATCATGGGAATTGCAATCATCATAAATATGGGATCCAATTTAGCCATTGGTACGATTTCATTTATTACGTTCAGTGTGGCTTCGATATTACAGCTGGCTGTAGCCATGGATTACTCGGTTTTCCTTCTGGACAGTTTCACGAAAGAAAGGGAAAAAGGGGACGATCCGGTAACTGCCATTACCAATGCTCTACATAAAGCCCTTCCTTCCATTCTGGCCAGCGGGGCAACAACCATTATTGGTTTCCTGGTTCTGATGCTGATGCGTTTCTCCATTGGACGGGACCTGGGATTTGTTCTGGCAAAAGGAATTGTGATCAGCCTTGTTACTGTACTGTTTTTAATGCCATCTCTTTTGCTTCGCTGGGGTGACAGAATCAAGAAAACAGAACATCGTTCATTTATGCCGTCGTTCCATGGGCTTGGTATCCTTGTACATAAAGTGCGCTATGGCGTTCTGACTTCTATCGCAGTTCTTATTATACCGGCTTTTGTGGCACAGAGCATGAATGCATTTACGTTCGGAAACAGCGCACTTGGATCCAGTCCGGGTACCAGGGTATATAACGACGAACAGCAGATTAACAGCCGTTTTGGAAAGAGTAATCTGATTCTTGCTGTTGTACCCAATACAAATATGGTGACGGAAAAGAATTTAACGGATTCATTGAAGGATCTTGATTATGTCAGATCTGTGACATCTCTGGCCGGTACCCTGCCGGAGGGGATTCCGGAAAAGATTCTGCCCAAAAGCCTGACAAGCCTGATGCATACAAAAGATTACAGCAGAATTATGATCTATGTAAAGTCTTCGGATGAAAGTGATTTTGCATACCAGTGTTCCGATGAGATCAGTGCCCTGGTAAATCAGTACTATCCGGAGGGAGCTTATATAACAGGTGTAATACCTTCTACTCAGAATATCCAGACGATTATTACACAGGATTATAACTTTGTAAATATTCTTTCCATACTGGGCGTTGGTCTGGTGGTTATGTTAACATTCCGCTCACTGATTATACCTGTCATTGTATTGATTCCTATTGAAGTCGCTGTATTTTTCAATTTTGCAATTCCTTATTTTACAGGAGAGAAGATACTGTATCTGGGCTATATTATTGTCAGCTGTCTTCAGCTGGGAGCAACGGTTGATTATTCCATTCTGATGACGAATAACTATATGGATATGAAGAAAAAGTATCCGGAAAAGGCCAGAGCCATTAAGCATACAGTATCCAAAAGTGCGCTTTCCATCCTGACTTCAGGTACCATCCTGACGATTGTCGGATACGGCTTGTATTTTGTTTCTTCTGTATCTGCGATTGCAGGTCTTGGGCATTTAATCGGCCGGGGCGCATTGATCAGTGTGATCATGGTACTGTTTTTGCTGCCGGTTCTTCTGACACTGGCAGATCCTGTGCTGATGTGGGAGGATGGGAAACGGCAGAAGATCGCAGCTGCCCATCTGGCTGTGATTGAGAAGAAAAAAGCATTTAAGGCGGCTGTAATAGAAAAAAAGAAAGAACGGCTGGAAAAAATAAAGGAAAGCGCCGCTGACCAAAAAGGCGCACAGGATAAAACGACAGAAGATAAGAAGCAGGATAAGGAGGAAGTGAAAACCAATGAAAAGTAAATGGAGCACAGCATATCGGCTGACGGCAGCAGCGTTAATCACTTCAATGATCAGTATTACCATGGCAGGAAACAGTTACGCCGGTCCGCCAACCGTATTAACTGATGAAACGTTATATGTTAATCTGGATTATTACGGAAAAGAGATGGACAGCAGTGTTGTAAAGGGTGTAACACTGAATGGAAAGCGGACCTTTTCTGATTATGGAACCTATAAAGATATCACCAATATGTCTAATTACGCAAAGCCGGTGGTTGACGGCGACACTGTGACCTGGGAGCTTCCGGAAGATGCCAAAGACCGCTTCTATTATGAGTGTCAGTTAAATAATGGAGAAGTAGTTCTTCCCTGGGATTTTGATATTTCATATAAATTAAACGGTATACCAAAGGAAGCACAGGATCTGCTGCATGCGGACGGTCTGGTGGAAATCGATGTCCACTGCATCCCCAATAAGAATGCCAATCTGTATTATCAGAACAACATGCTATTACAGGTAGGAACGATGGTAGATATGGAGGATGTGAATTCCGTTGAGGCGCCAGGAGCGCAGATCCAGTCCCTGGGTACGTATAAGGGGGTTCTTTTTGCAGCAGTACCAGGGGAGGAAAAGACTTTTCATATTGAAATCAGCTCCCACGATTTTGAATCCAGCGGAATCATAATGATGATGGTACCAGGAACCCTGGATCAGATCAGTGATATTGCCGATGTAAAGGAAGCAAAGGATACGTTTAAGGATTCCACGGATCAGTTATTGGATGGTATGAATGAAATGCTGGACACCCTGCACAGCATCAGTGACGGCATGAAAGTTGCGAAGAAGGGACTGAACCAGCTTCAGGGAGCCAGGGAAAACTTTGATGCATCAAAAGATCAGATTATTTCAAGTGCAGATGCCAGCATAGACGGTCTGGAGGCGGCAAATCAGAAGATCAGTCAGCTTGCACCGGATATCAATGCAAATAAGCAGGGACTCGATGAGGTGAATAAAAAAGTAAATACTCTTGTAGAGACGCTTCAGGATTCCGGGGAAGATTTTTATAATCTATCCTCATCGTTGAGAGATTTAAAAGATTCCCTGGGCGATTTGCAGAATGGACTGGAGGAATCGGATGCAGATCAGATTACAAGTGAAATTGCGGATATTGAACAGCAGCTTGATGGAATTCAGGGTGTTTTAAATAAACTTGGTTCGACTGCTTCCCCTTCCGAGGCACTAAGTGAGGAAGATTTAAAAAATCAGGCTGAGAGTATGCAGGCTCTGATGACTGATATGGATGAGGTTTTAAATGACCTGGAATTTGCCCTGGGTGCAGATGCGGTATCCAAGCTGCGGGCCCAGCTTCAGCAGGTTGCTGAAACTGGAACGAGTAATCCCAATGCTTCTGCGCTGTTACAGACAGCAGCTGTTTTATCAAAGATATTAAACTCCATGAATAAAATTTTATCCAGCGTTCGTTATACAGTCTCAGGAATTGATGTACAGGGCGGCGTAAAAGACAGCAAGGCGGTTGTAAGCAAGCTTGCTTCCATTACATATGATATTGATACGACAATTGGTGATGTGGTCAGTTTAAATAAAACAAAGAACGACAATAAGCCGGCCTTTGATTTAATGCTTAATGATACGGCGGCTTCGGTGGAAGAAATCAGTTCTGCTACCAATCAGGTGATTTCACTGTTTCGAAGTGTTCAAAATACCATTAAAACCAACCGGGGTGCGGTAGAAGGCGGTACGAAGGATACTTTAAATGGTTTAATTGATATTTTGGAAAAGGCAGCGGATACCTCAGCCACCACAAGCAAACTAAAGGGAGCAAATGAGAGTATCAGGAACAGCATCGATGAGAAACTGGACAAGATTGCAGATGACAATAACCTTTTGGAAATGAATTTAGATGCCAGTATGGTATCCTTTACATCGGATAAGAACCCGGCTCCTTCCAGCATTCAGATTGTTTTAAGGTCGGAGGAGATATCAGAGGATGATGTAAATAGCAATGCAGTGGATATTGAACCTGCAGCAGTGGATGTGGGAGTATGGCAGAGAGTGAAGAATGTATTTTCTAAGATCTGGAATGCAGTTACGGGTATTTTTGGGTAAGGAAATTATTTAGCAGGTGAAGACATGTTTGTTCGGTCTTCACCTGCTTATTTTTTAGCTGAAAGATATATATGCTTATCTAGTTATATATTTATAAGGGAACATAAAAATGTTCCTGTAAATATAATAGACAAATAAAGAAAAAATCAATATATATCTGTTATCATTGAAAAAATAGAGTTATAATCCAATTAGATATTTATTGATTCATGGAATGATTATAAATATGATCCTGGGGGAAAACATATGACAAATATTGTTGGGATTACAGTTTATGGAGTTTTATATCTATTGGCAATGGTTTTGCTTTTATTTCTATTTTTTCTTGGAAAAAACTGGCTGATGTTTATTGGTCTGTCTGATTTTTTAATCATGGGGCTGATTCTGTCAATAACCATAACCAGATACAATTATGTAGATATGATCCATGATAAAAATATGGTGGAGGTCAGCAGAACAGAACGGATGCCTGAAATCGTGAAGGTGGGTAATATTTACAGGAGCAATTGGAAAACGGTCCAGATTGCATATGGTCTGCCTGAAAATGAAAAAGAGTATTTTTCCGTAATGAGAAGCAGGAATGGGTTGTTGTCATTGAGGGAGTGGTGTTACATACCAGTGGAGGTAGTGATTTTGAAAGATAGGAGAAACGATATATGGACCGGTTTAATATTATTAACTATTAAAACTTAAGCCAAGTATCCAGAATACATAAATTAATAACAATCGTCTCTGAAAATTTAAACAAAAAGTGTTACGATTTAAGATTTAAAACGTCTATATAATAGAGGGTAATAACTTAAAGTAAAACGAGGAAAGGCCTGCAATGAATGTAAAAAAACTTATTGTTATTTATTATTTGTTTTAGCTTTTAAAAAGAGAGGGGGAGTGTATCGTCTACAATTAACTAGACAGAAATTTTAAGGGAATATACAATAGTTTTAATAAAGAAAGATTAAAGCTTTATGTCTCAAAGAGTGATTTGCTACTTACATCAATTCCAACGTAAAGTGGGTTCATAAAATCACCTTCTTTCGTAGTTAGATTTATTACAATCGACTTGGTAAAACCCATGATCATGGGGCATCGACACCCTCGCATATAGGAATTCAGCTTAAGATGGACAGATGCGAAACCACACTGCTAGATGGTCGTCCATGAACTTAAGCAAACAGCCAGCCGGTTTGAAGCTAACTTCCATTTCAGGGGAACAGACTTATTATGAAGCAACCAACACTGGTTCAACGGGAGATGGAAGAACTATTACCTGATTGACACTAAGACAATTATATCATGGGCTTAACTAAGCCTATTGAACAAAATTAATTAAGTTATCAAGGTACATTTATGTATCTTAAAAATATTA
>NZ_OAOF01000061.1 GCF_900205965.1 Lacrimispora amygdalina
CAGCTTTTTAAATTCACTGGGCTTGTTTTCAATGACGACTACCTCTAACTTTTCATTCCAGCAGTTCACCATCACTGCGGTATGACTTTCCTTATGCAGATCAATCCCTACATAAAGCAAATTTTCTCTTTTTTGCAATTCTCTCCCTCCTAATCTTGATTCCAACCAATCAGTCCCCGTACCGGCAACCTCAGATGACAGCGTTAACTCTTCACGAGTCCGCAAGGGGGCGACAGCCA
Source organism: Lacrimispora amygdalina (assembly GCF_900205965.1). GTDB lineage: Bacteria > Bacillota > Clostridia > Lachnospirales > Lachnospiraceae > Lacrimispora > Lacrimispora amygdalina_A. Next base: position 240 of record NZ_OAOF01000061.1, read on the forward strand.
ATCTACAACAAACCAATGGGTGGAAGGACAAGTTATTTCTTTTATTGGTTGTTGATGTTAACTCTGTATGGAATGGATTGCAAGTCATTTCTGGTTTATTTTAAAGGAGAACGAACGGCAGAAAAAAAGAAAAGAAAAAGGAGCTACAAAAGAAGTATTTCTACCCCCTGTAACCCCCGGCAGCCCCAGTTTACCATAGAATCAATTTCCTGTAAATCCCATGGTTCACCATGAGCCATAGGGTAGACGATCTTGCTAAGCTTCCAATGAATTAGAATTAATATACCACTTTCAGCTTGCCCTGTGTCGCAAAATATTGCCTCTGTGTGACCTTTAAAACCGATGGTGGAACATATATGCCATTCAGGCAATTAAACACCTCGTTGGGCAAATCTGAAAAAGATGGATTTTCCTCTTTTACCTGCTAAGTGCTTGGATTACTGTTACCTACTGTTCGTTTTCCTGTTGCTTTTACAGAAAAATGTCGCATATATGCCAGTTTTTATATTCTCCAAGTCGCACATTCGCAACCATTTATAAAATTCCGAACTGAAAGATTTTCAGTCTATTTTGCTTCAAAAGCAGGGATGAACCATGGGGTCGAAAATGATGCAGGTTAAAGAGCCGGGGTTAAAAGCTTCCCCGACTCGGCTAACATCAGCCCGCAATGCGGGCTGAGAGGACTTATCATAGGAGTCGGATATTCGGCATTGGGGTCGTAACCGGGGTCACACTTGCAGGGAATGCCCAGCCATGCGAAAGAGTTACGGAGTTATAAGCAACGCCTAAACCACCTGACCTCAGTATCATATTATTCATCTGTATCAACTTCAAAGTTAATTTAATTATTTTCTAATATTTCGTCAATAGTTATTTCTCTTTCCAATTTCAAATCATAAAATCCTATAAAAACGCCTTCCTCATATAGCCAAAATAGATCTGCACCATAAGGAGCTTCAAATATCTCTAAAATTACCGGTGCAATTTTATTAATAGTTTCAGCATTTATAATTATAAAATTATCTGGGTTTTTAATATATTCATCATCATCCTTTTCAGATAATAAATTCCAGCCATTTAATTGTTCTATTGAACTCTTTTCTCTAAAACTATATCTAACTGGTATTCCATTATAAACATTTCTTGATACTATAAAACCACCATACATATCATTTTCTATCATTTTAAATCTCCTTTGTAAGGTTAATAAATTCAGTTCTCCATGTTAATTCTTGGGCATAATCAATACAGGATTTTTCAAACGAATCTTTTATTTTATAATCAGAACCGACATCAAGTAAATATTTATAAACAGGTAGCATCTCCTCTGTCTTCAATTTAGAGATTGTTAAAGAATATTTCAGAGGAATTGCATTATATATATCTACTTCATTAACATTTATCCCCGCACTAACTAAATTTTTGGTTACCTCCAACAAATACTGAATATCTCCTCGTAAAAAATTGAAAAACAAAACATGTAAAGCATTTCTTTGATATCTATTTTCTTTATGGTATATATCAATACCATTATTAATTAAGAATTCAAATATTTTTAAACGTTCTTGAGTATTATCATTTTTTAAAAGTAGGGTTTCTAATAAGTTGAAGCTTGTAAATTCATTTATTTGATTAATTTCATCTTTATATAACTTTTTAAATTCCTCCCAGCTGCCCTCTTTCACAGCATCAAATATGTTTACAATTTTCATATAGTTAGATCTCCTTTTATTCATATAAGTGACTTCGATTTGCTGAAGGTGTTTCTAAACGGTAATTTTTTGCATCAAATTGGAATTCTTTCAATTCATTTAATGAAATTTCTCTATTCTTATATTTTTGAAACATTTCACTATATGAACTGCCTTGGTTATGCCCAAAATCAACAACACCCTTTCTAGGCTGACCTGGTTTCCATTTGATAATATCTCCTGTATTAGGATCTCTAAGTACTCCGTCAGGATCAACATTATTATTAAATACCTCTTTTTCAAAATTCAATTTAGCATCACCTGATAATGTTGGTCTTCCATTCGGCTTCCCATTTTTAATATATGGCCCGTTTTCTAATGGCTCTAAATTTGACTGTTCTACCTTGCTTTTAACATTATTACCCGCCCCCTCAGGTGGAGTACTGAGATATCCGACGAACGGTGAATTTTCGTATTCAATTAAAAAAATTATAGCACGTCTTTGTGCTGTTTTTAAACAGAAAAATTACTGTTCCTCTTCTCGAATTGGTTCACGGTATTCCGTCTTGTTTTTCATCATTCCATACACAATGTTCACCAAACGGCGCATGATACAGACCAGCGCTTGAGACTTTGTCTTTCCTTCACCGATTTTTCTCATGTAATAGTCATAAAATACCGGGTGATTGGGTATTCCGTTCTTTGGCTTGGAAACCATTGTTACCGCCAGGAAATAAAACAGTCC
>NZ_OAOF01000039.1 GCF_900205965.1 Lacrimispora amygdalina
TAATATTTTTAAGATACATAAATGTACCTTGATAACTTAATTAATTTTGTTCAATAGGCTTAGTTAAGCCCATGATATAATTGTCTTAGTGTCAATCAGGTAATAGTTCTTCCATCTCCTGTTGAACCAGTGTTGGTTGCTTCATAATAAGTCTGTTCCCCTGACATGGAATTAAGCTGAATTCTTATATAGATGCTTATAATGACTTGCCAAAGAATGATCATGTGGACTCTTTTGTCATTGCTGACTGCCTGCGTTTTGGAAGAATCAACAAAGAGGTATACATAGGAGACTATCACTATAAAGCAATCCAGAACCTTACACGAGCACGCTACTTTGCCGTCTGCAACCTCACCAAGGAAAAGCAACGGTTTATGAATGTGCTGTTCAAGAAGTATTCAACCATGACACAGAAGAAGGTGTTTTCAGATACCTTCAGTACTACCGCCCTTGCTGTCTTCAATCTGCAAATCCATTTGCCTTTAGAACATCATTCATACCATTTTCCAGCATCAGTTCAATACCGACTTATTTTTATCTATCATATCATTCTACATTTCTATAGTCCAGTTGTTTTCATGAATTAGAAAAACACAGAAACAATATATGATTATATTGCTTCTGCGGCAGTTACTTTTTTCCCATGTCTATTAGCTGAATAACTCTTTAAGTCCCTTTTTTTGAATTACCCTGATTTGATTTTTTAACTGGCGTTTCCTTCTTTTCCTTCTTTTCCTTTACATTATCATAACTCTTATCAGAGTCAGTTTTATGCTTTTCTTCCTTAGACTGTGTTCTTTCCGACTCTTTAACCTCTTTGCTCTGTTCTTTTAATTCAGCCTTTTCCTGCTTATCAATTTCCTGATTTACCTTTATCTCTTCTTTCATCTGTTTTTCTGTTTCTTTTTCTTGTGCAGTCTTTTCTGCTTTATCTGGTTTTGTACTCTCGGATGGCTTCATTTTTCCTGATACATCTGTAGCTTTACCACTTTCTTCCAAGTCATTGCCAACGTCTGAAGTTTCTTCGTTCATCGTGTTCGATACAGGATCAGATTCGGAGGCTGATTCACTGGTTGGTTCAGGCTGCTCTGCAACTGCTGTTTTTCTATTCTTTTTTATTTCTTTCATAATGTCTTTTACAGGTCTGTTTAACCATTCCTCTATTACGATTTTTTCAGGATCGCTGGCACTTGACTTTAATTTCTCTACCAAATTCAGTTTACCAGGTGTTACTCCCAAAGTTCTTGCTTCCCGGACCCGTGCTAAACCGACACTGGAAACCTCGACTTCTACCGTTTCATCTACAGCTTTCTCAACTGCCTCACGTATTTCTGAAACGACTTTATCGGATACCTTACTATTGCCGCCTGACACGGTAATAACAATACCACCATCAATTGTTTTTTCCCATTGTGTATCCGTACCGTTGTTTTCCGTCGCCTGACTAGCTGTAGCTGTTACCGGCTCAGCCGTTTCTTCACCGGTCTTTAACGCTTCACTGGCTGTGGCTGTCGCCGGTTTAAGATTGCTTTCCTTAAAATAGCCCTCATTTGAGATCTGTTGTACCGTTGCCAATATGGCATCTTCAATAGACTTATTCTTTAAACCTGCCATATTCAGTTCAGCCAATATGGCTTGACCGTCATCATTGACTGCATTCACCTTAATCACCCGATCCAAACGGTTCAGCGTATATTCTATAGAAGGATTAACATCAAGGCTGACATAAGAGTATGGTGCAGCATAAGCCCATACACCTGCGCCTGCACTAAACAGCATGATTGCCGCGCAGGAAGCACATAATGCCATTTTTTTCGTAACAGATATTTTTTTCATTATAAAGTCCTCTTCCTTTTGTATTGACCAGATTTCCTGACCCACCGCATAATTTTTATTTTTTACTTTTTTAATGCTGCCATCATCAGACAAAACAGCTGCAAATTTACCCTTTATTTCAAGTACAACTGATTTCATCGTTTCATCTCCTCTCTGATGGTTCGCAGATATTCAGCAAGTTCCTGATACTCTCCGGATAGTATCACTATGGCTGCTATTATATATTTTCGATGCCGCTCTATTATTTTCCGGGGTACTTTTGTATTATTTTCAATGATTTTTACAGGTAATAATTTCGTTTTTTCCAATACCTGGGTAACCATTGGATCTCCTAAGCAAAAGGAGATGGCCTTCACGCAGGCAGTTTTTGTTTTCGCGGCCTTGGGAGAAGATTTTATCAGATCAAAGAAAGTAAAGCCGAAATCCATAAGAATTTCATTTACCGCATTGATTTCAAATGCAAGACTTTCCTGTTTATGAGACTCCAATGATTTTTTAGTAACAGCATATCCAATGTGATCATTTTCATCCGATGCCGAATCCGAATCAAATAGTACCGGATTTACAGTTATCTCATTTCTATATTTTTTCTGCTGTCTTATATAATCAATTAACCGTCTTTGTATTACCATTTTTGCAAAATTAAAAAAACTGCCGCGTTTTAAATCATAAGCCTTAACAGCCTCAACAAAAGCGCTTAAGGCAATGGACCATTCGTCATCGCTTTTCGTTACAAAATGTCCTGTAACTCTTGATGCAGTACACAAAATGACCGTTTCCTGTTGTTCAATAAAACAATTTAATATATTCTCATCCTGTGCTGCTTCCAAAGCCAGGTAATCCAGTTCACGCAGGACTATCCCCTCCCTTTATCCGGATTAAATGCATGTATCCGGAAATTATTTACTCTTCTTCTAGTTATATTCGATTATATTTTTAATTTTTTTGGGGTATCTGTCATTTTTTTTAATTCCCATTCACAAATACCCACCGGATCAATATTGCCCGTTACATTGATCTGGTGGGTATTTATATTATATATTAATATTATGTTTTTATATTATACTTTTTCATTTTGCTATAAAGTGTATTCCTTCTGATTCCCAAATCACTGGCTGTTCTGGTAATGTTCCCGTTGTTTTTCTGAAGAACTTTCTTCAGTTGTTCCCGCTCCACATACGCCAGGTCCAAAACTTCTTCTTCCTGACTATTATCTCCATCACCGTTTTCCTGATTAAAGTACTCTGTAGGAATGGTCTCTGAATTAACAATCAATTCCACAATGTTTTCCAGTTCTCTGATATTGCCCGGCCAATTATAATTCATCATCTGTTTTAAGTATTCTTTTGGAATTTCCACCTCTTTTTTATTGAGCTTATTACAGATCAGTTTCATAAAGTATTGTATCAGAAGAGTAATGTCCTTTTTTCGTTCACGCAGCGGCGGCAGATATAACGGCAGGACATTAAGGCGGTAATATAGATCTTTCCGAAATCTTCCTGACTCCACTTCTTTCTTTAAATCTTTGTTGGTAGCTGCGATTACTCTTACATTAACAGGAATTGCCTTCTGACTGCCTATCCTGGTTATAATTCCTTCCTGCAGTACCCGCTGAAGTTTAACCTGCATATCCAAAGGCAGCGCGCCGATTTCATCAAACAATATGGTCCCGCCATCCGCCTGCTCAAACTTCCCCTGACTGCCTCCCTTTTTAGCTCCTGCGTAAGCTCCCTCTTCATAGCCGAAAAGCTCAAGCTCCATAAACTCCTTCGGTATTGCCCCACAGTTTATTGCTATAAAAGGAGCATCCATTCTGCTGCTGTAATTGTGTATGGACTGGGCAAAGACTTCTTTTCCTGTACCACTCTCGCCCAAAATCAGGATCGTTGACTTGCTGTCAGCTATTTTTTTCGCATACTGGACGATTTTCAGGAAATTGGGATCTTCACCGATAATTTTATCAAACGTATAATAGGCCAGAATATTTGACTTTTTAATTTCTTCAAATACATACACGATCTCTATACTGTCATCTACAGGATTGTATATAGGATTTGCCGTAAGATGACAATTGAAATTCTTAATACTGATATCCTGTTCCACATTTTCTCCGTTAACGATGACTTCTATCATAGACTCCCAGTTCTTAATAAGCTCATTCATCCTCGTGACTTCCATAAGGCTGTCAGCTTTACCAAAAAGCTCGGTTGCCTGATTATTATATAGCTTCACATTTCCTTCCAGATCTGAAGTAATAATAGCCACTGGCATAGAATTAAATATAGTATTGATATGTTTATAATTTATATTCTGCATTTTATGGTACTCTTTCACCTTCAGCATTTCTTCAATGGCATTGGATGCGGCAATTACCATTCCAAGAGTGTGGGGATGCACCTGTTCTGTATAGCCTGTCAGGTTTAAGACTCCAATCAGCTTTCCATGGTTGTCCTTGATGGGCGCGCCGGAACAGGTCCACCTGTGATATGCCTTTATGATATGATCTTCTCCGGATAATTGTATAGGGCTTCCGGTTTTTAGCACAATCGCCATTGCATTAGTACCAATACTCTCCTCGTCCATGTATGCACCTGGAACCATCTTTAGTTCAAAGGCTTCATTCAGGATCTTCTCATTGCCAAATACATTTAGGATACACCCTTCTCCATCTGTTAATAAAACAAAGAAATTATAATCAATAACAAAATTAATTAACTGCTCCATATATGGAGCGGCTGTTAAAATCATATTTCTTTTTTCTGCAAATTTCTTTTGTAATTCAATGTTATTGATTATTTTTTTACTGTATACCTGGTCGCAGCTGATATCCGCCGCTATGCTCCTCTTTCGTGAGCTTTCAATAATCGTGCGAAAATCATTATGATTCATCCGAATTTTTCCTCCTTCCTGTCAATTGTTCCACCTGATAACCGGAATCCTCCATACATCTTATCTCATAAATACAGCCATATGGCTGTTCAATCAGGAAAAAATCATGGATGGATATTCCCTGTATCTTACTTAAAATAGTCCGGTTAACTCCAGCATGTGCTATGATTATAATATTTCCGGAGTATTGTTTCACAATGTGTTCAAATGCTGGCAGTACTCTTTCTGCAAGCTGCCCGAAGCTTTCCCCTCCGGGAGGCTGAAACGTTAACAGATGCTTCCCTCTCTCTTCATATGCGTCAGGGTAACTGCCTTTAATCATCTGCATCGGCTTATTTTCCCATAATCCCAAATTAATTTCCTTAAATTCCTGTACCTCAATTATCCCGTTACGGCTGCAGCCGGAAATAATTTCTGCCGTTTCTCTGCATCTTTTTAACGGACTTGTAAAAATGAAATCTATAGCCATATTCTGAAAGAATTCCATTAAAGCTTCTGCCTGGTCAATCCCTTCCCTGATTAAGGGCAAATCTGTAATCCCCAAATACCTCTTCTCGTTTCCTGTATGTATCTTTCCATGCCTGATCAGATAAATGCGTTTTGTCATATTGAATACCAGTACCGGTAATCCTTTCTATTTTATCGACGATAAGTTTAGCCGCCTGCCAGCGTTTTTTTATATTGTCAATTGCCTCTGGCGAATCTCCCTTGTCTCTTAAAGCCTGAGAGAACTTTTCATCCAGGCTGCAGATTCTGTCTCCCTCAATAATCTTGTCAGCCAGATAGAGAATCTCATTCTCTGTCAGTGGTTCCCGGTCTCTGACTTCAATATCCATATGGGTTGCAATTATATCACCTACAAAATCATATCCCATCGATCTTACAATATCCGCACCTGCTGCCGCATGTTTTTTTTCATATCTTACCATATCATGTAAAAGGGCTGCTGCAAAAAGAGCATCTCCATCTAAACGGATCCCGCAAAAGCTTAGCTTCATGAAGAGCATATGTGCAATTCGTTCCACTGCATCACAATGTCTGCAGACTGGTTCCGGAACATTATAGTACCTTCGGATTGCCTGGCATTCGTCCACATCCGGAGCATTTAACCGATCATATGCCAGAAGTTTTTCATAATCCTCTGTCCGGTCCATATCCATTAAAATAGCTTTGTCACAAACCGGTACACAAACAGAATCGTCTTCAAACTTCTTAAGAATCTGTTTCAGTCCGCCTTCATCCGGACTGGTTGTGATCAGCGTACTGTATTTGCAGCTAATCAGAGGAGGGTGCCCATTTTTACCATCAAAGGCCGGATAAATTACTCCCTTATTACATTTATAATATGTATCAGTTAAAAAATCCAGTGTTTTTATCTTTATTAATGGAATATCTACTGGCTGCATAAAAAATGCACCGATTTTTTTATCCAATGCCACTATTCCTTTTTTTATTGATGTCAGCATCCCCTCTGCATAAGACTCATTCATAACCCATACCACTTCCGGATCTTTTATCCGGCTGATGAGTTCTGTGCTGTTATGTCCCACTACTATATAAATATCCCTGATACCGGAACTTCTGTATGTATCAATCAGCCGTTCCACTGCTGTACGGTCTTTAAACTGATACATTGGTTTAAATCCATTCATCCGGGATGAATATCCTGCTGCTATAATAATAACTGCTATTCTATCCCCTGTCATATGCCTTCCCTCTTCTTACCTTAATAAGCTCTGCCGCAATGCTGACTGCTATTTCTTCCGGAGTCTCTGCATGGATATTAAGGCCGATCGGGCAGAAAATACGTTTCACGTCTTCTTTTGTAAAGCCCTCCTGCAGCAATTCCTGATATGTGTAATCTCTCTTTTTGCTGCTCCCGATTACGCCGATATATCTTGCATCTGTTTTTAACATCTGAGCCAGAACTTTCATATCGTAGGAATGGCCGCGAGTTACAATAATTATATAACTGTCATGATTTATTATGATTTTATCTGATAAATGATCAAGTGATCTCAATGCCCTTACTTCATCTGAAGTCTGGAACCTCTTTTTACTGGCAAATTCTTTTCTGTCATCCACCACTACAGTATAAAACCCCAACTCCTTAGTCAGTGCTGCAATCTTCTGTGCGATATGTCCGGCTCCAATGATACATACCTGCTCAAACCTGTAAAATGGTTCTATGAGATAACGTGCATTTATCTCCTGCAGCTCTACCTCAATATGATTGAAGTTTTCCCGTATAGAAGTGGTAATTCGTTGTACGTCATAATCCTCTTCCCCGTAGAAAGCAGTTTCCGTACAGATCCATTTATCCTTCCCGGTTATAAATGGAATATGCTGGTGAACCATTGTGATAAGTACGAACTCCGTTCCCTGCTTCTTAAGTTCAGCTGCCTTTTCATAGATTCTCACAGCGTCCGCATCATATGGGTCCACATATTCAATCAGAACTTTCACTCCGCCGCCGCAGACCATATCCATAGCAGAATCCGCCTTATCTAAGAGAATAAAATCCTTCAGAACATATTCCCTGCTTTCAAAAACCCCGGATGAAAGCTTCGTTACCATAGCCTCCATCATTCCGCCCCCAATGGAACCGATTAAGGTGAAATCCCGTCTGATTATCATTTTGGTTCCTGTTACTCTTGGTGCGGATCCAGATTTACTCACAATGGTCGCTACAACAAAATCCTGTCTTTCCCTCAGTAAAGTGATCATTTTTTCGAAACAATCATCCATCTTTTCCCCCACCTTTCTGCAGTTTTATCATACTTCTTTTTCTCATACTATTGGTAATATTCAGTGTCCTGCTGTCAGGCTTCCAGGCCATAAATACATTGACGTTCCACCCACTATGGATTTGCTCCATAATTTCTTCCTGAAGCTTTACAAAGGTATCTCCATTTATTAAAGTGAGACAGATCAACAGGGTATCTGTTTCAGAATATGAAGCAGTATAATCCAACACTTCCCCATATTTTAAAATAATTTCGTCTAAGTCTCTCAATTGTATCTCCTGAGAATTACTGAAAATTACTTTATTGGTCAATCTGCCTGTCACTTTGTCCATTGTTCTTAAAAACGTTTTGCAGGAACACAGATTAGGGGAAAAACGTGCCCGATCACCGGTCCGGTACCGGATAAGAGGCATAGCCTGCCTGCGAAAGGTAGTAAATACCACCTCCCCATACTGACCGTCTTCCACTGGTTCTCCTGTTATCGGGTCGATAATTTCAAAGTATAAATCCCCTTCACGCAGATGATAGCCTGCTAATGCCTGGCATTCTACGCCGCCTCCATACCCCATTTCCGTCATACCATAATGATTAAAAACAGCACATTGAAATCTGCATTCCAACTCCCTGATCAAAACATCCGGCACATAATCTGTACTCAGCAGAACCTTTTTTATATATTTTCCGAATATTTCACCTTTCAGGCGGCTTAAGTACAGGATCTGCATAGGGATTCCCACAATACAGGAAATGTTGTTCTCAATTATGATCTGCTCCACTTCATCCGGATTTTTTAAGACTCCATGAACGATACAATCTATATCCGATAATGCCAGTGCCTTTTTTAAAAGATCCCCAATGCTTCCGTAAGCCCTGCCTGGAAGCAGCACAAGGACGCGGTCAGTGGAATCAGTCAGACATTTCATACCATACTGAAAAAAATCAATGGTCTGATTTAAATCTTCTTCTGTAAAATAGATCCGTTTTTCCTCCCCGCTTGTTCCGGAAGTATTGAGCGTAACGATACGCTTTATTTCCTTTTCCGATACACACAAAAAATCCGTGGATTTTTTCTTTATATCTTCCGGGTATGTAAAGGGTATTGTATGAAAATCACTGATTGTTTTAATAGAGTCAATATTGAATTTTTCCAGCTTTCTTTTATAATATCTGCTCTTATCTTTTGCATAATGCAGTGTCTCCACTAACTGCTTTATTTGATATTCCTCAAGTGCCACTCTGCTTTTTTCATGGATACCGGTTTTTTCAAGGATCCATGGTTCTAACGGCGTCAGCTTCATATAATGACCCCTTTTCCAGATTTCTATAAAGAGACCTTCCTTCTGTATTTGTTAAATGGTACATGCAAAACGGTATGAGTCTTAGATCCCCGGTCACAACGTGAATACAACAGTCTTTAATCCGTTCTAAATTGACATTCCATGCATCCTGAAATGCCATGGCAGAGATACTAAAAGAATTCCTCTGAATCTTTTGCAGTATCATATCCCAGTCAGAAGAAACCTTTTGCTGCTCACCTGTTTCGCAGTCATGACCGGTCCAGTTTCTCGCCACAAATGCTTTCGCCTTTTTTGCCCCTTCCTCTGCCTGCGTAGTACCGCAACAGCAGCTTTCACGTTTGGTGACAGGATTTAATACATTTCCTTCAATGATATAATTGCCATGAAAAGAGCAAAGAGAATTCTCACACCCCGGTGGTTTCATGCTTTGGGCACTTACCATTCCACCTGTTTGTTTCGTTACTTCTTCCATGACTTCCGGCAGGGTGATGCGGTCTTCATCGGAAGGCGCATGAGGCATCCGTCCAAAGTAGCTGACAGGCTGGAAATGAACCCCTCTTACCGCCGGAGCCTGGTCGATTGCAAACCTGATTATTTCTCCAATCTGACCTGTGTTAACTCCAGGAACCAGTGTTGGAACCAATACCACTCCAATTCCAAACTTTCTGCAATTTTCAATTGCTTTTACTTTTTTTTCAAACAGCGGCCGTCCCCTGAGTTTTTTATATATTTCATCACTGATCCCGTCAAATTGTAAGAAAACCGAGCTCAGCCCTGACTGTTTCAGCCTTCGTACATAGTCCTCCTCATCTGCGATACGGATTCCATTGGTATTGAGCTGGATAAAAGAAAACCCCAGTTCTGTCCCCATTCTGACAATATCCGGAAGGTCATCTCTCACCGTTGGTTCTCCCCCCGACAGCTGGATATTACAGCTGCCGGAAACTTTAAAAACCGTTTGGTATTGTTTACGAAGGTCTTCTAAGGACGGTTCTTTTTCCTTTGCGGGGTGAGAATCTGCAAAACAGAATCTGCAGTTTAAATTGCAGTTTTGTGTCACCTCAAGCAAAGCCGTACAGGTATGCTGCCGGTGTTCTTCGCAGAGTCCGCAATCAAACGGACAACCTTGTTTCACACTTGTTACGGGATTTTTAATAAACGCTCTTTCTTTGTTCCGTATCCAGCTGCTTATTGGAATTTTACTCCGCCACAAAACCGATGTTGAACGACCATGATCCGGACAGATTTTATACATATAAGCGACATCATTCTCTGTAAGGATAAAAGCAGGTATTTTTTTCAGGCAGACCGGACACAGACTTTCTGTTTCATATTGATCAGACACCATCTTCTCTCTCCCTGTTCCCATAGTCAAATCCATATTCAAATAGAATTTCGCAGACCTTTAAATAACTTTTTGCAAGAATATCGCCGCACTTTACCTGATATGCCTGGTTTCCATCCTTAAAGCTCGTCACTCCAATCAGGTCCTGACAGTCCAGACTTCCAAATTCAATTTCAAACCACTGGCAGAATTCGTCAATCATACGTGAAAAATGCTCATTTGAGTATTCGGTTTCTCTGCCTTTTCCTGCATATAATCCCAGGATTCCGATTCCTCCGGTTAAAACACCACAGGTTTTCTGGTTACCCCCAATTCCTTTGCAAAGCCCCTGTAGCGCCCGGATCAAATCATGATTTTCGCTCTCTTCATCATCGAGGGCCAGTTTCATCATAACCTGAGTACAGCAAAAGCCTGATGCAGACAGCTTAAATATTTTAAAATTCAAATCATCCATAATACTCATCCTTTCTGCAGATCATCAAGAAATACCCTGGTTTGCATTGTTTTATTTTCTGATGGAATAAAGTTCCCGTCTCACAAGTCTGACTTCCCGCCGCTTTGTTCCAAAATACGTCCATGGATCCAAACTGAAAAATAATTTTTACCATCAGTTCTTTTAACAAATCACTGCAGTCTTCCAGAATACAGATATGAAACCCAAGATCTGTTAAGTTTTTCTGAAGCTTTTCCAGATCATGAAGCCCTCTCATGCAGCTTACCACCGGGCTGCTTCGCAGCGTTTCTGCTTCATCAGGTTTTTTAGCGTATACATCGGTAATTGCAAACCAGCCTCCGTTATTCAAAACGCGCCTTACTTCTCTTAAGGTTTTACCAATGTCATTCATAAGTGATAATGTACACTCTGCCAGCACAAAATCGAAACTATCATTTTCAAAGGGAAGAAAATCTCCAGTACCTGACAGGAATCTGGCAGACGGACAATTCTCTCTTGCTATACCCAACAGCTTTTCAGACGGATCAATTCCAACCGCTTTCATATTATAATTCTGATATAAAAATCCAATGCTGGCTCCCATTCCACAGCCCAGATCAAGGATTTTATGTTCAGAGGTAATATGGCAGAACTCCACTGCTTTCTTTGTCAGTCTGAATTCTCCAGGCCTTAGTGTACAGCCCATAACATCGCTCATGCATCTGCTTTCATAAGCATTGCAGCTTTCCAATTATTTATCCTCCAATCCCTTTTCTACCTCCAGCATCTTTCCCAAAGCCAGTTCCTCACTGATAAATACCTGACTGCATTGCGGGCATTTATAAAGCTCAACTTCAAAGTTACCTTCCAGATACCGTACTTTTACCTTCTCTAAAACAAGCGCTCTTTGGCATCTGCCGCACATCCATGGATTCTTCTCATTCTTGTCAGCTTCCACTTTTATTCCTCCAATACTTCCATCCGGTGGCTGTATACCTGTTTGACAATAATCTTGTTTCCTTTTTCTTCATATTGGACCCAGTATGTCACATTCTCAAGTCTTAATCTGGCCAGGTAATTGCATGTATCCGGCATAAAGAACCGTTCGTTGTACTTTCTGGAATGATCAACAACCTTCCAGACATCATCAGTCAGAATAAACCGCTCATCCATGACGGCCAGAACATCTTCCGGTATTATTCCTTCAAAATCACAACCTGTTTCCATATCCTGTTTTTCCTTCCATATCTCTTCCAGCAGATTTTTCTTTAATTTTCTTCTGTTATTATGCCTGTCTGATAAAGTAAGAATGGTCTGGGGCGAATCATCTTCTAATTCATTTCCATAAATAATATCCAGAATATGATATACCCGTTTATTCCCTCTCATAAGAGAATCCTTACACATCGCACAGTAAACAAGAAGATCCTGACTGGCTTCGCTAACCCGGTCAGATACAAATGTCTCTGCCTGTTCCTTATTGGCATTGGAAACCAAACCGCCATATCCGCAGCATTTTGCCTTTTCTCTGGAATAATCAAGTTCCTCTATCTTATAACCCAGCGTTTTTGCTATATTTCTTATGCTCTCATGAATATTAGTATGATATCTGGCAGTACATGCATCGTGGATATTCAGAACCCTTTTTCCCTGCTTAATATCGACTTCCGGCAAACCGTACTGGTCCAGTATTTCCCATAAGGAAACAGTCCGGATCATGGGCATATATTTTTCAAACATACTCATGCAGCTGGTACATGCCAGAATAAATACAGGCTGATCCATCTCATCCCAGACTTTCTTTATCTTGTTGACATTTTCCTGCATCAGATCCTGCCTTCCTGCCCAGTCCGCGGGAGCACCACAGCATCCCAGATACATCCCCACATCTTTCTCGGCTTCATGCTCCTTGATCACACCCACCAGATGTTTATACATCTGCCCGATATACTTTGCATGTGTGGCACTCAGCTGACATCCGGGATAAAATAAATATCCAGTCTTCCCTGAACCTTTATACAGTCCTCTCGCGTATTGGGAGAAAGCCAGCACAGGATAATAAAAGAGAGCTTTTGACTGTTCCTTATCCGGTTGTCTTCTGACCATTGAACAATCTTCACTCATGGAAAACTGCATATCCTTCAGTGCGAAATCATGGGCGGATAATGGCATCTTCCCTCGCTCCACCATGCTCTTTCGGGTTTCATGAATAATATCCTGCATTCCAATCCCAACTGGGCATTGTACCTTGCATAATCCGCATTCCGTACAGGAATTGATCATTTTGTTAGCAAAATGTGTTCCAAGAATGATCCGCTCATTGTGGTTAATTCTTCTTATATACGCATTGGGCGTGATGTCAAACTTCTGCATATGGCTGCATGCCCTGATACATTCATTGCACTGGCATTTAAAGCACCGGCCTGCTTCTTTTTCTGCTTCGCTCCCGGAATATATCCCGGTCTCTTTTTTAACTGGCTCCTCCCATATTTCATCTTTCACAGAATAATTCAATAATGTCTTAAAGACACCCTCCCGCTCCCGGGATGCCATCATGGAGCTTTTACTGATAAACCGGTCAATGGAAACCGCTGCTCTCTTTCCGGAACTGGCAGATAATATAACAGAATCCTGACACCCGGAAAGCTTACCGCCAACAAATAGCGGTGGTTCCTCTGCCTGGAAGGTGACCGGATCTGGGGAAAATTGTCTGCTCCAGTTTCCCGTTCCCAGATACAGGGCATCAAACTGCCCCATAAGTTCCTTTCGTTTCTCTTCCGTCACTTCAGTCCCACAGATTATTTTTATCCCGCTTTTTTCAATTTGTTCCAGCTCAGCTTCTATTTCCTCTTTTAATAATCCGTTTCCTTCATAATCCCAGAATCTCCCACCAATCCGTTTATTTTTTTCAAATATTGTTACCAGATAGCCTTTTTTATTTAAATCCAACGCAGCACAAAGTCCGCTCAATCCCCCACCGATTATCGCTACATTCCCCTTTTTCTTAGGTATGGGAATTGCCTTTTTCGGAGGTTTATACCCCAGTTCAATCACTGCCCGTTCCAGTTCACCGATATGAATACTTCCTCCTGCATCCTTTCTGGAACAAACATTTTCACAAGGATGATCGCAGATCTTTCCCAGCAGTCTGGGAAGAGGAAGTCTGCTTTCCAGCAATCTGTATGCTTTTTCAAAATCTCCCTTTTCTATTTCTGATACAAATGCAATCACATCCAGATGAACCGGACAGGAGGCGGTACATTCCGGCGGTTCATTGTGAATACACTGATTGCTGATTTCCAATAATTTATCCAGATCCATGAAAGCCCTCCTATCAGTTTCCTTAAATTGAAACAGGAATTGGGAAATGCAGTCACTTCCCAATTCCTGATTTCAATTATTTCTTCAGTCCGGCAAGGACCTTTTCAGGAAGCGCCGGTAAATGTGTCACTCTGACACCGCATGCATTGTAGATTGCATTGATAATGGCTGCATGTGGAGCAGCAAGAGGCATTTCACCAGCACCGGAAGCACCGTAAAAGTTATTCGGTCTTTTTGTTTCCGTATACATCAGCTGTATTACATCTGGTACATCTTTAATCTGCGGGATACCACAACGGGTGAGTGTTGTATGCTTTTTTAAATCATCGAAATCTTCTGATAAGGCAAGACCAATTCCCTGAACAAGTCCTCCGTACATCTGTCCGTCAACAGCCAGTTTATTAATAATTGTTCCAACATCAGAGGCCAGAGTCATCTTCTCCACCTTTGTCTTTCCGGTGTTTAAATCAACCTCTACCTCTGCAACACAGACTCCGTACATATATCCTGCAAACGGATTTCCCTGTCCTCCTTCAGGCGGAGTATCGGTACATGGGGCAGTCCATTTACCATGGTATTTTAATTCCAGTCCCTCCTCTACCATTTCTTCATAAGTACGGTAGGTACCATCTTCTTTTTTCATTGCTTCCAGTAAGTTTCTGCAGGCTGCCGTAGTAGCATTGCCGGTAACCAGGTTCTGGCGGCTGCCGCCGGAAGGTCCACTGTTGGGTGTCTTTGTCATGTCATTCATAACCAGATCAATCTGTTCCGGTTTCAGATTTAACGGCTTTAATGTCTCATGAGCATAGGTCAAAGTGCCGATATCTGCACCCTGTCCATGATCCTCCCAGGAGTTGCCAACTGAAACCCCTTTGGGAGTAAGCTCTGCCCAGGCTTCAGAAGTATCCGGACCATCCAGACCGCATCCATAGATATTAACGGTAATACCAACCCCATATTTCTTATCTTTACTTTCTTCATTTTTCCGTGCTGCATTCTTTTTCGCTTCCTCATATACCGGGCGGGCCTTTTCAAACAATCCTTCCAGGCAGTATACATCAGGCTGGCAGCTCGTAGGCGTTGTGTCACCTTCTCTATAAATATTCTTATAACGGAATTCAAACGGATCCATCCCCACTTTTTCTGCCAGTTCATCAATTAATACTTCTGATGGGAACATTATTTCCGGTGCTCCATAACCGCGGAAAGCAGAACCCCATCCATGATTCGTACATACAGTTCTTCCATTTCCCCGTATATTGGGAATGTGATAGCCCGCACCACCGAACTGGAAGCCTCTCTGTGTCAGTAAATCACCAAATTCAGAATAAGGACCATGATCCACACTCCAGTCAGATTCCATGGCCAGAAGTTTCCCTTCCTTGTCAGCAGCCATCTTCATGGTAGTCCAGAACGGTGACCTCTTACCTGTATAGGTAATCTGCTGGAACATATTAAATTCAAGATATACCGGACGGCCTGTTGCAAGAGTGGCTACCCCCAGCAGAGCTTCAATTGTGGGGCTGAATTTATAACCAAATGTTCCACCTGTATTATTCTGTACAATATAAACATCCTCCGGCTTCATCCCCACACCTTCTGCTATCATCAGGGCATGAAAATGAATTGCAATACTCTTGGAATGAATAATTAATTTGCCGTCATCATCTACGTAAGCAAATCCTACGTCGGGTTCAATGGGCAGATGTGGCTGCCTCTGAACATAAAAGCTGTCCTCTGCCACATAGGGAGCACTCTCCATAATCGGAGCGGTCTCCTTCCCCTTTGCAATATAATTTTCAAAGTAAACATTAGGCGTGCCAGGATGGATTTCAATCGCGTCTTCTGCCATGGCATCCGGTGCGTTCATGTACGCGGGCAGTACTTCCAGTTCCACTTTTACTTTATCCACACCTGTATGAGCTGCCTTTTCGTTCTCGGCAAGAACAATTGCAAGTGCATCACCAAACTGGAATACTTTCTTATCATTTAAGATTGGGCGGTCTAACCCGTCACCTTTATTGGTTGGAAATGCCAGACCATTAATCCGGTTTGTGCCCTTCACATCTTTATATGTTAATACTGCGTATACGCCCGGAACCTGTTCCGCTTCTGATGTGTCTATGGAAATAATATTGGCGTGAGAGACATCAGCCTGAACCAGCTTTGCATGCAGGGTGTTGGAAGGAAGCTTTAAGCCTAAGTCTGCTCCAAAATCCCAGGTTCCTGTAACTTTGGCCAGTGCAGATGGACGTATGTATTCTGTTCCCATCAAGGAGGCACCTTCCGGAATCTTCTTCCAGATATCCTTGACCTCTATCTCGCCTCTCATTAATTTAGCAGCGTCCATAACCGAATCCACTAAAGGTTTGTAACCGGTGCATCGGCAAAGATTCCTGTTCTTCTGGAACCATTCCCTGACTTCCTCTCTTGTGGGATTATCATTCTGGTCCAGAAGAACTTTGGCTGAAACGATAAATCCGGGAGTACAGTATCCACACTGAGCTCCACCATGAACCATCCAGGCAATCTGAAGCGGATGAAGGCGGTCCTTTGTACCGACTCCTTCAATTGTAATTATCTCAGAGTTCTCTTCGACTTTTTTCATCCTGGTAATACACGATCTCACCAGTTTTCCATTCAAAATCACAGAACAGGAGCCGCATTCTCCAATTCCGCATCCCACTTTTGTACCGGTAAGTCCAAGCTGCTTTCTTAACACATCCGACAGCTTATCTTCCGCCTCAGTAACAAGAATTGTCTTGGTTCCATTGATTGTTAATGATTTTTTTAACATCGTATCCCTCCTCATAATATCTTTCACTTTTTTTGTTCGTTTTGCACAATTATAATCATTTAAATCGGTTTTTCACTGTACATTTATTGTATTTTATTTTATATTTCTTTGTCAACTGTCACCGGATCGACCACTTTTCAGACCATAAATTGCGCAATCAGTATAATAGTACTATTTCAAGCTGTGACTATTTTCGGCAGAATACGAATGAATCGCGATAAATATAACATGTTATGTAAATTGCAAGTCTATCATAAGCTGAGATCTTATGTTCAAAAACAGAACAATTTAGTAACTTAAACAAAAAAAATTATTTTATTTTTTTTTAGTTTACTTTTATATCAACGCAAAAAAACCGGAAACGAATAAAAAACCCGTTTCCGGCTAAATATAGAATTTTTATTATATCATTTAAGTTTAAGTATTGCTCCACTCTATTTTCACGATTTCAGGTTGTTGGCTGTTATATCTTACTGTATGTACTGACCGTGTACTGCTGTAAATACTTAATTTATAAGTATCTCCGCTCTTGTCGGTAAATGCCAAATAGCCTGCACCGGAAAAAAATCCTTCCGGTCCCTGTGCATCCACACTAAGAACAAAATCATAAAATCCCGGAGAACCAGTTAATGTTATACCATATACACACCCTTTATCATTAAATCTTATAATGTCATATAAATTTGAGGAGCCATTGATTGTCACCTCAGAGTTTACTGACATTCCATCTTTGCGTTCTGCACTTGAATTCTCACCTATTTTTGCTGCTATAAAATCAGATACTGGATATGCCATAATAATAACCTCCTTCAATTTCTTTTTCTCTTTTTAAATTTAAGACAGGAAAATCCTGCGCATATTAAATACCTATTCTAATTTGTTGTACTGATAGTAGCTGGAAGTCACCACCATCTGCAGGCAACGCTTCGTGTAGATATACACTAACCAGGCTGCTTTGTGGATTCAAAACTGCGGGAAGGCTTTTGCAAATTATCATATGATTTTTACCTGCCACAATTTGCGTTGCCGCATAAAGCAGCGGCGTGTAGTGAACTCCAACAAGTTTACTCATTACTTGTTCAAATCCTTCAGCTACCTCTTTGGGGAGTTCACATGGAGCAAATTCCTCCAATACCCAATTTCCTACTTCACTCATACTTCTACCCCTTTCATTTTTATTTTCTACTATTGGACAGCTCTTAGTTTACCAACAAATAGTTTCTTATGCAGGATCACTTATAGCCTGGGTGATATTGATATAATTATGCAGAACGAATATGTTTTCTGGTGATCATAATTAGAATAGTAACCAGCAGGCTAAGATCTACCCGTTGATTACATTATATTTTTTTTTAGATTGGGTTGGGGCGTTATTGTTTATGATGCAAATATTCAACATATTCGGTTATTACGACTATTTAACGGTTATGATTTCACCTATTCACGTAAATACCATAGATGTGTTTGTTAAGATCGCTACATGCTCTTAGGGGGCCGCTGTCAGTACAAATCAATAATCACATCTTTCTGGTCTGTAAATATCTCAATTACTGTTTTTTATATAAATACTGGATTTTAGGTGATTGGTTCTTTGAAAACTCCTTTCAGTTGTCTTTTTTCCATTAAAACCAGTCTAATCCCTATTTAAAATATTTTGAATATAATAGATTGGGCGTAAAATTACGATGTCTACTGATTTATGGAGGGGAATATTATGCAACCTAAGGAATTTCATGTAATGAATATACACGATTGTTGTGGCACAAATAAATGCTCATCAGATAGATGCTGCAATCATGGAAATATAAATTGTAATCCTTGTCAATGCTAATGCTGCCGTTGTGTAGGGCCGACTGGGGCTACTGGCCCCACTGGACCTACCGGATCTACTGGCGCTACTGGGGCTCAAGGTCCCTCTGGACCTACCGGAGCTACCGGCGCTACTGGGGCTCAAGGTCCCTCTGGACCTACCGGAGCTACTGGGGCTCAAGGTCCCTCTGGACCTACCGGGCCTACTGGCGCTACTGGGGCTCAAGGTCCCTCTGGACCTACCGGAGCTACTGGGGCTCAAGGTCCCTCTGGACCTACCGGGCCTACTGGCGCTACTGGTCCTATCGGGGCCACTGGCACTCAAGGCCCTACTGGATCTACTGGGGACACTGGGCCTATTGGACCGACTGGTGACACCGGACCGACTGGACCTGCTGGAAGTACTGGTCCTATTGGACCTTCTGGCGACACCGGACCTATTGGACCGACTGGTGACACCGGACCGACTGGACCGACTGGTGACACTGGACCTGCTGGGAGCACTGGCCCTATTGGGCCGGCTGGTGACACCGGACCGACTGGACCGACTGGTGACACCGGGCCGACTGGACCTGTTGGAAGCACTGGCCCTATTGGGCCGGCTGGTGACACTGGGCCAGCTGGGCCGACTGGTGACACCGGGCCGACTGGACCTGCCGGTGCCGCGGGATTATCAGAATATGCTTATATCTACAACCTGGATGCTCAAGTGGTTGCTTTAGAGGCAGATATACTGTTTAGTACAAATGGCATTATCGTCGGTACCATCACACATGCACCCGGAACATCTACCATCCAATTTAGTAGCGCTGGTAACTACGCAGTTTGGTTTTATGCCGCAGGCGTTGAACCAAATCAATTTACTGTCTTTCAAAATGGAGCTCCCGTTGCTGGAGCAGTATATGGATCAGGAGCAGGAACACAACCGAATCCAGGTATGGTAATTATTACTGCAGCCGCAGCAGATGTCATAACGATACGAAATCATACAAGCGCTGCAGCAGTTACACTACAGACTTTGGCTGGAGGAACACAAATAAACTCTAACGCTTCAGTATTGATTCAAAAATTAAGCTCTTAATCATACAATTCACCAGATAATTAATTAACCAAAGCAGCTGAACAAAATAGCCGTCCAACTGCTTTGGTTAGATTTTGTTCTCCATACTGGCCACCCGTTTACTTCGTAAATACAATGGAATAATTCAACAGTAAACTATATGACATTGGATAATTGTCATTTAATTATCAGTTTGCTGATACAACTCCCAGTTAATCAGCAAACTTAGATTTCCCCGGTATTTAATCCTTTTCTTATAAAACTGCGTTTCAGTATCTGGTAACTAAAAAGCTCCTCCTTTGCTACAACTTAATATAGCAAAAAAGGAGTAATAAACACCATGGTATTATCTCATCGCTTATCAAAAAACTATATTATAATGCACCTTAACTATCTAATGCTTTAAGTTCTTTTATATATAAATAAAAAAGATTCCCCAAACCGAGAAATCTACATAAAAAGCGCGAGACGGGACTCGAACCCGCGACCCCGACCTTGGCAAGGTCGTACTCCACCAACTGAGCCACTCGCGCTTATGATCTATTCTTTTATTGGGCATATACCCTCAAAACCACACATTGTTATATATCTTTCATCCGTTCTTTCCTCTTAATCAAAATACTAAGCTCGATAATACCTCACTAAGTGTTTTGATATGCCTCGCACTAAACTCGAAAATACCTCGTTAAGTGCTCTGGCGACCTAAACCAACTTGGTTAAGCCCTCGACCTATTAGTGACAGTCAGCTGCACATGTTACC
>NZ_OAOF01000043.1 GCF_900205965.1 Lacrimispora amygdalina
AATAAAATTTTGTATTCATCTGAAATACGGTGTATTCAGATGGCTTATTAAAGTTACTCTTTTTTTATATCAAAAAATTTGTATAAAACCTCTTGACTATTTATAGTTTGTCACCTCTTTCATTATAAAATTATGTAACTATATTCTACAACAATAGTTAAAAAAAACCAACTGTTTATTTCCGCCAGCTTAAATATAAATTAGCAACTACGTCCTCGATGGGAGCTTTTTTAATTTCCATATCAAGGATCTGTGGATAACCGGACAGTAATTCCATAACCTTGTGGATTTCCAGGATATTACGGTCAAGTTCGTACTCGTGGACTCCGTTTTGTGTTTTAAGAAGTTTCATTCCAGGCAGAGAAAGAGGGGGCACCTCTGATTTTGTGGTAAGTAAAATCCTGTAAAAACCACCCATCACATTTCGCAGCTGGTCAAAGTTTCCGTCAAACGCTATTTTCCCTTTGTTAATAAGAATCATTCTCTGTGCCATTTCTTCCAGATCATCCATGTCATGGCTGGTTACGACCACAGTGGTTTTGTTCTCCTGGTTCATCTTTTTTAGAAAACGGATCATTTGTTGCTTGGCAAGGACATCAAGACCAAGTGTGGGCTCGTCAAGAAAGATTAACTCCGGACTGTGCAGGAGGAGCATGGCAATATCTGCCCGCATTCTCTGCCCCAGACTCAATTCCCTTGCAAAGGTTTTTAAAATATCGGACAGGTCTAAAAGCTCTGTAACCATTTCCAGATTTCTCCTGTAGGTAGAATCGGGAATATTCCACACTTCCTTTTTCCATTCAAAGCTGGATAGAACCGGATGGTCCCACCATAACTCTGTCCGCTGGCCGAACAGGACTCCAATCCTGCGCATGAGCCGAATCCGGTCTCTGGCCGGATTTAACCCAAGAACCGAAACCGTTCCCGACGTAGGCATAAGAATACCGGAAAGAATCTTAATGGTGGTGCTTTTTCCGGCTCCGTTGGCACCTGCGTATGCAACAAATTCCCCCTTGTTTATCTGGAGGGAAATACGGTCCAGAGCGGTTACCACCCGTTTTTCCGGACGAATCAAATTTTTAATGATATCACGTACATTACCGCTTCGCTGCCACTGGCAGTATTCCTTTATAATATTATCGATGACCAAAGCCGGAGTATCTTGGACAACCAGATTTTTCATAATGTTTCATTCCTTTCTTAAACGTAAAAACGGTTATTACTGAAAATATTGCCGCTGCAGCAGGCAGATAGAGTGCTTCTGGAACAAATACCGCCCCTGCACCGTATTTCCCCGCTTTTATTAAAAGCATGGAAGGATACCATGCACAAAGACCCACAGGAATAGCAGACAAAAATAAGTGCTTTTGGATTCCTCTCATATTTCCCAGGGGATAAGTTTTCAGAGTTGAGAATAAATCCCTGCCAACACCTGCAATCTCCTCTGCGGCGGCAGGTGCGTAGAACGCCAGGCAGGAGAGCAGATAAATAAACGACATCACTATGACGATGGAACAGATGCTGAAAAAAAGAAACAGCAAAATCATAAAAAGATTTATGGGAATAACGGCTTTTTTTGCGCCGTAATATGTGAGTGCAATTCCAAAAACCAGCATGGGCGAACCGGAAACAGGAGAAAAACCCTGGGCCAGAAGCTCTGCCCACAGAGGGACTGGCTGGATCATAATGTGATCAAGCTGTCCGCGCCCGATAATCCTGCTGATCATGCCGGTATTATTACCAATAAAAAACACCATAAAAATACCGTCAATAAAGAGAGAATACCCCATCATAAATAAAATTTCATTCTGAGTCATTCCGGTAAAGTTCTCAAAATGAATGGATAAAAGACAGACACCCGCTATGGTGCAGCCGCCGCTTACAACATCAGAAATCAACTGAATTAAGAAATAGCGGGTATCTTTAAGAAACCATAATAAATCCATTTTTGCATATTGCCTGTATAGCCTGAACAGAGTTTTAAAATTATCCGCCAAAAGAGATCATCCTTTCTTTGCTTTTTTCAAACACATAATCTGCCAGAATCCACAAAATTACAGCCCAGAAGAGCTGGAGTGCCAGAACCTTAAATGGAAAACGGGCAGATCCGGTATAGATGGTTAAAGGTCCGTGAGCAACAGAACCCAGAGGCAGCAGGGAAAACAGCGTTCCCAGTTTTTCCGGAAATAATGAAAAAGGTATCATTTCTCCGGAAAGCAGGGAGTAAATGGCTTCCCTGACAGCAAGGGCTGCAAAGCAACCGTTTTTTAAATTCATGGCAAGTGATGCAAAAAGAAGATCCACTGCAAATCCAATAGTAACCGACAGTACAAGACTAATGAAAGAAAGAACTCCCAGAGTCAGGGATGGCGGCAATGTATGGACCGACAGCACTGGTGCGAACAGCATCAATGGGATACCCAGAAATAAAAAGTTGGGAATCCAGAATCTTCCTATGGTTTCAGAAATAAAGCTGGTTTCAATCGCCATAGGCCTTAGAAAGCGTCCAATCACGGACCCCTCCCACAGAGAGGAGGTGGCAGGAGAGATAATATTTAGCTCCTGATGTAATATGGTGGACATAAGTGTATAAGTCATCAGCTGGTCAAGGGATACACTTGAAGGAAGAGCATTAGATTCATTCAGCGTCTTCCAGATAAAGGTCAGAAGGACAAACTGTACAAACTGTACAAAGTAGCCTCCGGCTATGCAAAGAAAGCCTCCGTCAAAAATTTGCTTGGAACAGATGAAGATTGTGGAGCATACGGCTTTCGAGAGAAAGCCGCAGCCGGACAGAAAAGTTTTTACCCGTTTCATAGATCAGATCCTCCATTGTGCTTAATAACGGTAAATGGGATTGTGTCCGTTCAGACCTCCATTTCGAAAAAATGCACAAAAAAACCCGGTGCAGGAGCATCCGGGCGGAAAATCAACCGTAAAACCAGTGGTAAAAATTACCGGCTAACAGAAAAATTCACAGATGGGACGCTGCCGTTTTCGCAAAAATGGGCGCACTGATACACGGACACGTCAAAATTGCCGAAAACTGCAGAGATATTTTCAATATTAATCCATAATGTTGTGGCTTGTATGGAAAGATGTCTCACAGCGTCTCACCTCCTTAAAAAATTAATTTATTCTATCATTAAAAATATGATACGTCAAGATCAGATGTTTTCCCATTTGGAAAGAGCTGCATCATCTGCAACGATAATGACATCCGGATGAAGCTGCAGAATGGAAGCAGGGACTTTTGGGGTTACCGGTCCACACAATGCATCATGGAGAATGTCAGCCTTATCTTCTCCGCTTACCATCAGCAGAATTTTTTTCGCTCTGATAATGGTACCGATTCCCATGGTATAAGCCTGGCGCGGAACCTGTTCAACAGAATCGAAAAAACGCTTGTTTGCATCAATAGTGCTTTCCTGTAAGTCAACAATATGCGTATCCTTTGGAAAAATATCAGATGGCTCATTAAATCCGATGTGGCCGTTATGTCCAAGACCCAGAAGCTGTAAGTCGATACCGCCCAGGTTTCTTAAGACTTCTTCGTATCTGGCAGCTTCTTTTTGCGCATCTGCTTCCGTTCCGTCAGGAATATGCGTATTGGCTTCATCGATGTTTACATGCTCAAACAGATTCTTCTTCATAAAATAGTAGTAACTCTGGTCATTATCTCTGTTAAGTCCCTTGTACTCGTCCAGATTTGCTGTCTTAACGCGGGAAAAGTCCAGGTCACCTTTATGATACCATTCAATCAGCTGTTTATAGGTTCCGACAGGTGTTGAACCGGTAGCAAGTCCGAGAACGCAGTTCGGTTTCATGATGATCTGAGCAGAAATAATATTGGCTGCTTTCCGGCTCATATCATTGTAGTCTTTCGCACGGTAGAGCTTCATTTTTATCAACCTCCATATTTTGGAAAAATTTTTTATTTTATTCTTTTATTAGGATATCATTTTTATGTTACAGATGCAATGGATTTTGTATAAAATAGTATTTTATCTTTGTTTGCGAGGATATGAAATTTGTTCCAAAATATGAAGCAGATAAGTTTTTCTTAATTTAAAAGAAATTTAAAACAATTCCTGTCATGTAAAAATGTTCCTGTGCATAAAATAGTGATAAAGGAGTGGTGGCATGTCTAACTATCGAAGACTAATCTCATATATTTATGCCTATGAAGGCGGGATCAAAGGAAAAAACATCGGATTTGCCAAGATAGAGACGAGAGGAATCCAGTGCAAAATTACAGTAAGCGTGAAAAGAATTTATGTAGGCGGTAACGACATTGGAGTTTATCTATTGGCCGGAGAGCAGGAAATTTACCTGGGTAATATTTTCATACGAGGCGGATCCGGTGAATTCAGAGCTACGGTATCCGTTAATGATATTGAACATTCCGGGATTAATATGGACCAATGCTTTGGACTGACCATACATGATGTAAAAAATACATGGAGATCTTATACCACAATATGGGAGGACGCAGTTGCCCATGCGGCAGAAGTAGATCTGGAACACACAAAATCTGCTGTTAAAGACACGTCCGCCATATCGGAAGAACAGATAAAAAAGGCTGTTCAGGAGATAGAGAAAGAGTTTCCGCTTAACGAGAGTGATTCAAAAGAAACGGAGAGTCTCAACTCACAGGAGGAGAATGCTCATCCCGGGGCAGAAGGCACGGTGCCAGCCGGCAGTGAGCCAAGCCAGGAAGAGGGAGGAGCAGACGAAGTAAATGGAATGGATGAGAAGTGTGATGCGAAAAAGCAGGAATCTGAGGTTTCGCAGGGAGATGAGTCCGTCACACCGGAGATCCAGCAGGCAGTGCCGCCTGTAACCGTTACTGGTCCGACTGCTGGCTGGAAGCAGGGAACCCCACCTCCGATTACCGCACCTGTATCGTACTGGAGGCAAAATACCCGTCCGCTTATGACAGGACCAGTCCCTGGCTGGTGGCAGGAGCCGCGTCCAACCGGACCAATACCAGGTGAACCGGCAACGAATGAACCAATGAGGGCAGCGCCTATGCCAACCGGAACAATAGCACCAGTACCTGTACCAACCGGACCAACACCGCCAAGGACCGAGCCGGCAGGACCAATGCCTACCGAGTCCATGTCTGCAGAATCGGCACCGGAAGAACAGCCGGTAGAAACAGAGGATGTAGGAAAAAGCCAGCAGGAAACGGTACCAATCATGCCCAAACCAGTCATGACAGAGTCAGACGATACCGGATTAAAAGATCCGGTCCAGATGAGCTCCAGCTCTGCCCTCCTGGCTGAGGATCCGGAAGAAGTGAGTGACCCAAGTGCCGGAACTACCCGCTTGTACCGTGCTGACGCTGTAATAAAGGAAACAAATAATCAAAATCAGACAGAACCCAAGCTGGGAGATCCAAAAGCTCTGGAACAGCTGCGCCAGAATGAAAATCTGGAAGATAATCTACATAGTGTGATCTGGGATAAACTGAGAAAAGAGCACACCAGAATCTTGGCATTTGATTATGAGGATGGCTGTGAGATTCTAACCATTAAACCCCAGGATATCGGTCTTTTGCCCAGAGACATCTGGGTATACGGAAATAACAGTTTTCTGCTTCATGGCTACTACAACTATCGTTATTTAATTCTCGCAAAGCTGTTTAATCCGGAAGGAACGCCCCGCTATCTGCTGGGGATTCCAGGTCATTATTACAGCAATGAGAGATATATGGCATCTATGTTCGGTTTTCCTAATTTTGTGCTTTCAAAAGATCAGCCCATGGAAGACGGGCGGTTTGGTTTCTGGTATACCGATATAAAAATGGGGGGCTGATAAGGCCCCCCTGCTTTGCATCAGTAAGATTCACCCCGGAGTTCGGTTCTGGGAATAAAGGGCTTTAATATATTTAAAAATCCATGCAGTTCCCCGTCTGAAAAGGAAGCATAACCTGGACACAGAACCTGGTCTGAGTCCACGTAGTTCTGAAGAAAGTATTGGGAATCGCCTTCCAGCCATTTACCGATATCCACAAAATCACCCACGTCATGTATTCCCTTAACAACTGTCGTGCGAAACTCGTAAGAGATACGGTTTTCCATTAAAAAGGCAGCACTTTCTTCTATATTCCTTATTTTCAGACCGTCTGTTCCTGCGGCCTTTTTATAATGCTCCCGTCCGGATTTAATGTCCATTGCAACATAATCCAAAAGTTCGTCTGTAATCAGTTTCTTTAATACGTCAGGGCAATAGCCATTGGTATCCAGTTTAATAAGATAACCCAGATCACGGATTTTACGGATCAATGACTCCAGTTCTCCGGAAATTGTGGGCTCACCGCCGGTAATACAGACGCCTTCCAGTATTCCTTTCCTTTTTATAAGAAAATTGAGAATTTCTTCTTCTGAAAACTCAGACCGGGCATCATTTCCAATCAAACTGCTGTTATGGCAAAAGGGACACCGGAAATTGCAGCCACCTAAAAAAATTGTGGCAGCCACATGACCCGGATAATCCAGAAGTGTTGTTTTTTGAAGACCACATAGCTTCATCTCTTCACCATTCCTTTCATTCATGGTATACTAAGGACAAGTATATCATATTAAATAGCAAAGAGGAATGATTATGACCACAGATGAAAAATATATGCGTCAGGCAGTAACACAGGCGAAGAAAGCCGGAGCAGCGAAAGAAGTGCCGATCGGCTGTGTCATTGTTTTCGAAGATAAAGTAATTGCCAGAGGTTACAACCGGCGGACAACGGATAAGAATGTACTGTCTCATGCAGAGATTACAGCAATCCGCAAGGCATGTAAAAAGCTGGGAGACTGGAGGTTAGAAGACTGTACCATGTATGTGACTCTGGAACCATGTCCCATGTGCGCCGGGGCAATTGTACAGGCCAGAATGAAAAAAGTAGTCATTGGCTGTATGAATCCAAAAGCTGGTTGTGCAGGTTCCGTGCTGGACTTATTTCATCAAAGCGGATTCAACCATCAGGTGGAAATGGAATCTGGTGTTTTGGGAGAGGAATGTTCCCAGATGATGAAAAAATTTTTCAAAGAATTACGTGACAGCAAAAAACAGAAAATGGAAGATACAATTGCCCCTTAAATCCTTGACAATCTGAAGGTTTCCATGTATACTTAACTGCGATTAAGTCATAATACGTCATAAAGTTTCCGTGCAGCCGGGGAGATAGCGGTGCCCTGTACCTGCAATCCGCTCCAGCAGGGGTGATGTCTCACCCAGGGCTGACTATTGCAGGGCCGCCCCTGATAAGTGACGATGACGTTTGGGTCTTACGCAACAGATCTTCATGAACCGTGTCAGGGCAGGAATGCAGCAGCACTAAGTGAAACCTTCTGTGTGCCGTGAGGGTGCCTGGACCGAGTTAACTGTCAGGGTAACGCCTGTGATAGCGGTTCAAAGTGAGACGCACGGATTAAATATAGTTTTCAGGACGCCGGAGAGCAATGATATGCTTTGCGGTGTTTTTTCATTTTTAATTTTTCCTTACATTATCTTATGAAATAAAGTTTTCCCTTGCCCCACATTCCCCTTTGTATTATAATTGAGAATAAAATGGGTATAATAGTACCTATTTCCAAACAACAAATCTAATCAAAGAAGAGGTGTGCTTTTATGATGAGAATTGGAATTCTTACAAGCGGCGGTGACTGTCAAAGCTTAAATGCTACCATGCGGGGAGTTGCCAAAGCGCTGTACCGGCTGTTTGATGATATTGAAATTGTTGGATTTGAAGATGGCTATAAAGGGCTTATTTATTCACAATACCGTGTGATGAAGCCTGAAGAGTTTTCCGGTATTTTAACAAAAGGAGGAACTATTCTTGGGACCTCCAGACAGCCGTTTAAGCAGATGCGGATACCTGACGGGAATGGCCTTAATAAGGTAGAAGCCATGAAGCACACCTATAAAAACCTAAAACTGGAATGCCTGGTTGTCCTGGGCGGCAATGGCAGCCAAAAGACGGCCAACCTCTTACGGGAGGAAGGTTTAAACGTTGTATCGCTTCCGAAGACCATTGATAATGACTTATGGGGAACCGATATAACTTTTGGCTTTCAAAGCGCGGTGAATGTTGCAAGCAATGCCATTGACTGTATTCATACAACGGCTGCTTCCCATGGACGAGTCTTTATTGTTGAAGTCATGGGTCATAAGGTGGGCTGGCTGACTCTTTATGCAGGGATCGCCGGCGGAGCCGATATTATACTGGTTCCTGAGATTCCTTATGATCTGGATATAGTGATAAAAGCGCTGAAGAAAAGAACCAGTGCGGGCAAAAAGTTTTCTATTATTGCCGTTGCAGAGGGAGCGATTTCCAAAGAGAATGCGGTCCTGACGAAAAAGGAACTGAAAGAAAAGAAGAAGAATGGCGTGATTTATCCTTCTGTAGCCTATGAGATCGGAGCGCAGATCACGGAACGGACCGGACAGGAAGTCAGGGTTACTGTCCCCGGTCATATGCAGAGAGGGGGAGATCCATGCCCTTATGACAGAGTGATCTCCACCCGCCTTGGGGCAGAAGCAGCAAAACTGATTGGGAACAGAGAATATGGTTACATGGTTGCGGTTAACAATAATGAGATTGTTAAGGTGCCCCTGGCAGATGTGGCCGGTAAATTAAAAACAATCGATCCGGAATGTTCCATCGTTAAGGAAGCCAAGATGATCGGAATCAGTTTTGGAGACGAATAAGGAGTAACAGCATGTCATATACGGCATTATATAGGAAATGG
This sequence comes from Lacrimispora amygdalina, assembly GCF_900205965.1. Lineage (GTDB taxonomy): Bacteria > Bacillota > Clostridia > Lachnospirales > Lachnospiraceae > Lacrimispora > Lacrimispora amygdalina_A. The sequence continues at coordinate 8,751 of NZ_OAOF01000043.1, forward strand.
CGCCCTTCATCCTTTGCAGATGTGAAGGGGCAGGACCATATTGTGCAAACACTTAAAAATCAGATTATATCCCAGCGTATCGGGCATGCATATTTGTTCTGCGGAACACGGGGAACAGGTAAGACCAGTATCGCGAAGATTTTTGCCAAAGCAGTCAATTGTGAACAGCCTAAGGAAGGCAGTCCATGCGGGGAATGCCCTACCTGCAAAAATATAGCAGCAGGTGTCTCCTTAAACGTTGTGGAGATAGATGCAGCGTCGAATAACGGCGTGGAAAATATCCGGGAGATCAGGGAGCAGGTCCAGTATCCTCCAACCGAAGGGAAATACCGGGTTTATATTATCGATGAGGTTCATATGCTTTCTACAGGAGCATTTAATGCACTTCTAAAGACACTGGAAGAACCGCCTTCTTATGTCATATTTATTCTGGCAACCACTGAAGTGCATAAGATTCCCATCACAGTATTATCCAGATGCCAGCGATACGATTTTAAACGAATCACGGTTGATACGATAACAGAACATTTAAAAGAACTTACAGAAACAGAACAGATCCGGGTAGAGGAGAAAGCGCTTACTTACATTGCAAAGTCTGCAGACGGCGCACTGAGAGATGCCTTAAGCCTGCTGGATCAGTGTATCGCCTTTCATTATGGGGAGCTTCTTACCTATGATAATGTGCTTGATGTACTTGGGGCTGTAGATATCACGGTTTTTGGCAGGCTGTTTCAGGCAGTAGCAAAAAACAATACCAAAGAATGCATCACTTGTCTGGAAGATATGGTGATCCAGGGGAGGGAACTCGGACAGTTTGTAGTTGACTTTATCTGGTATTTAAGAAATCTTCTGATTATAAAATCCGTAGACGAGGCAGAGAATCTTCTTGATATGTCTTCGGAAAATCAGATTCAGTTAAGAGAGGACAGCGCACTTGCGGACCATGAAACACTACTCCGGTATATCCGCGTGTTTTCGGATTTATCCAACCAGCTCCGCTATGCTTCTCAGAAACGTGTTCTCATAGAGGTTGCCCTTATAAAGCTGACCCGCCCTCAGATGGAGCAGAACTATGATTCCATACTTCAGCGGATAAAAAGCATTGAACAGCAGCTGGAGAGCGGAACCTTTCTCCAGAAAGGAGAAGGAGGTGCGCCCTCATCTGCAGATGCAGGTTCTGATTCCAGTGAGTTGGAAACACTGACTCCGGCACAGAGAGTTGCACTTCCCCAGGGACAGCTGGAAGATTTAAACTTAATCCGGGGCGACTGGGGGAAGATCATTAAAGACCTGGGAGGACCTATTCGGGCAAGTTTCCGGGAGACAATAGTAGAACCTGCAGGTGAAAGCCGCCTCTGTGTGGTTTTTTCAGATCAGAGCAATTACCTGATTGGAAGCAGGGAATCTACGATTGAGGAAATTGAACGGTACGTACAGGATCATTATAAAAAGTCCATTGCCTTTCAGACCAGGCTCCAGGGAGGAAACGAACGTATGGATACCATTTATGTCAGCGACGAGGAATTAAAAGCGAATATACAAATGGATATAACAATAGAAGAATAATATGATTATTAAAATATAGGAGGATTTACACCATGGCAAAACGTGGCGGTTTTCCAGGCGCTATGCCTGGCAATATGAATAATTTAATGAAGCAGGCACAGAAGATGCAGCGTCAGATGGAAGAGACGACAAAAGCTCTAGAAGAGAAGGAATATACAGCTGCAGCAGGCGGCGGAGCAGTTTCGGTTACTGTTTCAGGTAAAAAAGAAGTGACTTCCGTTAAATTATCCCAGGAAGTGGTTGATCCCGATGACATTGAGATGCTGGAAGATTTAATCATGGCAGCTACCAATGAAGCATTCCGCCAGATGGAAGAAGACAGCAGTTCAGCCATGTCTAAATTAACCGGAGGATTGGGAGGATTAGGCGGAGGATTTCCGTTCTAATTATGGATTATTACAGCAGTCAGATAACCAGATTAATAGAAGAGCTTTCAAAACTTCCCGGCATTGGAAGCAAGTCTGCACAGCGCCTTGCATTTCATATCATCAATATGCCGGAAGAACAGGTAACGGGTCTTGCTTCATCCATAACAGAGGCGAAACGTAACGTGCATTACTGCAAAGAGTGTTTTACTTTGACGGATCAGGAACGCTGCCCTATTTGCAAGAGTGAGAAACGCAATCATAAGGTTATTATGGTGGTGGAAGATACCAGAGACTTAGCTGCCTATGAAAAAACCGGAAAGTTTGAAGGCGTTTACCATGTGCTCCATGGAGCCATATCCCCTATGCTGGGAATCGGACCTGGAGATATAAAGCTGAAAGAATTAATGCAGAGGCTGCAGGGAGATGTGGAAGAGGTGATCATTGCCACGAATTCCAGTCTTGAAGGAGAGACAACAGCCATGTATATCAGTAAGCTGATCAAACCTACAGGAATCAGGGTTACCCGCATAGCCAGCGGTGTTCCCGTTGGCGGAGACTTAGAGTACATAGATGAGGTGACATTGTTACGGGCTCTGGAGGGCAGAGTCGAACTGTAACTCATATGCCTTGTTAGGAGATGCAAAGAATGGATAAGTACGAGTTTAATATAAAAGTTGAACAAATTAAAAAAATGGTCGGCAAAAATGACTATGAGACGGCGATGAAGATAGCCGATACAATCGACTGGAGGAGAGTCCGCAATACCAATTTGCTTTCCATGGTAGCCTTGGTATATGAAAAAAATGAAGATTACCAGGAGGCAAAAGAGATCCTTTTACAGGCTTATGAGCGGGCACCTATTGGGAAAAGGCTTCTTTATAAACTGGCTGAGCTTGCTGTAAAAGAGGGCAACATCGAAGAAGCAGAAAGCTACTACAAGGAATTTGGAGATCTGGCATCTGAAGATCCCAGACAGCAGCTTCTTCGATATATGATTTTAAAGGCAAAAGGGGCACCCGCCCAGCAGCTCATTCATTCCCTCGAATCCTATACCAGTGTAGAGCTTGATGAAAAATGGCTTTATGAACTGGCAGAGCTTTACAGCCTTGCAGGCATGCAGGAGCGCTGCGTAGAGACATGTGACCGTATTATGCTGATGTTTGGCCTTGGAAAATATGTGGAAAAGGCAATGGATTTAAAAGTCCAGTATGCCCCTCTGACAAATTACCAGATGGATCTCATTGAGAACAGGGACAAATATGAAGCCAGACTTCGGGCTGTAGAGCAGGAGTATGGAACTGGGAAAAAGGTAAGTGTACAGCTGAAACCGGATACGGACTATTACCAGGAAGCACCGGAAGCTGATCAGTACCCGAATATGGTATATGAGGAATCGGTGGAAGAGGATTATGAAGCGAGCATGCAGGAGGCGGAAGTACAGGAGTCTCTGGCCAGGGAAATGTCCAAAATATCCTATGATGAACCAGCAGTTCAGGAAGAACCGGTTGTGGAGCATACCAGAATACTGGAAGATATCCGCAGGGTAGGACGAAACATCCCGGTAAAACCCAGATCCGGGGGAAACTATATACCTGAAGTGGAAGAAGAGCAGGAATTATACTCAGAGCCTGTTATTGAAGAAGAAGAACCACAGGAGTTTGACCAGCAGGTCTATCAGATTCCGTCAGCTGCAACTGCAGAACAGGACGAAGACGTTACTCTTGAGCAGGAAGAGAGTTACGTATACGATGAAGAACAATACTCCAATTATTACGAGGGAGAGGAGTCTGCAGTATTCCAGCCTGATACAAGCGGCTACCATTTTCCCCAGTCAGAAGAGGAAGAACTGGAATTTGAAGATCTGTATGGAGATGAAGAGGAAGAAGATATGCAGGAGCCCCCTGTGCGCAATCACCTTATGATTGAAGCCAGAACTCCCGAAAAAGGACTTCAGCTGGCAGTCGATGCATTAAAGCAGATACACAGGGAAAGCGGTGTGAATAACCCGGTTGCCAAGATAACCGGATTAAAATTGTCTAAGCGGGGAGTTTTTGCATCTGCAGATAAGCTTTCCGGAAAAGACTTAGTAATAGAAGAAGCCGGAGATCTGACGCCGGAGGCTCTTGAGGAGTTAAACCAGCTGATGGAACAGGATTCCAGTGGAATGATTGTAGTCTTAATCGATAATCCAAAGCAGATGGAAACGCTGCACCAGGAACATCCTCATCTGGCAAGTAAATTCGAATGTATTGGAAGTGGTGAGGGAATGTCCGCTCCTGAACCGGTACCAGCCAATCCGGTACCGGAAGAAAGAGGCGCCGTATATAATCAGGAATCTCACTATGACCGTTCTGTAGAATACCAGCAGCCGGAATATGACTACTCCGACACATATAATCAGCCGGAAGATTATCAGGAAGATGATTTTTACGATGAATCTGCTGATGAACCCACAGGAGAGCCCGTTTATAGACAGCATGATGTACCGGAGTATTCTGGTGAAGAAATGGATATAGATGAATTTGCACAGTATGCGTGTCGATATGCCAATGAAATTGACTGCAATATCACAGGAAAAAGTATGCTGGCACTTTATGAGAGAATTGAAATCATGGAAGAAGACGGCGTTCCTTTAAATAGAGAAAATGCAGAAAGCCTGATCGAGGAGGCTGCGGACCGCGCTGAAAAACCATCTGTGGGCAGGCGCATAAAAGGTCTGTTTTCTACGAAATATGATAAAGATGGACTGCTTATTTTAAAAGAGGAACATTTTATTTATTAATGGAGATTTAACGTGGATATAAAACTCATTGCAATTGATCTGGACGGAACCTTGTTAAACAGCAGAAAAGGCCTGTCCGAATATAACAGGGAAACTCTGATAAGCTGTATTCAAAAAGGAATACACATTGTTCCATGTACAGGAAGGACTGTTGATGGAATACCGGATGAGGTAAAAGAAATACCTGGAATCCGGTATGCAATCACGACCAATGGTGCTGTCGTAGAGGATATGAAAGAGAACACTGTGATCGACACCAGGCTTTTAAGCTGTGATCTCGCATTGAAGATTTTGCGGTTTGTGGATCCGTATCATGTGATGTACGATCCATACATAGACAGGCGCGGAATTTCAGAAGCCCGTTTCATGGACCGTCTATCAGAATTTGTTCTTACACCGGAGCTGCAGAAACTGGTTCATAATACCCGTGATGTCTATCCTGACATCATAGAGTTCGTAGAGATGACCAATAAGCCCGTTGAAAAGATCAATCTGTTTTTTGGTGATATGGAAGAGAGAGCAAAGCTCAGGGCAGAACTGGATAAAAGAAGTGATATAATAGTTACTTCATCGATTTCCAATAACCTGGAAATTAATGCGCTGGGTGCAACAAAAGGGGATGGGATCCTGCGGCTGGCCTCTCATCTGGGTATCAGTCCCGGTCAAACGATGGGAATTGGTGACGGTGAGAATGATTTTTCCATGATTTTAAAAGCCGGAGTAGGAGTTGCCATGAAGAACGGCAGCAAGGAACTCATTGAAGCTGCAGACTATGTAACAGGAACCAACGATGAAGACGGAGTAGCTTCTGTCATCAGAAAGCTGGTATTGGGAATGAAACTATGACAAAGCTGTATATGGAAAACTGGTTATCTGTAATTGCCGGAGTATATCTTCTGGGTATGGTTCTTTACGGTCATCACAGAGGATTTATAAGGCTGGTAGTATCAATATTTGCAATGATCTTATCCCTGACCATTGTCCGTATGTCCCTGCCGGCTGTAACCACCTATCTAAAAGAGAATACTACTCTTCAGCAGACGGTATCACAAAATATTATTAAGGCTGCAGGTCTTGGGCAGGAGCAAGGTTCCCAGGAAGAGATCCCAGAGAAGCCATCTGCTCAAAGAACCATTATAGAGAACTTGAATTTACCTGGTCCGGTTAAATCAGCGCTGATTGAGAATAACAACAGTGAGATATATCAGATAATGGGTGTGCAGGCATTCACTGATTATGTGGGAAATTATCTTGCTGATACAATCATTAACTCAGCGGGGTTTGTCTTGCTGTTCGCTGCGGTCTATCTGGCTTCTAAGATGGTTATCCGCTGGCTGGATATTATTGCAAGACTTCCGATTATTTCAGGAATCAACAAGATAGCGGGAGCAATAGCCGGCGGAATTGAGGGATTGCTGTTCCTTTGGGTGGCATGTATGCTTGTTACTGCGTTTTCCGGCACAGAATGGGGTATGATTGTTACCCGACAGATTGAATCAAGCCAATGGCTGTCGTTTCTCTATAGCCATAATCTTCTGAACCTGATGGTTCTGGGGGTACTGCAGGGACTAATCTGAGAGAATAATTGTATTTATGATATATTCAATTAAAACAAATCTGCGGGTTAAAGACGAAAATGTCTTTTCCGCAGTTTTTTATTCCAATCCCAAGATATAGGAAAAATCCGTAAAAACGTATATATATAGTAGTGAAAACAAGACATAAAAAATTGTATGAATAAATGACACAAATTCCCTTGACAATCTATCGGGGACATGTTATATTATAGTTCCGATGCGGAACATGACGCAAAGGAAGCCGATTAAAACCGGTTGAAAAAATAAAAAAAGTTGTTGACAAAGATATGGCAACATGATAGAATAAATGAGTTGCTGATCGAGAGATAACAACAAAAAGCACTTTGAAAACAGAAGATTGAACAGTATGTAAAACCCTGAAAATTCTAATAAATAAGCCATGTTTGAGTGGCTTTGAATGAGAAAATTCAGAACGAATACAAGTAATTGTAT
>NZ_OAOF01000070.1 GCF_900205965.1 Lacrimispora amygdalina
ACGGATCACGTAAGGTGGACCGGGGAGAAACAAAAGGAAGATCATACCTTTGATACAGAGCTGGGGACTCTTCCGGTGCCGGAAATCTATGGTTGGAAATTTAACGGCTGGTGGACAGGTAAGAATGGATCAGGAACCAAAATTACGGAACATTCTATGGTAGAACCAAGGGATGTCGTGTATTACGGTAGCTGGGAGCCGGTAACTTATGAGGTCCACCTTGTTTCAAAGACGGAGCAGCCAGATGGAGAATCGGTACAAACCTTTACCATTAATCAGAAATATGATCAGGAAATTGGTGGTTTACCGATCCCTGAAGAAAAGGGATATACCTTTAACGGCTGGTATGATGCAGATCATAATAAAATCAATCCTCATACAATCTTTCGACCAGATTCCGGAGCGGAAGGATATATCTGCCATGCTGAATGGAAAGCCAACTCATATAAAATCCGCTTTGTTTATACGGATGCAGATGGAAAACAGAAAGTTGTAGAAATAGACCGAGATTATTTCATGCAGCTGGGAACGCTTCCTTTACCAGAGAAACCTGGCTACACTTTTGCTGGCTGGTTTAATGAAAGTGGAGAGAAGATAACTTCCGAAAGCTGGGTAGAAGCTGGAAATGTGGAATATAAGGCAAAATGGAATGCAAACCAGTATACGATTCACTTTAAGAGTAATTCAGAATCAATAAGTGATCCGGAAGATAAGACAGTAACATATGCCCTTCCAATTGGGGATTTGCCAATATTATATGAAACAGGGTATGCATTCCTGGGCTGGTATACGGAACCTGAAGGCGGAATCCGAATTAAGGAGACTACCTTGGCAGCGTTGGGGGATCAGACTTATTATGGTCACTGGTCGATCAAATGGATTTATATAGGAAATGGTACATATAGAAAACCAGGAGCTGATGGTAAGTGGAATACAACAGATGACGAACTCTGGTGGTATGGCCCGGATGGGGAGATAGGAACTGATGATGATCGTCAGATCCACATAATCCCCGGAGGAACTGGAACCTATATAGAAAACGGTGACGGAACGTATATCACACCTGGAGCCGGTGGAAGCTGGGAAAATCTAGATCACTGGTGGAGAGGTCCGGATGGAATCATAGGAACTGATGATGATCGTCAGATCCACATAATCCCCAGAGGAAGCGGAACCTATATAGACAACGGTGACGGAACGTATATCACGCCGGGAGCCGGTGGAAGCTGGGAAAATCTAGATCACTGGTGGAGAGGTCCGGATGGAATCATAGGAACTGATGATGATCGTCAGATCCACATAATCCCCGGAGGAAGCGGAACCTATATAGACAACGGTGACGGAACGTATATCACGCCGGGAGCCGGTGGAAGCTGGGAAAATCCTGATCACTGGTGGTATGGTCCGGATGGTGAGATAGGAACTGATGATAATCGCCAGATCCACATAATCCCCGGAGGAAGCGGAACCTATATAGACAACGGTGACGGAACCTACATTACACCGGGAGCCGATGGGAGTTGGGAAAATCCTGATCATTGGTGGAGAGGACCGGATGGGATCATAGGAACTGATGATGATCGCCAGATCCACATAATCCCAGGAGGAACTGGACCCTATATAGACAACGGTGACGGAACCTACATTACACCGGGAGCCGATGGGAGTTGGGAAAATCC
>NZ_OAOF01000021.1 GCF_900205965.1 Lacrimispora amygdalina
ATTATTGTCCACGATTTCTGGACATAGAGGGATACCCGAAGGGTGTTCCTTATTATTGTCCACGATTTTTGGACATAAAGGGGTACCCGAAGGGTGTTCCTTATTATTGTCCACGATTTTTGGACATAAAGGGATACCCGAAGGGTGTCCCTCTATGAAAGAAGGTGCTGCGGTCAGACCATATGGTCTTAGCAGCACCCACATCTATTAATTTAATGCATTCTTGATCTGTTCTACTGCGTCACTGACACTCACGATATTTTCTGCCACTTCAGTTGGAATCTCAATATCAAATTCCTCCTCAATGCCCATAACAATCTGGAACACATCAAGGGAGTCAGCACCAAGATCATCCACAAATGTGGAGTTCATGGTAACCTCCTCCGGCTCAATATTTAATACCTCTGCAATAATTACCTGTAATTTCTCAAATTCCATTTGTTTTCCTTCCTCTCTCCTATTCTTGATTTTCTTCTTTCATTTTAAGACTTTCTCTTATCTTATCATTAATTCCCTGTTCTTTGAAGGTTACGCATTGAAGTATGGAATTTTTAATTTCTGCCGCTTTTGAATTCCCATGAGTCTTTACTACCAGACCATTCAGTCCCAGAAGCGGAGCTCCGCCATATCGGGATGAATCAAATGATTTTAAAGTTTCTTTTAAAGCAGGCTTCACTAGCAGAGCACCGATTTTGCTTCTAAAATTCCCCATCATACCACTCTTTACCTTGTTAATCAAGGTCGCGCCTACTCCTTCATACAGCTTCAGGATTACATTGCCCACAAATGCCTCACATACTATGACATCTGCACCGCCATGCGGAATCTCTCTGGCCTCAATGCTTCCGGTAAAATGAATATCCTTACAATCCTTTAACAGCGGAAATGTTTCTTTTACTAACGCATTTCCCTTTTCTTCCTCTGCGCCGATATTGACAATGGCTACTGTAGGATTCTTAATGCCCACAACATGCTCCATGTAAAGAGAGCCCATTCGGGCAAACTGTACCAGATGAGAGGGTCTGGCATCCACATTCGCACCACAGTCAATCAGCAGGGAAACACCTTTTTCTGTAGGAATAAGCGGTGCAAGCGGTGGTCTTTCGACACCCTTGATCCGTCCGACTATCACCTGTCCGCCAACCAGTATGGCGCCTGAGCTACCGGCCGATACAAATGCATCCGCCTCTTTTTGTTTTACCAGATTCATTCCCACAACGATGGAAGAATCTTTCTTCTTACGTATAGCGTTAACCGGAGGTTCTTCCGTCTCGATTACCTCTGTCGCATTCACAATCTGTATCTGGTCCTTATTGAATGTGTATTTTGTAAGTTCTTCAGATATCATCTGTTCCTGCCCTACTAAGAGAACCCGGATCTCTTTATTCGCGTTTACCGCCTCCACGGCACCTGCTACCGTCTGTACCGGTGCATAGTCACCGCCCATGGCATCCACAGCTACTTTTATCATCATGATTCCCCTTTCAAGTGTTTCCTAAAGATAATCTATTACATAATATACTAAATATTAATCTATAAATCAATAATAAATTAAGAAATTTAAACCAGAAAAAATCGGCCTAGACAGCCTGCTGATTTTCCACCTTTTTTATAACATAAATATAAGATACTCCCGTGAATATAGCTGCGCTTAACCATGCTGCAGGATCACAGGCGCATGCAAGAGGAAAGCTTAACAGCTTTATGGCAAGCATTGCCGTAATCAATCTGGCTGCCAGTTCTACGACGCCGCCCATCATAGGAAGAAATCCGTATCCGCACCCCTGCATGGTATTGCGGAAAATAAAGATAGTCCCGAGAGGAATGTAAAAAGCAGCACACAAATAACTGTAGGTTTTCGCCCAGGGAAGAATTTCTGCCAGATCAACATTGCCGGAGAAAAACAGCTTTAGTGCAAAGGGAAGTCCCAGGACTACAACGATCGTGGAAACAACAGCATAAATCACTTCTGTAGTCAAAGCAAGACGAACCCCTCGTTTGATCCTTCCGATATCTCCCTTTCCATAGTTTTGACCTGCATAAGTAGCCATGGTTTGTCCCATAGCAATCATTCCCTGAATGACCATACTCTGAAACTTATTAGCCGCCGTGTTTGATGCTACTGCTACGGAACCAAAAAGATTCACTGCAGACTGCATGATCATAGTACCTGACGCAGTGATACCAAACTGCAGAGCCATGGGTATTCCGACAGACAGCTGGATTCTTGTGTCGTACTGATGAAGCTTCCAATGATGCCTTTCGGGAGTTAAAACAGGCATTTTTCTGGTGATATAAATGATACACAATAGCGCCGAAACACCCTGAGACACGTTGGTCGCCCAGGCTGCGCCTGCCACTCCCATCTTAAAACTGATTACAAAAATCAAATCAAGCATGATATTTAAACATGCGGAAAACACCAGAAACATGAGTGGTATGCGGCTGTTACCAACGGCGCGTAGAAACGAGGAAAACAGATTATAGAATACGTTTGCTATAATTCCCATGCAGATAATAGAGATATAAGTGTATGCGTCTCCCATAATATCAGAAGGAGTATTCATAAGTCTTAAAAGTATTCTCATAAAGGACAGACTGGATACAGTCATAATCACTATGACAAACAAAGACAATAGAATGCCATTTGCCACAGATCTCTTCGTTCCGTTTTCGTCGCCTGCACCGAACCGCTGACTGGTCAGAACTGTAAATCCGGTCGACATTCCCTGCGAGAATCCAATAACCAGGAACATAATGGTTCCGGTTGACCCCACTGCTGCCAATGCATTCGGTCCCACAAAACGTCCCACTATAATGGTATCCACCATATTGTAAAACTGCTGAAATATATTTCCGATTAAAAGCGGAATTGTAAATTTTAAAATGATGGGAAGCGGATTGCCTCTCGTCATATCGGTCTCCATAATCTTTCACCCTTTGCCTGTTTATTATTCTGCCATACTTTACCATGAGGCACAGACGTATTTTACCATGATATCATGCACTTGTCACGGTTCTTTTCAAACTGTTTTAACTTCTATCCTTCTTTGCCACATAAAAACGGCTGCCAGAAACCGTTTTTAAGGGATCTGGCAGCCGCCTTGCATATGTATCGTTTATTCTTTTGTAACTAATCCATTTACATTTTCAGAGGTAACCAGTTCATTGTCCAGAATAACGTATTTTTCGACATTCTTACCTTCCAGATAATCATAAGCTGTTTTTAATATTGCTTTTCCAAGGAAAAACGGAGGCTCTGCTATGGTCGCTTCTACCTTTCCTGCTTTAATTGCCTCAATGGTGTCATCAATGGCATCACAGCCAATCATTGTGATTTCATCAAGACGCCCTGCAGCTTCAATGGCTTCTAATGCTCCCAGAAGCATTTCATCATTGGCAGCATATAAACCATCAATATGATCATTGGCCTGTAAAATGTTCTCCATCACACTCATACCCTTTGCCCGGTCAAAATCCGCCACCTGGCATGCAACTATTTTCATATCCGGGTTCTGGCTTATAATTTCATTAAATCCTTTGGAACGGTTCTGGGCTACATTGGTCCCCATAATCCCCTGAAGTTCTACTATATTACCTTTTCCGCCCAGAGTATCTGCCAGATACTGCCCTGCCAGCTTTCCGGATTTGATTGCATCATATCCTATATGAGAGACCACATCTCCTCCGCTGGCTTCCCTGTCCATGGTAAGCACCGGAATTCCTGCCTTATTGCAGTCCTCGATGGATGAAACAATGGCATCCGAATCACAGGTATCAATAATAATACAGTCAGGTTTTTTCGTTATCAGGTTTTCTACGTCCTTCATCTGAACAGCCGGGTCATCCTGAGCATCCGTAATGTATAATTCCACTCCCAGCTCATCGGCTGCCTTTTGAACCCCATCCTTAACATCAACAAAGAACGGATTCGTCTGGGTATTCATTGCCAGACCGATTACATATTTTTTCTTTGTTCCTGCATCTGTTTTTGCTGTGGTTTCCTCTGATTTCTTAACAGTGGATTCTGTCTGAGTGGTCTCTTTTGGAGACTCTGACGCTGCTTTTGTGCTGCATCCCGCGAGTGTAAACACCATCAGACCTGCTGCCATTGCTGCTGCAATTCTTTTTTTCATCATAATTGTTCCCTTCCCTTCTCAAATACATTAAATAGTTTCTATTTATTCCGCTTTCGCAGATAAATCCTTTACCTTTTTGTCCACCAGCACGGCAATCAGTACAACAGCACCTTTCACGATACTGGTTGCATGAGGGTTAACATTCATTAATGTGAGGATATTGTCTATAATTCCCATAATCATGGCGCCCACTACGGTCGGAAGAACAAATCCCGTCCCTCCGCTTAAGCTGGTACCTCCAAGTATAACCGCTGCAATCGCATCCATTTCAATTCCCTGTCCACTGGTGGACTGGGCTGACCCCAGCCTTGCAGTCAATACAATAGCCGCAATCCCGCTTAGAAGTCCATTCATAATATAAGCGGTCCATTCTGTTCTTTTTACTAATATGCCTGACAGCCGGGCTGCTTCCCGATTTCCCCCAAGTGCATAAATGCTCCTTCCAAACCGGGTTTGAGTCAATATGTAATGTGCTGCCAGAAAAAGGAGTATAAGAATAATTACAGGAACTGGTACTCCTAAAACAGAGCCCTTTCCAATAAATTTATAAGCATCAGATTTTACCGGAATCGGTGAACCCTTCGTGTAGATTAAAACACACCCCCGCAGCAAAGTCATTGTGCCCAGAGTTGCTATAAACGGAGGGATTCCGCATTGAGATATAAATAAACCGTTGACAGCACCGCATACGGCACCTATGGTAACAGCCGTTATTGCCGCCAGAAACACGTTTCCGGTGGAAGCAAGAACTCCTGACGCCACAACACCGGAGAGCCCCAGAATAGAACCAACGGATAAGTCAATTCCTCCGGTAAGTATTACGAAGGTCATTCCGCAGCCAATAATGCCTGCGACAGTAACCTGCTTAAATACGTTAAACAGGTTTGAAATATTTAAAAAGCTTCCTGATAAGAATGCTGCAAACAGGCAAATGATAAGTAGTATTAAAACTGACCGATAAATATTGATCTGGTTTATCAATTGTTTCTTAGCTTTCTGATTCATTTTTCCTCACCCCTCCAGATGCATGTGCTAAAATCATTTCCTGATTCATGTCCTTTCCTGAAATCTCCAATACAATACGCCCTTCCCGCATCACTATAACCCGGTCACTGATTCCAATGAGCTCCGGTAAATCTGTGGAAACCATAAGAATGCTTTTTCCATTTTTTGTCAACTGATCCATAATGGAATATATTTCCGCTTTGGCCCCCACGTCTACTCCTCTTGTAGGTTCATTGAGAATAAGAATGTCAGAATCCGCTTCCAATACCTTTGCAAAAACGATCTTCTGCTGATTGCCGCCGCTTAGTTTTCCGGCCAGCTGTGCAGTAGAACTGATTCGGATATTTAATGATTTCACCTGATGATTTACCCGCTCCGTCTCCAATCTGGTATTTAAATGAATTCCTTTTGTCATTTTCTTCAGGGACGACATGGAAATATTCTCCCGAATACTTCTTATTAGTACCAGTCCCTCCTGTTTCCGGTCATCAGACACAAAGCCTATTCCGGCTTTCAGTGCTTTTACAGGTGCAGAACAGTCTTTTCTCTCTCCATGTATCCAGAGTTCTCCGCTTTCCATTGGTATGGCACCGTATAAAATTTTAGATAGTTCTGTAGTTCCTGCGCCCAAAAGCCCGGTAATGCCTAGAATCTCTCCTCTATGAAGCTGGAGACTTACATTATGTAATTTCTTGTGTTTAATATTATTTGCTTCCATGACTATTTCCTGGGATTTAAAATCCCGGGCAGGATATAAATTAGAAACACTTCTGCCTACCATCATGGATACTACATCATCATAGTCTGTTTCACCTATCTCTTTAGAAGCCACATATCTGCCATCCCGGAACACAGTCAGACGATCTGAAATCCGAAAGATCTCATCCATACGATGGGAAATATAGATAATTGCAATCCCTTTCTTTTTCAGCTCTTCAATAATCTGAAACAGGACTTTAATCTCTTCCTCTGCCAGTGCGGCAGTTGGTTCATCCATAATGATAATTCTGGCACCTATAGTGAGACACTTGGCTATTTCTGTCATCTGTGCTTCAGCAACAGAAAGATCTTTTACTCTGGTTTTTGAACTGAATTTTAAACCTAAATGGTTTAAGTTATCCTGCGCATTATTATAAAGCTTGTCCCAATCCACCTTCCTAAAACCGTTTACCGGAAGTCTTCCAAGATACATATTTTCAGCAACTGATAATTCTGGAACCATATTAAACTCCTGATAAATCATGGCAATTCCTGACTTTTCTGCGTCCCTGGCTGAATGAAATACCACCTTTTTTTCATTTAAATACATAGCTCCGGATGTATAAGGCTGAGCTCCTGCAATAATTTTCATTAAAGTGGATTTTCCTGCTCCGTTTTCCCCGCACAAAGCATGAACCTCACCCTCATATACTTCCAGATGCACCCCATCAAGAGCTTTTACGCCAGGAAATGTCTTTACGATTGATTCCAGTTTTAAAATTAACCTTCCTCCCATTTTAATTCCCCTTCTCCTCGCCTGATCTCAATAGGCGCACCCTGAGATCAGAATCACGTTGGTATAACCAGTAAACTCGCCTGTGAGTATAATTGCTTTTGCTCCTTCTGTCATTTTTTTCAGTTCGCTGTGAGGAATGTATTCCACAGGAATCCCCTCAGGCAGAAGAGCCAGTGCTTTATTATGCAGATCTCTGCTTACCTCCAGTGCTTCCTGGGCAAAAACAGCCCTTTCCGTTACCATATACTTTTCAATCTCTTCAAGTACCTCTAAGTAGGGCGGACTTCCCTGTTTCCATCCCAGATCCACACGCTCCACTCCTTTTGGAACAGGAAGCCCGGCATCGGCAATTACAAGCATATCCATATGCCGGATTTCTGCCAGGATTTTTGAAAGCTGCGGGTGGAAAATACCAGTCTTTAACATTATCATCCCTCCATTTTATGAGATTTCATAAATGCATCAATTTCAGATCGTTCCGGCATTGCAGGTGTTGTTCCGATCCTCTGGACTGAAATAGCTGCCAGGGCATTGGCAAATTCCGCTGCTTCCCATAAATCCTTTCCTTCCGCCAGAGCTGTGACAAGACCGCCGTTAAATGCGTCCCCTGCTCCAGTTGTATCCACGGCCTCAACCTGATAGGCGGGCAGCATTCCTCTTTTTTTATGAGATGCAATATAAACCCCTCTGCTTCCCATGGTTATCATTACATTCCGCACTCCCTTTTCCAGGAAATAATCCGCTGCTTTTCCTGCACTCTCTTCTCCATCTACCGTTATGCCGGTCAGAATTCCAGCTTCCACTTCATTGGGCGTAATCAGTTCCACCCGTTTTAGAATGCTGTCACTGACAGGCTGTACAGGTGCCGTATTTAATATAATTTTAACCCCTTTCTCAGATGCTATTTCAACCGTTTTCTTAACGGATGAAAGATTTGTTTCCAGCTGGATGAGCAGATAGTCTGACTGGTCCAGAAGGTCAGAGATTGATTCCACCTCTTCATCAGTAATCGTATTACAGGCTCCCGGGATCACAGCAATTTCATTTTGGCTGGTATTCTCATCTACCATAATAAGCGCTGTTCCTGTCTCTGCCTTTTCACTACTGAAAACCCGTTTTGTATCCATGCCCAGCTTTGTCATCGTTTCAATGGCAAGATCTGCAAAGGTGTCTTTACCAACCTTCGTCACCATGGTTACGTCTGCTCCCGCTTTATGAGCAGCAACCGCCTGATTAAACCCTTTTCCTCCTGGTCCCATCTTAAATAAACTTCCCTTCACCGTTTCTCCCGGCACAGGCAGATGCGGACATCTTCCCATTAAATCTACAACAAAACTCCCAAATATCGTTATTTTCCTACCCATAAGTTTCTCCTCTTCTCTTTACAGCAGAGCAACCCCATTACCGGCACCAATTCGGTCTGCTCCTGCTTCTATCATGGCCCTGGCTTCCTCCGGTGTCCTTATTCCTCCGCTGGCCTTTACTTTCATTCTTCCTCCCACCGTTTTTCTCATAAGTGCCACATCCTCAATAGTTGCACCTCCGGTACTAAAACCTGTGGATGTTTTGACGAAATGTGCTCCTGCTTCCATGGAAAGTTCACAGGCCTTTACGATTTCATCTTTTGTTAAAAGGCAGGTTTCAAGAATCACTTTTACGGTTCTTCCATGGCATGCATCAACAACAGCTTTTATGTCTTCGCGGACCAGATCATAATTTTTATCTTTCAGGGCGCTGATGTTTATTACCATATCCACTTCATCCGCTCCTGCCTTTACTGCCTCTGCCGCTTCAAATGCCTTTGCAGATGTCAGCATGGCTCCCAAAGGGAAGCCTGCCACACAGCAGACTGACACGCCTGTGTCCTTCAGCTCCTCTGCTGCCAGAGGTACCTGAGAAGTGTTTACACATACGGATGCAAACCCATATTCTTTCGCCTCCTGACAGTATTTTCTGATTGTTTCCGCTCCGGCATCCGCCTTCAGCATTGTATGGTCTATCATGTTTGCTATGCTCATATCCATCCTCCACTATTAATTATTGTAGTATGTAACCGGTTACATATTGGGGTAAAAATAAACTGCCAATCTGCAGTCTATTTTATCTTTTCTGAACCGCGTAGTACGATCTGATAGGGAACAAAAACCTTGCGTCCTGAGCTTTTGCTTTCCTTACGGGTCAGCTTGTCAATCAGCATTTCCATTGCCTGATACCCCTGTTTCCTTGCATCTCTGTCAATGGTCGAAAGACTGTAATCAATGATTTTAAGAGATTCGATCTGATCAAATCCCACAATGGAAATATCTCTGCCTATTTTCAGCTTATGCTCTGTTAAATATTTTAACACCCCCAGGCTGGTCTGGTTGTTGGATGCAAAAATAGCAGTCGGCGGATCCGGAAGCTCCAGTAATTCTTTTGTCCGTTCATAGGCTTTCATGATCTTAAAATCACCGGATACAATATAGTCCTCTCTCACCCCAATCCCATGATCCCTGAGAGCTGATTTGTATCCATTGAGACGGTCCTTACCCGGCATGGAAGTGTTGGGACCTGTTATCACTGCAATCTTTTTATGTCCGTTCTGGATCAGCGCTTCCACACCCTTATATGCTGCTTCCTGGTTTTCTACGAAAACGCCGTCCAAACTGGAATTTCTTATATTGCGGTCAACTAATACAACAGGAATTCCTTTGTTCTCAAATTGTATCAGTTTATCCCTGGTCACTTCATCAAGCTCAGAGATCGGCGTGATCAAAAGCCCGGACAATCTCTGGCTTTCCGCCACCATAAGGCATTGATGTTCTCTTTCCGGCTGTTCTCCTGTATCAAATAACACGATATTGTACTGATTATTGGCGGCCCTTTCTCCAATTCCACTAATAATGCCTGAAAAAAACTCATTGGCAATATCCGGAACAATCACTCCAATGCTGGAAGAATCACGTATGCTGAGACTTCTGGCTATGGCATTGGGTACATAATCCGCTTCCTGAATTGCCGATAATACCTTTTGCTTTGTTTCCTCTTTTACGTATCCAGATTCATTAATTACCCTGGAAACAGTTGCGGAAGAAACACCCGCTTTTCTTGCTATATCTCGTATGTTCATTTCAAGCTCTCCTTGTGTAACCGGTTACATGTAAAATATTAACATATTTATATTAGATTGTAAATAGTTTTTGTTAAATATGTTTATAGAAAAGCATTTGTTAATTCGGTGTAATTCTTAGCCATTCTTAATTTTTCAAGAGTAACGCCATTCCCCAGCTTGCCGGCTAATTCTGATATTAAGCGCAGATGTTCCTTCGTCCCTTCGCTGTTTCGGGGTACAGCAAAAAGAAAAACCAAATTTGATGGTTCTCCATCATAGGATTCCCATTCAATCATCTGATCCGTTTTTCCTATGGCAATGCCCACTTGTTTTACAGAATCTGATTTTCCATGTGGAATTGCCACATGATTGCCGATTCCTGTAATCCCCTCCTGTTCCCTCAGATAAACATCCTGTAAGTAACCATTTAAATCATCAATATACCCGGCTCTTTTAAGCAGTTCAGCCAGATAACTTAGAACTTCCTCTTTGTTTTTTGCTTTCATATTCAGATCAATGATTCTCTGATCCAAAATTTCTTCCACTGCCATAGACTACTCCTTTATCGTATAAAATATTGATATATTGAAAATGCAGAATCAAAGCGTTTGATTGTATCCATATTCTCACTGCTCTCAGTCAGCAAAAGAAAATCCTTATAAAACTGCTTTGTTCTTCGTATCTCGTAATTTGATGTCATTTTTACTGCCAGCAAAAAAACTACATCAACCAGATCCCCGGACCAGTCAACCGGCTGTTCCAAAATAGCCACTGCTATTCTGGATTCATTTACTTCCATCATATTTCCATGGGGGATTGCAATTCCATGACCAATACTTGTGGTGGTTGCCTTCTCACGAAAGAATACACTATCCATATAATTTCCTGTTACATCCCCTTTTTCTTCCAGCCGGCTGACCATCATTTTTAAAAGTTCATCCTTATCAGCCGCGTCCGGATGAAAGAAAATAAGATCTACATCAAACAGCTGATGGCAAAGATTATCAAAGCGGAATATGGATGCAGAAATATTTTTTCTGATTTCTCTTACCTTCCGTCTGACCCCTTCAACCGCTGCTTCTGACAAGTGGTCTTCTATCACGACAATTCGGGGATCGTCTTCTTTTAAGTCGACAGATGTGATAATCAAATCCACATCAGAATAGAACTCAATGCGAAAATCGTGAAAGCTGACCGCTTTTATTTCAGATATTTCCGGAATACTGTATTTCATCAGTTCGATCATGAACTGGCTGGAGGCGAGGCCCCGTTTACTCACCATTAATGCCAGGAGAGGCCTGTTCTTTTTCTTTCGAATCAGAGCAGCCTGAATATAAAGAGCAATTCCAGCCAGTTCCTCTTCCGTTACCTGCACTCCATAATATTCTTCAAACAGATTGCTTGTGGACCAGGCTGCTAGAAACGTCTGTTTATACTCATTTTTAACATATTTGCTGATGCTGTCCGACGTCATAGTCGAATATTTGAGCCGAAAGATAACTGACCGCATATGAATCAGAAGGCTCTCATACAATATCCCGTCAGACGAGAGGTCTACATCCAGTACAGAATCGATTGTTTCTATCACAAGCCTCACAAAGCTTTTCAAATTCTTATCATACTGGCCTGCATAATCCTCCTCTCCAAGACAGAAAAATCCTTCAATCTTCCGGGCAGACAGAAGAAGTATTGATAAAAGCTTCACATCTGCAGGCGATATTTTAATTTTGTATTCTGACTCAATTCTTTGATAAATAGATTCTGCAAAAGAATATTCGTTATAATGCTCCACCTCTTCATCATTGTCTTTTCCGAATATATCATGATCACCCATATGAGTTCTTGAAAGCGAAAGGCAGGTCATAATCCAGACCATATGAAACGATACATCCGCCAGTTCCACCCTCCATGCATTTTCAGCCTCAACAATCATCCTTCTGATCCTGTAAATGTCCAGACCTGACGCATAAGTGCCGAGGAGTGCTTCCATAATATCCGGCATCATGTAGATAATATAATCCTTTATGGCAATGCGGTAATTGTATTCATTTCCCGCCACACAGATCCCTTTATTCCGCACAGAGATAATTTTTAAATTTCTCTTTTCAAACCACGGAGATACCTTTTTTAACATACCGGCAACCGTTGGCGGACTTAAATAAAGACTTTCGGCCAGCTGGCAGATCGTGATAATTTCTCCAGGCTTCAGCTTTAACAGTTTTCCAGTCAGCTGTCTGTTTCTGTTTTCCAGTTCTTCACAGAAATCATCGTCTCTGGAAGTATTCATTCGTTCTTTTAAAGTCTCTTTCTGAGCGGAACTGGCTTCCAGCCAGATTCCGGTGCCCTGCTTTTTTTTAATACAGCCTAATTGATTGACTGACATCCATTCGTTAAGCTGATTTATTTTGGTTCTTATTGACTTTTCAGATAATCCCGCACTCTCTGCAAGCTGAAGCAGAGTAAATTTCTTTCCTGAAAGAAGACATTTTAATATTCGGTTATAATATAATGTGTTCTTATCTTTTTTCAAATAATCACCTCAGTTTTTCCATGGGCGGCAGACGATATTTTATCATTTGCCGCACCAGATCATTATATCTTTATTCATTACCAGACGCCAGCGTTTCCCCATAGCAATATCGGCCTGCAGATCCGATGATTCTCATATAGTCCTTAACAAAACTCTTGATTCCAGCTTCTGCCGCCATACACAGATTCATATAGTCCAGTGAGGAGTCCTCTTTCAGAACTGCCAGCATTGCCTGTTTTCCCGCCTCAAATGCATCTGTACACACATTAATCTTATTAATCCCCCCTGCTATAGCTTTTCTTAGATTCTCTTCTCCGGATCCGGAGCCGCCATGGAGTACCAGAGGCATATTTAACGCTGACTTTAATTGAATCAGTCTTTCAAAGTCCAGTTTTGGTATTTTCCCTTTGGGGTATGCTCCATGTGCAGTTCCAATAGCCACAGCCAAAGCATCAATACCGGTTTTTTTAACAAACTCAACTGCCAGGTCCGGATTTGTATATAAATCACGATCAGTATCATCAGAATTCACGGCCTGACCGACATGCCCCAGCTCCCCTTCTACTGAGCAGCCTTTTTGGTGTGCCAGAGCAGTAATGACGGAAGTTCTTTTGATATTCTCCTGGAAGGAAAGAGCCGACCCGTCAAACATAACGTTTGTGAACCCCCGGTTAATGCAGTCCGCTATTACATAAAAATCCGTGCCGTGATCCAGATTTAAGGCCACTGGTACATAGACTCTTTCAGCCAGTTCCTTTATTACAGGCAGCATATCTTCCGCATGGGCGTGTTTTTTCATCTGCCCCGGGCCAAATTGAATGATTATGGGAGAGTGTTCTTCCTCTGCTGCCAGAATGCCTGCTCTTGCCATTTCAATGTTAATGCTGTTCATAGCCATTACACCATAATAATGTTTATTTGCATCTTCAAGAATTGCCTTCATTGATACCAGCATTGCAACCTGTCCTTTCTTTTAAAATATTCATTACTGTATCTGAATATCCAGATCTATGTCTAGATCTGTCTCTTTTTCTTCCCCGTCTTCCGTTCCAGGCTTCTTTAATAATCCATATATAATACCAGTCACAGCAGAACCAGCAATCAGTGCAATTAAAAACCAGACAGGATTTTTCATCATAGGAACAACAAATATACCTCCATGACCAGCCACTGATTCGCAGCCCATGCCAACCGCAATTGCACCAGCCAGTGCGGAACCTATCATACAGCTTGGAATTACCCTTACCGGATCTGCTGCAGCAAATGGAAGCACCCCTTCCGTAATAAAGCACAGCCCCATGGGAAAAGCAGTTTTTGCTGTTTCCAGCTCTACTTTCGAGAATTTATTCTTTTTTATGAGAGTTGCAATAAAAATACCGATGGGAGGTGTCATGCCTCCTATAATCTTTGCAGCCATAGGACCATAGATACCATCTGCACCCAATGCATTGGCAGCCATTGATGCCGTTTTATTAACAGGACCTCCCATATCAAATCCCATACAGGCCCCGATAACTCCTCCTATCACTGCCTTAGCGCCTCCATTCAGAGAAACAATCCATTTTTGAAAAACATTCATGATAATGGATAACGGAATTGCAAACAGGCATAAGAATATCATTCCGCATATAAATGTAGAGATAACGGGTATGATCATAACAGGCATCAGACCTTCACACCACTTTGGCAACTTCCAGGTTTTCATCCAGTTTACAAAGGCCCCGATAATAAAAGCCATCAGCAGACCACCCAGAAAGCCGGCCTTTGACTGAGCCGAACAATAACCGATTACAATTCCAGGTACAATCCCCGGACGTCCTGCAATGGAATAGGCAACTCCAGCCGTCATCACTGCAACAGCAAAATCCATCGCTACGGAGCCAAGCTTATTTACTCCCCACCAGAAGCCTGACCATGTAAAGGGATTTAAATTGGAAAACGGTGTTGCACCTGCTTCCACAGCGCTTCCGATGTTATAGCCCCCAAACCCTTTTGCCAGAGCACACAATATACCCCCGCATACCACAATCGGAATCATATAAGAGATTCCCGTCATAACATGTTTTTTCACATTGAATTTCTGTCCCGCCATTTCTTCTCCCTTCTGATACGATACCTTCTCCGCCAGTTATTTCCCCAATTTCTGGTGAATTTTCGAGATCACACCTTTTGGACTTTTCATAATCATGCTGATGGGTATTTCAACAACCGCTTTCCCCATAAAACGGTCCTTATTAACCCGAATATCCGCTGCAATCAGAATGATATCCGCCTCCCGGATCTCTTCCGGTTTCAATTCATTTTCCACCCCAATGGACCCCTGTGTTTCTACTTTGATAAAATCCCCCATTTCCTTTGCAGCATTTTCCAGCTTTTCCCTGGCAATGTACGTATGGGCAATCCCCGCAGTACAGGCCGTTATCGCAAGAATTTTAATCATATCAATCCCTCCTCTTCTTAGGTTATCTATAGATTAACATATCAGAAACCCAAGCGGTAAATATAAAAAGGCATAATGATAAGGTAATTTTTAAACAGTCATAATCCCATCAGAAAAAGACGGAGCTGCATGCTTATGCAAGTCCGTCTTTTTATAAAAGTATATTTTAAATTTCTGCTGTCAGCTTTACCGGTTTCCCGCCCATAAGCTGTATGCTGGTTTCATCCGGCTGGCTAAAGCCTACATATAGCTCAACGTTCTTTCCGTCTTTTATATATTCTCCGTTGTCATTCACCACCATGAGGGCCCGTTTATCAAGCTTGATTTTCACGCGCTTTTTCCCGTTATGCTCAAGTGATACTCTCTTAAAACCGCAGAGTCTGGGATGAAGAGGAGCAAATTCTGAATCCACAACCTTAACATAGACCTGGATAACTTCCTCAATATCTCTGCCTCCGATATTCTCAGCCACTGCCTCTATTTCCATTTCTTCCATATTAAACTCAGCCTCAGTTACTGCTGCCTGCCCATAGGTCAGACCGAATCCAAAAGGATACTGGGGCTTACTCTCCAGGTATCGGTAGGTTCTGTTCTTCATGGAATAATCTGTAAACTCTGGCAGAGGAGTTTCCGGATCATAAAACGTTACGCACAATTTTCCCGATGGTGAATACAGACCAAACAGGATCTCTGCAAATGCTTTTCCGCCTCTTGCCCCCGGATACCATGCCTGAATAATGGCATCGTAATGCTTACTGGCAAAGCTTAAATCGATATCACTGCCTGCCATCATGCACAGTACAACAGGAGTACCTGTTTTCTCAAGTGCCTCCATTAACTTTCTCTGGGGTTCAGGAAGCAGCAGGGAATCCTTATCCCCGGAAGCGTACTGGTTCCCCTGATCTCCTTCTTCCCCCTCTAGGTATTCATTCAGACCCAGGCACAAAACAACGACGTCGCTGTGTTTTGCTACAATTAATGCTTCTGAGATACGGTCGTGATCAAATGCCAGATTTTCAGTTTTGGGTTTGCTTATATCACAGCCTTCCGAATAAAGAACTCTGACGTCATCTTTTACAAACGCCTGGATTCCCTGGAGAATCGTAATATATTCCGAAGACGTACCATGGTAGTTTCCGATCAAAGCTGCTCTGCTGTCTGCATTCGGTCCAATGACTCCTATTGTCTTCACCGATTCTTTATTCAAAGGAAGTATGCCGTTATTTTTTAACAGAACCATACTTTCTCTGGCAGCGCGTTCGGAAAGTTCCAGATGCTTTCTGCACTCCACTTTCTCGTAAGAAATGGAATCAAATTCGTTTTCATCAAACAGTCCCAGCAAATATCTGGTGGTAAACAGGCGCGTACAGGCTTCTGTAATCGTCTCCTCACTGACCATTCCATGTTCATATGCGTTTAATATATGCAGGTACGTATTGCCGCAATTTAAATCACAGCCAGCATTGATTGCCATAGCTGCAGAAGTTTTGGCATCCGGACTGATTAAATGGTGCTCATGAAAATCACGGATTGCCCAGCAATCTGAAACGTAATGACCCTCAAATCCCCATTCACCTCTTAAAATATCCTGCATTAAGGTTTTGCTTGCACAGCAGGCTTCACCGTTGGTACGGTTATAGGCGCCCATAACAGCTTCGGATTTTCCTTCCTTCACTGCTGCCTCAAATGCCGGCAGATAGGTTTCTCTCAAATCCTTTTTGGAAACCTCCGCATTAAATTCATGACGCAGCGCTTCCGGACCGGAATGAACCGCGAAATGTTTTACACAGGCCGCCGCCTTCATGGTCTCCTTATCTCCCTGCAGCCCTTTGATAAAGGCAACGCCAAGTCTGCTGCTTAAGTAAGGATCTTCCCCGTAAGTCTCCTGACCTCTTCCCCATCTGGGATCGCGGAAAATATTTACATTGGGAGACCAGAATGTCAGTCCTTTATAAATATCTCTGTCATCTTGTTTAGCAAAAGCATTGTATTTGGCTCTGCCTTCTTCCGCAATAGTCTCTGCAATCTCATGCACCAGATCCTCATCAAAAGCCGCCGCCATACCAATGGCCTGAGGAAAGCTGGTAGCGGTACCGGCTCTTGCCACACCATGAAGCGCTTCATTCCACCAGTTATAAGCTGGTATATTAAGTCTGCGTATCGGCGGTGCGTCATATCGCAGCTGGCTTGCCTTTTCCTCTAATGTCATATTTGATACTAACTGTTCCGCTCTTTTTCGCGCTTCTTTTCGATTCACTTATCTTTCCTCCTGAAAATGATGTCTTATCCCTTTACTGCGCCTGTCGTCAGTCCGTCTACTATCTGGTTACTGAATATACTGTAAACGACTATTGTTGGTGCAATTGCTATGATAATAGCCGCAAACATCTGTACATAGTTTGTGGCATAGGGACCTACGAAGTAAGTCAGAGTGACAGGAAGAGTCTTTTTCGCCGTGTCAGATATAAATACCATAGCCAGTAACAGCTCATTCCAGTTACCGACAAATGTCATAATACCTGCAACAAACATCCCCACTCTGGAGAGAGGCAGTGCTATCCTGACAAAGCAGCCATAGATCGAGCACCCATCAATACATGCCGCTTCAAATATCTCATTTGGCATGCTTTTAAAGAATCCCACCATCAAGAAAATTGTCATTGGAAGGGAAAATGTAATATATGGAATAATCAGTCCAATTCTCTCATTAGTCATATGCCAGTTAGAAAAACGTACAAAAAGCGGTATCAGCACGCAATGGACCGGTATCATCATTCCAATCAAAAAATACTGCATCATATATTTTAAAAAGCTTAGTCTCATTCTGGCAATGGCAAATGCTGCCATTGCGCCAATCAGCAGACTGACAACCAATGCGGTAAAGCAGACAATCACGGAATTTAAGGTAGCAACTCCCAGCTGTCCGTTTGTCCATGCAAAAATATAGTTTCCAAGCTGAAGAACACTGGGAGGTGTAAAGGGCGAAGTCAGTACTTCCCGGTTTGATTTTAAAGACACACTAAGCATCCAGACCAGGGGAAGTAAATAAATGAGAGCCAATGCAATCAGTAATGCGTATAAAACCACACTGGTCACAGTGACCGGTTTTCTGTTTTTCTGGTTATTTTCTAATCTCATAGTTTTCCTCCCTCTATGACTCGTAAGTCTCTACTTTTATGCATTTACTAATCAGGATTGTAGTAAACAGGCATAAAAAGAGAAGTACCATGGAAATCGCACTGGCATAACCATATTTATAATATTTAAATCCTTGTGTATACAAGTGGGTCGCAAGCACATCAGTCCGGTGATTCGGGCCGCCCTGGGTCATATTATAGATCAGATCAAAGAACTTAAGTGAACCAATGCAGTTCAAAGAAAGAGTTGTAATCAGCATAGGCTTAATCAACGGCAGCGTTATGAAACGGAAGGACTGACCTTTTGAAGCACCGTCAATATAGGAAGCTTCGTAGATATCTCTTGAAATTCCACTGATCTGTGCCATATAAAGCATCATATTCTGCCCTACATACTGCCATAATGCCACAAAACCGATGACCCACATGGGAAGCGGTATAAATCCTTTGGTATTAAACAGCCAGTTTGGTCCCTGGATGCCAAGCGTACCCAGAAGATTATTAATACCTATTTTGGGATTGAAAAGAAATGCCCATAAAAGACCAAGTGCGGCGGATGAAAGTACACAGGGAAGGTAATAGATGTTTTTAAATAAGTTTCTGCCTGCCTTAATATTAGTCAGTAAAACCGCCAGTAATAAACCTACAATCTGCTGGGTCACACCAGAGAAAAGCATAAAAAATATGGAGTTTTTTAAAGCGATCTTCATGGTCTCGTCACTGGTGAATAAGTCTATGTAATTTTTTAATCCGACAAAATCCGGTTTTGTCAGTCCCGTATAGTTACACAGGGAATAATAGATAACCTGGATAATCGGAACGAATAAAATCAGAGTGAATAAAAGGAATGCCGGCCCAATAAAAATAAAAGCTGCTTTTTTATCCTCCAATAGCCTGTTCATATGGCTGCCTCTCTTTCTATAATGAGGGTATGCAAAGGCGTTTATGCTTCGCATACCCTCTCATTCTGTCAATTATTTTTTGAAGACATTTTTATCGTAGAAATCCTGTACCTTCTGAAGTGCTTCTTCCGGTGAGGCATTCCCAAGGAATACATCCACCATGGCAGCATCAAATGTATCTCCCGCTTCTACACTTGCCAGTGATTCATTATAAAATCCCAGCGTTCCGGTTACGTTCTTTAAGATGTCATTAATATATGCAAACTGCTTTGGTGCCTTGTCGTAATCAATGGATACCTTGGTAACCGGAATTTTTCCTGCTACTTCTGCCGTATATTTCTGAGCAGTGTCATCGGTAAACATTTTCATAAGAGCCAGTGCAGCTTCTTTATGTTTTGTGGTCGAACTCATAACCAGGTTATCTGTTTTAACAATCATACGGTTTGGATCTGAACCACCCTCAATTGCCGGGAACTGGAATACGCCGCATTTGTCTTCAAACTCCGGATTATTTCCGTTGATCTGAGCAATTGCCCATGATCCCTGTACCAGCATGGCTGCGTCTCCATTATAGAAGTTTGCAGTTGCCTGATCATTGGAATCTCCGGCTGCTGTATCCTGGAAATACTGGGAAAGCTCTTTTAATTTCTTTGCTGCATCAACGAAAGTCGGACTGGTCCAGTCAAGAGTACCTGCATTAACTCCAACCAGATTGTCCGGGCCGCCTTCACGGTCACATAAATATCCGGCTATCATAGACAGACACCATGCTGTACCTGCAGAACATGATATTGGTGTATAACCGGCTTCTTTAATCTTTTTACAGGCTGCCAGCAGTTCGTCATAGGTTTTCGGAACTTCAACTCCTGCTTTCTTAAATATGTCTGTATTGTAGAATACACAGGCAGCTGCAAAGTTTGTCGGAACTGCCATGATCTTGCCGTCATATGTAATACGTTCAAAAATACCATCTGTAAAATTACCATACCATTCAGATTCCTGATTCTTTAAAATATCTGTTAAATCTGCAGCAGCTCCGGATTCCACATACTGAGTTAAGTTAGGTCCCGGGTTACAGATGAATACATCGGGAGTATTGCCTGATGCAACCAGCGCATTCAGCTTTGCTGTGTATTCCTCCAGGTTTGTTGTTACTACATTGCAGTAATATTTCCCCTTATACTGCTCGTTAAACCGGTCTATTACCTGTTTATAGCCTTTGCTGACCAAATCTTCCGTAGCATTTAAGTCATCCCAGAACATCCAGGTGATCTGCTCTTCATCGCCTGTTGCAGCAACAGCGGCGGAAGTGGTCTCCGCTGCACCCCCCGATGATCCAGCACCCCCGCTGGTATCCGTTGAAACCCCACATCCGGAAAGTGAACCCAATACAAGTGCAGCTGCCAAAAACCCCGAAACTAATTTCTTTACCATACCTTTCCTCCTTAACAACTTTTACATTTTATGAAGCTTTATGATATGCTATAACTCTATCAGAAAATTGTCCGGTTTTCTTTATAATTGTTGCCTCTCTATTACTAATTGTTGCTATTATATAATTCCGTTCATATTTTACTTTTAAATGTAATATGCATAATAAACTTTTTATATGCCTGTTTTTTGTATCTTTTAACGATAAAAAGAATAAAACACTTCTGTTTTACTATTTTATATTGAATTTTAAAGTAATATATCTTATAATTTTTTATATATAAAAGCAATTATTTATTATCACAAATGATTATGGGGAGGACTTACATTGATTGAAAATCTGAAAGGAACTCATGAGACTGTAAATTATAAGGAATATACCAACATTCGTCTGTATGACAATACCCAGGCAGAGGACTATCCCGCACATTGGCATACTCCCCTGGAGATCATTATGCCTCTTACCGGCAAATATACAATTGTTTTAAGTACACATAGCATTGATTTAAAACCAGGTGATATTATTTTAATCTGCCCAGGTGTCATACACGCTTTAAAAGCACCTAAATCAGGACGCAGGATCATCTTTCAGGCTGAATTGCCCATGTTCCATGAGATCAAAGAGCTGGAGTCCATACTTACACTGTTGAACCCTACTTATCTTGTCACCCCTGAACTTTTCCCCTCTATACATGACCAGCTCTACCGGTACACACTGGAAATTATGGAAGAATACAGAAAAGACATGCCTTTGACTGAGACAAAGATCTATTCAAGACTTTTGGAGATGTTCGCTCTCATCGGACGCAACCATACCCAGCAGATCAGTTCTCTGGACATTGGAAATATCCAGCAGAAGAAATATGCGGAGAAATTCATTTATATCTGCAATTACATCAGCAGCCACTGCACGGAAGAATTGACCCTGGAGGAAGTTGCTGCTCTTTTGGGCTTTAGTAAATATCACTTTTCACGCCTGTTTAAGCAATTTGCAAATATATCTTTTTATAAGTATGTAAATAAAAAGCGGATTGCTGTTGCCGAAACACTGCTGATTAATCCCCAGCTGTCTGTAACCGAGGTCGCACTGCGTTCCGGCTTTTCCAGCCCCTCCGCTTTTATCCGTATGTTTAAAATCGTAAAATCCTGTACTCCTACCGAGTTCCGGCAGATGTATACACAGGATTAATGATCAAAATCAAGGTGAAGTGGTCCAAATACCGCAAAATGGTCGGAGACCTTATGCTCTGCAGATGCATAAACGCCTACCGTACAGCCGGTAAACCCACCGGCTTTTTCTGCGCAGAGATCTCTCACATCCAGGGGCTGTCCGGTTATCTGACTGTCAATTTCTACAGTCAGCATCTGATTATGCCCCTTCAGACATATCTCATGAACCTTCCCTTTTACCTCTGCTCTGCTCCATTCCATCCGTTCGTTCCCTGTTCTGATCACAGTGACCGCCTCCAGACCCTCTTTTCGTTCGCGAATGACCACTTTTACATAATGCGTTTCATTGTAAAAATAAAGCAGCCCGGCCTCCTCTGATCCCGTGGGTTCTGACTCCATCGTGACCTGTATCAGAAAATTTCTGGATAAAAGCCTGGTTCCGATATAGGCCGGAACCGACAGATCCTCGATTGTTTCAGAGAGGAAAGGAAGCTTAAGTCTGCCATCGGTTATCTTTACAGGCAAACGGTCCGGATGATCCCTCAGCCCGATACAGCGCATATCAAGGGGATAGGTCCACTCAATGTCTCCAGCAGACAGCATAACCGTCTGCTCCTCATCTGATACAGGCAGTTCCATGCATTCCAAAATCTTTCCTTCACCTGGATTCACCACAGGCCAGCCATCTTCCCATACCACCCTTGCAAGAAATGTTTCCCGCCCCAGTTCCGCACATCCTTGAAAAGGTCTCGTACCCAGCATTACCATAAACCATTCTCCATCTGCCGTCTCAATCAGATCCCCATGCCCGATATTCTGCACAGAATAATCATGCCCCAGATGGCGGTGTGTCAGTACAGGGTTATTGGGACAAGCCTCATAAGGACCGAACAGGTTTTGGCTTCGTGCAATTGAAACACTGTGGTTAAATCCGGTTCCTCCCTCTGCAAGAAGGAGATAATACATCTGGCCGATCCGGTACAGATGAGGTCCCTCCGCCCATATCGTCCGCTTCATACTGCCGTCAAATAAAACAACTGGCTTTTTAACAAGCTTTTTTTCTTTTAAATTAAGTTCCTGAATCCAGATCTCACAATCTCCGTAATAAGCTGGCTGTTCCTTTGTCCGCTGTCCTATATAGTAGCAGGAATCACCCTCAAAATAAAGACTTGGGTCTATGCCTGGTGCCTCCCTTAGAAATACCGGATCCGACCACGGGCCTTGAGGATTTACTGCAGTAACATAAAAGTTTCCGCCTCCGGATACATTGGTGGCTATTACATAATACAATCCCTTATTATATCGGATGACAGGCGCATAAATGCCCTTGGAAATATTGGCTCCAAAAAGGCGCAGCTGCTCTTTCCGCTCCAGCACATGGCCGATTAAGCGCCAGTTCTTTAAATCCGAACTTTTAAATACAGGAATACCCGGTGCGTATGCAAACGTGGAATGAACCATGTAGTAATCGTTTCCAACTCTGCATATGGATGGGTCCGGATAGAAGCCTCTTTGAATTGGATTGGTTATTTTTATCATATTCCCCCCTGTTCAATGACTGCAGTAAATGGTTTTGCCGGAAGATCTGCTTCATTAAACAGATTAACTTCACAGTATGCTTCTTTTGCAAATTCGATCTCAACCGGTTCTTCGGTCAGCAGGTCAAGAAGTATAAGCAGATCCTGATCCAGTCTGAATTCCTTTATTTCTCTCGGAATACCATTTTGCCGGATGTTTAAGCTTTTTATGGCATCTCCCTTTATATACAGTCTCTTTCCAGTATGGGAAAAGCGAAGACGGAGCCAGTTTCCCTCCCTTTTTCCTTCCATAAATGCCGGAGACTCGTATAAAATATCCTCTCCATAGATCAGTCCCCTGGCTAAAAGAGCCAGCCGCTCTCCCACTTCTTTTTTCTGTTTCGGATGGATATCCTCATACATTCCCAGATCCATTATGGAAATCATGCCTGTACCCGGTACATTCTCAGCCACCCGTTCCTGGCTTTCTCTCACCACCGGATAATCCCGTCCATCAATATCAAGCCATTTGCCAAAAGGAGCCAGCTGAACAAAAAGAAACGGCAGTTCATCCTGCCATAAATCTCTCCAGCAACGGATAAGCGAAGAAAACGTCTGATCATAGATCTCCCCATGTCCGGCATCGGATTCTCCCTGATACCATAACACGCCCCTGACAGAAAATGGAGCCAGTTCTTTTAGCATCAGTTCATATAATCCGGAAGGCCTGTAATGATGATAAGGCCCCATAGGCAGTACCGGTGAGCCCGCGTTCTCCTTCATCCACTCTTCCTGATCCCGCTGATTCATCCCGTACATCATTGCTCTCCACGCGATCTGATGCATGTAAGAGTCCTCATATGCCCATGCCTCAAGACTCTTCTGCTTTACCTCATCCATATCAGCGTACTGCAAAGCTTCCTCATATTCTTTTAGAAATATAGAAAGGGGTTCCTCATTCAGATAAGAGGAATCCATCCATGCACAAGCCGGTGTTCCGCCCCAGTTACAGCCTATTATTCCCACCGGAACACCAATTTCCGGCTGAATCGCTCTTGCAAAACAATAACCTGGAGCAGAAAAACTCTCCCACTGATAATCATGTTCCTTAAACCAGCTCCCGCAATCCGGAAGTTCCCTGACCTGTTCTGGAAAAGCAATTCTTCTGCAGTTAAACATCCGAATCATGTCATTTCTATTCCAATTCTTTATCTCATTCCAATGGGCATCGTATCTTAAAAAATATTCCATATTGGACTGACCGGCAGCTATGTAAATATCACCGATTAAGACATCTTCCAGGGTAAGTAACGGATCCTTTTTACCATCTGTAAAAAACTCTAATTTTTGTCCGCATGCTGCTTCCTTTGCCGGTATCTCACAATAAAATTTCCCCTCCCTGACTTCTGCAGAGTTGCTGTCACCGCAAAAGCGGACGATTACCCTCTCTGTTTCCTGGGCTTCTCCCCATATTTTTATCTTTTTATTGCGCTGAACAATCATTCCATTTTGAAAAATCTCAGGCAGTTTTATCCGTGCCATATTACACCCCCATAAGCTGATTAAATATTTTCTTCAGTATAGCACAGATTATTTTGAGAAAAAACAAAATACTTGCGGCCTTATTATCAAAATTAGCTTTATAAAACAAGAAAAGACAAGGCTCTGAAAAATCAGAATCCTCGTCTTTTTATGTTTTGAGCTATTTCCATACTGAAATTATTCAGCAACAGAAATGATTTCTTTCTTGTTATAAGAACCGCAAGCTTTGCATACTCTGTGTGGCATCATAAGTTCACCGCACTTGCTGCATTTCACTAAGTTCGGAGCGCTCATCTTCCAGTTTGCTCTACGTTTGTCTCTTCTAGCTTTAGAAGATTTATTCTTTGGACAGATAGACATGGTTACACCTCCTTAAACTGTTTAAAAATATCCTGGATGACTGCCATCCTGGGGTCAACAGACCTAACATCGCAGTCACAAGTCTCATGATTGAGATTTGTTCCACATCTATTACAAATTCCCTTACAGTCTTCACTGCAGAGAACCTTCATAGGCAGATTCAGTATGAGTTCATCACAAACTAACTGGTCTACATCCAGACTATAACCACTGACAAATGGTTGTTCATCGAGACCCTCTTCATCCTTTTTGTCGGTTTCGCTTAAATCAACCGTACGAATGATATCGAAACTCAGCTTATTAGGCACAGGCTCCAGACAACGGTCACAAGGAATAAGCAAAGTAAGTTCTGCTTTTCCTTCCAGTTCCAGTTTCTTTCCCCCCAGATTAATAATCCGCAGCACAACCGGTTTGGCATCTGCGATCTCATAATCTCCATTGGGTCCATGATAAGTCTTCATCTCTATATCAGGTGTATAGGTTTTCTCTTTCCCTTCCAGGGTAAACAACTCGGTTAAATTAATAAGCATATGATAATCTCCTAATACGCACCTATGTTATTATACATAGGGGCACACTATTTGTCAACAAAATATTTCCATATTTCACACTATAAAAACTATAATGTGCCAATATTTAAGGAATTATACCAAAGCTTTTGTCTCTCTTGCAATTGCAAGTTCTTCGTTGGTTGGGATCACACATACTTTCACCTTGGAATCCGGTGCGGAAATCATCATGCGTTTGCCTCTGTGGCTATTTGCTTCTGCATCGATTTCTACTCCAAGATAGGTTAAATAGGTACAGATTCCTGCACGGATCGGCTTATCATTCTCGCCTACGCCTGCTGTAAATGCGATGGCATCCACTCCATTCATTGCTGCAGTATAAGCACCGATGTATTTAGCTACACGGTAGATATATGCATTAATTGCAGTATCTGCCAGGTGATTTCCCTCTGCCTGT
Organism: Lacrimispora amygdalina; assembly: GCF_900205965.1. GTDB lineage: Bacteria > Bacillota > Clostridia > Lachnospirales > Lachnospiraceae > Lacrimispora > Lacrimispora amygdalina_A. The sequence goes on from NZ_OAOF01000021.1 coordinate 25,726, forward strand.
GCTTTCTGAACGTCACGGAAGTCACTGGAAATTCCGCCGGACATACCAAGAATACCAGATTTTTTATTTAAGATATCCAGTACTTCATTAACGGTCTTGCCTTCTTTGTTGCAGATGAACTGAACAACAGCAGGATCAATATCACCGCTTCTGGTTCCCATAATAAGACCTTCTAACGGAGTCAGACCCATACTTGTATCCACACATTTGCCTCCGATGGAAGCAGAAATACTTGCTCCATTACCTAAATGACAAACGATAACTTTTCCCTTCTCATGATCCAGCCCGCAAAAATCCAGTGCTTCTTTGGATACAAAGCTGTGGCTTGTTCCGTGGAAGCCGTAACGGCGGATGCTGTATTTCTCATAATATTCCTGGGGAATTGCGTAAAGAGAAGCTTTCTCCGGCATACCCATACCAAAAGCAGTATCAAACACTGCTACATTGGGTGTTCCAGGCATAGCTGCTTCACAAGCCTCGATCCCCATTAAGTTTGCAGGGTTGTGCAGAGGTCCTAGATCAAAGCAGTCACGAATTACTTTCTTAACGTCTTCATTCACAACGATGGAATCACTGTAAATGGTACCGGCATGGAGAACACGATGTCCTACTGCGGAAATTTCACTGGTATCTTTGATAACTCCATGCTGAGGATCAACCAGGGCATCCATAACAAGCTGAATTGCTACAGTGTGGTTTGGCATCTCTTTATCTAATTCAAATTCGTCTTTTCCCTCTGCTTTGTGAGTCAGTTTGGATCCGTTAATACCAATTCTTTCGCATAATCCTTTTGCTAAAACTCCCTCATTTGTCATATCAATCAGCTGATATTTTAAGGAAGAGCTTCCGCAGTTGATAACTAAAATTTTCATAAAACCGAATTCTCCTTTGATTATTTTACAATTTCGCCGTACTGTTCTCTGCCGCAGCCTGCTGCGTTGGATTCATCTGTATCAATGTGCATAGCCAGTGCATAAGTTTCGCTTACACGTACTACTACATCTCCAAAAACAAGGCTTCTGCCATTTGTGTCAATTTTTACAGAAACGATTTCGCCGTTTTTAACACCCAGCTTTTCTGCATCTGCAGGCGTTGCATGTATATGACGCTTTGCAGCAATTACGCCCTCTGTGATATCAATTTCACCTGCCGGTCCGATTATCTTGCAAGGTCCGCTGCCTGCGATATCTCCGGATTCTCTTACTGGTGCTGCAATTCCTGCTGAACGGGCGTCTGTCAGAGAAAGTTCCACCTGGGTAGATTTTCTGACTGGTCCTAAAATGGAAACTCCCTTGAATTCACCTTTGGATCCAACAACAGTAACTCTCTCCTCGCAAGCGAACTGACCTGGCTGGGATAATTCTTTCTTCTTGGTTAATTCATATCCCTGTCCAAATAAAATCTCAAGATGTTCCTGAGATAAATGTACATGACGAGCTGATGTTTCAACGATAAAATTCATACTTATCTATTCTCCTGTTCTTATTAATCAATGATTCTTCTTGATTCTCACTCTATTCTATGAGCATTCCCGAAAATTTTCAAGTGTTGTGATAAAATAATTTGCATTTTTTGCGAAACAATAGCATAATATAGGTTGAAATAAAGAAAAAGGACGTTTTTTATGATAAAAGAGAGAAATTCGTATGCGGTAGGAATAATTGCTGAGTATAATCCATTTCATAACGGACACGCCTATCACATCAAAAAAGCCAGGGAACTGACCAATGCAGAGTATGTGGTTGTAGTCATGAGCGGAGACTTTGTGCAGCGCGGTTCACCGGCAATTTACGACAAATATACCAGAACAGCCATGGCACTTTCCTGCGGAGCCGACTTGGTGCTGGAGCTTCCGTCCGTATTTGCAACCAGCAGTGCGGAGGATTTTGCCGCCTGCGCCGTTTCGTTGTTAAACGGTCTTGGAGCCGTTGACAGCGTATGCTTTGGCAGTGAGTGCGCAGATATGGGAAAACTTTCCTCCATTGCTTCTATTCTCGCCAAGGAGCCGCCCGTTTATTCAGAGGAACTGCGCAGTCAGCTGAAAAAAGGAGCTACATTCCCCGAAGCAAGAAATACCGCTCTGATCACAAGCGGTGCTGTCAGTAACGAAGATGCTAAAGTCCTTGCCTCACCCAATAATATTTTAGGAATTGAATATTTAAAAGCGATCTGCAGGCAGCATTCTTTTCTCACTCCGCTAACCATTGCAAGAAACGGCAGCGGATACCATGATCCGCTGCTCACACCTGACCGATTCTGCTCCGCTACCGGACTTAGAAAAGCGTTAAAGGAATCAGAAAGTTCTTCCAGCGAAAACCCGGCAGTCTTTCAGTATGTACCGGAAGCAGTGAAAAAGAAAATCATGGAGAGCAGGCCTCTTTTCTATGACGATTTCAGCCTGCTTTTAAATACAACACTGCTCCGGCTTTCAATGGAAGGGATTCCGTTTCAGACCTTTGCCGACGTGTCGGAGGAACTGGCAGCCAGGATAACTAAACAACTTCCAGATTATCATTCCTGTGAAGAGAAAATTAATCAGCTAAAAACAAGACAATACACATATACCAGAATCAGCCGTGCATTGCTTCATATTCTTACAGGCACAACAAATCAGCTGACTGCTGAAGGCAGACAGGCCGGTTATGCTCCTTATGCAAGAATACTGGGATTTAGAAAAGACTCCGTACCTCTGATGGGAGAAATAAAAAAAAGAGGGAGCATCCCTCTCATTACTAAAACTGCAGGCGCAGAAACCAGCCTGACGGGAGCAGCCGCTTCGATGCTCCGGCACGATTTTTATTCTTCACATATCTATCAAACTGTATATCAGGCAAAATATGATACAAAAATCAAAAATGAATTCACACAATCCGTCGTCATACTATGACGGCGGATTGATGAATTCTCTGATACTGTCTTTATATAGAAGAAACCGGGATTTTGGTACCACTACCTCCTGTTTCCATAAATCAAGCAGCTCATTAAAGGTTACAAGCCTGGCATCAACAACTTCTTCCTTCTGCAGTTTAACATCCTCTATGGTAATGTCCTGTCTGGTAATATAGGTATCTACAAACCGTTCCTTCTGACGAATGCTATGAATCAGCTTTAAATCTTCTTTATCAGCATGAATACCAGTTTCTTCCAAAAGCTCTCTTAATGCTCCTTCTGCGCTTGTTTCTCCTGCAAGCACAGAACCTCCGGAACACTCCCACATTAATCCATATGGCTTATCCGGATGCCGTCTGGTCAGAAGAATCAGATTCTTCTGATTAACGGTCCAGATATCAGCCACCAGATGGTATTCCCCTTTACCAAGCGGAACCCCTCGAACATGTGTCCTTCCGGTTGCCGCTCTGTTCTCATCGTAGATATCCCAAAGTTCCATAAGCCATTCCCCTGTCTGACGTGTCAACAGTTAAATTTAAAAGTTTGATCCGTTCCAGCCCCAGTGATTTGCTTCCTCGTATTTTATATAGATCTTATCCTGCGCAATTCCCAATACGTCTTTATATATCCTGGAAATTTCAGCGGTCAGGTAGTCAAGGTCCCGGTCAGCAGCATGCCCGAAAATTTTAACTTCTATAAAAGCAATTTTCGTGTTGTTCTTTCCTTTGAAATATAGGGAATAGTTATCTTCAAAACCAACCATCAGCCAGCTTTCTGATTTGCCTGGAATCAGGCTGATAGCCTGCCCGAGCTTCTCTTTTAACAGTTCCTTCTCTTCCTCTGATAATGTAACATTTACTTTTGAATTAATAAAAGGCATGAACATTCCTCCTTCAATTATTAAAATCATCATATCATATATAGCAGTAAATTTCACCCATTATTTTACAATAGTCTGCTCTTTAAAAATAAGATCATAAAGGGTCAGATTTCCATGAAGAAATTCCATAATTTCATCAATCTGCTTCCGATTATTCTTCTTTTCTCCCTGCTTAACCGCACGGATTAAAATATTCTTTGGTGTGTGTTCCATATCAATGAATTCCAGTATCTGGGTTCTGTACCCCTGGTTTTCCAGAATTTCCGCCCGCAGCGCATCCGTATACAGGGCAGACAGACGTTCTTTAATCAGTCCATACTGCAGCACAGGGGCCATCAGACTGTTCTCTATCTGTTTATTGAGTTCGTGCTGACAGCAGGGAACAGAAAGAATAACAGATGCTCCCCACCGGACTGCTTTTGCAAGTGCAAAATCAGTAGCTGTATCGCAGGCATGAAGTGTTACAACCATATCAACCTGATCCACGCCCTCATAAGAAGCGATATCACCGTGATAGAATCTCAGTTTTTCATAACCATAGCTTTCACTTAACCGGTTACAGTTGTCAATTACCGTCTGCTTTAAATCCAGACCAATAATGCGGATGGAATACCCTTTTTGCTCATGAAGATAATAATACATGGCAAAGGTCAGATAGGATTTGCCGCAGCCAAAGTCAATAATTACATTCTCCCTGTCTTTATGAAGCCTGGGGAGTATATCTTCAATAAATTCCAGAAACCGGTTAATCTGGCGGAATTTATCGTATCTGGACTTTACGATCCTGCCTTCTTCTGTCATTACTCCCAGATCAACCAAAAACGGAACAGGGGTTCCTTCTTTTAAAATATAGTTTTTTTGCCTGTTATGATCAGTAACAGGGGGAGCTGCCATGATCTTTTGCGGAGTGCGTTTTACCTTAATGCCTGGCACCCCTTTTTTGCTTACCAGAACTCTGACCTGTCCTTTGGCGGATTCCAGTTCCATCTGCCGAAACGTTCCATCCAATAAATCCGTAACATAGTCTGCACATTCTGATTCCCGAAGATTCTTATGAAATGCCTGGTTTCCTTTCAACTCTTCCGCCTGAAACAGCACCAGCTCCTTCTGTTTCAGGGGACGGATCTTCACTTTCGACACCCCCTGTTTCTCAGTTGGGTTGCTGATAATGATGCGGACCAGGAATTCATCAAGAAATTCTCCAATCGCTTTTGCCAGTTTTCTCTTTTCTATCTGTTCCATACTTAATTCTTAAAACTGTGAATCGGCGCAGGGATTCTTCCCCCCCGGCTGACAAACGCCTCACAGGAGTACTGGTTTACAGGCATAACAGGAGCATATCCTAAAAGTCCGCCAAATTCAACCGTTTCGCCAACCGTCTTACCGATTACCGGAATGATTCGAACTGCCGTTGTCTTCTGATTCACCATGCCGATTGCTGATTCATCTGCAATGATTCCTGATATGGTAGAAGCAGAGGTGTCTCCGGGAATGGCAATCATGTCAAGTCCTACGGAACAGACACAGGTCATGGCTTCCAGCTTTTCCAGATTCAGAGCACCCATGGCAACTGCATCGATCATTCCCTGATCTTCACTGACTGGTATAAAGGCTCCGCTTAATCCTCCTACATAGGACGAAGCCATAACTCCGCCTTTTTTAACCTGATCATTGAGTAGAGCAAGAGCTGCAGTGGTACCGGGAGCACCAACACGTTCCAGACCGATCTCTTCCAGAATCTCAGCCACACTGTCACCGACTGCAGGTGTGGGAGCCAGAGAAAGATCAATGATACCAAATGGAACATTCAGCCTTTTAGAAGCCTCCTGTGCAACCAGCTGCCCCACACGGGTAATCTTAAATGCAGTCCGTTTAATGGTCTCGCAAAGGACTTCAAAGTCCTTTCCTCTGGCAGCTTCAATCGCCCGTTTTACTACGCCCGGTCCGCTGACACCTACATTAATGATGGCATCTGCTTCTGTCACACCATGGAAGGCACCAGCCATAAATGGGTTATCATCCGGCGCATTGCAGAATATAACCAGTTTTGCACAGCCAAGAGAATCATTCTCTTTCGTCTCTTCTGCTGTTTCCAGTACGATCCTGCCCATAAGTGCAACGGCATCCATATTGATTCCTGTTTTTGTAGAGCCTACATTTACAGAACTGCAGACGCGGTCTGTACAGGCTAGCGCTTTTGGAATGGAACAGATCAGGTTTTTGTCTGCTGTTGTCATGCCCTTGCTGACCAATGCAGAATATCCGCCGATAAAATTAACACCTACTTCTTTTGCAGCGCGGTCAAGCGTCTGTGCAATGGTAACAAAATCCTCCGGAGTTTTACATGCTGCACCTCCGACCATGGCAATTGGGGTTACTGAAATCCGTTTATTTACAATGGGAATTGCAAAATCCTTCTCGATCTCTTTACCAACCGGTACCAGATTTTTAGCGACAGTGGTAATCTTATTGTAGATCTTCTCATTTACTGCCTGTAAATCGCTGTCACAGCAGTCAAGGAGGCTGATGCCCATGGTGATGGTACGCACATCCAGCAGTTCCTGTTCGATCATCTTATTGGTCTCATTTACTTCAAACATATTCAACATATTGAAAACCCATCCTTTTCTTAAGCCTTACTGCGTAATCAGATCCGATGCATTTTTGTGAAAATATCTTCCCTCTGGCATTTTACCTTTACACCGATCTCATCGCCTATCTGCTCCAGTTCATCTGCAAGCTCTCCAAAAGGCTTCGCTGCTTCATCCATGTCAACAATCATCATCATATTAAAATATCCCTGTACAATGGTCTGGGAAATATCCAATATGTTCACCTGGTTGTTTGCAAGATACGTACAAATCTTAGCAATAATCCCCACTGTGTCTTTGCCAACTACTGTAATAATCGTCTTATTCATCATGCATCTCCTCTTTATATAGTGATAATTTCCGACATCTGATCCCGTTTTGCAACGGCTATGGAAAAATCAGATGCCTTAAATGGATTATCTCCTTCTGAGATTTCAAGCTTTACGGTTTCATAAGCAAGCTCTTCATAATTATTCTCCTTGCTTAAATGACCCAGCAGAATCTTCTTTAAGTTCTCGTGAAGAATGCAGCACAGCAGCCGTCCCGCATTTTCATTGGATAAATGACCATGATCTCCTAATATTCTTCGTTTCAGATAATAAGGATAAGGTCCTGCCTGAAGCATATTCACATCATGATTGGATTCTAATAAAACCGCATCCAGTCCCTGCAGATGCTCGATAATGTACTGATTGTAATGGCCCATATCCGTTGCCACTGCAACGGACCTATGTTCATGCTGAATCCGGTAAGCTACCGGATTGGCCGCATCATGGTCAATGGAAAACGGTTTGACCTCTAAATCACCCACAAAAAAATCCACATCAGGACGAATGGCACAAAATAATTCCCGGGGGTATTCTCCCAGATATTTCTGTTTGGAAATTTCCTCCAGAGTCTCCCTCGTTCCGTAGATAGGAACACCATATTTTCTGGCCAGCACTCCCAGCCCTTTGGTATGATCAGAATGTTCATGAGTGATCACAATTCCAGTGAGCTCGCTTCCTTTTAACCCGATTTCATTTAAGCCCTGTTCAATTCTCTTGTTGCTTATTCCGGCGTCAACCAGAATATGAGTTGTGTCAGAACCTACATAAATGCAGTTTCCACTGCTCCCGCTAGCAATGCTTACCAGTCTCATATTGTTTTCGATCCCCTGCTTTTTAATATTTCCCCTAATTGGTTCTCTAAATCCATGACAGAACCATTGTTTTCGATGATCCGGTCACAAAGTCCTGCATACTCCTGCTCCGAGACCTGACTTTTGATAATTTCTTCCGAATGTTCTTTCGTATAACCCCTGTTCTCTGAAAGGCGCCTGATTCGGACATCCTCTTTCGCACGTACATACCATATCTCATCAAAGAGGTCTTTTGCTTCTTCACCCATAATTGCAAATTCTACCACAATAAGCCCGGCTTGGGAAGCAGAAATTTTTTCTCCGATCCGTTTCCATACAAGAGGATGGATCAGGGAATTAACCAGCTCTCTTGAAGATGTATCTTTAAAAATTATTTTACCCAATGCAGTGCGGTCAATGATGTCGTCAGAATCAAGAATTGCTTCCCCCATCACTTCAATTAACCGAAAATACCCTTCTTCTCCCGGCAACATCAGTTCATGTGCCACCTTATCTGCTTCGATTACTTTTGCATTAAATTTTGTTTTCAATATCGACAGGACCAGACTTTTTCCGGCTCCCACTCCGCCTGTCAGTCCAATTACGTTCATACAATCCACCATTCCTTTATTTTGCATCAAACCAGGATTCTCCAACATTGGCATCAACCTCCAGAGGCACTGCCAGTTTTGCAGCCTGCTTCATCTCTTCCACCAGCAGATTCTTTACCTGGTCCAGTTCTTCCATGTGGGTTTCAATCAGAAGTTCATCGTGTACCTGAAGAACGATTCTGGACTTCAGTCCCTGTTTTTTTAATGCACGGTCCACACGGATCATGGCAATTTTAATAATATCCGCTGCGGTTCCCTGTATAGGGGAATTCATGGCTGCACGTTCTCCAAATGACCGCTGCATAAAGTTAGAGGATTTCAGTTCCGGCACCGGACGGCGTCTTCCAAACATGCTGACTGCATATCCGGTTTCTTTGGCATCCGCCACCAGTTTATCAAGAAAAGCCTTTACTCCGGGATAGGTTTCAAAATATTTTTCAATATACTCCGTAGCTTCTTTTCTGGTTATACTTAAACCTTCGCTTAATCCAAATGAACTGATTCCATATACAATCCCAAAGTTCACTGCCTTTGCATTCCGCCGCTGAAGAGAGGTCACCTCGTTAAGCGGTACATGAAAGACTTCTGAGGCAGTGATGGCGTGAATATCCTCTGCCTGCTGATAAGCATCGATCAGTCTTTTATCCCCCGACATATGAGCCAGCACTCTCAGTTCGATCTGGGAATAATCGGCATCAACAAAAACACAGCCCTCTTTCGGAACAAAAACCTTTCTGATCTCTCTTCCCAGTTCCATGCGGATAGGAATATTCTGCAAATTAGGTTCTGTACTGCTGATTCTCCCGGTAGCCGTAATCGTCTGATTAAAGGTACCGTGAATCCGTTCATCCGGTCCGATATAGGAAGCCAGTCCATCGGCATAGGTAGAGTTTAACTTAGTCAGCTGCCTGTAATCCAGAATCAGGCTTATGACCGGATAGTCAGGGGCCAGTTTTTCCAGCACATCCGCAGCAGTGGAATAACCTGTTTTTGTTTTTTTCCCGCCTGGAAGCTTCATCTTTTCAAAAAGAACTTCTCCCAGCTGTTTTGGTGAATTGATATTAAACGTTTCACCTGTCTGCTCATATATTTTCAGTTCTGTTTCTTTGATTTTGATTTTCAGCCTGTCTCCGTATTCTTTCAATCTGTCCCGCTCAACACGGATTCCCGTTTCTTCCATAGAAAACAAACTGAATATCAGTGGCATCTCAATCTCATAAAACAGCTGTTCCATATCCGTCTTTTTCAGTTCTTCCCTCAAAATCTTTCCGCACAAAAAAGAAACGGCTGCCATCGAACAGATACAGGTAACTGCCTGCTGGTGATTTTCAATCATCGACTGGCTTATTGAGCGTTTCCCCAACAGTTCTGTCCGGGAGGGAAGGGATAACTGAAGGTAACTCTCTGCCAGTTCATGATATTCGTAGGAACTTTTCTGAGGGTCCAACAAATAGGCTGCAACCGATGCATCAAATACCGTTGTTTCCTCATTCAGATTCAAAAATGGCAGCTGGCTTTTTAAATCAAGAAATATAACTTCTCCTGCCCGTTTGCACAACTTTAGTGCCTTTTCCTTCAGATAATGTGACGTGATCTCTCCCTGGGCAGTAAAGCACCAGCATTCCTCATTTGACAGACATAGAGCCAGAGCAGTAATTTCTTTATCCGTTCCTGCCAGCTGCATACCCGCACTGCTGTCTGAGCCGCATCCTGCAAAAACAGCTTCTGCTTCAGAAAGAGATGTAACTTCTTTTATCCGCCATCCAGAGGAAGCGGGTTCCTGTCCTTCTTCCGGGAACTGGGCCGGTTCAAAATCCATCTCCATAATTTCAGAAATCTCTGTCTCAGCAATGGATTTCGTCTCATCTAAGTGGAGGTCGTAATCACTTTTGATAACGAGTTCTTCCGCCTCTTTTTTTATCTGCGCCTCATATAGAACCAGGGCATCCTTAATTTGTTTTGACTGTACATTCTCTTTTTGCTCATAAAGGGTTTGCAGGGAACCATATTGTGAAATTAACCTGGAAGCCGTTTTACGTCCTAAATCTGCCCCTCGTTCCAGAGCAAATACATCGTTTAACTGTTCCGCTTCCACACCAAACTGTGCCTTAACTTCATCTGCAGACCAGGCTTTTAATTCCAGCCCCTGTTCTCCCAGATCAGGAATCCAGACAGTTACATGCTCTTTTACAGTTATCAGAAGTTCCTCGCTGCCAGTCAGCACAACAACCTCTTTACCATCCGCCTCACAATTCTTTGCCAGGGAAGCAATAAGGTCTTTTCCCCGCGCTCCCTCAACGGTATATACAGGAATGTTCAGGGAATGAAATGTTTCTTTTAACAGTTCTTCTTTTTCCTTCCAATCCTGCGCTGCCGGCTTTTTGTTCAGAACACTGCCAAATGCGGCGGCCATATACTCCGTTTGTTTTTCTTCTATTATACGAACCACAACATTGCGTATTCCTTTTACACAATCGGCTGGAAGTGCATAATAAGCATTCTCCAGCATAGTGGCTCCGTCAATCAGTACTGCTTTTTTTCTGTTCATCTGTTCTCCTATCCAAGCAAGCCCAACTGCAGCCAGATTCTGCACTGAAGAAGGACTGTAATGATAAGTGCCATGACACTCACGGTAGATACCGCATATCTTGCTATTTTGATCAGCTGTATTAATTGAAGCCTTTGTCTGGACTGTTCTAATGCAGCCTCAAGTGCTCCCTTGATATTATAGTTCCCGGTTTCTGAATCCAGCTGCATGATTCCTGCCTCTATGGTAAAATATATTTCCAGTTCTTCCATGCAATCTGCACAGGATTTCGTGTGTTTCAGAAACTCCTCCAGTTCCTCATCTGTCAGCTGCCCGTTTATATATGGAATAACCAGACGTTCTGCCTCTTTACATGTCATCGCCCAGACACCTCCTTACCAATAGCTTTTATCTATCATACAATATATTTTGCCGTTTTTCAATTTAAATACTTGCCAAATGGAAAATCCTGTGATAGAATAATGAACGTTGTAAGAGCAGGCCGGCATGTCGGAATGGCAGACGAGGCGGACTCAAAATCCGTTGATGGCAACATCGTGTGGGTTCAAGTCCCACTGCCGGCACTACACCCTTGGCAGGGATCAGGACTTCGCAAACCGAATTCAGTTAGGTTTGCGGAGTCTTTTCTCTTTTTTTCCAAATTTCTCCTTAATTTTATCTTATATTCCATGAAAAGATTCCGGTATTATGATATACTGCTATAAGAAAAAATAAATTGATCTGAGGTGATAATCACGAAACATCATATTCTTTTAATCGCTGCCCTTCTGTCCGCACTGACACTTTACGGGTGCAGCCACCGAAACTATGTAAAACCTGATTTGTCAGGAATTCAGACAACCGGAAGTTCCGCTGCCGAGAATCTTACTACCACTGCCATAGAGGTTAACAATGAGCCGGAAAGCAGCAGCTTAAGCACAGATACGAAATCCGGTATTGCCACCGCTGTTTATATTTTTAAGAATGACAAGGTGACAATTGAGTATCCAGTCCTTACCCAATTAGAAGATGAATCCAAGTTAGAGGCAGTCAACGCTCTTTTAAAAAATAATGCGTTGGAAATCATCAATGCTTATTCCATTGATCCTGCAAAAGACAGCCTCACTGTCAGTGCTGATATTATTTCTGCAGACAGAAACCGGGTCAGTGTTGTCTATACCGGAATGCTGTCTGTTGACGGGGCTGCTCATCCCACGAATTTGTATTATACCAGCGTAGTGGATTTAAAGACACTCCAAAACATCAGGCTTTCGGATTATGTAGATCCAAAACTCCTTGCACAATATGTGCTCTCTGACCAGTGTAAGTTTTATCAGACTTCTGCCGAACTTACCAGTGTACTGATGGATGCGCGGACCAGTATGGACTCAGGGACGTATACCAGCATTTTCCAGGATGCTGATTTTTCTTCCGGACAGTCTCAGAAAGAAAACTCCGTTTTTCCGGAATCCTTTAGTTATGAGGACAAAGGTACCATTATTGTTTCTATACCACTACCTCATGCTTTGGGGGATTTTGCGCTTATTGAATATACTCCTGAGACAAAATAACAAAAATAGTTGCCAATTATCCCTTTCTCTGATAAAATAGGACGGAAAAATAAAAAGAAACGGGGTATTATCATGAGTAACAACGCAAAATTGACAACCCGAGACTATCTGCTCAGCATTCAGCATCTTTTCGCCATGTTCGGCGCAACCGTGCTGGTACCCTTACTGACAGGTCTCAATCCATCGCTGGCATTATTCTCTGCAGGCGTTGGCACCTTAATATTCCACTGCTGTACTAAATTTAAAGTTCCTGTGTTTCTCGGTTCATCATTCGCATTTCTGGCCGCGGTTTCAGCAATTATCCGACCAGAAGGAACCGTGATCCCTGAGAACGTACCTTTAGTACAGGGTGGAATTATTTTTGCCGGTCTGGTTTATCTTCTCTTCGCCTTGATCGCATACAGTATTGGTGCAGAGAAAATCAAGAAGATTTTTCCTCCTGTAGTAACTGGTCCTGTAATTGTAGTCATAGGAATCAATCTGGCAGGTACGGCAGTCAGTGATGCAACTGGTAATTTAAGTCTGGCTGACGGAGTAACACCTGCTATTGCGCTGAATCTGGGAATTGCCATATTTACATTATTCGTAGTAATTCTCTGTTCTATCTTCGCTCATGGTTTTTTCAAGCTGGTTCCGATTCTCATCGGAATAGCGGCCGGTTATATCCTTTGCATCATTTTAGGAGCATTGGGTATTTACCACATGGATTATTCCGCCATTACAGCTGCATCATGGATTAATATCCCATTTGTAACAAAGGATTTAAACGGTGTACCCTTTATGTCTGTTCCAAAATTCAGCTTAGGTGCCATACTTTCCATCGCCCCCATTGCCTGCGTTACATTTATGGAACATATTGGAGACATCACCACCAACGGAACGGTTGTAGGTAAAGATTTCCTCAAGGATCCAGGGCTTCACCGCACATTAATGGGCGACGGTGTCGCTACCCTGTTTGCAGGATTTTTAGGCGGACCTGCCAACACGACTTATTCTGAGAATACCGGCGTTCTGGCAACAACCAAAAATTACAACCCAAGACTCCTGCGTGTCACTGCCGTATTTGCCATTATTCTGGGGCTTTTTGGAAAAGTCGGCGCAATCCTTCAGACAATCCCGGGTCCGGTAAAAGGCGGCGTGGAGATCATGCTGTTTGGAATGATTGCTGCTGTGGGCATTCGCTCTCTGGCAGAATCCGATTTAGATTTTACACACAGCAGAAATTTAACTATCGTTGGCCTTATTCTGGTATTCGGACTGGGACTGGCCCAGCTTGGAGGACTTAACATTGTAATAGGTTCTGTAACATTAAACATCTCAGGTCTTTTCATCGCTGTTGTCATAGGTGTCTTTATGAACCTGATACTGCCTGAAACTCCTGATACAGCAAGAGATTAAAGAAAGGAATTAACTTATTATGGATTCAATTATGGACAATGTAACAGTTTTTACCCACCCACTTATTCAGCATAAAATTTCAATTTTACGAGACAAGAGAACAGGTACCAACGAATTCCGGGCTTTGATTGAGGAAATCGCCATGCTGATGGGATTTGAGGCATTAAGGGATCTTCCCTTACAGGATGTGGAGGTGGAAACTCCCATTGAGACCTGTATGACTCCTATGATTGCCGGTAAAAAGATGGCAGTTGTTCCAATCCTCAGAGCAGGTCTTGGTATGGTAAACGGAATACTGGCACTTGTACCATCTGCCAAGGTAGGACACATCGGATTATACCGGGATGAAAAAACTCATGAGCCTCATGAGTATTACTGCAAGCTTCCAAGCCCCATCGAGCAGAGAACCATTGTTGTTACGGATCCTATGCTTGCAACCGGCGGATCTGCTACTGCAGCTGTTGATTTTATCAAGCAGTACGGCGGAAAACACATCAAGTTCATGGCAATTATTGCTGCTCCGGAAGGCTTAAAACGGCTTCATGAAGCGCATCCGGATATTCAGATCTATGTAGGACATCTGGACCGTCAGTTAAATGAAAATGCTTATATCTGCCCAGGTCTCGGAGACGCCGGCGACCGTATATTCGGAACAAAATAAAGAAAAATAAAGAATCCCGGGATGATTGTCTTTTCAGACAGAACATCCCGGGATTCTTTTATTTAAAAAATATCAGCCGATTCCCTTATATACGATACTTAATATAAATACAAGCAGCGCCAATAACACGTAAATGTACTTCGCTGTAAAAATGAAATAAGATCCAAGAGGTTTTTTCCGCCCCTTATTCAACTCTTCCAGGATTGTCTCCTTTTTCAGAACCCAGTATATCATTACAGCACACAGCACAGCACCAAAAGGTACCACATAAACAGTGATGTAATCCATCCAGGCGCCCATATACGGTTCATATTCAATGAAAAGGCCGATGACGAATACAATGGTGCCCACAAATGCAATGGCTGCTTTTCTAGGAACATGCAGGTGCGTCTGAATCGCTTCTGAGCATACTTCAAACATATTCACCAGAGAAGTGACTCCTGCAAATAATACGGAAAGGAAAAATAATACTGCTATCACTCTGCCCGCCGGAATCTTTGCAAACACCTTCGGTAAGGTGATAAACATTAACGGCGGTCCGCTGGCCGGATCCATCTGAAATGCAAATACTGCAGGAATAATTGCAAAACCTGCCAATAGAGCGGCAATGGTATCTAAAAAAGCGGTGGTAACAGCCGCTTTTGGTATATTCTCTTTTTTGTCCAGATAGCTTCCATAAATCACCATTCCTGATCCTGTAATCGACAGAGAAAAAAACGCCTGCCCCATAGCCATAACCCAGGTTTCCGGCTTTTTTAAAAGTTCCCACCTTGGTACCAGAAGATATTTATATCCTTCCAATGCACCTGGAAGGAAAAATACCCGGACTGCAATCAGTAAAAAAAGGATAAAAAAAGCAGGCATCATAATTGCGTTTACTTTCTCAATCCCTTTTAATACCCCGCCTGCCAGTACGGTTACAGTTATGATCACAACGATAAGATGCCAGGGTACACTGCCAAAATGACCGGTCGCCCTGGAAAAATAATCTGCTGTTTCTTCTTTTAATATAACACCGGATAAGGACCCCCATAAATATCTTAAAACCCAGCCCACTATAATCGCGTAGCCAATGGCAATACCGAATGAACCGATCAAAGGAATCGCTCCCAGGAAAGATCCACCCCGTTTTCCCCTTGTCTTTAAAGCATAGTCATAAGAGCCGATGGGGCCAGTGCCGGTAAGTCTGCCAAAAGCAAACTCACCGGATAAGCCAACAAGACCGAACAAAAATATAAATCCAAAATATACCAGCAGAAAGGCTGCTCCTCCATACTGTCCCAGCCGGTAAGGAAACATCCATATGTTTCCCATGCCAACCGCCGATCCGACAGAAGCAAGAATAAATCCTATTCTGGAACCGAATTTATCTTTACCCGCCTGGATATGTTTTCTTTCGTTCATGTCGAATTTATTCCTCAGTTATATTTTTTTCTACGACTTCTCCCTGATTTTTGTAGATCTTATTGCCATCTACACAGCTTCTGACACAGGAAAGCGGATAAACAGCTGCCTTTGGTCCGATCACTGTTCCAGGATTTAAAACAGCACCACAGCCGATCTCTGCATAATCACCAAGGATTGCTCCAAACTTCTTAAGACCAGTTTCGATGTCTTCATCCTCTGCATGTACAGTTACAAGAGATTTATCTGTTTTCACATTAGAAGCAATGGAGGATGCACCCATATGGGACTTATATCCTAAAATAGAATCTCCAACATAATTAAAATGAGGAACCTGCACTTCATCAAAAAGAATGGAATTCTTTATCTCTGATGAGTTTCCAACGACTACACGGTCACCGATGATTGCGTTACCTCTGATAAATGCACAATGACGGATCTGGGCATTCTTTCCGATAATCACATTCTCACCCATACAAGCTGTTGGCGGAAGATTTACAGATTTATGAATCCAGACTGCTTTTCCTACATGAACGTATTCGTCTTTTGGAAGGCGCTGTCCCAGAGAAACGATAAATTCGCTGATCTTAGGAATGATTTCCCATGGATAGGTGGTCTGTTCAAATAATAATTTGGCCAATGTATGGTTGGTATCAAAAAGGTCCTGGTTTGTCATATCTTCTTTTTTCATGTTATAATCTCCTATTTCTGTTTTTTATAATTAGCTGCCGCAGCATCAAATACATTACGCAGATCATAATGATTATTAAGCTTTAATACCCAAGCGGTACGTCCGGCAACAAAATTCTCCAGTTTCTGCATATATTCTTCTGAGGTTATGCTGCCCTCTGATACATAGGTCAATCCCTTTTCCCAACTGGCGGTCAGCTCGGGATTAAGAAGCTGTCTGATGGAGGCATTCACCACATCAAAAATCATCTCTCCTAGCAAAGTAGGAAGAATCACCTGGGTTTTCGTATTCAGCGAAAGATAACCAATATGAAACAGCTTTTTTAAAATCTCAGCCCGGGTCGCACTGGTGCCTATTCCGCTGCCCTTGATCTGGGCACGCAGTTCTTCGTCTTCAATCAATTGTCCCGCATTCTCCATGGCGAGAATCATGGATCCTGATGTATAGCGTTTTGGCGGAGAAGTTTCTCCTTCTTTGATCACCAGCTTTTTAATCGGCAGCTTCATACCTTTTTTCAACGAGCCAAGCATGGCAATAAAAGCAGGATTGTCCATTTGTTTCTGAGATGACTCGGAATTATTCTCATCCTGATTTTCACCTTCAGGAGAAGTATCTGAAGCCTTCTCATCCGCTTTTTTTCTGCTGCCGGACACATCGGCCACTTTTAAAAATCCAGCTTCCAGCATTACCCTGAAATTGGAATAAAAGTGCTCTTTGTCTGCTTCCAGTTCCAGCGCATACTTCTGATAAATGGCTGGCGGGTAGAAAATACTCAAAAACCTTCTGGCAATGACTTCATAAACTTTTGCCCCCAGAGGGTTTAAGCTTCTTAAAGATGAAAGTCCCTGACCTGTGGGAATTATGGCATAATGGTCTGTGATCTGCTTGTCATTGACGTATCGGGTTTTATCGATCGTTTTGTAGGACCCGCGGTCTAATGCCTCTTTTACAGCCTCTGATAAAGGCGAAAATCCATTTAAACCGCTGATGTTCTTATAGATTTCTTTGGCCACTGCGGTAGAAAGAACCCTGGCATCCGTTCTGGGGTAAGTGACCATCTTCTTCTCATAAAGCTCCTGAACCACTTTCAGTGTTTCATCAGGACTGATCTTAAACATCTTAGAACAGTCATTCTGAAGCTCAGCCAGATTATAAAGTAGCGGCGGGTTCTTGGTCTCCTTTTTCTTTTCCACTGAAACAACGCATGCCTCCATGGGATCTGCCTGGGAAAGCTTTTCAATCAATTCTTCCGCATGCTTTCGCTCTTTAAATCCATTCTCTTTGTAAAGATAGGGTGATTCATAAAATTTAGAACCTGGTGCACTCTTCCATTCCCCGTCAAAATCCAGATCTTCTCTGGTAAATGTACCGATCACACGGTAAAACGGTGTCTTAACAAAATCCCGGATCTCCCGTTCTCTCCGCACCACCATTCCCATCACGCAGGTCATAACCCGCCCGACAGAAATAACGGTATTCTTCCCGCTCTTTAAATAATTTGATATATGCTGCCCATATCTTAGTGTAAGCAAACGTGAAAAATTAATTCCCATAAGATAATCTTCTTTTGCACGCAGATACGCGGAAGCCGAAAGATTATCATATTCCGCCTCGTCCTTTGCCTCACGTATCCCTCTTAAAATTTCTTCTTCTGTCTGGGAATCAATCCAGACTCTCTTCTGCTTTTTCTGATTCACACCTGCCATCTGGGCAACCAGTCTGTATATGTATTCTCCTTCTCTTCCGGAGTCAGTACAGACATAGATTGTATCCACATCAGCTCTGTTGAGCAGACCGCTCACAATTTCGAATTGCCTGGCTGCGTTTGGAATCACTTCATATTTAAATTCTTTTGGAAGAAACGGCAGGGTGGACAGGCTCCATCGCTTATATTTAGGATCATAGCGTTCCGGATAGCTCATCGTGACCAGATGTCCCACGCACCAGGTGATAATTACCTGGTCAGCTTCCAAGTATCCGTTGCTGCGTCTTCCGTTGATCTTAAGCGCATTTGCGAACTCCTGGGCCACACTTGGTTTTTCTGCGATATATAACGATTTTGACATATAACTCCCTACTGTTTTGTGATAGTAACCGTTCTATTATACCATTAAACTTCATGAATAGCAAATATTTCTGACAACTCTCACCAAAAGGCACATCAAAATTTATTATAACATTGATAAAATTGAATATCAATGGTACAATGATTAACAATTTACTTAAAATTCTATTACATTAAAGCAAAGGAGTGTTCGTCTTATGTCAATACAGAAGGTAAAAGAATATTTTAAAGAATCCGGAAGAGACTGCGATGTTATGGAATTTCCAGTCTCCAGTGCAACTGTAGAATTAGCGGCAAAGGCACTTGACGTGATTCCTGCAAGAATTGCCAAAACCATGTCTTTTCACGCCCGTGAAGAAAACCGCTGCATTCTGGTGGTAACAGCTGGAGACATGAAGATTGATAATGCAAAATTCAAAAAAACATTTGGAATTAAATCAAAAATGCTGGCAGCAAACGAAGTGGCGGCCTTGACCGGTCATGAGATCGGGGGCGTATGTCCCTTTGCCAATCCGGACTGTGCGGCCACCTACTTAGATGTGTCACTTCAGAGATTTTCTTCTGTTTTTCCAGCCGCCGGCAGTTCTAATTCTGCCATTGAACTGACAAATGAAGAACTGTTTTTATTTGCTCATGCTATAGAATGGGTTGATGTCTGCAAGAGTATGGAGAGCTAACGTTGGGAAACTGGTTTTCTGTATTCAGACAGTATAACTGCCAGGAACAACAGGCCGCAGCCCGTGAGAAGCTTTAAAGTTACCGGCTCTCCCAGAAGAAAAACGGAGAACAGCAATCCAAAAACCGACTCAAAGGACAGAATAATAGAAGATGTATTCGGGCTTAAATGCTTCTGCCCCATATTTTGAAGAAGGAAACAGATCATGGTACTGAAAATACCAAGATATAAAAGACTGACAGCCATCGAATGGTCGATTACAGCAAGCTTTAAACTTCCCTCCAGACAAGGAGCAATTACCCAGCTTAATCCTGCCGCCACTCCCATCTGCAGTACTGTCATTATAATGGGATCATAAGTTTCTGCATATCGCCCGACAAAAACGATGTGAAAAGCAAAAAACAGTCCGCAAATAAGAGTCAGTAAGTCTCCCACATTCACGCTTAAGTCTCCCTCAAGCGAAATAAAGGCAAGTCCGATAACAGCAATCACAGCTGCTCCCAGATTGTTTTTTAATGGTTTTTTCTTATTAAAAAACCAGTGCAAAAACGGAACCAGAATCACGTATAATGTGGTTATAAATGCATTTTTACTGGCAGTGGTATACTTCAGTCCATAGGTCTGAAAAAAATAACTGGTAAATAAAAAAAAGCCTAGTATCACTCCGCAGTAAACCTCTTTTTTCCCCACTTCCCTTAACCGCTTCCAGAACACTGCAGAAAGTGCTGCAAACGCGATGGTAAACCGCAGCGCAAGCAGATAAGTCGGAGATATAACATCTACCGAATTTTTCATCACGGCAAACGCACTTCCCCAGATAATCGTCGTGATAATCAGTCCTATGACTGATAGTGCCTTTATTCCATTTTCATTCACTTTATTCATATGTATACAAAAAGCATCCTTTCACAAAGGTACAGGGGCGCAGTCATCTGCGTCCCTGAGTTTTTATCAGTTCTTTACTGAATTGTGGAAAATTTGTATATAGTCGTTGTCTGATATTCCTGCCCTGCTTTTAAGATTGGGGAAGGAAATTCCGGTGTATTCACTGCATTGGGATAATACTGGGTTTCAAAGCAGTAACAGCAGCGCTTGTTATAAACAGCACCGCCTTTTCCAGTCATCTGGTCATTTAAAAAATTAGCGGTATAAAACTGCATACCCGGAAGATCGGTGTAAACTTCCATCCGGATACCCGTCTGATCCGACTCCGCAGCTGCACTTAACGCCAGCTCCTTTAACGGATGATTAAGTACCCAGTTATGGTCATAGCCGTTTCCAAAAACAAGATCTTCATAATCTGAATGAAAATCCTGTTCAATTGGTTTCATGGTAGTGAAATCCATGGGCGTTCCCTTTACCGGAGTAAATTCTCCAGTGGGAATTGAGATTTCATCGGCTCTTGTATATGTATCGGCATCTATCCAGACACGCTGCTTTAATGCATTACCGCCATCATGTCCATCCAGATTGAAATAGCTGTGATTGGTAAAGTTTGCTACCGTATCCTCATCGCAGATCATATGGTAAGAGATCTCCAGGCTGTTATCCTTTGTCAGGGTATACGTTATGGTAATATTGGCATTGCCGGGATATCCCTGATCTCCATCCGGTGAAAACAGAGAAAAGCTCACGCTGGTTCCAAGCTCATTTTCTTCCACTTCGCTGTCCCACAGACGGGTTCGGTAAAGATCCGGTCCGCTATGTAAGTTATTGGTGCTGTTATTGGCTGCAAGTTTATATTCTTTTCCATTAATGGTAAACTTTGCACCGGCAATACGGTTGGCATTTCTTCCAATGGGAGCCCCGAAATGCGGCGGGTTGAGCAGATAATCAGATACAGAATCATACCCTAATACCACATCTGTCTCCTTTCCGCTCCTGTCAGGTACAAGCATGGTTACCCAAATTGCACCCAGATTTGTAAATGAAGCAGAAACTCTGTTTTCATTCACCAGTGTATACAGATACACTTCTCTGCCATCCGGCATGTTACCCCAAAGCTCTTTTTTGTATGCCATATTACTTCCTCCATATACCTATTTTATAAAAGCTCCCTCCTGGACAGAGAGAGCCTCATAATCCAGTTAATCTCTGGCTTTAATATATCCCTGAGCTGTCAAAAGCTCTGCACAGAGTACTGCGCCTCCGGCTGCCCCGCGTACTGTATTATGGGACAGACCAATAAATTTATAATCATAAACAGAATCTGTTCTTAACCGGCCGACAGAAACACCCATTCCGTTTTCAAAATCTACGTCAAGCGTTACCTGGGGACGGTTATCTTCTTCTAAATACTGAATAAACTGCTTTGGAGCACTTGGAAGATCCAATTCCTGGGGAAGTCCCTTAAAGTTCACCAGACGGTCGATTAATTCCTGCTTTTCAGGCTGTTTGCGGAATTTCACGAAAACTGCTGCTGTATGGCCATTGAGAACAGGTACCCGGACGCACTGACACGTAATTACAGGCTCTGCGGCCTTAACAATCTGACCATTCTCTATAGTTCCCCAGAGCCGAAGCGGCTCCTGCTCGCTTTTTTCTTCCTCACCGCCAATATATGGAATAATATTGCCTTCCATCTCAGGCCAGTCTGCGAAAGTCTTTCCAGCTCCTGAAATTGCCTGATAAGTCGTAGCTACTACTTCATACGGTTCGAACTCCTTCCATGCAGTCAGAACCGGTGCATAGCTTTGAATGGAACAGTTGGGTTTTACTGCAATAAATCCCCGCTGTGTGCCCAGGCGTTTTCTCTGGTCTTTTATTATTTCAAAATGCTCCGGATTAATCTCAGGAACTACCATCGGTACATCCGGCGTCCATCGATGGGCGCTGTTGTTGGACACAACCGGCGTCTCAGTCTTTGCATAAGCTTCTTCAATCGCTTTGATCTCTTCTTTTGTCATGTCAACTGCACTGAATACGAAATCCACTTCTGCAGCAACTTTTTCGACCTCATTCACATTCATGACTGTTAAGTGTTTCACTGCTTCCGGCATAGGAGATGTCATCTTCCAGCGGTCTCCAACAGCCTCTTCGTATGACTTTCCGGCTGAACGGGGGCTGGCTGCCACTGTCACCACCTCATACCATGGATGGTTCTCAAGCAGAGATATGAATCTCTGACCAACCATACCGGTAGCTCCCAATATACCAACTCGCAACTTCTTTTCCATCGCTTTCTCCTCATTTCTTTTCATTTTGTAATACTATAATACGCTAAATTCTTAACTATCCTATAACAAAGTGAAAAAAAAATCAATATTTATTCGTGAGAAAAATACATTTGTACGCGGCTCGAGGACATTTCCTTTAAATGTGTGTTGCAGTAAAGCATTAAAGGCGTACTTTGCTGCCTTTTCCATCTCTCCTGCTAATCTTTAAGCGGTTTAAATGGACTTCTTTTTCTTTATATTGTATCACCGGTTCATCTCCCAGTAAGTAAACCGTCTCCAGAGTTTCTCCTGGTGAAAGTTTAATCCCTCTTACACCTCTGGCATTCTTTTTCATCTCAGGTATTTCTTCTGTTGTAAAGCGCAGGAATATACCTGAAGAGGTCTGAAGCACAGTATCTGTCTGTCCCTCATATGGAAGCACCATGATGAGCGTATCATCATCTAACAGCCTGGTAGCGGCTACGGTACGGTTATTTGTCTCAAATTCTTCTCCGGGAACCATCTTGATCAGAGCCTGTCTGGTAGCAAAAAGGAATTTCTTCCCTTTTAATCCGGCTGCATGGGATAAATAGATGATTTCTTCCCTGGTTCCGTCAAATTTACTTAAGTTATCAACGGGAGTCCCTTTATCCCGCAGTTTCCCGCCTGGTATGTCCAGTACTTTAATCTGGTGTAAATTCCCAGTATTGGTAAATATACAGATCTTATCCGTATTCAAACAGTTTACCACAAAAGGATTCTCTGTTTCAATGGTTTCTTTATTTCTGTCGTAAGTATTTTTATCCAGTACTTTGCAGTATCCAAACCGGTCCATCACAAAGGTGACTTCTGATACAGTGACTGCTGCCTCGTCATAGACAGCTTCCTTGCCATCCTCAATTAAGGTCTTTCTGGGAGTACCATATTCTGTTTTAATATAATTTAAATCTTTTTTAATGACCTGCGCCATGTTCTTTCTGCTGGAGAGGATTTTTTCATATTCTTTTATCTTTGCAAGAGTCTCCTTAAATTCCTTTTCCAGCTGGAGAATCTCCAGTCCGATCAGTTTATATAAACGCATCTCAAGGATTGCACTTGCCTGCTTCTCTGTAAAGGATAACTTTTTCGCATCTGCTTCAAAACCCTTTACCCGGAAGGAAATATTGGAAGTATCACCTGTCATCAGACAGTTTTTGGCATCCTTTAGATTTTTTGATCCTCTTAATACAGCGATAATCAAATCAATGATATCGCAGGCCTTTATCAGACCTTCTTTAATCTCTTTCTTTTCCAGTTCTTTGTCTAAGAGAACCTGATATTTTCTGGTCGCATTGGTATATTGGAATTCCAGATAATTTTTAAGAATCCCTTTTAAATTAAGAGTTTCCGGTCTTCCGCCTGCGATTGCCAGCATGTTTACGCCGTAAGTATCTTCCAGTTTCGTCTTTTTATAGAGGATATTACGGATCTTTTCTACATCAGCGTCCTTACGAAGCTCCAGAACGATCCGGATTCCTTCCTTATTCGACTGATTGGAGATATCTACTACATCGGTAAGCTTTTTATTCTCCACCAGATCTGCTACATCCATCAGAAATTTATTAATTCCGGCTCCGACCATAGTATACGGAATCTCGGTAATGATCAGCTTGTCTTTATCTGCTTTTCGCTTTCCAAGCTCTACCTCTATTTTTCCCCGCAGCTTGATCTTTCCCATTCCTGTTTCATAGATAGCCGGAAGATCGCTTTTATTTGCAATAATTCCGCCTGTGGGAAAATCAGGCCCAGGCAGAAAGTCCATCAGTTCTCCTATGGATATATCCGGATTGTCAATATACGCCTGAACTGCATCCACCACTTCTCCTAAATTATGAGGGGGAATGCTTGTGCTCATTCCGACTGCAATTCCTTCTGCGCCGTTGATCAGCAGATTGGGGACTCTTACGGGCAGAACCTCCGGTTCTTTTTCCGTCTCATCATAGTTGGGGATAAAATCTACGGTTTTATCCAGATCTTTTAAATAGACCTCTTCCGCAAACTTTTCCAGTCTGGCTTCTGTATATCGCATGGCTGCGGCCCCGTCTCCTTCTATTGAGCCGAAGTTACCGTGACCGTTTACCAGTGGAACTCCTTTTTTAAATACCTGAGACATCACCACCAGGGTTTCGTAGATGGAGCTGTCTCCATGTGGATGATATTTACCCATGGTATCACCCACAATACGCGCTGATTTCCTGTGAGGTTTATCATGATTTAGATGCAGTTCGCTCATATCATAAAGCACGCGGCGCTGCACCGGTTTTAATCCATCTCTCGCATCCGGGATTGCTCTTGCTGTAATGACACTCATGGAGTAGTTCATGTAGCTTTTCTGCATTTCCTCGGAATATTCTGTTTTAATAATTTTTTCTGACATATTCCTTCTCCTTACGCATCAATCTCAGCTTCGTCCGCATGCTCATAGATAAACTGCCGTCGTGGAAGTACATCACTTCCCATAAGCATTTCTGTTATTTCTGAGGCCATTCGTGCGTCTTCAATCTCCACCTGTTTTAAGACACGCCGTTCGGGATCCAGAGTTGTCTCCCAAAGCTGCTCTGCATCCATCTCTCCAAGACCCTTGTAGCGCTGCAGGGTGAAATCACCGGTATGTGTTTTCCGGTAACGTTCCAGTTCTTTTTCATCATACAGATACTGTTCTTCGCCCCGTTTTGGAATCACCTTAAACAGCGGCGGCATGGCGATATAAACATGACCATCGTAAATTAATTCAGGCATAAAACGATACAAAAAGGTTAACAGAAGCGTATCAATATGGCTGCCATCCACATCGGCATCCGTCATGAGTATAATCTTATCATAACGGAGTTTCGTAATATCAAAGTCATTGCCGTAGCCTTCAGAAAAGCCACAGCCAAAGGTATTAATCATCGTCTTGATTTCCGCATTGGCCAGAACCTTATCAATGGAGGCTTTTTCTACATTCAGGATTTTACCCCGGATGGGCAGAATAGCCTGATACTGTCTGTTTCTGGCCGTTTTGGCAGAGCCGCCGGCCGAATCTCCCTCTACGATAAATATCTCGCATCTTGATGCATCCCTGCTCTCACAATTGGCCAGTTTACCATTGCTGTCAAAAGAAAATCTTGACTTGCTGAGCATATTTGTCTTAGCTTTCTCTTCCGCTTTTCGGATTTTAGCTGATTTTTCTGCACAGCTGATAACAGACTTAAGGACTTCTAAATTCCGGTCAAAATATCGCTGCAATTCTTCGCCTGCCACCGTAAAAACAGCTTTTGTGGCATCTGCACTGGCCAGCTTTGTCTTTGTCTGTCCTTCGAATATCGGATCGGGATGTTTGACTGCGATGACAGCCGTTAAACCGTTTCTGGTATCTGCTCCTGTAAAATTAGAATCTTTTTCTTTTAAAATTCCAAGTTCTCTTGCATAGCTGTTAATCAGCTGGGTAAAGCGGGTCTTAAAACCTGCCAGATGGGTTCCGCCCTCCTGGGTGAAGATATTGTTGCAGAATCCAAGTATATTCTCTTCGAAGGTGTCTACAAACTGAATCGCAGCCTCCACTTCGACCTTATCAACGATTCCCTTAAAATAGACCGGATCATGAACAGCCTCTTTTCCATCATTTAACTCTTTTACATAAGCCACGATTCCTTCCGGCTCGTAAAATTCTACTTTTTCCTCTTCTCCCTGTCTCTTATTGGAATAAGTGATATGAAGTTTGGGATTTAAGTACGCCGTTTCGTGTAGACGGCTTTTTAACCATTCTGCTTTAAAACGTATCTTTTCAAATATTGTCTCATCAGGGAGGAAATTGATTTCCGTTCCTGTCTCTTTGGTTTTCCCTAACGTGGGAAGCAGGCCATCCACCAGATCCACCGTTGGTATGCCCTGCTCATATTTGTCATAATGAATCAGACCATTCTTATATACTTTGACACTCATGTAAGCTGATAAAGCATTTACCACGGAAGAACCAACACCATGAAGCCCTCCGCTGGTTTTGTAAGCATCATTGTCAAACTTGCCGCCTGCATGAAGAGTGGATAAAACAACCCGTTCTGCAGAAACACCTTTTTTATGCATCTCAACCGGGATTCCTCGTCCGGAGTCTTTGACTGTACAGGACCCGTCTGCCTCCAGTGTCACCCAGATATGACTGCAGAAACCAGCCAGATGCTCGTCCACTGCATTATCAACAATTTCATAAATCAGATGATTCAGTCCCTTTGTCCCAACACTTCCTATATACATTCCCGGACGTTTCCGCACCGCCTCAAGGCCTTCCAGCACGGTAATACTATCCGCATTATACTGCGTTTTCGCCATGATACTCCTCCACATCTTGTATTATCAAAACCCATTATACAATGGTTTTTCCATTTTTGGCAAGTTGATGGGGAATTTTTTACCAATTTTCAGAAAAAACTATTGATATATTCCAGACTGTTATGCTATAATACAGAATGTGTCAAACAGCAAAAATATGCAGATATAGTTCATTGGTAGAACATCAGCTTCCCAAGCTGAGGAGGCGGGTCCGATTCCCGTTATCTGCTTAAAACCTTTGATTTACAAGGAAAAAGAGGACTTCCGGAATGATCTGGATCGCCCTCTTTTTTTGGGTTTGACACCACTTTGATTTTTTTTACAGTATATACTGGCTGAACATTCCCGATAAAATCACGAACACGAAATTAACCCTATACAATTTATACGCCAACTCTTTCTTTGCACGAATAGCTATATCAATTATTCGGGCGGCAATCCTCACTGTTGCCAGGTTCTTTAATATGGAACATTTCATCGTTAATGCCAAG
Source organism: Lacrimispora amygdalina (assembly GCF_900205965.1). Lineage (GTDB taxonomy): Bacteria > Bacillota > Clostridia > Lachnospirales > Lachnospiraceae > Lacrimispora > Lacrimispora amygdalina_A. Next base: position 52,803 of record NZ_OAOF01000021.1, read on the forward strand.
GAGATTGATCTGCAACGGATAGCTTTCCATAATTATGCCGTCATAATAAATGGTCACGGTATCGCCTACATTAAGTGGTTTGCTGTAATCAGCGATATTAATACGAATAGCATCTCCCGAGCTGCGGATATCTTCACCTTCATCGGGCGTCACGATTGCTTCGTCTCCATCAATGCTGGCAATTTTGCCTTTGAACTTCACAACACCAGGCGCTTCAGTACCATCGGGGATTTCACTTTCCTGTGCTGGCGCTGTTATAGGCGTTTTATTTAGAATGGATTCTTTCGAGTCGGTGTTAATATAGGCGTAAGCAGTTATACTGAGACACATAACGCACCCAAGTGTCATCAACATGATTGTTTTATTTTTTTTCATTGTTATTCTCCTCTTAATTTTATTTTAACATTTTGTTTTGCTCCTATCTTTTAGATGCGTCTGGCTTTGCGTTTTGTTGGCAATTTGTCTGAATTTCTAAAAAATACGATTAAAGCTGTCACCGACAACAAAAAACTTATCCCGAGCACAATAACCCACGCATCAATTACTGGTGGTGTTGGGATATTGCCAGGCTTCTCCATTTCCGGGATTTCAATGTATTCTATATCAAATGCTCGAATCAGTTTATAAACAAAGCCTGTGCCTAGCATGATGACAAGCGCAGCCATAGTAGAAAGCACGGCACGCAGTTTTTTAATGGACATATTATAGGTCCATTGAATTGTACCGATCGGCTTCTGCAACATGTGAGATATTTCTTTATGGCTCATACCACCCAATACCTTCAACGTAACAATCTGCTGTTGTTTTTCGTTCAGAGATGAAATCATACTGTAGTAGTTTTCCATATCGACAAAATCCTCGATACTTTTGTCATCAACTGGCAGTATTTCGGCGATAGTACTAATGTCAATAGCATGCTTTTCCTTACGGAGCAGCATAAGCGATTCATTTTTAACCACAGAATACAGCCATGTCAGCGCATGTGCTTTGGGAAATTTGTAAGGTTCGAGGCTAAATAGCTTGATAAGCGTATTTTGGACAGCGTCCTTACTCAGATCCTCGTTACCGGTAATCGAATATGCCACGCCGTACATAAGACGAAAATACTGTTGGTACAAAATTTCAAATCCACGCGGTTCTTTGTTTTTTATCAAATCAAATATGGTATCAATTTTAACTCTATTCATTACTGCCTCCTTTATTATTATGTTATTTAGATGCGTCAGCATTGTTGTTTTGTTGGTTTTTTTTATAAAATTAAATCCGCCTAAATAATTATGGGCAGCGGTTTCTGGCTGGTTTCGAGATAATATTTAGGGCGGTGGACGTCTATCTCATGTTCAAAATACGATGATCTCGTTCATAGTCTGTACACATTTATAAAAAAATCCCAGTAAATACAAGTTCCCTTGTAAATACCAGGATTATTTATATTTCAATTTCATCTTATCTGAAAAACAGATTCATGTCTGACAGGTATTAGATCTGCTTCATAATTCTCGATTCTGATAAAGCGATCTCCCTTTAACAGCTCGAATAAATGATCAATTTTCTCTCGTTCCCCCTCAAGTTCCAACTCCACACGTCCATCATCCAGATTCCTCACCCAGCCTGCCAGTTTTAGCTGACTGGCAAACTGCATGGTCCGAAAGCGGAAGCCCACTCCCTGAACTCTTCCGCTGACACAAATATGCTGTCTGATTATTTCTCTGTTCATGTATTCACCGCCTTCTATTCATCTTGTGGAACCAGAGTCACTGTTTCATTAAGAAGTTTCTCAAAGGACTCCACCGGCATCGGTCTGGCAAATACGTATCCCTGTACAATATTACAACCTGCTGTCTTTAGGAAGTCGACTGTTTCCGTGTATTCCACCCCTTCTGCAATCGTTTTAATCTGAAGTTCCTTCGCCATTCGAATAATATTGGATATAACAATGCGTTCCCTTCTGATATCATTGCTTTTCCTGAAAAACATAATATCCAGTTTAACAATATCTATGGATAGATTCTTTAAAAGATTCAAAGAAGAGTAGCCTGCTCCGAAATCATCCAGGGAACAGATAAATCCCTTTTCATGAAGTCTTGCCACCAGACCATTAAAAACAGTATCATCAGTAAGCATAACCGTTTCTGTAAATTCCAATTCCAGCACACCGTCAGGAATCTCGTATTTCTCCTTAATACTTCCATAATAATCGACAAAATCATCTCTCAGTATCCCAACTTTTGAGACGTTCACAGCCAGATTAATCGGTTTTCTTCCTGATTTTAAATACTGGTGCAGCCATTGGCATGATCTTTCAAACATATAGCGGTCCAGCATAATAATTTTTTCATCCCGTTCCATAATTGGAATAAACTGCCCAGGCAGTATGGTTCCTTTCCTGGGGTTTTCCCATCTTACCAGTACTTCTCCCCCTACAATCTCATTATCCTTCTGTATAGAGACCTTAGGTTGTATAAAGATCCGAAATTCCTGTCTTTTAATAGCACCTTCCATTTCGGATTCCAGCTCTGATTCATCCACAACCTTGTCCCGCATTTCCTTGTTGTAAATACCAAACTGATTACCGGGGAGATTTTTTGTATATTTTTGTGCAATGTTGGCACGATTTACAATGTTATCTATGGATACATTCCTGTCCTCTTCTTCCAGGAAATAAACTCCCATGCAAAGCTCCGTAGCAATTCTTTTATTGTAAGACAACTCCTTTTGTCGAAATTCTTCAATCAGCTTTTGAAAGCAGTTCTGCAGCTCCGTCCGCAATTCATATTGGTATAGACCTGCAAAATTATCTGCAGACACTCTGCAGAACAGGGAATTCTGCCCCGAGCATTTTTGCAGCAGATCAGCAATCTCTATAAGAATGCGGTCTCCTTCCTCATACCCGAGAACATCATTAATAATTTTAAATTTTTTGATATCACAATACCATACCGCATAGCGCTTTAAGTCAGCGGTCCGCAGGATTCGCACCGCTTCTTTTTTAAATGAATGAAAATTCCGGCTGCGGGTCAGGGAATCCGTATAGGCGATGTTCACCAATGTCTTCTGATTCGCTGTAATTGTCCTGTATTGCTTGTAGAAAAAGACAAAAAATAAACCTGAGGATATCAAAATCATAATTCCGATCCCAACAGCCATCTCCATATATATACCCTGCAAACCCGATTTAGGAAAAACATTCAACAAATACCAGTCATTGTATTCCAACGGAATTAGAACAGTAAAATCATGCTTATTCTTTGTAAAATTCAACTCCGATGATGTCTGCTGGTGATTGGTTATCATTTCATAAGTCTTATTTCTTATACTATTCCAGTCTGTTGCATCACGATTACCATTCGCTGCTATGTAATACCCTTTGTTATCTAAAACAGCGCAGATCCCCACTCCTGCCAGGGTCTGGGTATTTAACATCTGGTTCAGCATATAACGGGCATTCCCTGCATAAAGGTATCCCAGGGGCTGGTTCTTGTCCCCCTTTATCATTACAGTCAAATAGGTATCTTCTCTGTCTAACCTTGACCAGTCAAGTTTTTTAGCATACTCAATCTTCATGCCTTCCTTCGAATGATTCATACGGTCAATGATTTCCGGAAGCTGTCTGGCATGTTCAGAATCCATGCCTCTAAAACCTGCTGCCATTGTTTTCAGAAGGCGTATATCTCCTTCAATTTGGCTTTTTACCGTAGACTGATTTTGCTTTGCTGCACTATAATAATCATAATTGTTTTCTATTTCATTTTTCCGTATCATATAGATTAGAAAACTCAAACAGCAGATAATCAGAAACAGCCATAGGAGTACAGGAATCGCCATATCCAATTTTCTAATCCTGATCTCATCCTTAGCATGCATAAAAGTCAGACTCCTTGTAGAAATATAAACTGACATCTGGTTCTTTTATGTTAATTATAGCTTTTTATGGAACGTTTGGCAATGATTACATAATCTAAGTTTTTTTTCATAAAAGGGTTGATTTTTCACATTCTATTTGTTATACTGTCAAAGGTTCGGCACTTGCCGAAATTCCGGATTGCTTCCGTAGCGCAGTTGGTAGCGCAACGCATTCGTAATGCGTGGGTCGGGGGTTCGAGTCCCCCCGGGAGCTGTTAGAAAACCTCGTGATTACGGGGCTTTTTTTATGCTTATATCTTCCTGTTCCACTTTTAATTCAGGTAGTCCGGCTATTGACGTAAGAAGTGAGATAATACCGGCTAGTCCTGCCGTAGAAGCTACCATTACCCAGTTGACTTCCGACATAGCCGCTGTGGTTCCTATTGTGGCAAGTGCGGTCTGTGCCATTGTTTTTATCGCTCTGATTCCTGCAGCTTTTATCCATCTTATCAGATATTCTTTATTCATTCCTTTTTCCTCCTTATAAAATTAATCTATACTATAAATTATGCTGGTCCCGACAAATATATTAATGATTCTACATTTCCATGCAACTGGATAATAAAAAACCGGCAATTAAGCCGGTTTTTTATCATATCAATCATGTATTCTTCTTTATATAAATTTTGAGTGCTTTAATAGCAAGAAATAAAGCATACATGCCCATTCCTATGCCAAATATTCCTATAAGTAAAAGAATTAAATTAATAACCGAAAGAATCATCATAATTCACGGCCCTCCTTATAACACCATGTCTATCCCAGAATAACATCTTTCTTTTCAAGGATTGCCGTTGCTGCCGCACAGGCCGGACAATCACAATAGATTGCACCTGCAGACTTGATTTTTTTAGCATGTCCAGCAATATTCTTTGCAGTATCTGCTCCGAAAACACGAATTCCGTCATCAGATTCTGCAAAACCGATTAACATGTCAATTGGTACCACATCCGCTTTCAGCTCATCCATAAATTTTTTCGTTTCCGTTGCTTCCTGTTCTGTTCCAACGGCATCCAACCAGTTCTGGGCTGCTGTTTTTGCCTCTTTACTACAGGACGGCGCATTGATTAGTTCGTGTGCTTTTTCAACAATATAATTCAATACTTCTTTACTCATATGGTATACCTCCTTCTTCATCTGGAAATTAGTTACATTTTATCACAAATAATATAGTTTTTCAATTTTAGATATTAGAAATGCCAATTGCCGAAATTTTTATGTCTGCATGCTCTGCCCACCATCTACATGCAGAACCTGACCGGTTACGTAGGATGAATCCTCACTTGCCAGATATACATAGGTTGGGGCAAGCTCAAACGGCTGACCTGCTCGTTTCATTGGTGTATTGGAGCCGAAAGTCGGTATATAATCAGCTGGCCAGCTGGCTGGCTGAAGCGGCGTCCAGATAGGTCCCGGTGCAACTGCATTTACACGGATTCCATCCGAGACAAGTGAATGTGCCATAGCACGGGTAAAACTGACTATTGCACCTTTCGTGCTGGAATAGTCAATCAGCCATTTATTTCCTTCATAAGCGGTAACTGAGGTAGTATTAATGATAGAACTGCCACATTTCAAATAAGGAAGAACCAGCTTCGTCATCATGAATAATCCATAAAAGTTGACTTCAAATGTAAGCCTCATTTGCTTTTCTGAAATATTTTCTATTCCCGTCTGAGGGAACTGTACGCCTGCATTATTTACAAGAATATCAATTCCACCGAAAAACGCTACCGTGTCAGATACCGCATTTTTACAGAACGCTTCATCTCTTATATCGCCAGAAATCAGCAGGCATCTCCTGCCCTGTTTTTCCACGTAACATTTTGTTATAAGGGCATCCTCATGTTCATCGAAATAAACAATACATATATCAGCTCCTTCTTTAGCAAAAGCCAGTGCTACTGCTCTTCCGATTCCGCTGTCTCCTCCGGTAATTAATGCAATTTTGTTCTTTAATTTTCCTGTTCCAATGTAATCTGGATTATCAAAAACAGGTTTGGGATCCATTAATGTCTCTAAGCCAGGCTGGTTTGGCTGGTGCTGAGGTGGAAATTGAACCGGAGTCTGCTCGCAGACTTCCTTATAACCTAAGTATGGGTAACAATTCATTTGCTATTTTCTCCAATCTATGTTCCTATAATTATCTTATATTAGATAGAGAAAGAACCTGTTACAGCAAAAAATGATAAATGGCTGAAAATGCTTATTTATTTCTTCTCTTTAAAATGACAATTACCAACACAATACCAGAAAGTATAAAACAAATGAGCACCTCACCCCACTGGTCCGTATCACCTGTCTTAGGTAATCTGTCCAGCCAGCTCCATAATTGCTTTCCTCCCTTGCTGATTATTCCAAGACCTTTCAGGCTTGATTGATATGTTGCAGTTATAATCCCTTTTCTCTTCCCTCTATCAGAACTGTTAAACAATGTAAATTCTCCAGTTACAGTTCCATCGTCAGCTACGAGAATTACCAGATAGGAGTTAGTCTTTTTATACCCAACTGGAGCTTTTACTTCATGAACTGTATATTGCCCGGATCGTAATGGGTAGTAAGAGATGATACCTGTTCCATCTGTTATACCATTAAATACAGGTTTTCCATCTTCATTTCTGATCTCCAGTACAGCTCCAGCTAATCTTTTCATTGTTCCAGCATCTGCCTTTTGAATTCGAATTTCGGGTGAAAGGTAATTAGCAACTGACACTATGCTGTTATCCGATACCTCACCATTTTTAATGGTAAATGAATAAGTATGATCTGTCGCAAGATAACCTTGTGCTGTTTTCGTCTCCTTGTAGGTATAGGTTCCATTCGGCGGAATGTCAAATTTTGCTGATCCAACCTTGTCTGTTTTAACTGTCAGATACAGTTCTCCATTGGACTGATAAATAGAAAATTCAACGTCTTCAATACCCAGTCCTGTATCTCCGTCTATCTTTTGGATCGTCATTTTATCTGTACCAATAGCTGGTCTCTTTGGATCTGTCATCGTAACTTCCAGCAGTTTTGTTTCTTTGGGGACAGTAAATGCTACATCTGAGGAACGAAAATAACCTTCAGGGGATTTTACCTCATGGAGGTAATAAGTTCTGCCCGCAATTAATTTTCCTGTTATATCAATAACCTCATTGGTTGAAATAAATTCAGGAATGATCACATTTTTTTGTTGATCCAATATCTGTAAAGAGGCCCCTTTTAAAATATAACCACTCGTATCTAGTTTTTTTATTTGTATTTTAGTAACATCATTTCTCATTTCAATCAGATCTAAGCTTCCATCTTTGCTGACTGTAAATGCCACTTCAGTTCCATATGTATATCCGTCAGCAGGTTTCTCTTCAACAAAGCGATAAGATTCACCAGCTTTCAGTTTTTTAATAATTTCATGGGGCATTTCACCGGATATCCACTCTTCAATTGTGTTACCATCATTATCTATCACGCACATGAAATTTCCCGGAAGCTCTTCAATTCCCGTCATTGATTTTTTGGAAAGTACTACATGAGTAGGATCATCAATCATAACGAGAATATCTTTTTCTCCGTATAAACTTACTGTAAAGGGAACATCTTCTGCATAAGCGTATCCATCCGCGGGGCGAACCTCATGAAGCCAATATTTCTTTCCGGCACTTAGCTGCCCTTTCAGTTCGTCAAACTGTTCTCCGGTAGTAAAAATTAAGTTCTCATCAGCTTTCAGACCACTTGAAGACAGAATTGCTTTCGCAGGAGATTTATCTTCGTTTAAAATCTGAAGCTCACATCCAGCCAACTGATCAGCTGCTTCCGACGGAGTTCCTTCTGCCAGGTATCCAGACAGTTTCTTTACCAAAACGTTTGTTTTCCTATCTCTCATGGTGACGGTAATTGGTTCCGGTCCTTCCGGTACAGTGAACGTTACTATCTCGCCATATGCATACCCTGCCGGCGGTTCTTCTTCTATCAGTTCATAGCTCCTCCCTGCAATAAGAATACCGGTTAAAATGAGCGGATTCCCATCTGGAGTAAATTCCTTTATTAAAGTGCCTGTTTCCTGGTCTCTGATAGAGAACTTTCCTCCATTCAGGATATTTCCTGTCTCATCATCCACTTTTAAGATTTTCACTTCTGTCTTTTTATCCTGCATAACAATGGTTTCCTGTATTCCGCTTTCCTCTGCAGAAAAGCGCATGTCCTTTTCATAAGAGTATCCTTCCGGGGATTCTTCTTCCCGGATGATATATTTTCTGCCAGGGGTAACAAGTTCTGCGGGAATTTTGGCTTTCTCTTCCTCCTTAGTAATTTCGAAAATTGTATCTCCTGTTTCCACATCAATGAAACTGTATTTTCCTCCGGTCAGTTCCGCACCTGTATCCACATCTATTTTCGAGAAATACAGGCTTATAGGCTTGTCTTCTAAGTCTACATTATCAATTATTCCAGCGGCATTTACCTGAAAACGATAAATTCCGCTTGCAAGTTCTGTCCCATCGCTGTAAACTGTCGTTTCTGCAAGGCGGTAGTTTCCTCCAGCCGTCAAAATCTCACGAATTGTCTTATCATCACGGTTATTTTTATATGTTGCACTTTGGAAAACTTTTTGAATCTCGCCTGTTATGGTTCTTCCTTCCAGATTGTATCCCTCTGTTTCTTTCTGTGTGATTTCATATCTGGTTCCATAAGGTAGACCAGAAAAGGTAATGAATCCATCTCCGGTAAGAGTGATATTCCCCTCCCCCTTGATTCTTCCAGTTTGTGAACCGGTGAACGCCTGATAGCCAATTAAGATTGTTCCTGTCTGATCTGTGAATTTCACATGATACGTAAATGCATCAGTCTGGCTCTTTCCTGTCCCATTCAGTTTATTAATGATACTGATGGAGCCATCCGGGACAATGGGGTTCCATAGGTTAGTAGTTTTTGTGACTGCTCCAGCTATGGTTATAAAGTCTGCATTTACTTTGCTGCCGCTTTCTCCGTTTACCACCGCTACCACATCAACGGTTCCACTTTCATGGGCTGCCACATTGGTAAGATTCCAGATAACGTTCCCATTTAATTCCACTCCATAATCTGTTGAGCGTAAATATTCCAGACCTGCTTTCAGTATTGCCTTTACTTTTATATCTGCTGGGTAACTGTATGGATTCGTGTAGGAAATGGTGTATTTTATGACACTTCCTATTTTTACTGCGTTGTGACCTGCCCCAATACTGCTTGTTACTTCGGCAATCGGATTTTCCTTTGTGACCGGATTTTTAATGGTGAAATCGTGGGTGTCATCATTTACGGTCCAGTCTGCAAGTACATTACCATCCGAGTCCGTCAGTTCCTGTTTGGTCTCTAAATAAGTTCTGGATGGGAGTATGTAATTCTCCTGCTCATTAAGATAGATCCGTCTGATTTCTTTCCCGGACTTTTCTGTCCTTCCGTCTGAATACCTTGTATATTCTGTAATTTCGTATAAATGTCCGTCTATGATTCCATCTTTAGTGGTTAATGTGAGGGTGCCTCCTGTTCCCATAAAGGATGGAAGTTCTGTTCCTGCATCTAAGTCTTTTAAAATTGTGTAAGCCTTTACTGGAGTTCTGCCGGTTATCGTGAGAGTTTCTATCGTTCCGTTCTCGCTTGCCAGTTTTAGTATGCTGAAATCATTGGATACGTTTAGGATTCCCGTTCCTGATTGATTTACGGTAAAAATAACCGGGGCCGAGAGCGTATATCCAGCCGGTGCTTTTACCTCTTCCATGATGTAGACCTGGTTTGCTGACAGCTTCTTTGTCAGGGTAAAACCGTCTGATCCGGATATGGCAGTCGCGACAGCTTCTCCGTCCTTTTCATACTCTCCGTTTACAGCAACTGCATGATAAACAGCAATCTCAGCTCCTTCCACCGCCATTCCAGTGTCAAAATTGGTTTTTCTAAAGTTAATGCTGGTTGGTCTATTCTCAATTTCATAGGTATAAAGTAGTTCATTTCCGCTCTCTTTCCCATCAAATTGGAATTTTTTCATTCCCTCGGATATCTGATAAAAATCCGGTGGGGAAATTTCTTCTATCGTATAGGTGTATGGTTTTATTGCTCCATCTGTTTGAACTTTTCCAACCAATAGGTTATTTAATTCTGCGTTTCCATCGGTACCGGTTGTCATGTAAAACACTTCTCCGGTATCCTGATTTGTTATTTTAAACCTTGCGTTCTCCAGTACGTCTCCGGTATCGGAGGCTTTCTTTTTTATCTCCAGTTTCCCAGTGGACGGATTGTTGACCACTTTATAAATCGGGACTTTTTCAGCGCCTACCGTAATCTTTACCGGATCTGCTTTCTGCATATAGGCCGGTGCCTCTGTTTCCACAATGTAATAGGTTCCATAAGCGGTTTTATCAATCCTGTGAGGTTTTAGATCTCCTATAGAAAGTCCTGCCGGAACAGCGTGCCCCGCTTTATCGGGCATATCACCATTAAACTGATCCTCTTCCGTATAAGTTCCGTCTGCTCCAGAAGCCCAGGTCTCAATGAGGTGATCCGTATCTTGTTTCAGATTCCCATCTGCATCCGCCCGGTATAGGGCAAGTATGGCTCCGGTGACTGCATATTCATTTATACCGTCATTTACTACCTTTAAGACATTGATGTACTTCTCTTCATTTTCAAGGCTGAATCTCTGCACTTCTCCTGATTCTGTCAGGACAATTGCTTTCGGATCGGCTGCCTCATACCCACCTGGAACCGTTTCTTCTACCAGGACGTAAGTGCCTATCTTTTTACCCCCCTTTTCTGTATCAAGAGGTAAATAATCGATCCGGTGCATTCTCTCTAACGTATCATAGCTTTTGATTCTTCCATTCTCTTTGTAATTAAACTGGTATTCGAAGTTCAGCGGCAGCTGACCGTCTGTATCAAGGGAGCCGTTTGTGACATTTCGGTAAATGGTGATCCGTATTGTTTTTCCTGTGTCTGTGGTCCATATTTCTGTGATCCCTTCCCCGTTTCCAGACTGAACCATTCTGGTAAGGGAAGCTGTTCGTTCCCCTTCTTTGGTATGCCAGGTGATGGAAGTCAATTCCTTTCCGCTTTCTTTGTAGGCAGCCTCAAAGTCCGTAATAAAACTGGATTGGTTTTCTGATAGTCTGAAAAATGACTTTAACCGGTCAATGATACTGGTGCTGATTTCCGTTTTTTCTGTATATTCCGTTAAATCATCAGTAGTCCATTCTTCAATCTTTTTTGTCGGGTCATACATTGGTTTTCCGTTCTCAAATAAAATATTTCCCTCACTGTCAGTCTTTGCTTTAAATAAAGCAAGTCCTGCAGCGTAATCATTGGGAAGGGATACTTTATTCCCCTTGCTGTCAATGTAATATTTATAGACTTCCAGTTTAGAGTGATCGTTCTTTATATTGATGGTCTGGACCTTTCCAGTTTCTTTTATTTCAATTTCCATGGACGTACGGACATAACCGCTTGCAGCCTCTGCTTCTTCAAGTATGTAGTCCCCTGCCGGGATTCCTTCAAAGTATTTGGGGGTTCCGTCTGTAATCCAGTCGGCTGTCACTGTCACCGGCGCATTATCTGCACTATTTTCCACCGTCCACTTAGCTGGGGTATTTTCTGCTTTTATCAGGTAATACCCCTTGGGATAGTTCTCACTGTCGGTGGTATAGACTCTTTTTCCCTTATAAAGTGCTAAATGGGCACCGGATACCTGACTGTAACTATAGGCTCCTTTCGGCTCTGTGACGGTTAGTCCATCCTGGTAATCGCTGATTACATTAATCTTTAACTGATCCGCTGCATCTGTTTTTACAATCTCTACTTTGATTTTTTTATCTTCCATACTGGTCTTGTGGACCTCTCTGGATTCATTTACAGTAACGCCTTCCGGGAGTGCCTTTACATAACCAGCTGGAGCCGTTACCTCCTCCATGATGTAGGTCCCTGGAATCACTCTCTTTAGCATATCTGCCTGACCTACTGTCATATCTACCTTAAATGGATCGTTAGGATACTTTTCTCCGGTAATCCAGGTGTTTTCCATCACCCAGGACTCTCCTTGGCGGTGATAAAGTTTCTTATCATCTGTGACATTCTCTTCTTCTCCAATATCCTTCATACCAGTCTGATTGTTTATGCTGTAGGAAGAATCATTATAAGCGGAAAGAAGATCATCATATTTGTAGCGGACGTAGTCACCGTCTATATCATAAATGGGTTCTCCTTTTTTATAGGTTTCACCTGACTTCTGATAATACTCCGGAAGTCCATGACCATTTAAAACTGGATTCATGCTCTTTACCAGGCTGCTTCCGTTGTAGGTCCCTGTAATGTATTCCTGATCCGTATCGGCGTTGATAGCAGCAACTCTCCAGGTTTTTATTTTCTCCCTGGCAATCACTGCGCCGCTTTCCGTCTGAGAGATCTTTACCGGCCATACCAGAAGCTTTTCCCCTTCTTTGGCAAAAGCCATGCCAGTGATAGGATTTACATATGCATCCCGGTTTCCATCACTGTCCAGGTGATACATGGTAGTACCAGAGCTTAAGTTGAAAACTTTATCGGCAGGGTTATATTTCGCTGCCAATAAATCTCCTCCGGTAAGTTCAAAGACGGGCTGGCCAGCTTTTAAAACATAAATAGATTCCTGATTCTTCACCTGAACTCTATTCCCGTCTTTATCATAGCCATAAATCGTTCCATCAGTTCCGGTTTCCGTTACCTTAAGCCCTCCAAAGGAGTAAAACAGGATATCGCTATCCCCTCTTTCTATGGTCTCATAGGTCCAGGTTCCATTCCCGGTCTCTCCGGCTAGGCTTCCCTCCGCATTCTCCTTTCTTAAAAACTCTAAGGTTGTTCCTGCATAGCCTTTTAATACCTTTATAGACTGAACATTGTTATTACGGTCTCGTGTCACTTCCACACCGTTGTATCCATAATCTCCGCTGTCTCCGCTCTCTGTTACGGTTATGGCATCGTACAGAGCCATCTTTGCGCCAGATACGTAACGGTTCTGATCATCATCGGTATCCAGTGTTCTCTCTATGAGACCGTAGCCGGCAAAAACACCATCGACGTAAATCAGATTTACATCATCTCCAGCATCCTTTCTGGACTGAAGGTATTCCATAGTTCCTTTGCACCAGGCATATCCTAAGTACGTTCCGTTTTTATAAGCAAATTCTAAATTTTCCGTTCCGTACTTCTGCTTTAATTCCAGCTCCGTCCCTTCAAGCCTGGTATCCGTTTTATAGGTTACGGTATGATCCGAATCCTTAATTTTAGACACTTCAAGTCGAACCAGAGTATTTCCTATATAGATTCTGGCGGTATCTTCTACCTTAGTTCCAGCCTGATTCTTGTCCTCATAAATGGCTGCAGCTACCCGGCTGTCCCGGTTTCCGTCAAGATAATAGGTTGTCTGGTCGGAATAGATTTCAATGGCTACCGGTTTGGTTCTTACATAGCCAGCCGGGGGCTTGATCTCACACAGGACATACGTCCCAGCCCCAAAGGGCTGTGGTGTTACTAAATATCCTGTATTCTGATCCTGATAAGAAGTACTTGTTAAATCGCCTTCCCTCGCCTGTGCTCCGTCCCTGGTAGTTGTAATTGCTTCAAACTGCCCGGTTCTTCTTCCTTCCTGATCGGCAAGGATTACCTGCTCCTCCTCTTTACAGATCGGAGTTCCTGCTGGCACGGTTCCGGTCCATGTCTCTCCGGACTGAATAATGTTACTGGCACCCATGGCTTTTAAAAATTCCTTTGAACCTTCGATATTGGTATCCGCTTCATAAAACTTTACCAGTCCATCCGTCGTCTCGCCGTCCTCTCTGGATGCTGCATAAAGGGCAAATAAGGCTCCATCATGGAGGATATTTTCTCCTGTTTCGGAATCCACCTTTTCGATCCGTAACCGGCTTGTGTAAAAGGTGTTCCGGTACTTTCGATAGGCGTACCCTTTATAGCTTGATGTTCCATCCGGATTCTGTACGGTATCTGCCGTTTCATCTGCCGGCTCTGCGACACTCCACGGCACCAGCATGGACGCATATTTCCCATCATAGGCAGTCTGCATTCCTTCCATAGCTGTCACACTGTCCCTGTAAACCTCTCCCGCTCCGGAAGGGAAGGAAACATCATCATAGGTCTGTTTATCTTCGGAAACAGATCCGTAACGATAGATTTTTTCTATCCCGTCTGTCTCGTAAGTAGAACCATTTGCTGTACGCTTTCCGGAATTCCCATCATCAGCCAGATAATAGCTGCTTGGATTTACTCCGGCACCTTCCGGATCGACCATAGTATTGTAGTAATCCTTGACTGGATCATTTCCACCCTGGGTAATGGTGAAATGCCCCCGACCGGAAGGATCACCGGCAGATACGCCGGAAAGTTTATCAAGGTCTAAGCCATACTGATAAATTTCATAATCCCCCAGGTAATTGTGCGCCCGGATCACATACTTCCTCAAATCATCTCCACCTTCTCCTGGCCACTCCTCGTTAAATCGGATATGGTATTTGGAGGAAAGCTGAGAGACGTTATCCGCTGCGTTATAATGATAATAACTGCTTAACGCCTCCGGGGGCCGATCTGATCCCGTCTTTCCACCTTCATAGACAGAAGGAAGCTCAATTTCCTTTGGTGCATCGGTTTTATAATGCTTGTTAAAAAGGTCCCCTATGTCTTTATTAAAGGGCTGCTGTTCTACCGTCACATAAGTTCCATATGGAAGATATTCTGATATTCCATAGCAATAACCGGCTCCGGTATCTTCTAAATCTGCACTAAGTGTTGTATTGTCTTTATCCTTTCCTCCGTCTGCTTCACTGTCCCAGGCAACGGAATAAATCTCATCAAAGTCATAAGTAAAAAATGGCTTTAAGTAGTTTTCCGCCTTCTTGATCGCTTCGGTAAGGGCTTTATCGTAGATTTCATCTGAATATGTCTCGCTTCCTGTGGCGCTTTCTTTCTCCCCAGCCGGATTATCTTTGACCAGCTTTGCTACTTCATCGTCTAAGTACCAGGTAATGGCAAACTGGCGGACATGATCAGAGCGAAGGACGTTATCTTTCGCAGTATCTGAAGTATTGATCTTATTTTCAATGTCCGCATTGTTATGTAAGGCTGGATATTCTTTTTCCCCTCCGTTTATTCCAAAAAGGAGTTTTTTTATAATTGCAAATGGCTTAAAGGAGCTGCTGTTATTATCTGTCCGGTCCCACTGATCCTCATTGGCCACTTTTATTGCATCAAAGAATTTGTCATAATTGTTGCGGCTGACCTCCCGTTCATTTTCAGCCTCGTCTTTGACTGTTTGCTTCGTTTTCTCCAAAATCGCCGTGTAGCCGGGGTTCTGCTCTGAATTAATTAAGTAATTGGTATCGTTGTAAAGTTGTGTATTGGCGATTGCTGCCTTGTTTGAATCCTTACTTAATGGAGTAGTCTGATAATCTACCCTGGTATAAAGCTTCTGGACTTTTTCCGGGAAAGCTGCCCGGTAGGTATTGATATCCACAGTGTTACCATTTCGATCCTGCCACGTTACGGTTCCATCCTCTGATCGGTAGAGCCGTTCTAAATTTGACTTTAAGTAAACCTTAAAGCAGAAGTTTTTTAAGTACGCTGCATTCGCTCCGGTCCCTCCTCCACTTTCAGTAAAGTGATCTTCATGTCCAGTTTCTGCATAGGTATTATCTTCATAAGCTCCATCCTTATTTGTAGAAATATCCTTTGTAATCTTGATCTTCTGCATAATGGGACGTTCTTCTATAGAAACCTTCGCTTGACGTGTCCCACCTTCTGAATATAACTGGTTTTTATCATAGCGGAGTGTTATCGCTTCGATATAGGTACCGGCTCCGGAAAGGTTTGGAGATACGGAAATGTTTCCATAATAGAGTGCATATTCGTAGGGTGTGGTGTAGGTTTCGGAAATAAGGTCATATCCATAAGTGATCTTATAGTCCGTGGTATCTGTTCCCTCACTTCCCTCTACATTGATGGTATAGCCTTTTCCGTCATACACGGCCTCCACCGGAGTGTCCACGTCCTTTAAGTCATATCCGGGACTTACCTGTACTTCCTTTTCTACCATTACGGTTTTTATGCTGCCATCACTGTTTCGGACCGGTTCCCCTTTTGCGTAAACCCAGTAGGTATGAGCTGGATTTTCTTTTACTGTAAGAGTAGTTAAATCATCTGGATAGACTGCCTTGGTCTGTGACAATGTTCCGCTTTTTACTTTGGCATAAGTGATAAATCCATTGGTATTTTCTGTGTAGTCCTCCAGCTGATCCGATTTATAGGGAACATAGCAATATCCAGAGACTGTTGAGCCATTTATTTCATACTGCAGGTCCATCTTAAAATACACCGTTTTTTGAACTTCATCGTATAAACTGGAAGCAATGGTACTTCCCACACGGTAGGAATAGCGGACCACCGCTTTCCCATCTAAAATCTCCTCAACCCGCAGGCAGTTGAATACGGATAATCCGGCGTTCTCCATTCCTTCATAAAGACTTTCAGCTTGTTCCTTATAGGTATCTCCCTCCAAAGGAATCAGTATCCAGGGCGCTCCTTCATCCGGCTCCTTAAAGGAAGCCTTCTTTAATGCGGCGTTGGCATCCTCTGCTATGTCCCCAGTGTTTTCCTTATCCTGAAAGGTTGGGATCGTATAACGCAGGGCATTGTCAGGCCGGGCTGCTGTATAGTCATACTCCGGCTCGGATACCTTAGTGACGGTAGCAGTATCTCCGTTTGGCAGGGAAATGATATCCCCGGCCTTTGCTGTTACAGATGCACCGTTTATAATAACTTTAGCTCCTTCCGTTTCTGCCAGAGCGTTTTCTTCTCTGGTTACATATTCCGTATGCGTTCCGCTTGGATCTTCTACCACCTGGCTTTTCGTTGTATAAAAGGAGGCTCCTTTTGGTATATTCTGCGCATAAATCTGATACCCGTTTGTAGTTCCGCTGCTCTTTACCGTAAAGGTATTGATTCCCTTTACCCGGTCTATCCCGATGGTTCCTGCAGATACGGTTCCTTCTGTGGAAGGATTTCCGCCGGCTTGAAAAGCCTCCCTATTACTAATAGCTGCATCCTTTCCATAGACAGACAACTCATAACCTTCCGAACGGGTTAGTTCCTTCATGTAATACTGGGTTCCGTCTGCATTTACAATCAGGGGTCTTCCGATCCAACAGTTTCCATTTAAGGATTCATTATTTTCTATGGGATAGGATTGGCTGCTGTCCCCGGTACCGTCCTTACCCTGGTTGGAAGAAAGCTTCTCATAACCGGAAGACGTTTCATTTCGGCTGTCTGTAAGGGAAATGCCGCTTCCCCTTTCGGTATGCCCTTCAAAGCTTTCGGTGTCTGACTCCTTTCCTATTGCTGCTCCCATGCCGGTGTAAAGATTTCCCGGTGCCTGGTCTGCCCAACCGTTGCTTGTCTTTTCAATCGCACCTGTCTGGTAATTGAAGGTATATCCGGGGACCTGGGTAATGGCTAAAAAACTGGCATCCCCATTCCGATCCGTTGTCGCAACGGAAACCAGATCATCTTTTTGAAACACTACTCCGGAATGTCCGTCTGGATGAGGGATATCCGTTGCCGCAAATAGTCCGTAGACAGCGCCCTCTAAAGTTCCGTCCCCCTGGGAATCTCCATAGGCATTGTAAGAAACTTTTTCACCTTTCTTTAAATCCATATCTTTCTTATTCATATGGATATCTCCCTCAGTCCGGTGATCAAATGCTATGAATGTCCAATCTTTTATTGAAGAATTAAGAAGGTCTACACGGCTAGTCTCACTGGATTCCGGTAAAGAAGAAAGGGATGAACCACTCACTCCAAAGGATTTAAAATAAAAGAATGATGTCGCTTTATTTGCCAGAGTTTGAACCTTAGAAGCCAGGAATTTAACACCAGATACCAGACCTTCCAAAAAGCCGGTAAAGGTAATTCCTCCATTCACGCTATCTGCATTGGAGCGAGTAGCTGTTTTCTTTATTATTGCTTCAGAAGCGGAGGCAACAGGTTCCTTCACAATTAAATCAGGATTTACAATTGTTTCCAACTGTGCTGCTGTGGTTTCTGGTTCAGCTGCTGTAGTTTCTGGTTCAGCTGCTGTAGTTTCTGGTTCTGTTACTTCCGCTGGCTGAGTCTCTTCTACAGCTTCCGCTTCGGTCTCTTCTACCATTTCCGCTTCGGTATTCTTCACGACTTCCGGCTCAGACGGTCTTTCAACCTCTGCTTCGGTCACAGCCTCAAAACCTGCCACGTTATCAGAGGTCCCAAAGCTGACAAACATACCTGCCTGATCTGGCATTCCGGTTTTAGGGACCGGTACTTGTACAGCATCTGCTGACAGACTGGCCATTTCCATGTCTGGTCCACCACCACTAAAACTGCCACCTGAATGATCAATCCCATGGGAATTGTAATCTTTATATTCACTTGAAGTTACAGTACGCCACTCCATAGGAATATCATCCGGGTGGCTTCCGTGAAGGGAATAGCCAGGCGCCGGAATTATTTCCTTTGCGGAATACTCATAGTTTAAGGAAATGAAGTCCTTATAAAACTGATCCCTGTCTGCTTCCAAGGCTTCCCTTTGTGTCTTTCCGGTTGGATCAATGGCATGAAAGAAACCACCTTCTTTTACACGATCCTCACATTCCTTTACTCCTTCCAGCCACTTAGCCCATTCACTATCGTGAAGTTCCTGATTATATTCCTCTACTGCTTCAATTTCATCTTCATTGGTCTGTTCCCCGGTCTCCTCATCATATTCCGGTTCCGGGACTTCCTCATACTCGACGACAGGAGCCGGATGACCGCTGCAATATCCTTTCTGGTAGGTATAGCTTCTTGAATCATGATGTGCTACTTCACTATGGATATTCCCTCTGGAATCTACATAATGAAGTACTCCGTTGGAATCCGTGATATGTTCATCCGCATTACATGGGTCATTTTCCGGATCAGACCAACGGTCAAACTGGGAACCGGATGAATTTCCCTGGTTATAAAGGTTAGATTCTGAATCATTCAGCCCTGTATCCCCATCATAGTTTAAGGCTATCCGCTCCTCATCATTTCCGCTATCCTCTTCCCATGATGCCCCTGTTAGGGAGCCTAAGTTGGAGGAATAGTCTCCTGCTCTTCTTAAATCCAGATCCGTACTATCAAGTTGGGAATCATCAAACTTTTCTAAGATATCCCAATGAGTATCAGCCAGAGGCTTACCGGTTTCAGAATCAAAAGCATTCAGGCCTACGTTATAATTGGCTCCAAAACCTTCTGTATGCTTATATCGATTCACTACCGCTGTACCGGCTGAGCCAGAACCGACACGGACATGGACCTCTATGTCCTTATCCATTTTGGCGGCAAAATAAGTTTGTGAAATATCAAAAGCATATCTATTAGGATTCCTCGGATCATTTGCATTTGTATAAAATTTAAATGTAGCAAGCTGCGCAGAGCCTAAGTCTTTTGCTAAGTCTGCCCCTATCTGGCTTTGATTCGGCCAGTAAAGAGTAGCTATTCCTTTTCCATCACTAGGCACTTCCCCAGTCATGGAGGAAAAAACCAATCCTGCATCCGTTGGCCCTGTAAAGGTCCAGTCACCGTATAGATCCTTTGCAGAGAGATGCTGGTAATAGTCTTTTACTGCTTCATTTGAGTATGGGATTGTAATGGTATAAGTATCTGAAGCATGATCCATCTTTGCAAAATAAACCGTTTCCACAGAATCAACATCAAATTGCTTAGTGATAGTTGCTGCATCCCATACATTTCCAAACATCCACTCAGCCCAGTTCTTACACCCTCTGGCTGCATATTTGGAATCAATCTGCGTACTGGTAAGCTGATTATACACGGATCTATCGCCTACAGAGTTTGGATTCATCTGTTTTATAACAGATCTGTAATCAGCGCTGTCACGAAATGAATTTAAATCCGCTTCCCATTCACCCGTAAACTCACAGTTATTGGCTGCAATCCAGTTGATAATAGCTGCAACAATGTATTTTGCAGTTCCGGCATTAGCATCATTACAGGCAGTTATACTATCATTGCGACCCATATGGGTTGCATAAATGTTCATAAGAAAGTTAAATTTCTTTAACTTCAGCACTTTTGCGTTATCTCCATCTGGGAACTCGTTTGGCATGTCATCTACTGTCCAATATTTTTGAAAAAATGCCTGGCTTCCAAGATATATTCTGGAACTCTCACTATGCATAGCTACACAGTAAAGAAATGTTTTGTCAAACTCATCATAGCCACTCTCAGTTGAACTATTATTTTTTACCAGATATTGTTTCGCTCCTGCCGGGAAATTTCCCTCTTCCACTGCCGCTCCTAAATGAAAGTCTTTGGTTTCATACATTAGGCCAGTGGGAGTATATCCTTTGCTGTTTGCTTCCCCTCCATAGGCACTAGGATTCCAAGATACCCAGGCAGAGGGTTCAATCGTCTGTACATAATTTGCAAAGGATATCATGTTTTCCGGTATGTATGGGAGAAAAGTCATTGTAGTTAAAATTACAGCCATAAAAGCCGAGGTCTTTCTTTTCACTTCAAGTCTCTGTAACCATTTTTTCATTCTATTTTCCTCTATTTGCAATAAAAAAGACTACCGATTATGTTTTAACCGATAGTCTTAAAAATCTTTATTCTGTTAGGAAACAATTTAGAAAAATGGATTTGGTTTATCGAGCTTATGCTGTTCACTCGTAACAGGATCATAAACTAGATAGCCTATAGCATAACTTGAGTATCCATGCCACGCTGTAAAATCAGTTGTCTCCTTTGTTTTTACCTTTCCATCTATCATAAGCTGACCAAGTTCATTGACCATATATCCATCTGGGGTTATGGTGTTGGTGTAAAGATAGCCGTATTCGTTGAAACAGTAAGCATATTTCAAGCCATCTTCTGTTCCATTAGGAGCTTGCATCAACCATACCCAATTACTAGAATAACCAGAGCCATATTTATCGGTTCCATACCAATAATTACTTATCCCATTGTTATTTAAAGATTTTAATGTTTCTTGATGCCATGATTCTTTCTCTATCTGTTGACCAATTGTGGAATTTAAATATTCTAAATATTTTTGTTCACTACCAAAAGAAGAACTTGTTCCATCTGGATAAAAGAGAATACCATTTTCATCAGTTCTTGAACCTCCAGCAAATGTCGTATTTTTCATGAAATTCCCATACATGTCCTTGATATAACCAGTATAAGTGGATTTTTCAATGACACCTCCAGAATTCAAATCGAACTTTTTATTTTCAACTTCATTTGTTGTAAACCCAGCCGGAAGTTTATCCGGTGTCCAAATAATCTCCGCAAACGCCGGTGTTACCATTGTTACCGTTAGTACTGTTGATAATATTAATCCAAATAATTTCTTTTTCATACAAGCCCTCCCAAAAATATATTCTGAAATCTCACATTTGACAATCTTATAAATTCGTGTTATCCTAAAGATACAAAGGTAGCCAACTCCACAGAGTGGCTCCACAAGTTAATGTTTAATTAATAATCACCCATAGCTTTGGACGGCAGGGTGGTTATTTTTTTGTATCTTTATTTTTGTTATTTGTATATGTAAGGATTGCAACTATAAGCAATGAAACATTGATAACAATCATTAATTCCTCATATGTACTAATAACAACCACCTCCTTTCGGAGATGGAAACCACCCGGCAGATTGACTACCTATTTTATATTATACCATATTTTGGTGGATTTTACGAACTTTATTACCATTAATTTCCTGTTCGTATTACTATCGATTAAACATTTTCGGTTGTCAAGGTTCAATGGCCTTTCGGCCGGACGGAGTTATGCAGCAACTGCACTTCCGCCCTGTACCCACTGGCCTTTTTCATTTAATTCATATTGTCCATCAATGACCACTCCGGTCATTACTTTTCCTCTGGTTCCATCAGATACTGGATTAAGATAATACCAGTATCCATCTATCTTCTGCCAGCCCGTAAGCATCTGTCCCTGGGTTCCATCGGAGGCAGATTTTAAATAGTATGTATTGCCATCCGCATCTGTCTGCCATCCAGTTACCATAAATCCATCTTTATCAAACCGGAACCACGACGCCGGCTCCTGGCCGTTTCCTGCATATGGGTTGCTGATATATGCCCATTCATCAGAATAAGTCCGATCAGTAGCAAAAATCCATTTCCCACTTGCCATCTGTGTCCATGTGCCGGTTACTGCACCTGCAGGAGCTGCAGGGCCTTTTGTATTTCCAGCGGTTGTTACGCCTACGGAGCGTGCACCGCCACCACCGCCTCCTCCACTGCTACCACCCGAGGAATATGTCTGTTCTACAACTTTAAAGGTAAGAATCACATGTACCGGATCTGATAATTTTCCATCACTGGATAAGGCATAAATATCAGCTGCAGCTGTTCCATTATTGGACTGTTTGTTTATTACTTCTTTGATCCAGCCAGCTGTGACTTCCTGATTGCCGTTTAGGACTACCGGTGTAACTGTTCCATTCTTATCTACGGTTAAAATTCCATTGTCAGATGATTTCCATAAAACTGATTTCTTATTTTGGGAGTAAATGGCGGCAGAAAATTTTTTACTTTCTCCTCCGCTCCAGGCAATGGTTGGATTACTTCTCCTTCCCGACTTCGTAAGTACCAGATCAAACTGCTCCGTTTCCCTGTCTGCTTCGATGCATTCTGCCTGAAAGGTAAGCGTTATGCTGCAGGAGACTATCTTTCCCCCGTCTGCTGTCACAGCGGTTATTTCTGCTGTTTTTTCTGCCTTATATGGTGCTTTTAAAAGTGCTTCTCTGATCCAGTCTGCTCCATCTACCGGAGTTACCGTTCCACTCTGATCCACCGTTACTGCTCCCGGATCGGAAGAAGTCCATACTACAGTCTGATTGTAAGACTCATGCCCTGCAGTCCCTTCCAATACTGGAAGAGCGGTGGCTGTCAGCTTCTTTGTTTCAAAACCGGTCTTTTTTACCGTTTGGGAATTGATATCCCCAGCCTTCTGGTATCCCAGGTTGTAGGAAAGTGCTGTCTGACTTAAGGTAATTCCCTCTGGTACAATCCTTGTCTGGTCATTGGTAGTGAAGTTTACCTTCACCTGGCAGACTGCAGATGCCTGATTTCCCAGTTTATCCTTTCCGACCACCGTTACAGTTGCTTCTCTGCTTCCGCTTCCCTGTATTTTCTCATAAATATCATTGCTACGAATTCCATCATCAGTAGCCATGATATCCTTAATCCACTTGGCTTCCTTGATCGCAGAAATGGAAGCTTCCCGGTACGCCTGCGCATCCTGAGATACGGTAAGGACGGCTGGATCGGAGCTTGTCCAGGTCACTTCATCTTTGGAAAAGTAATCCGGGGTAAAGGTTGCTGTGAGGGACTGGGGAGCTGTTACTGTTACCTTTTCCTCCGGTGCTGTCCGGTCTCCGGTTAAAGTTCTTGTAACGGTATAGGATAAAGCTGTCTTATCAAGTACTGCTCCTTCTGTTGCTACTAACGTATTATCAATGATCTGAAAGGTGACATTGATACGGCAGTTATCGGTACAGGGTTTCCCTTCAAAGGACGTAGATGGTCTGGTCTGTGCTGTCAGTACTGCAACTCCACCATTTTGATGCCCCGCGCCGTAAATGGTATTTGGGATCTTATACTGATAACTTTCTTCTGCCTGTTTCTTTTCCGCTTCTTGAATAATATCCGTAAAAAAGGCAGCTTCCATATTCAATGAGATACTGGCCGATTTTGCAGTATAGCCATCAGTCTCTTCATCATCATTTTTTTCAAGACGGATTAACTCCGGATCATCAATGCTCCACTTCACCTGGTTATCAGAAACATCGTTATTCGCATCAATAAGAGCGGAGATATTCACCGGCTGAACCTGTGTTCCCTGTTCTGACACACCATTGATATAACGGGCAATCAGCTTTCCTTCCTTGTTTCGGATCTCCGTGGTCTTTGTTGGATTCTTCCGGCTTCCGGTTCTTGCCTGGATCACTTGAAAGGTATAGGTTTCCGGATTTACATTGATAGAAACTGCCACCTTTTTATATATAGCCGAGACACTTATATCTTCTGCCGGCATTGTAAATGTATAGGAATGGCTGCTGTCTGAATATGTAGTGTTCTTTTTCTTTCCCTCTACATTTATATAAGTAGGGCTTCCCACCATCTGATACTTTTCTGTATCTGTATTGTTGGGAGAGGTTGTAATACTTACCACGCTACCGGCAGCAATGGCTCCCCGGTTTCCCTTATCAATGGTTTTTGAATACTGGGAACTTCCTCTTACTTCCATGGAGGCAATATCATAAAAATTTTGACCGTTAGCGACGGTATCGATCTGATCAACCGTAAGCAAATACCCTCTTACCGGGCGGCCCAGGGAATTAGGAGCGAAATGGTCTAACGTAAAATCCCCTGTTTCCTCATCCATAACGTTCAAGATCCCATTTTCCAGTTCTTCATAAAAGTACTGATCAGAAATGGACTTTTTTGCACCGCCTTGTACCAGTGTGTAGTAAAGATCTCCTGAATGCCAGTATCCGATATGTGCTTCATAGGTGTAATCATTATCGTCAATGATCTCTGATCCGCATACATTGGCACTGATCTTACTTTCGGTATCTGTAAACAGATAGGCCACATCATCAATGAAATTAAAGTTCGTTGCTGCTCCCTGCCTGGTTCCGATAAAGGTTCCTTCCCTCGCCATGGACCCCAGCTGAGAGTTCCCGATGGTCCCCTCAAAGCGTGCTACCTTTAACTTCCCGGATGCATATCTTCCCGTGATACCACCAATTGCCGTAGAATGATAACCGCCGACGGTTCCGCTAACATGGGTATTTAAAATATTTGTTGCATTCTGATACCCCACAATTCCACCGATGTAACCCGTACCCTGGATTCTTGCCGTGGTCCCATCACCAGTAGAAACTTCGCAGTCCACGATAGAAGAATCAGATGCGATCCCGGCGATTCCACCGGCATAGATCACATCCACTCCATCCGTTGCATCAATCATCACCTTTTCACAGATGGCATTCTCAATCACGCTTCCGGATAATTCCCCTGCGATTCCTCCGGAGATTCCGGTGGAACTGATATAGGCATTTTTAACAGTTACATCTTTTATAATGGAATCTTCTGCATAACCAGCCACAACTCCTGTCCGGTCATTGCCCCTGATCTCACTGCTGTCCGGAACAATGGTCACGTTTTCAATCACTGCATCCTTTACGGAGCCAAAAAGTCCAACGTTGTTATAACAAGAAAAAGAAGCAAGTTTTATGTTTTTAATAGTATATCCGTTTCCGTTGAAGTTTCCAGAGAAAGGATATGGAACCTCTCCGGAGTTTTCCGTAGAATCCCGGTAAAATCCAATGGGAATCCAGTTAACTCCCTGCAGGTCAATATTGCTGCCAAGGGCAAAAAAACATCCGGAATAATCACCAGCATAATCGGCACCTTCGGCATCAGGCACTGTCATACCCATAGCTGCCAGTTCGGATAGCCCCATCAGCTGTGCTTTTGTTTTAATCAGATATGGCTTTTCCTCTGTTCCTTCTCCCTGGCTTCCGCTAAGAAATTCAAAGCTTGTCTTACCGGACCAGGAATCCCAGATATCTCCCAGTGAACTGGAAGCTGCTAACGCTTTTTTTATATCCGTAAAAGCAGGCTCCACTGCTTCAGACGGCGTAGCACTTTCTACCGGATCTGTTACCGGCATTTCAATCGCTTCCGGATCTATAGCCGGAATCTCTTCCGGTTCCACTCCTGGCAGATCTTCTCCCTTATCCTCTTCATTAACGATTTTTTCACCCTCTATTTCTGTATCACGGCTTGCTTCAGAAGGTGTAGCCACTGAACTGGAACTTTCTGTTCCTGTACCCATTCCCGCATACACCTTCCAAGGCGGTACTGCGGTGACTGTCAGGGCAGCACACATAACGTATGCCAGCCCTCTCACAAATTTTTTTCTCATTGTTCCTCCTATTTATTCCAAACTCCATTCTCATCTACCATATAACCATCTAAAGTCCTCACGTTTTGATATATTGAACCATAAGGCTTACCAGGTTTTGTTTTATCGTTTTCCAACCATTCGGATTACTAATACCATTTATGATCAATGAGCTGCCAGCCTGTAAGCATTTTAGACGTATCATGATCAAAGAAATATCTCTTATCATCAACATGGTACCAGTCCTTGCCATCGCAAGCCCATTCATTCTTTGAGGTCGTACCATCCGGCTTTGTGTATGTGACTTCAAGAGTTTCCAGAACCGTTTACCCGCTTTTTTAACCTATGAGTAATAGTCCGGCACCTTTTCTGGCTCCACCATATTTTCCTCTGCCTGTAAAGGTGGCGGTGCATACCCTGCCGTAGTTACTGCAATGATAACAGCAAAGGCATATAATTTTTGCTTTACTTCTCATGTTCTTTTCTCCCCTGATTTTCCCTATAATCTTCAATCCATTTTATTTGTTCCTGATTCTCCTGATCTTTGTTTCTGGAGCAAGCAACTACCAGGAAGAATACTGAAATAAAAATAAAAACCACAATTAATGCACAAATAAAACCAAACAATAAATAAGGCAATATACTCATACGTCTCTCCTATTCCTGCGGGATCGCTATTGCTGGTCTGATCCCTATGCCTGTCTCCGACACATTAACCGGCTGTATATTTCCATCTGTGAGGCTGACTGTGTAAATTCCTTCACCAAACCCAAATTCATCCCGCCCGCCATCTTGTGGTGTTCTTAGATAATATCCTTTGGAATAAGCGGAGATCTGGGATTCAGGATTATTAATATCACTGCCATTAAACTTCCATAAATAATCCCTGTACTTTAGACCTTCCTCCACGGACAGAATTAAAACTTTATCATTCATAGACTGATATAAACGGTCATATCCCATTAGTCCGCTTTCATTCAGCTGGTCATACGTTCCTTTTCTGGTTGATCCTAAGAAGGCTTTCGTTATTCCTACATAGGTATCAGAGAGAAACATCGAATCAACCGCATTGTTTTGAAGCCATTCCCGCACTTTTGAATATTTATAATTATTGTTATCTCCAAAGTTCAGCTTTTTGGAAGCTCCTATAATGTCGGAGCGTATCACACTATCGCAAAGGAACAGTGCCGTTTTCTGTCTGTTTCCTATTGCATCTTCATAATCCTCATCAATACAGCGGAATAAATAATTACGCTTTCCAATGATCCTGGTCTGGATATCTCCAATACTGTAATGAACCGCTTCGGGCAATCCGTTTATTGGTTTAAAACAGATATCACAGATTCCGTCATGGTCTATGTCTGCATGTCCTTCCGCAGGTAAGATCACATTTTCCTCCTT
Source organism: Lacrimispora amygdalina (assembly GCF_900205965.1). GTDB lineage: Bacteria > Bacillota > Clostridia > Lachnospirales > Lachnospiraceae > Lacrimispora > Lacrimispora amygdalina_A. Next base: position 80,117 of record NZ_OAOF01000021.1, read on the forward strand.
ACCGCACCTTCTGCACCTTATAATTTCATAACCATTTTTCGAACAGGTTGGTTCTACCCGTTCAATTCTTTCATGATCATGATTGCATGTGCTTTCCTCATAAGTCTTTTCAAACCCTACTCTCATAACCGTGTATATATCACCATCAACGGCTAACTCTGCCATAACCAGCTGAGACAGATTCTTAATGTTATTTATTTTCTGACTAAGAATTAAAATTGCAGGAGTATGATTCTTTGCAATTAAATACAATTCCATGCGTTCTGGGCTATCTGCCATTGTAGCCAGGTTTAATAGCCGCTCATTGCTTTCTCCCAGACTTTTCGTAATCAGCTGCTGATCTATGGGTTTATCCCCAGTAATAGCAAAATCTGCTTCTCTCGCTGTTTCCAGCCATTGACGCAGTTTGTTTCTTGCATCCTGGTCCGGATCATCTTCCTCTGGCAGTTTCTCTCCCCTCTCAAACTCCACATAATATTTCTGCGTACCAGTACCGCTTATAACCATATTCCAGGGACTGGGTACCAGAGAATGATAATAATACTTGTCTTTCCCCAGAATCGTTTCCGGGAAGTCGATTGCAAGCTGCACATCTTCCTCACTCTGTCCGCTCTGGGATTTGAAAATCTCATTGCTGTGATTATCCTCTTCTACAAAATACAGCTTCCAGGTAACCTTTTTTGCCTCAGAAGGAGAAGCCGGCTCTAACTTGGAATAATAAATAATAATTTTCATCCCATCTGTCGCCAGACGAAACTGTTTCTCCTGTCCACTGCAGATTTCATACCCATCAAGCTCCGGAGGATTAATTATGATATCCACATCTTTCAGGTTCTTACCTGTTACCAGTTTTAAAACTGTTTTGCTTTCCACATCCAGATATTTAATGGTATAACTTAACTCTATTTTATTATCAACCGGCTTTGGCGGCTGCACATTGGAAGGGGCGGCCGGTTCCTTTTGTGACTCCTCTGGTTTTCTGATCTGGGGTTTTGCACTGTTTATTGTACCTGGCCTGCTGTGTCCAGATCCTCCTCCTCCAAAGCCTCCTCTTGAAGATACTTTCTTTTTCGTTATTACTGACTGTATTCCTTTTCCCTCTTGATACTGCACAATTCCATCTTCATTGATCCAAGCCCCAGAACTATTAACCTGAAATCCATCTGGGGTTTGCGTATCTGAATACATTGAACCTTCCGGGTAATTGGGATCAAGGTTTGCTGCCAGATAATAGCAGTGCCCATCAATCCATTGCCACCCGGTAAGCATTTTCCCTTTTGTACCATCAGATATCGGATTCATGAAATACCATTTACCTGCAATCAGTTTCCAACCAGTAGCCATATATCCACTACTATCAAAGTAATACCAGACTCCATCTATCAGTTTCCAGTTATTGGTTTCATATACGTTATTTTCTTCATAAAACCAACAATTACCGTTTTGTATCCACGCCCCACAGCTTGGCATAGGAATACTTGCAAATAATGATATCAAACCAAATAAAGCAATAAACTTTTTATTTTTCATTCACACCACCAACCTAATTTATTTGAGAAAATGTAAATAAGCTGCCACTAAAAAAATGATACCTCCCTTCTGTAATAATTAAGAAATGTCCTTCTTCCAATATTCTGTTTATAAATAACCGGGAAAAATAGATATAGTTAGAATCGTTACCATTATTAGAAATTTACCGCAATATAATATGGGCTTAAGAAAACTTTATATAGGAATTTGGTTAGATGAGAAATTAAAAAAAGGGAAATCAAGAAAATGCATTGAAGAATGCACCTGTCGAATACGGTCATAAATATACCGTTATTTGAAATTTGTTTGTGGAAAAAAAGAAATAAAACAGGGATAGAATAGAAAAGTGTAAGTGGTAAACTATAACCAGCAGATTTAGGCAAATAAAATCCAGCAACTATTACGGAACATCATCGAATGATATACTGTCATTCGGAGGTGAAGAAAGGATGGTTAAATGGATGGA
>NZ_OAOF01000046.1 GCF_900205965.1 Lacrimispora amygdalina
ATTTCCGCGACTATTGTTCAATTGGAAAGAATCACATTTAGAATCTGAGAAAAGCAGGTTTAGAAAACGAACCTGTTTTTCTCAGACCCTAAACATGATACTTTCCTTTAGAATTATAGAACTGTCAAATAAATTTGATATGTCGCAATTCTTCTATTAATATTTTTGCTCACGACCTATTATGGGTTTTGTCAAGTTCATATATTTTTGACAAAACCCATTTACTAATCTTTCTTAATTTATTAATATGATGCTTGTTAGTCTAATTTCTTTGTATAATGGTTATAAAATACGACATATTTCGACAATTATTTCACAATGTGTTGAGTGTGTGAAAACGATTCACTCAAGGCATGGTTGGGCCTTGGCGGAATCATTATCATTCCTGCCAAACAAATACAAACCTATTCGCGCTATTTCATATCTTTCTTCATTAAAAACAATTCTGTTTCCGTACCTGCTCCCTTAAATCCCAGCTGCAGATAAATATTATGCTCTTCTCCTGTATCCGTAACAATGTAAACCCGCTTCTTCTCCTCTTTTATGGCTTTATAAAGCAGTTTCTTTAACATATTTGTTCCGAATCCCTTGCCCTGATATTCGTTTAATATTGTAACTTCTTCTAATTTTACAATTTGATCCTTCTCATACCAATCACAAAAACCGATCGGAGTCTCTTCGTCATAACAGATATAAAAATCCATCAATCCCTTTTCATAGAGTTCCTTTTTCTGATTTGCTTTCTCTCTGGATAACTCAAGGGACATTCTTTGCGCCGCATAAGTGATGGCACAATCTACTCCTGCTTTTATTTCTTCTGATGTAACTGCCTTTTTAATCCTGCAGCTGTCATCTCCATGCCAATCACCTGCGGAATGTTCACCCGCTGTCATATAGTAAAGATCGTCCACATCAAATCCTACTTCATTCATGGAATCATAAAATCCTTTCGAAACCTCAATTCCAGGGTGGATTACAATTTTTAGATGTTCTTTGTCTGACTGCGCCAACGCTTTTAATTGTTCGCGAATAAATTCAATTGTTTCCATCTCATTGCTTATGTTTTCTAACAGAATAAAATTATGGTCATACAATCCTGGTACAATCTGATTGCTAAAATAGCTGATATCTTGCACTGTTTTTTTCTGGCAGTATAATTCCATATAACCATCTTCTACCGCTCTTAATTTATTTATCATAAAATAATTCTCCTATCAAATACTATAAGCTGTCCTATTTCATTTACAGTTTCTAAGATTTACTTATGTTTGCGTATACCCCGCAATGCGGTGAACGGTCAAAAAAAGATACCGTACCCTTCTTATACCCCTCAACGGCTCTTTGGGTGATGTCTGAAGCTAAAATGCACGTATAAATAAACTTATGAATTTATCATAGCTTGAAGTTCTTTTATGTTCGCACCAACATCACTTTGTTTATGCGCGTCTGAAGCGGTCATCAATATCACTTTATTTTCCTTTAAAATTTGCAGAAGCTCTTGATTCAGTCCAAGTTGTAAGTCTTGGTTGTAATTCAGACGCAAACCACCACTATTTTCCGCATACATGTTGTTTCTATTGAGAACGTGCGCCAATTCGTAATAAGTATCTTTTAAATCACAGGAAGACTGATAACCAAAGCATTTGATGCTGTCAGGATGGGCAAGACCGCTGAACAAACCACTGTCACAGAGTTCATACATGATACTGTAATACCTCTTATATATATCATTGACATTTACTGCTCTCCAAATTTCCTTTTGCTTTGCATGATCAAAACCCCAGCCATCAATCCAATGTACCGATCCAGTAAGAAAATCGAAGTCATATTGTTTAAGGCAATCAGAAAGTCGATCAGCAGTTTCGGGGATATAGCAGACTTCCAGGCCGAATTTGACTTTAACCGGATAAATTCTGCCTTTTACGCTTTCAATAAAACTCAGATAACTATCGATAGAGCCGTTCATTCTTTGCGAAATCCAGTCACGCTGAAAGCTGTTATAATTTTTAACAGAAGAATACACTTTTTCAAATTCGTAAAATTGATGCGTATGCTCCAATAAATAAATTTCATCTATATCGGCTTTCAGCGCATTCGAAATAAACCCTTCAAAAAACTCAATGGAATACTTACCTTGCCCATGCAAGAAATGTACATGAACATCTCGCATATTCATTACCTCCTATCAACAAATTCCGAAAATATATTGCTGTTTTTATTTGCTTCCAAAGACTTCAGATTTTTTACTTATTAGCCTTTTCTTACTCAAGTAGACTAACTGTCTCTGTACCTTGTGGCGTTGATTCCGATGCCCACAAAACGCAGTTATATTTCCTTGTCGTTCAGATAATTCTTCGCAATGGAAACATCCGCTTTCACAATCATTCCATCCGGATCGGCTTCCCAAGTGGTCAATCCCATATGCTATTTCTCTGCAATAGCACGTTTCACAATTAGTTCCGCTGCTGTATGTCTGTAAACAGCCCAGTGCATCTAATTCTGCACAGTCTAAAAAAACGTCTGGTAGTCTTTGCATCTTTATCATAATCAAAAGCTGTAGAAGACAATTTGTCCTGACCACTTGCGGAAACGAACAGCACGGTCATTATTGACTTTAAAGCCAACGGCAATAATCATCTGGAGGTTATAGTGAATAACCTCTCGATTCACTTGCCTTGAGCCTTCGGTTTGAACTATTCGGAATTTCCGAATAGTTGCCTCCTCTGTCAGCTCACCGTCATCATATATTTTCTTAATATGTTCATTACCGTTGAAAGACTTACATCATACTGTGCAGCCATCATCTTATGTGTCAGCCATATATTTTCATCTTCATAACGCATTTCCATGCTGTTTGCATTATCTCCAACTGCTGTAACATAAGTAAGATATTCTGCTGCTGAACTATGAATATTTATTTCATCTTTCTTTTTTGGCATGGTATTCCACCAATCTATCATAGCTTTGAACTACTAAGTTTTATTTATAAGCGCTTACTATCTATTAGTTAAGGTGGTTAGAATCACGATAATTAAGTGACCAGATTTTAAAATCACCATTATCATCTTTATCAAACCAAAGAATTCCGTTTTCAACACATACCCCTTGGTAATTTGTAAATAAATATTTTGTATACATTGTTTCAATCTGCTCACGAAAATCCGTTTCTGCGAATAAAGTATCAATTTGATCTGACATTACACCCTCATTCTGTACAGAAATAACTTTTTTATTTACTCGAATATCAAGTGGATATCGAAACAATTTTATGAATTTTTCTTTATCTGTTATAGATTCTTTTATCTGTTTGGCAAAATTTTCAACTTCTGTTGATGTCATTTGACGACTCATAATACGATCTCCGCTGTAGTAATCATCATGATCATATCCTATAGGCATAAACGTTGACAAATACATACTAATCGTTACATCTTTTCCGGAAATTTTGCCGGTGCCTTTTAAATAGCCATCATAAATAGTACCTTTTAAATATCCGCCTTCATTATCATTTAACTCGAATTCCGTTAGACTTTTCATTTCTCCACGAAGTGTTTTTTCATCATCGCTTCTAGTAATATATGATGCAGTCAAAGAATTACCTTCTCTACGGATGTTCATTTGTACTTCTGATTCTCCTATTGTACCTTTAAAAATATTGTGTGTATTATTCCGGATTGGTTCTTCCATGGTGGTTTCAGTATATGGTTCCTTTTCTGTCGTTAACGCCTCAGTCTTAGTTACTACTGTTAATTGCTCAGTGCTGGTTTGATCTTGCTTAGTCATTTCAGTTTTTGTACAACCCATGCTGATGATACAAATGATAAAGGACACCATTATCATTGCTGATTGTTTAACGCTTTTTGTCCTAATCATTTTCAATTGCTCCTTTTCATGAAAAAACTTTATTAAATGCCCAATTCAAGAAGAAAAACTACGTTTATCTTTTTCTGCAATACTTAAATTAGCTGGACAGCATCTGGTATTCCATTGGCTTGGCAGGTCCATAAATATTACTATTTTCGATAAATTTCGACACAAATCTCACAATGTGTTGATGCTGTCAAACTGATTCTCGCAAGGCGCAATTTGGCCTTGGAGGAATACTAATCGTTTAAGCCGAGCCTACTGGCAAATTCCTTTTGACAACTTTGCCGTTCCTGATCCCACAATTATACCATAGATTTATTTTTTGGGGGGCTGGTTGTGTTACACCAGATAGAGAGTAATTTTGCCGATAGCTAGCATTACCAACAATAAAGCTCTCAATCCATAACCTCAAGAGCTTTACTCTTAGCAGTATCTATACTTAAGAAGCTATTAGCTTTAGTCACTCAAGACTACAGCAGATTTAGACATTACTATACTAGAATCAAGGAATTTCCACAAACACATTTACTGTAATTTGTAAATTCGAAATTCGATAAATCCAAGGAATTCTAAAAGTGCGGTAGAATTGTCCTTAACCAACAATTATTTAGCTACAGATCATTTTAAACTGCACACCGTATGTATCCATAAGATATGCACTTGTTCCACAAAGTAGTAGATTCATCTCTTCAGTAATCTTTTTAGAATCAACTCCTGGCTGAACAATATAAATCTCTAATTGTGCATTCATTACTTTGAGCTTATTTCTTATAACACCAAGGGATTTTATATCTCCCAGCTCAAATCTGCTTACTTTATTTTTTTTCATCCTGGAACTTTCTCTATACCTCATTCTATCCATAATCTTTATAACATCCTGTTTCCATGTTACCGATTTTTCTGCTTGCCCACAGACTTCATATAAATCTGCAACCCTTGCTCCTGCGTTTTTTCCATGAGCATATTTGCAATGGTAAAATTCGATTTTTATTTTATCAGATTCCTCTTTAATAGCAACAATATCTGCAATTTCTCCAGAATTATCATCATCAAATATTATCGTATATTCTTTTTTTCTTTTAAGCTCTTGAATAACGTTATACTGAATGGAATCTTTCTCTTTAGTCAACTTCTGAGATTCTTTTTGAATATCTATTCCCAAGCTATCCCAATCTCGCACCACAATGTTCTCTTTTTGAAAAACAAGATTGCTTTTGACATTTGCCTTAATATAATAATTTCCTTGTAATGTTGCTTGATTAACAAACTTAATAGTAGGTTGGTAAACGTTAAAATACTCCGTTAGCGAATATACCTTTTTACCTACATGCAATATAAAATTAGCACTCTTTACTTTGCTAAAGTAAAATCCTTTATCATCTATTGTTAATGTGAATTCTTCACTCTCATCCATGCTTTTAACATAAAATTTTAAAGGTTCACTGTCCAATGTTTGTATTAACCCAATTTCCATCTCATATATAGGAATATCTGTAAAATTGGTTTGTATGTAGATATTGGCTTCGCAAGAAATATCAAAATCATTTGGCCAGTCTATTCTATATGCATATTCTTTTGGTCTTTCATGTATTATCTCTGGCTGTAACACTCCTTCAAGAACATCTTTGGTGCTAATATTGGGATTATTAATTTTATCGTATACTTCATTGCACCAATTTTTCCAATAATCGATGGTTTCCACCCATCTTGACCATACTGTTCCTTTATGTGAGCAACCTATACTTATTTTTCCGTTTCCATCATATCCCATACCAAAAAGATTTGATTTATAGCTGTTTCCCTTTTGTGATTCAGAAATTGCCCCTACAATATCAATACCTGTAAACATTTTGTATCGTATTGGTCCATCAATTGCAGAATTTAATCCGACATTAGCTAACATAAGATGATTTATTCCATAGAGACATTTAAATATACATTCACCTGATAGTCTCTTAGCATCATCAAAGACAGATTCTGCAAATTTATTAAATGCTGATTTATCTGTAGAATTTATAAACACTATATTTTTTTGAACATTCCAATATAAAATATGAAGATTCCAGTTAAGATTATTTATTTCTCTGTAATTTGCCCACTCAATATTACTTTCCTCAGCTTCAACTACTATTAAGATATGCTCCTCTTCATTTACATAATATTTGCATTTCATTTGCTTAAAAGCTTTTTCCCAATTTTCCCAGTTCCACTCCTTTTTATTTGTAGAATAAGCAACCATACTTAACTTTGGTCTCAATTGATTTATATTAATCGTATCTATCCCAGTACCAATAAATCCACTGGCAAGTTTTTGCAATGAAACTTCTTTGCCTATGGCACTTGAAGACATTTCACTAAGCAAACTATTCCAATCAGAATCCTGTGAATATAATTCTTTCAATGCATCTTGAATATCTTCATTTGCAATATTAGTTATTACAGTAGCTTCACCCAGCCCCTTTTTATTTCTAGCAAAACGTCCAACAAATTGAAGAGTAATGGGCAGTGATTTATATTTATCATGTATCGCGGCAATTTTTAAACTTGGAATATCAATTCCCTCTCCAAATATATCAACGCATACAACAATTTTGGACTCTCCATTTTTTAGTTTGTCCATTTTGCATTTCTTTTCTTTATCCGACATTTTCCCTAAAATTAACACCGGATTATATTTTTCGAATAACTTTAAATAAATATCATTATACAGTTTTTCTGCCCTTTCAACATTATCCGTTCTAACCAAAACAGTATGTTGATACCCACTCTTTAGATCATTCTTCAGCTTATTGACTGCAGCCTTTGCAATTTCAGAATCACCTTTCTCATCATCGAACTCTACAATTGGCATAAAATTTATTTTTTGAAAATAACCTTGCCTCTGGGCTTGTGATAGTGGAAAATTATATATTATCTCACCATCTAATTTTCTTCCATCATTTCTAAATGGAGTAGCTGTAAACTGTAATATCTTCTTATCTGCAAAGAAGCTTTTAATCTGATCCCATTTTTGTGCTTTTATATGATGTGCTTCATCAACAATAAATGTATCACATTCTTGATGAATTAGACGCATATAAGAATCATCAAATCTACTCACTAAATTAGCTGTGGAAACAATAATATTACTCAGCTCCAATAATTCTTTTAAATCTTCTTTGGATTTTGGAGTTGAACGCAAGCATAATACATTCGGTAGTTTGGCTTTGAAATCCACAACGTTAATATCCTTTAATATCCCTAACCTTGCACAATTCTCTACAGTCTGCGTCCTTAACAAATTAGTAGGAACCAAAACAAATACCTTACTACGTTGTTCGGCTACAATTGTTGTAATCATCGTTTCCGTTTTTCCTGTTCCTGTAGGCATTACTACAGTTGCTGGCAGATCACTCACAGTCCAATGTGCCCGGATTGCAAAAACGGCTCCCAACTGTGCTGTCCGCAAACCTAACTGGTTTTTCTTCTCATCTTCACTTAAATAATTAATTTTATTTGACCAAGATTTTACTATTTGATTACAACTCTTAAATTTCCCTTTTTCATCTACATCACACAAAATATAATTACTGCCTTTTTTTATCATCTGTACCCCCAAATCAATACCTCCTCCATTCTATAATTCTTTAATTTTCCCTTTTATTTCATCCTCCAACCGCTGCACCATACAAGTTAACCACATCTACGAAGATAACTTTTTGCCTCTTAATAATATTTGAGTATTAGCAAATTTGTCACATAATTCGCGACACTGAATTTCAAACATATTACTCTTTTCAAATGTGTTTTTCTACAACCTAAGTCAACAAGGTTTTTGTAGATCAAATCAACATTTTTAATACCGGCATTATACTCCTCTATCATCATTTCAAAGTGCTCCAAATAATCGGTGCGCGTCTTGTTTTTTAACCTTATAATTAAAAACCTGCTCAACCTTATTTTAAGTTTCTGCACCTCAACATTTTTGTGCTTCTTCTCAAAATTCCTATGCATTTTCTCATAGTCAAGCCAAAAAAGGTCATTTGTATTGTCCTGATGGTTAGAGATATGTAACCTTCTGCATCAATGAATAATTCTAACACTTACTCAAAATTTCCGATTACACTATAGATATTGACTGGCGGAGACCTTCTATAGTCAAAAGCATAAGAGATCAATTAATATTTTTCAAACTAGCTTTATCCATATAGAGTGCATTTTTCAAATTACTGTTACATTCTATACAGTGTTCATTATTGAAAAACAATACACAGCATTTCTTTCCCTTTACTAGTGAACTATTGTAAATAATACCGCTAAGCTTAAACTCTTTATAAAAATTCCGAATATGTTCAGTAAAAATCTGGGTTGGTAAATACTGTATCGGTTTACCATTGCATTTTTTCGAAACGTCTGTTGCAAAATTCCTCATAAATATCAAAGGAGAGCGCAAATGCCTTTTGGTAGGATCAAAAAGACTAGGGAACTCTATCGAGTCCAATTGGGTTAAATCAAGGACTTTTATTCTTTCGCTTGGATAAAATTTAGCAGAGGTTACCGTGTCGGATGGTTTTGCACCTATTTCTTTTAAAGTTGTTTCAATATCTTCTGCTCCGTAAAACATCGAGACCCCTTTCCGACTCATCCTGTTAGCTGCTGCATATTTTACTGGTGCTGAACCAATCCTTTTTGCAGAATCAACATTCTCTGCTTTATCGTGAATAACACTCCTGTAAAAGCCTGTATCCTTATTTATATTTTTTATCAATCCAAGTTCTTGAAAATGTTCAGTTATTTTATAAAGTATTTGAGATTTTAAAGCTATATCTTCAAAAGAGGAAGTTGGACTCTTTGCAGATTTACAAAACTGCTTCCACTCAATATAATCTTCCTCGTGAATTCTTAATGCATAGGGATCTTTATCACACCACTCAATTGAATCATTTAAAGTTTTATATATATCAGTTAGTACAGCCTCATCTTCAATTCCCATCTCAGGAGAAAGCTTATCAAAGACCATATTGTAATTATCATAAGTACGCGCCCCTATGAAACCGCCCTCTTTACCTTCCCAATGCATGCATCCTGTTGCATCCTCAAACTCAAATCGTATACTTTCGACAATATGGCCGATTAAATCCTCAAGCTTACAACATTTTCTAATTTTTGAGCAATAATCACATTTATTTTTAGTTCCAATGTTTCTTATAAAAGATTTTATCGCATGATCTCCTACACAGCTAGTACATATAATAGAATCTATTGACGAGTATCCTCTTTCCTGATATTCAATTTGTTTGTTCTTCAAATACCCCATTTAATACCCCCTATTGCTATGCACTCTGAAACACTAAAATTATAGGTATTACCATAACGGTTATTTTTGACTAACCATCGTTATAATTGCGCATTATGCAGTATTTTGATACTTCACTTATATAAGTTACTTAGGTACATTATCCTTGCTGAATGCAATATCATGAAATTTCTCAATGCTTTTTTGAAAATCCGAGTTATCAATCTCTATTATTATACCAACTATACCCAGAAGGTTTTAATTCTTTTTCCTCTTTATTTTTCTCATGCACCCGTTTTCCCAAAAACTCATCATCCCTTGCAATGGCTGGATCATACCAGTCCGCTTTATTTTTAGCCCATTTTATCCAATCTAATGTTTCCTCATCTTTATTACCAATCACTTCAACTGCAGAAATATAAGAACGTATTTTACTTGCTCTATCATAATCTTCTGCCAAATTATTTAAAGTAACAGTACGCTCTACCTCTGCATTATAGCGTTTACGGCGTTCTTCCTTAAGTCTTTCTTCCTCTTTACGCTTACGCATTGCTTCTTCCCTTGCCTCACGTTCCTTACATAGTACATCAGTTGTTTCATACATTTGGATTAGGATATCTCCTAGCCGCTCTTCAATCTGGTAAGATTTACAATCCCTATAAGTCCTTGTATTATGTACAGTGATGCTTAGCCGACCATTATATACATGATCATATTTACGTATTTTGGGTTTAGATGCATAGGAATAACGTTTTCTATCTTCCTCATATTTCAGAAGCTGGAGATTCTCTTCTTTAGTATTTATATGCTTAATTTCATCCTTTGCTTCACTGAATTGTATGGATACTATTTCATCTCTGATTATAAACTTTAAATCATCGTTAAGTGTACAACCTAAAGGTTCCATAACGTGTATTAATGAATCCAATATACGAAAAACCCTTGGCATACTTTCTTCCGAAATTACATCAGAAAAAACAGGAGAGGGTTCGCTGTTATACCGTGATCCCAGGTATCTGCCAGGTATCTGCCAGCTATCTTAATATTATTTTTATTCCATTCAGTTATGGTACGTCTATGAGCAATTATCTTCGGATGCATTTTAGCACCCTTATTAGTCAGCTGGATCTGATCCGCTATTGCAAAGAGCATTTCACGTTCTTCACCTTCCATAAAGCTCAGAACTGTGTTGTCGGTATCCCCGATATCTTCTGAATTAGTTCTTGAACCAAATTTCTGCACTGGTTTATCTGTCTTTGGTAATGGAATTTTATTAACCGGCTTTCCAGCATATACTTTTGCCCAATAGCCACTTGGAGGTGTTGGGACATCAAGTGACTTACAGACTTTATGGATTGCCACATCAGAGACTCTATATTTTTTTGCAACTTCAGTAACAGGTCTTTCCCAGACCTCTTTATACAATATTTCTCTATTATAAATATTATACTTAGAACTCTGTTGCGAATTTATTTCGTTATATTCTGACGTTTCTAATTTATCCTGTCCAGCGTTTAACGCATAAGGGTCTATTTCAGGTAAAATAATATGCTGAGTCTCCTTAGATACTTGGATATTAATTGTAGTAGTTTCATCTCCTAATCTTGCTTTCTGCTTATTTTTATCATTTTTTGTTTCTAGATTTGGAAGTGTAATCATATCTGTTTTTGAATCTGGTAATGGCGTTGTAAACGGCAAGTACTTTCCAGCAAAAAATGGAAATTATTTTCCAGCACTTTTTGGCAAATAAAATCCAGCACTTATGCTTATATTCCCCTGCGGATAGTCCGCAGGGATTTTTTTA